>JAHHIC010000053.1 GCA_019359035.1 Scytonematopsis contorta HA4267-MV1 | reverse complement strand
CTTTTGTAAATAGCCTTTTGTAAATAGCCTTTTGTAAATAGCCTTTTGTAAATAGCCTTTTGTAAATAGCCTTTTGTAAATAGCCTTTTGTAAATAGCCTTTTGTAAATAGCCTTTTGTAAATAGCCTTTTGTAAATAGCCAGTATAAATAGTCAGTATAAATAGTCAGCATAAATAATCAGTATAAATAGCCAGTATAAATATCCAGTATAAATAATCAGTATGAATATCCAGTATAAATAGTCAGTATAAATAGCGAGCAAGATGCTCGCACTACAAATGAAATATACGGCTTTCAACAAAATTGCGTAATTGAGACGCTCTTGAATTGAAAAAGTTAGTTCCCATCAACTTTTGGGAACAATAACTCTAAGTAGAAATAAATTATAGATAAAGTTATCAAAACATGACTAAAAAGAAAAAGCTTTTAAAATCAGTTAATACTAGTCTGTGCTTAGGACTATTAACGCTGTTTCTAGCAACAACAGCTATTCCAGTTCTAGCCAACAACAACTTTGGGTTAAATCACAATCAAGCACCTATTAACCAGCAAGACAGCTATATTAGTGCAGCCACAAGTGTAAATTCTTCAGAAAATCTTTCAGATAATCTCAAAGAAACTGCCAACTCTACAATTACAAATCCCCAAGCATTGTTAGAGCGGGGTAGAATTCTTTTTGATAAAGAACGCTTTGCTGAAGCAGCTCAAATTTGGGAACAAGCAGAAAAAAGTTTTTCAGTTCAAAAAGACATCACCAAACAAGCCTTAAGCTTAAATTATTTGTCCCTAGCCTATCAAAACTTGGGACAATTGCAAAAAGCAGAAACCAGCATTGGCAAAAGTTTAAATTTGTTGCAACAGAAAAAAGATAACACTGCAATTATAGCAGTAGTATTAAATACCAAAGGAAGCATACAACTTGCTAAGGGTGAAACAGAAGCAGCCTTAGAAACTTGGCAACAAGCAGAACGTGCTTACGTTAACGCAGGAGATAAGTCAGGTGAGATTGGTAGTAAAATTAACCAGGCTCAAGCCCTACAAGCTTTAGGTTTGCATCGTAGAGCGCAGAAGCAGTTAGCAGGTGTTAATGAAAAACTGCAAACTCAACCAGATTCTGAGTTGAAAGTTAAAGCCTTACATAGTTTAGGAGTCGCGTTGCAAGTCGTAGGTGACTTACAAAAATCCCAAGAAATTTTAGAACAAAGTTTAGCAATCTCGCAACGCTTAAAGTTGGAAGTCGAAAGAAGCGATATTCTTTTGAGTCTAGGAAATACCAAAAGAAATTTAGAAAAAATCGACGCAGCTTTGGACGACTACGAGCAAGCAGCTCAGACAACTAATCCTCTCGTACAAGTAGAAGCGCAACTCAACCAACTTAGTCTTTATATAGAGACGAACCAGTTAAAAGTAGTAGACACCTTATTACCAAGAATTGCATCTGGCTTAGAAAATCTCCCTCCCAGTCGCATGTCAGTTTACTCAGCAGTAAACTTCGCTCGAAGTCTCCAAAAATTATCACAACAAACCCCCCCATCCCCCACTCCCCACTCCCCACTCCCCACTCCCCTCCTAAACACAGCAGCACAAGTACTTGCACGTGGGGTAAAACAAGCAGAAAGTTTAAACGACACTCGCGCTAAAGCCTATGCTCTCAATGAGTTAGGCAAGTTATACGAACAAACCCAACAGTTACCAGAAGCTTTAAAACTCTCCCAACAAGCACTACAACTGGCTCAAAATATCAACGCTTCCGATATTAGTTACCAAGCTTCCTGGCAAATCGGTCGTATTCTCAAAATTCAAGGAGACAACAAAAATGCGATCGCCTCTTACGATAACTCAGTTAAAACCTTAAAATCATTGCGTTCCGACCTAGTAGCAATCAACCGTGACGTGCAATTCACGTTCCAAGAAACCGTCGAACCAGTTTACCGGGAGTTTGTATCGCTACTATTGGACTCTAACCCAGGTGAAAAGGACTTAAAACAAGCACGGGAAGTAATTGAGGATTTGCAACTAGCAGAATTAGACAACTTCTTTCGGGAAGCATGTTTAGACAGCAAGGTAGAAGAAATTGACCAAATCGACAAGGAAGCTGCAGTAATTTACCCAATAATTTTGAATGACCGTTTGGAAGTAATTGTTTCGATTCCCGGACAACCACTTTCTCACCATCAAACCAAGATTGCCAAAACCGAAATAGAAGATATCGTCAGAAAAACGCGAAAATCAATAAATCCAGCCTTTTCCAACCAAGAACGTTTACAGCAAGCGCAGCAAGTATATGATTGGTTGATTCGTCCTGTAGAACCCCAGTTAGCCAAAAGCAAAATTAAAACCCTCGCATTTGTCCTCGACGGTTCTTTAAGAAATTTACCAATGGCTGCACTATACGACGGTAAACAATATTTAATTGAAAAATATAGCGTTGCTTTGTCACCGGGTTTACAATTAATGCAATCGCGAAAACTTAAAGGTGGAAATTTTCAAGTCATCACCGCAGGATTAAGTGAATCACGTCAAGGATTTAAAGCTCTACCCGCAGTCAAATCAGAAGTCAAAGATATTGCTAGTAAAGTATCCAGCAAGACCTTATTAAACGAAACTTTCACTAGCAACAACCTAAAAAACCTAATCAAATCAACACCCTTTTCAGTTCTCCATCTTGCCACCCACGGACAATTCAGTAGTAATTCTAACGACACTTTTATACTCACATGGGACGGTCGAATTAATGTCAAAGAACTCGATGAAGTTCTCAAAAAACGCGCAGAATCAGAATCCACACCTGTAGAATTAATGGTTCTGAGCGCTTGTCAAACCGCGAAAGGAGATAATCGTGCCATATTAGGATTAGCAGGAGTCGCAGTTCGTTCTGGCGCACGTAGCACTTTAGCAACATTATGGGCAGTAAAAGACGAATCCACCGCTCAATTTATGGGGGAATTTTATAAACAATTGCGACAACCAAATATTACCAAAGCCGAAGCATTGCGACAGGCTCAATTACAATTTATCAAAAACGGTGATTTAAATCATCCATTTTATTGGGCATCATTTGTATTAATTGGTAATTGGTTATAATCGCGATTATGTAAATTTTGTATAATTTGCATAATACTTTGTACAATGGCGTACAATATTTTACACAATCGTATAACAATATTTTGCATAATGTAGAGACGCGATTAATCGCGTCTCTACATGTTGACAATTTTAATATTTTTAATATATTATTTAGTAAATAATATTTTTATATGCTTAATAGATTTGTATAAATTAATTTGTATAAATATATTTGTGTAAAAAATAACTATACACTTTTCAAATCTTAAAGATTGGGGCAAACTTGGACAGGATGATATCGTCGCTTCGTTATGCAAATTTGCCAAAATCCCAACTGTTCAAATCCCTTCAACGATGACGGCAACGAATTTTGCCTCAGTTGCGGGCAAAGTAATTTTGGCACAATTTTGCGGAATCGTTTTCGCGTGTTCAGATTACTTGGAGAAGGAGGCTTTAGTCGAACCTACGCAGCAGAGGATGTAGATAGGTTAAATAGTCCTTGTGTTATCAAACAATTCTTCCCGCAACTACAGGGAACACTAGCCCGTGCAAAAGCAGCAGAATTGTTTAAAGAAGAAGCTTTTCGCTTGTATGAATTAGGAGAAAATCATCCGCAAATTCCACGATTGCTTGCGTATTTTGAGCAAGCATCGAGTTTGTACCTAGTGCAAGAATTTATTCCTGGACCGACACTTTTAAATGAAGTTCAAGCAACACCCTTTACTCAAGAAGAAATTCAAAAAATATTAAATGACCTACTACCAGTCTTACAATTCATTCACGAGCGAAACGTAATTCATCGAGATATAAAACCAGAAAACATTATCAAGCGTATACAATATAGCAACACTTCCCTCAGCAAAAGAAGTACTGGAGGGGATTTAGTCTTAATAGACTTTGGTGGTGCCAAACAAGTCACCCAAACAACAATAGCTAGACGCGCTACAGGAATTTTTACAATTGGCTACGCACCGAATGAGCAAATGGCAGGATTTGCTTCACCCGCTAGTGACTTGTATGCTTTGGGTGCAACTTGTATCCGGCTTTTAACTCAATGTTTCCCTATACAAGACGATTATGGGCAAATTTACGACCCACTTTATGATGCCATGAGTGCGGAGTGGTTATGGCGAGAAAGACTACAAGAAAAAGGTTTAAAGGTTAGCGACGATTTAGGTAAAATTTTTGATAAATTATTGAATTTTGTAGCAAGAGATAGATATCAATCTGCGGCTGAAGTCATAAATGATTTAAAGATAGCTAAAACAGATGTTTCCGTACCATTTATGACATTTTTGCAACCCAAACTACAACTTACAGCCCAAGCAAACTTTTCAGCACAAACTCCTCAAGCACAAACTTCTCAACCACAGGCTTCACAGACTCCAACATTAGCACAAAGACCAAAAACTCAAATAATCCCTTTACCACCCTTAGAAGTATTTGAATTTGACGTAGCGACAGTCAATGCAGAAGGTAAAGAAATCAGCCGTATTCGTCGTAATGCCAAATTTTTTGCTGAGGATTTAGGCAAAGAAATAATATTAGAAATGGTATCAGTAGTAGGTGGAACATTTATCATGGGTTCCCCAGCTTCCCAGGAGCATATTGATGAATGTCCACAACATTCAGTCACCATTGAACCCTTTTTCATGGGCAAATTTCCTATAACCCAAGCACAATGGCAAGCAGTAGCAGCATTAGCTCCAGTGAAAATACCATTAATTACCAGCCCCTCAAAATATAGAGGAGCAAACTTACCAGTAGAAAACGTTTCTTGGCACGAAGCAGAAGAATTTTGTGTTCGGTTGGCTAAAAAAACAGGAAGAAATTACCGTTTACCCAGCGAAGCGGAATGGGAATATGCTTGTAGTGCAGGGACAAATACACCTTTCCATTTTGGTGAAACAATCACAACAGAATTAGCTAATTACAACGGTAATTTCACTTTTGGTTTAGAAAATAAAGGTGTATACCGCAAAAAAACTACACCTGTTGGTAGTTTTTGTGTAGCAAACGCTTTCGGCTTGTACGATATGCACGGACTAGTTTGGGAATGGTGTGCCGACCCCTGGCATAAAAATTATAATGACGCACCTTGTGACGGTAGTGTTTGGGAAGTCGGGGGTGATGTACATCGTCGAGTATTACGTGGTGGAGCTTGGAATTTTAGCCCTACCCTCTGTCGTAGTGCTAGCCGCAGTTGGAACGAAGTAGACGGAGGATTAAGAATTAGCGGCTTTCGAGTCGCATTTAGTTTGTAGAGACGTTACATGTAACGTCTCTACATTTTGTTAAACCAACGTTAAATCCGAATACCCCATCAACATATCATCATCAGTCAGGGTATCTCCATCAGCTTGCGGAGTCCACAGCACCTCAATCGCTAGTAATTTATCACTAGGGATACTACCAATTTGTCGCAATGCACTACGCAAATCATCCGCAGTTTTAATTGCTGGTATTGGGAAGTTGCCTAAAGTCGCAGCGAGCAGTGTCACAACGATATATTCTCCGGGGCCCTCTGTAATCAAACGGGTGGGATTATCCAACTCACCTGTTGATGGCAAAGCTTGTTTATCAGCACTTGATTTTAGCTGATTATTCACATTAGACAAAGTTTCTTCGGTGAACTTACTGCGTTCAGCTAAAGCCAAACGATTAAATTGCGATTCTGCTGAATTTAACTGCGCTTGTTGAGTTCCACCTCCTGCGTACACCCAATACTCAGGGTGACGCAACAAAGCTAAACTAGCTTCTTGCAAAACTTCAGCTCTACCAACTCCCGTATTAGTATCGGCAGTTTCAGCTATGTAGTTTAATTCCTTTTGCAAACTGCGAGCATTAGCTAGCATTCCCACTTGCAATTTGGTAACCGCAACTGAGGGGTTAGGTGTGTAATCAGTTTCTCCTGACTCACCACTAGTTGCACGACGGAAACTTTGCATCAAGAAATTAGCAATTGCGATGAAAATCAAAATGCTAAATAAACCGCCGAAACCTCCACCAATTCCCCAAAAAGGAATTAAAAAAGGAAATCCAAACCCACCACCGGGATAAGATGGATAATACCCTCCCCCAGGTGGTGCATAAGTTCTTGGTGTATTATAGCCACGGCTGGAAGGCACTCTAAAAGAACCACCACCAATCCGACCTCCAGTGCGAGCAGCTAAGGCTCCGTCCGCATGTCCAAGTGCTAATACAAACACGAGGCTGAGGAGAAATAAAGTTTTTAAAAGCGGTTTGATGGATTGTTGTAGTTTTTTACGCATAATACAGTCGCTGAAAAGCGGTATCATTTTTTAAGAGACGACACCAGCAAATATATTGAAATATTCGCGGATGTTGAACTAGCCTCTACATCTTTATTCTAAATCTACCGCTTCTTACTTGAGATAGACAGCCAGTATTAGGAGGATTTCTGGAGTAGATAACCGTACCTGTAATTACGCTCTAAGGTGTAATGCACAGAGTTAACCCTGAAAATCCTCATCATATTTAATTAATATTTTTAAGTAAAAAATTTTACTTTACTTAATCTTTATAATAAATATTTTGTTAATATTTATACAAATACTTTATTTGCAAAACGGTTTTTAAAATGTTTTTTTCCGGTTATAAAAATAACTTAAGAAGGTTTAGCAATACTATCTTTACAATCGCTTGTAAAGCTAGTGATTTATTACGACTATATTTTGACTTAAGAGTACGCTGAAATGATTAGTATAAATAGTTTCATACAATAGAGTTTGAATACGCGAGTAGTACAAAGTCATGTTGGAGAATCTTGTGAAGCTGAATATCAGTGTAATACCTGACAGTACAAACCAATATAAAGGCATCGGGCTTGTGTATATCGTAATTTAAGGCAATTAGTTCGCTATGAGTATTTTACTTATGTTTATATAACATGATAACTTTCTGGCATTTTGGCATAACAAAACCATACTATTCAAGTTAGCCTAATTAGGTAAAGGTTAAAGCAAAAACATTAACTGAAGCTAAAAGTTATATAGCGTTATACCATTTTTGTTTTAATTAAACACAAAGGGGGCTATAAGTAAATCCTCTCAAAGTCAATATTTTCATGAAATGTATTTGTCAGTTAAATTACTGTTTTGTTTGTCATTATGTAAAGATACTTATTAGTTGTTTTTTATTTATGCCCTTTATATATTTTTTTTCATATTTATAAATTGTTGAGTAAACAAAGCAGATTGTTTTATTACAAAAAGTTTCTCTAAATAATATTTATTTCTTTAGCTCGTTTCTTTAGCCCGCCCTAAATTATTAGTATGTTAAATCATTCATGAACAATATAAAATTAATTATTTACTATATATTAGGTTAATATTTTATCAATGTAAATATCATGATGTTAATAACTAGACAAGTAATACCTGAAGATAAACATTAAATAATGATTATACTTGATATAAAATCAGTCAACAACAAGATTTTTGTATGAAAGTATGACACAATAAAGAATAGGAGGTGATATCAAACAGATAAACAATGAATTAGCGCCCTTAAATCTAGGAAAATTTTCTTCAAATAACTCACATGTGAAAATAGAATTTTTCATGTGGTTTTGAATAGATTTTGATAAAACTAATCATGGAAAATGTTTCTCAAATACAATCAACAATCAGGGAAAAAAGCACACCTAGCGATATTCTAGTTGTCTCTCGTTCTTTTTTACCAAAAGAGGGAGGAATAGGAGAATATGTGTATAACCGTTGTACGCAAGACCCGGAGAGGGTAATAGTTTTAGCAGCTGGCTGTTCAGGTGATAAAGCATTTGATGCAGCTTGTGATTTTCCCGTATATAGATGGCAAATTCCTCGATATTGGCTACGGGGATTTCTTGGTCGTATACTGAAGCAATTTTGGTATATGATTTCTTCTTTCGTATTAGCGATTAAACTTTATTTTCGCTATCATTACCGTTATATAGAATGGAGTCATGGCTACGATTTTCTATCGATTTTATTATTGAGTTACATCTTACCCATTAATTTCTTTATCTATATACATGGAAACGATATTATTTATCCATTAAGCAACCCATTATTGCATTTTTTATTTCAATGGACGCTAACACGTGCATCAGGAATAGTATGTAATAGTTCACGTACCAAAGATTTATTAAAAGCAAATTTTATCATTGAGACTCCAACTTATGTTATTCAGCCACAAGTCAGAGCGGAAAAATTTGATGGATTGGGGAATAGCAGACGTGTTGAAGATTTACGCAAAATAGTTCGTGTAGGTTACAATATTCCCGAAACAGCAACAGTCATTCTTTCGGTGGGAAAATTAGTTAGACAAAATGGTTTTGACCTGGTGATTGAAAATTTAACAATATTATTGACACACGGTATAGATGTTCACTATATAATTTGTGGACGGGGACCCCAGGAAGACGAGCTTAAATATTTAACACATCGCTTGCGATTAGATGGAAGAGTACACTTTGTTGGTGCTGTATCCAACAAAGAATTAGCTAGCTATTACTCAGCTTGCGATATTTTTACCATACTTAATTTATTGGACGCCAAAAAATCTACCGAAAAATTTAATGTGTCAGGTTTAGGAACAGCTTATTTAGAAGCAAGTTATTTTGGAAAACCAGTAATTGCTTCAAAAGATGCTGACGTTATAGATGCAGTTAATCACGAGGAAAATGGCATACTAGTAAACCCCCATTCAGGTAATGAGGTTTTTCAAGCCTTCCGAAAATTGTGTCAAGACAAAAACTTAAGAGAAAAATTTGGTCGCAGAGGAAAAGAGTTAGCTAAACGCAAAACACCTCACCGTCTCTTGTACCAGGAATGAGGGAGTGGGGAGTGGGGAGTGGGGAGTGGGGAGTGACAATTAATGCAGCAGTTTGCAGAAAAATAAGTTACATAGAAATAAGTTACATAGATTGAATGTCAAACTCTTGTGGGGTGGGCATCCTTGCCCGCCCGCTTGTATTTCACTTGCGTTCTTCTCATCCTCCCCCGACTATCGTGACAATTTCTAAACGGTCACCAGATTGAATTTTGGTGTCAGTCCAAAATTGACGGTGCAAAATTTCGCCATTGTATTCTACAGCGACTAAACGGGGATTAAATCCCAGCTGCTGGAGTAATTCCGGTAAAGGAATTTGAGACAAACAACTGCGAGGTTCGCCATTTAATAAAATAGTTACTTGTTGAGTTACTTGTTCAGACATAAGCTTTGTTCGATTCTGGTTGGATTCGATTAAGCTGCGAAATTAAATACTGCGTCACAAGGGTAGGTTGTTCTGCTTCCATAACAGCACGAACTACTGACACTCGTTGCGCTCCAGCATCTAAAACATCATTAATATTATTAGCGTCGATACCACCAATGGCAAACCAAGGTATGGGAGAATTTCTGGTTGCATAACTAACATAACTTAAGCCAGCAGCAGCTTTACCAACTTTTGTCGGAGTTTCGTAAATCGGACCGACCCCAATATAATCAGCTCCCTCAGTAATTGCCGCTTGCATTTCATCCGGATTTGTGGTAGAACGACCTATCAAGCGCTGTGGACCAAGTAACTGTCGAGCAATGGCAACAGGCATATCCTGTTGTCCCAAATGCACGCCATCAGAGTCAACAGCCAAAGCCAAATCTACGCGGTCATTCATAATAAATAATGCACCGTAGTTGTGACATAACTGCCGCAACTTTTTACCTATATCAATCCTAACAGTATCATCAGCATTTTTATCGCGGTACTGTACTAAAGTTAATCCGCCTTTAAGAGCGGCTTCGACAGTTTCCAACAAGTTTTCACTGGGGGAGGTGACAAGATAAAGACGAGAACGCAACAGTAACTGATGCCGTTGGTAGCCCATTAAATCAGTTTCTAGAGTGTAAACTCGGTAGCGCATTTGCTTAAAAGCTTTCCCCATGTTTGGGTGGTAAAGCTTACCGTACTCCTCTAAAACTCTGAAGGCTTCTTGAACGCGACTAAAATTTGCAGTTAGCAACGAACTAAGGTTAGCCCGTTGCTCCTCCTGAGGATGGCTTAGCTCCGTACCAGTGTCTTCTGATGTATTTCGTGCGGCTCGAATTTCATTCGTATGCCACAAAGCAACTTCTTGACGTAAATTTTTGCATTCACCAGACAGTTGTGCATTACTCAGACCAAAGCGACACCATTCTTCAATGATTCGCAATCCCTCACGAGCGCGGTCTAAGTTGGCGTCTAGAATCCGGTGAATAACCTGTTGTGTATGCTGTTTTTGGCTGTATGGGTCCACCATTACAACAATCCCATTATTGCTTTTATCGTAACAGCCAACCTCTTGCATTTTTGCTATTTTTTTCCATTTAAATAGATTTTTCAGACATGTTAGAGGATTTTTCACGGTAAATCCGCTTAACCACTCATTCATTCATTCATTTTGTATACTGGTTAGCCATCAGCCAGAGTCCTGGATAATATTATCGACATAAGTAACGGCTTAGAGTATAAAAATAATTTCTTGGCCAAAGGAGTGTTAAAAAGTTGACTTATCAAGGTGTGTTTCCTATCTACCACAGGACAAATGTCCAAGAAGCTATGCAAAACCCTATGTTGAAAAAACCGTCTATTATCCTAAAAGCGTTGTTGTATACAATTTGTCATTCCTCCGTGTTCTTTTTGATAGTCTTTGTAGGAGTGGCAAATACCGGGTTATTTGGTATCAGCCAAAAATCAGCAGTTGCTCAAACACCTCTTGGTGCGAGAACAATGTCTCAAGTTAACCTCATTTTTGTCAATCCCAGTGCTGGAGATGACAATACAGGCAATGGAGGCGAGCGTACTCCTTTTAGAACTATAACTCAAGCACTGCGTCAAGCCCAGCCCAATACAGTAATTATGCTTGCCACAGGTACTTACAGCCAGCAGAATGGTGAGAAGTTTCCTTTGATACTTAAACCAGGGGTTTCCCTGCAAGGAGATGTTCGTAACAAAGGACGCGGTACTGTGATTCAGGGTGGCGGAGAATATCTCAGTCGTAGCTACGGAAGGCAAGATATTACAATCGTAGCTGCTAACCAAGCGGGGCTGACAGGAGTAACAATTAGTAACACAAATACACGGGGCTACGGAGTGTGGATAGAATCAGCAAGCCCAACATTAATAGAAAACACTTTTGCAAACTCCACTCAGGATGGGGTTATGATTACAGGCGACAGTGAGCCAACAATTAACAAAAATTATTTTTATCGCAACAAAGCTAACGGAATCACCATTGCTGGTAATTCCCGTCCCCAAGTGCGCGAAAATATTTTTCAGCAAACAGGTTTTGGCATTAATATCACCCAAAACGCCGAGCCACAAATTGTCAGCAACCAAATTCAATTCAATCGTGCAGGGGTTGTAGTTCAAGCTAATGCCCGTCCGGTTCTCAGAAATAATTTAATCCAAGGAAATCGAGAAGACGGCTTAGTTGCTATAGCCCAAGCAATGCCCGATTTGGGTAACGCTTCTGATAGGGGTGGGAATGAATTTCGCAACAACGTTCGTTATGATATCAACGCCAACGCTTCTAAACAGCAAATAAGCGCCTTTGGCAACACTATTGCCAGCAATCGCATTGTTGGCAGAGTAGATTTAAGAGGAACCCAATCTCCTTCTTCTATAGCTCCTATTGCTCAAAACAACGCCCCACCACAGCTTGCTGAAAATAACTTACCAGTAGAACAAAATTCATCAGGTAGAGAAATTTCTTTTTCCGCACCAGAAGCACCTCAAAACATCAACCGAAATTACAACCGAAATTACAACCAAAATTCAGCATTCTTTCCTAGTAACAATGCTTTGATTAACCAAAACATCAACCCGAACATTAAGCAAGCTGCAAATAACATCACAACTCAACCTTTCAATAATCAACTGATGCCATCACGACCCGCAGCAGCTCGTACACAACGGGCTAATTTGCCACCAGCGCGTAGTTTGCCAGCAGCCCAAAATCAAATAGGATGGCAACCTAACGGAAGTACAGGAAATATCAACTACGCACGTATTAATACTAGGGAAATTGAATTTGCTGCTCCAGAGGCTTCTTCTAATCAGTCACAAGGATTAGGGAGTAGGGAATGGGGAGCGGGTATTACGTCCAATAATATGCCTAATAATGGGATGCCAGCAGCAGAACAGTCCCAAATGGGTATGCGTTATCGTGTGGTAGTTCAAGTTGCAAGCCAAAGGGACGAGGAATTTGTCAGATTTATTGTTCCCGGAGCTATTACCAGCGTCAGTCAAGGACGAGGAGTAATGCAAGCAGGAGTATTCACCAGTCCCCAAAACGCCAACGAACTCGTAAAAATATTTAACAGTAACGGATTGCGTGCGATAGTAGAACCGCTGAATTAGGGTTCCCACTCCCTACTCCCCACTCCCCACTCCCCGCTCCCCAAAAAACTTGCGTAATATTTCTGAATGTGCTGTGCGTTATGTCGAGTATTTTGTATGGATATAACAAGAATTCTCGAATGAATCAGGGTCGTAAACGACGTTAAGATGCATGTAAGACAAATAAGCTTTTTTTAAGAATTTTAAAAGCGGCAAGGGTGAAATTGCTATGTATCAGGTTCTTGATGAACGTGCTGTATTAGAAGTGTTGCGACCAGTAGAAGACCCTGAGCTTCGTAAGAGTCTGGTGGAATTGAACATGATTCGCAATGTGAAAATTGCCCCTGATGGTCAGGTTAGTTTTACTTTAGTTTTAACAACACCCGCGTGTCCGTTACGTGAATTTATCGTCCAAGATTGCCAAAGAGCAGTAAAAAAGCTTCCAGGAGTCACGGATGTAAAAGTTGAAGTAACAGCGGAAACTCCTCAGCAAAAAGGCGTAGCTGACCGTACTGGTGTTCCTGGGGTCAAGAATATTGTTGCCATTTCTAGTGGTAAAGGTGGCGTTGGTAAAAGTACGATAGCAGTCAATGTTGCTGTTGCTTTAGCACAAAGTGGAGCCAAAGTCGGTTTGCTGGACGCGGATATTTATGGCCCCAACGACCCTACTATGCTTGGTTTGAGCGAAGCACAAGTGATGGTGAGCAAAGGAGAAAAAGGCGATATCCTGGAACCCGTGTTTAATTACGGCGTCAAATTAGTGTCGATGGGCTTCCTAATTGGTAAAGACCAACCAGTTATTTGGCGTGGACCAATGCTAAATGGAATAATTCGTCAGTTTCTTTACCAAGTGCAATGGGGAGAATTGGATTATTTAATTGTTGATATGCCACCGGGAACGGGTGATGCCCAATTGACTTTGACACAAGCTGTACCAATGGCAGGAGCGGTGATTGTGACTACACCACAAACTGTTGCTTTGTTGGACTCACGTAAGGGTCTGCGAATGTTCCAGCAAATGAACGTACCTGTATTAGGAATAGTGGAAAACATGAGCTATTTTATACCGCCAGATATGCCAGATAAACAGTACGATATTTTTGGTTCAGGTGGAGGCGAAAAAACAGCAAAAGAATTGGGAGTACCACTTTTAGGGCGCGTACCTCTAGAAATTTCTACGAGAGTTGGCGGAGATACTGGTGTACCAATAGTTGCAGGCGAACCTGACTCAGTTAGTGCCAAAACATTGAAAGCCATAGCCCAAACAATAGCGGGTAGAGTATCGGTCGTAGCTTTGAGCTAGAAATTTTAATTTTTATCTGGTTCCTAGGCAATAGCTTAGGAATACAGATTTTTAGTAAGTATAAATTTAAAATCTATAAAGCTAAAATCTAAAATCACACATGTTGTTAAAAAGGTCGCTCCCAAAAAAATCATCATATTCCAACAGACGCAATTCTTCTTTCAATTTGCTAAAGCCCTGGCAACAGGTTGATTGGCTACTAATTGTCTTGACATGTGGTCTGACCGTATTTGGCGGTATCATGATTCGCTCTACGGAATTACACTTAGGCTTAATTGACTGGTGGTGGCATATCCTCGCTGGTGGTATCGGTTTAGTTCTTGCTATGTTTATTGCCCGCAGCAGATACGAAAATCTGTTGCAGTGGCACTGGATAACTTATGGTCTGACAAACTTTAGTCTTATCGCTGTGATGATAGTTGGTGCCAGTTCTAAAGGGGCACAACGGTGGATTAATATCGCTGGGGTTAACGTCCAACCTTCAGAATTTGCCAAAGTTGGGGTAATTATCACCCTAGCGGCCTTGTTGCATAAGGAAACAGCTTCTAATCTCAACAACGTTTTCAGAGCATTAGCCATTACCGCAGTTCCCTGGGCATTAGTATTTATTCAACCAGACTTGGCAACATCATTGGTATTTGGTGCCATCGTATTAGGGATGTTGTATTGGGCAAATGCAAATCCAGGCTGGTTGATACTATTTGTCTCTCCAATTATTGCTGCTATTTTATTTAGTATTCAGTGGCCGTTCTCGATAGTTTTATTTGACAAATTGCAATTAGGCCCTTTGGGTATAGTTTGGTCATTTGCAATGGGATTGGTTGGTTTAGCCACTTTGCCTTGGCAAAAGTTTGCTATCAGCGGTTTGGGGGCGTTTGCTCTAAACATGTTAGGGGGCGAATTAGGTTTATTTGTCTGGAGCAATGTCTTAAAAGAGTATCAGAAAAACCGAATCACCTCATTTATTAACCCCGATGCCGATGCCCTTGGTACTGGTTATCACATTATCCAATCTCGAACTGCGGTTGGTGCCGGTCAGCTTTGGGGACAGGGACTGTTTAAAGGACCTATGACTCAGTTAAATTTCGTACCTGAGCAACATACAGACTTTATATTCTCTGCTGTAGGTGAAGAATTCGGTTTTGTTGGCTGTATGTTGGTAATGCTCACTTTATGTATCATATGCTATAGATTATTGCGTATCGCCCAAACCTCTAAAGATAACTTTGGTTCATTGATAGCAATTGGCGTTTTATCGATGATAGTATTCCAAATCGTCGTCAATGTTGGAATGAACATAGGCTTAGCACCAGTAGCTGGTATTCCCTTACCTTGGATGAGTTACGGGCGTTCAGCAATGCTTAAAAACTTTATCTGTATTGGCATAGTTGAATCAATAGCCAACTTTCGCCACAAAAAGAAGAAATATTAATGATGAGTGTTGACGGTTGACGGTTGACGGTTGACGGTTGACGGTTGACGGGAAAATATTTGCGCTAATTTCTAGATTTTTAGGCTTTACCATTCAGTCATCAGTCATCAGTCATCAGTCAACAGTCATCAGTCATCAGTCATCAGTCATCAGTCAACAGTCATCAGTCATCAGCCATCAGTCAACAAATAACAAGTTAAACTATATATCAGGAAACATAGAGGTAAGGTACATGATACTCCCAGGAGCGACAGTTCGCGTCAAAAATCCCGCTGATACTTTTTATCGTTTTGAAGGTCTCGTGCAACGGGTTACCGACGGTAAGGTTGCTGTACTTTTTGAAGGTGGTAACTGGGATAAATTAATTACCTTCCGCATGTCCGAATTGGAAACAGTCGAAACCACCGGACGTAAAAAAGGAAAATAGGTTGAATGTTGACTGTTAACTGCTGACTGCTGGCTGCTGACTACTAAGTGTTGACTGTCTTGTCTATGCGCGGAACGAGAAAACAACTGTCAACCGTCAACCGTCAACCGTCAACCGTCAACTGCATACAGTATCATGCGCCTTCCATTACCACAGTTTGCTACTGACAATCGCCATCCGAATCATATCGCGGAGGTGATAGAAACCACGACTTCTGAATTTTTAGCCCAGTGTTTGGAACCAGAAGACTTAAGTTTTCCCCCTATGCCTCCTTTTGGTAGTTGGGTTCGGTCTGTGGATGAAGAATCGGGAAATATTGTGTACGCTGTGGTATATTACGCAACTACAATGCCGATTGATTCCGTACACCGTGCGAGAGCCTTGGGTTTGTCTTTGCAGGACTTGCGCGAGGAACAGCCTCAAATATTTGCAATGCTCAAGACTGAGTTTAGAGCGGTAATTATTGGGTTTGAGCCACCGCAAGATAGTACAAATTCTGGCCTAAGAACTTACCAGTATTTACCACCACGTCCACCACAAATCCACCAATCGGTATATCGATGTGAGGCAGAAGCGGTAATTAGGTTTACAGAACAGCTAGATTTTTTACGCACGTTACTTACTGTTAGTGGTGCGCCAGTAGAGTCTTTAACGGCGGCTGTAATACGTTTAGTTTACCAGCTACGTAAAGCAGACCGAGAATGGTTAGTAAAAGCAGGACGTACTTTAAATGTGTTACTTAAAGATGATTACGACCGTTTGCGGTTTATTTTAAGTCAAATTCATCCATAAAGGGTAATTGCAAATTGCTAATAGGTAATTGCTAACAGGTAATTGCGAATTGCGAATTGCGAATTGCGAATTGCGAATTGTTATAGTGCCCCGTCCAGTCCTAATCTATGGAACTCATATCACAATTTCTTGCTCTGGAACAAAATTACTCAGTTCTCGGCAAGGAGCCAATTGTTCCCTTTGCTGTACTGTTGGTAATTATTTTAGTTATACCAATTTTGTTGGAAAGGCTGCAAATACCAGGATTAGTAGGTTTGGTTTTATCAGGGGTAGTGCTGGGACCCAACGGTTGGAATATATTTCAGACTCAATTACCAATCATGAACCTGCTAGCAGACGTTGGATTAATTTATTTAATGTTTGTAGCAGGGTTAGAAGTAGAAATGGAGCAGTTCCGTCGTCGGAAAAATCGCTCCTTAGGGTATGGTAGTTTTACTTTTGGCATACCTTTGTTGCTAGGAACTTTGCTTGGGCGCATTTTTGGTTTTGACTGGAATGCGGCGATTCTGATTGGTTCTTTGTTCGCTTCACATAGTCTTTTGGCGTATCCTATTTTAAATCGCTTGGGGGTGGTAAATAACGAAGCTGTTACTGTTACCATCGGGGCAACTATTTTTACTGATATTGGGGCATTGATGGTATTAGCGGTTTGCGTTGCCATCCATGCTAGACAAATTAATATTTGGGAAACTATTTCGTTACTTGGTTGGATAACAGTTTACTCGGTTGCTGTTTTAGCTGGGTTTGATTGGGCTGGCAAAGAATTTTTTCGTATTAGAGGCGAAGATGAAGGAAACCAGTTTTTATTTGTTCTGCTTTCGGTGTTTCTTGCTGCATTAGGGGCACAGCTGATTGGGATTGAAAAAATTGTTGGAGCTTTTCTAGCAGGTTTGGCAGTTAATGAGGCTGTCGGTGAAGGACCTGTGAAAGAAAAGGTAATATTTGTTGGTAGCGTTTTATTTATTCCTATTTTCTTTGTAAATTTGGGTTTGCTGCTGGATTTGCCCAGATTTATGCAAAATCTTGGCACTTTAAAGTTAGGTTTGTTTGTTGTACTCGGTTTGATTGCCAGTAAATTTATTGCCGCTTATTTGGCGAAACTCGTTTATCACTATAATTGGCAAGAAACGCTAACAATGTGGTCGTTGTCAATGCCCCAGGTTGGAGCAACCTTAGCAACGACATTGGTTGGATATAAAGCGGGTTTGCTTCCGCCATCAGTATTAAATAGTGTCGTGATTTTGATGTTAATAACATCTACCCTAGGGCCGATGATTACTAGCAGAGTGGCAAATGGCTTAACTTCTTTTAATACCCGCGAACAACAACCTCAAACAGAGTCTTATCCTTGTTCTGGAGAGAAAAATAATCTTTTTAGTATTGTAGTGCCGCTACATAATCCACAAACTCAGCATTTTTTAATTGAGATGGCGGCTTTGCTAACACGTAATACTGATGGCAAGATTTTACCCTTAGCAATAGTTACTGCAGCAGCGCACATGGATTCCCCACAGTTGGAGTCTTCTTGGCAACGCAATGAGCGTTTATTGTGTAAGGCTATCGCTCTCAGTAAAGCTTTGGGTGTCGAAGCTGAGCCTTTGTTGCGAATAGACGACGCTTATGCTCAAGGAATTAGTCGTGCTGCTAGAGAAAAAAATGCGAATTTGATTGTTATGGGTTGGGGTAAACGTACTGGTTTACGAGCGCGGTTATTTGGCAATGTAATTGATAACGTTCTTTGGGCTTCCCATTGTCCTGTTGCGGTTGCTCGTCTTGTCGAATCGCCAAAAAAAATTCAACGTATCTTAGTACCTGTTGAGAATTTAACTTCTCCCTCCTTGCAGCCAGTGCAATTCGCACAAATGCTAGCTGAAGCAAATCAAGCTCAAGTTACCGTTCTTAACGTTTGCGACCGCCGTACTAGTTCTAATAAAATAGCTGTTAGGCGTTCCCAACTGGCGTTACTTGTATCCAAGTTATCTTTACAAAATCCACCAGAAATTCAAATTATTGCTCACGAAAATGTAGTCCAAGCAATTTTACAAGCTGCGCGATTATACGATTTAGTAGTATTACCTTTTACGCGAAATCGTACAATTCCTGGTGGACTCGCTATTAGTGATGTTACTACTGAGTTAGCCAGACAGCTTACTTGCTCTATAGTCATGCTAGGGGAACCGCAGCGCGTCCAAAGCATTACGTTACCATCAACAGTGTCTCCTAGCGCCACAGTGCAAATAGTTTAAAGATGGCAGAGGGCAGAAGGCAGAGGGCAGAAGGCCAATGGCATAAATAAGGCACTTGAGGTGAGCAAGAAGTATACAAAGTATATAAGGTAACAAGTAATATCTTATTCTCAACGAAAAATTTCTTTCTGCGAAATGCGAAATGCCATCTGGCGGATTTAATTAAATAACCGAAAAATTACTGAGAAATTACCGGAATTCAGTAGCCGTCTCTTGATGAATAAATAGACAAAGTTCGTTAAGAATTGTTGTTATTTCTTGTACTCAATGTCCGTACCTTTAGTTAACATTCTTAAAGATTTCGTGAATTCTGCCATTTTGTCACAGATTTCACCGGTAAGGTTTGTTAATTTGCTAATGGTATTGTCAACCATTTTAATAAATACATTAGTACGAGGCTGCATCAAAAGCTAAATAAATGGGTTTGACCGCAATTTATGGGTCAATTTCTACTTGTGATGTTTTTGCCCTAAGTCTGGGTACTCTAAGCACAAGCACAAGTCCTGTTGCAAAAATACTGAAAGTAACAAGGAAGTGACCAGAAGAAGGCAGAGGGCAGAAGGCAGAAGAAGGTAAAAGTTACAAATGTGACAAATAAGACCATCTGTTTCTACACCCAAAGCCAAAAAAGGTATTGAGTTCTTTTTTATTCTCTTTCTTTCTGCTGTCTACCTTCTACCTTCTGCCTTTTTTTTTGACAACAGCCTTCAACTGTAAATTGAAGGTTATTTAATACAGATGTAGTGTAGCTTTTTCCCAGTATACAGGGATGGATAGGCACTAATCTCCTACGTATTTCCCCAAAGCGGGGATGGCAACAAAAGTTGTCAATTTGTGTTTCTGATGAACATACTCCTGCGAGGTAGCAATGAGAATTTTGGTAACTGGTGGAGCTGGCTTTCTTGGTTCCCACCTAATCGACGTTTTGATGAATGATGGACACGAAATAATTTGCTTGGACAACTTTTACACAGGTAACAAGCGTAATATTCTCAAGTGGTTGGGTAATCCCAATTTTGAACTTGTTCGTCACGACATTACCGAACCAATTCGGTTAGAAGTAGACCAAATTTACCATTTAGCTTGTCCAGCATCGCCTGTACATTATCAGTACAACCCAGTAAAAACAGTGAAAACCAACGTTATGGGAACGTTGAATATGTTGGGGTTAGCTAAGCGTGTAAAGGCAAGATTTTTCCTGGCTTCGACATCAGAAGTATACGGAGACCCAGAAATTCATCCTCAAACCGAAGAATACAGGGGTAATGTAAACCCTATTGGCTTGCGTGCTTGCTACGACGAAGGCAAACGTATTGCTGAAACTCTGGCATTTGATTATTACAGACAAAATAAAGTTGATGTTAGAGTTGTACGTATTTTCAACACATACGGTCCTCGTATGTTAGAAAATGATGGTCGTGTAGTTAGTAACTTTATTGTGCAAGCTCTGCGGGGTGAGCCTTTAACTGTGTATGGAGATGGGTCGCAAACCCGTAGTTTCTGCTACGTTTCTGATTTAGTGGATGGATTTGTCCGTCTCATGAACAGCGATTACGTAGGGCCTGTCAATATCGGTAATCCAGGGGAATACACGATTTTGGAATTGGCTCAAGCTGTGCAACAAAAGATTAATCCTGATGCGGAAATTAAGTTTGAACCGCTGCCTTCTGATGACCCCCGTCGTCGTCGTCCTGATATCACAAAAGCAAAAACCTTGTTAAATTGGGAACCTACCGTTCCTTTACAAGAAGGGTTAGAACGGACTATAAATGATTTCCGCGAACGCATGAACAGCGGGAAATAGATTTTGGATAACTGAAAATTTGCAGCAAACAATACATAGATATTAGAGGAAGAAACGAATGCGAGTTTGTGTTATTGGTACTGGTTACGTTGGTTTAGTGACAGGTGCTTGTTTGGCTCATATCGGGCACGATGTGGTTTGTATCGACAATAACGAAGAGAAAGTCAAGTTGATGAAGGCTGGTCAGTCACCTATTTTTGAGCCAGGGTTGTCAGAAATCATGCAGTCAGCGATTGCAAATGGTAAAATCCAATTTTCCACAGACCTAGGTGCTGGTGTTGACCACGGAGAAATTCTTTTTATCGCGGTAGGAACTCCTCCTTTACCTACTGGGGAAAGCGATACCCGTTATGTAGAAGCTGTCGCTCGTGGTATTGGTGCCCACCTCAAAGATGGATATAAAGTTATTGTAAATAAGTCCACTGTACCCATCGGTTCTGGTGACTGGGTACGGATGATTGTTTTGGATGGTATCGCTGAACGCCAAAAACAATTGGTTCCTGCTGGTGGAGTCCCCAGTTCTGAACCAGAAATTACAGCTGAATTTGACGTTGTAAGTAACCCAGAGTTTTTACGCGAAGGTTCAGCTGTATACGATACATACAATCCTGACCGTATCGTTTTGGGTGGCAACAGTGGAAAAGCTGTTGCGATGATGAAAGAACTGTATGCTCCAATTGTTGAGCGTCAGTTTGCTGAAAATAAATCTTTACCCAATGTGCCAGTTTTGGTTACTGACTTAAGTTCAGCGGAAATGATTAAGTACGCTGCAAATGCTTTCTTGGCAACCAAAATTAGCTTTATTAACGAAGTCGCTAATATCTGTGACCGCGTTGGAGCGGATGTTACCCAGGTAGCAAAAGGTATCGGTTTAGACTCCCGTATTGGTAATAAATTCCTGAATGCTGGTATCGGTTGGGGTGGTTCTTGTTTCCCTAAAGACGTTTTGGCTTTAATTCATACTGCTGATGACTACGGTTACGAAGCTCAGTTACTAAAGTCCGCTGTTACCGTTAATGAACGTCAGCGTCAGATTGCTTTGGAGAAACTTCAGCATGAATTGAAAATACTTAAGGGTAAGACCATTGGATTATTGGGTTTGACATTTAAGCCTGATACAGACGATTTACGCGATGCTCCTGCTTTGAATTTGATTGAGCAACTGAATCGCTTGGGTGCCAAAGTTAAGGCTTATGACCCGATTATTTCTCAAACTGGTATGCGTCATGGTCTTTCTGGTGTATTGGTGGAAACTGATGCTGAAAGGCTTGCTGACGGTTGTGATGCTTTAGTACTAGTGACTGAATGGCAGCAGTTCCAAACTCTTGACTACGCTAAAATGGCGAAGTTAATGACCAATCCAGTCATGATTGATGGACGTAATTATCTCGACCGTGAAGAAATGATGCGAGCTGGGTTCCAGTATGTTGGTATTGGACGCTAGGTAAATTGCGGAAAGGCAGAAAGCCAGAAAGCCAGGGATTAAAATCCCTGTCTAAAAGCTTAAGTCCTCTTAAGAGGACTAATATTAAATCCGTTTGCGTTGGAATAATTATTCAAAAGCAAGCAGAAGCGGTATAAGTTAGGTATTTTGGATTAAATCTAAAATTTCGCAACATTTCAATCCCCCTACTTTTGAGTTTGTTGGGGATTTTTTGCATTGTTATTGCTTCTTCGGATTATTTTATAAACTACAGCAGGTGATAAAGCAAAATTTTTAGCGATTACAAAATTTAGTGCCCAGCAACGTTTAAAATTTAAAAAATTAAAATATTGGTATCGTAAATGTGTCAGGATTGGAAACCTGGCGACCCTTTGCCTAAAGCAGAGGAAGCTGAAATAGACCCACGAAAATTTGAAGAATATTCCTTTAATCCAAATAATCCTAGCAACCAAGGAAAATGGATGGCGTTTGAAGCTGTGGGATATGATGTACAGACAAATCAAGGTCGTCAAGCTGGAGCAAATGATGTAATAAGGCAATTACGTGAAGGTTTAATAAATACACCAGCGGCTCAAGGTCAAGTAAGTACTTATGGTGTAAGATTTCAGGTAAAAGTCAGGATTCAAGGCTTTAATGGAAGAGAGGGTACTCTTGTTACTAGCTGGCAGATTGATAATGGTAAAGATATTCCCAAATTAATTACGAACTGGCTCCAAGTGGATAAATGAAGGTGATTAACATGAAAGCTAAGCTCTATGACCAAATCAAAACTTTGGTAGATGTACAAGCGGAGTTCAATGACCAAATTGTTCCCAAAAATACACCGGGAACAGTTGTAGAATGCTACGAAAATCCTGAAGGATACGCAGTGGATTTATCTGTTCCCAATGCTAATTTAGTTGGAGAATTGGAATATGTAAACGTCATTCTTTACCCTGAGCAATTCGCAGTATTAGATGTAACTTTACAGATAACAGCGACTGCATGAATTAACCAGGATTAAGGAGTTCGCAATCCCATCAACAAGACCTATCTAGCAATTTAGCGTCCCCAGAACCTTCAACTTGAAACGTTCCCGGTAACTGTATTGCCAGTACTAGCATACTGGTCACCATATATAACGACAAAGCCAACCACAAGAAATGGTTGCTGTTAAAGTACCAAGCAACAGAAGCCAGAGGCAAAAATCCTACTAAAATGGCTGTTAAAGAAGACTTACTTAGGGTCGAACCTTTCGCTAAACCAATAAAGTACCCCTCCAACATAAAGGCGATCGCAGCAAAAGCGAGGACGGGTAGCAGCCAGTTAACGTAATCGCTAATATTTTCGATAACCTCAGTGTGATTGGTTAAGAGTTTAAATATAGTTTCTGGAAATAAGATAGATACTAAGGCTAAAGGTAATGCACAAAGCAAACTGGTAAGGGTTGCAACTTGGATTAGAGGCAATAGTTTCTGTGAATCTCCTTTACCTTTAAAGTTACCTGTTAAGCTTTGAGTAGCGTTTCCGACACCTTGAATTACAAATATACCTAGGGTGACAATCTGTAAGAGTAAACCATTTTCAGTTAGTATATTCGTTCCCATCAGCGAACTGATGTTGGTAAAAACGGCTAAAGCAGAAATTAAAGCTAGATATCTGATGAGTATATTTCCATTTAAGGCGAAAGTTGCTTTTAGAGCTTTCCAGTCAAAAAGATTATGTAGTGCAGCTGGAACATCTTCCCACCGGATATGAAAGCAAGCAAAAATTAGACCTGTAAATAAAGCTAAATACTGACTTATTGCCGTTGCTAATCCAGCTCCTGCACTTTCCCAACCCCACTGGTTAATCATTATATAGTCAAGTACAACATTACTCCCATTACCAATCAATGACATTACCAGGACATAAGCATTTTTTTCTTGTCCAAAAAACCAACCAAACAAAACATAGTTAAGTAAAACGGCTGGAGCTCCCCAAATTCGAGCATCAAAGTAAGCAATACCAGCATTTTTTACCTCTGGACTAGCGCTCAACAAAGTAAAACCTAATTCTCGTATAGGGTATTGCAATATTAAAATAAGTGCTGCAACTGCTAAAGCAATCAATCCATTGCGTAACGCAACTTGTATTACTCCTTTGTAGTCATCTCTTCCCACAGCTTGTGCCGTAAAACTGTTGCTGGAAGAACGTATAAACTTTAAAACCCGATAAAGATAGTCAAACAAAATCGTAGCTAGAATTACCCCAGCTAAATGAGTAATTTCAGGCAAATGTCCCAGAAATGCCACATCTACTAAACCAGCCAAAGGTATCATAATACCTGAGAGAATATTGACAAAGGTTAAGCGATAAAAGCGATTAAGAAAATCGTAATTATCAGAAAAAATTTGATGCATAAATTGACCTAAACAAATGTTAGGTAGTTAACAAGGGCTAATTTGAAACGCGGCAGAATGTGATGCAGTAGACAATTTAGCAATTAGTTTATAATAGATTTTGGTTTATGCCCACATTCCGCTACTTACAAAATAGCTACTTATTTTATATTAAAACGTAGTTTTTATGACTTAATTATTAATAGGTAAAGCCTATTGATAAAATCTCATAATTATATAGTCATATTAGTGATTATTGCTAGATATTTAAATTAACGTAGGATGGGTTAGGCGCATTTGTAGTAGATAGTTGGAGGCTTTTTAAATCCTATAAAGCGCCGTAACCCATCACTTTGGTAGATATACTTAAAATTTATTTTATAAATAACCTCTAAGTATAGAGGTTCTCAATTGAGTTGGATACAAAGAAAAATATAAAACTCTTGTGGGGTGGGCATTCTTACCCGGTCTTGTGTATTTAAGCGAAACAATAATCGCTATATTTATAAAATAAATCTTTTTTGAAGAGCTTATAAATAATAAATTTTATTCTAATTAAGCATGAGGTAATGATGGGTTACGGCGCATTTTATTTATCGCATAAAGCCAAGAATTTTCGTGCGCCTAACCCATCCTACAGAAATGAGGTAATGATGGGTTACGGCGCATTTTATTTATCGCATAAAGCCAAGAATTTTCGTGCGCCTAACCCATCCTACGAAAATCAGACCAATAATCAGACCAATAATAATTTGGGGTTTGCAGTCAAAATTGTTAAATTAGTAGCACTAAAATCGGCATCGTGCGTTACCAACATCAGACCGTTCAAACGACAAATTTGTGCCAAAATTTGGTCGTTAAAATCTGCCTCACCACCAGCGTATTCACTAAGAATAGCCGTCATTTCCATAGAGTCAAAGAGTTTTTTAGCAGGTTCGGTTTTTTCTAAAATCTTCTTTGCTCTTCTGGAAATTTGTTCGGCTACAGGTTTAAACTCCGAACTATTACGGAATAATTTAAAATCTCCTGGTTTATTCTCTATAGGCAACTTATTATAAAAAAACCGTGCATAGGCATTAATAAACTCAGAAAGAACTAAAGCGTCAAGTAATATAGGACAGCCACATCCACGAATCCGCCGCAATGCTAATGTATACGCACCTCTATACTGGTTAGATATATGACTTGGTGGCCCATAAATATAAAGCCAGATATTAGCATCAAATAACACAGCATCCTGTGGGGTAAATTTGTAGGACTCGATAGGATGGACTTGGTTGTTCATAGATAGTCTTCGCCCAGCACGGAGACAATAGCATTTCTAAAGCGCTGGGGATAATTGAGAAACTCCTTAACATCTTGAATTATATATTTTAAGTCTTCCGCATCTTCGGGTTCCATATCGACGACACATAAAGAATCTTCAATTTGTGTGGCAGAAAAATTCCCGTATAACTGACTAAACAATTCTGCGAGGAAGGCAGAAGTAATATCTTCGCAATCTCTGAAGGAAATAACTACTTTTTTCCCTTCATCGAAAGCCCCTGCTATACGTTCGTAAAGTAGCTTACCACTCCCACACATGATGCATAATTTGTCGCCGATGACTTCGGTGACATAAATTGTAACTAAATTACCAGTTTGACGATGGGAGAAAGTTAAAGAAGTCATGTTTTTGAAGATTGAGCTTCTACCTTAAAAAATCTTATCACTCCTTCTTAAGAAGGATGCATTAAATAACCGTGGAATATTTATTTTAGAGTTACATACAAATGATAATTAATTTTTTCCAATGACTAAATCCAAGGACTAAAGTCCCTGTCTAAGAGCTAAACTCCTCTTACAGAGGAGTGAAGAGCTTGATTGGCAAATTACCCATTACCCATTAGCAACTTACGTCGGAGCAAATCCAAAGCGGTACAGGCACTGTAATGACGTATCAACGACCTACCTCGTGAAGCTCCAAAGGTATATTCAAAGCTTTCGACTTTACCGTTTGGAGTTGCTAAACCTATATAAACTAAACCAACTGGCTTGGTATCTGTCCCCCCTGTCGGACCAGCAATCCCTGTAACGCTTAACCCCCAAGTTGTTTTCAAGCGGGTTTTTACTCCCAAAGCCATTTGTTCTGCAACAGTCGCACTAACTGCACCGAATTTTTCTAAGTCTTGGGGATTTACTCCTAATAGCCCGACTTTGACTGAGTTATCGTAAGAAATTACTCCACCCCAAAAGTATTCTGAACTACCGGAAATTTCTGTCAACATTTGCCCTATAGTTCCCCCTGTACATGATTCTGCCACAGATAAGGTTTGTCCGGCTGTGTGTAATAACCGCCCAACAACAGTAGCAAGGGTATCATTATCGGCTCCGTAGTAATCTAAGCCTGCTATTTCTTGAAGCTTTTTTTCTACAGGTACAATTAATTCTTCTGCTTGAGTAGGAGAAGTTGCCTTAGCTGAAATTCTTAGCCTGACTTCCCCTTTTCCTGCATAAGGAGCTACTGTTGGATTTGTTGAATTAAGATAGCTGGCAACTTTTTCTGCTAATGCTGATTCTCCGACGCCGAAAAATCTTAACATTCGACTATAAATAATTTCTTTGCCCCAACCTTGACTTTTAAGGAAGGGTACAGCGGTTTCTTCCCACATTCTGTACATTTCTGACGGAACACCAGGGAAGGTAAAAATAGTTATTCCTGGACGAGGTTGCCAGATAATACCAGGTGCTGTACCTGTCTGGTTCGGTAATATTTCTGCACCCTCAGGTATAAGTGCTTGCTTACGATTGCTAGGAGTCATGACTCGACCACGAGCAGCAAATTTTTGTGTAATATCGTCAATAATTTCTGGTTTTTCTACCAAGGTCGCACCAAAAAAATCAGCGATAGTTTCACCAGTAAGGTCATCAGGTGTGGGGCCAAGACCACCTGTAAAAATCAAAATTTGTGCTCTGGATGCAGCTATTTCAATAACTTTTTTCAACCTTTCAGGGTTATCCCCTACGGTTGTTTGAAAGTAGTGAGGAATACCTAACTGGGCTAGCTGTTTAGCTAAATATTGCGCGTTGCTATTAAGTATGTCACCTAAAAGCAGTTCCGTACCAACACAAATAATTTCTGCGCTCATAAAAGTAAACGATTAACAAGTGCATTCCATTCTTGCAAAAATATATTGCAATCGCACATGAATTCGTCAATAGTATCTTTTTAATCACCAGGACGAGTATAAAATAAAGCCCTATAGTTGGGAACACCATAATTTTGCAAGTAGTTGTGCAAAATTGGAATGCTCCCTTTATATTGTCTCTAACAAATCTTTAAATCTAAACAAACCAGCTTCTTCCTCTGCTCCTATTACATAGTTGAAGTTGCTCAAATAAGTACAAATCTCATCGGTATGTAAAACTGAAGTACTAGCACGAGATGCTGCGACTTGTTGTAAGTTAGCCATACTTTTTTTAAAAGAATCATCTACACAATTTAGCAATCTTTGTTTCTCATGAGTTTTTAAGCTACGTCGAACCACCCAGCGAGCAAAAACAAAGGGCAAATTTTGCCATTTTATCCATTCTTCACCTAAATCATATACGTAAGGTGTTAGATTTTTCTTTTTTTCTCGCAAAGCATTATCACCAATTAATAACCAGGCAACTTCCTTTTTGTTACCTTGCTCAATCTTTGTTTGCAAGTTATATTTATGTCTTAAAATCAATTCTAATAATTTCACAGAAGTCGAAGTTTCTGTAGTTATTTGAATAGTATTATCATCCAACTCTGTGATTGCTTTGTGCGAAAATAATAACACACTTTGAGCTTTATTTTGGGCACATATTCCATACATACCTAGCGGTTCAAACTCAGTACCCTGTAAAAACAAATCTTGTAATGACATAATTCCAGCATCGACTTGCCCTTCAACAGCGAGTTTACCAAATTCACTCGGTACAGATGGCACTAACTCAACATTCCATATCTCGTTTTCCCAATAAAAAGGTGCAGCATTTAAATAGGGTAGATAACCAACATTAATCACTAATTAACTCCAAATTTTATAGAGCTATAAAGTACTTTTTCGACAAAAATTAATCTTTAATTATCTTAAGTATTATCTCTGAAATAAATTACGTCAAGTAGTAGATATCACTAGTGTTTGCCGTACCTAGCATCAATTAAAGTTTTACTGATTACCCTTTACTGATTACCCAGCAATTTGAAGTGGAATTCCTTTGGATTTGATTCTAAGCGACTAACTTTTACCAACTTGACTCGGCTTAAAGGAGTACTGCTTGCAGCACAGTCAAATTTTAAAGTGTCTCCAGCAGCGTCCATTGCTTCAAATCCCTGTTTGCATATTTCTTCTTGAATCGCTTCAGGTTGGGGATTGCGCCTTAATGCTTCAATAAAAATCTGTACTGCATCATAAGAATTTACTGTTTGCCAAGACAATTCGAGGTTATCTCCTCCCCAGAGTTGTTTAGCGAGGTTAGAAAATTTGGTATTTTTAGCATTATGAGAAGCCACGGCTAAGACCATTCCTTCGGCTTTTTCACCTAAAATTGATAAAGTGCTGCGTGTATATAAAACACTAATATCTCCTATCAAATTTATATTTTTAGGTGTTGCAGCAATAATGCTACGAGCACTTTCTACAGAGTTAACATTTGGTAATAATATAAATGCTTTTGCACCCTTAGCAGTTGCCTGTTGAATTTCTGTTTCCGCTGGAAAGTTATCGCTCACTGAAGATAAGTCAGCTTCATAAACAATTTTGCCTTGAAAGGCTTCAAAAGTGCTTTTAAACTCTTGTCGTAAATTTTGGCTATATTGAGGTTTCTGTGAATCATAAAAAATAGCTACATCTTTTACTTTTAAAGTATTCAATACGTAATTAGCTAATTTTTTAGCCGCAGACTCAGTATCAATGTTTGTACGAAACACATAGCGCTTACCGTTATTAACAGATTTCTCTTCGCTTTGAAGAGCAGGAGATGTACTAACAGGGGTAACAAATACAATTTTGGCATTACTATATACAGGTGCGACCGCTAAGCTGACTTCACTTAAACGATGACCCATCACACCAATTATATTTTTATCTTCTACTAATTTTGTAGCAATTTTGATAGCTGTTTCTGGATTATCTTCATCGTTAACAATTAACAATTTTAAAGGCTTATCATTAATTCCACCAGCTTTATTAATTTCATCTTGCGCTTGAGCAAATCCACGTAACATTTCTAGTGCTTTATCTGGATGTTTGTTACCACTTCTTTGAGGTACTATTGGCACTGGGACTGCTATTATATAAGCTTCTTTATCACCTATTTTGGCATTATTTAGGTAAATAAGGGTTTCTGGAGCGTTGGGTGCAATTGTTAATGCTTTTGCAAAATATTTAATAGCTTGCTGATAACTGTTTCGAGCTATTGCTTCTTTTCCTTGTTTTTTTGCATTTTTAAAACCTTCTCTATCCTTGGCCAGTTCTTCTTCTACTAAGATTTTTTCTCCGAAACTCATCCGTGATTCCAAAGCATCAAAATTAGTATTGGAGTTGGGGGCTTTTACTGAATTATCTTTATTTATTACTGAAGGATTAACTACTTTTGGGTCAGACATTGCCATTTGTAGTACTAACAATCCAGCACCTAAAATTCCTGAAGCGATTACAACAGCTATGGCTAAGCGGACGATGTCTTTATTATTCGACATGAATTCACCCTAGATTAAATCATAAATAATATTAGTTTTTTCATTAAATACGAACAAGAAGTTGGTAAATAATTTGAGACAATCCGATTAAAATAATACCTAAAACTCCTACCAGCGCTGCAGTAAATGCTACTAATAAATGATTATTAGGTAGTTGTACACCCAAAATAGGTACTTGTAATTGAGGAGGTAAAAATGATAACGATAATAGGGCAATCGCAAAGGTTGTAGCTGCTATAATCAAGATATGCTTTTTGAGAATAATTCGTTGATATTGAGCATAAATTAAACCAAATAAAATCGTTGCAACTAATCCAACACCAATTGTGGGTGGTAGTACGTTTTTTAGAACTAACCCCAACAACCCCACTTCAAACCCGGTTAAAAATGGTGCAATTAACCAATCAAAGTGCGACAATTTTCCTAACTTTAAAGCTTCCAGCACTTCTTTTGCTGAATTGAACCTATCTACTGGTTTTTCTTTGAGCATCCTTTCCAAAATGTTCGCAAGATGGTCGCTAATTCGTACTTGTTCTTTCCAGTTCCAAGTCTTAGTATAAGGTTCAATAAAATTTGTTGGTTCCTTACCAGTCAACAAAAACACACAACTGGCAGCTAAAGCATACAAATCAGATGAAGGATAAACTGCTATACCATCTCTCTGTTCCGGAGGAGCAAACCCTGGTGTATGAACCCTAGTTATAGATTCGGAGGGTAAAACGTTAGTAGTATCAGGACTTGGCTGTTTTGTTCCAGTTGCGACTATTTGTTTAACTGCGCCAAAATCTACGAGATATAATTTACCATCTCTAGAACGCATAATATTAGATGGCTTAATATCTCGATGGATAGAGTTATTGTTGTGGACAAATTCCAAAACTTCTAAAATTGCTTGTAAAACTTCTATCGCTTCATCTTCAGACAAACTCTTCTTACGGTGCAGTTCCTGTTGCAAGTCTTCACCGTCAATATACTGCTGCACCAAATAGAATAACTCTTGCTGTTGATTCTGTCCCCAATTTAGATTAGGTGGTAGGGGAGAAGGATGTAATGCAAAAAACGCATGAAGTTCGGGAATATGCGGATGAGTGCCCAGCTTTTCTAGGACTTCAGCCTCGCGATGAAATAACTCTGTCACCTTTCGTATTTGTTCCGGACTCAGGTCTGTACGTGGTTGTAACTGTTTTACTACACAGGAACGCATTGCTGGAGTTCGACGGTCACAAGTTAGAAAAGCAGCTCCAAACCCACCTCGTCCCAATTCCTTTATCGGAACATAACGACCATCTAAAATCAGCGGCATTTCGCAGCAGGAGCAGTATTTCTGTGGAACATTCTTTAAAATAGAGACATCATCCAAGTCAGGGAAAGAGTTTTTCGGTTTTGGACACCCAGGACGAGTACAATAGATTTCCACATCCGCTCTCCAGAAATTTTTAATATAAGCGCTTATCTTTATATCTTCTGGAAAATTAAGGTTGATTTCGCTACAAAATCATAAAAAAATCATAAAGATTACTTATAGCTTCAGTATCTTCATGAGTCTTTTATCTATCGATTAGTATCAAAAGTGAAGAATACCTATATTTATTTAGATATACAGCAAATATCAAGTTAGTTAAACACAAGCGGGCGGGCAAGGATGCCCACCCCACAAGAGTCTGACATTAAACCTATGTACCTTATTGACCCTGCAAACTGCTGTATACTATGCAAACTATACAGAGACCTTACATGTAAGGTCTCTACATTTTTTTTAATTAAAACAAGAAGCGTTTTGTCCAATTGCTCAGGCTTATAACGTATAATGTATCACCAATAAATCCAGATGTAACTTACGTAAATTCCTAATTTCCTAATTCACAAGCCCATTCCCCACTCCCTAGCTTCCAGATTGTCGCGAACGTTTCCAAACTCGCCAAGTAGTGTAACTAAGTAGTGAAGTTGTTGCACAGGCGTAAATAATTCCGCTAGGTAAGCCAGCAAGAGCCAATGCTAAACTTCCAGCCCACAAGGTTAAAGAATAAATAAATAAAACTGCCCATCGGTGAGATAGTCCAGCTTTGAGAAGTCTATGGTGCAGATGAGTTTTGTCAGCAGTAAATGGTGATTTACCATTGCGAAGTCGTAGTAAAATCACGGTGGACATATCGACAATGGGCACAGCTAAAATTACGTAAGGCAATACAACCGCCGTGACCACTGGGATTTTTACTAAACCAATTACACCCACAGATGCAAGAGTGAATCCCATAAAATAAGAACCCCCATCCCCCATGAAAATTTGAGCAGGGTTAAAGTTGTAGCGAAGAAACCCAAGAGATGCACCAGCAAGTGCCGCTGCAATCAATGCTGCTTCTGGTTGCTTCATATACAACGATACAATCGACATCACAATTGCCCCAATTCCCGATACTCCAGCCGCTAATCCATCTAAACCATCTATCCAGTTAATGGCATTGACCATCCCTACCAACCATAAAACAGTGATAGGCAAACTCAGCCAATTTAGGTGAACTATACCGATTGTGGGAATACTAATAAAATCGATACTTACGCCCATTTTCCATGCACCAACCGCCACAATTACTTGCATAACCAAGCGAGTAAAAGGGGACAGGTTTAATAAATCATCAGCTAAACCGATAAGAAAAAAGCAAATCCCACCTAAAGCAATACCCCAAATTTGCCATTCTTTTTCGGGAGAAAGATTTCCAAATCCACCCAACCACCACACTAGTAATAGTGCAATAGCAGTACCCGTAAAGATAGAAACTCCTCCTAGACGAACCATCGGGCGTTGATGAACTTTTCGTTCATTTGGCTTATCGACTTGTCCGCTTTTAATACCAATATTTCTAACATCAGGTGTAGTCCAGAGAACTACAACAGCGGCAACAAGGAAAGCAATCAGATGATATATCTGAGGCATTAGTATTTTAAAATAAGTAGTTTAGTATACGTACAATTTCCGTTAAGAAATGTGTCTATCTATATCTACTATATTTTTGAACTATATCAGAACGTTAATTTTACAATTGTGAATATCTTTAAATTGTTAATAGGTAATTGCTAATTGCTAATTGCCAATTGTTAATTGTTAATTGCTAATAGAAAAATAAACATTGATACATATCCAGAAATATGTCTTTATCTTACCCCCCCTTCCCTTGTAGGGAAGGGGGTTGGGGGGTTAGGTCTCTTATGCTAAAGCGGGCACAGGAATTGTTAAGTGTGGGTATAATGGGAAACGCTCGCACAAGGAAGCTACTCGTCGCCGACAATCTTCTTTAACAGCTTCAGAGTCGCGATTTAGTAAGCAGTCAGCAATTATATTGCCAATTTCTGTAAATTCGACAGTTCCCATACCTCTTGTGGTCATAGCTGGAGAACCTAATCTCAAACCACTGGTTACAAATGGGGACTCAGGGTCAAAAGGTACGGTATTTTTATTAGCAGTAATATTTACATTACTTACTAATTGGTCTGCGATTTTACCAGTTATACCAATAGACCGCAAATCTACTAGCATCAAATGGTTATCTGTTCCATCTGATACTATTTTTAAGCCTCGGTTTTGTAGTTGATTTGCCAAAGCACGCGCATTTTCAATCACTTGACCAGAATATTCTTTAAACTCTGGCTTCAGGGCTTCACCAAAAGCTACCGCCTTTCCAGCGATTACATGTTCTAATGGTCCACCTTGAGTTCCAGGGAAAACCGATTTGTCTAACTTTTTACCCATCTCTGGGTCGCGGGTCAGGATTAAACCACCACGAGGACCACGTAACGTTTTGTGTGTAGTGGTTGTTACTACATCACAGTAAGGGAGCGGGTTAGGGTGATGACCAGTAGCTACTAAACCAGCAATATGAGCAATATCCGCTAGCAAATAAGCGCCTACTTCAGAGGCAATACTGCGGAACTTTTCAAAGTCAATTACACGGGGATAAGCGGAGTAACCACAAATTATGAGCTTAGGACGCTCCCTCAGCGCCTGCTCACGGATTTGTTCGTAGTCTAGTTGTTCTGTTTCGCGACTAACACCATAGTGGCAAACTTCAAACCATTTACCAGAAACGTTGACTGGTGAACCGTGGGTCAAGTGTCCTCCATGAGACAAATCCATCCCCATGATTTTGTCGCCTGGTTCAAGTAGCGTTAAGAACACAGCAAAGTTTGCTTGAGCGCCGGAATGGGGTTGAACATTAGCGTGTGCTGCACCGAATAGCTGTTTAGCACGGTCAATTGCTAATTGTTCAATTTTATCCACGTACTCGCAACCGCCATAATAGCGTTTACCGGGCAAGCCTTCGGCATATTTGTTGGTTAATACCGAACCCTGAGCAGCTAGTACTGCAGCGGAGGTGAAGTTTTCACTGGCGATTAGTTCCAAGTGTTCCCTTTGACGTTGTAGCTCTTGATTAATGAACTCAAAAGCTATTGGGTCAGAGGAAGCAAGAAAATCTGAGTTAGTCTTACTCACAAGAATTGTCCTTAAAAAATAAACATGTATGCCAGTAGCCCAGGTAATGACTAATAACCAACAACTAATGACACACTGATTAGTTTAGTTTATTTTATTTATTTACTGATTCGCCAATTGCAAGCGAGATAAATTATTTGTCAAACTTTCTCTATCTATGCTTTCCTCGCTTTCCTCGCTTTCCCCTTACAGCGTTAAGCAAAGCTACTTGTTATATTGTTGTATAAAATTATGTATTGTACTGAAATCCAAAATCAAAAATGCAAAATAAGGTTTCACTACACTTGGGAAGAATTCTCAGAAGCCAAAAAATAAAAATTATGTATATAAGCAAAATATTTTAACTGAAAACAGGTAACACTTAATAAAATCTATACAAAGAATAGTTGATAAATGAAATGTTAGTAATTTTAACAGAAGAGCAAATACTCGCCCCGAAGCAAGTTTGTCAATCCTGCGTCTTGGCTGATTCTAGCGGTCAACCCCGTTGGCGTCAGGGTCAGCTGCGTTGTGGTAGTCAAGTGAGAAAAATCGACCTACAACAACCAGAACAGTATAAATGTATGATGGGATTCCTCATAGTGAAAATAAAATAATCTAATGTGTTACAAGAAACCACAAGCAGCTGCGTTATCCTAGCGTTTAGAGGATACACTTTTCATGCAAAGGAGAACCTACTATGACTTGGCGCGGAACTACAACAGTTTCAGACAGAGTTTTTGCTTCATTGCCTTACTTGTTACCTTTGGTTGAGGTCTTAGTTTTTGGAGTATTTTTGATTAAGCAGTTTCCTGTAATAGGAGTGTTATTTTTGCCTTTAATTCCATTATTGAGCATTTATAACGTGAATAGTTTTATTCCCCTGCTTATTTTCTTAGCTTTATTTATGTTTGTGGTGAGGAATGAAAAAATTAATCACTTTATTCGTTTTAACACCATGCAAGCAATCCTTTTGGATATTGTAATCTTTTTATGCCGCATATTGACTGACGTTATTGGCTTAGTTCCAAGTAGCGATTTTGCGGTTCAAACTTTATACACAACAATCTTTTTAGGTATAGTAGGTGCTTCTATTTATTCCATAGCCCAGTCATTGTTGGGACGTTACGCAGAAATCCCTGCTATTTCTGAAGCAGTTTATACTCAAGTACGTTAATTGTTGACTGTTGACTGTTGACTGTTGACTACTGACTGGTGGATGCTAATTTTTCAACGTGCTATCACTGCATTTTCTAGCCTACCAATGCCTTCGATTTCTATACGCACGCGGTCGCCAATCTGTAATGGTCCGACGCCAAGGGGAGTTCCAGTGAGTATCACATCCCCTGGTAATAGGGTCATGACTCGGCTGATGTAGGAAACGAGAAAATCTGGAGTAAACACCATTTGGTCAATACAAGACGACTGTACAGGTTTAAGTTCGTCATTTAAAAAAGTCTGTAGTAAAGCTCCGGGATTGATTTCTCTAACAATCCACGGACCGAGCGGACAAAAGGTATCAAAACCTTTAGCTCGTGTCCATTGATTATCTTTTTTTTGTAAGTCACGCGCAGTTACATCATTAGCTATGGTGTAACCCCAAATTTTTGTCTGGGCTTGCTCTGGAGTGCAATCAACAGCATGTTCGCCAATTACTAATGCTAGTTCGCCCTCGTAATCGACTCGTTGCGATTGGGATGGGTACTTGATTTCTGTTTCAGAAGGAATAATGGTAGAAGCAGGTTTGAGGAAAATTAACGGCTCTTGCGGAACTTCGCTTCCCATCTCGGCTGCATGTTCGGCGTAATTTTTACCGACAGCCACAATTTTAGAAGGAGCACAGGGAGCGAGAATTTGATAAGTATCCGGTTCCAAATTAAAATCTGTAGGTTGCCCTTGTAACCAGGGAGGAGCGTCTAGAACCTGAACATTGAGGGACAATTGCAAAACGCCGTAGAAAATTTGCCCTTTTTGATTTTGAACTCGCACAAAGCGTTGCGCCATAAGTTTAAATTAACATCCTCAGATTATTAGAAAAAAATTTGTCGGTATTTGTAGCTGTAAGTTTTTGTCAGCTTGACAACATAATGGCATTGATAGAAAACTGGTTAAGATTATACAAAACTATCCTGTACGAAAGCAGTTTCCGCAAAACCCTTTGTTTTTGAAGTAGGAATGTGTACTTTTACTAATTAGGGTGGAGCGCAATTCCTTCCACTAGGTTAAGGTATTTGCAGGATAAATCCCGCTGTGATAGGATTTAGAGCTTAGCCCGGTGAGTGTCAAAATTCCTTGTTGCTTCAGATGTTGTTGACAGCGCTACCTACTCTAAAGGTAGCTGATTGGGCTGAAAAATCAACACTAGCAACCCTAAATGTCCATAAGGAGATAAAAATCATGAAGACCGTTTACGAAACAATGTACATCCTGCGTCCAGACTTGGGAGACGAACAAGTAGAGCAAATTGTCGCTAAATATGACAACATGCTAAAGGATTTAGGTGCTAATGACATCCAAATTCAAAACCGTGGTAAGCGTCGTCTTGCTTATGAAATTAAGAAGCAACGCGATGGAGTTTACATCCAAATGAACTACACTGGTCCGGGTACTGCCATTTTTACTCTAGAACGCTCGATGCGCTTAAGTGAAGAGGTGATTCGTTACCTGACAATTAAGCAAGAAGTGCATGAGCCAAAAGCAGAAGCTGAACCTGTAGCTGTAGCTGTAGCTGCTTAGTAATATCACCAGCTAAATTCTTTAACCTCTTTTCCTCTATGGGAAAGAGGCAATAAAATAGGGGTAGCAAAATTTTTCATTAAAATTTCTCATTATTTCTCATTAAAAGTTTAAAAAAATTTTTATTTTTCATCTTGCGAATTTTGCAGTTGATGCTAAATTAACAATTACTTACTAAAATATTCAGTACTACCTGGGTTAAATACCACCTTGGTAAGATAAAGCAAAAAAAAACTAATTGGGAGCTAGTTGCCACAGTGAGCCAAACAGATAACTCTACAATTCAAGCTCTCTCAGCAGATGTATCGAAACTGCGTCAAGAATTGCAGCTTCGCGACCAACTAGTGCAACAGCTGTCTCAGGAACTTTTTAGACTGGTAAAGGGTAATACAAATTTTATTCCCCAGCCAGAAATTTCAGAGCGCTACCAAGCCGAGTTGTTAACCTTGCGAGAACAGCTGCAAGCAGTTGAGCAGCAAGTAACTTTTTACCAAGAGCAAATAACTTCTCGTGATGGTGAAATTTATCAGTTGCGGCAGTCGGTACAAGAACTAACAGACCGCAGTCGGATGTTAGAGCAGGTTGTACAAGAGCTACCACAAATTTATCGTCGGAAGTTTGAGGAGCGTATGGCTCCTGTTAGAGAAAAAGTTTCCAATCTACAACGAGAAAATCGGCAGTTACAAGCAGAATTACAAAGTGTAAGTTACCGTTTAGCCCTCAAAACTAGGACAGCAAGCCATAGTGGAATCGACCTACCAAATTTTCCTCGATTAGCATCGGAAGGTAATGTTTCTCCTATTCCTAACGCTTAATAAAAAAAGTGTCACAAGAAAATGCTGTCGAGTATCAAGTATTTTTACTCAGCAATCAAATCTCTGAGTAATTTTCAAGCAATTTATTTTATTTTTCAAGAAATCTTTTTATTGATTTTGACTTTCTTACTGTGTGAATCTACTAATTGATAGTTGTAAGTGATTAAGTTACAATTTGTTTAGAATTTGCATAAATTACTTTAACAATATGGCATAATTATATTCAATAAAATGGGATGTGTAGTGAACAGCACATGATTTTGCTAGCATGGCATCCAAAAGCAATACTCATGCATGTGCAATTGGTATTGCCTAGCTGCAAAGCCAGTGCTTCTGATAATGCGACCTTACTAAGCGGTAATAGTAAAAACTAATAGTAAAACCAGTTAGTTTTCTACTGCAAGATTCCCATCGCTCAAAACGCACAAAATATCTTCGTAAGTGTTAAAGATTTCAAACACAGAATCAAGTTGTGTAAGCTCTAAAATCAAGCGTACGGGTGTTTGAACATTACAAAGAACCAAACGGCAACCGCATTCACGTGCTGCCTTTAGACATTTAACTAAGGGTACTAAGCCACAACTGTCCATAAAATCAACATTGGCTAGGTTTATCACCCAAAGTTGATTGCATTGAGGTTGTACTGTAGCCATTTCTTTGCCCAAAGCGATTCCGCCCTGCAAATCTATACGCCCTTCCGGTTTAAAAAGAATCAGTTGACATTCTGATGTAATCATGAATTTAACTGGGTAGTAGAAAGAATTAAAAAAACAAAATTTGACACGAAAACTTATTTTCCGCCGACCGTACATTTACTGCTTTCACCACGAATGCTTTAGTCGCAGTGGTACGATTAGCTGAGTTAAATTAAGTATTCATGCCGTATAATTTATTTTTTCTCCTTCAGTATAGTCAGAACCCTTTGATAAATTCGGTAACAATCGCATCTTTTACCAAATTTTTATAATTTATGGTTATCTTCATGAAATTTTTATAAACCTTTCTCACTACATCAGTAAATATGCTGTTATGGAAAAATATCGCTTTTATTAAATAGCAAAAGCTAATAGGTATCATTGTTTTTGCTAATGTTTTTGCGAATAAATACAATATTTATAAAAATTCCAATAAAAATTCCAATAAAAATGCTAATAAAAAGTCCTTTAATTAATTCTTCTTTCTCTTTCCTTCTGCCATCTGCCATCTTTTTGGCACAGCAGGTTGAAGTATCTGAGTAAAAGAGAACATAATATAGAAAGTAAAGTAAATTTTTGTAAAGGTAATGGTGCTGGATGTCGCTTGAATTTATATCTTTAGAAAACATCCAGGAAATAGCCCATCAGTACGGTTACTGGGCAATTTTTTTGGGAATTTTATTAGAAAATCTTGGCATTCCTCTTCCAGGTGAAACAGTGACCCTAGTGGGAGGTTTTCTTGCTGGGAGTAATGAACTTAATTACTGGCTAGTTCTAGCTGATGCAGCAACAGGAGCTGTAATTGGTGGCACTTGCGGTTATTGGATAGGCAGAATAGGCGGTTGGCCATTCTTGGTACGAGCTGGTAGCATCTTCAGAATTTCGGAGCAGCGACTCATTGGTATCAAAGAGCAATTTAGTGAAAATGCGGCTAAAGCAGTATTCTTTGGACGTTTTTTTGCATTGCTGCGGATTTTCGCCTCCCCTTTAGCTGGTATAGCCGAAATGCCCTTTGCTAATTTCTTTTTATGGAATGTACTTGGAGCTAGTACTTGGGCTAGCGTAATGGTAACACTGGCATTTTTTGCAGGTAGAATTATCTCCCTAGAACAGTTAGTAGCTTGGGTGAGTAAATTTGCTATTTTAGCTTTGCTGATTTTAATAGCTGTAATTGTCGTCCCCTTATGGCTAGAATCTCGGCAAGAGAAAGTGGGGAGTGGGGAGTAGGGAGTAGGGAGTGGGGAGTGGGGAGTAGGGAGTGGGGAGTAGGGAGTGGGGAATTGGGAGTGGGGAGTGGGGAGTAGTAGGGAGTGGGGAGTAGGGAGTGGGGAATTGGGAGTGGGGAATTGGGAGTGGGGAATTGGGAGTGGGGAATTGGGAGTGGGGAATATAATCGGGCGGGCAAGGATGCCCACCCCACAAGAGGTATATAATTATGAGTTATTTTGTGCCCAAATGCGAGTAGGTAATCCCCAAACGTAAATAAAGCCTTCTGCTGCTTTATGGTCGAATTGGTCTTCTGCTCCGTAGGTTGCTAAGTCTGGTGTGTAAAGGCTATTGTCGCTCCAACGTCCGACGATGGTGGCGTTTCCTTTAAAAAGTTTGAGCTTTACTGTCCCAGACACCCGTTCTTGGGTTTGCTGAATAAATGCATCCAAGGCTGTTTTCAGGGGGCTATACCACAGACCGTTGTAAACTAATTGACTATAAGTTTCTTCAATGCCGCGTTTGTAATGAGTTACATCAGCCGTTAAAGTCAAGCTTTCCAAGTCTCTGTGTGCTTGAATTAACACAGTCATTGCGGGTGCTTCGTATATTTCCCTCGATTTGATTCCCACCAAACGGTTTTCTATCATATCGATGCGACCAATACCATGATTTCCCGCTTTTTTATTGAGTTCTTCAATTAGCTCTACGGGATTTTTGGGTTGACCGTTGATAGTGGTGGGAATACCTCTTGTGAAACCTATTTCAATATATTCTGGCTCCGATGGGGTGTCAGCAATAGCCAGAGTCATTTCATAAATTTCTTCTGGTGGTTCGGTTGCTGGGTCTTCTAAAATACCAGCTTCTATGCTGCGACCAAGCAAATTTTTGTCGATGCTATAGGGGGAAGATTTTTTGACTGGTGCAGGAATACCAAAGCGTTCACCGTAAGCGATAGTTTCTTCGCGACTCATACCCCATTCCCGTGCAGGTGCGAGTATTTTCAGATTTGGGTTGAGAGCAGTGGTAGAAACATCAAAGCGTACCTGGTCGTTACCTTTGCCAGTGCAGCCATGAGCAATAGCGTCAGCACTGTATTTGATGGCTGCTTCTACTAAAATTTTAGCTATGAGTGGACGTGCCAGAGATGTCCCCAAAGGGTAGCGATTCTCGTAAAGCGCGTTTGCACAAATTGCGGGGAAAGCGTAGTCTTTGATGAAAGTTTCTTTAACATCTATTACTAAGGACTCACTAGCACCTGATTTCAAGGCTTTTTGTTTAACTGGTTCTAATTCATCTCCTTGACCTAAATCAGCAGCGAGGGTAATTACTTCTTCTACACCCCACTCTTCTTTTAGGTAGGGAATGCACACCGATGTATCAACTCCACCAGAATATGCCAAGACTACTTTTTTGGCGCGACCCATTATTTTCTCCAGTTGGGAATATAGCAGACAATGAGTCATTATATCTAATGAGCATTACGTTACGCGAAACCTTAATTCAGTACAACCATGATTTTACATTTTTATATTTTTCTCTGCCAGTTGGGAAACAGCTTTAGTAGAGGGCAGCATTGAAACTAAACTTTGATTAAATAAAGGATGAATAGGAATTACAGGTTTAAACTTACGATTAGTTAATTGTAAAGTCGTTTCATTAATACCAAAATTTTGTCGAAGATAGACCTGCAAATTTCGCAGCATACGCTCTCGTTCATCTATAGTTGCCGATTCCACTACTAAATGTGCTGATAGCATGACATTATCAGCATTAATAGTCCAGATGTACAGTTTTTCAACTTCAACAACACCCGGAAAAGATTTTAGTGCAGCTTCTACAGTTGCAGGTGCAATCGATGACGGAGCATATTCTAAAAGAATATTTAGACTTTCTTTAAGTAGCGGCAAAGCACTAAAAGCGATAAATATAGCAACCACCAAACTAATAGCAGCATCAGCCCAAAACCAATCCCAAAAGTGAATTGCTACAGCTGCCAGTAATACACCTACAGAGCTTCCTGTATCTGCTATCACATGTAACAAAGCTCCCTTAATATTCAAATCATTGTGGGAGTGGGAATGAAGTAAAGTGATATTGAGTAAATTAATAACTAAACCCAACATCGCCACAGCCAGCATTGGTAAGCCTAAAATCGTTTCTGGGCTTTGAAATCGGTTTATAGCCTCACTCGCGATAAAAACAGCGATAGCCAATAAAATAAGGCTATTTGCCAAAGCCGCTAAAATTTCGACACGAGAATGTCCAAAAGTCGCCTTACCACTAGGGGGTTTTTGAGCCAAACAAGTAGCGACAAGTGAAATACCTAAAGCTGCGACATCAGAGAGAATATGACCAGCATCAGCTTGTAACGATAAACTGTGAGTCCATAGACCAACACTCCACTCAACCGCAAAAAACCCAGCAAGCATAACTACCGTAGTCCACAAAAGCCGAGTTTTTTGACGATGAGAACCTAATTTTATTGGATTATTTGTACACTCGCAATCGCGACATTTATTGGTAGAAAGCATTTGGTTGACGGTTGACGGTTGACTGTTGACGGTTGACTGTTGACTGTTGACTGTTGACTGCTGGCTATTTACTTAGACGCTATCAAAAGCTGGGTAAGTTCCAACGTAACATAAGGTATTTTTGATGCAGGCTATAGATAGCACAGTGTTATCCCCCACTCCCCACTCCCCACTCCCCACTCCCCACTCCCCACTTTTCAGTATCCATCGTAAGGTAAGGAACAGAGTAAATAGCTCTACTGTCCTATCCTGGATAAGGGCAATATAATGATGTGGGTGAAGTTGTGTTTTTTAGTGTTGTTATTCCAACATACAATCGTAAAGCGATTTTAGAAAAGTGCTTAAGAGCCTTAGAGATACAGCAACTAAGCGTATCCACTAAAGTTACTGATTATGAAATAGTTTTAGTTGATGATGGTTCAAGTGATGGTACTTTAGAGTGGCTAGAGACGCACAAACAGGAGTTCCCCCATGTGCGAGCCTTTCCACAAGACCATTTGGGACCAGCAGCAGCCAGAAATTTGGGTGTAGAGCGAAGTATCGGTGACACCATTATTTTTATTGATAGCGATTTAGTAGTAACAGAAACGTTCCTACAATCCCATGCAAATGCATTAGAACAGGGACAACAAAAACTAGGAAACGATAAGTTTTTTACCTATGGAGCAGTAATTAATACTGCTAATTTTGATAATCCGACTTCAGAACCTTACAAAATAACTGATTTTTCAGCGGCTTTTTTTGCCACAGGGAATGTAGCAATTCCTAAACATTGGTTAGAAAAAGCAGGACTGTTTGATACAGGTTTTCAACTCTATGGTTGGGAAGATTTAGAATTAGGTGTAAGACTTAAAAAGCTAGGATTGCAACTAATGAAATGCCCAGAAGCAGTAGGTTACCATTGGCATCCAGCATTTAAATTAGAACAAATAAATAATTTGATTGATAAAGAAATTCAACGAGGACGCATGGGAGTTTTGTTTTATCAAAAACACCCTACTTGGGAAGTACGAATGATGATTCAAATGACTTGGTTGCATCGCATATTATGGGGAGTTCTTTCGCTAAACGGTATTTTGAACGAGCGAACAATGGCTCCTCTTTTACAATGGTTAATTAATTTAGGTAGACCTCAATTAGCTTTAGAAATAGCCCGTATTTTCCTTAATTGGTATAACGTCAAAGGCGTTTACGAAGCGTATAATCAGTCAGCAGTCAACAGTTAGCAGTCAACAGTCAACAGCCAACAGTCAACCTCCAACGACCAAAAAATGTGTTACCCTTATATGGTTCATTAACCCCCGCACACCTAGGAATTCGGGTGTTTCTTATATAGAAATGCTCCTGGGTGGAGGCTTAACCCGAATTAGGAGTAAAAAATGGCTGTTGTTTCTCTGGCTCAGATGATGGAATCTGGGGTTCACTTTGGGCATCAAACCCGACGTTGGAACCCCAAAATGGACCCTTATATTTACACCGCTCGTAACGGGGTTCATATTATAGACTTGGTGCAAACTGCCCAGTTGATGGAAGAGGCTTATACTTATATGCGCTCCCAAGCTGAACAGGGCAAAAAATTCTTGTTTGTAGGCACCAAAAGACAAGCAGCAGGTATTATTGCTCAAGAAGCTTCTCGTTGTGGTGCTCATTATATTAACCAACGTTGGTTGGGTGGAATGCTCACCAATTGGACGACGATTAAAACACGGGTAGAACGCCTGAAAGATTTGGAACGTCGTGAAGAAAGTGGCGCATTGGATTTATTACCCAAAAAAGAAGCTTCAATGTTACGTCGCGAGTTAGCGAAGTTACAAAAATATCTGGGTGGTATTAAAACCATGCGGAAAGTCCCTGATGTTGTAATTATCGTAGACCAACGTCGGGAGTATAACGCGGTACAGGAATGTATCAAGTTAAACATTCCCATCGTGTCGATGTTGGATACTAATTGCGACCCAGATGTAGTAGATATTCCCATCCCAGCAAATGATGATGCTATCCGCTCAATTAAATTAATTGTCGGTAAGTTGGCTGATGCGATTTATGAAGGTCGTCATGGTCAGTTGGATACTGAGGAAGAATACGAAGATTACGAGGGTGAATACGAGGAAGAAGGCGACTATTCCGAATATGCAGCTCCCGATGAGGAGGAAGAAGAGTAATTATTATTCTTCTATAGTGCCTTAAAACCCTCAAAACCACCAATTTCACAATTTGGTCGGATTTAAACTCTTTAAGGAGGAAAAAAGAAAACTATTTCTTCTTCCTTCGTTAAAATTGTCAATCGAATAAGTAGGAATAGAGGGAACATGGCGGAAATATCTGCAAAACTAGTCCAAGAGCTACGGCAAAAAACTGGTGCCGGCATGATGGATTGCAAAAAGGCACTTAAAGAAAATGATGCCGATGTTGAAAAAGCTGCTGAGTGGCTTCGACAAAAAGGCATGATTTCGGCGGGTAAGAAAAGTGCTAACGTTGCGGCAGAAGGTTTAGTAGATACCCATATTCAACCAGGTGGTCGAACAGGTGTATTAATTGAAGTTAACTGTCAAACAGATTTTGTTGCCCGAAACGAAGATTTTAAAGCTCTGATTCAGAATTTAGCGGAGCAAGCAGCAAATAGTGAAAGTGTTGAGTCTTTGTTAGCCCAACCTTACATAAAAGACAGCAGTGTGACGGTTGATGAATTTATTAAGCAAATCATCGCTAAGCTGGGCGAAAATATCCAAGTGCGTCGCTTTGCCAATTTTGCTTTGGCAGATAGCGCACAGGGTATAATTGATAGCTATATTCACACTGGTGGTCGTGTTGGTGTGTTGGTGGAATTAGGCTGCCAAAACGAAGCGGTTGCTGCTCATGAAGAGTTCAAGACTCTAGCGCGAAATATCGCTATGCAAATTGCGGCTTGTCCTAATGTTGAGTACATTAGTGTCAACGAAATTCCCGTTAGCATATCTGAAAAAGAAACAGAAATTGAAATGGGTCGTGATGACCTGGCTAACAAACCACAAAATATTAAGGAAAAAATTGTCCAAGGACGAATTGAAAAACGTCTTAAGGAAATGACTCTCCTAGACCAACCTTACATCCGCGACCAAAGTATTCTTGTGGAAGAACTAGTAAAACAAGCTAGTTCAAAATTGGGTGAACCCGTAACAGTGAGTCGCTTTACCCGCTATATCTTGGGTGAAGGTATCGAGAAAAAAGAAAGCAATTTTGCTGAGGAAGTTGCAGCTCAAATGGGTATGAAATAACTTACTCGCTTGATTGAATAATTTTTTAGGGCAGGTCATGCAAGTCATGCTGACCTGTTTTTGCGTTTCAATTACCCACTAACTTCACATAAGCTAATATTAAATTTCCAAAACTGCTATCATTACACTAATGCATACATTAGTACCACTGAAGTCAGATGTATAGATAAAGAGAAAATATGGCCAGAGCAATAGAGCTAATTGAGCGGGATATTGCTGCCCTTAAAGCAACAGCACAAGCAATTTCAGAAAAGCTGCAAACCGAAGAAGCTAGTTACATGAGTGCTTTAGGACAAGCTTTGCGGGGGCAATTAATTCTGGCGACTTATCAGCTTTGCACTCAAGGATATCCGGAAAATTTCTTGAGTTTGTCGTTAAAAGCACGGCAAGACCTACAGCAAGCCATCCGCAAGTTGAGCCAAAGAGGGGCTGAACAGCTTTTGTTCCTCCTGAAACCAGACAAGGAGAGTGATGACCTCCTCGACGAACTGGATGATGAGCTTGACGAGGATGACGAGCTTGACGAGGATGATGAGCTTGATGTGGATGATGAGCTTGATGAGGACGATGAGCTTGATGAGGACGATGAGCTTGATGAGGACGATGAGCTTGATGAGGATGATGAACTCAATGAGTATGATGAGGGTGACATAGAAGCATTTGAAGCTGCTTTTATTAAAGCGCAACAGTCCGTGGAAGAAGGCGAGAGTGATGAAGATTGGGAAGAACGCGACCTACAAAAATTCAACCTTCGCGACAAAGATAAATTCCCTTTATCTCTAATATCTTCTGTTGCGGAGTTTTACTCGAACGCTACCCCTGACTTTTCAAACCCAGTAGAACTGCTGAGATGGCAGCAGTATATTGAATTACAAATCAAAAAAACTCTCAAAAACCTTTCTCATCAGGCTAATATAACCTGTCAAAAAGCTGGAATATTACCCAAGAAGTTGCCACGAAAGATTTTAGAAATGGCAAGCTCAAGTGATTCACCTGTTGAGATGATGCCAGGGCCTCCAAATCTTTTAAACTTAGTAATTGAGATTGAAAACGAACAGCAACCCCAAAATTCAAAATTGACGCAAATCATGGCAATTAGCTTACGGTTGGGGGAAATTGAGTTTGCGGATACGACTCTATCGTCTCATCGCAACCAAATTCGTAACATCTTAGGAAAACTAAGTAAGGTAGCACGAGAGTATCAAAAAAAACAACGCGAACTTGCTATAGCGGAAGCAGAAGCTGCATGGCGTGCAAGTTGGTATGAGGGTTAGCTTGTTAACCGTTAACCCTCAACTGTTAACCCTCAACCGTTAACCATCAACCGTCAACTGACAACAAATGACTACTGACCAACCGGATTGGCAAAGATTACAAAAAGCCTTGGCAATAGAGGCAGAACAGGGATTTACTAATTTGCAGGGGAGACAATACCGTTTTTGTGAATTTCTCAGCCTGACTTTTGGTAGATTCCCGACTGATTTGCCAAGTAGTGAACGTCGTCAATGGCAAAATTTGGCGATGGAATTTGCTAATTATCCAAATTTAGAACTGGAAGCAAGACGAGAGTTAGTAGTCCAAACTCGTCAATATCTTTGGAGGCTTGAACAGGGAGTTGGGAGTGGGGAGGAAACAATTCAAAATTCAAAATTCAAAATTCAAAATGAATCATCTACCTCATCTACCTCATCTTCCTCATCCCCCCACTCCCCACTCCCAACTCCGAGCTCCGTCTCATCCTCCCCACTCCCCACTCCCCACTCCGGGACCACTCTTGCACCAAAGTTAGAACAAAAGCTCAGCGATTTACGAGAAATAGGATATCGAAAAGCGACTAGTTTATCGCGTCTTGGTTTGTATACAGTTCGTGACTTACTTTATTATTTCCCTCGCGACCATATTGATTATGGGCGTCAAGTTAATATCCGCGAGTTAAAGGCGGGTGAAACGGTGACAGTTATAGCGATGGTAAAAAGTTGTAACTGTTTTACTAGCCCTAATAATAAAAAGTTAACTATTTTAGAATTGGTGTTGCGAGATAATACTGGTCGTCTTCGTATCAGTCGTTTTTATGCTGGTTCTCGCTATTCGAGTCGCGGTTGGCAGGAAAGTATAAAGGCTCGTTACCCAGCTGGAAGTACTGTGGCTGCTTGTGGGTTAGTGAAAGAAAGTAAATATGGTCCGACGTTAGATAATCCGGAATTAGAAGTTTTAGCAAATCCTGGAGATGCAATTGAGTCCCTGACTATTGGTAGAGTTGTACCAATTTATGCGCTGACGGAAGGTGTGGTAGCGAATACAGTACGTCAAGCTGTTACTGATGTTTTGCCTGCAGCGGTAAATATTAAAGAGCCTCTACCGAGCGGTTTACGGAAAAAATATAATTTGATGGAATTGAAAGAAGCCATCAATAATATTCACTTTCCTAAAGATAGTGATTCTCTTAGTGCTGCGCGTCGTCGTTTAGTATTTGATGAATTTTTCTACTTACAATTAGGGTTATTGCAGCGTCAACAAAAAGCGCGAGAAATTCAAACGACTGCTATCCTCGCTCCCAGAGGTGAGTTGATTGAAGAATTTTATCAGGTATTGCCGTTTAAGTTAACCAATGCTCAGCAACGAGTGACAAATGATATCCTTAACGATTTACAAAAACCTACACCGATGAATCGTTTGGTACAAGGGGATGTGGGTTCGGGTAAAACTGTTGTCGCAATTATTGCTCTTCTCGCGGCTATTCAGTCAGGGTATCAAGGAGCATTGATGGCACCGACGGAAGTTTTAGCAGAGCAGCATTATCGGAAGTTAGTTAGCTGGTTTAATGTTTTGCATTTGCCTGTGGAGTTACTCACTGGTTCAACTAAAGCTGCAAAAAGACGACAAATTCACTCGCAGTTACAAACAGGAGAGTTACCATTATTAGTGGGGACTCATGCGTTAATTCAAGACAGTGTGATTTTTAATCGTTTGGGTCTGGTGGTAATTGACGAACAGCATCGCTTTGGGGTGGAACAACGAGCGCGGTTACAACAAAAAGGTGAGCAACCCCATGTTTTAACTATGACCGCTACTCCTATTCCTCGGACTTTAGCTTTGACGATTCACGGGGATTTGGATGTGAGTCAAATTGATGAGTTACCACCTGGACGACAAAAAATTCAAACAACCGCATTGACTAGTCAGCAACGTACTCAAGCTTATGATTTGATGCGTCGAGAAGTTGCTCAAGGTCGCCAAATTTATGTAGTTTTACCGTTAGTAGAAGAGTCGGAAAAATTGGATTTAAAGTCAGCTGTTGAAGAATATCAAAATTTGCAGGAAAGTGTGTTTCCTGAGTTTCAGGTGGGTTTGTTGCACGGTCGCATGAGTTCTGCTGAAAAGGACGAAGCAATTACTAAGTTTCGCGATAATGAAACGCAAATTTTGGTTTCAACTACAGTTGTGGAAGTCGGTGTTGATGTCCCGAATGCGACTGTAATGTTAGTAGAAAATGCCGAAAGGTTTGGACTGTCGCAGTTACACCAATTGCGAGGTCGAGTTGGTCGAGGTGCGGCACAGTCTTTTTGTTTGCTGATGAGCAGTTCTCGTAGTGCGGACGCTCAACAACGATTAAAGGTTTTGGAACAGTCCCAAGATGGCTTTTTCATATCAGAAATGGATATGCGTTTTCGTGGCCCTGGACAAGTTTTGGGAACTAAACAATCGGGTGTTCCGGATTTTACTTTGGCTAGTTTAGTGGAAGATGAAGAAGTGTTGGTTTTAGCACGACAAGCTGCGGAAAAAGTAATAGAAGTTGATGCTACTCTTGACCGTTGGTTTTTGATGCGGGAAGAGTTGAAGTATAAGTATGAACGGTTAATGGGTGGAGCGATTTTGACTTGACAACCGCCATAAACCGGAGGTTTTCCCGCAGGGTAGAAGCCAAGGTCGCCAAGAGAAGAAATTAGTAAAGCCCTGAACTAAAGTTCGGGCTAAAAGCTAAAGTTAGCTGAAGCTAACTATTATAAGAATTTCAACCCGTTTTAACGGGTTTTAGCTTTTAGCCAGAAATTTATTTCTAGGCTTTCTAGGCTTCCTAGGCTTTCTTCCCAATTCCCCATTCCCTACTCCCCACCCCCACATTAATTTTGGTGAGCTTCTCCTTCTTCTTCTTCTTCTTCTAAATCGAGGGTTTCTGCTTCATTAAAAGCTTCTATTACCTCATCAATCACTTCCTGAGCATCACTATCCTCTATTCCTAAAGCTTCTTGTAGTCTTTTAAGCAGAGCTTGTCTCCCTTTAGGAATTATCAGCTCGTCTTCGTCAACGAGCATTAGTACTCCTGAAGCGAAACCGTCTAACAGAAGGTCACCTGTCAGCAATGCTTTTGCACTACTAAATAGCGCTCCTACTCCACTTTCGTCTGCTACAGCTAACAGCCTATCGACCGCATCATATAGATCATCCTCAGATAATTCTTCAAAGAACTCAAAGTCCCAAAGCAAATCAGCTATAGTGTCCGCATCCACTTCATCCAATGATGATTCAGCCGCTGCTGTGACAACTGCGATCGCAGTAACAGCGTCTTCAGGAGTGAGTTCTTCTTTAATGGTTTTTTGTGAGTTGAAAAATTTGTCGTACTTTGCCATGATTTTTAGCTCCGTCCAATGGCTCGCTTGTGATAGTTTACGCCGATGCCATTGCGTAGTTTAGCAATCAGAAGCGCATATCGCTTCTTCAAAATGAGTGAGTATGTGTTAAATATCGTTAACGAATTAACGTTATGAGCAACTTTATCATGATTCTTCTTTGAAGTTTCAACAGAATAGAAAAAATCAGCAGGTGATATCATCGTCAAAAATTAAGTAAGCCCAGTATCTTTAATAACCTTTACTATCACCACGTAGGATGGGTTAGGCGCATATGTAGCAATTAGTTGAAAGTTCTTTAAGTTAGATGAAGCGCCGTAACCCATCACTTATATACTTAAAATTACCTAATAAATAATTTATCAAATAAATATTAAGTCTACATCAGTGATGGGTTACGGCGCTTGATACGACTTAAAGAGACTCCAATCAAGTGTTACAAATGCGCCTAACCCATCCTACGTGAATTTAACTTTTACTTTATAAATAACCTCTCATAAATCATCTATAAATGTTCAGAATTTAAAAAAGTTTTTGTGACTGAAAGTATTTAATCTAATTCTGAACTTTAAAAATCAACAGACAAGTAAAAATATAAAACAGTAGCCTTAACTACAAAAAACTTAATTTATTTTATAAGTAAGCATTATAGGTTTGCTAGTAAAAATAAGAATCAAGCATTAGCAAATTCCATAACTAATTGCTCTGTTACAAATATTAATTCATCAAATCTAAATAAAATTACCCAAATCCAAATGTCTAAAATAGAATAGAAGAATGAGTGTACAGTAGCGGTTCAAAATACTGATACAAAGTCAATTTTGCTTTGTAAATATAAAGTTGACTCGCAATTACACCATCGATTAAATACAAGAATTTTTCAATTAATTTACCCCCAGTGCGTAGAAACTGACAATATTGCATTGCCAAAACTATCTCCGTTAAGTTCTTCATGCATCTATCTAGGAGGAAATACTAATGAATACAGTAGCCAAAGAAACTGTAACCCAGGTTTCTAAAGAGCATACATTTGTCCTTTGGTTTAATGAAGTTGGTATAGCTGATATTCCCCTAGTTGGTGGTAAAAATGCGTCTTTGGGAGAAATGATTCAGCAATTAATCCCCAAAGGTGTAAACGTTCCTATCGGTTTTGCTACCACAGCTTACGCTTATCGTCATTTTATTCAATCTGCGGGATTAGAGAAAAAACTGCGGAAATTATTTTCCGACCTAAACGTAGATGATGTTACAAATTTAAAAGAACGGGGAAAGAAAGCAAGAGCGTTACTGATGCACACCCCATTCCCCCTTGAATTACAATCTTCTATATCCAAAGCCTACCAAGAACTTTGCGAGCGATATAATCCGGATACAGATGTTGCTGTCCGCTCTAGTGCAACAGCGGAAGATTTACCAGATGCAAGTTTCGCAGGTCAGCAAGAAACATTTTTGAATGTTACAGGTGTTGAAGGGGTACTTCTGGCTTGTCATCGTTGCTTCGCTTCGTTATTTACTGACCGTGCCATATCCTATCGCCACACTAAAGGATTCGACCATTTTAACGTAGCTCTAGCTGTAGGAGTACAAAAAATGGTGCGTTCAGACTTAGCATCATCAGGGGTAATGTTCACGATTGACACCGAAAGTGGCTTTAAGGACGCAGCACTGATAACAGCAGCATACGGTTTAGGAGAAAACGTAGTCCAGGGAGCAGTAAACCCAGACGAATACTATGTTTTTAAACCGACTTTACAAACAGGATTTCGTCCAATATTGGATAAAAGAGTGGGTAGTAAAGAACTAAAAATGGTATACGATGACGGGTCAAAACACACTAAAAATTTACCCGTCCCCACCTCAGAAAGAAACAAATTTGCCATTAGTGACGACGAAATTTTGCAACTAGGAAAATGGGCTTGTTTAATAGAAGAACATTATTCTCAAGTCCACGGAAAATACACCCCAATGGACATCGAATGGGCAAAAGACGGTATTACCAACGAATTATTTATTGTTCAAGCACGTCCCGAAACAGTACAGTCGCAGAAGACTCAAAATGTATTACGTAGCTATGGCTTATTGGGGAGTGGGGAATCTATAACCAAAGGACGTGCAGTAGGAGAAGCTATTAGCCAAGGAAAAGCGCGAGTAATTTTGGATGTTCACCAAATCGAACAATTTCAGCCAGGGGAAATCTTGGTCACAGATAGAACTGACCCAGACTGGGAACCGATTATGAAAAAAGCCAGCGCAATTATTACTAATTCCGGGGGACGTACCTGTCACTCTGCGATTATTGCGCGAGAATTGGGATTACCTGCAATTGTGGGATGTGGTAATGCCACAGAAGTTTTAAAAACAGGTCAAGAAATTACGGTTTCTTGTGCGGAAGGGGAAGAAGGAAATGTATATGCGGGATTATTACCATTTGAACTAAAAGAAATACCCTTGGAAAATTTACCCCGCACCCGTACGCAAATTTTAATGAATGTCGGAAACCCTCAAGAAGCATTTAAATTATCGACAATTCCTAACGATGGTGTAGGGTTAGCACGAACAGAATTCATTATTGCCAATCACATTCAAACTCATCCTTTAGCGTTAATTAATTATGACGAATTAAACGATGAATTTGTCAAAGAAAAAATCACTCAAATTACCGCACTTTATGATGATAAACCCCAATATTTTGTTGATAAACTAGCACAAGGAATAGCAAGAATAGCTGCTGCGTTTTACCCAAAACCTGTGATTGTGCGGATGTCTGATTTTAAGAGTAACGAGTACGCCAATCTTTTAGGTGGAAAACAATTTGAACCAGATGAAGAAAACCCCATGCTTGGTTGGAGAGGAGCATCACGTTACTATGATGAACGTTACCGCAAAGGTTTTGCTTTAGAATGTCAAGCTCTGAAACGAGTACGGGAAGAAATGGGTTTAACTAATGTGATTCCCATGATTCCTTTTTGCCGCACTCCGGAAGAAGGGCGTTTGGTAATAGCAGAAATGACACAAAATGGTTTAAAACAGGGCGAAAATGGGTTACAAGTTTACGTTATGTGCGAGTTGCCTAATAATGTCATCATGGCTGACGAATTTGCACAGGTTTTTGATGGATTTTCTATAGGTTCAAATGACCTAACTCAGCTAACTTTAGGAATAGATAGAGATTCCGCATTAGTTGCTCGGTTGTTTGACGAACGTATTGAGGGCGTTAAACGAATGGTAAAATTAGCCATCGAAGCAGCAAAAAGAAATAACCGAAAAATCGGCATTTGCGGACAAGCTCCCAGTGACTATCCGGAGTTCGCGCAGTTTTTAGTTGAACAAGGAATTGACTCAATTAGCTTAAATCCTGATTCGGTTTTGAAGACGATGTTGGAAATCGCTAAGGTTGAAGGTTGATTTAGATGGGCTAATTTAGATGGGCTAATTTAGATGGGCTAATTTAGATGGGCTAATTTAGATGGGCTAATTTAGATGGGCTAATTTAGATGGGCGGGCAGGGATGCCCACCCCACAAGATGGGGAGAAATTGGGGGAAATTATTATTAGAAATTTGTATATCTTTTTACTGTGGGGGAGGTCAAAAAATACAATTAGCGGTAATATCTATTTGGCAAGTGCCGCAAATAAAAAAAGGTCAAATAAAATTCAACATTGAATGACCAATGATGAAAAAGTGGTTTTCTTTGGGAATGGCGATTGTGTTTATACTATCAGTCGCCTTGCGGTTTTGGGGATTGGGGAGATTTAACACTCTAGTTTTTGATGAGGTTTACTTTGCCAAATTTGGCAACAATTATCTTACCGGGACTCCTTTCTTTAATGCCCATCCGCCCTTAAGTCAATATATCATTGGTATAGGAATTTGGATTGGCAAACGTATTCCTTTTTGGAAGGGAGAGGTAAATGGACTTGCAGGTTCGTTGTTATCTCCTTGGAGTTACCGATGGATGAATGCTCTGACAGGTTCATTTATTCCTTTAGTTGTTGCCGCAATTGCCTATCAAATAAGTCATCGTAAAACCTTTGCTTTTTTAGCTGGTTTATTTACAGCTTGTGATGGCATATTTCTTGTAGAGTCTCGCTACGCTCTTAACAATATATATATAGTCATCTTTGGATTGTTAGGACAGTGGTTTTTATTTTTGGCATTAGAAAATAACTCTAAAAAACGTAGCTTGTGGTTAATTATTTCGGGTATTTTCTTTGGGGCTTCTGCTGGTACAAAATGGAATGGACTATGGTATCTTTTGGGTACTTATGCGATATGGTCTGTGGCTTGGATTGTAAAATATTTCGCGACGGATGAGGTAACGGATGTAACGGATGAGGTGTCTGTGGGTTCTGGAAATAAGATTTTTGTAGTGTCTGAGAAACCATTTAGTGTTAAATTACCGCTACAAAATCTGACTCAGATAAATATTTTTCAACTTTTATTTTATTTAGGAATAATCCCTGCTTTTGTCTATAGCATTATTTGGATACCACATTTACAACTGGACAGAAGATTCGGCTTTATCGAAGTACATAAACGTATTTTATATTTCCATCAAAACCTTGGGGGAAACACTCCCGATATCCACCCCTACTGTGCAGCTTGGTACAAATGGCCTTTAATGACTCGACCTATGGCTTATTTTTACCAAACCGCGACTAGTATTAATGAACCCTTACCAATAATGGGGCCACCTTTACCGAATGGTGTTGGAAAAATTATTTATGATGTTCACGCTATGGGTAACCCATTTCTATGGTGGTTCGGTGTAGCAGCGCTTTTGCTGCTGTTAGTAATGCTTACACAAAAAATTTTCATCCCTTGGGTACAATACAAACGTTTTCCAATTCAAAGCTTGACAACTACAAGCTTGACTATTGATATATGGATTGGATTGTATTTAGTAATAAACTATTCCACAAATCTACTCCCTTGGGTTAGGGTTAACCGATGCGTTTTTATCTATCATTATATGACTGCGTTGCCTTTCGTCTTTCTAGCTATTGCTTGGCTTGTTGACCAATCTCTTCGCAGTTACTACAAAGAACTTCGCATAGTTGGTGTCACTATTACCTTTGTCATTTTAGGCGCTTTTATTTTTTGGTTGCCAATTTATTTAGGCTTACCACTCACAAGCGACAGTTATAAACTTCGCATGTGGTTTACATCCTGGATTTAAATTTTCACTCCCCACTCCCCATTCCCCACTCACTATTCCCCAATTCCGTAATTTTACGGACAAATACTATCAAAATTATAAAATGTCTGCTAAATTACTAGAGTGTAAAGAAATGAAAAGAAAAATAAACATTTCTTTACAAATGTGATGGAGTTTACATTGTAATGGAGTTCGCATTGATGAAAGCTCTTGCATCTCGTAGTAAATTAGGTAAAACTGTAGGTCTGGCTCTGGCAGCAGTTAGTGTGTTCGTAAGTGTTCCGGCTATAGCTAAAAATTGTCAACAAGGTGCTGCGAAAGCAACACAAGCCACTCAGGTTATAAGTCAAGCACCTGACGCAGCAGCTGGTACGATTGTTGAAGTTGCATCATCTAGCCCCAATTTTAAGACTTTGGTCACAGCTATCCAAGCTGCTGAATTAACAGAAACACTATCTGGTACCGGTCCGTTTACAGTTTTCGCACCCACCGATAAAGCATTTGCGGCTTTACCAAAAGGTACTTTAGAGAAACTGCTCCTACCAGCAAACAAGGAGGCTTTACAAAAAGTCCTAACTTACCACGTTGTTCCTAGTGCTGTTGAATCTACAGCCATCAAACCTGGTTCTGTTAAGACTGTTGAAGGTGGAAATGTTAGCTTGAAAGTTACGTCCGGCAAAGTAACAGTGAATAAAGCTAATGTCATCCAAGCAGACGTAAAAGCTAGTAATGGTGTGATTCACGTGATTGATAAGGTACTTTTACCACCTGGCTTAAAAATTAAGTAGTCCTTAATACAAAAGTATCAACACAAATTTTAGAAAGTTATAAACCCAGTTTTCCGTGAACTGGGTTTTTTGATGGGAGCATCCCAATTTTGAAAAAAAGTTTGTAGTGGGAGCATCTTGCTCCCTGTTATACCATTTCACGAAACGCCTGATACAAATAGATTACGTAGAGAACGAATTAATTCGGTCTCTACATCGTGTATATGTTTCACAGTTAAAGTGAAAGGGTATTAGCCAGAAGCGGGCTGGAAGCCCGCACTACAAAAGAATATAAATTTACACATTTGGGATGCTCCCTTTGTAATTGCGTTTATAAACAAGTGATAGCGATAAAAAATTTTCTTTTTGTATTAAAATTCAATTCTTTTTTACATAAATTAATATACATAAAATATATTAATCATTTTATTATTCACATTTATTATGACCATTTTTATGTTACTTCTGTTACACTTTGAATCGCAGAGAAATTAGCTTTAGATAGTTAAAGACTTGCTTTTGAACAAGTAAAAACTTTTGCTTGTAAAAGGTAAATCACAAGTAATTTTAAAATGAAACCTTCCAAAGAATATTGATTTTGAGTGTAATATTTTTCAAATAGAGAGGTCATCACAGTGGCAATTAATATAGACATACAAAACGTGAATGTGACTCGATTAAAAGAAGCTCCGATTCATATATCAAGTCAAGTTCAGTCACATGGAATACTTATTGTTTTAAAAGAACCAGAATTAGAAATCTTACAAATCAGCAGCAATGTATCTACACTTTTCGGAATTCCTGCTGAACAAATGCTGCAAAAACCATTGGAAGAATTTATAGATTCTTTTCAAATTGGTAGACTAAAAGATGTAATAAGGAGTGAAAATTTAGATTTTATAAACCCAACAAAAGTTTGGGTAAGACTAAAAGGCGATGATTATATTATCTTTGATGCTGTTTTTCACCGGAATTCGGAAGGATTCTTAATTCTGGAACTAGAGCCTGCTATTTCTCAAGAAAATATTCCATTTCTAAGTTTTTATCACTTAGTTAGAGCTTCGATAAACGAACTACAAGAAACAGTAAACCTTCGTGATTTTTGTCAAATCATTGTGCGAGAAGTGAGGAAAATCACAGGATTTGACCGAGTAATGCTATATAAGTTTGACGAAGATGGACATGGCTCGGTGATTGCGGAAGAAAAGCTAGAATCTCAAGAAGCTTATTTAGGTTTACATTACCCAGAGTCAGATATTCCCAAACCAGCAAGAAAATTATTCTGTTCTAATTGGATTAGATTAATACCGGATACACATTCGGAACCTGTAAAAGTTGTACCTGCTCAAAATCCGATTAGTCAGCGTCCTCTGGATTTAACTAATTCGACTCTCAGGAGCGCTTCAGCTTGCCATATAGAATATTTACATAATATGGGAGTTGGTGCTTCGTTAACTATTTCTTTAATTAAAGACCAAAAACTTTGGGGATTAATTGCTTGTCATCATGAATCACCTAAATTTGTTCCTTATGAATTACGTAAGGCTTGCGAATTTATGGGACGAGTAATCTTTTCAGAAATTTCTGCCAGAGAAGAAACCGAAGATTACGATTACCGGATGAAATTAGCTCATATTCAATCAACTTTGCTTGAATATATTTCCCAAGAGGAAAACTTTATTGATGGCTTAGTTAAACATGAACCAAATCTTTTAGATTTAACTAATGCTTCTGGTGCAGCTATTTGCGTAAGTGGAAGATATACATTAATTGGAGAAACACCTAACGAAGAAGACCTGAATGTTTTAATTCAATGGCTAAGAAATAATGTTGAAGAAGAAGTTTTTTATACTGATTCTTTGCCGTTAATTTATAGTGGTGCGGAACGTTTTAAGAATGTCGCTAGTGGAATGTTAGCAATTCCCATATCTAAGCGTAATTATGTATTGTGGTTCCGACCCGAAGTTATTCAAACAGTGAATTGGGGAGGTGACCCAAACAAAGCATTTGAAGTCAATGAATCGGAAGGAAATTTGCGTCTTTGTCCCCGAAAATCATTTGAACTTTGGAAAGAAACTGTCAGCCTTAAGTCTTTACCTTGGAAAAACGTCGAAATTAAAGCAGCACTAGAGTTAAGAAAAGCGATTGTTAATATTGTTCTGCGTCAAGCTGATGAGTTAGCACAATTAGCTCATGATTTAGAACTTTCCAACTCTGAACTGAAAAAATTTGCCTACGTCGCTTCCCATGATTTGCAAGAACCTCTGAATCAAGTCGCAAACTATGTGCAATTGTTAGAAATGCGCTATAACAGCAAGCTGGATGAAGATGCAAAAGATTTCATCAGCTACGCAGTACAAGGAGTAAGCTTAATGCAAACTCTAATAGATGACGTTTTGGCATATTCGAAGGTGGACATGCAAGCGGTAGAATTTAAAATTACTGATGTAGAAACACCTTTACAGAAAGCTTTGAGTAATTTGCGCTTAAGTATTGCCGAAAGTGGTGCAGTAATTACCCAAGACCCATTACCAACAGTAATGGCTGATAAAACGCAATTAATGCAATTGTTCCAAAATTTGATTGCTAACGCTATTAAATTCCGCAGTGACAAACCACCAGAAATTCATTTGAGCGCTTCTCAACTTGATGATAATTGGCTATTTTCAGTTAAAGATAATGGAATTGGTCTAGACCCACGTTTTAGCGAGCGGATTTTCGTGATTTTCCAACGTCTACATACAAGAGATGAATACCAAGGTACTGGTATGGGACTAGCAATTTGTAAAAAAATTATCGAGTGCCATCGAGGTCGTATTTGGGTAGAATCAGAATTGGGCGAAGGTGCAACTTTCTATTTTACAATTCCGCTTGGAGGAAGGGAACGTGAGCGCAGAAACGGACACAAAGCCCAAAACCATCTTTTTGGTGGAAGACAATAAAGCTGATATTCGTTTAATTCAAGAAGCTTTAAAAGATAGTCCTGTTCCGTACCAAATTATCACCGTTAGAGATGGTATGGACGCGATGGCTTATTTGCAGCAACAGGGTGAGTATGTAGATGCAACACTTCCTGACTTGATTTTATTGGATTTAAACTTACCCAAAAAAGATGGTCGCGAAGTGTTAGCAGAAATTAAAACTGACCCAAAGCTTAAACGTATTCCTGTTGTTGTTTTGACAACTTCTAGGAATGAAGATGACATTCATCACAGCTACGACTTGCATGTTAATTGTTACATCACCAAATCCCGCAACCTGAGCGAACTGTTCAAAATTGTCAAAGGAATAGAGGAATTTTGGTTGGGAACAGTCACCTTACCAAAAGTGTGATGGAAGAAGGAATAAGGTGAAAGCAAATGATGGCTATAAGCACAGTCAAAATATTATTAATTGAAGATAGTTTGGCAGAAGCTAGGCTGTTACAAGAGTTTCTTAAGCAAGCCGAATGTGATGAGTTTACTTTAATTCATGTAAAACGGCTGGGAGAAGCTCTGGAAGAAATTCGTCATTGCGCTGTCAATTCATGTGAATTTGATGTCATCTTATTAGACTTGACTTTACCCGACAGTCAAGGATTAGCATCCTTACCACCTTTGATAAGTCTCGCTCCTAGCCTTCCTATTGTAGTTTTAACTAATACTAATGACGAAAAGCTCGCTATAGAAGCAGTGCGTCAAGGAGCGCAAGATTATCTTGTAAAACGTCAAGTGAATTTAGAAACATTGATGCGCTCAATGCGTTATGCTATCGAGCGCAAGCACAATTTAGAATCATTAAGGACAGTTAATGAAGCTTTACAAAATCGCGTGCAAGAACAAACGGCTGATTTAGTAAAGGCAAAAGAAATCAATCAATTCAAATCAGAATTTGTCTCAATACTCTCTCATGATATTCGCAATCCTTTAAATGCTATTTTACTTGCTGCTGGATTGCTAAAAAATAGTGACGAAAAATTACCTATAGAAAAAAAAACAGCCCATTATCAATTGATTGCAACAGCAGTCAAAAATATGGTGTTACTGTTAGATGAAGCCTCTTTTATTGGGAAAGCGGACTCTGGTAAACTTCAGTTTCAGCTTGTACCTTTAGATTTAGGTGTGTTTTGTAGTCAGTTAATAGAAGATGCTAAGCTAGCTACAAATGAAAAAGGTATTACAGTTATTTTTACTATTCAAGGTAAATCAGAAGAGTCTTTATGGGATGAAATTTCATTACGGCATATTTTAAGTAATTTACTTAATAATGCTATTAAGTATTCACCTGATAATAGCAATATTATTTTTGAATTAATATATCAAGATAGTTCTGTCATATTTAAAATCAAAGACCAAGGTATTGGTATTCCCCCAGAAGACCAAGCACAACTTTTTGACGCTTTTCATCGCGCTAGCAATGTTGGTAAAATCCCTGGTACTGGCTTAGGGTTATCGATTGTCAAAAAGTGCGTTGATGCATATGGGGGTGAAATTTCTGTCAGCAGTCAAGTTGGTGCGGGTGCGACTTTTACAGTGGTATTACCTTTAATTGGATAATAAATTGCTGTTCCTAGAACAAATATTCCCAACAATATGGTCTAACTTGCGACTTTTTCAAATATTGCGCGATACACAGGTTGTCCTCTATTTTCCGTTGAAGTTTCTCTTTCCGTCGGAACTGATAAAGGATTTTTTGGTATCCACTCACCCGAACCTTGTCTGATAAAATTTGAGTTTTCTGAAAATCGGTCGCACATTTCTTGCGCTACAAATTCTAAATCTGACTGTAAAAATACAATCCCTCCTGGAACAAGAATATTAGCCAATTCAGCCACTAATTCTGGTTGTACCATGCGTCGTTTTGCGTGGCGATTTTTGAACCAAGGGTCAGGAAATTGAATAGTCACCCGTTGCAAAATTCCTGGGGGAAGATTTGATAAGACTGAACTCAAATAATTATTAACATTACAAAAAATATAATTAAGATTTGTTAACCCCAATTCAGCGCGTAACTTATTCGCTTCCTCCACTAGGGGTTTACGAATCTCCAAGCCAATAAAATTCCAATTCGGCTCTATTTGCGCCATTTCCAAGACAAACCGACCCCTAGCGCAGCCAATATCTAGATGTAGGGGTTGTTGTGGCTTAGCGTAAACTTTTTCCCAATTTACCGTTTCTATAGGTTCTTGGAACTTGTTAGACAGCGGATTTACATGTTGACGGACTCGAACAGCAGCCAATTATATATTCTCCTTACAAAAGTAACCTCGTGCTATTTCAAAGCGAGCGGGACGCTACAACCAAAAAGCGAGCGGGACGTAAGCCTACATTAAAAGCTGATCCCAATAAATTAATATAGCTGGTAGCTTGGTATTCATGGGTTTTTAGAAATTTATTAATGTCATGAATCTTAATTTTCGTTTTGCTATAGCCAGCGATTTACATATCGCGCTCCCCCATACCATTTGGCATCATCCTAACCGTTTTCATCTGGTAGAAGTTAGTATTCCTGCTTTGGATAGTGTATTAGAACATTTAACACAACTTGATTTAGATTTTCTTTTGATACCTGGAGATTTAACTCAGCACGGAGAGCCAGATAATCATAGTTGGTTACAAAAACGTTTAGCACAACTACCTTTTCCAACTTATGTAATTCCTGGGAATCATGATGTACCAGTTTTACACGCAAACAATCAATCAATAGCTTTCAGTGATTTCCCTAGCTATTATAGAAAAGTGGGATACGAAAATACTAATAACCTCTACTACACTTGCCAGTTAATGCACGGAGTTAGGCTAATTGCTCTGAATTCTAACAGCTTTGATGACCAAGGACAGCAAGTGGGACGTATGGATACTCAACAGCTAATTTGGTTAGAGTCCGTATTGGCTGAGATTAAAGATGAATTAGTTTTGGTCATGGTGCATCATAACGTAGTTGAGCATTTACCAAATCAATCGCAACACCCAATGGCAAACCGTTATATGTTGGAAAATGCACCCCTATTGTTGCAAATTCTTAAGCGCTACGGTGTCAAGTTAGTATTTACCGGACATTTACACGTTCAGGATGTTGCCTGTTCGGAAGGGGTATACGATATTACTACGGGTTCTTTAGTCAGTTATCCTCATCCCTATCGCGTATTAGAATTCCAAAGAGATAATTACCAACGAGATTGGTTACAGATTTTATCCCACCGTGTAGAATCAGTCACAGATTACCCCAATTTACCTGCTTACTCACACAAATGGATGGGCGATCGCAGTTTTCCTTTCGTCGTAAAGCTGCTGACTTTACCGCCATTAAGCTTAACCAATCAGCAAGCGGAAAAACTAGCCCCCAGCTTACGAGACTTTTGGGCTAGCATTGCAGCTGGGGATGCAGAATTAGACTATCCACAGTTAGGAAGCCAAGTACAAGATTACTTTAAAAAATTTGGGGCATTTTCACCCAATGGCAACCCAGCGTTGATAGATAACCACGCGACTTTACTGTTGTGAGGGGGATGGGGAGTGGGGAGTGGGGAGTAGAAAGAATTCCCTATTCCCCATTCCCCCTACGGTTGCCTACAAATACCAAATACGGAGGTGTAACCGTGAAGGAAAGTATTTCCACCCACCGGACCAATTTCACCACCACAGAAAAAGCCTCCTAGGGGGACATCTTTGAGGTAGCTTTTAAATAATCCAGAGTCAAAATTGGGTTTGCCGTAAAGTCCTTCCCCACGTCCTAAACAAGAAAACATTAAGGCTCCAACGGGATAAGTTCCTGTAGAATGTTGGTCTTGATAACGCTGTAGTAATAATTCTAAATCTTGAGCAGAAGCTTGAGCATCACGCAAGTGGAATTGCAAGCGCTGTCCAGGACGAACTAAATCCCCAATTGCGATTGCTCCTGCGTTTGGGTCTACACCTAAAATATTTCTAATTAAAAAATCTCCTGGCTGTAAATCCTGCTTAAATTCGTCCATTGCTAAGCCGACAAATAAAGAGCGTTGCGCTAAAACTCGGTCTTCTTCGCTGGAATTAGCAATCAAATCTCTCAGCAATACTAAAGGCACTTTGTCATCGAGTTCTAGAATAATATTGCGTTCGCCTTTTGTTACCTGACAAGGTTCACCAATTGGTCTACATCCTTGAGAAACAATGGTTTCTAGAACAATATTACCACTCAAAGCTACGCCTACAATTCCTTCCCGGTGTAAACGGTCGTTTAAAAATAACGCAATACGGCCACCAGCAACACCGCTACTAGCTTGTCCTCCGATGGTTACCGAACCAGGGTAAGCAAAGTCTAAACCCTGTAATAAATTACTGATACCAGAGGAAAACTGTCCGGAAAGCAAGATAAATTGGGGTGAAGATGCAGGAGATACACCAATTAAATCCGTCCAAGCATTAGGGGAACTGTCTAAATCTGGTAAATCTTCCGCGACTATATGAAGAGGCTTTATATCCACCCCTGGTAGATGAGCCAAAGTCAAACTTAATGCTGGCTCCGCTTCCAATTCTTGAGTGAATCCCCACTGGCTTTTGCCAACGACACCACCCCCACTACAGCCAATTAAAACGGGTACAGAAAGTCGTTCTGCTAATAACGGTAAAATTCGAGAAAACTCGCTGGTAAAAGCAGACGAAATGAAGACTATCCCTAAGTCCGGTCTTTCTGTTAATGATGATGTTGCTCGCTGCACAACGTCTGCTATAGCAGCTTCCAAAGAAGGACGGGTTGATAGGGCATTAGCCCACTGCATTTGGTCTGACATGAATGGTACACTTTTTGCTATGTCGGTTTAAAAGTTTGTTTTTTTATTTCGATACAAATAGCGTCCTAATAAAAATATAATTAGGATGCTCGTGAATTTGCCCGCAATTACATGCTCAGAATCTGAGGGAACTGAGGGTTAAAGATTTTTTATTAGATTACATACTATTGTAGGATTATTCTTTGGTAGAAAATGTGAATACTCCGCGAATATATAAAAGAAAAGTGTCGATGTGGCGATTCGACTCAACTTTGCTGTATAAGTTATTGATAGATAGGATGAGTATATTGGCCTAAGTAGGTCATCTGCTAGAAAAATGAGCGATAGTACAAAATAAAACTCTCGCTCGAAAATTTCCCTATACTGTAATTAACAATACATTACAACGACAAAGCCATGTCTAACAACACAAAAGACAAAGCCCAGCCTAAAATCCAGGAAACAATCGCAGAAGAACTGGAAAATGCGCGTACTGTTTGTGACGCATCTGGAGCGAATTCTGCTGAATGTGCAGCAGCTTGGGACGCAGTAGAGGAATTGCAAGCTGAAGCTTCTCACCAAAAACAGGAGAAGCCCAAAACATCTCTGGAGCAGTATTGCGATGACAACCCAGAAGCTGTTGAATGCCGAGTTTATGATGACTAAATTCGATTGACGGATTTTCAAGACGTTATAAAGAGCCGAGAAATAAATTTCTGGCTAAAAGCGAAAGTTAGCTAAAGCTAACCAAAATAAATATTTCAACCCGTTTACAACGGGTTTAAGCTTTTAGCCAGAACTTTAGTTCTAGGTCTAAAAATCATGAGTCAATAGATAATGTGAGGGTGTCTGTTACAGCAGCACCTTCTGCATTCAAAGGAGGTGTTAACATATCGCTTGCGAGGGCAAAATTAAGTAACACCATTTAAAGCAATTTATCAAATTTTTATACAAAAAATTCGGGATCAACAATTTTTTATCAAGAATATTTTTGTTTAGCACCCTATCAAATCAAGAGGTATTGGCTTTAGCAACAGGTTAGCCATGTTTCGCGGACTTGCAAAATTGGATACCAGGGAGCATTCTTGATAACTAGTAGGCAGTTCTGCTTTGATACAAAGGAAACAGCAAATATTTTTTATTTATAGTTAGAGAAAAATCATGAGCGATATTTGGTTTCGTCCTCTAGTCTGGCTAGACTACCGAGTGGCAGTGTTATTTACGGTAATTATTCCTCTAATTCTTTTGATTTGGGCGTTTGTACAAAAATCTGAAGCTATGCAGCGCTTGCTTATTATTTATTGGCGGGTCTCTAGTTTGCTGATGATTACAGTTTATATGATGATTGCTCAATATCCAATAAGCTTTCTTACGGGAATAATAGCGAGGTCGTTAATTCCCATTTCACTTTGGTTCTGGGTAGACCTCAATGATGAAATTGAGTATCACCCCAACAATTTGTTGAAATTGATTTTCACTTCTTGGCGTTGGGCAACAACAATTTATTGTATTGTAGGCGTCATCACAGCGATACCTTTTTTGGGTTGCGCTTTCTCTCAAATAGCCTCAAGTCCATCTTGTAGTGTTTGGTTAGAACCACCACTAATGTACAAAGACTTTTTGCACCACAACACAAAAACTGGTTTTTTGGGCGTTATGGGTATAGTAGGTTTGTTCGTTTACGTCTTGAGCTTTATTTACTTTATTTCCTTCAAGCTCTCCAAACAAGGACGTTCAGCAATTCCTCAATAATTCATCAGGGGTGCAAAAAAAATTTGTACCCCTACTGGTAATATTTTTCTATGAGTAATTTTATCGGTAAGCGTTTAGAACAGTACACTGTTAAGCGACCTCAAGAAGTCCTCTTGGTGACGGTAGAAATTGATGGAGAACAAGACCAAATTGCTATATTCAAAGGCTTTTCTAGCTCTTTGATGCGTCCAACAGCATTTGACCCAGATATACCCGTGATACCAGACACGGCAAAAATAATCAATATAGACCGAGTTGCTAGCCCTTATACTCCTGAAGCACCCCGCTATATCGAACAAGCACTTCCTTGGTCTGCAATGGAAGTTCTACTCCAAAAAGCAGGAGTTTGACCAGAAGAAGGCAGCTATCAAACTTTGGAAAACTTTGGCAAATTTCTGCTATGAGTAAAAGCGCACATATTACTAATAGCGCTTAAGCGCGTTTAATAGACAGACGTGAATAAAAAAATAATCGTAAAGAATATAACAGCCCGTATACAACTGACTAATTTATGTTAATTTATTATGAATAATAATCTATAGTTCCAATAAATATTCTTTTTAATCACTAACCCTGGGTTTGTTTATCTCCAAATCTGGAGCTTTTGGTTCTTACTCAAAGCAGATGTAACTTATTACAGCATCTGTGTTCACTTATTTTCACCATTACATGTCTGTTAGTTGCAGCCTGACAGGATGGGGCAATGGTCTACATTAGAGCATTGGCTAGCTATTTTTCTTTTTCTTCCTGTTTATTTTCCTTTAACTCTCCAATTCACACATCCTCTACCATGAAAACAGCGGTGACTCTACTCACAGAACAAGCACCCCAAATAGCTGAAGTCGAAACACAAATTAATCGACAAATAATTGTGATTCTTGATTTCGGCTCTCAGTATTCCGAGTTAATTGCCCGTAGAATCCGCGAGACTCAAGTATACTCCGAAGTCCTTTCCTATCGCACCACAGCTGAACAACTTCGTCAATTAAATCCTAAAGGAATAATTTTCTCCGGGGGACCTAGTTCGGTTTATGACCAACGAGCACCCCATTGTGACCCAGAAATTTGGAATTTGGGAGTTCCCATTTTAGGCGTATGTTACGGAATGCAGCTGATGGTGCAACAATTGGGTGGCGAAGTTGCAAAAGCTGACCGTGGTGAGTATGGTAAAGCATCATTGTTTATTGATGACTCAACAGACCTGCTTTGCAATGTCGAAGATGGCATTACTATGTGGATGAGTCATGGTGACTCGGTAACTAAAATGCCTTCTGGGTTTGAATTACTAGCTCACACAGAAAATACTCCTTGTGCGGCTATTGCAAATCACGAGAAGAAGCTTTACGGGGTGCAGTTCCATCCAGAAGTGGTACATTCCTTAGGTGGTTTAGCTCTAATTCGTAATTTTGTTTATCAAATTTGCGAGTGTAAACCCACCTGGACAACAGAGGCTTTCGTTGAAGAAGCTGTTCGCGAAATTCGCGCTAAAGTCGGTAACAAACGAGTGCTTTTAGCTCTTTCTGGTGGTGTCGATTCTTCAACCTTGGCGTTTTTATTGTATAGAGCCATTGGTGAACAGCTAACTTGTGTCTTTATTGACCAAGGCTTTATGCGTAAGTTAGAGCCAGAACGCTTACTGAAATTATTTAAAGAACAGTTCCACATTCCTGTTGAATACGTAAATGCTCGCGAACGCTTTATTACAGCCTTGGATGGTGTTACTGACCCCGAAGAAAAGCGTCGTATTATCGGGCACGAATTTATTCAAGCTTTTGAGGAAACATCCAGAAAGCTTGGGCCTTTTGATTATTTAGCTCAGGGTACTTTGTATCCAGATGTAATTGAATCTGCCGATACCAATGTTGACCCACAAACAGGGGAACGGGTAGCAGTAAAAATTAAGAGTCACCACAACGTTGGAGGATTACCCAAAGACCTGCGTTTTAAATTGGTAGAGCCATTAAGGAAACTTTTCAAAGATGAGGTTCGTAAAGTCGGACGCTCTATCGGTTTACCAGAAGAAATTGTTCAGCGTCATCCCTTCCCCGGGCCTGGTTTAGCAATTCGTATTATCGGTGAAATTACTTCTGAAAGGTTGAATATATTACGTGATGCTGATTTAATTGTTCGTCAGGAAATCAATCAACGCGGCTTGTATCACGATTATTGGCAGGCTTTTGCTGTTTTGTTACCTATTCGTAGTGTTGGTGTAATGGGTGACCAAAGAACTTACGCTTATCCTATTGTTCTGCGAATTGTTACCAGCGAAGACGGAATGACTGCTGATTGGGCACGAGTTCCTTATGACGTACTGGAAGCTATTTCTAACCGAATTGTAAATGAAGTCAAAGGCGTTAACCGAGTCGTGTTAGACATCACATCTAAGCCACCCGGAACCATCGAGTGGGAGTGAAGAAAACCCCACCCCCAACCCCCTCCCCGTAAACGGGGAGGGGGCTACGATTTATGATAAATATTTTCTTGATTTTAAAAATTAATACTATGTCTGTCTTTTTTGTAGCCCCCCTCCCCGCTTGCGGGGAGGGGGGTTGGGGGGTGGGGTTCTTTTATTACAATCTGTTGCCAAAGCTTATTTGAGTTGATTTATAGCTTGATGGTTCGACATGAATCAATATTCTGACAGGGGAAAATCGCTCTTCCAGTTTTGCTTCCACTGCTTCAGTAATCTCGTGCGCTCTGTCTACTTCTGTTGCTCCTACTATCAAATGCATTTCGATAAACATTTGACGACCAACTACACCTCGTGAGGCTATATCATGGCAGTTTATTACACCCGGAACTTCCATGACTATTTCATAAATAATTTCTGGTGCAATTGCCATTTGGTCAACAAGCCAAGGTAAGTTTTCTTTTAGTACTGACCAACCACTCCAAAATACCATCAATGCTACTGGGAAGGATAAAACTACGTCTAACCATTGGTAACCAAGAAAAACACCGATTAAACCAGCAATAACTGAGATAGTTACCCAAATATCGCTCATTGTATGCTGAGAGTCAGCAATTAATATGGCGCTACCGACTCGTTTTCCCACACCACGCTCGTAAAAGGCAACAAAAATATTTACCCCTAGGACTATTAGCAATAGCCATAATTCAGGTGCTGAGATTCTTACAGGGTTTCCACCGTTAATAATCCGTTCGATAGCACCTTGGAGAATTTCAAAACACGCAATCCCCAAAAACGCTGATATCCCTAAGGCTCCCACTGCTTCAAATTTTAAATGTCCGTAGGGATGTTCTCTATCGGGATAGGGAGAAGAAAATCTACTGGCAATTAACCCTAAAACATTATTTGCACTATCGGTCACGCTGTGCAATGCATCAGCTATTAAGCTCAGGGAACCTGTCCAGTAGCCAACTACCGCTTTTAGTCCCATGACAAATAAATTTAACAGCAAAGTTATGATTAAAACCTTGCGGACGATGCTCCGGTTATCAAAGGTCATAGAGGATTTACATAGAAGATTCTGTTACTTCTAATGTAAATCGTAAACTGTTAATTAGGTATATCAAAGTGTTACACAGTAAGGATTATATCTGGCGATAAGTATCAATATTACCTTGCTTTTATTGCAAGTATTTTTAATTAATTTATTTATTTAATTAATATAATGCTGATAAATGTAGAGACGCGATTAATCGCGTCTCTACATACAATTAATCGCGTCTCTACATACAATTAATCGCGTCTCTACATACAATTAATCGCGTCTCTACATACAATTAATCGCGTCTCTACATACAATTAATCGCGTCTCTACATACAATTAATCGCGTCCCTACCGTTTATTCAGGCTGGTGCTAGATTCAGCTAACATAGGAGAATTATCCATCTAAGACAGCAAATAATCATGCCAGCAAATAACCTCACACTTAACTTGGCTTGTGGTTCAGTCACTTTTAGTTTTTCACCCCAAGCAGCACAAGATTTAAAGGCATCGTTGGATTTATTAATTGAACGCCTTAAGGAAAACACGGCAAAAGCTACCACAGGTGGTGGTAGTAAGCCTGTTCCCCAGCGTCCAGTAGAATATCGCTACACAGGGGATGTGTTTCTAGAAGTTTTTTGCAACCCAAATATCTGGCCTACTCCTTTTGCAGCAAAAGTGTTGCTCACGATTCGCAGCACTAGCGTTAAGCTAACAACCGAAGCTGAGCTAACTCGCGTCATTGAAGATGTTAATCAGTATTTGGAGCAATTGGGGTGAGTTACCCCCCACCCTCAAAATTTACCGGAGCGGTAATATTGTCTCAAACCGCACCGGCATAAGTAATTTCTGGCATTTGATTTTATTTTCTAGTTTGTTTTTGCTTTACGCCACAAGTTGCACCCTACAATGTGGACGCTTGTTTGAAAAAGTTTATAAATGCTGACTCTATTATCTTGACTTTGAAAGAAATCAGAGATTTTGGACTGGAGACGCCAAAATGATAATAATTTATGCCCTAGTGGCACGCTTATTTCCTCTGTCTTCTCCTTCACAACCTACTCCAAATCCAAAATCTTAAATCAGAATTTGATTCGGCTGCTAATCGTTTTCCCATTCTTCCCGACCTATCAAATCCCCTATGCGATCGCGTAAAAGGAAATCGCATTTTTCTAATTCGCACTCGATGCAGACCCATTCCCTGGCTGGAATAAATTGGCAAAGCTTATAAATAGGCTGCTGTCGGCTGACTACTCCCTTTTGCACCAGTCGTCGTGCTTCGTCTTGAATCAGGTTAAGAGAGAAGTAATTAATTGTAGGCACCGTATTCACACTCATGGTTTGTTTACTCGCAATTCAATACGTAAGTAGTGTTCCCTCAATAGGCCAGTAACTAACATGGCAAAAATTAGCGCGTAGCTTAGGTTTTGTAGTTTACTATACGGAACTAATTCCATTTTGACGCTAAGCACCCTAAAATTATTTTAAGAAATGTTAAGAATGTCATAAATCTATGACATTTATATCTAAGGTATCAAATCAAACAGGATAAGTCAATTAAAGTTGACTAAATAATATAGCTGTGAAAATTATGTTGAAAAGCTTGTAAAACAGTGAATAGAGTTAGATAAATCATGATTGAAGTTGTGCTAATGGTTAAATTTGGAGATGTTTATATACAAACTGACTTACGTAATACTGTGTCTTGAGATACGGGAGTCATCAGTAAGTAAATAATCCAGAAATGTTTACAGGAGAGAAGTTTGTAAATTACTTCCACATATGGTGTTTAGCATAAGCTACATAAAACTCCCCGATAATTTTGTAATTACTTAAACATTCTCTTGGAAGATTTTGTTGATTGGATACAACCTAGTTTGAGCAGTTCCCCTAAACAGACATTTTCATTTATTACTTGCTCCTCTATGAAGAGAGTTAGATAATTTAGGTTAAGGAAATAATGCTATCTTCTAAGCGATTTATCGCAAATAATAGCAATATATATTACATACGTAACACTTAGTTGATAGATATGGATTACGTATAGACAACTAAGTATATTACGTAATGTTAAGAAAGTTAACTTATTTTTGGACATAAATTAACTATTGTAAAGATTTACTTTTGTTGTAACGTTGTCACAAGAACTGTAAATACGTGATAAATAGGCGAGTCACGGGTGGCAATTAGCCTGTTTAGTTCCACTTATAGGAATAGAAGGTAACCTACGTCTATTATCAAAATGTTTTCATAGCGGAGGATTTCACGCAATTTGCAGTTGTGATGTTGAACAAGATTCTTCACGTATACTGAACCGTTAGCTAAAGTTTGTGTGAACTAAATTATTTATTGCTTGCACCCAATTTACTGACTAATGCACCCACAAAAAACAAAAGCTTTGTATGCAACTGCCCAATTTGTAAATTCAGCATAGTGAAATATAAACGCACAACGTGTATTTACGTCTGTTTAATTGCTCACTCTTACCTTCGAGCAAAATGTTACATAAACTACAATTTAATAATTTTTCTATTAACAGTCATAGGCTGGGCATAAAACGAAACCCAACCTAGATTTAATATTTATGGATGGTTGTTAACAAGATGCTGTACTAGGATTCATCAGAGCTATCTTGATATTTATCATCAAGTGGATTTTGAACAGAACGTTCTTCTTGAATGCGATTTAATAGGGAAAGTACCCGATTACCACGCTCAATGGAACGGTCTTCAATAAACACGACCTCAGGTGTGCGACGTAAACGAACCCGTGAACCCAGTTCGCTACGAACATAACCGGTTGCTGATTTGAGTCCAGCCATTGTTTCTGTTTTAGCTTCGTCTGTGCCATATATTGACACATAAATTTTGGCGTGTTGCAAATCGCCTGAAACATCGACATCAGTAACGCTTACCATGCCAGAACCCACCCGGTCATCTTTAATACCGTTGAGCAACATTTGACTTACTTCCCGTCTGATTAGTTCTGCAACGCGGGATACTCGGCGGTCTGTAGCCATAAAAACATAGCCTCCGCGACTAGGATGTGCAAGTTCTAGTTAAATTAAATTGGGAGTAATTCCCGTTGTTTTAGTATAATTTTTATACAGGGCTTAAACCCAGCATCGCACGCAGGGTGAGACTAAGGAAAACTATACTACCAACAAAAAAGCCAATCAAAGCTATTAAGGTGACTGGATTTTTAAGCAATCGACCTAGTGGAGCAAAGGTATTTAAAGCTACTCCGATAAGAGTTGTAATAAAGTAGCGAAAGTAGCGTAAAACGTTATCCCAAAATCCGTCAAACATTTGAATTTAGACCGTTTTGTTATAGAATCTAGATTTGTTTTGATGTTTTTATTCTACTTAATTGTAATCTAAGTGGAAGGTAAATAACTAATTTCATATAAAATATTCTTCGTAAGTCAAAACGGATAATTTAGCGGCTTATTTATAGTTAAATGTTAAGTCAACTACCAAAGTTAGCACCACCTCGTCCATTTTTGAAATGGGCAGGGGGTAAAAGTAAGTTGATTCAGCAATACAAGCAATACCTCCCAAACATTCATGATTACAAAACTTATCATGAACCATTTTTAGGAGGAGGTGCGCTATTTTTTTATCTCCTACCGACAAAAGCTGTTTTGACTGATATTAATTCAGAATTAATTACAACTTATCTTTGTGTCAGGGATAAACTTGAAGAGTTGCTAGGTACACTCAAGCTGCATGAATTCTACCATAACAGAGACTATTATTATAAGGTGCGTGGAAATCCTGGTAGCACGGACGTGGAGAAAGCGGCTAGGCTAATTTATTTAAATCGTACTTGTTTTAATGGGCTTTATAGAGTTAACTCAAAAGGCGAATTTAATGTGCCATTAGGAAAATACGATAATCCGAAGATTTGTCAATTGGATATACTTGTAGCTGCGTCAGAAGCGCTACAAAGCTCGGTTATTGAAGAGTTAGATTTTTCTCATGTGCTTAAGCAGGCAACAAGTGCAGATGACTTTGTTTTTTTTGACCCACCTTACCATCCCATAAGTCAGACTAGTTATTTTACAGCTTATAGTAAACTATCTTTTAATGAACTTGACCAAATACGTTTACGAGATATATCTTCTAAGCTGGCTCTACGAGGGGTAAAAGTTATGGTGTGTAATTCAGATTGTGAATTTATTAGAAGTATTTATAAGGAAATTGATTTTAAAATTCATTTAGTAAAAGCGACGCGAGTAATTAATTCTAATATTAAAAATCGAGGTTCAATAGGAGAATTGGTGATAACGTCTTATTGAAGGAAGGGAGATAAAAGTATTTTAAATTGCGCTTAATTTTTTAGAAGATGAGCCTCACGCAAAGGCGCGAAGATGCAAAGTTAGACAATGTAGGGTTATTCTTAGTCTTTGCGACTTTGCGCCTACCCTGCGGTAAAACCTCCGGTTTAGGCGTGAGATTTTTAAGATATTTATAAATAATAGCTAACGATAAAATAATAATATAATTTTGAGAAGTCGCGAAGCGGGAGTGATTAGATATTTTGGCTATCCCCCTTGTATATTTTTCCCCGACTACAAAAGTTAACTATGTTATCAGTAATGACAATAATATTGAAAGTTTGTAGTTGACGGGGAAAGATAAGGAAGATTTTTTTAGCAAATGCTTTAACAAATGAGCCATTGATTAATAATATTCACTCGAATAGGATAAAGTCTAAAATTTCAAATAAGGAATTACGACTTTAGCCAGCTTGAGCCTCACTGTGTCCATTGCGGATAGACCATGCGATTTCTAAGAGTTGAGTCCAACGTTTTTGCAACTGTTTAGGAGTGCATTTAACAGCTTTAGCAATAGCTTGGTCGCTGTGTTTTGCGGCTTTCATTTGCAAAATTTGTCGTTGTTGCTCGGTGAGTGTGTTTACAAAGCCTTCCCACTGTTGAGCAGAGAGTCCCAATTTTTGTTCGAGTCCCGCACCTAACCACTGATGTACTAGTTCCCAGTGGTGCTGCTTGGCGAATTTTTCCATGTGATACTTAAAGCGCTGTTGCAAGTAGTCGCGCTGACGGCTGGTAAGACCTAAAATTTCGTCGATTTCGGGAGCAGACAAATCTTGGAGTTTTAAGGTTAAGTAGTCTACACAGTCTTTTTGACCTTGGGCTTCCAAATATTGCATCAACTCAGAAATAACGCGGTCGCGCTCGGACTCTTCAGCTATATCAGTTTTTGGTTGGGAAACTAACTGAGAGCGCAGTTGTTGTACTGTGGAGCTGCGTTGGTATGCCTCACCCTCTTCAGATTTAGCTCCTTCTACAGCCATTTCAATATCAACAGCAGTTTCTTGGGGTTGACGACGGGCAAAACCTTGGGCACGCAGTATAATCAGTTGCTGGTTGTTACCACCGGGTAAATTGATGCGGCGTTTTGCGTATTGTTCGGTGAACGCCATATACTCGGCTAATTGTAAGCGAGTGTGGGGGGTGTAATCTTCAGGCAACTCATTTTCCCGACGGAAAGCTTTGATACCTTCGATATAAAATGCTTGGAGAAAATCTTCGATTAAGTTGTAACGAGCTTGGAAACCTAAATCAGCTTCACCATTTGAGGTAACGTGACGGTAAACCATAGAACCCAATGTGCTATGTAATTCGACACGTCCGCGCTGGGAACCGAGTTTATAATAGTGTAAGCACTTTTGAATACGATGGCGTGCTAGGGTTAGCAACCAGGATTTAACTTCACCAGAATTTTGAATGCGGTAGCTCTTATCGCATATGCGCTCAACTTCTTTAGCAATGCGTATCGCTACAGCTTGTACCCCAGTAACGGTAGCCTTAACGTGAGGCTGTATTTCGTTATACAGCGTTTGACTAAATGTACTAACACTATTGCTATCGTTGGAAAATTCAACAGCAGGAACTTGGCAATTAACAGAAGGCTTGGTAGATTGTTCGACGAGGTTGGTTTTCATGACTGTTTTGTGGGTTGGTATCGCACCGTAACTACAGGGTAGTGACAGCTCTTGGCAAGATGTGACGCTGCGGAAGTTTTTAGGTTTCTCGTTTGGTCTCTCTTATCTCAATCGCTCTTCACACTTATGACTTTAGGCAATCCGCACAAATTACGGTTACCCAACTGTGTCGCTTTCTCGACCACCTGCTCGATAGTAACTGGCACAAACATAAGTACAATTACTTGAATTCGCCTCAAATGCTTGCTGAACAAAGCTTTCCCCCTGCATCAATTAGAGCCTCCAAAAGCTTTTAGTGTGTGCCAATTTCCAAATTGGATCTGGTCCAAGCAAAACTCAATTTCCTAAACCCACGCTTCGGCTTCTTCCCAACCTAAGCCTTTTCGGGTGATTGCTGGTTGGTCTCCAGTTAAGTCTAAAATCGTGGATACTTCATAAGTGGGTTCAATGCCGGAGTCCACAATTAAATCTACCCATTTGTCCAAACGGTCAAATAAATCCACTCGCGATAAATTGGGTTCTATATCCACTAACGGGGTCACGTTATCTACTTCGTCTGCTGGGACATGCGCTGATGTTGAAATTATGGGATTTTCTAAAGCCTCTAATAATGAGAGGCAAACTGTATTTTTTGGCACTCTAATACCAGTAGTTTTTCTCTTTGGGTGTTGCACAAGTCGCGGTACGAGCTTAGTAGCAGGTAGCAAAAATGTGTAAGAGCCTGGAATTAAACGTTTCATAATACGGTAGGCTGTGTCACTTACAATGGCATAAGTTGCCACGTTGGAAAGGGAGGGACACAAAAATGTCAACGGCTTATCATTTGCTAACTGCTTAATTCGCCGCACCCGTTCTACTGCTGACTTGTGATTTAAATCGCAACCGATAGCATAAACAGTGTCGGTTGGGTAGAGCATGACAGCACCATCTTTTAGTGCCTTTGTTATTTCTTCTATTCCGCGCTTTTGGGGATTATCAGGATGAACCGTTATGATTTTTGCCATAAAACAGGGAAGGATAAGGAAATGGTCTTTTGTCAATTGTCGGTTGTTAGTGGTCAGTTGTCAGTTTTCGGTTGACGGTTGATGATTGACGGTTGACGGTTGGCTGTCAACACTCACCAATTACCAATCACCAATCACCAATTACCAATTACCAATTACCAATTACCATCGACGAGCTTATGTCTGTTAGTAAAATCGCTTATATTCAATGCCCCACGGGAATTTCTGGCGATATGTTTTTGGGAGCGCTGCTTAGTTTGGGGGTTCCTGTTGAGTATTTAATTGAAAAACTTAATGCTTTAGGCATAGAAAGTGAGTATCGCTTGAGTTCTGAATTTGTCCAACGCAACGGACAGCAAGCGACTAAAGCGACCGTAGATTTGTTAGACCATCACCATCATCACGACCATCACCACCACGACCACCACCACGGGGGACGACACCTGCCAGAGATTGAGAAAATGATAATCCACGCGGGGTTACCACCAAGGGCAGAAGCTTGGAGTTTGGCCATATTTCGTCAGTTGGCTGTGGCTGAAGGAGCAGTTCATGGTATCGCTCCCGAAAAAGTGCATTTCCATGAGGTGGGTGCTGTTGATGCCATTGTGGATATTGTGGGCACTTCTTTGGGTTTGGATTGGCTGGATATTGATAGTAACGAATTGGGTTTACCTAAGCTTTATTGCTCGGAGTTTCCTACTGGTGGGGGAACTGTACGAGCAGCTCATGGTTTGATGCCGGTGCCTGTTCCAGCTGTGTTGAAATTGTGGGAAATGAGGGGTTGTCCTGTTTATAGCAATGGTATTGATAAGGAATTGGTTACACCCACTGGTGCAGCTATCGCTACAGCTTTAGCATGTGAATTTGGCGCTCCCCCAGCAATGACCATTAGGCAAGTAGGTCTGGGTGCGGGTAGCTTAAATTTACCGATACCCAATATACTGCGTTTGTGGTTGGGAGTAGCAACTGATGATGGGGTAGTTCATAAGGCTAATAGTGCTACGGATGTAACTCATAGCCATCACCCACACCCACATTCACATCCACACCCACACTCAAATACTACATCTCCTACAAAAACTACAAAATTTGTCGGCAGTAGTCCAAGTCTGGAAAATATTTCGGTGTTGGAAACTCAGATTGATGATTTAAGTCCACAAGCTGTAGGTTACGTATTTGATGCTTTATTTACCGAGGGTAATGCTGTTGATGTTTTTACTCAGTCAATTGGGATGAAAAAATCCCGGCCGGGAATATTGCTAAAAGTAATTTGTCATCCGGAAAATTTAGCTAAATGTGAAGCTATTTTATTTCGGGAAACTACAACTTTGGGAATACGACGTTTGACTCAGCAACGTGCTGTTTTACAACGCGAAATTCAACAAGTAAAAACTGAGTACGGAACTGTGCCGGTGAAAGTAGCATGGATTGGGGAAGAAGAAAAAAAATTTATTACAAATATACAGCCAGAATATGAAAATTGCGCTGAATTAGCGAGAAAACATAATATTTCTTGGCGAGAAATTCAACGATTGGCGTTACAAAATTGGCATTCACAACATGTGTAAATTCTAAGAAAACCTACCCCTAACCCTAAAGAACCCCACCCCCAACCCCCTCCCCGCTTGCGGGGAGGGGGCTACGAAAAATAGACTAAATACACAGAAATAACTGGAAAAAATCGTTGAAATCATTGAAATCATTGAAATCATTGAAATCGTTGAAATCATTGAAATTATTGAAATCATTGAAATCGTTAAATAATTTAGACCACTATTGATTTTTGATAGTACTTATAATTAATCATAGCCCCCTCCCCGTATACGGGGAGGGGGTTGGGGGTGGGGTTCTTTGGTTTCTTTGTGACTTAATTTAAGTTACGCTCTGTTGTTCTAGCAGCATTTTTGTCAGCGTTTTTAATACCTTCTAGAGGATTCCCAGCAGTTTTTTGTGCTGTGTCTTTAACGTAACCAGGAGCAGTAGAAAGATTGTCTTTAATATTGCCAAATCCTTCTTTTACTCCTCGAGCAAAATCGTCAGTAGTGTTGCCTGTTTTATCTTTCACGTACTCACTTTCTTGCTGAATATTGTCACCTACTTGTTCTTTGTCATTTAGAACTCGACGGACATTTCTTGCAACGTTAGAACTGCTGTTGCGAAGATTTTCACCCGCATTTTCTCTCAAAGCTTCAGCTTTAGCGTTCGCTGCATCTTCTTGACCCTTTGCTCTAGCGTCAACATCGCTAAAGTTATTCATTCCACCTGCAGGTTGATTTTTAACATCATATGCTTTGGTGGGGTCGTTACGTTTGATATAGTTATTAGAGTTTCCAGGAGGAGTTTGTGCTGTGGAAGAGTCAGCACATGCTTGTGTCACTAGTAGAAGAACCCCGGCTACAAAAGCGGTTAAAATTTGGGGTAGACGAATACTTTTTGCCCAGTTCATTATTCTTTGCATAATCTTACTCCTTGTTTTTGTTTACCAGTTTTCGGTTCTGTATGATTAATCGCAACTAGTTAACGATGCTTAGTTGGATTGGGCTTGAGTTCTGGTCTTTGACTTGCTTCTTGCCCTTTATCTTTTAGGAATGCTGAAGCTTCTCCAAAATTTTCTTTTACAGTTTCAATACGTTCTTTTACACGAGTTCCAACATCTGGTTCGCGCTGAATTTCACTACCTGGCTTTGGTTGAAAATCTTTTTCAGAGATAATTGGCATTTCTCTCTCTTTTTGAATCCTTCCTGCTGGTGTTTCTGCACCAGGATAGAGTAATTCTGATTGTCTATCACTAGTGGCAATCAACTGTTGTTGAGCCAGGTTTTTATTAATAGCCACTATATTAATACCTGCTGTACTATAAAGAGTACTTAATGATAATAATCCAGCTAAAAATGCAGCAAGTACTTGCTGTGGTAAGATTTTTTTCAAAAAATTATTAAGTCTGTTCACAAAGTCCTCCTTTTATTTGCTAGCAAAGCAATCACTTCGCATTTACTAATTTTGATAAGACAGCTAATAAAAGGTTTTATTAGCAATGGTCTAAGCATAGGAAAACAAAAGCGAACAGAACCTCTAACGGAAGTCTTATTTTTATCCTACCTACAGGCTAATATTCTCTAACTCTAGAGAGATACTTCCTTCTTCCTTTGATAAGCGGCATAATATTTGCAGTGTTCTGCCTGCAATAGGTTGGATGCATGTTTAACGGTTAACCACCAACATGAAAAAGCAAATTTTACGCTGGGTTATTTTAGGTGGAACTCTAGTTTTTTTAGCGAAAGCTCTAGAGCAACACTGGCAAGAAGTCGCTAACATCAGGATTGATGGTATTGGTTGGGCTATTTTAATTACTGCTACAGGTGTAACTTTATTAGCACATACGTGGGCTGGTTGGATTTGGACTTGGGTGCTAGAGGATTTAAATCAACCTGTTGATTCTTTGGTATTCATCCAAGTTTACCTGAAAACTAATATTGCTAAGTACTTACCAGGTAATATATGGCATCACTATGGGAGAATTTTGGCAGCCAAGAATGCTAATGTAACACCTAGTGCTGCGACTTTAAGTGTATTGCTCGAACCGCTATTAATGGCAGCAGCAGCTTTGATAGTGGTTGTGTTATTTGGTGGTCAACTAGCTACAGCTAATACAGATTTTACGACAAAAGTACTTCAAATCTTGAGTTTGATAGCAATTCTTTGTGTGATTCATCCTCGCTTTTTAAACCCAGCTATTAGTTTTCTACAGCGATTAAAAGCAAAAAAAAGTACCAATCCTACTGAGCCTTCAACCCCTATTACCAGTTTAGAACGTTATCCGCTACGACCATTGTTAGGAGAATTAGGTTTTTTAGTTTTACGAGGAAGTGGATTTATTTTAACTTTGTTTGCTTTGAGTCCTTTACACCTGTATCAAATTCCTTTGCTCTTTGGTGCTTTTAGTTTTGCTTGGTTGGTGGGATTTGTTACTCCCGGAGCACCAGGAGGTTTAGGTGTATTTGAAGCTACTATGATATTTATTTTACAAAATCACTTCCCCCCCGCTGCGGTAATTAGTGCTATTGGTTTTTATCGCTTGATTAGCATTTTAGCTGAAACCACAGGTGCAGCTTTAGCTTGGCTAGATGAACATTGGGTTAATTATTAAAAACATACTTTAATTACTATTAATTATTCTCAAGTATCTGTTTTTTTGTATATATTAACGTTCTCCATCCATTTTTAACTGAGAAAACAAATGGTAATCATCTAAATTTAAATGTGGATTATATATTGATGCTTTTTCATTACTCATACTAATCAAGTTATATTCAACATTCTCTGCATAAATTGCAAATGTAATATTAAAAATTTCTATGAAATTTATTACCCATTTACATTCATTTTCAGGATATTGATTATAGTAATTAATTAAATCAGCGATTCGTAATTCTAGATGGCTACGGACATTTTTGCATATCAATACTACTTTCAGTAATACTATCACCATCGTTAGAGGATTTCCTTGAGAAAGCAGTAATACAAATAATGGTGAAGGTTCCTTACCATTTTCTGTTGTTAAGCAATCAACTACTCGATTACAAGTTCTCAACAACAAGTCTTTGTTAATAACATCTTCATGATATTCGGGCTTCCAAGAAATTAATTTATCTGACAACTGCTGCTGCAAAGTTTCTACAAATTCTTGTTGCTGTACAGAAAATATTAAATATTTTTGCAAGCTTCTTTTGAATTCTTCAAATGTTTGAGCTTGTGTTTGTTTCACAAAAATATTGGCAATATTTTCATAACTAAAAACCCCTTTTTTAACCACAATTGATTTTATTAAACGCAGTACATTATCTCCCAACACAGTGGGATTTTGATAGCGGCTTATGTTAGATGTTGGGGATTGAGACCTTGCAATATACATCGCTAAGTCAAATTTAAATCTATCTTTCAATTGTTGTGAGAATTTTCTTGCCGCTTCTTGCTGTTCTTTGGGATTATTCTGATTTACAGCTTGACTTAACAGTAAATAAGAATTATAACGGCTAGTCCAATGAATTTTTGAATACTCTTCTTGTCTGCTAACGAATAACTTAATTTCTTGGTAATCTTTACTAGCAATAAAATTTTTCAACCAAATTTTGTATCTATTAGCAGTTTTTGAGGAAGAAGATAAATGTAAATGACTTTTATTATTTTCAAATAAATTTACTAAATCTTGAATATATTTATGTTTTCTAACGCTTTCCCAGTTATTAATTAAGATATAGCAGCAACGTTTGAGCGTGTTGCGAAATTCCTGCTCATCTTTGCTGGAAAAACAACCGTATATTCCCGGTTTAGACTTAAAATCAACGGAATCAAGTTTGTCTAGAAAAACACGCTTAAACTCTTGTAATACATCCTCTGGAGGCCATTCTTTTACAACTTTTAATAGAAAGCTGTAAATCTTATCCTGTGCATTTTGCACATTTAAGCGGCTAGAGTCGGATGTAAAAAGATGCTTATTTCCCTGACTAGTTGATAAGCTTTTAGTGGCCATCCCTGTTATAAAGACCAACGAGTTTCTGACTTATATTCTTATTAGCTTAACTTATCGCATAGAAGTATCAATATATTCTTCAAAAAATCAGTATATTTTTCACTGAATTTTAATAAATTGCCGATTTTCAGTATTAAATCTTTAAAATTATCAGTATTTTCTGGGGGACTTCGGATGGGGAGGATTTTTTGCTCACTTCTCCACATCAAACCCCACCCCCTCCCCGTTAACGGGGAGGGGGCTACGACCAATAATGAATAATTAATCAACTTCTCGACAATACGGAAATCAAACTATTATTACTCTTTTTCGTAGCCCCCTCCTCGCTTGCGGGGAGGGGGTTGGGGGTGGGGTTTTCAGTTTTTATTAATGGGGGTGAAGGGACTTGAACCCTTACGACATTTTACAGTCAACGGATTTTCATTCTTTCGCAGCTTTCGCTACTGCACTAAACTTTAGCCTTGATTTAGGCTTTAAACTTAGGCTTTAAGAATTGGACTCTCTCTTTACCCTCGGCTTTACGTTAGGGTAGTTCCCGTCGAGTCTCTGCACCTTCCAAACTAGTCTTTTCGCATAGCCTTTTCGCGTAGTTTTTTTGCGATTAGCTAATTGACTGATTTGGCTTGGCTCAGGATTGCCTTGTCTGTGACAAAATTTAGTCCCAGGTTTAGGTTTCCCTGAATTTGAGAACCTTCACTTGCAGGATTTCTCTAGCAAGGCCCAGTTTTCTAAGTCCGTAGCGTCTACCATTCCGCCACACCCCCAAACATGTTGGGCTTTTATTTAATTTTCCCAGGCGGTTAAATGCCTTCTATATATTTCACCATCATTTACGTTTTTTGTCCAATAAATTTCAAATAAATTTCAAAAATTTTTTTTTGAGGGGATTTTTCTTGGGTTTGAGCTACTCTCCAAGCTTAAAAGCCAAATCCCGGTTGACCATCAACAAACGTTATGATAGTCATCGGTACGGGATACTTCCCTTCAAATAGATGTTCGCCCTATTATAATAGGGCACGCTCTTTACAAGTCGAAATAACTCCGAGAAAATAATTATGCTTGTACCTCTAGTTTATCTGGCTGTAGCTGGAGCTTATTTGTTAGTCATACCAGTAGCTGTTTTAGGATACTTAAACCTACGTTGGTATACTTGTGGCTCAATAGAGCGCGGCTTTATGTATTTTTTGGTGTTCTTCTTCTTCCCAGGTCTGTTACTTTTATCTCCGTTCGTTAATTTACGACCCAAACAGCGGAAAATACCAGCTTAGTTTTTGGCAATGGTTATTTAAATTGGTAGGTCATTATTCAGATGCGACGCATTGATGCACTTGGAATTGGTTTAGGCGTTTTTGTTGCAGGTGGTTTGGTTTATGTCATCTTGCAAGTAGTTGGGTTGGATAGCGCTAATGCTGGAATCTGGAGCCAAGCTTTACTAGTTGCTGGGTTAATCGGTTGGTTACTGACCTATGTTTTTCGTGCGGTGTCAAAAGATATGACCTACCATAAGCAACGTCAAGATTATGAAGAAGCTTTTCTGCAAAAACGTCTGGATGAACTCTCTCCAGAAGAATTAGCAGAACTTCAAGCCAAAATTGAACAAGAGGTTGATTGATGACTCCTCGCACGTGAAACCCCACCCCCAACCCCCTCCCCGCAAGCGGAGAGGGGGCTAAGAAAAAACAATTTTTATTTTTTATTTTGGCTATCTTCATGTTCATCTATCAAAATCGTAGCCCCCTCCCCGTTGACGGGGAGGGGGTTGGGGGTGGGGTTCCATTTACAGGGACTAATGTCAACCGTCAACTGTCAACAGTCAACCGTCAACCGTCAACCGAGAACAAATGACCGCTATTTCCGAACGCTTCCAAACCCTTGCTCGTAACCACGAGTGTGCCTTAATTCCATTTATTACCGCTGGAGACCCCGACCTAGAAACCACTGCTCAGGCTTTGCGGATTTTAGACAAAAATGGGGCTGACATTATTGAGTTAGGGGTTCCCTACTCTGACCCTCTAGCGGACGGACCTGTTATTCAAGCCGCTGCTACTCGTGCTCTACAACGAGGGACTAAGCTGGAGTCTGTTTTGGAAATGCTACAGTCTGTCACTCCCGATTTGCAAGCTCCGATTATCCTATTTACTTATTACAATCCAATTTTGCACCGGGGTGTGTCTAAGTTCCTTGAGCAATTGGTTAATGCGGGAATTGCCGGATTAGTTGTACCTGATTTACCCTTAGAAGAAGCTGATGTACTACTTGTTCCTGCGAGGGAAATGGGAATTGATGTGACTTTATTGGTAGCTCCCACTAGTTCCTCCCAAAGAATAGAAGCAATTTCTCGTTCTTCCCAAGGGTTTATTTATTTGGTTAGCGTGACTGGTGTTACGGGTATGCGTTCCCAAATAGAAACGCGAGTGTCTGATTTACTTAAACAAATTCGTAATACTACTGACAAAGCTATAGGCGTAGGTTTCGGTATTTCTGAAGTTGAGCAAGCAAAACAGATACGAGATTGGGGTGCTGATGCTGTAATTGTGGGTAGTGCCTTTGTTAAAAGGTTGGCAGAGGGTACACCCCAGCAGGGGCTTACTTCTGTTGGAGAATTTTGTCATAGTCTTAAGGCTGCTATCACAACTAAATAGGTAAGCGCAAATACTGACATACATGAGATTGGTAAATTAAATTAAAAAAGTGTAACAGACTAGCTTTTTAAACCCTAGTCTGGTAGACAATTTGACCGAGATAGTCTTGAATATATAAAGCAGATATCAAGCAGTATAAAACTAACTGATACTGAAACTTCTGTTTGGATGTTTATGTCAAACTGAGTAAGCGATAATATTATGAGTGTGAGAGTGATTAAATCACAATTAAACGTAGTTCCATCCCAGTGTGGGGGCAAAGGCTGATGAGTGAAAGTATGGCATTTGTCGGTGGCGTCACCGTCGCTGGTCTGGCGGCTTTGTTACTGTTTAAAGGAGCTGGTACTCCTATGCAACCGAACATAGCTCTTCCCCAGCAAATTCCGTTTATGCAGCAGCCTGCGATGACTCAACAGTATCCTGGGCAATATCCCGTTGGGACGACAATCCCAGTAAATCCCAATGACCCATTGCGTACGGAAAATGAAAAGCTGAAAACGGACTTTGCTAACCTGCAAAAGGAGAACGAGCAGCTGAAATACCAGTACCAGCAGCTCCAGTTCCAATTCCAAAGTTATGCTCAGCAAGTTCAAGCAAATGCGAATGCGGCTGCACAAGTACCACAACCGCAGGCACAACCACAGCTACCAACACAATCATCCCAATCATCTACAAGTCCTTGGTGGTCTTCAGGTATAGTTTGGGGAGTTGGAGGTATAGTGCTGACTATTGGTGGTGGAATTGTTGTAGCGGGTGTCTTATCTTTATTTTCAAATAAGGAACGTCCAAACCGTACTGTACAAGTTATTCATCCTTATCCCAATCAAACACCACCTTTGGCTCCTGTACGTAGGGCTGAGTTTTTGCCACCACGTGTGGAAGTTAGACGCGCTCAACCAGCAGAATACGACGATTATCAATAGTACAAAAAATTATATTATCCTTAGGGACAAAGCAAAAGGTGGCAATTATCCGGTGTGATAAGGATAATTTGCTACAGATACGCTTTTCCCTTTGATTATTATTTTTATTGTTTTTCAATTTTTCCTTAATCAAATAATACTATCAAACACTCGTAACAAAAAAATTATTACTATCAAAGTTTCAAATAATTTAGAGTCCTTACATGCAAGGTCTCTAAAAAACTGTGTTCATATTTAACTTTCATACAAAAAAATGTCAATAGATTCGGTATGATGATTGTGGTTTTCGCCTATTACAGAAAAGGTGAAGTATAAAGTATAAAGAATGAAGTAAAATTCACTGATAAATACAAGAAGTTAAACCTCTAGAAGCTTAACTTTGCGAATATGCAGTAGTCTGTACTGAGTATCAAGTATTCATTTTGGGATTTAGTCTTTGCTTCATTCTGAAATTTTGCCACCCTCACCTTAAAAATACTTTTTGAATACAATGCCAAAAACTAAGTTAATCAGTTCAATACTTGCTAGCACCGTAGTTATATCGTCCTTCTTCATTTTAAGTGGAGATAATGCTCAAGCACGACGTCGTCAGATTCCCTTGTTGGAAGCAAAATGCGTTAGTAGTGGTTTAGGTAATGCGAGAGAGCAAGAGCAAAACGTCTCTATTGGTAGAGCTGTTTATACAAGTAAATTTTACATAGGTTCTGGTACTAATTCGGCATCGATGACTTGTAACATTAAGCCAGATAAAAGTCCCGAACCTGTTTTCAAAATTTTCAACTTAGGATTTGGAATGCGGGATAACAGCACAAATAGTCCCCCAGTTCAAGTGAGGGTTTTTCTAGACGGTCAACTTGCTGAGGCTACGACTATAGCGCCTATGCAACAAAAAACTGGAGCGTTTGATGTCAGTAACGTAAGCAATGTTTCAATCGAAGCAACCTGTACTAGTCGCGGTCAATACTGTGACCGAGTTTATTTTTTCACCGCTAATTTGGAACCAAAAGTCCCAGTACAACCAAAGCCTCCAGAGCCAAAGCCTTCAGAAATTCAGCCTCAAGTAGAACCAAAACCTCCAGAAAGTCAGCCGAAACAATAATTATTGATGTATCACAGCAGTTTTCAGGTAAATTAGACCACGTAGACCTAACCCCCCTACCCCCCTTCCCTACAAGGGAAGGGGGAAATAAGTGTGGTTCATTTACCTGAAAATTACTGCAACTTGTAGAGACGCGATAAATCGCGTCTTTTAATTACCAATCACCAATTACCAATTACCAATTACCAATTACCAATTACCAATTACCAATCACCAATCACCAATTAATTTTTGGGAACTTGTGGTTTAGGATTGTTCTTCTTCTCAGTTGGAGATTCCGGAATAATTTGTTTCTCTAAATTTTTGGCAGCTTCCTGAAATAATGGGTCAACTTTATCTCTCCAATATTGAATATTGGGCATTTTTTCTGGATTGTTTTTATAATCCATCACTTTATTCCATTGACCATTTTCTACCGCTTTGTTGACTTCGTTAAAAAAACCTTCCGCTTTCACCCAATCTTTTTGCCATTGGGAAGCCATTTCAGTTGTTTGTTGGATTCCGGTCGAAGCATTTTCACCAACTGACTTTAATAGCTCAATTGCACCTTGTAAATCACCTGATTCATATTTTTTCTGGGCTTCTTGAACCACTTTGGCAGAATCTTCAGCGGGTTTTGCTGATTCTTCTTTAATTTCTGGTTTGACTTCTGGTTTTGGTAATAATTTTGGTTTTGGTTTTGCTGAAGAATTACCTGAAGAATTAAATATATTGAATATAGAAAAGGGGCTTTGGTTTTTGTCTTGATTTTTTTCTAAAGATGGATTTACTCTTGGCTGTGGTTTAGGAGTTGGACGAGATGCTATTAGACCTTTATCATCAACAGTTTTAATCGCAACACCTCGGTCACGCAAGCAAGATTTCCATTCTTCGGGATTTGCGATTACTTGTGAATCTACCCAAGCTGTTTTTTGGGAGTCGATTCTAACTTCTACCCAACCCCGTTTTGTCCGTTTACCTGTGACTTCAAAAGCAGTATTTTTATTAATTCTCTGCACAATTGTGTCAGAAAATCTTGCGGTTGGTTCAGAACGAAGATTGGAATTTCCTTCTACCATTGCCATACAGAATCTTTGTTCTGCATTGGTATTAGCAAAATTAAAAATATTGAAATTAGAATTTTTTATACCTGTAACTATATTTGTGGCAAAAGCTGCGGCTCCAGCAGCCAAAGCAACACCAATTAATAATGGTAATGGGTCTGGTCGATAAGAGTCTTTACGTACTGGCTTAGCAACAACAGGATTTTTTGGTGCAAATGCAACTGTTTGTACTGCGGAAGGTGTAGAAGGACGACGAGCTGCTACAGGTGATGTCACAGGCGCTGAAGGTGTAGCGTATTCTTTTACACCAGCATTTGCCATAACAACACCAGAAACAGAATTTAACGCTTGTAATGCTTCGCTTGCTGTTTGGTAGCGGTCTTTGAAGTGGTAGCGCACCATTTTATTTAACACCGTCACCAAACGCGGGCTTACGGATGCTAAATGTTGCCAGACGATTTCGCCAGTGTTAGGGTCTTCACGCAAATCTGTCGCAGCTATACCTGTTAGGGCATGAATGGCAATAATCCCTATGGAGTAAATATCACTGTTAGGACGAGGTTTACCTTGGGCTTGTTCTGTTGCCATGTAGCCTGGAGTCCCAATTGCTACAGTAGCTGTGGATTGTTTCAGGGCAGTTAAATTTGAACCCAGTTGTTTGACTGCACCAAAGTCTACCAAAACTAATTTATTATCGGAAGCGCGACGGATAATATTATCTGGTTTAATATCGCGGTGAATCACACCTTGAGCGTGAACAAATTCCAAAAGACTCAGAAGCTCGTGCAACATCTGAATCGCTTTAGCTTCTGTCCAACGATGACCCGACACTAATTCATCGTCTAGGGTACAACCCTCAATAAATTCTTGCACCAAGTAAAATTCTTGGTTTTCATCAAAGTAAGCTAGAAGCCTAGGAATTTGGCTGTGGCTTCCTAATTTCTCTAAACTTTCGGCTTCAGTTTGAAATAGACGTTTAGCTGTCTCAAACATCTTGGGTTCAAAGCTAGAAGGTTTCAGATGTTTGACAACGCAAATAGGATTCCCCGGTCGTCGTGTATCCTCAGCGATGTAGGTCTGACCGAATCCACCCGTTGCTAAAACTCTAATAATCCGATAACGATAATCTAGAACCTTGCCAATCATAATCCCTCCCCAGTTTTGACACCCAATCTACAGGATGCTAAATAATATATATCTCCAAGCGCTGGTACATGAAATCCGCTATGCTTGGAAAAAGATTGCCATTAAAAATGTTTTTTAAGTAAAAACACTTGTAACTTTTTATTCAAGTAACAGTTTTATCTCCAATGCCACCAAGAATAATTAACTCTGTAGCATGGGAACAGGCTGAATTGCTCATGCAACCCGCTTTTATTCGTGTCGTTGATAATATCCGCAAGCAGCTGGATGCTTCTGCTTGGACAGGGACTTACAAGGACGTACTAATTTGGCCTACAAGCACCTCTGATGAAACCAAGGCGATGGTGATGAGGCTCACGCAAGAATTAGAAGCCGCAACACCGGAACAAGCAGCGCAAATCCGAGAAACTCTTGCTCAATTACCAACGCCCCATCCAGGATACCATTTATGTTTGCAGCGTCAAGAGCAGCAAATTCATGTTGATTTATGGGAACTTTGTTATCAAGTTTGTTTTTTAGACTACACTCCTGAGGTTGATAATGCTGTTGATATTGATACTAGCTTAATTGATGAAACTGGTGATGTAGATTGGCAAAAATTAGACAACAAAGTTCGGGGGTTAGTGGACGAGGTGTTCGCTAAGTTACCGGAGTAGGGAGTGGGGAGTGGGGAGTTGTTCGTGGGGAGTGGGGAGTAGGGAGTGGGCAATTACCAATTACCAATTACCAATTACCAATTACCAATTACCAATTACCAATTACCAATTACCGATTACCAATTACCAATTACCAAAATTTATTATGTCTAAACCCGCAATTGATAATAAAGACGCAGAAGCCATTATTGCCGCACAACAATCTGTTGCTGTTTGCGATCGCTCTCATTGGGGACGGATAAAAGTGTCAGGTGATGACCGTCTCCGGTTTTTGCACAACCAAAGTACTAATGATTTCCAAAGCCTCAAACCTGGTCAAGGTTGTGATACTGTTTTTGTTTCTTCCACTGCTAGAACAATTGACCTCGCAACCGCTTATGTGAGGGATGATGCTGTTATCCTGCTGGTATCTCCCAATCGTCGCGAGTTTTTGATTGAGTGGTTAGATAAATATATTTTCTTTGCTGACAAGGTTGAGTTGGCTGATATTACAAATTATACTTGTACCTTTAGCCTGATAGGGCCAAAAAGTCATGGAATAATTGAAACACTCACAGCAGGAGAACTGACAGGAAAACCATACGGAAGTCACCAAGTATACACAATTTCCTCTGCTGAGGGAGTACGTATTGCGGTTGGTAGTGGGTTGGCTTCTCCTGGATATACGCTGAATTTCCCTGTTACAGATAAAGAGGTTGTTTGGCAAAAACTTTTAAAATTGGGTGCGGTGGAAATGAGCGAAACCGCTTGGGAAATGTTGCGAGTGTTGGAAGGTCGTCCTGTCCCAGAAAAAGAATTGACTGATGATTATAACCCTTTGGAAGTTGGTTTGTGGCAAACCGTTTCATTTAGCAAAGGTTGTTACATCGGACAGGAAACGATTGCTCGCTTAAATACTTATAAAGGAGTAAAGCAAAATCTGTGGGGAATCCGTCTGAATGCGGCGGTAGAAGCGGGTACTATGATTACTATTGGGGAAGAAAAAGTCGGTAAAATCACTAGTTACACAGAAACTAATGATGGATATTTCGGACTGGGCTATATCCGTACTAAAGCGGGTGGTGTGGGTTTGAAGGTTCAGGTAGGAGAAGCAGAAGGGGAAGTGGTAACTATTCCTTTTGTTTCTCACGAATACCCAGCTTGATTAGGGAGCATCCCATCAAAATCGAATATAAACAGCCTCTTCCTTATCCCAACCACTCCCCTGACAAAATTCATCTATCCAAGAAGCAATAGTGCTGGCTTTTATTGGGGATTTGTTGACTTCGTAAGCAACCTTATCTGTTTCTATATCCAAAAGTTGACCTTCGCTTTGTTCTTCGATAGAAACTAGAACAGATTGTGCTATATGACTGTGACCAGAAAGATTGTGATTTGAACGGCTTTTATTTAAACGACTGTTGCTTAAATGGTTTTGATTTGTATGGCTGTGATTTGAATGACCATTGTTTAAATAACCATTGCTTGAATGACCATTGTTTGGATGACTTTGCTTGGAAAAACTTTGATTAGAAAAATTATCTGGTATTACCGTTGAATCAACGGTTTTTTTTTGGCTTTCCGCTACTAGGGGAGGAACTGTGGCTGATGGCTTACTTTTATTAATGCCGTTGTTAACAAAGTGAACCGGAATAGCGACCGATGGCATTAACTGACCACGATTTTCCACTTGATTTTCTACTTGATTTACCACTTGGTGGCTGGTAACCACATCTGGGGGTGGGGTGGAAACTGGACGAGGTACTAAGGTTTCAATCTCCCCTTGAGGCTGGTTTGTTATGGTCGGGGTTTCCGATTTTTCAGTATTTAAATGTTCCTCAGGATTAAAATTTAGACCTAAGGCATCAATAATTTCATCAGGATGATTATTTAAATCCAAAATTAAAGGAAACATATCAGTCAGTTCTGGTTCCAAAACAGAGAGCGTCGCTAAAATGAAGCTGGATAAAGGGCGACGTTGACCTTTATACGTTCCCCAAATCCGCATTTTCACTAACCAAGACCGATTGGTTTGGTAATAATTTATCCATTTTAGTTTTAAGGATTGACGCAGCTGCTGTGTATTCATGTGGAATGTATTACTGAACTTAACAGAGTCGAGACTTTAACTTAGTTTTAAAAAAAACTTACTACTAAAAAGTCTTATCTCTGGACATGAAACCGATGATAAAGCATCTTTGTCACTGGTTGACCACATAATAAATGTTTCTCTACGATAGAAGAAACCTCGCTTGGTTGTAAGTGAGCGTACCAAACCATATCTGGTAACACCAAGACCATCGGGCCGTTACCGCATTGTCCCAAACAGCTACTACCTTTTACCTCTACACCTGGGACGGGTGACGCTTCAAAAGCAGCTAAGACTTCTTTTGCTCCCTGTTTGCGACAAGTGCGGTTTTGACACACTTGTACGCATTTTTCGTTGTTTGTCATTTGTTAATTCAAAGCTCAAAACTTAAAACTTAAAACTTAAAATCTAAAACTCTACCGAAAGTCCTTTCGAGGCTAACCATTCGGAGTTAAATATCCGCGATTGATAACGAGAACCGCTATCACAAAGGATAGTAACAATAGTATGTCCTGGTCCCAATTGTTTTGCTAAGGCTACTGCTGCTCCAACGTTTATTCCTGTGGAGCCACCCATAAATATTCCATCTTTTCTAAGTAATTGATATACGACTCTTAGTGCTTCTTGGTCATCAACACGTATAGCATCGTCAACAGGTATATCTTCCATATTAGCTGTTATACGGCTGTTACCAATACCTTCCGTGATGGAGTTTCCTTCGGATTTGGCTTCACCTGTTTTGAAATAGCTGTAAATTCCACTACCCATTGGGTCGGCAACTACGCATTTTATATTAGGATTTTTTTCTTTGAGAAACATGGAGACTCCTGCAAAAGTACCCCCTGTTCCGGTTGCTGCTGTCCAAACGTCTACTTTACCGCCGGTTTGTGCCCAAATTTCTGGACCTGTGGTTTCGTAGTGAGCGAGACGATTGGCTAAATTATCAAATTGGTTCGCCCAAATGGCGTTTTCCATCTCTGCGGCGATTCTACCAGAAAGCCTGACGTAATTGTTGGGGTCTTTGTAAGGTACAGCAGGAACGGGACGAACTTCTGCTCCCAATGCTCTCAAGGCGTCCATTTTTTCTTGAGATTGGGTATCTGGAATAATTATCAAGCATTTGTAACCTTTGGCGTTACAAATATGTGCTAGTCCTATGCCTGTGTTTCCTGCTGTGCCTTCTACGACTGTACCACCGGGTTTGAGTATTCCTCTTTTTTCTGCGTCTTCAATAATATAAAGTGCTGCTCGGTCTTTGACGGAGCCACCGGGATTTAAATATTCGGCTTTTGCGAGAATTTCACAGCCTGTTTGTTCGCTAAAGCTGTTTAATTTAATTAGTGGTGTGTTGCCTACTGTGCCTACAAAGCCGTTCTTGATGTCCATTTTAAATTTACCTGTTTTCGCTTCCTTATAGAAATTCTTACTTATTGTGGTGCGAGATTTTTATATTTTCTTAAGGTGAGCGTGCTAAGTGGGGAAAATCTGGGGTTTTTACCAGACTTTGCTCATATTTAGTACGAACCCAGGTAGTACTGACTCACCACTAATAGTATCGGGATTATCTAAGCATTCTTCCTCCATCCCCGGACGGTAAATATAAACTTTGCGCTCTTGACGGTCAATTAACCAACCGACTCTTGCTCCTGGTTCCCGCATATACTCTTGCATTTTTTCTTTTAAAGGTTTGAGTCTGTCGGAAGAAGACCTTAGCTCGATGATAAAATCTGGGCACAAAGGTACGAATTTGTCTTGCTGTTGTTGGGTTAAACTATTCCAACGTTCTAATTTCATCCAAGATGCATCGGGGGAACGGTCTGCACCTGTTGACAATTTAAATCCAGTGCTGGAGTCAAAACAGATACCTGTACCGTCTTGTTCTGACCACACCCACACTTGACCAAAAATGTTTCCTCCTCTATAACCTGTTGTTCCACCTGTTGGGGACATAATTGATATTTCTCCATTTTTATTCCGCTCGATGCGATAATCGCGGTTCACTTGACAGAATTCAAAAAATTGCTCGTCTGTCATTTGTAAATTATCTGGCATCTGTAAAAAAATAGGTGAGGTAAACATAATTTTTTCCTACGCATACAATTACTATAGAAGCAGCCCAGTAACCCGAAAGAAGTAGCAGTTGGGCTATTAGGCATAAATAAATATTAGCTAACATCTGGTCGTCCCCAGCAAAGCGAACCCCACCCCCAACCCCCTCCCCGCACGCGGGGAGGGGGCTACGATTTAATTAAATATTGGTATCGTTATTATTGATGTGTGTGTACGCAGCTAGATAAATACTTTAACCTTGTGAAATAACGAAGATATTTTCGTAGCCCCCTCCTCGCTTGCGGGGAGGGGGTTGGGGGTGGGGTTTTCTTGGGGTTGGGGGTGGGGTTTTCTTTGCGTTAGGGGTGGGGTTTTCTTGGGGTTGGGTAGAATTTCCTTCGCGCTTTAAGTATTTACCCTAGTATTTATCGTCTTTACATTTATTTTTTCATCAAAACTTTCCGGAACACAAATTTATATTTCGGTATCTACTATCTCAGTACTTTCCTACCTGCACTAAAACCAATAATCAACCAAGAATATAAATATGACATGAATAGTGATTGCACTGAGGCAATCATTTTTTTTAGTAAGTTAGGTTACAGATACTGTGCTAGTTAGTGCTAATAGCGGGGTGAATAAAAATGAAATCTCCAGATGAATATGACGAAATGATGCAACGCATTGAGCGTCAAATTAGGGAAAAAGAAACCAAGCACGTAGTCCCAGAAGAAAAAAAGGAAGAAACTAAAATCCAAGAGGTAAAGTTTTATAACACAACCAAGCATGAAACCGAGAGTAGCGGTAAGTTATGGCAAAAAAAAGCTGTTATCGGGCTTAAGTTATTTGGTCTCGCAGTTGTTGCAATTGTAGCTGTAAGAGTTGCTTCATTTGTGGCTGGGGCTGTAATCATAGGAGCGTTAGTATTTGTAAGTTACAAATTATTTTTTGATAATAATAAGTAAATAGGTCAGTAAATTTTTTATTAGGAAAATATCATCATGAGTAACAGAATCGAAACTGATAGTTTTATTAATGATTTAGAGCGTGTTGTTAAAACTCGTTCTGAGGTAGCAGATTCTTTAAGTCAGCTAGCAAATATAATTGCTAATGCAGAAATTGCAGGAGATTCATCCTCAGGTAAGCTTAGTTTAGAACGAGATATTGAAGATATTAAAGCAGCTAGTAAAAATCTCCGTACGGGTGTTTTCCGTCTATTAGTTTTAGGGGATATGAAGCGGGGTAAAAGTACTTTTTTAAATGCTTTAATTGGCGAAAGATTATTACCCAGTGATGTTAATCCTTGTACTGCGGTTTTAACCATTTTGCGTTACGGTGCAGAAAAGAAAGTTTATGTCTATTTTAATGATGGGAAAAATCCCCAAGAATTAAGTTTTGATGAATTTAAATATAAATATACAATTGACCCAGCGGAAGCAAAAAAATTAGAGCAGGACAAAAAGCTTGCGTTTCCTGATGTTAGTCATGCAGTAGTTGAATATCCATTAGCACTATTGGAGAAGGGTATTGAAATTATTGATAGTCCGGGATTGAATGATACGGAAGCAAGAAACGAACTTTCATTGGGTTATATCAACAGTTGTCACGCAATTTTATTTGTGTTACGAGCATCTCAACCTTGTACTTTAGGTGAACGACGTTATTTAGAAAATTATATCAAAGGACGCGGGCTTTCAGTTTTCTTTTTGATTAATGCTTGGGACCAAGTAAAAGAATCTTTGATTGACCCCGATGATGAGGATGAATTGAGGGAATCAGAAGAAAGATTGCGGCAAGTTTTTAAAGCGAATTTAGCTGAATATTGTGTTGTTGAAGGACAAGATATTTATGATGAGCGCGTGTTTGAAATTTCTTCTATTCAAGCACTGCGTAAAAGATTAAAAAATCCTCAAGCTTCTTTAGAAGGAACAGGTTTTTCTAGTTTTATGGGAGCTTTAAATACCTTCTTAACTAGAGAACGCGCTGTTGCAGAATTACGACAAGTTAGAACTTTGGCTAGAGAGGCTTGTAATCATACAAGTGACGCAATTGCGAGACGTATTCCTTTACTTGACCAAGATGTTAATCAGTTACGCGAAAAAATTAATTCGGTAGAACCGGAATTTAATAAGTTAAACGGTATCCGCGACCAGTTCCAAGGAGAAATTTTTAAAACTAGGGATAATCAAGCGAGAACTACTGCTGAGTCTTTCCGAAATTATGTTTTAAATTTAGGTAATACTTTTGAAACTGATTTTTTACGTTATCAACCAGATTTAAATGTTCTTGATTTTCTCAGTTCTGGAAAACGCGAAGCTTTTAATAATGCATTGCAAACAGCTTTTGAACAATATATTAGCGATAAATTTGCTGCTTGGAGTTTGAGTGCGGAAAAAGATATAAATGAATCTTTTACTCAATTAGCCAGAAGTGCTGCACAATATGGTGCATCTTACAGCCAAGTTACCGATAAAATTACCGAAAAATTAACAGGAGAAAAAGTCAGAGTCAATAGCTACGCAACCGGAGAAGATGATAATTCACCTGCTTGGGCAAAATGGGCTATGGGATTATTATCTCTAACAGGAGGAAATTTAGCTGGTTTCGCAATGGCTGGTGCGGGTTTTGATTGGAAAAGTATTTTGTTAAACTACTTTACAGTAATTGGTGTAGGTGCGCTAGTCGCAGGTTTAGTTAGTCCTTTTCTAATTCCTATTTCTGTAACTCTGCTTGGTTTAGGTGTAGGCTTTTTACAAGCAGACCAAGCTCGGAAGCAGTTGGTAAAAACAGCGAAGAAAGAATTAGTTAAATATCTTCCGCAAGTTGCACAAGAACAGTATCCGGTTGTTTTGGATGCTGTTAAAGAGTGTTTTGATGCTTACGAACGCGAAGTTAGTCAGCGAATTAAGGATGATATTGCTTCTCGCAAGTCGGAGTTGGATAATTTACTTAAACAAAAGGAAACTCGTGAGGTGAATCGCGAAAATGAATTTAAGCGTTTGAAAACTTTACAAGAGGATGTGCTGATACAAATTAAGAAAATCGAATCGGCTTATAGTAATTTATTGGCTTACTACAGTTAAAGAGACCTAACCCCCCTACCCCCCTTCCCTCCTAGGGAAGGGGGGAAATAAGAATTTAAAAAGAAATATAAAAAAAGGAATATAAATATGAATGAAAATTATAAAAAACTATTAAATGCTCTTAAATCAGCCTCTATATTATTACAACTAGATACACATTCATCATTATATAGAGATGTAAATTCTATTTCTACTTATCTTGCAAATCCTAATTTTAGAATTGCTGTATTTGGTCCTTTTAATCATGGTAAATCAACTTTATTAAATGCTATTTTAGGAAGTCGAGCTTTACCAATTGATTTGATTCCCACTACTGGTGCTGCGATTACTGTTAAATATGGGAGTGACTTACGAAGTAGAGTTGTGCTGAGTGATGGGACAGAAATTTATCGCAGTGGAACTGATGTTTTAAAACAATTTGCCATACTTGATGGTGACAGACGGATGCGAAATGATGTTACATCTGTCGAAGTATTTTGTCCTCATTCTTTGTTAGACAGAGGTGTAGAATTTGTAGATTTACCGGGAACAAATGATAGGGAAGAACAAGATAATTTAGTCAAAGAACAATTATTGAGTGCTGATTTAGTTATACAGTTATTAGATGCTCGTAAGTTAATGACTTTAGGAGAGCGAGAACATTTGCGTGATTGGTTATTAGAGCGTGGTATTAAAACAGTTATATTTGTAGTTAATTTTCTAAATTTATTGGAACCTGGAGAACAAAAAGAAGTTTATAACCGTTTATTATTTGTTGCTGAAAGTTTTCGCTCGGAATTACCACGTGGTTATAGTAATTTATATCGTGTTGATGCTTTACCTGCTTTGCGTGCAAGACTTAAAGGTGATGTTGCAGAAGCTGCAAGTAGTGGTTTAGCAACTTTTGAAACTGCATTGCAAAATATTACAGGAATTCTTAAACAAAATCAAGTTGGTGTTAGTTCACCACGAGTACAAGCTATAGCATTGCAATTACAAAAAGCTTTAAAAATTAAATTTGACTCTATAAATCCAGAGATTAAAGCTTTTGATGATAAACATAATGCAAAAATTGAGATTAAAAAACGAGCGGAAAAAATAATTAAGCAAGGATTTAATGCTAGTATTTCTAAGTTACGGGATTGGTTGAATATAGAAAATTTGAAAACAAAATATCAATCAGATGCAACAGTAGCATTGGTACAAGATAATTTTCATAGTTGGGAAAAAGACGTTTTAAAAAAAGAATTATCTGACTTAAAAGTTGATATTATCAATTGGTTATCTCAAGCATACGAATTTTTCCAACAAGCAAGACCAGAAGATTTATTAATTTACTTTCCTAGTACACCACGGATTACTCTACCACCAAAGCCAAGTGGTACAGAAGATTTAGGTGATGCTGGTTCCCTTGCAGTCGGTAGTGGGATTGGTTGGTTATTAGGTGGGCCAGTAGGTGCTGCAGTTGTTGGAAGCGTATCTTATTTATTAAATAAGCAATTACAAAAACAAGAAGAAAATACTGTCAACGATTCTTATCATCAACAAGTTGCTAAAATTTGTATTGATGCTATGGATAATTATTTAAGTGATTTTAGCCGTCAAGCTTTATTAGTTTTAGATGAATATGAGAGAAAAGCAAATGGAGTTATTTACTTTCAAGTCGATAAAGAGCCATTAGAAATTACTCAAAAGCGAGACGAGTTAGAAAGATTACAATATGGTTTGCATTACTTAAATCAACAGTTGGAAACAACTTTAAAAATTACTATCCCAGAAGAGTTAAAAGTTGAAGCTCCGACACCAAGGTCTACAACAAATACTCATGCAGTTTATCGTCAGCAAGGAGCAGGAGTAAAAGAACATTTAGGAACAAAAACAATCAAAAACCCACCACCATCTCCCTCCCCATCCTCCCCATTTTCTCCATCTTCCCTCCCCACTCCCCCATCTTCTCCCACTCCCCACTCCCCACTCTCCGTTCCCAAAAAAGAAGACCTAGAAGTAAAATTTAATGCTTGGGAGTTGGATGAAGAAATGAAACGGATGAAAGCTGAAATGAGTGTTCCTGGTTATAAAATTCCTAAAGCAAATCAGAAACAAAATCAAAATTTTAACCAAAACCAAAACCAAAATCCAAACCAAAACCAAAATCAAAATCAAACTAATAAAGCACCTAAACAAGGGAAAAAACAATCAGAACTAGAAAAAATTGCTAGTGCTTACGCGATTTTGGGATTGAAAGACGGTGCTTCGGCTGCTGAGCTAAAAAATACTTATCGTCATTTAGTTAAACAATGGCATCCTGATTTGTTTGTCAATCAACCAGAAATGCTAAAAAAAGCTCAGGAAAAAATGCGTACAGTGAATCAAGCTTATGCTATTTTGTCGGAAATACTATAATTGGAATATATCAATTTTAATTAATAATCAGCCATCAAAACAGATAAATTGCCCGCTAGAGGAACATTTTGACTTTTTAGCTCAGTATCTAGCTCAGTAGCAAAACCAATAGGAAAAATAATGCTCAGCAGTCTTAAAGAACTAATAGAAGAGCCTGAACTAGTTGATGCGGATGACCCAGAAGAAAAATTTACTACCAGCGGTGTGAGTTGGGAGAACTATGAGACACTGTTAGCCAAACTACAGTATAGCTCTTATTACCGTGTAACTTATTTGGATGGGATATTAGAAATTGTGTCACCGTCAAAAAGACATGAATCGGCAAAAACAAGGTTTTCATTTCTTTTATCGTTTTACCTGTGGAAAAAAAAGATTAGGCATTTTCCCTTTGGGAGTACAACCTTTAAGAACAAAGCCAAAAAAGCAGGTGCAGAACCTGACGAATGCTATTGTTTATTTGAAGAAAAAGATGTTCCAGACTTAGCAATAGAAGTAGTTTTTACTAGTGGTAGCGTAAGCAAGCTAGAAATATATCGACGGCTAGGGGTTCCAGAAGTTTGGTTTTGGCAGAGTGACAAACTTAAGCTCTACCACCTACGAGATAATTCTCAAAAAGAAGAAGCTGATATTTTTACAGACACCTACGGCTATGAAGAAATTACTAAAAGCGAATTGTTACCAGAGTTAGATATTGCTTTGCTTGTGCGATGTGTTTTGATTACAGACTCAATTCAAGCAAATGATGAATTTGAAAAAAATATCTAGTTTACAATAAGAGGATGTTTGAAAAGTATCCATATTAACAAAGAACCTAACCCCTAACCCCTTCCCTTGTAGGGAAGGGGAATAAGAAAATAGAGCTTTCAAAACCTCTCTATCTGCTTTATATAAAGGCTTTTAACCCCCCTTCCCTCATAGGGAAGGGGGGCAGGGGGGTTAGGTCTCTGTGTCTTATATTATACTTTTCAAACATCCTCTAAGGCTATTACCATCGAAAGAGCATACCTGACTAATAAGATTTTCTCCGGTTTGTACCAACTAATCCACCAACTGAAGAATAGATAAGTATTATCGGTGCTATTATAATCATCAGAAGTCCCCAGTAAGAATTTACACCATATGTTGCTGAAGGTAGAACAAAATAATAGAACCAAATTGCATATACAATCGACCAAAAAATACCCCAAAATAAAGCTCCTCCACATCCTTGATTCCTATTTGATGAATCATTCTTTTTTTGGTGTGGATCTTCAAATATTAAGCCTCCCATTCCTCCAATTAATCCAATTCCAAATATATGTGTAAAAAGGATGAAAAAGCTTTTAGTCGTTTTATACTCCAAATGAGGTAAAACAGCAAGTAAAGGCAAAGGAAATAACCATAATATCCAAAAACGAAACCAAAAATTAAATCCGGTTTTTGAAGTATTCATGTATTATATAATCTATCTTAATATTGAGAGAGTCAATCTATTATTTTTGTTGTTTGTGATTTCAGTTATACAAAATTTCCCATTCATTGTCCATGACTTAGATGAAATCAATTTATTCACTTCAAGGGAAAATAAAGCAATTTACTTGTAAGTATCTAAATACAAGCTTTTGTGAGTATAGTTTACCTATAAGGATGAGATAATCGTTGTACAAAATTGAGATGCTCCCATTCACTCTAGCATCCCGGCTAGTTTTTATAATTTCCATTACCAAACTTTACTCATTTTTAGAAAAAATCCCGGTAAGACTGGCTCACAACTAATAGTTTCGGGATTATCTAAACATTCTTCTGCTTGACCAGGACGATAAATATAAACTTGACGATGTTTACGGTCAATCAACAAACCTAATTGCACTCCTGGTTCTCTCATATACTCATTCATTTTGTCTTTTAAAGGGTCAAGATTATCGCTTTTTGACCTTAGTTCAAGTACAAAATCCGGACAGATGGGAGCGAATTTTTGCTGTTGGTTTGGAGAGAGAGCATTCCATCTTTCTAATTTAATCCACGATGCATCAGGAGAGCGTTCCGCACCTGTTGATAGCGTAAATCCAGCGCTGGGACTAAAAGTTATACCTGTACCATCTTCTTCTGACCATACCCAGAGTTGACCAAATATATTACCTTCCCTGTTACCAGTTTCCGAACCTGTGGGGGACATTATTGATATTTCTCCAAGTTGGTTCCGTTCAATGCGTAAATCACGATTTTCCTGACAAAAGTCGAAAAATTGCTCTGATGTCATTTGCATTGATGGGGGAATTCGCAGTACGAGGGGGAAAGAAATCATGTTAATACCCTAAAGGTTTTAGCGCTCGCTAACTTTATTTTATGCTCGTCCATCAATTATCTTTTGGCATAGTCCTGCCTAATAGAGAGCGATTAAACTGCCCTGATTCAACCCAACGGAGCACGCTTTAACCAGCCAAATTAAAAATCTGTTGCGCGGTAAGGTTAAATTGTAGGAAGGTAGGGGAGACAATCACATCACTGTCTCTAAACGTTGTTTTTACATATTCCCCCTCAATTAGTTCGTATACAAAGATAGTGCGTTGTTTGGGATAGCCGATAAATTCACGTCCACCCAAGGCAGCATAATCTACAATCCAGTATTCGGGAATACCCATAGCTTCATAATCACGACGTTTGTCGTAGTAATCGTCCTGCCAATTGGTACTAACAACTTCTACTATTAATTTGACCGAAGTCGCGTTTTGAATAATTGACTCACTCTCCCAGCGTGTCTCAGTGCCAATAGTTTCTTGATTCAAAACAATGATGTCCGGTTCGTACCCAGCCTTGTCGCGGAAAGGTTTAACAATCGATTCTCTAGGTATTGTCCAAATGTCGGTTTTATCCATTCTATCAATAGTTGTAAGCAACCTTCCGCCGAGAGAACCCGCTAAATTTGAATGCTTCCCCCTAGGTTTTGGCACCTCGACAATCACTCCATCATATAATTCGTACCGGACTTCCGAGTTTTCTGGATACCATTCAATAAATTCATCAAAGGTATATAATTTTGGTTCGGTTTGTGCTTGGGTCATAGTAACAACCTCCACATAAATATATATATATTTGACTTTAACATCGAAGAAAACCAACGCTCAATTGCCTTACCTCACCCCGAACCAATTTCAATACTGCTCGGTTAACGAATGTAGCAATAAATGCGTATTCATCTCTATTTTTCCTTACGAGATTTCCAAATAAAAAAAATGCCCAATGTAGTGGGAGCGTCTCGCTCCCTAAATGCATATAGCGGGCAAGATGCCCGCACTACAATTAGACAATTTATTTCTTGGAAGACTCTACAACTATTTACTATTAATCCGTAAATCAATTTTTTGTAAATTACCTATAATCAAAGAACTTCTAACAAACCAAAAAGCAAAAAATAACCCTCTCTCCATTATAGAGAGAGGGCCTGGTAAATAAGCTTTTTACTTATTAGGTTGAGGTGTCATCCGCAAATAAGGCTTGACTTCCTCATAACCCTTAGGAAACTTCTGCTTAAGAACTTCTGGGTCTTTTAAGGAAGGGACAATTACAACATCGTCACCATCTTTCCAGTCAGCAGGAGTAGCCACGCTGTAATCGTCGGTTAATTGCAGCGAATCAATTACCCGTAAAATTTCATCAAAATTACGTCCTGTGCTGGGAGGGTATGTAAAACTCAGACGTAGTTTCTTTTGGGGGTCAATAACGAACACCGAACGCACTGTCACGGTAGCAGCTGCGTTAGGGTGAATCATATCGTAAAGTTCCGAAACCTTACGGTCTGGGTCTGCCAAAATTGGGTAATTTAGGGATGTGTTTTGAGTTTCTTCAATATCCCCTACCCAACCTTTGTGCGAATCTACGTCATCCACACTTAAAGCGATCGCTTTCACATTGCGCTTATCAAATTCTGGTTTTAGCTTAGCGACGGTTCCTAATTCGGTCGTGCAAACTGGAGTAAAATCAGCTGGATGGGAAAACAGTATTACCCAACTGTCACCAGCCCAATTGTAAAAATCTATTTCGCCGTGTGTAGACGCTTGCTTAAAATCCGGTACTGTGTCACCTAGACGAAGAGCCATGAGAGATTCCCTGTACTCAAAAAAAGAGGCATTTGTGTTCTAAATTGCATAATGACACAAAACCCGGTTTTCCGATACAGCTTTAGCTGTTTGCAACAAAATATATCATTTTGTCAAGATTTGTGATGGTTATCAATAAATTTTGCGTAGGCTTTAATAATTTCACGGCCGATAGCCTCCCAGCTATAATGCTGTAAAGCATACTGCTGAGCATTTAACCCACGTTGTTTTCTTTCTTCTGGGTTTTGCAAAGCATCCCGGATGACCAGACAAAGCTCTTTTACATCCGTCGGACAAACCCATCCAGAATTGCTATCGCGTATTTGGGGATAAATATGTACCTGGTCAGAAATCACAACAGCCGTACCTCTGACCATCGCTTCCGCAACAGCAATCCCAAAATTTTCGTAATAAGAAGGTAGTACAAATAAATCAGCCGTTTGCAGCAGAGCGGATTTCAGTTCACCCGTAACAAAACCTGTAATAGTCGTGTTTGTCTGTAAAGGAGAATTTTGTATTTGTGTTTTGATTTGTTCCACGTAATCTGTATCTTGAGGATTTCCCCCAGCAAGAACAAAATGGAACTTTAAACCGGATACTAAAAGCTTCTCCAACGCAGGAATTAGTAAATCTAACCCCTTTTTTGGGTCAACCCGTGACATAAACAAAACTAGCGGAACATCAGAAGGAATACCAAATTGTTGACGGACGAGATTCTTGTCCAAAATTTCTGAAGCAGGAATTACCCCCAATGGAAGCACCAAATCTCGTGTAACAACTCCAAATCTTTCTGATATTTTAGCTTCTTGTTCGCTAGTAAAATGAAGAGCAGCTGCACCAGCTATATTGGGACGTTCCAAAACCGCAGTATAAAGTTGTTTTAATTGCCGCTTTTTCCGTAAATCAGCGGGGTCAAGAGTGCCTAAAGGACGTAGAATATAAGGCAATCCTTTTTGACGGCAAATCCTAGCAGCAAAGCTACTAACAGGAGAAAACAAAGCATGAATATGAGCTAAATCATACTCATGAGCATGACTATTTAACCACTGTAATAAATCCAGAGAAAATTTGTAGCGACGAAATGGGGAGCAGCGGAAGTAGATTACTTCATATCCATCATAACCATCTTGTTTGATGGGTTTATTTAAAGGTACATCCAAAGGTTGTTGACCAGTATCACCATTACTATCAGTTGTAATTACGGTAACTTCTACACCTAGACTTGCAAGTGCAGGAGCGAGTCCTAAAATCATTTGACTGGGACCACCGTAAATTAAAGATATTGAAGGAATTATTTGCAGAATTTTCATTTTTGTTAATCATTCGTTCGTCAATCCACCAATTACCAATTACTAATTACCAATTACCAATTACCAATTACCGATTCCCAATTACCAGTTCTTCATAAAATTCTAATTGCTGTTTCGCTAAAGCTTTATTAGTATATTCACACATAGCTTTGGTGTAACCCATTTCACCTAAGGTATTAGCGAATGCGGGACTGTCTATTAATTTAGTTAGACAATTAGCAAGTTCTTCTGCATTTCCTTCTGGGAAAGTTAAGCCAGAATTACCTATGACATGAGGAATTTCACCAGAGTCGGAACCAATCACAGGTATTTGACAACCCATTGCTTCAATTAGTACATGACCAAATTGCTCTTTCCAACCAACGGAAGTCATGGTTTTAAATTTATAAGTTGTTTCCGATGGTAAAACCAAAGTATTCATAAGATTGATATACTTTGGTACTTCATCATGGGGAACGCTTTCGATTACTATTACTTTGTCTGTAATATTGTTTTCTGCTGCTTGTTTGAGTAATTCTTCTTTTAGTTCACCACGACCAAGGAGTAGTAACTTCCATTTTTTATTTTTAATCTTGCTATTGGCTACTGCTTTTAATAGTGTCATCAATCCTTTTTCTGGTACAAATCTTCCGACAAAGCCGATAACAAATTCACCTGAATTAATCCCTAGTTTTGCAGCTAAGTCTGGTTGTGGTGTTGGTTTAAATATTCGCTCATCTATACCTAATTGCGGCATAACTTTAATAGCACCTTTGTAACCGCGTTCGCGTAAAATTTCTGCTCCATCTTGGTTACCAGAAATAATGCCGTGGCTGCTATTTAGGTTATATTTTTCTAGCAAGGAAATAGGTGGCTTTAATTGGTAAGGTAAATTCCACCAGGTAAAAAATACATTTTTAGCTTTGAGTCCCAAAAGCTTATTCAAAAAAATCATTTGCGAATAAGCTAATCCCCTTGAACCTTGTTCTACTTGGATAACTTGGGGTCGAAATTCCTTTAATAAAGATATGATTTCGCTCCCAAAAGTCAATAAACCTTGGTGATTTTGACTGAAATTAGAAATTGGAACTATTTTAAAGCTACCTTCATCTCGGTATTCTGTTTCAATAATTTTGTTTTGTACTCCACCTGGTTTCCATCGTTTTGGAACTACTACTGTTACCTCTATTCCTGGTTTTAACTGTGATAAAGCGCGTAGTTTTTCACAGTTCAGGTCTACTATATAAGTGTGACTAGCTACTAATATTTTCATAATTGCTAATGGGTAATTGGTAATAATAAGCTGGTAAATTACTGGATGCAGTTGCACAGTTATATAATATTAATAATGAAATTTACCCAAAAAATTATTTGCTTTGTGGGGTGGGCATCCTTGCCCGCCCGTTTATACAAATAAAATATAGAAAAGGAATAGTGTTAGTTATATTGCTGCCTAACTAACTTGTTCATCTAAACGGGTGTAAGTTTGCCCGTCATTCCAAGCTGATTGAATAATGGTTCCTAATGCTTTGAGAAAACCTAAGGTGTAAAAAACAAAACGGGTGGCAATTTTGATTGGGGAACCGCTTTTGTGACATGGGGGACGACCAAGAACGTGGCAATCAAATAACCGTGCATACAGTCGTAAAGCTTGAGATATATTGAGGTTTTTCAAGCCCAATAAAAAGTGGTTGTGGTAAAAGGTTAACTGATATTTTGTGGTTTTTGTACTGATATCATGACATCCACCAGTTTCTTCTCCTAAATGCACTAAATGAGCTTCTGGGTCATACCAAATTTTGTAGCCTGTTTGCCGCAGTCGCAAACAAAAATCTGATTCTTCTCGTACTGCACTACCGCGAAATCTTTCATCAAAATGTATTCCGTGCTTGGTAAAAATTTCGCGACGGAAAGACATATTACAACCCCTCGCTGTTAACACTTGTTGGGGTTTAACTGTATGTACTAAGTCAATATAATACCAGGCTATTCCTGGGTCCATTGCTTGGGGAGGTAAATATTCTATTTCTTTATAGTTTTTATCTCCCTGAGTTTTGCCAACAGCTGCATCTGACAGTTTCATTCTGTCAAAAACTCTTCCTGCAACGGCACCTACATCTGGCTTTTCGATAAAGTTTTTCGCGTGAGCAGCCAAAAATCCTGGCTCTAATTCGACGTCATCATCAATAAATAAAATTATTTCTCCAGAAGAACGTCGCACAGCATAATTTCGTGCTCCAGGTAAACTAGCCCAATTAATCTTAAACCACTTTATTTTTTGTGCATTTGCTTGTTCTTGCAAAAAAGCCTCAATCTCTGGTTTATGCTTGGCTGTTTGGTCTACTACCAAAACCTCAAAGTTTGGATAGTCTTGCTTAATAACATCTTCAATACTATCGCGAAGTGCTTCTTCACGACCGTAAGTTGGTATAATTACTGAAATTAAAGGAAAATCCATAGAGTTATGAATAGGGAGTGGGGAGTGGGGAATGGGGAATGGGGAATGGAGAATGGGGAATGGGGAGTGGGGAATAAATTAAAAGATGAAAGTTATTCTTCTTTCTTATTTGTTACTTCTTCCTTTTTCCTCCTGAATTGTTTTCCTCCTCTTCTGCTTTTGCTTGTTGTAGTCTTTCTACTTTGTCAATTTCTGGTAATTTCAATAGAATTCCTGCTGCAAACCAATAGTAAACTGCCACTGGGTCTACATCCAGTGGATAGTAATATGTGTTGTAACTAATAAACAATATAAACACCCACATCGACGCTGCGTAACTGCGGAAATTACGGTTTTTTATCTTTCGATAGGTTTGGAAGCAAATAATTGTTAAACTCGTTACTAATGCAATGAATCCGAGCAAACCGACAATTCCCACTTCGTACATCACTTTGGGATAGTATGTTTCTACTAACCTAGTCTCACCCAGGGCACGTGCTGAGTTTGTTGCACGACCTAAACCGCTTCCGATAAGCGTATCTGCGGCTTTCCAGCTTTCTTCAAATTGCTGTACGATGAAGTCTTGAGGTGGAGAAGCATTCCAGCGACTGATAAAGCTATCTAATCTTTCTTGTACTAGTGCTGGATTACTAGCGACAGCAATAAAAATTACTAAGGCTAATCCCCCAATTACGGGGATAAATTTTTTCAGGTTGCCCAGCTGACCAGTGAGCAATAGTAGCAGCACAAAGCAAACTGGAACTAAAGCTAAAGCAATTCGCTGTCCAGAAATAACTGCGTTTATGAAAACTGATAGCAAAGAACCAAAGCCGACAATTCGCCATAAAATTGAAGGGTCACTAAAACCAGTGGCAAATGTAAAAAATGTACTGGAGATTAGGAACCATGCCCATTGCCAAGGAGCTACAAATGTTCCTGGAAGCCGAATCATTCCTTGGCTAGGACTGTATACTAAAGAACCACCAACAAAACAGCGGGCTTCAAGTGTTGCTTTAAACAAGGCAGAACCAACAGCATTTCTAGTGCCTTCACATATTCCTACCACGAGCATCATGTATTGAACAACTCCCAGGATGCAGCATATTAGTATCATGGCTGTCTGCATCCGGGTTATTAAAAGAAAATCTTTTTTGTTGCGAATTAGATAATAAGTGCAACTAATTAGTGGTACGTAGCCCAAAAATACCTTTAGTCCCAAAATTCCCATTCCCAGGGGTATTTCTTTGGGAGGTGGTTCCATTAATTTGGGGGGAGGTGGGTTAAACTGTTGTCCACCGTTAATGAATAACAGTGTCATTATGCAACAGGCTAATAAAATATACAGTGGTGTTTTTATTCCTTGGGGGATAAGTAACGGTAGCCGTTGCTTGCTGCAATTTTGCCATAGTGCGACCAAAGCAGGAATGTAGAAGCCGTCTTTGGATAACTGAAGAATTGGGCTATTTCCCAGCAGATAAACGACTGTCCCACCAAAGGGAACGTAAATTATAAAAGCGAAAAGTGCTTGACGGGGATATTTGTAGGAGAGGGCTATAGCTAGAGTACCTGCTACTGCTGGTGCTGCTATTTTGGGTCCCCCAACGAAAAAAAGAATTATCCCTAAGAAAAGACCTATAGAACCAGCAGTACCAATTAAACTGGTTAATTCTTTTTTTGCTTGAGCTGCTTTACGTTTTTCCGCAAGCCTTTCCTTCAAACTCAGAGTCGGTACTTCTGGTTTGGCAGTTTTTTTGGATTTTTTTAGCTTTTTTGATTTTTTGCCTTTGCTCTGCAGTTTCATTCAGTTCTGGTAGCTGAGTTCACATTGTTTATCTTTTAACCTATTTTGATAGGAGAAAAAAATGTCTAAATGCTAGCAATTCTTTACCAGAACATTGGAATATTCACCTAAAAGACCTAACCCCCCTACCCCCCTTCCCTATGAGGGAAGGGAGGAAATGCGATATTTGTGAGAATAAAAAAATATTTTTATATGAAATCTTAAACTAATCATAGCCCCCCTTCCCTCGCAGGGAAGGGGGGTTGGGGGGGTTAGGTCTTTTTACCCCAAATGTAGCTGTACCACAGAAACCAATTCCGTTGTCCAGTATTCAACCATTTGAGCGTCTTCCGCTTCCACCATTACCCTAATAACGGGTTCTGTGCCTGATGCGCGTACTAACACTCTACCAGCATCACCCATCGCCTCTTCTGCACGGGCGATCGCAATTTGAATTGGTTGGCAATCTTTCCATGCCATGCGCTTAGTGCGGTCTTCAACTCGGACGTTACGCAGGAGTTGGGGGTAGGTTTGGAAGCTTTGGCTAACCATATCCCCTAAGGAATTACCGGAATATTTAACCACAGTAGCTAAATGCAAAGCAGTTAAAAGACCATCACCAGTTATCCCATAGTGACGGCATAAAATATGGCCAGATTGTTCACCACCGAGCATTCCTCCAGTTTGAGACATTTCCGCTTGGACATACTGGTCACCAACATTGGTGCGTATCATCTGACCACCAAGTTTTTTCCAAGCGCGTTCAAAACCTAAATTAGCCATCACAGTGGTAACAATTAGGTTGTCAGGTAATTGTTGCTGTTGCAGTAAATGGCGTCCCCATAAATAAAGAATATAGTCACCATCGACGATTGCTCCAGTGTTGTCTACCGCTAAAGCACGGTCAGCATCACCATCGAACCCAACACCAAAATCAGCATTATTGCTGATTACAGCATCTCGCAAAATTCCCAAATGGGTTGAGCCACAATTTACGTTAATACGATTGCCATCAGCTTGATTATGCAAAGCAATGACGGACGCTCCCATATCAGTAAATACAGAAGGAGCAACACCAACAGCAGCACCCCAGGCTAAATCCAAAACAATTTTCATTCCTTGGAAATTTATACCCTGACTTTGCAGGGGCTGCTTTAAGGCTGTAGTATATTCATTTATCAGTTCCGGACGAAAATAATATCTCCCACAATTGTTGACACCACCAGGAACAAAAGTTTCTCCGCGCAGTCCGGCTTCAATTGCGGCTTGCAAAGTCTTAGACAACTTAGCGCCATCAGCACCAAAAATTTTAATACCATTGTCCTCTGGGGGATTATGGCTAGCGGAAATCATTACACCGCCAATAGCATCGCTAGCGCTAGTTAAATAGGCAACGCAGGGAGTGGGACATAATCCCAAATACCAAACCTCTAGCCCCGCAGCTGTTAACCCAGCACTCAGAGCCATCGCCAGCATATCACTGGAGTTACGGGAGTCCTGACCAAGAATAATCGGTCCGACTTGAGCCGCATGACTCTGCAGCACAATACCAGCCCAAAAACCGACTCGCATAGCTAAAGGCGCACTGAGCAAGTCACCAACCTTACCACGAATACCATCTGTACCAAACAAAGGAGTTGTAGGTAGAGCAATTAAGCCTAGCCCAAAATGATTTTCAATACCTTCATTTAAACCATCTGCATCGGTCGCAGAATACCCATTAATGCCACTTTGAGTCCGATTTAAAGATGAGACCATAATTTTTTTTTAACACTCCACACAGTCAAACTGGAGAATAACACTTTTACAATTTACTGAACAATTCCGCCGCGATACTTTTTTATCAGGAAAATTACGTTTTTCTTTATAAGTAAATATTATCTATGATTCCACTCTCTTTAAGTGAAATTACTGATAAGATAGTGTGTATAATTTTTAAGATTGAATGAATGAAGCAAATAAAATAACAATTTGTTAACAAAAAAATATTTAAAAGCAGCCTCAAAGATGAAAAGCAAATTTAATTTTTGTAAACTACTATCGCCACAAATCAAGTATTCAAGGTACAAAGGAGGCTGTGTTAAGAAATACAAAGACATTTACTTAAGAAAATGTAATAAAAATTCTCAACAAATCGATATATTGTAACGTTTTAGTGGCCTATTTTTAAGCCATTTCTAAGCCATTTCTGGATTAGACCCATAAGTAGACTATAAAAAGTTGGGATTCTCATATGAGCAGCGATTTAGCAAGCAAACTACGTATCGGTACCAAAAAAGCTCACACAATGGCAGAAAACGTAGGTTTTGTCAAATGTTTTTTAAAAGGAGTAGTTGAAAAAAACTCTTATAGGAAGCTAGTGGCAAATCTCTACTTCGTCTATTCCGCGATGGAAGAAGAGATGGAAAAGCTCAAAGACCATCCAATAGTCTCCAAAATTAATTTTAAGGAACTTTATAGACAGCGTAGCTTAGAGAAAGACCTTGCCTATTACTATGGTGCTAACTGGCGGGAAAACATCCAATTATCACCAGCAGGAAAAGCTTATGTAGAGCGCATCCGAGAAATATCCAACAACGAGCCAGAAATGCTAGTTGCTCACTCCTACACTCGTTACTTGGGTGATTTATCTGGGGGACAGATTTTGAAAAACATTGCGGTAACAGCAATGAACTTAACAGATAGCAACGGAACAGCCTTCTATGAATTTGAAGATATTCCCGATGAGAAGGCGTTCAAAAATAAATACCGTCAGACTTTAGACGAATTACCCATTGACGACGCAACAGGGGACAAAATTGTAGAAGAAGCAAACGACGCTTTTGGGATGAACATGAAAATGTTCCAAGAATTGGAAGGCAACTTGATTAAAGCAATTGGTGTAATGCTTTTCAATACCTTAACCCGTCGTCGCACTCGTGGTAGCACAGACTCAGAGCTAGCAACAGTAGAGTAGAGATAGTGCTTAGTGCTTCCTGCTTGGTACTAAAAAAATAATATTTGATTAACTTATAGGGGTTACAGCCTTAGGGTTATGCTTGGATTCAGGATTCAAGTATGGTCATGAGGAAGTAGCCCCTAAATTGTGCCCAAGGTTCGTAGTAGCGCTTTAGCGCCGATATTATATAGCAGTCCTAAATGATTTATAAAAATTTTTGGTAGTGCAAGCATCTTGCTAGCTAGTGGAAGCTTTAAAGATGCCCGCATTACACTTTTATTATGATTTTTTACAAATGATTGATTTAGGATTGCTATATATAAACTAAGGGCTAAAGCCCAACTACGAACCGATGAAATTTTGCTCGTTGCATATACTTTCGGCTTAAAATAACTAAGTTCATCTACTCGCATGGGCTTTAGTACTAAAAATCGCATGGCAACAAAAATCCCTGTTACAGTTATTACAGGCTTTTTAGGTAGTGGCAAAACTACAATAATTCGACATCTGTTACAAAATAATCAAGGACGCCGCATAGCGGTTTTAGTCAACGAATTTGGCGAATTGGGTATTGATGGCGAGTTATTAAAATCTTGTCAAATCTGTCCAGAAACGGATTTAGCAACGGATGCTTTGCAAACGGATGTAGCGGATGGTTTATCGGTGGGAGGGGAGCCTGTTAATGGTTATATTAGTAATGTTTATGAGTTAACTAATGGTTGTTTGTGTTGCACGGTGCAAGAAGAATTTTTACCAACCATGCAAGAATTACTCAAACGACGAGAAAGTATTGACTGTATTTTGATAGAAACTTCTGGTTTAGCATTACCAAAACCTTTAATAAAAGCTTTTCGCTGGCCGGAAGTGCGTAATGCGACTACAGTGGATGCGGTAATTACGGTTGTAGATTGTGCTGCTGTCGCAGCAGGAACCTTTGCTAGTGACCCAGAAGCGATTGATGCACAGCGTCAGCAAGATGACAATTTAGAACACGAGACCCCTCTACAAGAATTGTTTGAAGACCAACTAGCTTGTGCTGATTTAGTTGTGTTGAATAAAACCGATTTGATTGGAAAAGAAACCCAAGAGCAAGTTGAGCTACTTGTTAAGCAAGAGTTAACCAGGCAAGTAAAAATAATAGAAAGCGTGCGGGGGACACTTGACCCATCTATATTATTGGGGTGGAAAGCAGCAGTAGAAGATGACTTGGATTCCCGTCCTAGTCACCACGATGAAGAAGAAGAACACGACCACGACGACGAGATTAACTCAGCGCATTTTATTTTAGACCGTACTTTTGACCCGCAACAGCTATTGAAACAACTACAAAGTGTTGTACAGCAACAAGAAGTTTACCGTGTGAAAGGGTTTGTCGCTGTCCCCAACAAATCAATGCGCTTAGTGATGCAAGGGGTTGGAACCCGTTTCGAGCAATTTTATGACCGTCCTTGGCAACCAGAAGAACCAAGACAAACTAAATTGGTGTTTATTGGTCGTAATTTAAACGCAAATCAAATAGAGTCGTTGTTGTCAACCGAAAACTAATATTATGTATATCTCTGAAATTTTCAATATCGCAAATCTTTTTGTTTTACCGTTTTGGTTGTTGATGATTTTCCTCCCCAAATGGAAAATATCGCGGGGGGTCATGGAATCTTATTTACCTTTTGTTCCGCTAGCGATTACTTATGTATATTTGTTTATCACTAGCATTACTCCAGAGAATGCTCAGGCTTTATCTAATCCCCAACTTGCGGATATTGCTAGATTTTTCGCTGATGAAAAAGCTGCTGCAACAGGTTGGATTCATTTCCTAGTTATGGACTTATTTGTAGGACGGTATATTTATTTAGATGGAGAAAAAAATAAGATTTGGACGGTTCATTCTTTAGCTCTATGTTTGTTCGCTGGACCGATGGGGCTGCTTTCTCACATTGTCACAACTTGGGTTACTAAAGCATTTTTTGGGACTTCGGAAGATGTAATAGCGACTGATTAAAATACTTAAGCATTACTAATGATATCGATAGGTAGACTTAAGATATCGGGCTTATCTCTAAGTAGAGCTTTTGTCATCTACCAAAAGATGTTATTAGAATGCTTGATGAACAGTCATCTAAAAACTTTATATCACTTAGTCTTATCGAAATCATCTTTTTTATGTTATTAATTATCTAAGTGTTTTACTAATTGATAAAATCTATGTGACTCAAATCAGCTTTATAGTGTGATTTAAGTCTTTTTAGTAACTATTTACAACTAATTTTTATATCAAATAATTGCATGTATTTATACACGTAATTAGTTCAGTTTACAAGTTTTTAATTTTTTTCTGAATATATTGGCAAAATGACGAATTTTGTTAAATAATAGAGACAAATTAGCATTTTGTCGCGAATAACTGTCAGAATGCTTTTGATATAAGGATTTTTTCGGGTGTGCATCCATTAATTATTATTATTGTTTCCATAGATTAATATGGTCAATTTGCTGTGCTTTCCCAGTTTTGGGTAGCTTCTACACAAATATTTTAATAGGAGAAACCAGTGAATCAACCGCTACGGGTCTTGCTGGTGCAAAATTCTGTTGACGATGCCACTTTGCTGTTGAATCAACTTCAAAATCTAGGTGGTGGTAGTATTGTAATCGGACAAGTAGATACAGTCACAGCTTTTAGCACTGCGTTACGACAACGTAAATGGGATATTGTCATTGTAGATAATGACAGTAAGCAACTTGGCTATGAACAAGTCTTGCTAATTTTACGGCAAATCGAAAGCTCTTTGCCAGTGATTGTCGTATCAGAAGAAATAGGTGCAGAAGCGACTGTTCGTGCTTTGAAAGCGGGAGTTAGTGATATTGTTATTAAAGCTAATTTAGCTCGATTAACGAATAGCATCGAACTTGTTTTACGGGAAGTAAAATTACAGGAGCGACAGAAATTATCTGGTAAATATGAAGATTTGTTAAAAAAATCCCTGTTGCCAGAAATGTACAACCCTAAAACTATTGTGGGTGTAGAAAAAAATTACTCCAACCCTCAACGACAGCTTCAGCTGGCTACTCCTACCCGAAAGTTAGACTCTGTAAGTTTTTTACCTAGTCAAGGCTTTTACAGTGATATTGTCGCAGAAAATTCTGATAATAACTTCTTTCATTCCAGTGAAGAAAAATTAGAATTTCTAAAATATGATGACCTATCTTACACAGAAATGAGCGATTCCGCTCCATATAAAATTGGCTGCTGTTACCAAAAATCAGAAACCCAACTCCAGGTTGAAAATCACATACTCGAACTGATTTTTAAAGGTACGGGACTACTTCAAACCTTGGAAGCTATTGCTCGATTCATAGAAAACTCATCAGCGGAAGACGTAAAATGTTGTTTATTACTCGTAGATGATGATGGTAGGAATTTACATAATTGTATAGCCCCTAGTTTGCCAACTAAATATCAGCAAGCGATTGATGGCATTCCTATCGAAAGTTGTGCTGCTAGTTGCGGAACAGCAGCTTATCGTCGAGAATTAGTAATTGCCGAAGAGATTGTTTCAGATTCATTATGGATTAATTACCGTGATGTGGCTTTGGATTGCGGGTTACAGGCTTGTTGGTCAGCACCAATTCTGACAGCGGAAGGTTCTGTATTGGGTACTTTTGCCATGTATACTCACCAACCACGCAAACCTAATACTAACGAGAAGCAGCTAATTGTTCAAGCAACTTATTTGGCTGGTATAGCTATTGAACGGTATCGTAATAAGGAAAAAAAACAGATTTTAGGAGATACATTTGAAGAATTGCAGCGTACGCAAATGCAACTTTTACAAACCGAAAAAATGTGTTCTTTAGGACAACTAGTTGCGGGTATTGCTCATGAAATCAATAATCCTGTTAATTTTATCTACAATAACCTCAATTTTGTCTGTGAATATATTGAGGAAATTTTGGCTTTGCTTGAATTGTATCAGCAGCACTATCCCAATCCAAATATAGAGATTCAAAAAAAATCCGAAGCGATTGATTTGGAATTTGTTAAAGAAGACTTACCAAAAATGCTGTCTTCTATGAAATTGGGAACTGACCGTATCTATGAAATTATCCTCAGCTTGCGAAACTTCTCTCGCAGTGACCAAAAAGAAAGACAAAGTGTTGACATTAACAAAATATTGGACAGCGTAGTTTTAATTTTACAGCACCGAATTAAACCAAATGGTGGAAAACCAGGTATTAAAATAATCAAAGAATATGGTGATTTACCGCTAGTAACATGTTATCCAGGTCAACTCAATCAAGTATTTATGAATTTAATCGCAAATGCTGTCGATGCTTTAGAGGAATCATTAATTGATAATCGACAAATTTGTATTCGGACTCAAGTTACTAATGATAATTCTCATGCTTTAATTCAGATTAGTGACAATGGCTCTGGTATTTCTCATGAGCTACAACAGCAAATATTTAATCCCTTCTTTACTACAAAACCCGTCGGCAAAGGGACAGGATTAGGACTTTCTATCAGCCATGAAATCATAGCCCAAAAGCACGGTGGTAATTTAAAGTGTATTTCAGAACCAGAGCAAGGTACTGAGTTTTGGATTGAACTTCCTCTTTGATGGGGAGTATTACCAATTACCAATTACCAATTTTTCGCATTTTCTACTAATTTTTTCAGGCGAAAATATGCTTCTTCTGGAGTTAATGCTTGTGATTCTTTCTCGTTGGGTATGTAATATTCTCTACAATCTGGGAAGTAACGCACAACAAAGCTAGGTATAAGTCCCAGTTGCAAAGCTTTTTTACCTAATTTATCTGTTACTTCTGCTAACGTATATTCGTCATGAAATTTATACTCACTCATGATAAAAATTCTCCTCAAATATCTTGCCTCATTTAAGCAAATTATCGGTGATTGAGGAGAACTAAATCCAGAGTCATTAGTTACATTTTTTACATGCTACTTTGATATCTTTCAAGTAAATCTACTAAATTAACTTGGCATTGTAATGGCAGTAAATCAGCGAGGGGTACTTCTCGTCTACCACCACCGATTTTTACAGAGATTGTTTCCAGAATTTTAATTACATCTTCTTCCTTGATAGGTTTGTTAGATGTAAGTAGGGGATACATCCTTTCGGCTACTACGGTGTGCAGTTTGGCATTAGATAAATAAAGATGCCATTTAGCAATATCTATATAGACGTTTTCACCGATTTCTGCCGCTAGGGCTTCTAAAAGTTCTGTGGTGTTAGTATTAGCCATTGAAAATAACCCCACTTAAAATTTTTTTGATGGTTGTTTTACATTATGGCTCAGGTCTTTTGGCTAAAGAAACTACCTCAGGTAACAATTCTCCTCTTCCATTTGTAGTGCGTTCAATATTAGAACGCTTTTTTTAATTGATTGAGGAAGTTTTTGAATAGTTAGCGATGGCAGAAATGTAAATTAGATGAGCCAACACAACTACTAGCCAGCTTAGTGTTAACCAAGGTAGCCACTCCCAAGTTGCTTTGCGGAAGTTGTGGAAAAACCATAAACCAGAATTGGTTACAGCAAATATTGCCACATGGACGGCAAAATTCATTCGGTCATCTAGCTTACGGTAGTCTGGGTCTTGACGGGTGGGTTGACGAGGCCAACGAGGGGGCATAGCAATTAAAAATGAAAATTAAAAATGTAAAGTTTTGAAACCATTTAGGTTCTGCTTAAATTCTACGCTTTTATGGCTGTTGGTAATCCCCAGATTTTCCACCACTTTTACTGACTAAATGGATTGATTCGATTTGAATCGATTTTTCTAAAGCCTTTGCCATATCGTAAAGGGTAAGGGCTGCAACAGAAACTGCGGTTAGAGCTTCCATTTCTACCCCTGTTTCAGCTTTGGTTTTAACTGTTGCCTGAATTTCATAACCTGGGAGTTGGGAATTTGGTGTCACCAGCACTTCTACTTTTTGCAGTGGGAGGGGATGACACAAAGGAATTAAATTCGCTGTTTGTTTAGCTGCCATAATACCAGCTAACCTCGCAGTCCCTAAAACATCTCCTTTAGGAGTATTTCCGAGTTGAATGGCTTCAAAAGTTTCAAGCTGCATTTTTACCCTACCTACAGCGACAGCTTGCCGAACAGTTGCCTCTTTCGATGAGACATCAACCATAGTCGCTTGTCCCAAATTATCCAGGTGGGACAAAGAAGCAAAATTTGATTGAAATTTATCTTGGAAATTATCTTGCATCGTAAAAAAGTCTATGCTACTATTAGATTCTGTTGAGGGCGTGTAGCTCAGTGGACTAGAGCACGTGGCTACGGACCACGGTGTCGGGGGTTCGAATCCCTCCTCGCCCGTTTGAAATAATTATCGTCTATTATTGTTGTAGAGACGCGATTAATCGCGTCTCTACATTTATTCGCGTCTCACCTTTTTAAAGCGTAGGCGTCTTCTGCTTTTCCCAAAGCAAATCTGATTGAGGATATTAAGTCTTTATTGGATTGCGTAAGAAAAACTATCATTCCCAAGAAGCTTAAGCCGCTAGCGTAGAGAAAGAGATTTGCATAACCTAATTCTTCGGCAACTAAACCAAGAAGAGGTCCAGCTAAAGCTATACCCAAGTCAAATCCGGTGATACACATAGCAAATGTTCGTCCTCTTTCTTCTGGATGGGAACGGTCTGCCATCATTGTCGAAACCATTGGGACTAAAGTGCCAACACCAGCTCCTTCGACTACGGCTGCGAATAAAAAGCTAGAAGTACTGTCCGCTTTCCACAGCATTATCATTGATACGCCATAAAATACCAGTGCAATAGTCACAAATAAACCTCTACCCCAACGGTCGCTTGCTTTTCCAGTTACCATTCTTGTACTAAAACTGGAAATTGCTGCTGCGGTGTAAAACAGTCCAGGATTTAAATCGACTCCAGTTTCTCTAATATATAACGGTACAAATGTGCTTAATGTGCCGAAAACCAAACCTACTATCAACATAATAAAGGTTGGGATTCTTACCCTCGGACTTATTAGTATCTGCCAAAATTGACTACTTTCGCTACTATTTTGCGGTACTTGTTCATGAGTATGGTTTACATGGACTGCACACAATAAGGCTGCTAAAGCTAATTCTGATGCAACTAGAAATAATATCGGGTAACCAACTGCTGCTTGTAAATAACCACCTAAAGTTGGACCAATTGCCAAACCTAAGGGATTGATTAAACTCATGTAACCAATTATTTCACCACGTTTATCAGCTGGTGCTAAATCTGCTACTAAAGCGAAATAGCCAGTAGTAAAAGCCGCAACGCTAATACCATGAAAAGCACGCAATACCATTAATAATGGAATTGATTTGACGAATAAATATCCCAGAGGTGTAATTGTTGCCACGATTAAACCGATAAGCAAGACAATTTTACGACTTTGTTTATCCGCCATTTTTCCTAATTTCGGTCGAAACAGCAACAGTCCAATAGCAAAACTACCCATGACTGTGCCAATTTGCTGTTTACTTCCGCCAATATATTCAACGTAAAGGGGTAAAGTTGGCAGTAACGAAGCCATACTCGACCAGAATAGCAAACCCGCTGTAAATAAAATCAGCAAGCTCTGCCGCAACTTAATATCAAATGTGCGAAACACTTCGGGGTAGACGCCAAATTATTGGTCAATAATTAGTAATCAGCAGTTAACAGTCAACAATCAACAGTCAACAATCAACGACTACTAATCATTGTTACATTACTTAACTTCTTTGGCTACTATCTCACGCACTCGGTAAATAGGACGACCTTGAGATTCGTGGTATGTACGCATTAATAATTCTGCTAATAAACCAAAGCAAAATAGCTGTACCCCAGCTACCAGAAGCAATACTGCCAGTATCAACAAAGGACGGTCGCCAATATTTTCTCCGAGAACAAGTTTGACAAAAGTCAGATAAATACCTATTCCACCACCACTGAACATAGAAAGTAGACCCAAAAGTCCAAAAACATGCATGGGACGGGTGAGGAACTTTTTCATAAAGGCAATAGTTAATAAATCCATCAAGACACGGAAAGTGCGTGCCAATCCATACTTACTTTGCCCAAAACGTCGTGCATGGTGTCGTACAGGCATTTCTGTAATTCTTGCCCCTTCGATATAAGCCAAAGCGGGTAAAAATCGATGCAATTCTCCGTAAAGATTCATATCCGCTACCAATTCGGCGCGATAAGCTTTAAGAGAACAACCATAGTCGTGAATTTTGACATCAGTAATGCGGCGAATTAACCAGTTAGCAATTTTAGAAGGAAGTAAGCGCGTTAAAGCTGCGTCTTGTCGTTTTTCTCGCCAACCACTGACCAAATCATAACCCTCGTCTAATTTAGCCAACAGCATAGGAATATCCGCAGGGTCATTTTGCAAATCGGCATCCATCGTCACAATAATTTTACCCAAAGCGTAATGAAACCCTGCTGACATTGCCGCTGTTTGACCATAATTACGCCGCAAAATTACTGACTTCAAATCACTACGGGTTAGGGCTAGCTTCTTCAACAACGCAGTAGACCCATCCGCAGAACCATCATCAACACAGATAATTTCATAGCTGAGACTCGTATCAGAAAAAGCAGCAGAAATTGCCTCTAATAAATGGGGCAAACTTTCCACCTCGTCATGAACGGGCACAACTATTGAAACATCGGGAATAAATGAGGAAATACCCCCATTCTCCCCAGCTAAACCGTGGGAAACTAACCCGCTCCTCATAAGCAATTTAAAAATAAAAATCAAGGAATAAGGAAGAAGAAAGAAGGAAAAAGAGTAATCTAACTTTTACCACTTTCGTCATAAAAAATTCAAAACTTAAAATTCAAAACTTACCTAAGCGTTCTCAACGATTTTGTGGTTTATAACATTTGACTACTCTACCAGCTCCCCGTAACTGCTGATAATAAGACCGACTTACAGCGTCCCCTTGTTCCGAAAGAACATCAATCCCAATACCATTACGTCCTTTATCTTTACCAGAACTGTGAATATAAGTATTGTCCCCTAAATACAATCCCACATGAGTGGCTTTTTCGGAAGTCCCAAAAAACACCAAATCCCCTGGCTCTAATTCTGCAACATTAATACTCGCAGTAAAACCTTCCTGTTGATAGGCATCTCGTGGTAGAGAAATACCCACCGAACGAAACGCTGCTTGCATTAATCCGGAACAATCATAATTAGGTGCTACTGTACCTCCCCAAAGGTAATAATTAGGTTGTGCCATTGCCTTATGAGTGAAACCAATAACATCCGGGAGCAATTTTTTTATCTCCGCTTCTGACAATAATTTAGCGTGATAAGCTACATTAGCTTTTTGTAATAAACTCAAGTCGGAAACAGATAGCCACCCAGGATAATCGTCCTCACACAAGTACACTTGTACAGACGTTTTTATTCCCGTCTCTACATCTTCATCTTCATAATTAGATGTCACCCGCAAATGTCTTCCAGTTGCGGCTTGTGTTGCTAAACTGTCGCACTTGGGAGAACTATAGATGTTCAGGTCTGTTAGGCACACCTGCTCATCGTTCAAAAGACTTAAGATTTGGGATTCTAAGTTCGCGGTCATTCTTCAAGCTTAATAATTAACAACAATGTTTTTTTTCCGAAAAGACGAACAACTCGAAAATCTCGGTAATGGCATTTTAGAGGCAACATGGGGTGCATTTAGCACGTTAGCCCGTAACCAAATTGCTTTAACTTGGATTGTTTACGACCCACCAGCCCCCGTAAATACAGGTGGCGCTTTAACTCCAGATGCTTTTTGGAACCATTCTATACGTGGATTTACTTATCGTGGTGTCGAACGAATTTATCCGGCCAGTGTCGTCAAGTTATTTTACTTAGTGGCAGCACAAGAGTGGTTGGAAAAAGGCATGACTCAGAGTTCTTCTGAGTTGGAGAGAGCAATACGCGACATGATAGTTGATTCTAGCAACGATGCCACCAGCTTAGTCTTAGATATTTTAAGTGGGACGACCTCTGGCCCAGAATTAGCTTCGGGACCATTTGATACCTGGAAATACCAGCGTCAAATAGTTAACCGCTATTATCAGTCTCTAGGATGGGAAGATTTAGAAACAATCAACGTCTGTCAAAAAACCTGGGGTGACGGTCCCTACGGGAGGGAACGAGCGTTTTATGGGGAATTATTGGAAAATCGCAATATGTTGACCACCAATGCTACCGCTAGGTTATTACATAGCATCGTCGGAGGTGTCGCGGTTTCTAGCGCACGCTCGCAACAAATGATGGGAATACTCAAGCGCTGTAATAACCCTGATAATTTACCTAAAGTAGAAGAAGACCAAGTAACAGGTTTTATTGGTGGTGGACTTCCTCAAGATTCGCAGCTGTGGTCAAAAGCAGGTTGGACAAGTCAAGTACGACACGATGCAGCGTATATAGAAATACCTGGTAAGCGACCGTATTTATTAGTTGTGTTTACAGAAGGGAAAGCACAGGCAAAAAGTCGAGAGGTTTTGCCATTTGTATCGCAACGTGTTGCGGAAGCGGTTGTTAGCTTGTAGGTTGACTGTTGACTGTTGACTGTTGACTGTTGACTGTTGACGGTTAACTACCAAACAAGCGCTCAGCAATTAGCAATTAGCAGTCACTATTCAACAGTCGTCACTCAACAGTTAGCAGTCAACAGTCAACAGTCACCAGTCACCAGTCAACCGTCAACCGTCAACCGTCAACCGTCAACCGTCAACAATTTTTCTTGCTGAATTCGGCGTTTTTGATTTGCACCAGTGATTTTTAAGGCTAAGTTTTGAATTTGCTGGTAAATTGGTTTTGGTAATAGCCACAAGAAGTAAGCTGCGGCTAAAGTAATTGATGTACGACGCGGTTCTTCTAATAATATTTGTGGGTGGATTAGTACGCCTTTGTTAGCAAATTCTACTGCTGTCGATGCTAACTCTAAGGTTACTGCTCTCCTGGCTAAATGACGGTATTGATATGCCATTGATATTTTTTTCCACTGCTCAAATTCTTGGGGTGGTGCGTAATCGCGGAGCTTTTCTAGCATTGTTTCCCAAGATTTAAGTTTCTTCTGAATTTGGGCAGAAAATCCCTGAGAGTTTACTCTATACAGTGTTAAAGCTTCTGCAATTCCTTCTATTTTATAGTTACTTTTTAAGGCTATGCGTAACCAACATTCTACGTCTTCTGAAGGGTGTAGCTGTCTATCATCATCAAAATAAAAGTCTTCAACTTTTCCGTATAAATTGCCTGAAAATTTGATTTGTTGTAAGGCTTCTCGACGAATTACTGGTACAGAACCATTCCCTATGGGAGTTCGACAAAGTAAATCTAGAATTGATATGTCTTTGAGTTTACTAATTTGATAAATTCCTAAAGGATTACTTGCTTCATCGATAAAAGCTGAACGACAAAAACTAACTCCGATTTCCGGAGAGTTGTCTAAATGCTGGACATGTTTTTCTAATTTGTCTGGTGTCCATAAATCGTCTGCGTCTAAAAAAGCTAGATATTGTCCTTGAGCTTCACGTATTCCATTATTACGTGCAGCAGCTACACCTTTATTTTCCTGATGAATGATTCTAATTCTCGCGTCTGTAAACTGTTGGCAAATTTTTATACTCTTGTCTGGTGAACCATCGTCAATTATAAGTAATTCAAAATTTTCGTAAGTCTGCTCCAAAACAGACTGAACTGTAGCGGCTATATATTTTTCTACTTTATAAACTGGAATAATTACGGAGACTTTTTTCATTGTGTTCACCAAGTTTAGTTTTTTTCAATTACGTGTATTTGTTTGATAAACAACTACTTCAATAATTTTATAAATAAGTAATTAAGCACTAAGCAAACTATAAACGTATAATAAACAACATCCTGTCATAAATTCAAATGTTTCTTCAAAGACAATTAAAAAGATAAACTTTAAGTATTAACCACATTTAAGTTGTAAATATAAAGAGGAAATATTACTTATTTTAGATATTTGAAAGTATTATTTTGTCCACAATATTTTAAACTCTTATAAAGGTTCTTAATTGGGCTACCCTACGGCAACACTCTGTATATAGCCCTAATAAAGAAGGTATTGGCGCTAAAGCGCTACTACGAACCTAGTTTTCAGGGATTACTACTGGTGGAGGAAAGTTTATATGCTTGAAGAAGACCCCAAATTGCAATCAGTGGTTGATACTCTATTTCATGAACACGATAATTTAAAGGTGCTAGAAATAGGTTGTGGTTCTTGTTCTCATATTGAGTTACCAGAAAAATCTTACATAGTGGGTATTGACATTTCAGATAAACAGCTCCAAAGAAATAATTTGTTAAGTGAGAAGATTTTGGCTGATGTGGAGACTTATAATCTACCGGAGTCTAGTTTCGATTTAATTGTCTGTTGGTGGATTTTAGAACATCTTCCACATCCGGAAAAAGCACTGGAAAATTGTCAAAAAGCTCTCAAAAAAGATGGGGCTATGATTTTGGCTGTTCCCAACGTTATGTCCGTTAAGGGGTTAATTACAAAATATACACCTCATTGGTTCCATGTTTTTGTCTACCGATATATTTTTGGTGAAAAAAACGCTGGAACTGACGACCAACAACCATTTCAAACGTTTTTAAGATATTCTCTTCGTCCAAATTCTATCAAGAGTTTTGCTGACTCTTCTAATTTGTCTATTGAACGCTTTCATTTGTACGAAAATCCTAGACAGAAAAAACTGAGAGAGCAACACTGGTTGATAGACACAGGTTGGAAATTTTTGTCCGGAATAACAAAAGCATTAAGTTTTGGAAAACTTGATGCAAATCTCACAGATTTTATTGTTGTTTTGAAAAAGTAAGGAAAAGAAACCCCACCCCAAACCCCAAAAACCCCACCCCCAACACCCTCCCCGTTTACGGGGAGGGGGCTACTATTTTTACTAACTTCGGCACAAAAAAATCATTGATTTATACATACATAAGTCGTCTTTTCGTAGCCCCCTCCCCGCGTGCGGGGAGGGGGTTGGGGGTGGGGTTTCGTGTGGAGAAGTGAGCATATATTAACTGATATTTGTTTGTTGTGAAGGATTAGAAAATTAAGTCAACGGGGTAGGATTGCTATATTTAGAAAAAACATATCGTATTGCCCATAATGAAAACAGAGGCAAACAAACAAGGTGGGCTAATAGAACCGAAACTGCGACACCGATAATGTGCCATTGAACTCCTATGAATAAAAAGACACCAAATATACTTGTAAATATTACATTCCATCGCAAGTCTAAATCAGGTCTACCGACAGCTACCAATAGCTGAGTTGCAGCATCAGCAAAAGGTCTAGGAATTGCTGATAAACAAACTAATATTACAATTGGAATAGCTGGTATCCATTGTTTACCAAATACGATTGGGACATAAAATGTAGCTAAACTAGATTGTAGTAATACAAAGGGAATAATAATAAAAGAAATAGTTCGCAGTGAATTAAAGTACCGCTCTTTAAAATCATGAGCTTCTCTACGCGCTGCACACAAATGGGGAAATATAGCTGAATTAATAGCATTAATAATACTTAGACTAATTCCCAAGCCAGCATTAAATCCAAAAAAATACATCCCCAAATCTTCATCGCTAACGTACATAAAAAGAATCAAATAATCTAAGTTGTTCCTTAAAGTTTTAAGTAAACCAACACCTAAAATATTTCTACCAAAACCCCAAATTTCATTCCAATACTTGGTTGTATATTCTTGAGTTGGACGCCAAGAATGATTTCTTGAATATATAAAAAATTCTATAGGAGCCGCTAGAATCGGTGGTAGTGCAAAAGCCCATACCCCCATTCCTAAAAATGCTAATACCGCGCACAATATCGTCGATAAAGAATACTGTAAAGTATCGGTCATCGCAATAATTTTAAAGCGATTTTCTCGTTGAATTAGCGTTTTTTGAATACCAGCTATTGGCCAAACAAGATAAACAAGTCCGGAAACACTAATTGGTAAAAGTAATTCTGGTGTATGTCTGACCCAAGAAATAGGAAATGCAATCAAACACTGCAAAACAAACATACTAGTAAAAACTAACCAGTTTAACCAATATGCTGAATTACACAATACCTCTAATTCTTCTTCTTCCGCTTGAATGATTTTTGCTCCAATACCTATATTGCTAAAGGTAATAGCGAATTCCCGTGTCATCAAAATAATAGCTCCCAAGCCATAATCGCGGGGAGTTAAAAATCGGGCAATAATTACCACCAATCCTAAACGCAGCAATCGGTAGCTGATTTCGGCCATACCTAACCAACCAAGATTTCGGGCAAACTGATTAGACAGCTTTTTCTCAATTACCCTGATTATTTGCTGTAAGAAACTCACTATTTTTTTTCTTCTCTATGAGTAAGGGAGTGGGAAAGCAATTCGCAATTCGCAATTCGCAATTACCAATTACCAATTTGCAATTCCCAAGTTAAGGACGAACGTTATTAGCAACCATTCCCAGCACCGAAATATTACTGGCTTTTGTTTCTTCCATTACCTCTTTTAATACATTGCGGGGTGTTTTGCCAAGTGCAACAACTAACAAAACACTATCTACGTAGTTGGCTAAAATATTACTGTCCAAACGTCCTAAAAGCTGTGGTGCATCAAATATAATTAGGTCGAATCTGCCCATAGCTCGTTCTAGGAAGGTTTCCATTCTGACTGACGAAAATAACTTCGCTGGGTTGGAGGATATTTTTTCACCTGCAGTGATGACAAACAGATTTTCTTCTCCTGGTGCTTGTCCAATTACATCATCTAAGTCCGCTCCCTGGGCTAGTACGTCGCTCAATCCTTTGGTGTTTACTAAACCTAAATGCCTATGTACTTGGGGTTGAGGTAAATTCGCATCCACTAGCAATACTCTTTGACCAGAAAAAGCTGCTGTTTGTGCGAGATTTACCGCAACCGAAGATTTACCTTCTCCTTTAGTCGCAGATGTAACAGCCAATGTGCGTACTCTATTTTCACTACGTATGGCTTTAACTCTTGTATAAAGGGAACAAAAACCTTCCGCTCCGCCAGAGTAATCATATTCTCGTAACTGCCTATTTGGCAATGGGCGGTATTCTTTATCACTTTCTCCGCTACCAACTAAAACTAATTCTTTAGCAGCGCGGGTCTGAGACTGTTTTTTAATGTTTTTTTGGTAGGGTATTACGCCTAACAACGGTAATTTAGTGGCACTTTTAACTTGTTCGGGGTCGTGGTAAACATTGTGTAAGTTTTCTACGAGGAAAGCCGCTAAAATACCTAACAGTAAACCTGCTGCTCCTCCTAAGGCTATGTCGCGAGAATTGTCTGGTGAAATGGGTACTAGTTGACCATTTTTATTACGGGCTATGTTGGGAGGCATTATTATATCCCAAGGGATTTCCTGTTGAGCTGCGTCTACCCGTAGTGCTTCTTGTCGTGATGATAATTGGTTAAGTGTGTCAGTTGCGACTTGTAATTCCCTTACCAAGTTAGCGTACTGTCGGGAAATTAAAGGATATTGCTGAACTTGTTGATTAGCTTGGACTGTAGCTTTTGTATTAGCGTTTAGGCTGGCTTCGAGTTGTTTAATTTGGCTAGAAGCTTGAGCTAATTGTTGGGTTAATTCTCGTCTAACTGTATTTACGTAAGTGGTGGCTTGGGGATTTGCTTGTGGGGGTGCGTTGTTGCCAAGAGCGTTTCTCGCTTCTTCGTTTAAGATTGGCATCAATTTTTGCCGTTGTTCCCGCAAACCTTGAATCTTTGGGCTTCCCTCATTGAAACGTGTAGATTCTTTGGCAATTTCAGCGTCGATTTTACGAATTTCGGTGAGTAATTGTTGGTATTGCGGTGACTCGCTCAAAGCGGAAGCGGCAATTGCGGTGTCTTGTTGCATTCCCAACTGGCTTTGCAGGGAAGCAAATAAAGAACGAGCTTCTGCAAGTTTTTTCTCACTTTCCAATCTTTCTAAGCGTAACTGTTCGGAACGTTTGAGGAGTTGCTCCCCTTGTAGTTCTGGATTAAAAACACCAAAGCGCTGTTGAAAACCTTGTAATTGTCCTTGTAGCGTACTAACCCGTAGTTGTAACTTTGGTATTTGTTGGTCTACAAATCTGATACCCTGACGTAAATTACTTTGTTGTTGTTCAACGCTGTATCGACGATAGGCTTCGGATAATTTATCCAAAATAAATACAACTTTTTTGGGGTCAGAGTCGCGGTAACGAACTTCTACTACTCTCGATTCATCTTTACCTTGGGCAATACGAGTAATATATAGAGTTCCTTCTCTACCACTAGGCACTTTGCCTCCGACATCGTTACCTACTAGTCGGTCATAATTTATATCACCATACTGTGTTCTAACGTCCGTAATAACGGGATTTATCAGCTTTGGACTTTTCAAAACTTCCATCAAAGCTTGATAATCCAGTTCCGTTTTTGTCTCTCTGGTAATATCATTGACATTTTGCTTCAAGCTTTCGGACAACAACTTTAGTAGCTCACTGTCAGACCTTTTTAACGGTTCCACCAACATCTGGAACCGACCTTCATATTTCGCAGTACGAGTTGATGTCCAGAAAGCAGCACCGGAAGTAACTAAAACAGCAACACTAGCAATGACAGCTAAGCGACGACGCAGAACCGCAAAAACCAGGCTTAAACCACCCTCAGTTTCATCGCTTTCTGGCTTTCTGAACAACCAGTATGGTTCTCTGGCTAAGGTCGTACTGTTTTTCGGTTGCTGCAAGCCTGTTTCCTTAGTTGGCATTAGTTTTCCCATTTATTGAAAATTGAATTAACAAATTATCTCAATACTTTTTGATGATATTTTAAAAATTTCTCTGGGGAGAGATTTTTACGTTTTGCCAACTAATGCTGGCTGCGTATACTCCAGTACGATTCGGTAGAAGAAGCAAAGTAGAAGAAAAGAATATTTGTATCATCAGGCTTCGAGTTGTTTCTAACTTTTTGATAAAGGAAGAAAAAAGAAAAACGTCTTAAAGCTTCTCTATTCCCAAAAGGTTTAAGTCCCTTAACAAATCGCATATTGATGCTCTCCAAGGGTTGCTTCTTTATTCTTCCCTCTTCCCTTTTCCTTCATAAGTAGATTTCACTCCCTGATTACACTGGATATGCTTACTCCTAAAGCCCATAAACTTCTTAGTCAACAGAGTATTTACCAGTTAATGGCAATGATTATAGCAAAATATAGTAGTTTCCAGATAGTTTTACATAATTTTATTATTCCTGTAGTTGAACCTCTTAATAAAAAATTTATCAATTTAGTTTGCTTATGAAGATTGAGTAAAGTAAATACTCAAGTAGCAAATATCAAGCTACCTTTCTGAGAGAATAAGTTGAAGCGTAAAACTACTTGCATTGGAGGAAGAAAGAAGTGAGCGAGATTTAGGGCGAATTTGTAGGGAATTAAAGCCCAAAATTTTTGACAATGGTAAAAATCTTAGATTTGTATCCCTGTGCAAGTCCTGTTATGAAAATACTTGACAAGTAGTTAGTAGATAGACATTTTTAATTTTAGATTTTTCGCTAAAAAGTATTCCACTTAGTGTGTCGCGGAATAATCCAAAATATCAAATCTAAAATCCAAAATGGTTTAAATATTTCAAAACTTCATATAACGTCGTTTTGTATTTAAATTCAAAAAACATTTTGCTAATTCATCCCCTAGTCCAGACTAATAGCGTAATATCCATTCACTAAGTCCAAAAATTCTTTGACTAAATTTAATAGTTAATTCACAAGATTCAATTTGTCAACTTATTAAAACTTTAATTTATTTGCCCAAAAAATAATCCATAATTATTCCGGAGGCATATCTACCATATTGAATAAGTAATCTTTATGCAAAAGTTTAAGGTCTTAGCAGAAAAAATCTTTGTTATCTTTGCTCTTTTTGTTGCTACATCAGGTTTAATTCCAGTATTGGTAAATCCTGTCGATGCATCCGGAATTATCGAAGACCCTTTTACACCTTTAATTATGTTAGGGGTTTATTCGACGATGCTAGCAATCATAGCTACACGATGGAAGAGTTTTTTCTTCGTAGCACAGAAAGATATTTTAATTTGGTTGTTGGCTGGAATAGTTCTTGCTTCCATATTATGGACAATAGCACCAGACATAACACCACGTCGTAGCATCTTGGTTTTGGGTACGACGATATTTGGGGTATATTTTGCCGCGAGATATAGTATTAGAGAGCAATTACAATTACTAGGTTGGACATTTGGTCTTGTTGTTTTAACGAGCTTTGTTTTTGCGATTGCGATGCCATATTATGGTGTTATGAGCGTGCAAGAAGGTGGTGCTCATGCTGGAGCATGGCGAGGCATTATGACCCACAAAAATATGCTGGGTCGTTTAATGAATGTTAGTGCTTTAGTATTTTTAATCTTGGGTATCAATAATAATTATATATTTGAGCGTAAATACCGCTGGCTACCTTGGTTTTTTTATGCACTTTCTTTGGCATTAATAATACTTTGTACTTCCAAAACAGCTTTACTAGTTTTTGTCACTTTAACACTGCTATTACCTTTGTATAGGTCATTACGTCAGAAATTTACAATGTTAGCTCCCGTATTAATAGCCTTGACATTCGTAGGTGGTAGTGCTGCAATTTTACTATTAGATAACTTAGAATTTATTGCCAGTGCATTTGGTAGGGATTTAACCTTGACTGGACGGACAGATTTATGGAATGTTGTCATTCAGTTAATTCAAGAGCGTCCTTTATTTGGTTATGGCTTTAGTGCCTTTTGGAGAGGCTGGGATAGCGAAACCTCAGCATATATTTGGCGCACTATGGAATGGGAAGTTCCCTATGGTCATAATGGCTTTTTAGATTTAACCGCTGAGCTAGGTTTGGTCGGGTTAGTGACATTTACACTGAGTTATTTAAAAAGTTGGATACAAGCAATATCTTGGTTAAGACTAACTAGAACAGGGGAAGGATTATGGCCAATTATGTATCTGACGTTTTTGTTAATGTACAACTTAACCGAAGGTACTTTAATAGCTCATAACAGCATTTTTTGGATTTTATATGTGTCTTGTATTTTTTCAATGGCAGTTGAATCAGAACAAATGAAACAATTTAATTGGAGCAATGCAGTCTTAGTTCAAGAAGAATGGAGCGAGGATATTTTAGAGTCATGAAAATAACTGTAGTTTCTCACGAAATTCCCTACCCTGCTAATCGTGGTGCGCGAATTGATATTTGGAGAAGAATAAAGGCTTTTGTATCTCTAGGTGTAGAAATACAACTAATATCTTGGTTTAAAGAAAGTCCTAACCCAGAAGATATTACTGAAATGCAAAAGTACTGTCAGAAAGTTAATCTGATACAGTTTAAAACTAATCTTAGTTCTTTAGCATACAGAGCAATTGACCTGCTGAGCTATCCTTTAGAAGTTACTTCCAGAATCATTCGGGGAGAAGATTACAATAATTTATTGAACGATACACGTGATTTTCAGCCAGATGTCATTTGGTTAGATGGAATTCATGGTGGAAATATTGCTGCAAAACTCAGTGAAGTTTTACAGGTTCCCTTAATTACTCGCTCCCACAATATAGAGCATTTATATTATCGGCGTTTACTCGCTTCTACAATCGGGTTCAAAAGTAAACTAAAAAGATATTTATCAGTTGCTCACTTAGAAAAATATGAAAAAGACTTGTTAAAAAAAAGTCTTTTATTCTATGACATATCGGCAGATGATTTTAAGTATTGGGAAAAGGAAGGCTTTAGCAATGTTCGTTATTTACCACCATTAATAGAGTCTACGCAAGAGAGTATATCCCCAAAAAACATCTCCCCAAAAAACATCTCTCAAGAAAACAGCCAGGAAACAAATATCAGCCCTGAGTATGATGTCGTTTTTCTAGGAGCGCTTTACGTTGACAATAATATAGCCGGTGTCATTTGGTTTTTGACCCAGGTCGTTCCCATTATTCTCAACGCATTACCAAACACAAAATTCCTGATAGCCGGTTTAAATCCTGTAGACAAGATTAAACAACTATGTGAGTCTCAACCGGGAGTTGATTTGAGCATAAATCCTCCTTCATCATTAGCCGTTTACAACTCAGGACGTGTTTTGATTAACCCAGTTTTAAAAGGTAGTGGTGTGAGTATCAAGTCAGTTGAAATGTTGCTTTTAGGTAAACCGATTGTTTCCACACCTCAAGGAATCTCTGGTTTACCACCACAAGCAAAGCAATTGTTTACAGTGGCTGATAGCGCTCAAACTTTTGCCAAAGAAATAATTCAATTGTTGTCAACTAACCCTAACTTAAAGGTTGATAAACAATTGCTTGAATCTTTATTCGGTTATCAAGTAGTGGAAAAGATTCTTATGGAAATAAAAAGCTTTATTTAGGTGCTTATGTATTGCTATTATCGAGTCAGTAAAATCTATTCACAGAGTGCATTATGTTAGTTGCTGTATGTATCGCAACTTTTCAACGTCCCGAAGGTTTAAAACGCTTACTCGATGCATTAAACTCATTAACTTTTAGTAAATGTGAATTACCTGATTTGGAGGTGATTGTTATTGATAACGACAGTTCCGGTTCTGCGAGTGCAGTTTGCGAGCAAATGACTGACTTTAAATGGGCATTAAAATATTACATAGAACAACAACGTGGTATTTCTTATGCTCGGAATAGAGCGGTTGCAAGTATAGATAAGAAATCCAGGTTTCTTGTTTTTATCGACGATGATGAAGTCCCAGAAAGTAACTGGTTAGATGAGTTGTTATTTGTACAGCAATCTTACCAAGCGGACGTAGTAGCTGGTGCAGTCGTGCCTATTTTCCCAGAACCAGGTACTCCAGATTGGGCTAGTGAAGGTAAATTTTTTCAATACGGTCGGTTTCCCACAGGTCATTTTTTAGATGTAGCATTTACAAACAATGTTCTTATCAATACTGAGATATTTGAAAAATTTGATACAATATTTGATAAGCGTTTTGCCCTCAGCGGTGGAGAAGATGCCCACTTTTTTATGCGGGTGTATCTTCAGGGTTATAAAATGGTGTGGGCAGACGAAGCATTGGTTTACGAATGGATACCAAAAAGCCGTACGAGTATTCCCTGGGTTTTACGACGAGGTTTTCGCACCTGGGGTTCTCAATCAATTTGCGAACGCGAATTACAACCTTCAATAAAGCTACTATTTATACGTGCCCTTAAAGGAATTACGCTCGTTCTTTACGGACTTGTACTATTGTTACCATCACTACTGCGAAAGCGTTATCGGTTCATTCAAGCCTTGCTAAATATTAGTAGAGGTTTTGGCACACTTTTTGGATTAGCGGGCTGGAGTTATCAAGAGTATCAAAAAGTTCATAAAGTTTAGAAAATTATCTACAACTTGTTCTTTGAGATTTGTTAATTAGGAACAATTTTACTCTCAGCTTTAAGTATTGCAAGTTACAATTAACTTGCTGTATCTAAGCAATTCACAATCAGCATTTCGCAATTAGTAATTACCAATTACAAATTATCGGTTACCTAATTCTTTGTAGTAAATATAAGTACTTGAAAAACCATTATGCATTGGACCATTGCAGCTCCGTTTATTGACAAATCTAATCTGGAAAAAGAACCTTGGTTAACTCCTTATGTCCCCAACGGTAGACACAAGTTAGATATAGTACCTCGTTCTACACCTCTACCCAACTGGCACGAACGTAAATCTGACGTAACAGAATTTCGTGAATGGATGGTTTACTGGGAACACGCTGTAGAAGCGTTGAAAGCTACAGAGGGAGGAATAATAACAGTATTTCCTCAGCTACCAGCATTGTTAGGGATGCAACGACGAATTATTGGTAAACGAGTACCAGTGGTATCTTGGTTTTTTACTGTTAATAATTGCTACGGTGGGATGAAGCAAGCTTTAGCTCAATATAGTTTAGGAAATATAGATTATTTGATTGTACAAACACAACGAGAATTGGAACTTTATCATAAATGGTTGGGTATCCCCAAAGACCGATTTGAAATTGTACATTTTCATGAGAAAGAATTGCCTATAACCTACGAAGAGAATAACAAAGAACCTTTTATCACTGCTTTAGGTTCTGCTCATCGTGATTTTCCTACTTTATTTAAAGCTGTGGAGAAATTAAACATTCCAACAGTTGTAGCCTCTGGAAAGCGTGCTTTAGCTGGGTTAACAATTCCAGATAATGTACAAACACCTTTTGGTATTAGTAAGGCAGATTGCTTGCGATTAAATCAAGAAGCACGGATTAATATTGTGCCTTTGCTGCCAAAACCTAATGTAACAGCTGCTGGATTAGTGACAATCGTAGAAGCAATGCATTTGGGTCGGGCAATTATTGCGACTAAAGGTTTGGGTCCAGAAGATTATATTACTCATGGAGAAACAGGTTTGCTGGTTGAACCAGAATCAGTAGAAGATTTGACACAAGCAATTGAACTATTGTGGAACGACGCTGAATTACGTAATCGTCTTGGACAAGCTGCTAGACGCTACGCTCAAAAACATTTTTCCCCAGAAGCTGCGGGGAAAAAACTGGGTAATATTTTAGACAAGGTAGCGGATAAGGCTGGGATGTATTAATTGGTAGTTGGTAATTGGTAATTGGTGATTGGTAATTGGTAATTGGTGATTGGTAATTGGTAATTGGTGATTGGTGATTGCTAATTGGTGATTGGTGATTGCTAATTGCTAATTTGTAATTATAACCGTGGAGATGTTACATGTAGAGACGCGATTAATCGCGTCTCTACAGCCGACCTGTTAACCGATAAACCAGAGTACCAATGTATTCTTTTAAAGCCTTAGTAAAGTTATCTAAATTCTCTGTATTTGGCAATAAATTTAATAGTGCTGCTTTAGGGGTACTACTAAGTTCTTGAATTTCTCCCTCGCTAACAAGATAATCACAAGGTGCTGGAATAGCGTCAATTTGTTGTTTTTTAAAGATAAGCAGAGAACGGGGCATATGCATTGCCGAAGTAACTAGCAATACTTTTTTAATACCACGAGTTTCTAGGATTTTACGAACATTAACTGCATTTTCATAAGTATTAAGGGAATCAGGCTCTTGGATAAGTGCTTTTTCTGGTATCCCAATTGAAGTCAAAATAGAAGCCATATCCGCAGCTTCAGCAGAACCACTACCCCTCCAATCGATACGACCACCACTGAGAATAATTAAAGGGGCTTTATTTTGCCGATAAAGTTGAGCAGAATAGATAACCCTGTCCCCCGATTCGCTTAAATCGACGGTTGGACGTGGAGGTAAAGGGGATTTAGTCGCACCACCCAAAACAACAATTGCTTCAGCTTGAGGTAGTTCACCCTTGGTTACATATTGCCACTCTAAGGAGCGCACTAAATTGTGGGAAACCCAAGCGTTACCAGAAATAAGCAGCAAAATTAATGCTATGGCAATAGAAAAAGTTGCAGTACGTGGACGCTTCCGTAGTGTAAACAATGCTACCACTAATAGCACGCAAGCAAATCCTAGAGGATAGAAAAATAGGGGTAAGAGTTTTGAAAGATATAAAAACATGTAAGTGAATTTTGAACGAAACCGCTTAGAGGGTTTTTATAAAGAGAATATTAAGTATTATTCGCAACACGAGCCAGGGAATAAATTCCCTGTCTAAAAGCTGAAGTCCTCTAAAAGAGGACTGAATAATACATTAAAAAAAGATATTTGACTAAACTTAAAGATAATTCCAAAAACCTTGCTTTTTATTAGTCCTCTTTAGAGGACTTTAGCTTTTAGACAGGGAATTTATTCCCTGGCTTGTTGTGGGCTTTTGGGCTGGCTTTTGGGCTGGCTTTTGGGCTGGCTTTTGGGCTGGCTTTTGGGCTTTTGGGCTGGCTTTTGGGCTGGCTTTTGGGCTTTTGGGCTGGCTTTTGGGCTGGCTTTTGGACTGGCTTTTGGACTGGCTTTTGGGCTTTTGGGCTTTTGGGCTGGCTTTTGGGCTTGTGATATAAATTAATGATGCTTAATATTTTTTTATAAACATCCTCTTAGAGACGTTACATGTAACGTCTCTACATAATTGCGAATTGCTTACTATCTTCTCCAAAGCCGAGGAAAATTAAACCCACGAGCTTTACGGAAGCGACGAGCAGCTTTTCTGATAGACCTCCTGGGTCTTTCGGTCAGGACTTCTATATCAGCTTCGCTAATATCATCAACTGGTAACTGAGTGCGACTATCTTCTTTGGCTTCCCACCAAGCAATAATCCAACCTCCACCGAGAGCAGCAATTGCTCCTAATAAGATAGCCATAGGTGGCTGATAACCCAAAAACACAAAGCCCAGCATAAAAAATAACCAGTATTTGAGTCCAGCATCGATACCTTCAGAAGAACCGATAACTGGTGGTTGGGGACTGGTTTTAGTTGTATTTGAGAACAAACCTACGGAGAAACCACCGACGATACCTAGGAATATACTTAGCGCTGGTTCGGTTCCTGTCATCAAAAAGACGACGGCTAAAAATAACCCAAATATTAATTGTGAAAGGAAGTTTTTTGAAAGAGGAGGCATAGGACTCACTATTTTAGAGGCTATAGACCAATTACGTCTTTTAATTGTGCATCGTATGGCAACGTTGTATCCAAAATTTTCACTTTTTGTTGCTCATCCGGGGTGAAAGTTTCTGCTTGCTCGACTTGTGATGTCAACAAATCAGCAGTTGCATCCGCAATATCACCAGTACGGTTTAGTAGACGCTCCTTTAATACTTCTAATGGTGCAGTACAGCTAATAATTGTTAAAGGAATTTGGTGTTTTTCAGCTTGAGATATTACCGGACTACGCAGTTGCACTTTATCGTATTTTGCATCCAAAATCACGGTAAATCCTTGACTTGCTAACAAAATTCCTAAATCCAATAACCGTGCATAGGTTTTTTCGGTCATTTCCGGAGTGTAAATTTCATCTGTCCCCCTTTCCATCAAGGGAATTCCCGCTAAATGCTTACGGACTGCATCAGAGCGAATGTGAATTCCAGCTGATTTACGCGCTAAATACCTCGCTGCAGAACTTTTTCCTGAACCCGATAAACCGGACATCAAAATTAATTGTCCTTGACGGGGTTTTGTATAATCCCAAGCTTGTTTATAATAACCTCCTGCAGTTTTTGCGGATTCTTCTTTCACACCTGCTGGTACACCAGGGTCATCAAGCAGGAAAGAAGTTACTTTTGCTCTTACATAAGCTTGACGACTTAAATATAAAGGTAATACTTGTAACCCTTCCCAATCACCTGTTTCTTCTAAATAGATATTTAGAAAAGCATTACCTAAATCTTTACGCTGTCGTGCTTCCAAGTCCATCACTGTAAATGCCACATCATACATGACATCAACAAAGCGAAATGGTTCATTAAACTCAATGCAATCGAAGACCAACATTTTCTCTTGCCACAGTGCAATATTTCTCAAATGCAAATCACCGTGACATTCTCTAATATAATTTTTCGCTATACGACTTTCAAATAACTGGGGAAGCTCTGCAAAAAAGCTATCAGTATATGACTTTGTTTCATCATACTGTGACTGGGTTTGCGCTCTGCCAATATAACCAGTCGTCTGCTCATAATTCTCATCAAAAGCAGCCCTTACTTTCTCAACTTTTCCAAAGCTTTTAATGTAATCGTCAATGCCAGCTTTTTCATGATATTTCGCCACTACCCGTCCTAAATCTTCCAAATGAGACTCATTTAATGTACCCTTTTCAAACATCTCACTAAGTAGAGTTTCTTGAGGGAATTGCCGCATTTTTAACACATACTCAACAGTATCACCCGCACCATCCAAGTAATACTTATCACCATCTTGCGTTAAAGGCAAAACTTCCAAGTAAAGCTCCCCAGCACCCCGTTGATTTAACCGCAACTCTTCTTCACAAAAATGCTTACGCTTATCCAAACTAGAAAAATCCAAAAAGCCAAAGTTAACAGGCTTTTTCAGCTTATAAGCAAAATCCTCAGTTAACAAAACATAAGAAATATGAGTCTGAATCAACTCAACCTTCCCCTTCACCTCATGGGGATAAAACCCCGGTTGTAACATTTGCTCAATCAAAGCCGGAACCGAAACATCACTCATAATTTCTTCCTTCTTTCTATTATTTCTTATTTCTTATCTCTTATCTCTTATCTCTTGCCTCTTCTCCCTTCTCTGTTCTCTGTTCCTTCGTGTCCTTCGTACCTACCCTACGGGAAAACCTGCGGTTTACGTGGTTAAGCTTAACAAAAAACCAGGCTTTCACCTGGTAAAATCAGCAATTATCACAAAAGAAAAGTAGCCTTACACACAAAGTAAAACACTACAATTACCCTTGAGCAGGAGAATAAAAGCTCACGTGATAAAGCGTTCCCTTAGCAGGATGGCTTTGAACCTCGTGAACAAAACCCTTACCCTTCCAATTCATCTCAGGGATATTAACTTCAACCTCAGTTTTTTTCAAACGAGCTTTTTTCATTAAACGCTCAATCGCTTTAGTTTCTACAACCAAAGAAACAGACTCATTTTTGTCGTGCCCGTATAAATTGGCAGGCAACAGACCAGTACGGCGCAAAGCATTGGGTTTGATGCCTTCTGGACGCTTTTTACATTCAATAGTTAGTTCAGTCGATTCCATAATTCCACAACTCAAAAATTCAAAATACCACATCTCCCTTCCACTAGACATACCCAGAGGTTATCTAAAGAAGGTGACTTAAGATTAGTACGCTCACAAAAGGTCAATTATACAGCAGTTTTCATTTATTTAGAGCGCACACGAACCTAACCCCCCTACCCCCTTCCCTTGTAGGGAAGGGGGGGAAATAAAAGACTCTTCGAGGCATACATAAATTGCTGTAGTCTGGTAAAAAATAATTCCCCCTTCCCTAAGAGGGAAGGGGGGTAGGGGGGTTAGGTCATGCGGTAAGCAAAGAAGCAGGACTTCCATCAGCGTGTAACAAAGTACGCTTTGGCCCATGAATTGGGTCTTCCAGTATGATTGTCTGGTCGCGACTTGGCCCAAGGGAAACAATGGCAATGGGAACTTCCATTAACTCTTCCAAATATTTTAGATAGTCCTGCGCTTGTCGTGGCAAATCAGACCACGAACGACAGTTACCTGTTGGTTGCTTCCACCCTGGTAAAGTCTTATAAATCGGACGACAGCTGCTAAACTTTTTCGCACTGCTGGGGAAATTTTCACAATTCACCCCATCGATTTCGTAAGCAACACAAACTTCGATTTCCTCTAATTCATCAAGGACATCAAGCTTGGTGATAGCCAAACAATCCAAACCGTTAATACGCACAGCATAACGGCCAATTACCGCATCAAACCAACCACAGCGTCGTTTGCGTCCAGTGGTAGTGCCAAATTCAGCACCCCTGTCACACAATAATTCACCTATTTCACCATCCAATTCGGTAGGAAAAGGACCTTCTCCCACACGAGTGGTATAAGCTTTTGAGACCCCAATCACTCGGTCAATCATCGTCGGACCCAAACCAGTACCGACACAAGCTCCTCCAGCCACAGGGTTAGAAGAAGTCACATAAGGATAAGTGCCGTGGTCGAGGTCAAGCAACGTTCCTTGTGCCCCTTCAAATAAAATATTGCGCCGTCGTTGGATAGCGTTGTATATTTTCAAAGAGGCATCCACAACAAAAGGACGCAAGCGCTCAGCATACCCCAGGTATTCGTCAATCACCTGTTTAGGGTCGAGTGGTGGTAAATTATAAAGCTTTTCCAAAATTATGTTCTTATAATTTATCGTCCACTCCAGCTGCTCTTGCAACTGTTGCGAGTCCATCAAATCGAGCATCCTAATACCTGTCCGCTCCGATTTATCAGCATAGGTGGGGCCAATTCCTCGACCAGTTGTGCCGATTTTATGACTTCCCCTGCGTTCTTCCGATGCCTTATCAATCATGCGATGATAAGGCATCGTCACGTGAGCGGTTTCCGAAATAAATAGGTTGTCTGTAGAAATATTTACTTTTTTCAGCTGTTCTAGTTCCGTTATCAAAACCTGGGGGTCTATAACCGTACCAGAACCGATAATACAATCCGTTTTCGGATACAAAATACCAGAGGGAATTAAATGCAGCTTAAAGGTTTGACCCTTGACAACAATAGTATGTCCAGCATTTACACCCCCTTGGTAACGTACGACAACATCTGCAGAGCGACTGAGTAAGTCTGTTATTTTACCTTTCCCTTCATCGCCCCATTGGGCACCAATAACAATGACGTTAGCCAAGCTTTTAATCTTAGTGAACTAAAGTTTCCACAAATATTAATCATCCACACCGAGGGTAGCTTTTGTCAAGGTTGTCCAGACAGATGTTTACCTAATATTTACCTGATGTTTACCCGAAATTACTTGTTAAAGAGACCATTTATCAGTTATTTAAATATTATATTAATATTTGTGAAGCTCTTTCATTTTCAGACAGCCCAACGTTCACAAAAAATAAAACTCTATATCGATATGTTTTATTTGCTACCGAATAAAAGTATAAAAAGAATTTAAATATCACCATAATTTTACTAATAAAAAATATTACTGAATAGCCGAAAAATAACAGGTCAAAATACATACATAACCTAAACTTTGAGAATTTGACAAACCGTATTAATGGTTACATCAGTCTTATGTCATTAAATTAAGATGAAAATCTTATATTAAATGTTAGCAGTCAACAGCCAACAGTCAACAATCAAAAGTCAACAACCAAATGAGTAAATGGTCTTTAACAACCAAACTAAAAACGGTATTTATAATAGTATTAGCAGTTATTCTTGCTAATGCTACCGTATCCTATAGCAACACAGCCAAGCTAATTAAAAACCAACAATACGTATCTAATTCCCACGAAATAATTATACAATTAGAAAAAACACTATCCTCATTTGGAGATGCCCAAATTAAAGCAGGTAACTTCCTGATTTTTTCAGATATAGAGAACTTAGAAGGTTATTTGAAAGCAAATCAGCAAACTAAAACCAATATTAAAGCATTAAAACAGTTAACCGCTGATAACCGACAAAAACTGCAGCAAATCATCATATTAGAGCAACAAATAAACCAACGACTAAAAGCCATAGAATCAGAAATTTCATTAGGAATAAATCGGGATTTATCAGTAGTCAAACAATTAATTTCCTCTCCAGAGAACAAGCAAGCTATAAATAAGATTCAACAAAAAATTCAAACATTAGAGACAGAAGAGACTAAATTATTACACAAACGTATTTACCAATTGCAAATTAGTTCGCAAAATGCGATGACAACATTTTCCATTGCAGCATTTGGAGATATTGCTTTTGTTCTGTTGTTGTACCACCTTCTTAAACGTTACATCACAGGACGTAAACAAACAGAGTTAGCATTGCGACAAAGCGAAAATCGTTTGCGAGCAATGATTGATGCGGAACCGGAATGTATTAAATTGATTGATATAGATGGCACGCTTTTAGAAATAAACGCAGCGGGAGTCACTATGATGGAGGTAGACAGTGCGGATGTATTGATTGGTAAATCTGTTTATCCTGGGATAGCCTCAGAATACCGACAAGAGTATATGGCTCTGCACGAAAATGTCTGTCAGGGTAAAAAAGGGAAACTACAGTTTGAGATTATTGGATTTAAAGGTGCTCGTCGTTGGGTGGAAACTCACGCAGTTCCTTTAAGAAACGAAGCGAAAGGTACTTTTTGGCATTTAGCAGTAACACGGGACATTACTAAACGCAAACAGCAAGAAGAAAAAATCCGCGAACAAGCAGCACTTTTAGACGTGGCTACGGATGCAATTTTAGTTAAAGATATTCAAAACCAAATTCTATATTGGAACAAAAGCGCTCAACGGCTTTACGGTTGGACAACAGAAGAAGCACTGCAAAAAAATGCATCGGTATTATTGTACAAAGAAACATCAGGTTTAATTCAAGATGCTTTCTTAACAGTTTTGAGTAAAGGTGAATGGCAGGGTGAGTTAAATCAAATAACTAAAGACGGAAAAGAAATTATTACTGAAAGCCGCTGGACATTGGTCAAAGATGAAAATCAACAACCAAAATCTATCCTAACTGTAAATACAGAAATTACCCAGAAAAAACAACTGGAAGCCCAACTTTTGCGTTCCCAACGCTTGGAGAGTATCGGTACACTAGCTGGTGGTATTGCTCACGATTTAAATAATGTCTTAGCACCGATTTTAATGTCTGTACAATTACTACAAATGAAACTTAAGGACGAACAGCACCAACAAATTCTCAAAACTCTAGAAGCAAATGTTAAACGTGGTGCAAATCTAGTCAAACAAGTTTTGTCTTTCGCTAGAGGTATCGAAGGTAAGCGGACAATAGTAAATATTAGACAATTGATTTATGAAATCGAACAAATTATTATCGAGACATTTCCCAAATCGATTATATGTCAAATAAATATCCCTGATAACCTATGGCATGTTTGGGGAGACACAACGCAATTACACCAAGTCTTAATGAATTTGGTCGTAAATGCTCGCGATGCCATACTAGATAGTGGAAGATTAACAATTTCCGCTGAAAACCTCGTAATTGATGAGCATTATGCCCAAATGAATATTGATGCTCAAGTGGGTTCTTATATTACCATTACCGTTGTGGATACAGGTATAGGAATGTCCCCAAAAATTCAAGAGCGTATTTTTGAACCATTTTTCACCACCAAAGATGTTGGTAAAGGGACAGGATTAGGACTTTCCACTGTACTGGGTATTATTAAAAACCATAATGGTTTTGTAAACGTTTGTAGTGAGGTCAGTAAAGGTACTCAGTTTCAGATTTATTTACCTGCTTATACTAACAGTGAAATCTTTACCCCATCTTTAGAAATTGAACCTTTTAATGGTAGCGGGGAATTAATTTTAGTAGTGGATGACGAAGCACCTATCCGAGAAATTACTAGGTCTTCTTTAGAAATTTATAACTATCGTGTACTAACAGCTAATGACGGTGTAGAAGCCTTATCAATCTATGCTCAACACAAACAAGAGATTTGTCTGGTGCTGCTGGATATGATGATGCCAACAATGGACGGACTCGTCACTATTAGAACATTGCAAAAAATTAACCCAACGGTAAAAATTATTGCTATAAGTGGATTAATATCCAATCAAAAAATGACCGAAGCTGCTGGCTTGGGTGTGAAAGCCTTTTTGTCTAAACCTTGTACTGCAAAAGAATTATTGCAGAAAATTAACTCTGTCAAAAATGGTTGTTAGTACTTGTGATTGATTGTTACAATTTATAGACAAATCATCTCCGTACCACTTGTTTTTTTTATGTGTTACTGTTAATAATAATTAAAATTTATAGAAAAAAGACCACTATGGCTCTATATGCGGAATTACACAGACACTTAGGCGGTTCAGTTGTACCCAGAGTCCTATGGCGATATTTTGAACGTCACGCAACTGATAAGGTATCTAAGTTTGCCGACTATCAACAATTTGAAGAGTTTTACACCAAAAAACGCGACACCTTGGATGAGTATCTAGAGTTACACACCTTAGTAGAGAGTGTGCAAACCATAGAAACACTGCCTTACTTTATCTATCGCTTGCTACGGGGAGCATACATTTTTGAAAATTTAGCGTATTTGGAACTCCGTTATACTCCCTATCTCAGAACACCAGAGCATCTAAGTCAGTCAGAAAGAATTGACAAAATGGCGGAAATTGTCCAGATAGTGGGAGAAGCAAGCCAAATTGCTGAGTATCCCATTGTGACTAGCCAAATTCTTTGTATGCACTCACGATTACCTTATGAAGTGAATAAGGCAATTGTGGATTTAGCAGCGCAAAATAGAAGGTTTGTTTGTGCTGTGGATGTCGCTGGTGGAGATAGCTATTATAAAGAGCGTCTTGATGAGTGGGTTAAGTTGTATGAGTATGCTCTTTCTGTGGGTTTGAACACTACTGGACACCTTTATGAAACTACAGCTGGTTGTTATCCAGAACTCATACCTTATTTAATGCGAATAGGACATGGTATTCAAATTCCTTTGCTGCATCCAGAATTACTTAAGGATTTGGCTCAACGCAATCAGTGTTTAGAAATCTGTCCCACTACTTATCTAAAAACTGGTACTTTGGAAGACATTCGTCAGTTAAAAGTGGTATTTGACCGCTGCTTTGAAGCTGGGGTGGATATTGCAATTTGTACTGATAATGCTGGGTTACATAATGTACGCTTACCGTTTGAGTACGAAAATCTTTTGACCCACAATATTATCAGTTTCCAACAATTACAAGCTTGCCAAGACGCTGCTTTCCGTCATGCTTTTGCTTGGCCTTATGGTCAGCGTCCTGCTTCGTTGCTGGATGGTTTGTTAAATCCACAACCAGCCAAAGTTTTTGCTCTGTAAAAATAAAGTTACTAGAGAACCCCACCCAACCCTAAAAACCCCACCCCCAACCCCCTCCCCGCAAGCGGGGAGGGGGCTACGATTTTGATTTACATACCCTCAACAAATGCCGAAATCAAAACAAAAAAAGATGAAAGATTTCGGATGTTCTTTTCTGAGGGCTTTTCATCGTCGTAGCCCCCTCCCCGCGTGCGGGGAGGGGGTTGGGGGTGGGGTTCTTAGGGTTTTATATGTGACTAAGCGCCAATCCCTTCAGTTGGTCCACCATGAGTTTTCCAAGCTGACACACCACCTAGGAGTTCAGAAACATGTTGAAAACCAGCATCTTTTAGCACATGTGCTGCACGGGATGTTTCTTCGTCACTTCCACCGTACACATAAATATCGCGGTGTGCATTTAAACAAGTTTTCGCCTTACTTGCCAATTCATTTAATGGTATTGGCATTGCTCCCATAATGTGACCGTGGTTGAAAGCTTGACGGTCGCGAACATCTAAAATTGTCAAAGCGGGTTGACCCCATTCCAAACGAGACTTAAGCTCTAGCAAATTTTTCTCTGGCATAAAACCTCCAAAATAATTTCCCTAGTTAAAGAAAGAATTGATAAGTTGGTTTGCTACAATCACTCTGAAAAGCAATTTAGCAATAATCCCCTTTTTTTATGGGATTTTTTTATAATTAATCAATATTTTGATTACAGTTTAAATAGTTTTATTGAGTTTTTTTGCAAAGTATGAACTTTTTGTAAAAAATATCAGTAGCATATATTACTTAGTGATTTTACAATCCAAAATCTAGAATTAAAAATTAAAAATTAAAAAATTTAAATTTAAAACTGAAAATTTGTTGAGCTACCTTTTGCCGTAAAATAAAAATTATGGCATCTATAATACAAGCTCTACCTTCAGAAGTTGTACATTTAATTACGGCAGGGGAAGTAATTGACTCATTCGCTGCCGTTGTTCGGGAATTGGTAGAAAATTCCCTCGATGCTGGTGCGACAAGAATAACAGTTTACTTGTGGCCGCACCAATGGCGAGTGCGAGTAACAGACAATGGTCGTGGGATGGATTTAGAGGATTTGAAAATAGCCGCGACCGCTCACAGTACCAGTAAGATAAGCACTTGCGCGGATTTATGGAAAATTCAGAGCTTAGGATTTCGTGGGGAAGCGTTACATAGTTTAACGACCTTAGCCGAATTGGAAATTTTGAGCCGCTCATCTGTTTCGTCTTTTTCGTCTAATAAACAAGACAATGGTTGGCGTATTGTCTACGGCTACGAAGGAGAACCAACACATATAGAACCAACTGCTATCGCTCCTGGTACTGTGGTAAATGTATCTAACCTGTTTAGTAATTGGATAGTCCGACGTCAGGGTTTACCGAATGTAGTCCAGCAAATGAAGGCTGTGCAATCAAGTATCCATCAGATTGCTTTATGTCACCCTCATGTTGCATGGCAGGTTTGGCAAAATGACCGTCTGTGGTTTAAATTATCCCCAGCGACTACGGTAGGGCAAATATTAGCGCAAATAATACCCCAAGTACGTCCAACAGATTTCCAAGAATTAACTTTAGAACTTTCCCCGCAAGATTCTGCGTCCAAGACTTCAAATGCACCGCTTCATCTTCTTGTTGGACTACCAGATAGATGCCATCGTCATCGTCCTGATTGGGTACGTTTTGCTGTTAACGGCAGAATGGTGAAGTCGCAAGAATTAGAACAAACTATTATGAGGGCATTTTATAGGACATTACCTCGTGATAGGTATCCAGTTTGTTTCCTACATTTAAAAATATCTCCCGACCAAATCGACTGGAACCGAAATCCAGCAAAAACAGAAATTTATCTCAAAGATATCGGTTATTGGCAAGAACAAATATCGGGTGCTATCGAACAAGCACTACGTATAAATCCTGGCACTATTAAAGAAGCTGTTCATACCACTAGAGTCAGCAAGTTATTGAAAGCGGCTGAAGAGAATGGTGGTTACAAAGTCAAGAATTTTAGGCAACATGATGAGAATGTAACTCAACATTTATTAAAAGCTAAAGGTCAGATTAATAACACATATATTGTCGCTGAACATCCTGGGGGTGTGTGGTTAGTAGAGCAACACATTGTCCATGAAAGAATTTTGTACGAGCAGTTGTGCGATAGTTGGCAGTTAATTCCTGTGCAGCCCGCTGTAATCTTGTATCAATTGTCATCTGCCCAAGTCTCACAATTGCAGCATATTGGTTTAGATATTGAACCTTTTGGGGAACAACTTTGGGCTGTACGGACTATTCCAAGTATGTTAAGAGACAGAGAAGATTGCGCGGAAGCAATTTTAGAACTTAGTTGGGGGGGAGATTTGCGAACAGCTCAAGTTTCTGTTGCTTGCCGCACTGCTATTCGTAATGGTACTCCTTTGGATATGGGAGAAATGCAGGCACTGTTAGACCAATGGCAACGTACTCGCAATCCTCATACTTGTCCCCACGGAAGACCTATTTATTTATCTTTGCAAGAGCCTGCTTTGGCTAGGTTTTTTAGACGGAGTTGGGTAATTGGGAAGAGTCACGGGATTTGATGCAAAGACAACCACATCCAAAAAAAAACACCCTCAACCCAAAAAAAACCACCCCCCAACCCAAAAAAACCCCACCCCCAACCCAAAAAAAACCCCACCCCCAACCCCCTCCCCGTAAACGGGGAGGGGGCTACGATAAATAAAAATTGGTTTGTTGACATTGCATGCAATCAAGAAATTTTATTTATTACTAAATTATTTATTACTAAATAAAAATCAACAATTCTAGCCTACTAATCGTAGCACCCTCCCCGCGTGCGGGGAGGGGGTTGGGGGTGGGGTTTCTTGGGGGGGGTTGGGGTTTCTTGGGATGCTGTATCCTATAAAACGCAGGCTATAGTAATCACAAAATTTACTCAATGGCTGAATATAATTACCAAGTTGGTGGATGTTTATCTGGAACTGCCGTCAGTTATGTCCAACGTCAAGCCGATACCGAACTCTACAACGCGCTTAAAAACGGCGAATTTTGCTATGTTTTAAATTCCCGACAAATGGGAAAATCTTCGCTTTTAGTGAGAGTCAGGCATCTTTTAAACCAAGAAAATGTGCTTTGTGCGACTCTGGATATGACGAATATTGGTAGCGAAAATATTACTGTTAGTCAGTGGTATAAAAGTATTATTGCTAAATTATGTTTAGCTTTTAATTTATTTGATTGCTTTAACTTCAAAGTTTGGTGGCAAATTCAAGAAGACTTGTCATTTCCACAAAGATTAAGTAATTTTGTTTCAGAAGTCTTGCTCAAGCAATTTCCTAACAAGAAACTTTTAATTTTTGTTGATGAAATTGATAGCATCAAAAGTCTTGATTTCTCGGTTGATGATTTTTTTGCTTTAATTAGAAATTTTTATAATGAACGCGCTGTTAATCTAGAATATCGCCGTTTAACATTTGTAATTGCAGGAGTTGCAACACCTTCTGATTTAATTAAAGATACAAAACGTACACCTTTTAACATTGGACGGGCAATTAAGCTCCAAGGATTTGATTATGATGAAGCTACTGTACTACTAGGAGGATTGAGTTTAGAATTCGGCGATGCTCATGCTGTTTTGAAAGCAATTTTTTCTTGGACAGACGGACAACCTTTTCTCACCCAAAAGCTATTTCACATGATTGCTGACACCAAGACAATTCCACTCGGTAGTGAGGCATTATGGGTGGAAAATATGGTGCGAGCGCGCATTTTGCATGATTGGGAAAGCCAAGATAATCCAGAACATTTACGCACAATTAGAAATCGCTTGTTTACGAATCCACAGTATACGGGAGCAATTCTTGCACTATACCAGCAGTTGCTGCAAGGAACTGAGGTTCCCGCTGATGCTAGTAGGGTGCAAACGGAATTGCTACTGTCAGGTTTGGTGGTACGAAACTCAGGATTTTTGAAGGTGAAAAACCTGATTTATGAACAGGTGTTTAATCTTGATTGGGTAGAACGGCAATTAGCGTTACTACGTCCTTACTCTCAGGCTTATAATGCTTGGTTTGCATCTAAACAACTAGACGAGTCTCGACTTTTGCGTGGACAAGCACTAATTGACGCTCAATACTGGGCACAAGGAAAAAGTCTCAGCGATGGCGATTATCAGTTTCTCGCAGCGAGTCAAAATCTTAATTGGCGTGAAGAACAGTTAGCCCTAAAAGTCGAACGAACTCAAGCCATTGCAACACAGTTGTCGCAACAGAAAAAATTTACCCGACAGCAAAATTTATTAATTGCGGTACTGGTAACTGCACTAACAGCTGTGACTGGATTGAGTATTAGCATATACTTTAATGGGCGCTCCATTATGCTTAGTCAAATCCAAACAATAACTACTTCTTCGGAACTGTTGTTTGCCTCGAATCGCCATTTAGATGCTTTGGTAGCAGCGATTAATGCTAAACGTCAACTGCAAAGTTTTGGAAGTGGTGATTCGGTAATTACATCTAAAGTCAATTATGCACTACGACAAGCAGTACTTGGTGTGAATGAAGCAAACCGCTTGGTTGGACATCAAGGAGCAGTTAAAGGTATAGCATTTAGTCGCGATGGTCAAACAATTGCTTCAGCGAGTGGCGATTTAACTATTAAGCTTTGGAATAAAAACGGTAAACTATTAAGAACCTTAACCGGACATAAAAGTTTAGTTTGGGATGTTGTCTTTAGCTACGATGGCAATACAATTGCATCGGGCAGCATGGATGGGACTCTAAAGCTTTGGAACCCCAATAATGGTAATTTGCGTAAGGACTTAATAGCACATCGAGGTGGTGTGCTAGGTGTGAGTGCAAGCCGTGATTTGATTGCATCTGCAGGAATTGATAAAACTATCAAACTCTGGACTTGGGATGGAAAATTGCTGCAAACTCTAACGGGACATAGTGCTCCCATATGGAATGTAGCGATTAGTAATGACCAGGAGTTAATAGTTTCTGGAAGCGAAGATAATACCATAAAATTTTGGAGCAGTAAGGGAATATTATTAAGAACTTTAGTAGGACATAATAGCCCCGTTAGACGAGTTGCTATTAATCCTCAAGGTAACGTAATTGCAACCACCAGCACAGACAATACGGTTAAACTTTGGAACCGAAATGGAGTATTATTAACAACATTGTCAGGTCATAGTAATGAAGTTTGGGGGGTGGCATTTAGTCCTAATGGTCAAATGGTCACAACTGCGGGGAATGACCAAGCTATAAAGCTTTGGACAGTGGACGGTACTTTACTCGCCACCTTTAAAGGACATAACGACTGGATTAACGACATTGCCTTTAGCCCTGATGGCAGCTTAATTGCTTCTGCTGGTCAAGATAGAACCGTAAAGTTATGGCGATGGAAAACGCCGTTGGTAACTAGCTTTAGCGGTCGGGGTATGGCTGTATTAGGAGCAGCATTTAGTCCGTCGGGGCAAATTATTGCTTCGTCCCACGAAGATGGTAGCGTCGATTTGTGGAATCCCCAGGGACAGTTGACCAAGCGGTTAAAAAATCCTGGTGTAATTGCCTGGGCAGTTGCATTTAGTCCTGATGGGAAACTGATTGCAAGTGCAAATTCAGATGCGACTGTTAAACTCTGGAATTCTGATGGAGTCTTACTCAAAACCTTCAAAGGTCACCGTGCTGAAGTTTGGGGAGTAAGATTTAGTCCAGATGGTTCCACAATCGCCTCCGCTAGTATGGATAGTACAGTAAATATTTGGAGTATTAATGATGGTCGTTTGCTGAAAACACTTAAGGGTCATATGTCACGTGTTAAAGATGTTGCATTTAGCCCCGATGGCAAGTTAGTCGCATCAGCAAGCGAGGATAGTACCATCAAACTTTGGAGCGTCAGCAATGGTAAACTCATTAACACCCTTAAAGGACATCAAAGTAGTATTTGGGGTCTTGTGTTCAGTCCTGATGGCAAATTGATTGCAAGTGCAAGTGAGGATAACACAGTTAAATTGTGGAATCCGGTTAATGGTCTTTTGTTGCGAACTCTCGAAGGTCATAGTGGAACTGTATGGTCAGTCGCTTTTAGCCCTGATGGTAAACTAATTGCTAGTGGGAGCGCAGATAAAACCGTGAGACTTTGGAGAACCAACGATGGTAGTTATGTAACAAAGCTTGCTAGCCACAGTGATAAAGTTAACTCAGTGGCGTTTAGTCCTAATGGTCAAGTAATCGCATCTGCAAGTTCTGATAGTACTATTATTCTTTGGAATTTACAGCCAATACTTACGCTCGACCCTTTGGTATACGGCTGTAATTGGGTACGCGATTATTTGCAAACAAATATAGAAGTAGAAAAAAGCAACGGTGGGAATCTTTGTCCTTAAGGGACTCACGCACTACTTGATGCAAAAAGCGAGCTAATTGATGCAAAAACAAGCAAAAAGCGAGCTGATTGATGCAAAAACAAGCAAAAAGCGAGTTCATTGATGCAAAAGCGAGTAAAAAGCGAGTTCATTGATGCAAAAGCGAGTAAAAAGCGAGTTCATTGATGCAAAAAGCGAGCAAAAAGCGAGTTCATTGATGCAAAAGCGAGCAAAAAGCGAGTTCATTGATGCAAAAGCGAGCAAAAAGCGAGTTAATTGATGCAAAAGCGAGCAAAAAGCGAGTTAATTGATGCAAAAGCGAGCAAAAAGCGAGTTGATTGATGCAAAAGCGAGCAAAAAGCGAGTTAATTGATGCAAAAGCGAGCAAAAAGCGAGTTAATTGATGCAAAAGCGAGCAAGATGCTCGCACTACTTGATGCAAAAGCGAGCAAGATGCTCGCACTACTTGATGCACAAGCGAGCAAGATGCTCGCACTACTTGATGCAAAAAGCGAGCAAGATGCTCGCACTACTTGATGCACAAGCGAGCAAGATGCTCGCACTACTTGATGCAAAAAGCGAGCAAGATGCTCGCACTACTTGATGCACAAGCGAGCAAGATGCTCGCACTACTTGATGCAAAAGCGAGCAAGATGCTCGCACTACTCCCCACTCCCCACTCCCCACTCCCCACTAAATCAAAAATCCGTAACGATAGCCATTTGACGACGAGGTTTGAGATTCTCGATTCCTAATAATGGTGTTTCTTTGGTGGTCGCAACACTAGAGAAAGAAGGTTGACCAGGCTTCATAATGACTGCTTTATATGAAACTATTCCAGAATTTTCACCATCAATACAGCGTGCAGCTATTTTGGATAAGTCTAAACTTCTTGGTGGAATATAGGGACCTCGGTCATTTACTCGCACAATCACGGAATTACCGTTCTTCAGATTCGTCACCTGCAAAAAGGTGTTGAAAGGTAAACTCTTGTGAGCTACAGTCAAATCGTTTTCGTTAAAGGTCTCACCATTCGCAGTTGTGCGACCGTGAAAATAATCACCGTACCAGGAAGCAACTCCAGAAAATTTAGTACTTGTTGCTTGTAAACCATACATTTCCTGCTGTGCTCTGACTAAGGAAAGCGCAGGTGTTTGTAGAGCTTTCCGTAAATTATTTGCCCATTCAATCGCTAGTAGGTCGGAACTACGATTGAATTTATCAGAAACGTTCTTTTCTACTCCAAATAGGAAGCGATTACCAGCCATCAATGCTGGTATCCCATCAACCAATGCTGGCTTTAACTGTGAAGCATTTAAGCTAGATGACTTCAGCAGTTTTGTTAAACGACTCTGCATCACATTGGCTTGTTCTACAGTGGGTACACTAGCAACAAAACGTCTTCTCACCCAAACTTCATAGTTATTGTCGTCACGGTGAACAACTACCACCGAGGAAGATGAATTAAGATTTCGTTCAGCCAAATTCCCGAAGCTAAAGAAATTTTGTAGTGAACGTAGGATTTTGCTTGAAAAAAAATCTGAATGAGAATTATTCGGTTCGATAAAGCTAATTGCTGGAGAATAGCTAGCTATCGGACGTGATTGTGTCTTCTTCCCTTGGTCTTGTACTAGAGAGCAAAATTTACTTTGGCTTTGATTGATGGTAACTAAGGAAGGGTTTTGAGGCTTAACCTCATTCTTATTTGCTAATTGAGAATTCCAATCTGTTCTTATAAAACTAGAAGGAATCAGCGATACATTCCAACTTTGTCTATGCCGTATCCCGAAAACAAAAAACGGACGCTGTTTACTTACCAATTTACCTAAACTGAATGAAACCTTTGTCGCTGTAACATTTGATATCACACTTGGTGGTAAATGATTTAACGGCAAGAAAGAACCAATCCAGGAGGTAACACTAAGAAGTCCAATCAATAGCATATTGTTGTTAATTTTCGGGTAAAGGGGCACTAATTTTAGTGCATTGAGTACAAATTTTTTCTTGGAAACTGAACTTTTGGAACAACAAAGACAGGATATATATATAGTGACTAAGAAAAAATCTATCTTCAGATAGACACTGAGACAAAACTGATCCCCAGCAAATCTTATATTATTTTTGTGTCTTTCAGTTAACAGATAAAAATTTCAGATTCTATTTGCAATTAATACCCGGTTTTCAATTTAAATTTGTTATCATTCCGCGAAAAGAGCACCTAAAATATGTGAAAATCACTTTATAAACAATGGGATAAATACGGAGAATGAATCAATGAAACATCTTATTTTTTACATTGTGGACGTATTTGCGGAAGCAAAATATACTGGAAATCAGTTAGCTGTATTTACCAATGCAGCAGGACTTTCAACAGCCCAAATGCAGGATATAGCCAGGGAAATCAACTATTCTGAGACCACATTCATAACTGAACCCCAGGAGAAATTAGGCGGATACGATGTTAGAATATTTACTCCCAAAAAAGAGTTACCCTTTGCAGGTCATCCAACTATTGGAACAGCGTACATACTACAACAAGAGATAATTAAACAACCAGTTCAAAAGATTTTGCTGAATCTACAGGTGGGTCAAATCCCTGTCACAATTAACTACAGTAGTGGTGAAGTAGAGTGGTTATGGATGCAACAAAAAGCTCCAACATTCCATCAGATACTACCTAGTTATAGCCTTGCTGAAGTTTTGGGGATAGATGTACAAGAAATAGATAATCGCTTTCCTATTCAATCTGTTTCTACTGGTGTACCGTTCATCATCACACCACTAAAAAGTTTGCAATCCTTAAAAGAAATTAAGTTAAATAAAGAAAAATACTTCCAACTAATTGACACAATCGAAGCTAAGTGCATCCTTGCTTTTTGTCCTCAAACTTACCATCAAGAGAACCAGTTGTGCGTAAGAGTATTTGCAGATTATCTTGGTGTTCCTGAAGACCCAGCCACAGGTAGTGCAAATGGATGCTTAGCTGGCTATTTGGTTAAATATTCCTACTTTGGGGAGAACGATGAAAAGAACGAAATAAATATCAAAGTAGAACAGGGGTACGAAATTTATAGACCCTCACTAATTTTACTACACGCAAAGAAAAAAGATACAGAAATAGAAGTTAATGTTGGTGGCAAAGTGATAAAAATTGCTCAAGGAGAGTGGGAGTAAGCAATTCGCAATATGCCGAGGCGGCACGCTACGCGAACGCAATATGTCGAGGCGGCACGCTACGCGAACGCAATATGCCGAGGCGGCACGCTACGCGAACGCAATATGCCGAGGCGGCACGCTACGCGAACGCAATTCCCCACTCCCCACTCCCCACTTCCCACTCCCCACTCCCCACTCCCCATTTCCAAAGATATGGGGCAAAATCTGCCAAATGTAACGGAATGCAAAGTATAATGAGTTGGTCAAAACCATTAAGAAATGTTGAAGAGCAGTCAATTATAATGCGGGTAGCAATCGCTGGAGCGGGTTTAGCAGGTCTTTCTTGCGCCAAATATTTAACTGATGCGGGTCATACTCCCGTTCTCCTGGAAAGTCGGGATGTGTTGGGAGGGTTGGTGGCAGCGTGGAAAGATAAAGATGGCGACTGGTATGAAACAGGGCTGCATATTTTTTTTGGGGCTTACCCAAATATGTTGCAGTTGTTCAAGGAATTGGGGATTGAAGACCGTTTGCAGTGGAAAGAACACTCAATGATTTTCAATCAGCCTTCAAAACCGGGTACTTATAGTAGATTTGATTTTCCTGATTTGCCAGCACCTTTTAATGGTGTTGCGGCAATTCTGGGTAACAATGATATGCTCACCTGGTCTGAGAAAATAAAATTCGGACTGGGTTTAATACCAGCGATGATTCGGGGACAGGATTATGTCGAGGAGATGGATAAGTACTCCTGGACTGAGTGGCTACAAAAACAGAATATTCCCGAACGGGTAAATGATGAAGTTTTTATTGCGATGACCAAATCCTTAAACTTCATTGGTCCAGATGAAATTTCTGCCACGATTATTTTGACAGCCTTAAACCGCTTTCTCCAAGAGAAAAGAGGCTCGCAGATGGCTTTTTTGGATGGTTCGCCTAATGAGCGCTTGATTGAGCCAATAGTTGATTATATTACCGAGCGTGGTGGCGAAGTTAGAGTGAACGCTCCTCTGAAAGAAATAATCCTAAATGCGGATGGTACGGTGAAGCATTTTGTGATTAGGGGCTTAAATGGCACAGCAGATGAAATTTTGGAAGCAGACGCTTATGTCTCGGCTATGTCTCAAGACATAATCAAAGTCATGCTACCGGAACCTTGGAAACAAATGGAATATTTCCAAAAGCTTGAGGGTTTGTCCGGCGTGCCTGTGATAAACTTGCATCTGTGGTTTGACCGTAAACTTACAGACATTGACCACTTGCTATTTTCGCGATCGCCGCTGCTCAGCGTATATGCTGATATGAGCAATACCTGCAAAGGATACGCTGATCCAGACCGTTCGATGCTGGAATTAGTTTTAGCACCGGCTTCTGATTGGATAAGCAAATCTTCCGAGGAAATAATCGAAGCGACTCTAGCGGAGTTAGTAAAATTGTTCCCTCAACACTTTACCGGAGACAACCCAGCGAAACTACTGAAATATCACGTAGTAAAAACGCCGCGTTCGGTTTATAAATCAACGCCAGGTCGTCAAAAGTATCGTCCTTCCCAAGAAACCCCGATTAGCAACTTCTTTATGGCAGGGAGCTATACCATGCAACGCTACTTAGGGAGTATGGAAGGAGCCGTACTTTCTGGTAAGCTGACAGCACAGGCGATTGCCAGAGCCTTTCCTGAGGTAAATACTTCAAGAAACATGCAAATCCCAACCATCCAGCCTGCGACTAATGCTGCAACTGCCTAAGAACCCCCCGCGCTATTCACCGTCGGTCTCTGTGGAGGACGCCTACGAACTTTGTCGCCAACTAATAGCAAAGTATTCAACGACATTTTACCTTGCGACTTTGCTGACGAGTGGGACAAAGGGAAAATCAATTTGGGCAATTTATGCCTGGTGTCGTCGAACAGATGAACTGGTGGATGGGCCCGCAGCTGCTCTCACCACATTGGAAACTTTAGACCTATGGGAGCAGCAATTAGAATCAATATTTGCGGGATATCCATCAGATAATTTTGACGTAGCCCTAGTAGATACAATCCAGCGATTTCCGATAGATATCCAACCTTTTCGGGATATGATAGCGGGACAGCGCATGGATTTATACCGTAGTCGCTACGAAACATTTGATGATTTGTATCTTTACTGTTATCGTGTTGCGGGAACCGTAGGCTTGATGTCAACGGCCGTTATGGGAATAGATACGGAGCAAAACACAGCACCGTGGAACCGCAACGAAGAGCCATATATCCCCATCGAAGAAGCAGTAGCCTTGGGAATAGCCAAGCAAATGACCAATATCTTGCGAGATGTTGGTGAAGACGCACGACGGGGACGTATTTATATACCTCAAGAAGACTTAGCGAAATTCAATTACACAGAAGAAGATTTATTAAAAGGTGTAGTCGATGACCGCTGGCGTTCCTTGATGCACTTCCAGATTACAAGAGCGCGACATTTTTATCAAAAAGCAGAAAAGGGACTATCTTACCTATCCCCCGATGCTCGCTTACCCGTATGGGCAGCTTTGATACATTACAGTCGTATTCTAAACGTCATAGAACGTAATGATTATGATGTATTCAACCGTCGTGCTTTTGTTCCTGACTGGAGAAAATTCACTAGTTTGCCAGTAGCTTGGCTACGGGCACAGGTGTTGTAGGGAATTGGTAATTGGTAATTGGTAATTGGTAATTGGTAATTGGTAATTGGTAATTGGTAATTGGGTATGTCCAATAAATTGTTAAACAATTCCCCACTCCCCATTCCCAATTCCCTACTCCCAATTCCCCACTCCCAATTCCCCACTCCCTATTGACATCCTTAAACAACTCAAGTAACATTAGTATTTGTCAGCCTGGAGAGGTGGCTGAGTGGTCGAAAGCGGCAGATTGCTAATCTGTTGTATGGTTCGTAAGGCCATACCGAGGGTTCGAATCCCTCCCTCTCCGCTTTTAAACAAATTAGCCAATTTCTTTTGTAGAGACGCGATTAATCGCGTCTCTACATTTGTTTGGGGATATTCGACGACGTGAAAATTATTGTGCCAATGGGTAGAGACGCGATTAATCGCGTCTCTACATTATTTGTTTGGGGGTATTCGACGACGTGAAAATTATTGTGCCAATGGGTAGAGACGCGATTAATCGCGTCTCTACATTATTTGTTTGGGGGTATTTGACGACGTGAAAATTATTGTGCCAATGGGTAGAGACGCGATTAATCGCGTCTCTACATTTGTTTGGGGGTATTTTGCAATGTAAGAATTAGTAAGCCAATCCGTTATGATATTTTTACATCTTCAGGGGGATGCTATCATTTATGCTCTAGAGTCATTAAAAATTCTAGGGTGAGAGGTAATAACTTTGCTTTTTACCTTTAAGGATATGACTCCTGAAACAAAGAGGAGTGAAAGTTAGTTTATGCAAAAAATTCGTACCAGCTTAGCCTTAGCTGTAATTACATTAGCAACAGGTTTTTTAGCAGCAGCATGTGAAGAAAATACACCTAAACCAGGGCCAACAGCAGGAAATGCTACCCCAGGACAAGAAGCAACAGCACCAGCACCAGCAGCACCAGCAGCTAATAGTGATGGTAGTTTAGTAATTGGTTCCTTGCTACCAGCGACAGGTGACTTAGCTTCTATCGGAGCGCAAATGATAGAGGCAGTTCCCTACTTAGTAGAAACAGTAAACGCTTGTGGTGGTGTGAATGGGAAACCAGTTAAACTAGTTGCCGTAGATGACCAAACCGACCCGAAAGCCGGAGCAGCGGGTATGACAAAACTAGCAACAGTAGACAAAGTAGCTGGTGTGGTAGGTTCATTTGCAAGCAGTGTTTCTACAGCAGCGGTTTCTATAGCAGCGCAAAACAAAGTGATGTTAGTTTCTCCAGGTAGTACCAGTCCAGTATTTACCGAAAAAGCAAAAGAATATAACGGATTTTGGGCACGTACAGCTCCCCCAGATACCTATCAAGCTGCTGCTTTAGCTCAATTAGCAATTAAAAAAGGTTATAAAAGAGTCTCCACTGTGGTAATTAACAACGACTACGGTGTTGGTTTTGAAAACGCATTTGTTCAAGCCTTTGAAAAATTAGGTGGAACCGTAGTTAATAAAGGTAAAGGTGTACGCTACGACGCGAAAGCCCAAACATTTGAAACAGAAGCACAAGCAGCCTTTGCAGGTAAACCGGATGCTGTACTGGGTGTATTTTATGAAGAAACAGGTGCTTTATTCTTGAAATCAGCATATCAAGGTGGCTTATCAAAAGGTGTGCAAATCCTGTTAACAGACGGTGTGAAATCAGACACTTTCCCCAACAGAGTAGGTAAAGCTGCGGATGGTAAATACATTGTTTCCGGGAGTATTGGTACAGTACCCGGTTCTAACGGAAAAGGATTAACAGCGTTCACCAAGATTTGGGAATCCAAGAAAAAAGCTCCCCCAGCACCTTATACTGCTCACGCTTGGGATGCAGCAGCTTTATTAACTTTGGCTGCACAGTCGGCTAAAGAAAATACAGGTACGGGTATTTCTAGCAAAATTCGCGAAGTTGCTAACGGACCTGGACAAGATGTGAGCGACGTTTGCGAGGGTCTGAAATTATTGAAAGAAGGTAAAAAGATTAACTACCAAGGAGCCAGTGGTAACGTAGACATTGACGCAAACGGAGACGTGGTGGGTGTCTACGACGTTTGGCAAGTGGGTGATGATGGCAAAATCAAGACTATCGACCAGGTAAGTCCTAAGTAGTAATTGGTAATGGGTGATGGGTAATGGGTGATGGGTAATGGGTGATGGGTGATGGGTAACAGAGAAAGGGTAATGGGTGATGGGTGATGGGTAACAGAGAAAGGGTAATGGGCAATTACCAATTACCAATTACCAATTACCAATTACCAATTACCAATTACCAATTACCAATTACCAATTACCAATTACCAATTCCCAATTCCCAATTCCCAATTCCCAATTCCCTAAAATCCGCTAAAGTTATAAGCAATACCTAGTAATAAACCTACGTCGGTTTGATTGAAGAATGCGGCATTTACTCCAGCTGTTGCGGTAAACTGCTGTGTGAGAGGCACATCTACACCACCAGTTAACAAGAAACCAACATCTGAATTGCTGCCTGTTTTAATTGCTGCACCAATCCCTGCGTAAGGTGCTATTGGTAAAGGCTCGCTGAATGGGTCTGCTGATGGTGAGAAGTTAAAGTCGTAGGTGATGGGAATTGTAATTACTGTGTTGCTGGAAAGTACTGCTGCTGGTCTGACGGATATGTTCCTTGTTAAACCTAGTTTGCTATACACCAGGAAGTTTCCATCGCTTAGGGCTGAACTTCCACCACCTAATCCGATATTGGCTCCTATTCCCACATAAAATCTGCTGACACTACGTCCAGTTGAGCCTAAGTCAATGTCGCTTTGGGCTATTTTGGTAGAAGTCTGTTCGGTTAATGCTTCGGAACTGGTTGCTGTTGTACCTGGAATTGGTGCTGTTGTGTTAGTTGCGGTTTGCTGGTCAGAAGATACTGATATTGGTTGAAGTGTTGATAAATTGGATTCTATATTTGTTTGGTTAGAGACGTTTTGATTTACTGTCTCGATTTGAGTACTTGTAGCTTTTGGAACTGCTTGTTGATTGACTGTGTTGGACGCAGTTTGGGCTAATGCATTGGATGCAGTACCTGTAAATGCTACAGCTGTTAGGCTTAGCAAGCAACAAATACCGTTAAGAGAAAAAATATTGTTCACGTTAACTCCTCAAAGAAAACAGACACCACTAATATAATTACCAGTTTATAGTCATAAATTCCTAGTCAACAAATCTAAAGGCTTTTCTAGGCTATTGGTTCTTGACTTGGTTATTGAATAACTGGAAACATTCAACATTTAACACTAAAAAATGATTTTCTACATCCTTAATTAGTCATACTTTATTAACTTTTTATACAATATATTTTATTAAATTTACATAATTATACGGTTGACAATGATTATTGACACAAGGTAAAGATTTAGTTTTTTGATATTAAGATAAGCTTTATAGATATTCATCTATTTCGCTATGTAGCTAGATGGTTATATTTATGTTAAAGATGGTAATTATATGGAAGACTGTAATTTTTAGATGTCTTTAATTAAAATACGTACTGAAAATTCTTTACAAATTTTTCATAAATTTATCAGGTTTTTATGAGATACAAAATCCTCCAGAGGTAGTAATATTCTAGTTTTGGCTAATATTTATTTTTCTATCTAAAAATATATTTTTGATGAAAACTCAGTGAAGCAAGGGTTGCAGGTTTATTTTTTATGATATTTTATCGTTAACCATAAATCATTAGTTAGTCACAAAAATGTTCAAAGTCACCGAAGTGAAACAACTTTAATTTAGGAAACTCAAAACAACAAAACTATTTTTCCTCAACTCGTTATTTTTTCATTTTTTATTCAGCTAAATGTTGTGCTGTATTGTTCAGCTATCTGACTTTTATTTGATGGCTTAACACTATCATTTTTTTGCTTTCACATTGTTTAGTTATTGAAAATCATCTATTTATTCATCTACCCGAAGGAATAAATAGAGTAATAAATGTTTGTTAAATATTCTTAAGGGTAAACAAGATTTTACTTTACACATAGCGAAATCATATGTCCTGCTGCTTAGATTTTAAGCGCAATTGTTCATTTTGTCAGTCATTGTTATTTACCAATTTAACCGATTGCTAATATGAAAAAAGTTAAAGTTCTGAATGTAGAAATAGATAACCTGTCCAAGTCAGAATTTTTGGATAAATTGCAATCGGGTGTTGTATTTACACCAAATGTTGACCATTTAATTAAGCTACAGAAAGACCCAGATTTTTTACAGGCTTATAGTATAAGCGACTATAAACTATGTGATAGTCAAATAATTTGGTACGCATCCAAATTTTTAGGGACACCTATCAAAGAAAAAATTTCTGGTTCGGATTTACTACCTGCTTTTTACTATCATCATCAATACAACACCGAAATTAAAATTTTTCTATTGGGTGCTGCTGAAGGTATTGCTTACCAAGCACAAAACAAAATTAATTATAAAGTGGGTAGGAAAATTGTTGTTGCTAGCTATTCTCCAAGGTTTGGATTTGAAAACGACCCTGCTGAATGTCAGAAAATTATAGACATGGTTAATCGCTCTGGTGCCACCGTTCTGGTAATTGGTGTTGGTGCTCCTAAGCAGGAAAAATGGATATTTAGGTATAAAAGCTTTTTTCCACATATCAAAATTTTTATGGCTCTCGGAGCAACAATTGATTTTGAAGCTGGACATATTCAAAGAGCTCCCAGTTGGATGAGTCAAACAGGTTTGGAATGGTTGTTCAGGTTATATTCCGAACCCAAAAGATTATGGAAGAGGTATTTGGTGGATGATATCCCTTTTCTATTGCTGATTCTCAAACAGAAATTTCGCACAATTCGCAATTCGCAATTCGCAATTCGCAGTTATAAGAAAGGTGTTAATTAATTGAGTAATTATTTGAATTACTAATTAATTGCGAATTGCGTAAGCGCTACGCTCTACGTGAATGCGTAGCGTCTGCTTCGGATTTCCCATAAAGACTCCCAAGCGAATTTGTGATTTGAGCTGCTTGGGTAATAATGGATGAAGTGATGGGCTAAATTATTACCTCGCTGCTATTTTATTTTTAATAAAAATTATGTCTAACGGTATACCACAAATTGTTCCAGTTTCTCAAGGTGAAGTCCAAGAGGCTTTTGCGTCTGCGAAAGTTACCAGGGATTTTTACGAAGAGGTACAAGTCCGGTCTGATTTTCAGCGTTATTGTGGGTGGTATCGAAGCGTTGCTGAAAAAAATCGTCAGGATTTAGAGAAAATGCGTGGTGAAATTAATTTTTTCCGCTTTTTTCGCGGTAATAGGTAGATGATAGATGATAGATGAAAGGCACTAAATCGGAAATTGCCAGTTTGTAGAAGTTATGTACTGGCATTAACTTAAATAAACAATCCGACATTCCCATGTTGGGGGTAGTTTTTTTTATGTGGATTGCTCCATTTCTTCAACTACCCAAGAATGGGGATTTTTAGGGATTTTTAGGGATTTTTAAGGATTTTTTAAACTTTTAAGACAAAACTTCTATTTCATTCTCGCGCAAGTGGGCTTTAAATTTCTTGGTAAATTGCACTAAATAAGGAAAGTTCGCACTTACGGGTCTACCGTGCCATTCTGTCGCAATTCCCACAATTTCGCCTTCTAATCCTTTTATATCAAAAGATTGACTGCGATGTTCAGGATGGTGGTATATTACAACGGATTCTTTTACCCGAATGCGATCGCCTACTTTCATATCAACTTTTAAACCTTGTTGTTGCTGTTGTACAAGTGTGTCCACAACCATCCCTCACTTACTTGGTTTGTTGACTCGGAGACTGATTGCAATAGTACCTTGTCTAGAGCTTTCGTCAATCAGGGTGTTAACCCTTAATTACGTTCCTCAGCAGACAACGCTTGAATATACAAGCTGGCAATTAGTTTATGTTTACCGTATTCAGATGAAACATTCCCTCGTTACCAAGTACTTCACAATTCGTCTATCCTTTTTATCTTCACTCCAGTGTGTACCAAGGGTCAACTTTTTCATCTGTCCCAACTACTGTGGACAAATCCGTTCAACTCTTGAAGGCAATCGTCGGCACATTTGCTGGAAGCTTTGCGGATTCAACCGGAACCAAGCAAATAACCCCACACCTGTTCCAGAAAATAATACAATTAATAGTCCAGCAATCATTAAACAACCTTTACCACGATTTTTAGTCCGATTTAATGCTTTTTCCTCGTTTACAACCTTTTGGTTGACTTCGGCCGTGTTGTACAAGTCCATCAACGCTTGTGAACTTTCACTCAATTCCGCTTCAGGTTCAACTTTTTGTTCTACTTGTGGTTCTTTTAACTCAATTCGTAATTCCGGTTCTATTTCTTCTTTTGCTGTCTCTTTTGGTGTCTTATCGAGTAATGATAACTGAGCAACTGGTGCAACTGTTTCTTTCACAAGACGGCAAAGAGTCATCACGACGGAGATATTATCATGACCATTTTTGTGATTGGCTAATTCAATCCAGCTATCAACTGCATCTTTAAGTGAAAGATTATTGGTTAAAACTGGTAATGCATACTGACGCCAAGATTGTTCAACCAAGTTATTATCGCTTAAACCATCAGAGCATAACAGCAGTATACCTTCTTCTTCTAAAATAAATCGCTGGATGGTCGTACGCAAAAATTCTGCGTCTTTTGTCCCTAATGCTTGGGTAAGGGCTGTTGCGTCTGGTCGTTGTAGTGCTTTACGATATAATTGACGAATATTGCGTACTTCCCGTGCTGTGACATCATCATCTACTGTTAATAATCGACAATAGTTTTCGGTTATCCAGTATGCACGGCTATCTCCTACACTCATTAAATAAAGTTCATGGCTATTAGATGAACGCAATCCATTTAGAGTTTGTACTTGTTGTGGCAACTGTATGGCCATCGCAACAGTTGTACCCATACGTTGGAGACCTTCACGGTTTTGTTCGTTATTACAGTTACAAATCAAGTTATTAACAACACGCAAACTTGCTTCCAATTGTTGTTGCAACAAATTGGGTGGGGTTATTTCAGGTTGGATAGCAATTTCGGAAAGTAACGCACGAATTTGCAATTTTAATGACTGTAATCCTAATCTACTAGCGACCTCACCCCCTTCATGTCCCCCTATTCCATCACAAACAATTGATACTTGTGGTAATAGAGGGTCATCGATAGTATCTTCGCTATTGGGGAAACAAGCATCTTCGTTTTGCGTAAGTTCCCCACCTATATCTGTATTACCTATCACTTTTAAACTTAAAGGTAATTCTCCAACTGATGCGAGTAGTAATTGATTTAATTGAACAACAATTTTTTCTAGTTGACTATCTGTCCGACGCATTTGCTGGACAATTTTTTGTAAGTGGGAGGCTATTGAAGGATGTGCAGTAGCAGCTAAAGGTTGCCAACATTCTGCTAATTGTTGTAAAGTCGGTGCTTGTAATGTATAAAGTTCCAACAGTCGTACACACCAACCCTGAACTCTGAGATTATGAGGTACTAATAAGCTTGCTGCAACCCCTTGTTCTAATAATGGTGTCCACAACTGAAGAATTTGCCATAACCAATACACTTGTCTGACTGCTGTTGTTTGCTGCCATAATTGGGTGATTGTGGGGTAGAGATTACCAGTTTCATCTATAGGCAAATTTTCCAGCAGCAGAATATCATCTTCAATAAAACCATAGACTTGAGGCAGATGTAACTGTTGTGAATATAAACGTAGGTAGGGGATTACCGATTCTGGTACAGATTCTGGTACATCTGGTGGTGTTCCCGGTTGAGTATCTAGCCAAATTTGTGTAGAAACTACCTCATATCTACCTGCTACTGTTTTACCCACAGGGATTTTTGCCCCCTGTGTACCTGTTGCCCAAAGATAGCGGTAAACTAAAGATGTTTGACAGCTTGCACAAACATTGTCCCCCACAGAGTTGATTGGGTCAGGACACTCGATATTCGTACAATAAATTATTCGCTGCGTGGCAATCATTTTATATTTCTTTACAACAAGCTTTCTGATTGGTGGGAAATAACTAAAGGTAACATAGTAACCGCTGAAAAGCTTTAATAATTAAGTAGTAATAATTACTTGTAAACAAAAATTACATTTGTAGGTTGGGTATGTATATGTATATGTGACCCAACGTACTTTATCTGTAAGTATTTAACCGGACATAAAACTATTGACTTGACCCATTAGATGCTTGTGCTAGTTGACACTGGCTACACAAGCCGAAAAATTCTAGAGTGTGATAAAAAATATTGAACTTATGAGAAGTTTGCAACTGCTTCTCCAGTTCGTGGACGGGACATTGATTGATGGTTACGGAAGCTCCACATCGTAAACAGGTTAGGTGGTGTTTGTCTTGTATGGCTAAGCTATAAAGAGCTTCCCCATTCCCCAAGGTTCTTACTTGTACCAGACCTTCTAATTTTAGTGCTTCTAAAGAACGGTAAACGGTCGCTAAGCCTATACTTTGGTTGCGATTACGTAATTCCACGTAAATATCTTGCGCGGAAATACCTTGTTTGATGGATTTGAGCAGACTTAAGATACGCTCTTGGCTGCGGGTGCGTAAAGTTTTCATAGGCCGATGTGTTAGGGATGTCAACAAGAAGGCATTTAGCAGAGGGCAGAGGGCAGAAGGAAAGGCATTTAAGGTAAAATAGTATATAGTGTGGGCTTATACCTCCGTCGGCTCCGGGAAAAAGAACGTGTGGTATTACTTGTTACCCTTATAACTTATTCCTCTTTCTGCCCTCTGCCTTCTTCTGGTCAATTTATAGGCAACTTCTATGAAACCTATTTTATAAATTTACTATTGTGCTAGGTAAATATATATTATTTTGACTGTAAAGAGACAGAAATATATATTAAAAGATATCTCAATGACATATTATTAAGGAAACCGCCCTCAAACTGGTGCTTTGGAACCAGGATGAAAGGCAATGCCGCGTTGAAAGTAAGTCAGTGCAAAGAAAGTATCGAGCTCAAATTTTTGTAACGCTCCGACCTTCGGTGTTAGACCCCTCAGGAGTGGCTGTTGTGTCTGGATTAAAGCAGTTGGGATACGATAATGTTGACTCTTGTCGAATTGGCAAGTACATAGAAATGACCATTGTCTGTCCAGATGAAACTACAGCACGTAAAAATCTAGATAGCATTTGCGACCAGATGCTGGCTAATCCCGTGATTGAAAATTATCGCTTTGATTTGGTGGAAGTTGAATCACAAGCGGGAGTGTATTAGCAATTCGCAATTCGCAATTGGTAATTGGTAATTGGTAATTGGTAATTGGTAATTGGTAATAATTGGTAATTGGTAATTGGCAATTTCTCCCTTATCTAACTCACCTACCTCACCTACCTCACCTCCCCCACTCCCCACTCCCCACTCCCCACTCCCCATTCCCACTCCCCACTCCCACTCCCCACTCCCCACTCCCCTCCTATGAAATTTGGTGTTATTGTTTTTCCTGGGTCTAATTGCGATAGGGATGTTGCTTACGTGACATCCGATGTTCTCGGACAGTCTACTCGTATGGTTTGGCATCAAGAGACTGATATTGCTGATTTGGATGTGATTATTATTCCCGGTGGTTTTAGTTACGGGGATTATTTACGTTGTGGTGCGATAGCTCGGTTTTCTCCGGTGATGCAGGAGGTTGTGAAGCACGCTGAACGAGGTAAATATGTTTTGGGAATTTGTAATGGTTTTCAGGTGTTGACGGAAGCTGGGCTTTTACCTGGTGTGTTGACCAGGAATCGAGATTTACATTTCATTTGCGATCGCGTTTCTTTGAAGGTGGAGCGTAATGATTTGGTGTGGACGCAAAACTATTCTGCTGAAGAAATTATTACTGTTCCGATTGCTCACGGAGAGGGGCGATTTTACGCTATTGACAAAACTTTAGCCGAGATTGAAGACAATGGTCAAGTACTTTTTCGTTATCACGGAGAAAATCCTAATGGTTCTTTGAACAATATTGCGGGGATTTGTAATCGTGAAGGTAATGTTTTGGGAATGATGCCACATCCTGAAAGAGTCTCTGACCCGGTTCTGGGGGGGACGGATGGGTTGCGATTGTTTCAAGGTTTATTGGAACGAGTTGTTGCTTTGGTTTAGTCAAAAAAAACAAGAACCCCACCCCCAACCCCCTCCCCACAACGGGGAGGGGGCTACGATTTTTGTTTGCTGACTAAATATTTATTGATTTATTGATTTATTGATTTCATTTATTTGTGCATATGCAATAATCTTTTCCAAGAGGTTTATTTTCGTAGCCCCCTCCCCGTATACGGGGAGGGGGTTGGGGGTGGGGTTTCATGTGAAGGTATGAGTCATAGATTGTAGTTTTCTTTGTGGTAAGCGAGTTGGAGGTTAGGTCTCTTGAGTCAGGTAGCAATATAAATTGATTTCTTACGTTATATCTCGGTAGCGTTTGGGTATGTATGGGGATTAAGACTAAATAATAATCACTACATTCCAAGTTATGAGTCAGGAAGCAAATAGTTTAACTACTGGTAATAATGAGTTAGTTTCTGTCGATTACAGTAATTTATTAACTAAGATTTTACAAGCTTTAAGAAACAAACAGTCAAAAGATTTATTTAAAATTTCTCCTTGTGGAACCAGATTACTGATTGATATTGATTCTATAGCAAGTCAAGTTTCTCAGTTACAGATAGATAATCCCTTAGGAGCATCTGTAAATAATGTTAAAGCAGCGACTGTAAATTTTAATCCTGGATTCAAAGAAAATTTTCCAGATAAAATTAAAGAAATAAGAGATTGTTTAAGCAGACAGTTACAAGAGTCTATAAATCAATATACAAATTCATTATCTTCCTTATCTATAGAAGAGTTCGTCAATAATTTAATTACTGATTTACAGACATTTAAAGGTAGTAGTTCTAAATTAGATTTTACTTATCCTTTTGCTCCATACAAAGGTTTAGAAAAACAGCGGTTAACTTTTTCTGATAAAAATCTGAAAGCTAGAGAAGTATTGAGATTTCATAAGTTAACTATCACTGTACAAAAAACAAATGAATTAAACGAGCAATTACAAGCAGGTTTAGCAAAATATATCGAAGTTAAATTTGGGGATGAAGAAGAAATTGAAGAATTGGAGTATGTGCTAGAAGATTTATATAAAGAAAGAAATAATCGTGAGTCTGATTTTTATAAGCTTAAGCGTATTGTTGACACGGAAACTTTGGGTAAATTGAAGAAGCAAGCTCAGATAAATTATTTAGAGTTTCTTCATGAAAATATTAAGAGTGATAATAATAGTAATAATGTCACAGCAGCGATTTATCTGGAAGATACGATTAGAAGACTGAAGCTTGTAGAAGAATATATTAATGATGTTTCCAAAGCTGATGGTCATTATAAAGTTTATTATCAGGGAGCAGAGTTAAATTATCGAGATATTTTTTCTCGTGCTGAAGCATTTGATATGTTACCGATTATTCCCAAAATAGAAGGTTATTTAGGGGAGACCAAAGATGAAACATCTGGACAAATCGAATTTATTTTTGGAGTCAAATTAAAATTTGACGGGAAAGCACAAGCACATGGTGGTAAAAGTTCTTTTCAATATTATTTGAATTTATTGAATCCTGAGAGTAAAGAACATCAAGCTGAGTTAAACAGTTTAAATAAAGATGTTTTTGCGAGAAAGATTTTAAGAGTCGTTTTTCTCTACTACTTTATGTTTGCTTCTCGGTCTAAATTTTCTGGAGAGAATTATAATCCAGAAGTAGAATTATCTTATGACCCGATTATGAGCTTTGAACAGAAAGTTTTACCAGTTTTTAAAGGAGGTAGCGAGGAAGAAAAACGAGCATTATTAATTAAGATTTGTAATTTCTTTGAAGAATTTGAAGTACAAAAGAAAATAAATGTTTTGAAAAAGACGCTCATTAATCTTATTAAGTCTCCTAGGAACTTTACTAACAGAGAATACCCTATACATATTTCTATTAAGGAAAGTATATTGGAGTCTAATATTAATACTATAATCAATGAGAGAAATACATTTTTTCAAGCAGTTGTTCGAGGAAATCCGAAAGAAGTTTTAAAGTATATCAATATTGGGGAAGCAAACAGTAATAAAAATTCTCTTTGTACTCTACCTGCTAAAATTACTATCGGTGATATTCACTATGCTACTTGTGATGATAAACAAAGTTTTAGCATGGAGTACGATATTGCGAATGCGAAAGTTAATACTTTACCGATATTATTTATTCCTTTTAGAAATGCACAATGTCAGAGTATTTATCAGGAAACTCTTAAACAGCGTAAAGTCGTATTGTTTAATTACAGATTGGAAGAACCAAAGTTAGACTCTCAACAAGCATTTATTTATAAGTTTACTTTTTCCTTGCTTGCTTATATATGTTTAAGAGTTTTATTGCAAAAGCAAAAATGGTTATTTCTTCCGATTTTACGTTTTCATGTCAATAATAAAGAGGATGATGCAGCAATCGAGAAATTTATAGTGTCTTTGTCGGGTGTGTTATCTCATTTGCTCAACGAAAAACATCGTTCTAATGCTCAAGGGATTGATATTAGAGATTTTAAAGGGAAAGGAAAATTTAAAATTCCCAATGTGTTGAGTTCTTTATATTCTGTGCTTCCGAAAAAGTTTTCGTTTAATAATCCGTTAGATTGTCCCAAGACGGTGGATAAGTTAGCGATTATTATTGTTTCTAGTCGTGAAAGTGATAGGACTTGGAGGGGGACACAGAAGATTTCTAATTTAATGGGGGAAATTTTAAGTTTTAGCTGTAAAGATGGTGCTGTGAGAATTCAATTAATGAAAACATTTTCGGAGAATTATACAAATCTGGAAATGTTTCAACGACCGACGGTTGTGGTTGATGAGGTAGCTAAACTTTATCACAAGATGGGATTCAGACATTTTGTGTATATTGCGAAAGCTCCTTACACTAGCACATTAAATATGACACAAACTGAAGACGACGATGGACTTTTCTTTATGTCTAGGGAGGTGATAAAGGCTTTTAGAGCAGAACACGATAATATCAAAATATATCCGATGTTTTTTGATAAGTATTTTGCTGTGAAAATTGGAGATAGAGATAAAATTCGTTCTAGCTCTTTATATATTCAAGATACTGCGGAACTTTCTAATTTGGTGGATGACCCCAGTCAGCAATCTGTGGTGTTTTTTAATTTGTTTAATGGGATTACGGTTGGGAAAGCGGAAGAGCGTAATTATAACGGAGTGATTTCTTACGCTACTTTACTCAATATATATAAGGGTATTTTGGATGATGAGGATATTCGTAAGGGTTTGATTTATAGTGGGGATTTGAAAAATGAGATTTTGCAATACCTGACTTTGTTTCATTTTTCGCGTTATGAAAAGGCTAAAGAGGTGAGTATCAAGCTTGACCCTTACCAAAACCTGATTGGAGATGAGTCTGTTGGAGCGCTTTCTTTATTTAATCATATGAGGGGGAAGGGGGAGTTTAATTCTTTGGCGTTTTTGACGGAAGTGAAAAAAGTTTTGATTGGGGAGTAGGGAGTAGGGAGTAGGGAGTGGGGGGTGGGGAGTGGGGAGTGGGGAATGGGGAATTAGGGAGGATAATTTCAATGCTCTTCGAGTGCGATCGCGATTTTGTTTTTCCCACTTCTTGCTCTTCATTCCCCACTCCCAATTCCAATTCTCAATTCTCCATTCCCTACTCCCATAATGGACAACTGTTACAACATAAGCAAAATTGGGAATAATAAGCTATGAAAATTATTTGTCTTCATAGCTGGTGTGCATCATGATTGATATAACGACAGAGATAGCTGGGTGTCAAATTACGGAAAAAATCTACGCTGGTTCCCGTACTTTGGTATATAAAGGTATCGACTTACAAAACTCAGCGTCTGTTGTTATTAAATTAATGCGTAACGAGTATCCCAGCTTTGGGGAAATAGTTCAGTTTAAAAATCAGTACACGATTACTAAAAATTTAGACCTAGCTGGTGTCGTTAAACCATTAAAGTTGGAAACTTATCAAAATAGATATGTCATCCTCATGGAGGATTTCGGAGGAATTTCTTTGAAGGAGTATGTTCAACAATACTTTCAAGGTGTATTACCTCTAAATGAATTTTTTCCAATAGCCATTAAAATCGCTTCAATTATAGACTCGATACATGATTCAGAGATTATCCATAAAGATATTAAACCTGAAAATATTCTCATTAACCCAAAATCCCAGGAAATTAAAGTTACTGATTTTGGTATTGCTTCCCAACTTCAGAAAGAAACTCAAACTTTAAAATCTCCCAGCGTTCTGGAAGGAACTCTCGCTTATATCTCTCCGGAACAAACGGGACGGATGAATCGGGGGATAGATTACCGAAGCGATTTTTATTCTTTGGGGGTAACTTTCTACGAGCTTTTGACGGGAAAATTACCTTTTAACAGCAAGGACGCTATGGAATTAGTGCATTGTCATATTGCGAAACAACCAATCCCCATAGATGAAATTAATAGTGATATTCCTGCTGTATTAACGAAAATTGTTAGTCAATTAATGGCAAAAAATGCCGAAGATAGATATCAAAGTTTATTGGGATTGAGATACGATTTGGAAAAATGTTTGAATGAGTTAAAAAATAATAATTTTGTTGAGAATTTTTCAATAGGTTCCAGAGATGCTTCCGATAATTTTATAATTCCTGAAAAACTTTACGGTAGAGAGAAAGAAGTAGAAACAATACTACGGGTTTTTGACCGAGTAGCAAGAGCATCGGAAAATAATTATCAAACAGAATTAATTTTAGTAGCAGGGATTTCCGGTATTGGTAAAACAGCTATCGTCAACGAAGTTCATAAACCAATTGTTTCTCATCGTGGTTATTTTGCGAAAGGTAAATTTGACCAGTTCCAACGCAATATACCTTTAAGTGCTTTTGTTCAAGTATTCCGAGATTTAATAGGACAATTATTGAGCGAAAGTGATGTGGAAGTTGCAGAATGGAAAGATAAAATTTTAGAAGCGATTGGGAACGAAGGACAATTAATTATTGAAGTAATTCCAGAGCTAGAATTTATTATTGGTAAACAACCTCTCGTTAAAGATTTATCTGATAACGCTGCTCAAAATCGTTTTAATTTATTATTTGAAAATTTTCTAAAAGTATTTGCAACAGAGGAACATCCATTAGTAATATTCATTGATGATTTACAATGGGCTGATTCTGCATCTTTACAATTAATAAAATTACTAATAAATAGTCAGAAACAAGGATGTTTACTTCTAATTGGAGCTTACCGAGATTCGGAGGTTTTTCCTGGTCATCCTTTTATTTCCATGTTGGAGGAAATTAAAAAAGCAGAAGCAAAAATTAACACTATTACATTAACTCCGCTAAATAAAAATGATATTAATAATTTAGTGGCAGATACTTTTAATTATACTGGAGATTTGGCACAACCGTTAACTGAATTAGTTTATCAAAAGGCAAAAGGTAATCCATTCTTTACAACGCAATTTTTGAAGTTTCTCCATGAGGAAGAATGTATTTTTTTTGATTATCAAGTTGGTTCTTGGTTATATAATATCGAAAAAATTCAGGAATTAGTCTTTGATGAAGATGTTATTAAATTCATGGCTTCACAGTTGCAGAAATTGCCAAAAGAAACCCAAGATATTTTGAAATTGTCAGCTTGTATTGGCAATAAATTTGATTTAACAACTTTAGCAATTGTCAGCAACAAATCCCAGGAAGAAGCATCTGCAAATTTATGGAAAGCATTACAGGAAGGATTAATAGTCCCTATAAATGATGATTATAAATTTTATCAAAACCAAACCACAAATAAAAAATTCAGAACTGAATTAGAAATTAATAATACCTGTACTGCTAGTTATCAATTTTTGCATGACCGGGTTCAGCAAGCAGCTTATTCTTTAATTCCCGAAGAAGAAAAGCAAGTAACTCATTTAAAAATTGGACAATTACTTTTACAAAATACACTTGATAGTGAGATAGAAGAAAAGATTTTTTCAATTATTAGTCATTTAAACCAAAGTCTAAATATAATTACTGACTCAGCAGAACGAGAAGAACTTGCAAAATTGAATAAAATTGCATCTCAACGAGCGAAAATAGCAACAGCATATACAGCTTCTTTAGAATATGCAATCACTGGAATCAAACTACTTGCGAAAAAACATTGGTTTTATCAATATGATTTGAGTCTTTTGCTCTATAATTTAGCCACGGAAACATCTTATCTTAGTGGTTCATACGAAAAAGTAGAAGATTTTGCTCAACAAGTTTTACAACATGCTCAAACAAATATTGATAAAGTAAATGTGGTAGTAATACAAATACTTACTTTTGTTGCACAAGGTGAATTACAAAAAGCACTTTCGCTAGCATTATCAACACTAAAATTATTAGATGTAAATATAAGTGAAACTCCCACAGAAAAAGATATTGAAGACGCTTTTGCTTTTACAGATTCGCTGATACCCAAAGATGATATAGAGTCTTTGAGGGATTTACCTCCGATGACCGATGCTAAAGCATTAGCAACAATGCGAATCTCTACATGCATTGGGACAGCAGCTTATATATCTAATCCTCGTATTCACCTTTTGATTGTATTATCACAAGTTAATCAATGTATTATACATGGTAATACCGCTTTGTCAGCTAGTATTTATATAATGTATGGAGCATTGTTATGTGGTGTTTCTAGTAATTTAGACAATGGATACAAGTTTGCTGATTTAGCTTTAGAGCTTTCTACTAAAAATAATAATAAATTTATTAGAACTCAAGTTTTGGTTAGTGCAGGAGCATGTATTTATCATTGGAAAAAATATCTCACTGAAACCATTCCCTTAATGTTACTTGCAGCTAAATATGGGTTTGAATCAGGTAATTTTGATTATGTAGCTATGAGTTATATTTTCCAATGTATACACTTATATTTAATAGGAGAAGAATTAACAGAATTAAAAGAAAAAATTAAAAGTTTGGCTGAAATTCTTAGACAAATGAAACAAGAAATGCATTACAGTCACCATCAGGTATTGCATCAACTAGTAATTAATTTGACTGATTCTCAGCAATCTTGTATTTTAACTGGTGAAGTTTTCGATGAAGAAGAAAGCTTACTTCAATATAAAGCGATGAAAGATGGTGCTGGTAATTTTTTAGTTTATTTTTATAAGCTACAACTTTGTTATTTATTTGCTAATTATAATGAAGCTTTAGAAAATAGTAATTTTGGTAGAAATTACTTACCTACTTCTAGCTCACTTGCTACCACACCTCCATTTTTTCTCTACGATTCCCTAACAAGATTAGCAATTTATCATACATTTACTGATGTAGAAAAAACAGAGATAATAAAGCATGTAAAAGACAATCAGGAAAAAATGCATTTTTGGGCAAAACATGCTCCTGAAAATTGTCTACATAAATGGTATATTGTTGAAGCCGAAATATGTCGAGTTTTATTGCAAAAAAATCAAGCGATTGAGTACTACGATTGTGCAATTAATCTAGCAAAATAAAATAAATATTTACAAGAAGAAGCTCTTGCTTGTGAATTAGCAGCTAAATTTTATTTGGAGTGGGACAAAAGAACTATCGCTTGTAGTTATATGCTTGATGCTTACCAAAAATATCAACTTTGGGGAGCAAAAGCAAAAGTTTTACATTTAGAAAAAAATTATCCACAGTTACTTTCTTTTTCTATCCCTTCTTATTCAATAAACTCAAGCTTTTCATTAACAGGTTCTACATCTACAGAAAGTTTAGATTTAAGTAGTATTCTCAAAGCTTCACAAACTTTAGTACAAGAAATTAAGCTAGATATACTGCTAGCAAAAATGATGAGAATCGTTATCGAAAATGCTGGAGCAGAACGTGGTTATTTAATGCTCAATTATGATAACGAATGGAAAATTGTGACTTCAGGGGAGGTAGAAAAAGTAAATGTGACTTTAGACAACCCAATTCTTTTGACGAATGAAAGTAATGGTATACCAATTTTACCTGATGCTATTATTAATTATGTGATTCGGACTAAAGATAATCTGGTTTTGAATGATGCTTGCTACAAAAATAATTTTACTAAAGATGTTTATATTAGTTATTATCAGCCAAAATCAGTTCTTTGTTTTCCTTTATTGAATCAAGGTAAATTAATCGGAATAATTTATTTAGAAAATAATCTTGTGAAGGGAGCTTTTACACCTGGACGTTTGGAAATTGTACGTTTACTTTCTACCCAAGCTGCTATTTCTATTGAAAATGCGACAATTTATAATACTCTAGAAATAAAAGTTCAAGAACGTACTCAAGAATTATCGCAAACACTAACTAAGCTTCAGGAAACACAAAGTCAATTAGTTCAAAGTGAAAAAATGTCAGCTTTGGGACAAATGGTTGCTGGGGTTGCACATGAAATTAATAATCCTGCAAATTTTATCCACGGAAATTTAAATTACGTTAAAGAATACACTAAAGATTTAGTTAAATTGTTGCAAGCTTATCAGGAATATTGTCCAAATCCACCAGAAAATATCCAAGAACTTTTGCATGAAATTGATGTAGAATTTTTGAGTGCTGACCTATTAAAAATTATCTCATCAATGAAAACAGGAACGCAACGTATTCGAGAAATTGTTTTATCTTTACGCAATTTTTCTCGTCTGGACGAAGCGGAATTTAAAGTTGCTGATATTCATGAAGGACTTGATAACACTTTGATGTTATTACAACATCGTTTTAATGATAGTGAAATTGAAATTATAAAAGAGTATGGTAACATCCCTCTTGTTGAATGTTATGCAGCACAACTCAACCAAGTATTTTTTAATCTTTTGACAAATGCTATCGATGCAATAGAGGAATCCAAACAAACTAATCAATCAAAAATCTTCACCATTTGGCTATATACAGAGCTTGTGGAAAAGACTATTACTATTTCTATTGCCGATAATGGAATTGGTATTAAGCAAAATATTATCAACAAAATATTTGACCCGTTTTTTACTACTAAACCTGTTGGTAAAGGTGCTGGATTGGGATTATCTATGAGTTATCAAACTGTGTTTGGGAAACACAATGGAAATTTATGGTGTGATTCGACACATGGATTAGGAAGTAAATTTGTGATTGAAATTCCGATAAAAACGACAATTAAAATATAGTATGATATCATTCTTAAATTCTTTGCGTCTTTGCGTCTCTGCGTGAGGAACATAATATGACATCAAAAATAGCGGAAGAGTTAGGACGTTTATTTGAAGTTGGTTTTAATATTGGGATTCTTGCTTATATAAGGGAGAAAAATATTCAGCATCGCTTTGGGGACTTATATTTTCGCGATTTGCAGCAATTAAAGTTTCCCCGAATGTTAAAACGGGTTGTAAATCAGGTGATTAGCGGTGTAGAACAAGATTTAGTACAGAAGTGGTGTATATTTTTTCTGCAAAAGGGTTTTTTATCAGGGCTGAATTTTTTTCGTGAATATCTGGATTCCGTCGGTTGGAATCAGGGGTCTAAGTTAAAACATTTAGAGATTTTATATTTTCAATGTCGGTTTAGCGGAGATAACAGCATTGGGACTTATGAAAATCAAGATACGATTAAATGGTTTACAGAAGTATTGCGTCAGTTTGAGAATTTAACCGAAAGTGATATTGAGAAATATATTGCTAAATATTTCCGCAGAAATCCAGATTTTGGTAAAAAAGGAGAATTCATTAATGCGGATACGTTGATTTTACTCAAAAATCGCAAACATTTACGGGTAGTTTGTGTGGACTTGTCGGTGTTCTCGATTAAATCGGATAGCGAAGTCAGAAATCTTGATTATATAGAGATAATTAGAAATTTATTAATTAGGGATATAAATTATCTACGCTCTAAGGGAATTTTTTCACAACTGAGAATTGATACAGAATCTTTGGGTGTTGATTTTTCGTCAGATTTAAAAAACTATTTTACTGCTTTTAAGTTTGGAGATAAGGAAAGTGCTAAGTTTATTCAAGCAGCAGGATATACATATAGTTTTTATAATTTTTTACAGGAAATCGGTATTGTTAATCAGGAAACTTCGATTGTATGTAATGCGGTGGGATATAGCGATAGAGGTTTGAGCGCTATGTCTATTGTACGCGAAAATTTAGATGTTTTGAAAAATTGCTATGAGATTTACACTCATGATTCTAGTACTAATGAAATTAACGAAGCTCGTAAGGTTGTTTTAAATCGAATTAAACGCAGCACTTATAAAAGTTTTGTCGATGGAAAGAAATTTATTGATAGATTACTAGCTGTGACTCCTAATAATACTACTATTATAACTCATCAAGAACAAATAAATGATTTTTGTAATTCTGTGGGTGAAGTTCCTCAAGAACTTGTGAGTCAACTGGGTTTAACGGGTACAATGAATTTGCGACAAGCTCATGCAGAACTTATTGTCAAATCATTAGTATCTGAAAATAATTATATTTTTTTAACTGGTAATCCTGGTATTGGTAAAACAACTGCGATTGTTAATTTCTTAAAGAACCATGTTGATAATGGTTTCCTGTTCTTTTATGTTAGTCCGAGGAAACAAGTTAATCTAGATATTATTGAAAAATTTAAAGATGAAGCTACAGGAAAATTATGTAATGATAAAATTTTAGCGATTAACACTCATAGTAATTTAATTTCCGACAACCGAGGAGAATATACTGTTCAGTATTTATCTAATCAACATCAAGGAAATGTTGTCAAAAATTCTGTAACTTTTTTAGATAGTCGGAATCTGGAACATAAAGGAAAACGTTCTGATAGACTGAGCAGAAATACCGAAGATGTTATTCAAGATGCTCCAAGGGAAAGTCGGGGTGTATTAAATAGTATTTGTTCGGCTATTTATACAATTATCGACCAAAATTTATCTAATAATATCGTGGCTACGGTTTCTATTCAATCTTTAAAGAAAAGTTTTGGAGATGATACATTAAAACATTTTGAAAAAATCTTTCAAAACGCTTACAACATCCGGGAAGGTGTGGTGATTTCTTCGGAGATGAAAAAAATCTCTAGGAAAATCAAACATTTATTTATCATGATTGACGAAATTACTGGTGATGATAGCGGTGTTGAATTTTTAGATAGAATTAGTTCTATTTTATCAAAGTACGAGTTAATGCTTCCGGAACATGGTTTTAATACAAAGGTTATTATTGCTGATGCTTCTATTGTTGATAAAAATATTATCACGCAACATTTAGCCAATAAATCTCCGGAACCCAATAAAATTTATTTTAGAAGAACTACAGAAGAATCCCAAGCTTTATCAGCAGAGACATTTACATTTAAAAAATTACCAGCAATTGTAATTAATACTAATTCTTACCCAGCTAGTAGTTTATCGATTACTTACAAAGTTGTTGTTGAATCTTGTAAATTTATCGAAAAAGCTAGTTTAGAACGAAAAAATAGTTTAACAAAAAGTTTACAGAAGGAAATTACAAAAGATATAGAAACACTTCTGGAAAAACCTGATGTTGAACAAATAATTGTTTATATTCAAAATAAACAAAGATTGGGAGATTTGATTGAAATTATCAAAGAATATAAGGGAGAGTTTGAAAAATTTAAAGATTATTTAGAAATTCATGCGAGTATATCGGAAGAGGAAAAAGAAAAAATCAGTTTATATAAAAATGATGCAAAAATTATCTTTATGACTGCTTCCGGAAGTCGAGGTTTATCTTTCCCGAAAGCGAAACATATTTTAGTAGAAATTCCTGCTTTTGAAATTGAGAAAAACCTGATGGAAGTTATTCAGGTAATTTATAGAGGAAGAGGAAATAATGAGATAGATAACCAAGCAAAAGAGTTAATTTTTTATGTTGCTGAAAGCGCTGTTTATTATCAAGATGATGCTGATAACCAGCAGTTAGCTTTACAAGAAAGTTTTTTAAGTATTTTGAATATTTTGTTGGTTTTGAAAGCGTCTATTATGACTAGAATTATGGGTCATGGTAATATAGGTAAAGATAATTTTATTATAATTCCTATTGGTGGGAAATCAATATTTGCTGCTGGGGGAACTTTTTCTTCTCAAATGGCTAGCTTAATTAAAGAGCTTAAACAGGAACATAAATGTAATCGTGCTGATGTTTTGATTGAGAAGGTTTATACGAATTTGGAGCGTTTATTGGGTAATGCTGATTTCGTTATTAGAGATGTAGAAAAATCTAATTATTTACATATACGCGAGTTTTTTAATAGTCAATTTGCGCGAGTTTGTAGTAGTTTAGATAAATTATTGGATTTTGGGAAAATTGAAGCAGGATATATTAGTGGTGGTTTGTTGGTGGTTCCGATTGGTAGTAATAGGTTGGAAGAAACTTACCAAATGCGTTTGTTGGATATCGCTACTTACGCTAATGAGGAATTATGGCGTAATATCCAGAAAATTAGCCATAGTAAATCTTATCCGGAAAGTTTACGTTATGCAATTAGAGATGCGATTGAACTGGTGACTAAGTTAAGGGAGGGGGCTGAAAAAACACAAAGATTGGAACAAAGTAGCGCTAATTCTGACCAATATTATGCTTTACCTTTGTTTGCGTTTATTTGTGGTGATATTTTGCAGGAGTATTTTGCTGGGGAACATGAGGAACCGGAGGGGGAAAGCTTTAGGGATATTTTAGCTGCTTATGTTCGTTTGCTTTATCCGGTTGGTAATGTTTTGCCGATTGGTGATGGTTATAAGGAGTTTCCTTTTGTGCTTTTTAGGAGCTATAGTTTACAGGAAATTCGGGAGAAGTATTTTACTGATAAGTATTTGCTGAGTTCTAATGAGTTGAATGTTTTGAATTTGATTTTGTCTAGGGAGTAGGGAGTGGGGAACTAGATGCTTGCTACGTAATCAACCAGAGAATAAATTCTCTGTCTAATAGCTAAAGTCCTCTAAAGAGGACTATAATTAATGTTTTATTTTCAGCACAAAAATGGGTAGCATTCAAGAAAAACATACAGCAGCGATGGATTTGGCTGAAGCAGCTTTTGTTGCTAAACTTAAAGGTGATTTGGAACAAGCCTTGCAACTCACTCGACAAGCTTTTGAAAACGAGCAAGCAGCAGCAGCGTTAATTGCTGACCAATTAGACGTGGAACCGACACGCTCTATTTTACATCGTAGCGCTGCAAATCTTGCTGTTTACTGTGGAGAATTACAAGCAGCAGAACGCTTAATAGCTACAGCTTTATCTGGAAATCCACCAACTGAAATAGCTGAAGAATTAAAGGATTTATTTATTCAAATTAATTTACGTCCGTATTTACAGCGTCACGGTATTAGCATTGATAACGAACAAATTGATGCTCTGATTTTAAAGAATGCGTCATGAAAATTTATATAATCAGTCTATTTTTCCAAAAACTCATGAAGACTGTCTTTATATATTATCGATTTGAAAATTAGTGCATTGACGGTAAATAAATTTTCACGGGGTAATTATAGATAGTTAGGGTTTCCGTATTTTGAGTACAGTAAATGCAACTTTTAGTAAAATATAGCTTAAGTGATAATGCATACTAATTAATCAATTATCAGGTGCTATTATTAACTTTCTATACTTAATAGTACAACTAAAACATAACTCCTAACTTGCACATTCAAAAAATCCATATATAGCAGGGGTTTCAAAAAATGTGCTAGTTTCATATTTTACTGGTGCGTTTGGGCATCAGTGGAAGGCTGATATCTTGCACCTGACATATATACAACTAATTAAAAACCTTAGTAGTCTTAAAATTAACAATTACAATATAACCCTATTTCCAGTCCTCTTTAGAGGACTTTAGCTTTTAGACAGGGAATTTATTCCCTGGTAGTTGTGGAAAGGGGTGACCGTATATAAATAAATATATAGTAGTGATTATGATATTAATTTTTATTGGTGCAAGATATCAGTTAATTGATGTGTACATTACAAAATGTTTTGAAATCGTTTCTATTACAATATTTGTATAGGAAAATAATCAACATTACTACAAGTGGTAATTATGACAGGAACAAAACCGAACCGCACAGCCAAACGAGGAAGGATATTTCCCGAAATTCAATGGACAAAGGAGCAACAAACCCAATGGAAAAACGAACGCGAGGAATTCCGCAAACGTTGCCAGCCCATTTTTGATAAAGTGAAATCGGAATTAATTGAAACTCATTATAACTGGTTTGTTGCGGTCGAGCCTAATAGTGGAGAGTATTTTGTTGATAAAGATTTAGAAGTAGCTTCTCAACGTTGTCGTGAAAAGCATCCTGATAAAAAACATCACGCTTTTCGGATTAACGAAACTGGGGTATGCGGTACTATATGATTTCAGGATTTTTAGGTGTTGAGGATGCTTTGTTGTTTGAAATAGAATTAATAACTTCAGATGGTGACGCACTACCAGTTGATGGGATGCTTGATACAGGTTTCTCGTATTTTATCGCTATAGATAGCCAAGATTTAGAAGCGCTTGGTTGGACTTTTTTGCGACAACAAACGATGACAACAGCACGAGGTGATTTTGATTTTGACATTTATGCTGGAACGGTAAAAATTGACGGAACTGAATATCATATCCCAGTTCATGTTGGACAAGATTTACCTGAAGTTTTACTTGGTCGTCAGTGGTTACAAAATATGCGTTTACTTGTAGATATTACAAACAACGTGTTAACTTTGGGGAATTGATATATAAACCCCTTTCACCAAAACCTATTATTCCTATCTACCTGACCCAATTAAGTAATCGTGTCCGAACACTATGAATAAACAGTCTCCCTTAATGACTAAATTAACTCTAATCTATATCGGACTATTTATATTTCACCCCCTGGTAACACCCTAATTGATGTTCTTGAGGAGCGGGAGTCAATACTTGGAAGGTTTTGCTTAAAAAGAAGATAATACGTAGGTTGGGTTGAGGCACGTATGCCTTTATGGGCACGCTTATAGAATGCGTAGCGTCCGATAAAAGATAACCCAACATTTACAAGGATTTGTTGGGTTTCCCAAAGCCTCAACCCAACCTACAAATACTCAAAACCTTCACAGTATTGGAGCGGGAGTTAACAGTGAGAGATTTTACTATTTCCCTTGGTAGTGAAAGAACTCCTCAGTAAACAGAGAGGCTTTATTAAGTTTTATTACTACAATGATTGCTGGTATAACTATTTCAAAGGGATTTGAATTACAAACTCCGTTCCCTGAGATGGTGCTGAGTGTACTTCAATACTTCCCCCATGCTTTTCAACTATAATTTGACGGGCAATAGCTAACCCCAATCCCGTACCTTTACCTACAGCCTTGGTAGTAAATAAATGGTCAAATATTTTTTGTTTAACTACTTCTGACATTCCGACACCATTATCTTTAATTCCTATCACAGCAAACTGCTTATCTTCACTTATCCTGGTTGTGATTGTAATGCAGTTGGGTTGGTTCTTAATATCCTCAAAGCTGCGTCCGTGATTTGACTCCTCTAATGCATCAATTGCGTTTGCAATTAAGTTCATAAATACTTGATTTAGTTGCCCGGGAAAACACATAACATTCGGCAAATTACCGTACTCTTTTAATACTTCAATTGCCGGACGATTTTCGTCAGCTTTTAAGCGATGTTTGAGAATTAGAATAGTGCTTTCCAAGCCATCATGAATATTGAAGGAGTTTTTTTGTTCAGTATCAGCCCTAGAAAATGTGCGTAAACTGTTACTAATACTGCGGATACGCTGTACTCCCTCTGTCATTGAGTTTAGTAGTTTAGGTAAATCAGCACGCACATACTCCAGGTCAATTGCTTCTATTTCTGCTTCTATTTCTGCATCTGGGTTAGGGAGTTTTTCCTGATACAAGTCAATCAGGTTAAATAAATCTTGCGTGTAGTTAAGAGCAGGTTGTAAGTTGCCAGCGATAAAGCCAACTGGGTTGTTGATTTCATGTGCTACACCTGCAACTAAATTACCTAATGCTGACATTTTTTCGCTTTGTACTAATTGCAGTTGTGTTTGTTGTAAATTTAACAGTGCTTGTTGTGCAGCTTGGTATAAACGGGCATTTTCCAAAGAGATAGCAGTTTGGGAAACTAAAATATTAATAACTTGTAAGCGCCCACTTGTAAACGCTTTTATTGTCAAATTATTTTCTAGGTATAAAATGCCCAGTAGTTTACCTTGATTAATAATAGGTGTACATAGTAGACTCTTTGGCTGTTGACGTAAAATGTATGGGTCAACACTAAGCATTAAATCGGTTACCGCATTCAAAATTACGCTAGGTTTAAGTGTACGCTTAACATAGTTAATTAAAGAGACAGGGATTTCCTGACTCGACTCAACAGGTATTGATTGCAACACCGTGGGTTGCTGCCCGATTTGGAGTACACCTTCAATTACCAACTCCTGCTCCTTGTGCAGTATTAACACGCACTTATCTGCCCCAGCGTTTTCGGTAATAACTTGTAATAAGGAGGAAAGTAATTTCTCTAGTTCAATTTCACTAGCTAAAGCTTGAGAGGCTTTGAAAATCGTTGTCAAGTCTAAAGCTTCTGAAACGCTGCTACTGGAAGTCCGCATACTAGTGTCATTTGAAACAGTATCAACTACAGAAATAGTATTACTGATGTTAAATTGTCGCTTCTGTTGGTCTTTTAAAGAGAACAGCTGCGGGTAACGTTTTTCGAGGTCGTCGATTTTTGCTTTAGCTCCCCAGCGTGCGTAGGCATAATAAGCATCAATAAGATAGTCTCGTGCAATTCTTTCTTTACCCCATGCAAAGTAGAATTTAGCAGCGAGTTCGTTGGCTAATGCTTCTTCGCTAAGACATTCGTTTTCTTTGGCAGTAGCTCGCGCGCGGTCATAATACTCAGCAGCTTGTTGAATATTTGTACCAAGCACCCGATATAGTTCGGCTTCCACCAAATAGTATTGATGCAAAAAGTTCATTGGAGCATGATGTGCCCACTTTTTTATCTTTTTCTGGTTTGCTTGTACTCTGTTCAAAAATAGTTTCTTTTCAGTTTTTTCAACTTCACTGTAAGCTGCTAATCGTGCCAAAGAATCATAAAAATAAAAGATAGCCCATAAATATGAACCTTGCACGGCTTCTAAATATTTTTCGGCATCGGATGCATGGTTAATTGCCTGAGAATATGAACCAAATAAATAGCAAATGATTAACTTATAAAAATACACATAAAATATACTAGTATTATCCTTTGCTGCTAGTTGAATTGATAAAGTTTCTTGTTCCTGATAAGCAGTACCATTTAATTGGCAAGGGTCGTTTGATTCTCCTAATAAGTTCAACACTGCCTGCCAATGAATTGCATTATGTCTTAATGCCACGTCTTGCTTATACTGAACTGCAAACTCATAACAATTTTTCATTTGCTTTGTAGTATATTGCAAAGCGTTATTGCTAAAATATAAAGTATAAGCATAGGAAGAATAACAGCAATTTGCATACTCTACATCTCCTGATTCTAAACCAAATTTGCATCCAGCTTGCAATAAATCTCTTGCTGATTTGTAAGATTCTTTCCAGGGTTTGATAAAAGTTGCGACAAAGAATATTACCTTGGCTCGTACTGAATTTGCATTTAGTTTTTCTAGTAAACTTAAAGCTAACTGACCTGATTTATCTGCTGACTCAAAATCTCCAATCCCCGCGCATATCAGCCCGTAATTTGAATAAGCAACGGCAGAAAATGGAGAATTTCCATATTGGAGAGAGAGATTAATTTGTTCAAAAACGAAAAGAGGAAAGAAGTTAGGTTGTGCAACAAAAACAGGAGACCAAGCAGTATTCATAATCCGCATTGCTGCTAAAGATTTTAAATCCGTCATCTCCGGCATTTGGTCTAATTTTTCAATCTGTTTACCAAGTAATTTGAATTTTGTTTTTACAAGTCCTGCTACAATGTTCAATTTGCTTGGTTTTAAAGGTAAATTAACGCCTAGCTGTTTGAGAACTTCTATAGTAGTATTGACTGCTGCTACCAATTCCGATTGTGCATTTTGTACTTGAATTTTAACATCATAAACATGAATTTTATCGAGTAGATTTGTTGCATTTTTTAGCGCCACATCAATTAACTGAAGTGCCATCTCCATATTGCCACTAAAATACGCTGCTTCTGCATTAGATTCATAGAGAGCAAGAGTCAGTTTATATTGCTGTTGCCAACTATCTACTGCTAATAAATTTCTTCCTATTATAAAATATTCCACGGATGCTGCATAAGCTGTAGAAGTTTTGGCTTTGCGTCCTGCAATTAAATTTAACTGCGCTAATTCATCTCGTTCGGTTTCTAGAGTAATTAACTCAACTCCAATATTTAACTGATTAACAATATCAAAAATCCTCTCTTCCCTAGCTTCAACAGGAATATTGTTTAATAATAATTTCCCAATTTTTAAATGGGTTGCTTGTTTTTGATTTGAGGGGATTAAAGAATATGCTGCTTGTTGCACGCGGTCATGCAAAAATTTATATTTGACTTGTTTATTGTTAATTGCTAATTCTTTACAGCTATTATCAATGTCACCTTGATAAAATTTATAAACTTCACTAACAGGTATAATTAATCCTTCTTGCAGCGCTTTCCACAAATCATCTGCTGTTTGAGCTTGTGACTTTTCGTGTACAATAGAGAGCATTGCTAAATCAAACTGGGCGCCAATGCAAGCTGCTAACTGTAACACTAATTGTGTAGCTTTAGGGAGTTTCTGCAACTGCAACGCCATAAACTCTACCACATCGTCAGTAAGCGCTAATGCCCTAACACGACCAATATCACACTGCCAGTGATTTACTTCTCTGTCAAAATTAATTAACTCATCTTCATAAAGCGACCTTAGAAACTGCGTTGAGAAAAAAGGATTTCCTTTAGTTTTTTGATATACTAACTCAGTTAATGGAAAAGCACTTTCAACTGAACAACTAAGGGTATCAGCAACCAACTGGTTGAGGTTATTTTGTTGCAGGGGAGCTAGCATAATTGTATTAATCGTCGCTCCGACCTTTTCTATTTCAGAAAGTGTTAGCATTAATGGATGTGCTGAAGAAACTTCGTTATCCCGATAAGCACCAATCAACAAAAGATGTCTTGTATCGCTCATCAACAACTGCATTAACTTCAGCGACGCAGAATCAGCCCATTGCAAATCATCTAGAAATATCACCAATGGATGTTCTGCACTCGTAAAAACTTGAGTAAATTTTTGAAATACCAAATTAAAGCGATTTTGAGCAGCAGTACCTGACAATTCCGAAACGGGTGGTTGTTTGCCAATAATACCCTCTAATTCAGGAATCACATCAATAATAACCTGTCCGTTTTCACCCACAGCCTGCAAAATTTTACTCTTCCATCGTTCTAGTTGGGTATCACTTTCACTTAAAAGTTGTGCCATCAAATCTTGAAATGCTTGTACAAACGCTTTTAAGGGGAGATTACGCTGGAACTGGTCATATTTACCTTTAATAAAGTAGCCCCTTTGCCGCACAATCGGTTTATGGACTTCATTAACCACTGCCGTTTTGCCAATACCAGAAAATCCTGCAACTAGCATCATTTCGGTACTACCCGCACTTACCCGTTCAAAAGCAGTTAATAAAGTTTGAACTTCTGCTTCTCTACCATAAAGTTTTTCCGGTATAAGGAAACGTTCACAAATATCCTGTTGTCCCAATTCAAAACAGGTAATATTAGCTGTTTCTTTCCATAAGTGCAAACACTTTTCTAAATCGTGCTTAATTCCCAACACGCTTTGATAGCGGTCTTCGGGATTTTTTGCCATCAGCTTTGCCACCAAATTGGACAGCACCACTGGTACATCGGGGTTGATAACATGAACTGGTTTTGGACTAACAGCTAAGTGAGAGTACACTAACTCCATTAGGTCGTTAGACTGAAAAGGAAGCGACCCAGTAAGTAGTTCGTAAAAGGTAACACCTAGAGAATAAAAATCAGTACGGTAGTCTATACCCCGATTCATACGTCCAGTTTGTTCCGGTGAAATATAAGCTAGTGTTCCTTCTAAGACATTAGGATTTTGAATTTCTTGGGTTTCGTGCGGTAATAAAGAGGCGATACTAAAGTCAATAAGTTTTACGCGACGGGTAGTAGGGTCGATAAGAATATTAGCGGGCTTAATATCTTTGTGAATAACACGCTGACGAATTAATCCATCAAGTGTAGTAACAATTTGAATAGCAATAATCAGGAAACCACTGAGCAAATTACCGCTAAATTCCCATTCCTTCAATGAAATACCGCCATCTTCCATAATTATGGCATAACCATTGCGGTAATTTTCTAGACCGATTGGCTTAACGATACCGTCTAAGTCAAGGTTTTTGGCAATGGTGTATTGATTGCGGAATTGGAGTAGTTCGCTGAAGCTAGGGTACTCAGCACGAATTACTTTAACAATCACACCCTTTTGGTCTTGTTCCCTGACACCGCGATAAACTAGGGTGCGAGTACCAGAGTACACTTCTTCACTGAGGTTGTAGCCTGTAAGTTGAATCATTGCTATGACATTTTTCCACTACTTTCCTTAGTTTTCCCAGTTAAGGATTAGTACTATCACAGCATTAGATTTACAAATCTAGAAAAATGTAAAAGCCTCCCCCAGTATAAAGAGAGGCTTTATTTGGTTTTATTACAATTTTTGTTAGTACATGTAATATTAAAACATGCTCATAATCGTAATAACGCTGATGCTTGTCCGAACACTATGAATAAACAGTCCTCCTAATGACTAAATTAACTTCTAATCTATATCGGACTATTTATATTTCACCTCCTGGTGACACCCTAATGGTCAACTAACTCGGTTGTAATTCTACGCAATTTATCAAAAACTACACCTAAAATTATGATTTCTCCGCTTAATTTATCTGCATTAGGTGTATTAATTTGTATAACTATACCTTGGAGAGTGAAATTAGGAACAGTTGTGAGCAGTTCACCCAAAATATCAACTTGAGAGCGATTTTCTGCTTTTTCTAAAGTCTCCATAATTTCGTACATTCTCAGGGGATAGTCGTCGAAACCCTGGTCTACAGGTAATTGAATTTTGAGTTTATCTTCTGGATAAGTTTCTCGTATCCAAATGGAGACTTTATTAAAGACTGACTGTGTTCGTACCACCCATTTGTTTGTAAATAAGCTTCTACTTGCTGAGGTTGAAGCTGCTTAAGGATATCAAAATCGCTGATAATAGCTTTCATAATGTTATTTCTGTTTGTATTTTTTGCATCAAAGTGTTTAGTGCATTGACGGTAAATAAATTCTCACGGGGGATATAGATAGTTACGCTTTCCGTATTTTGGGTTGATGCTTGTCCTCGTAAAGATATCCAATAAGCACAATGTCGCAGACAAAGTTAAGTTTCTGATTGGTTAAGCCATTCGTTAAGGTTTTCAGGAATCAAAACAAGTACTAATATACGGGGTGCAATTGTTTTTTGTTTTCTTAATTCATTGTAGTTTTTCAATTTAAGGGGATACCTAATCGTTTCTTCGTTAAGGATGCTAAGGGAAGTAGATTTAACCTGTAAGTCTAGTTGTGATTCATAAAGTGTATCGTCTGATACACTACCAGTAATAGAAATATCAATTCCGCTAACATCTTGGGAACGAGAAGGTTTCTGAAAAGAATAACCAGCAGATGATGCAACGGCGTAAATATAAGCATAACTAAATTCTTCTTTTTGTAGGTTGATGTCCACAACGGAAATATTTTTTGTTTTTGAAGGGAAACAATTCTAATCTAAATCTAAATTGTACTCTTATAGCCCAGGTTTGCCCTTATCTGGTTGAGCTTGGTGTCTCTTCAAGCCTAACTGTCAATTTTTTCATTACTGTGACAATTTTATCGATTGTTGAAAGCGCTTTTAGAAATGCGATCGCACAGCTACGGTTTTGCTGTATCACACTCAATGTCCTCAATTGAGGATACGTTAAAGAACTTGTAACAAACAAATTACTTAGTATTGTGATGCGATATAACATCCTGACTACATAAGCATCACGGGTGCTAATAGATTAATTTTATATTTAAACCCTGAGAGTGGATTCACTGATAAGGCTAGTTGTGTTAAAGTTACTTTAATATATTTACTTATAGCTTTTTCGACATCATACTGAGCCGCTCTGGTAAAGCAGATAGGAGGTTATGATGTAAAACCTGTTTTCATAGGCTTTCCGAAAAGAGGGTATTGATGAGTAACGCAGTAACTACAGGAATTCAGTCAAAAATCCAACAATGGAAAGAAAGATTGGCGGACTTAACAAAGCGTAATCGTTTACTATATTTTCAAAAAGATAAGCAAGCTACTACAGAAATCCCAATACCACCTTCAGAAGTATTTGAAAATTTAGTGGCTAACTCAGAATCAATTTCTCTGACAGAATTAAAAGCTGATGAAACAGATGCTCTAATTATAAAGAGAAACTTGAAAAAGCTGCGTAAGGATGCTAATTCTATTTTGAAGGAAAAAGGAGTTAATAGTCTTTTTATTGCGTTAGGTACACTTAAATGGAATTCAAAAGACAAACCAAAAGAATTTATTACTTCTCCTATTATTCTTATTCCAATAGAATTATATAAACTTCCTAGAAGAGAAGAATACGAGCTCAGACCGACAGGTGAGACTGTCTCAATAAACCCTGTTTTAGTACTCAAATTATACGATGACTTTGGAATTAATCTGCCTGAAGAAATAGAAATAAGTGAAAATTTGACATACGAAGATGTTTTCAATTCTGTAAGTCAAAATAAAGATATTAGTGAACGCATAAAAGAAGGGAAATGGAATATAGCGGAAGCGACATATCTGGGTTTGTTTGATAGAACGAAAGCTTCAATGATTAAAGATATCAAATATCTTGAGGAACACAATGATGTTTTAGTTAAAAATCCGATTTTATTAGGACTTGCGAATGATAGCACAGCATATGAATCAAGCCTTCCTGAAATAGTTGAAGCGAAAGACTTAGATGTGCAAGTTAATTCAGAGTCAGTATTCCAAGTTCTTGAAGCAGACTCAAGCCAGCAGGAGGTTATTGAAGCAGTAAAAGCGGGTATGAGCTTAATTGTACAAGGTCCACCAGGTACAGGTAAAAGCCAAACGATAGTGAATATAATTGCTGAATTAATTGGACAAAAGAAGAAAGTTCTTGTTGTCGCAGAAAAAGCAGTTGCTTTAGAGGTTGTTTTTGATAGACTAAAAGAATCAGCTTTAGAAGATATTTGCCTTAACTTTTCTGACAAAAATATAGTCAATAAGAAGAACTTTGCTAAAGTTTTAGATAAAACTAAAAGTGAGTTGGAGCGAAGAGAAGTAGAAGAACTGGAATGAAATGATTTTTTCTACGAATTAAATACCTATCGGCAAATATTAAATCAGCATCCAGAAAATTTGCATAAAAAGTGGCAGCCTATAGGAAAATCGACCTTTGAAATTTATGGTGAATTACTAAATCTAAAAAGGGAATCTAGTCACGAAATTAGATTCACACTTCGCAATATTAATACCTGGTCTAACACTCAGTTGGTTGAAGCCAGAAATCTTTTAGAAAAACTAAGTCAAAATCATCTTTTTTTTCGAGGGGAACAGCAAACTATATGGCAACAAAGTGAGCTAACATCGCTAGATTCTCAAAAGCGAGAAGAAATTTATGAAAAAATTGAGAAGCTATCTCAGCATATTAAATTAGTAAAAGACTCAGGTCATCAACTAGCTACGCTATTCAAAGTAGAAAGTCCTAAAACACTAAATGAATTGGAATCCACAATTAGAGCAGCACGTCATGTTGCCGATGTTCCAATAGACAAACCCCGCAATTTACCCCAGGGTGTATTTAATGACATTTTTGAAAACGCTACTAGAACTCCGGATGTTCCTAAAATTCCCAAAATCTGGTTTAAAGGAAATAACCTAAACCTTTTAAAACAGAGATTTAGTGAATTACAAAATGATTATGACTTAGAGGAAGAGCTTGCTAGTTATTTAAATAAAAAATATCAAGTTGAGTTTTTAAATCAAGATTTATCTTCCATATTAGTAAGATGTAATAAGTGGGGTATTTTTCGCTGCTTTCAGAAAAAATATTGGCAAGATATTAAGCTAATTATGAGTTTTCGTAAAGTCATAAAATCTATTTCTGATGAGCAATTAAAAAATGATTTAGAGAAAGGAATTGAGCTTAAAAAGCTCAGATGTAAACTAGCAGATGATAAGTACCCTCCTAATTTAGCTTTCAAAAATTTCTTTATCCGAAATAAACCAGATTTATTTAGCATTAAACAAGCATTGATATGGTTAGAAGAGCTAAATCCGAATCTCCCATCAGAAGTAGTTTCGGAATTAATTTATTCTGAGAGTAGTCGGCAAAATTTATTAGACATTTTAAAGCAATTGAATTGGCAGAATACAACGAGAATAATAGAACATGGTTTTAATGAATTAAGAGAGTATTTTGCATATCCAGAAAAAATAATGAATACAAGTAATATTTATTTTCAACATATTACTTTTGATAAAATAGACTCTTTTCTTGATAAGGCGACTAATGAATTAGACTTATTTCGTAAATGGTTAGATTATCAAGAAAACTTAGACGAACTTAAGTTACTGGGTTTGGAAGCTTTCTTAGATAAATTGAAAATAAGTAATATTCCTGCTGATTATTGGTGTTCTCTTTTTCTAAAGGGATTTTATAATTCTTGGCTACAGTATATTTATGACAATAGCGCTGAAATAAGATGTTTTAATTATACTATTCACGAGGGACAAATAAGACAGTTCGGTGAACTAGACAAGCTACAATATAAATTTGCCAAAACGCAATTGCGACGAATTCACGTTGATGAGTGGAAAAAGTGGTCTGAAGAGTTAAATACGGCAACTTTAATTTCCTACCTTAAGCGAGAAACTCAAAAACCGAGGAAACAAGTTAGAGAATTTATTACAGAAGCTGGTAATCTAATTCTTGCACTTAAACCATGCTGGTTGATGAGTCCCTTAGCAGTAAGTGACTACATTCCTCCAGAAATGAATTATTTTGATGCAGTTCTTTTTGATGAAGCATCTCAAATTTACACAGAGGATTCTATTTCTTCTATCATGCGAGCAAAGCAAGTAATTGTTGTTGGAGATATACAACAAATGCCACCATCTTCTTTCTTTTCTAGCGTTACTTCTGATGACGATGACGAAGAAACTGAAGAGGAAGCTCCCTACGATAGTTTACTTGCAGAATGTGGCAAATTCATGAAAGAGCGTACCTTAAAATGGCATTATCGAAGTCAAGATGAAAGTTTAATTGCATTTTCCAATAGAAAGTTTTACGAATCACAATTTATTACTTTTCCCAACCCTATAAAAGATAAAAATAGAGGAGTTTTCTTCCATCCCGTTCCAAATGGAATTTATCAACCTAACGCGAAGGAGCCAAATACAATAGAGGCAGAAGAAATAGCACAGCTTGTTTTGGAGCATGTTGAAAAAAGTAATCATCTTTCTCTTGGAATCATCGCTTTTAGTAAAAAGCAAGCGGATACTATTCAACTAAAGGTTAAAGAACTGGGTCGGGATAATCCTGATTTAGCTGAATTTTGTCGAGATGATTCAAACAAGTTTTTTGTCAAAAATCTGGAAAATATGCAAGGTGATGAGTCAGATGTTATTATCCTTGGCTTTGGATATGGAAAAGACAATGAGGGAAACTTTAAGCAGAATTTCGGTCCTCTTACTTGGGCTGGGGGAGAAAAAAGACTAAATGTAGCAATAACTCGTGCTAAATGCAAACTGATTCTAGTAGCATCAATTACACCAGATTTATTATCTGCAAGTAATAGTCAAGGTGCTCGTTGCTTTAAGGAGTATTTTGAATACATCCAACAAACAGGCGAAGAACTCAGGAAAGAAGAAAATCAAAACACTAAAGCTGATTATCATTTCAATCCTCTTATCGTAAATGATATATATCATGCTCTGCAAGAACAAGGCTATCAAGTAGAAACTTCGGTGGGTCGTTCTGGATATCCCATAGATTTAGCAGTTATCCGACAACAGGAATCGAAAGAGTTTTTACTAGGTATTGAATGTGATGGATTAATTTATAAGAAGTACCCTACAGCACGCGACCGTGATAGATTGCGAAGAATCGTTTTAGAAGAAAAACTTGGATGGCAAATTCATAGAATTTGGTCCAAGGAGTGGTACGAGAACCGAGATTCCCAAATTAAATTGCTTGTTGAGCGTATACAAAGGCTAGAAGATAAAAAGTAGTTATTTTTCCCTAAGTCTTTACCCACAGTTAAATTAGTACATTAAAGGTAATTTATGAAAGTCCAGAAAATTCAAGAACTTCTAGCCCAGCTTGAACAACTACAATCAATACTTATCGATGTTGCGACAGGTACTAATATCCGATATGAAGAAGATAATTATAAAAGTCTTTATCAAGAAGTAGACTCTTCAATCGAAATATTTAATGAAGAAGGATTAGCTATTTTAAATCCAAATAAATTTAAGTCGTTATGGAATTGGCAAAAATATTACTCATCTAACGAGCTAAATTCCAATGCTAGACGGAAATATATTTACGAAATATATACCGAAATCATAAATAAAATTGAAGACTTTCTAAACAGTAAGAATGAAAGTAGAAAAGATTGTATTGACAATTTAGAAATATCATTTTTTCAAGAAATATCGAAAAAGATTGAACTGATTAAGTCAATCATGATTGATGTTGCCACTAGAAAATCACAAGTAGAGACTGAGGAAGAAAATTATATTAAGATTTATCAAAGCATAAAGTCAAAAATAAGTACACTGAATAAAATTGGTATATCTATAAAAAATCCAAACGTTTTTTACTCATTATCATATTGGGAAGCTTATAGTGTATGTGAATTAAACACTTATCAGCTAAGACGTGAGTATGTAAATAGTTTGTACGCAAATATCGTTTCACCTATTGAACGAGCTTTAAAGCGAAGAGAATTACAAGAGACTTCTTTAGAGGAATTTATTGAAGATTTAAAACGCTATTTATCTCAACAAATATCTATTCAAATTTCCAATCCTATTAATCAATCCCAAGACCTTGTTATTCCGATTTATAATTATCAAAAAAATGAACTTTGTTCATCTAAAGATGAAACACAAAAATTGGAAGATATCTCAGAAGAAAAAATTATTTATAATCTTAGCTCAAGGGAAGAAAAATCTTTAACTGTACCAACAACGACTGCTAAATATTCCCAAAGTTTATTTTTAGATAATGTAATAGATGTTGTCATCATAACTGCTTTGGAAAAAGAGCGAGATGCAGTCTTACGCTATTTAGATTTCCCTGAAAAAGTTCAAAATTTCAGTAAAGTATTTCATAGAGCTTCTGTCAAAACTTGCAGGTCAGATACCACTTATCAAGTTGTAGTTATCTGCTTAAACTGCATGGGAAATATCCGCTCTGCGCTTACAACTCAAAGAGCAATAATTGACTTTAATCCATCTCATATTATTTTAACTGGTATAGCGGGAGGAATTCCAAAAGATAGTAGATACTTAGGTGATATTCTTGTAGGAGAACAAATTGTTTATTATGAATTAGGCAAGCAAATTCAATTAGAACAAAATAATTCTCAAATCCAGCGAAGATACGAAACTCATCGTCCTGCAAAAGGTTTACTGGAGGCAGCAAAGAATCTACCAAGTCTAAGTTGGGTTTTATCTGTAAAAGCTCAAAGACCTGATGGTACAACAGGAAGAGTAATTCCTAATGTACATTTTGGAGTGGTAGCATCTGGGGATAAGGTTATTGCTGACCCTAATTTAAGAGATGACTTACAAAGTGATTGGTCGCAAATGGTAGGAGTTGAAATGGAAGCAGCAGGTGCGGCTCTAGCTGCTGACGAAAGTGATTTTCCACAAGGAATTTTACTTGTTAAAGGGATGTGTGACTGGGCTGACGGTTCCAAAAATGATATTTGGCAAGAATATGCCGCAGAGTCATCTGCGTCTTTTGTGGTTGAGCTACTGAAATCAGCGCCCTTTGAAAGTAAGTCGAAAATTCATCTTCCAAGTAAACAAGAACCTGTTGTCGAGATAAAGACAATGCAGGAAACTTTAAAACGCCAAGAGCAGCCTCAAAAAATAAAATCTACAAAAACATATCCTGGAAGAGTTAAGCTAGTTATTTGTCAAAGGCTGGTCAATGATTGGGATAAATTAGCAGACTATTTTGATATCAAACAACATGAAAGTGCGACATTTGAGCTGGGAAAACAACCAAATCGCGTTTGGGAGTGGTTAGAGCAAAGAAATAAACTTGATGAATTAGAAGAAGCTCTGATTGTAATAGGACGTGAAGATTTGGTTGCTGAACTTAATGAGTAAGTACAATCATCATGTATAACAAGCTAGGAGTGCATTAATGAGTGACGAACAAAAACAAATACTTGATGTTTATCTTCTTGAATACGAAAAGTTAAAAGAAGAACAAGCACAGCGAATAGGCTTTCGTGATAATATGCTTTATGTAACCTTGGGTGTATTTGGTGGTATCCTCTCTTTTGCTTTAGCCGGAAAAAATACTTATTATGGTCTACTTGTCATCCCTTGGGTTTGTCTAATTCTTGGATGGGCTTATCTTGTTAATGATGAGAAAATTACAGCAATAGGTAGATATATTCGCATAACACTAGTAGAAAAAATAAAAAAGTATACTGGAGAAGATGAAATTGAGTCTATTTTTGGTTGGGAGATTGCACACAGGAGTGATAAGCGACGAATACGTAGGAAAATAGAACAACTTATTATAGACGAGATGACTTTTGTAGTTTCAGGAATATCGGGATTGGTAGCGTTTTTGTGGTTAGTCCCACAGCCGAATTTAGCTATTATAATTCTCTGTTTAGTAGAGTTTATGTTTTTATTAATTTTAGGTGTGGAAATATTTATTTACGCTGATTTTGCAAAAGGACGATAGCAGTTCAAATATATATTTTCTCATTGCACTTCCAAGAAATTAATTATCCAATTGAATAGAGGTAATTTCCTTAGCACTCTACAGATTAATACCTATAAGCCAATCTGTATGTCACAATAAATAAATGGTTTATTTAATTTACAAGTTTCTTATAAATTTTTCATAAAATAGTTTTAAAACAACTATAAAAATTACAATTAGTCCTCTTTCAGAGGACTTTAGCTATCAGACAGGGAATTTATTCCCTGGCTTATTTACGCTCGTACAACAGTAACAAAACACCTATCTTTCGTATTTGTAATTTCAGTTATCAACCACTCCTTCAAAGATAAAGCCTTTGTGCGTCGGTCAAAAAGAATTAACCTTTAGAACTGATACATGGGATAAATTGGTGTATTTTTTATAGCCAATGTAGCATATACGAAGAGGTTTTGAACATTGAAACTTTATTGCTAGAACTGGAGGAATAATGAAAACTTTGGAAGATTTAAAAACCCGGATAAAGGAACTAGCTAAAGAAACAGTTGCTTTACAAACTGAAGGTGTGGCACTTTTGAAAACAGATTTTGAAAAGAGCAGAGAACTAACACGTAAAGCACACGAGACCAGTAAACGTTGTGGGGTTCTGTTGCAAGAGTTTAACAGAAGACGAAAAAGGGAAGAATAGTTTACAAAAACAAATTTTTATTAAGGTGCTAGCTCATTTGAGACAAAACCAGCATTTCAATTTTCCTTGCTAACACAATGAGGTTGGACGAACGGGGGAATAGATGATGTTGCTTGAGGTGCTTGCGCTACCAGAACAACTTGATTGTTAGCGTCAACTATCCATCCTTGTGCTTCCACAATTTCATTATCGGGTTTAGGGGAAACAGATGAAGCGGGTGCAGAAGCTTGATTTGTTTGCACTTGATTTGTTTCCAATGGTGGCTGCACATCATACAAATCTACTAGTACCTGACCTCCTGTAAATAAGTCGTTGGGTTTTTTTGGTAACCCATCACGTCCTGTAATGATAAATTGACTGTTACGGTTTGCGACTTTGCTACCCGTCCCACAACCTTGGGCTACCTGTGTAGAAGGGTCTGCAAAATTTACTGGTAACTCGACTAAACCTTGGCTAGGGTCAACATTTATTGTATCAATTGTTACACTACCATTTAAACCAAATTCGGAACTAGCTGTGATATCGCTTTTAGGAGTTCTTTGCAGTCGGTAATCCAAACCAAAAATGCCTTGGGTAGTAATGTTGATGCTACCACCATTTCCCCTGCGAGCATTCGCTGTGATATCGCTATTTTCATCCGCGATAGCCACAATAAAACCGTTAGGGTTGTTTATCGTAATATTACCACCTGTTGCAGTATTAAAAGCTTCTGCGGAAATCAGGCTATTATTTTGCATCATGAATAAATCTTCGACGTTCAAACGGATATTAGCACCCGACACATCTGGGTCGGTATTAGCAATACCAGTTTCTGCAAAAATTGAACCCTGTGACAAAAACAAATTATTAGCAGTGATATCTAAGTTTCCAGCTTGTCCGGATGGACTACTGACGTTAACTTCTGCTCCATTTTCGATATTAAATTTACCAGTGGTGGCAGTCAAATTACCTGCTATCCCACCAGCAGTTGCTTGTACCGATAAGCCACCTTTGCCAGTTAATGTAATATAATTACTAGCATCAATGCTTAAGTTACCCGCGTATCCATTTTCGGTAGATGCTGTAATTTCACTGTTATTTACTAGCAACGAATTTAAACCAGTGAGCAGAATATCGCTACTTTGACCGGATTTTGAGGAACTGGAAATTCGCGAGTTATTATCTACATTTAAATTTGATGCATTGATTTCTACATAGCCAGCATTACCAGTTCCGTTAGCGCTCGCATTTATTTGGCTCGCATTATTGATATTAACTTGTTCTCTAGCATTAATTGAAATATCGCCACTTTTGCCATCAATGGTGGAAGTTGAAATTTGGGAATTATTTAACTGCAATGAATTTAAATTTGTTAATTTAATATCACCACTATTACCCCCAACAGTCTCTGCTGCGATTTTAGCTTGATTGTCGAGTTTTATATTATTAGCTGCAATTTGCAAATCTCCAGCATTTCCAGTTTTCTCCGCACTTAATGTAACTTTAGAATTATCGATATTGAATAAACCAGTGATAATTTCTAAATCACCTGCACTACCGGCACCAGTAGCTTGAGCTGATATGTTACTACCATTGCCTAAATTAATAGAATCAGTAGCATTAATGCTAACTAGACCACCAACACCATCAACTGTAGAAGCTGATATTTTGCTGTTATTATTCAACTGCAATAAGTTCAAATTTTGTAGCTGAATATTACCACCTTTAGTGTTAAATGTTTCGGCAGAGATAAATCCTCGGTTATTGAGATTTAAGTTGTTTGATAAAATTTCAATACTCCCACCAATTCCCGTTCCTTGACTGTTTACAGCGATACCTGCTCCATTTTCAACTAATAAAGTTGGAGATTTGACAAAAATGTTACCACTGTCACCTGTAGAATTAGATTCAGTATTAGCAAAAAATCCGCTTCCAACACCATCAAGATTAACTTGACTAGCTTCGATATTAATATTTCCGGCATTACCACCAGCAGAGGTTTTGCTGAGCAACTGGGAACCGTTTCTGAGGCTAAAGATGTTGGTATTAACGTAAATATCGCCTCCAGCACCATCTCCTGTAGTACTAGTATTAAAAGTAGCACCATCATTTAGAAACAAAGAATTAGTATTAACCCTAATAATTCCACTTTTTCCCCCTTGGGTATTAGCAAATAATCCTGTGTCAGTATTAGAGAAACTAGCTTGCTCGCTAGCCTTAATTGTAATATTTCCAGCGGCAGCATCAGTGCTACTATTAGCAAGAAATTGGCTTCCCTGGCTTGCTTCTAAAGTCTCCGCGTTGATAGTGATATTGCCACCTGGAGCTTTTGGATGACTGGTACTAGTATTAATTACCGCTCTATCTGCTATTTGAAAAAGTTTAGTATTAATCGAAATATTACCTGCTCTCTCACCTTTTTCAACATAAGGTCCATAGAGAAGAAGTCCGTAAGGAGATGGGTCTAGGATATTAGAAGATATTCCAGGCTTTATACCAAACCGATTCAAATTAGAATTATTAGAAATTAAGACTGCTTCTGATGCTGTAATTTGAATATTCCCTGGATTGGAAAAACCAAAGCTTAATGAATTAATTAGTGAGTCGTTTTGTAATATTAATCTGCCAGTTTCTATGAAGATATCTCCTGCATCTCTAATGCTAGAAGCGCCACTCACAATCATACTTGGTCTAACTCCGTCTTCCAATCTATCGGACAAAACTATATCATTAGTAACCTTAAGTCGAATGGTTCCACCTTTAGCCAAATTTAGCGCAAAGTTGTTGATGTAGCCTCCATCCAGTAGAGAAATCGAACGAGCCTCAACTGTTATGTTCCCACTTTTTTCATCTGGTAATGGGGAGCCATCACTAACAAAGTGAAATGGGTAATGAACGCTGACCAACCCCACCTGACCTTGCAGGGTAACATCACCAGTTGTCTGAATGGAAATATCTCCCGGTTCCCCTGTAGGATTTCCAGTGTCTCCCGTTACCAAAGAGAATAAATTCTCTAAATTACTATCACCTTCTGTTTCCCTCATAGAAAAGGAACCAGCACGGATAGTTATGTTCCCCCCTTTTGGTGGTCTAGTAGGATTTACGTTATTGCTGAAAGCAGTTAAGTTTGTATAAATTTTGCTATTCAATAACGTGACTGCTCCCCCTGCTTCCAGACTGATACTACCAAGTCCGAAGTTACGCACAACTGCATTTTGCAAGTCAATAGTCTCAGCTTGGAAGGCCAAATTATAAGGACTTTCGGCTTCGATTTGCGTATTTTTAAGGTTAATATTATTAGTCGCGGTAAGTGTAACATTACCAGAATTCCATGCATTTGCTAAGGCGTCAGCAGAGATAAAAAAGGTATTGTTACTGCCATCACTATCTAAAATTTCATTATTACCTAGTTCACCATCATTTGTATTAGTATTGCGAATCATAATATTTCCTGAGTCAAGCAACAATTGACCAGCCTTTCCCAAAGATGCACCAACATCAACGAATCCTTGAAAACCTAAATTTTGCTTGCCAGAAACTTCTACAAAGCCACCATTTCCGCCAAATTCACCACCACGAGCGCTAATTGTTCCATCAAAATTTGTATCTTTATCTGCCGAAACAATTACTTTACCACCATTACCATTGTTAGTAGCATTGGCGTTGATAGTTACATTTTTATCAACTATCGTATTTTGAGCCTTGGTGACAACACCCTGACTTTGAGAATCTCCGCCAATTAATACAGTACCCCCACCACTAGCTCCAGAAACATCTATGTTGGTATTGGATAACAAATTTAGTTGGTTGCCTAACATAAATACCGACCCGGAAGGTGCAACTAATGAACCTGTATTGGTGATGGTATTAGAGAAAAGAGTCAGGTTTTTCCCAGACTCAACAGCTAAATTAGCTTCATTCTGAATATTACCTGTAGTTATATTTCCATACTGTAAACCGGGAGTAATATTAATAGTAAGTAAAGGCGGTGCTTCGGGATTAATCGCACTAAACTCGCTACCATTAGCAAATTTGAAACCCGAAGCAGTAGTAGCTGTGAAGGAACCACCAATATTTAAACTCGCATTTTGACCAAAAACAATCCCGTTAGGATTGAGCAAAAATAAATTAGCACTACCATTAGCGCGAATCAACCCATCTATATTGGATATATTATTACCCGTTACCCGCGTCAGAATATTTTGAATATCTAAACCATTGTTAAAAAAAGCATCCCCACCATTAGGGACAGAAAATTCTTGGAAACTGTGGAATAAATTTACACCTCTTACCGTCCCGCCATCTATCGTACAAGTAATACATCCCGGCATTACCTTCGAGTTTACAGGTAAAGTATTATCAGGAACTATTTGGGCAACGGCGACTTCGGTCAATATGGGAAAAATAAACACAAAACTGCTAAGCAAACACAGCGGGGAAATACTTTTTTTCATATTACCTGCAAAATAATTACTTAGGCTTAGTATTCCCAGTTGGGTAGCAAATATCTCGAAAGAGTTTAACCTGCTGATAACCCGCAAGACTTCAACGAATATCTCTCCGTAGCAAAAATCAGCTGCCCACATCAAATAAGCCTGACATCGTAGGATAATATACGAAAGCTTTAAAAACTCCCTCCTTATATAATCATCAATGGACAAACGTTTTTTCAACCTCTTTGGACTAACCGAAGCCCAAGCCATCGCCATTATAGATTCACCAATAGAGCAGCTGGAAGACCCAAGCGACAAATACATAGCCGTTTCCCATCTCATCAACTTCCCCACCGAGACCTCAATAGCTGCTTTAGTACGTGCTATTGAAACCAGCAACCCAGACGAACTCGACGAGCGCATTGTCCGACGCAAAGCAATAGAAAGTCTGGGACGTTTACAAGCAGAGTCAGCACTACCAGTAATTAGGAAGTGCCTGCAAGACGATGATATGTATACCGTAGAAAACTCCGTATGGTCAATAGGAGAAATTGGCGTCAAAGACCCAGAAATTTTGGAAGAAGTAGCTCAACTCCTTGAAAAACCCGGTCAAATCTATCGAGTCATTATTCATACCCTTGCTAACGCTGACTATAAACCAGCCTTGGAACGAGTAGCTAAGTTTACTGAAGCAGCAGATGAGCCGACTCGTAGTGCAGCGATTGCTACAGTTTGCCGTTTCACAGGTGATTACTCACAAATCACTAAAGTCATAGCACTGTTACAAAGTTCTAATGTCAATGCCAGACGCGGTTGTATCCAAGATTTAATAGATTCCCGCTATTACGAAGCTATTCCCGATATTGCACGTTGTCCAGTTTCCTTAGTTTTCCGGTTACGCGCTATTAGGATGCTTGCTGATGCTGGTGTACCCAGCGGAGCAATTACTTTCGCTGAAGTTCAACCTTACTTAGAACAAGTACTGCGCGACCACCCCAATGAGCTAAGTTTAGTACATGAATATGATGTTGTACCTGTACTAAATTTTGTCCTGAGCGAACTTTACCAAACCGACTTTGGACGCTGCTATTTAGCAACTAAGACTCTATTGGATGTTTATTCCCAACAAGCACCTGAAGCATTACAGGCTAGTTACACCGACCAAGGGCATAATGATTATGGCGCTCACTACCATATTATGAAGCTGTTTGGTTGGTTAAAATATGCTCCTGCTTATGACCTGTTAATCGAAAACCTCCATAATCGTGAACCACAATTTCAAAAATCCCGTACTGCTTGTGCTATTGCGTTAGGGGAATTGGGAGATAAACGAGCAATTGAGGAACTCAGGTTATGTTTGTCAACCAAAGTTTGGGATTTAAAATATGCTGTTTTAATGGCGTTGGAAAAACTAGGAGATACTAGCGCTAGAGAAGTTGTTGCTAATGATGACGATTGGCTTATTAGGCTTCGGGCGGGCAAGGATGCCCACTCCACAAGAGATAAGAGATAGAGGTATAAAATTTCTATCGAGTTCCCCTGAAAACCAAAGGAACAAGGAAAAATACCATCGTAGCCCCCTCCTCGCTTGCGGGGAGGGGGTTGGGGGTGGGGTTCTTTGGGGTTCTTTGGGGTTCTTTTAACTACTAAAAGTCCGCCCCCTCCACTTATTCAATTTAGACTCTCCAATAGCAGCATACCTTCTAGCATCAGCAACCTGTTCTTGCAAAGTAGCAATTCTTCTAGTTTGCACTTCCACTTGCTGTTGCAAAGACACATAATTTATGATTTCACTGGAAGCAGAACCAGAAAAACTGCTATTTAGTTGTGAAGCACCGATACTCGCAAACGGTCTCAGTTCCGCTAGTTGTTTTTCCAAAGCTGAAATTTGATTTTCTTGTTCTCTAACTTTATCTCGCAGAGCTTGTTCAGATTCAAAAAACAGCGATTGTGTAGAAACTGTATTAACTGTATTAACTACCTCAGGAGGTTGCTTAGGTTTAAAAAGTTCAGCCAACAGCGCATTAGTATCAGTAACTTTCTGTTTACCATAAGGAGTATTGCTAATCAGCGCTTTAGTTAATCGTGCTTTATTGCCTTCCACCAAATCCTTATCGCTGCTAGAACTACTCCGTGCAAGTTGGTACATATTGGTAAACCCAAGCATCTTTTTACCTGTTTGAGTTTTGTAACCTCGGTAATACGGTACTATACATTCCCCAAATGCATCTAGATATTCATCGCTGTCGATATAGGAATCAATATCGCTATCAAAACCATGTTCATCTAAAATTTTACTGTGAGAAATCATCTCACTATAGTCATCAGGAGCACGACCAAGCAAATGTTTAAAGTTTAATTCAATCGCACGATAGCGGTAGCAATTATCAAAAAATCTAGCTCTATATAATTCTGACTTTGTTACTTGACGTACAAATTCTCTGACACTGAGATAACCATTTTTTAATTGCGATTCGGGAACGAGTAAGCGCTCGCTCTCCATAATGTGAGCGTTACCTAAAACTTGTCGATAAACTGCTCTGATAACTAATTCTACTTCTGCTAAAGATGCTCCATTCAGTAATTCTACTGGTTCTGTATTTTCAAAACCTAACTTCGATGGGTGAGTGTTGACAGGTGCAACAAAGCTACTAACCATTTAACTTTCTCCTGAATATTTGATTTTGTTATTAATGAAGTCAAAGGGGCAAAGGGAGGCAATAATGCTGAATATTTTGGGTTAAGCGCTCCGCTCCACCTTCGGTGAACGTTCCTCAACCCAACCTACGTTATGATATGTTTTTAGATTATCAATTTTTAATACGAGAAATAATTAAAATTTATAACAATTATAGATAAGTAAAATATATACTTTGAACCATTAAATGCTAAAATTGCTAACACCTAACAACTAATTACAAATAATAAATCAGCAATTAGCCATCAGCTATTAGCAATTAATTGTTTTTGGTTTCTGCGATAAAAATGAAGTATTAGCTATTGCCATTGGTCAACAGCGTTCATCAAATCTACTGTAAAAACCACCGTATTTTATCCAGTATTGTTTCAAGTTGTGATGGGGTGTATGTAAACTCGCCTTCGCCTGATATAGAATAACCTGACGATGGTCACCCATCCAGATTTTATTGATTGGGTCTACAGAAATTAATGTACCTCCTAATGCTGCAACACATTCACCAAATCGCTCAATCGTTGTGTACTCTACGGTCTCGAAAATGAAAAAGTGACCCGAACAAATCAAATGGCGGCTGCGAATCCAGCAGCGCATTTTTTTTTCAGCCTGTGGAGGCAGCATATTGATTTCAACTGACTTTAATGGCACTAACATACAGAACTCACAGCGGGTACTTCTTCGGCAAAACTAGCAATTTTTTCAAAGCGCAGCGGTCCAGCGGTCGAACCCCAAACCTGCTGATGAGTTTGAACATCCATGCCTTTATCTAGGCTAGCCCAAGTATGCTCGGTTACTTCAACTTCGCTGACTAAATATGTCTGGCAGCCGTTGCGCGGAATTAAGCATTTATTACCCTCTTCCACACTACCGCGAAACATTTCACCATTTCGTTTAAAAACCATCGAACAATGGTAGCGACGCTCAATACAATCCGGGGTGATGCTACGAAGTATACTTAACTCCCTCGCAGCACCCGCAAAAAGCATAGCCTCCTTCAAACCATAGTTCTCTATGTAAATGCGATCGCCCTGGTCAACGAGTCGATGAATTCCCTGACGATAAGGAGTCCAAAGGTCATAATCATAAACCTGCTCGGAATAAAAACCAATCCCGGAAAAAAAATCAAACGGTAACGGTCGGAAAAATATATGAATATGGGCAAACTGTTGGGGATTTTCAAATGATTGCTTTGCATTACTAAAATCCCCCGACATCCAACGGGCCAGAGTAATCAGGTCACTACTGGCATAAGTGTCATTACTACTTAGCGATACAGCCATATTCGACCTACTGGGGTGATTTTTCCAAAAAAGCTAATTACTATACTTTTTGTAACCTAAATTACTAAATATGGGAAGAAGACAAAGAACGAATTTCACTAGAAAAGGAGGCTGTTGTAACCCCTTTACCGTCACTCGTCTTTATTGTCGCTACCCTAAATCGTAAATTAGGAGTAGCAAACCAAATCTTTTCCTCCGCACAAGCACGGTCATACTCTGTCAACAAAGTGAAAGTGCCATCCTCACTCATATGATAAGTACCGACCGCTGCAATAGTTTCTGCATACCCAACCTCCCGTAGCAACTTACCCCTCGCTGGATTTTCTGCATCAGGAACAGGCACCAAAACGGTATTACCAGAAACTGGTTTATCATCCCAATCGGACTCACCTTCCCAACTCATACGAAACGGATGAACTATAGTCGCTGGGTCTACTTGATAAGACTCACAAATAGACAGCACTACCGCATCGTCTTTCTCTAAAGGTACAATATCAATAGTTGACAGTACTTCCTCAAAATGAGCAAAAGCTAGATGATGACCGCTCCGTTGAGAACGCCATCTGCCAAATGAAAGTTCTAAGAATTCGGTAATGTTCATTACAAAACTGTTTTGAGAAATTAGAGTAAAATACAGAAAAGAGTTTTCCTAAAAATCGAATAGTATATCTGTAGATTAAACTGGCGAATATTAATATTAAGTAACTCCACCTTTACCTTAAGCCAGAAATTGGCTCAAGGACAGTACACCAATAACACTAAGAGCTTTTTTTACGAGACCTAGGCTTTTTCTCTTTTTTGGGAATCAAATCTTTGAATGGGATAGCAATATTTTTGGACTTTGATTTTGGTTCGGTAGCAGCTTCTTCTGGTTTTACTTCTTTCACTGCTTCTTTTGGCTCGGCTGGTTTTTCTGCAACTAATTTCTCTTGCTTTACAGTCTCTTGCTGCACAGTCTCTTGTTTTTCTGTTGCTTGTTTAATAACAACCTTCTCTGGAATAACTAATTCCGAATCGCTCTTGATTGAAACAGTTGAAATATTTAAATCACTTGGAGAAGATGACAACATAGAAACTGAAACAATTTTTCCTCCTCTACTAGTAATGCGTCCAATGGTTTGAGACAAACTACTATAGGGAACTTTGAGAGTGGAGTGACTATTCCGTATATTTTTATGGGAACCACCCGTGATAACTTCAATTACTACAGTTCGACTGTTATAGTCGCTTAAATTTTGAGTCCCAATAGTAGCCATTCCGTACATAAAAATTCACCTAAAAACAACTTTTTTATCGATTGTAATATAATGATAAATTTTAAAGGGTCTAACCCCCCTTAATGATTTTATCAAAAAATGTAAGGTTAAGAGGGTCTAAAAAAAAGGGTAAAGATTTTGATGTTTGATTTATACAAGTCGTTCATCAATGACTGATTAATAATGATTTGTAAATTCATCGCAATTGCCATAAAATAACGTGAATTAAGAGATATTGGTAAAACCTTACCCCTATCAATCAAATGACAAAATCATTAGTTGCAGCTGGTAGTTGTTTGTTAGTAATTTTAAAAATTATAACTCAAAATAAAAAAAAATTAAATTTAATTTATCTCAGTAATGCTGATAATTTTCCCTCCTGTTCGGTGAATATTTCTTATCTGCTGTAACATTTGGCTGTATTCAACCACATATTCAATGTCACCTAAACGAGAACATGCTTCTCCGGTACAAAGATTGCTGACTTTGATTAAGAAACGTTTCCCAGTATTATCAACTACATCCGAGCCACTCATCGTTTGCTAATAGCTAATGGCTAATTGCTAATTACTAATTGTTAATTACTAATCGCTCATTGAAGGATTGCTAACTACTAATCACTAATTGCTACTAACTATTAACCACTAGCTATTAGCACTAAAAATCAAGATTTACACAATCTCTGTGATGCTGACTATAGTTCCGCTGGTACGATTTATCCGCTGAATTTGCGGTGTCATCTTGCTAGCTGGAACAATGTATTCGGTGACACTACGGCGACGAGGGCTATCAAATTTGGAACCCTTAACCAATATTTTAAACCGTTTTTCGGTAGAGCTAATCACTGTAGGCAATGTGATTTTAGCAGTACTATTGGTCGCTACGGAATACAACAATTTTGAATCCTTAATAGCGCTGGAAGTACCTGCGAAACCACGAACAAGACCAAACATGCGGTTATATTCGACTTGTTTGCGTCCTACAATGCTTTTAGTTCCACGGAAATAAGGAACAACGTTCTCACCAAAAGCTGCTGTATACTCTTCGCTGTCAAGATAAGAGTCAATTTCCGCTTCATAGCCACTTTCCACAGAGCGACGAATATGTTCAGAAATTTCCGCTTGGTCTTCAGGAGCGCGTCCTAACAAATGTTTAAAGTTGAGTTCAACAAATCGGTAAGGAGCTGAAGATTCAAAAAACCGAGCACGGTAAAACTCAGATTTTGCAACAATTCTCACAAAATCACGAACCGTAATTTTACGGTCACGCAATTGTGATTCTCCTGTTATCAAACGCTCGCTGTCCATTAAATGAGCGTTACCCAAAACCTGTTTATAAACCGCTCGGATAACTGCTTCAACTTCATCAGTGGAACTAGTAGCCCACAACTCGACCTTCGGCGAATCTATAACCAAGCTTGCCATTGCAATTATTCCTCAAAGTTTGGCTTGATATTTACTTATTTAGTTAACTGCATTTAGTTAACTGCGGTAATACTGGCGATTACACCACCCATTTTGTGAATTCGCTGGTATTCTTCCGAAAGTTTTTCGTAAGGTACAAGCAATACCTGGTTGCTGCGACGGAATTTAGAAACACGGTTTACCGCATTTGCACGGTAGCCTGTAACTTCAATCCGGTAAACCTTACCGTCTTCCCCAGCACCAGAACCGAGACGAGTGCGAGAACCAAGGGTAGGATTCTGGAACGACCAGCCATCAGAACCGCCACTAGGTGGAACCACTGCTGTTGGGGTATTTTGAATGACAAGACCATTCAAACGAGGCTTTATACCTGCTAAATTACCTTTGAGGTCGCTACTGGAAGGACCGCGTAATAGTTGGAACATGTGAGTGAACTCAACCATGCTTTGACCATTACGAGATTTGTAACCTCTGTAATAGGGTACGATAAATTCTCCGTAAGCGCTTTGATACTCGTCGCTATCGATATAAGAATCGATGTCAGCTTCAAAACCAGCTTCATCCAGAATTTTACTATGAGCTTTCATCTCTTCATAACTATCTGGAGCACGACCGAGCAAATGTTTGAAATTTAACTCGATAGCCCGATAGCGAGCACAGCTGTCAAAGAAGCGAGAACGATAAAGTTCAGACTTAGCGACCTGACGCACAAATTCACGAACGCTAATTTCGCCTCTTTTAAGTTGCGACTCTGGTATTGGAAGTCGCTCACTCTCCATTACATAGGCATTACCTAAAACTTGCCTGTAAGTCGCTCTGATTAAGGTTTCTACATCTTCTTCAGAACGACCTGGCAACAACTCGACTGGTGGTGTGTCTTCATAAAGAGCAACCCCTAGTCGTGATGCTGGTCCGAAAGCCATTGAACCTGTCTCCCAGTTAACAATTTTTTATGAGAAAAATATTAAGAAATTTTACAAAAGTTCGTCTTATTTAACCAAGCTGAGGATTTTACCCTCTAAAAATGCTTTAGTAGCAAAGACTTAACATTTCTTAATTTACTTAATATTTTTCTCCCTTTTAATTTTCTTACGATGCTGAAACGATATTCGTTAAAATTTGTAAACAAAAATGATTGGGAGTGGGGTGCTGGGGGATGAGGGGGATGAGGGGGATGATGGGGATTAGGGGGATTAGGAAGATGAGGAGGGTTGACAACTGTTGCCTCATTACCTAGGTATTCCTATAATTAGTGATGAAATTACAGGATTTAAGCTAGGGATATGGAAAGGTGTAAAGGTTCAAAGCCAGTATGGCTAAGAGGTCATTTATAAAGTAAAAGTTAAATACACGATTGTTGGGTTAGGCGCATTTGTGGGACTTAGTTAGAGGCTCTTTAAGTCCGATGAAGCGCACCGTAACCCATCACTTTTGTAGACTCAATGTTTACTTTATAAATCAGTTCTAAATGAACATTTCTTATACGTTTACCGTTGCCAAATAAATAATCTTCAGTTCAAGACTGCATAAGTTTACATTGCCATAACTATATACTTTCAAGAGATAAAGTTATCCTGGCTTTTTAATAAAGCTGTTTCCATTGTTACTATAATGTTGAAATCACCTATTTAAGGGGTTTCTACAAAAAAATATTGGTCTCTTATATAAAAGTATCTTATGATTCCACAGATGCCAATAAACAAGGAAAAATATTTATTTGTTTGCCAGTGCATAATTTGATTTTGTATATTCCAATAATGATATTAAGAGCTTGAAAATACTGTTACATAGGAGAAAAGCAATGAAAATAAGTAAACCATCTTTAGGACGTATTGGTGCGGAAATTTTTGATACAGATACTACTTCGCTGACTAAAGCTGAAGCCTCCATAATTAAGCAAATGGTATACGAGCATAAATTGCTGGTATTTAGAGGGCAGAATCTTAACGATGAGCAATATTTAGAATTTGCTCGCAAAATTGGTACACCACAAGTCTATCCTCAAGATAACTACCACCACCCAGATTATCCGGAAATATTTGTCTCTTCTAATATTCCAAAAGATGGGAAAAAATTCGGAGTATCGGGAACCGGCAAATACTGGCATACTGACTGTGCATTTCTTGATGAACCCTTGTCATTCACAATGCTATACCCGAAAGTGTTGCCAAACTCAGTGAGAGAGACATATTACATTGACATGCAACAAATCTACAAAAAATTGCCAGCAACTTTAAAAAGCTATGTCGATGGGCAATACATGACACACGAGGCAAAATGGCGTTATAAAGTTCAAGAATGGGACATTGACAAAGCTATCGTAGATATTTTGAAAGAATTTGAAAATAGATTCCCAGCAGTGAATCATCCAGCTATCATTACACACCCTGTTACGGGAGAAGATATCTTGTATATCAGCCAAGGTTTTACCTCCGGTATGGTAGATACAGATTATGAAACTAGTCAAAAAATATTGCAAGAACTATTCTCGTTTATTGAACACGAAGAGAATATTCATACACACACATGGAAGGACGGTGACATTCTGTTATGGGACAACAGAACTCTGAATCACAAAGCATCTTCAGTACCCAAAGGAGAAAATAGCGTCAGCTACCGCATTGGTATTTATGATGGTTTACCATTCTATATTGACAATACACAAAAAAGAAATAAACGCGAGAAAATGCTTGTTAAGTAAAGATTGCAGCTATTGTTTTGTTTAATGTTACCGAATTCACATAAGGACACAACCATGAATATTAACCAGGAATTTACCAAAGTAGATAACGTAAGTCAGAATTTGTTAGATGAATTTCTTCAGCCATATAAAGAGCATTGTAAATATCTAAAAAAGGCTCAATTCCAATATCCAGAACAAATTAATTCGCATGAAAAATCAAAGACTGAGAATCAAGCCTTATGGTCTATAAAAGCTGATTTTTTAATTCCAGAATCTTGCTATATTGATTCAACAGGTCATTTTAATTCGGTAGAATTTAACATTTGCTACAATCAATTGTTCTATACAATGATTGCTCATATGGTGGAAAACAAGTTGTTGGATGTAATGAAAGATTGGGATTTAGAAAGCTATAGACGTCGTCAATTAAGTGACTTTCTCATTGTAAAATTTTCCAGTGCATTCAAAAAACAAATTAATTCCAGTGATTTTCAAGGAACTCTATCAATTAATAAATGTTCCGCTCGCGGTAATTTGATTATATTGAAGACTACCTGTAACTTTTATAATGACGCTGGTGGTTGGGCTGAAGGTGATGTGACTATCGCCATATTAAATGAAAAGCAGAAAGATACTGTGGATAGCAGTCAAGAAACTGTAGTTGCTTAAGGGGATAAAGTTGTTTCTGAGGTTAAAAATTTTCTGAAATGTACTCTAAAATTGTTGATGAAATCGAAGCACAAACAGAAGTAAAGCAACATGAGCTTTTACTAAGATGGACGCAAATAACTGTAACTGAGCGTCAGTCAATTTTAAAGGCTTATATTCAAGAGCAAGTTGCTTCATTTGTAGGGATAAACCCATCTGAAATAGATTTACAACAGTCTCTAAAATATTTAGGGATTGACTCACTGATAGCCGTTAAGCTGAGGAATAAGTTGAGAACAGACCTGGGAGTGGACGTACCAGCAGTAAAGTTTTTAGAAGATTCGACTGTTGCTAGTCTTGCAACGCTAGTGAGCGAAAAAATAGAAAATAATACTACGAGCGCATCTCTTGCACAAGTACCTATACCTTCCTTAAACCAACTTTCTTTAGAGCATATTGAGATAGTTAAAGGAACCCAGCATAAAAATAGGGAACATTTAAAGCAAGAGCAGTACCAAGAAAGTGATTGGCTAGAAGGGGAAATATGAATTTAGCTGAGTTTCTCGAAGACCTCTCCCAACAAAATATAGAATTGTGGATTGAGGGTGACCGCTTGCGTTATCGCGGTCCAGTAGAGGCATTAAATCCCATGCTGTTAAATAAAATTAAGCAGCACAAAGCAGAAATTTTACAGTTACTGCAAAAGGAATTTCACACCTCTAAATACTATCCCCTTACCTACGGTCAGCAAGGTTTATGGTTTTTGTATAAGCTGACACCACATAGTGCGGCTTACAACCTTGCTTTTACAGCACGCATACGCTCTGATTTAAATGTTCAGGCTTTGCAACGGGCTGTACAGACGTTGATAGTTCGTCATCCAACACTGCGTACTACATTTGGGCAAAGAGGTGTAGAATTTTTTCAAGAGGTTCATGAATGCCAGAAAATCTGCTTAGAGCAAACTGACGCTTCGGCTTGGAATGAGGATGAGTTAACTAGAAGAGCAATCGATGCATACCGACAACCATTCAATTTGGAACAGGAACCACCGATTCGAGCAAATTTATTTACTCGCTCTGCACAAGACCATGTTTTTTTACTTACAATACACCACATAGCTGTTGATGGCTTTTCATTTGGTATTCTCTTGGATGAGTTACGTTTACTTTATGATTCGGAGCAGACTGGTCGCACAGTATCTCTATCTCCTATTAAATGGCAATATCAGGACTTTGTGCATTGGCAGAGAGAGTTTTTGTCAAGTCCCGTTAGAGATAATCTTCAGAATTATTGGCAGAAACAATTAGCTGGAGAGTTACCAGTATTAAATTTGCCAACAGATAGACCTCGACCAGCAATTCAAAACTATCAGGGAGCTTCCCATACCTTTGAGCTAAGTAAAGAATTGACCAAAAGCTTAAGAGAAATGGCTAAAGCTGAGGGAGCAACCCTTTATATGACCCTGCTAACAGCTTTTGTAGTGCTACTTTACCGCTACACAGGTCAAGAAGATATCATTGTCGGCTCTCCAACTGAGGGTAGAAGTCAGCCTGAATTTGATACAGTTGTTGGCTTCTTTGTGAATATGCTTGCTCTGCGAGTAAATATTGTTGATAATCCTACTTTTTCTGCGCTTTTATCCCAAGTGCGCTCAACAGTTCTTGGGGCGCTTGCCCATCAAGATTATCCCTCTTCTTTATTAATCGAGCGATTGCATCTGAACCGAGACCCCAGTCTCCCAGGTCTTTTCCCAGTTTCGTTTAACTTGTTGAAATTGCAAGCGATGGCACCGGACTATGAATTATCTGTATTGCCGTCCTCAAAAGCAAGGGAAAATTGGGGAGGGTTATTGCTAGAGCCTTTTGTGATACCGCAACAGGAAGGGCAAAATGATATTGTTCTTGACGTAATAGAATCCACGGAATCACTTTTTGGTATTTTTAAGTACAGTACTGATTTATTTGACGCAAGCACGATTAGCAGAATGGCGGTCAATTTTCAGACCTTGCTGGAGGGAATTGTCGCCAATAAAGGGCAGCAAATATCCTCATTACCCCTGCTGAACCAAGCCGAACAAGATTATTTGCTTTTAGAGTCGAATAATAGACAAGTAAACTATCCCCAAGGTGAGTGTATTCATCAGTTGTTTGAGAAGTCAGTGAAAAACACACCAAACGCTATAGCAGTGGAGTATCAAGGACAACAACTGACCTATCAAGAGTTAAATGTCCGAGCCAACCAACTGGCACACCACTTGATTCATTTGGGGGTCAGACCAGAAGTACTAGTAGGTATTTGTGTTGAGCGCTCCTTAGAGATGATTGTGGGACTGCTGGGGATTCTAAAAGCGGGTGGAGCTTATGTGCCTTTAGACCCTGCCTATCCCCAAGAGCGCTTGGCGGATATGTTAAATGATTCCCAAGCGTCGGTTCTGTTAACTCAAGAGAGCTTGCGAGATAGATTTGGTGAATACTCAGGTTGCATAGTGAATTTGGACAGACAATGGCAAGCAATTTCCCAAGAGTGTAAGGAGAATCTGTCTGTTGATGTGCAAGCACAGAACTTAGCTTATATAATTTACACGTCAGGTTCCACAGGAAAACCCAAAGGAGTAATGATTTGCCATCGCAGTTTGGTAAATGCTTACTATGGCTGGGAACAAGCTTATCAATTGCGAAGCCACACAAGCAGTCATCTACAAATGGCAAGCTTCTGTTTTGATGTGTTTTCTGGGGATATGGTGCGCTCGTTGTGTTCTGGAGGGAAGTTAGTATTGTGTCCCAAGGAATTGCTATTAATGCCAGAACAGCTTTACGAACTAATGCAAAAACAGAAGGTGGATTGTGGGGAGTTCGTACCAGTAGTAATTAGGAACTTGATGGCATATCTGGAGAAAACAGGGCAGAATCTGGACTTTCTAAAGGTGTTAATCGTAGGTTCAGATAGCTGGTATGTGGAGGAGTACCAGCAGTTGCGGAGACTGTGCGGTGAAAATACTCGTGTGATTAACTCCTACGGTGTGAGTGAAGCAACAATTGACAGTTGCTATTTTGAAAGCACAACATTCAAGCTGCCCTCAGATGCCCTAGTCCCTATAGGTAGGCCGTTCGGTAATGTGGAAATCTACATCCTTGATGCAAATCACGAACTAGTACCGATTGGTGTGCCGGGAGAATTGTACATTGGAGGCGATGGTTTAGCCTTAGGCTACCTCAACCGCCCACAACTAACTAGCGAAAAATATATCACAAATCCCTTTGAGCGCAAGTCAAAATTATACAAAGCAGGGGATTTGGCTCGATATTTGCCTGACGGTAACATTGAATTCCTTGGTCGCATTGACAATCAGGTAAAGATTCGTGGCTTCCGCATTGAACTTGGGGAAATCGAAGCAGTCCTCAACACCCACCCCCAAATTGAACAAGCTGTAGTTATTACCAGAGAAGATGTTTCAGGTAACAAACGCTTAGTAGCCTATGTAGTCAGTAATTATGAATTACTCAGTACTAACCAACTACGTGAATTACTTAAACAGAAGCTACCAGAATACATGGTGCCTTCTGCCTTTGTCACCTTAGACACCTTACCGTTGACAGCCAACGGCAAAATAGACCGTCGTGCCCTGCCGGCACCAGATATTGAAAACGGTTTCGCTCTTCAATTTGTTGCTCCTCGGACACCGACGGAAGAGGTGATAGCTAACATTTGTGCAGAAGTTCTTGGGCTGAAACTTGTAGGTATTAACGACAATTTCTTTGAAATGGGCGGGCATTCCTTACTAGCGACCCAAGTAATTTCTCGGTTACGAGAAGCATTTTCTATTGATTTACCCCTGCGTCGTCTCTTTGATTTTCCTACTGTAGCTGGGCTAGCAGAGCAAATTGAAAATATTCGCTTTTACCAGCAACAGTTACAAGACATTGCCAGCGTCACATTAAATAATCGAGAGGAAATAGAGTTTTGAAAACCATTGAAGAATTTTTGTCCTACCTTTACAGTTTGGACATCAAGATAGTTGTAGAAGGCGATCGCCTGCGCTGTAATGCTCCTGAAGGCAAGCTGACACAAGACTTACAGGTTGAGCTAAAATCTCGCAAGGCAGAAATCCTCAAGTTTATGCAGCAGGGCCATTTAGCAGATAAAACTGTTGAACTGATTAAACCTGTCCCACGGGATGGAAATCTTCTTCTGTCCTTTGCCCAGCAAAGACTGTGGCTGTTAAACCAACTGGAGGGTCCTAGCGCCACTTACAATATGCCCCTAGCTCTGCTTGTTAACGGACCTCTCCAGGTAGCAGCTTTAGAGCAAGCCATTGCAGAAATAGTGCGACGCCACGAAGTTTTACGCACCACTTTTAAGATGGTAAATGGTTCCCCAGTGCAGGTAATTAACCCAGTACCAAGCATGGATCTGGCGATAGTCAATCTGCTTCGTATCGAACAAAAGCACCAGTGTGCGCTCGTACAACAATTAGTCAAAGAGGAAGCACAATATCCCTTTGACCTATCTGAGGATACTTTGCTACGGGTAAAGCTGCTACAGTTGCAACAATCAGAACACGTACTGCTACTGGTAATGCACCATATCATTTCCGATGGCTGGTCGTTGGGAATATTCATCCGAGAGTTATCTGCGCTTTATCAAGCATTTTGTTGGCAAGAGCCTTCCCCTTTACCAGAGTTACTAATTCAATATGCTGATTTCGCCTACTGGCAACGACAATGGCTGAGTGGGGAAGTCATGGAAACTCAATTAAACTATTGGCAGCAACAGTTAGCAGGGGCGCCATCACTATTAGAACTACCCACTGATAGACCTCGCCCACCACAACAGACCTTCCGAGGTAGCGCTGTAGAGTTTAAGCTGAGTTCCGAATTGACGCAGAAACTTGTAGCTTTGAGTCAAAAGTCGGGGACAACTTTGTTTATGACCCTGCTAGCAGTCTTTGCCATCTTACTTAAGCGCCACAGCAATCAATCTGATATTGTTATCGGTTCTCCAATTGCCAACCGCAATCACAGTGGCGTCGAATCACTGATTGGCTTTTTTGTCAATACTTTGGTGTTGCGTATACAACTGGAAGAAAATCCAACTTTTTTGGAACTGCTAGAACAAGTCCGGGAAAAAACTTTAGGAGCTTACGAACACCAAGATTTGCCCTTTGAAAAACTTGTCGAAGAACTGCAACCAGAGCGTTCCCTCAGTTATACTCCTTTGTTCCAGGTGATGTTCGTATTGCAAAATGCTCCAATAAGTAAATTGGAACTACCACATTTAACCATGACCCCATTAAAAATGGAGAACGTCATCGCCAAATTTGATTTAACTTTGCAAATGGAGGAAACAGAAGCGGGACTGAGTGGGGAATTAATTTACAATAAGGACTTATTTGATGCGGCTACTATCAGTAGAATGGCTGGACATTTGCAGGTCTTGCTAGAAGGTGTGGCTGCAAATTCCCAACAACGAATAGGACAATTACCATTACTAAATCCTTCAGAACAACATCAACTACTAGTTGAATGGAACGACACCCAAGTTGATTATCCTCAAGATAAGTGTATCCATCAATTGTTTGAAGAACAGGTAGAACGAACGCCAAATGCAGTTGCAGTTGTGTTTGAAAAGCAACAACTAACTTACCGAGAATTGAATAATCGCGCTAATCAATTAGCTCGCTATTTGCAAACTTTGGGTGTAAAACCCGAGGTAATGGTGGGTATTTGCGTCGAGCGTTCCTTAGAAATGATAATAGGACTTTTGGGAATTTTTAAAGCTGGTGGTGCATATGTACCTTTAGACCCAGCATATCCCGAAGACAGATTAAGCTTTATGTTGTCTGATTCACAAGTTCCGGTGTTGTTGACTCAACAAAAGTTGGTAGCAAATTTACCTGAATGTGCAGCGCGTATTGTTTCTCTGGATGCAGACTGGGGAGTAATTTCTCAAGAAAGCTACATTAATGTAAATAGTGATGTACAACCTGAGAATTTAGCTTACATGATTTATACCTCCGGGTCTACAGGTAAACCAAAGGGTGTTTTGGTAGCTCACTCCGGATTGTGCAACCTCGCTTTAGCACAAATTAAAGTCTTCGATGTTCATCCCGATAGCCGTGTTTTGCAATTTGCCTCTTTTAGCTTTGATGCATCAATTTCGGAAGTTGTGATGACTCTTTGTGTCGGAGCAAGACTCTGTTTAGGAACGCGAGAATCTTTGCTTCCAGGAGCAGGTTTAACGCAGTTATTACAAAATCTTGGTATTACTCACGTAACCCTTCCTCCCTCAGCACTAGCTGCGATGCCTAATGCTGAATTCCCTGATTTGCGTACAATTATTGTAGCTGGAGAAGCCTGTCCTCCCGATTTAGTAGCGCAATGGTCTAAGGGACGACGTTTTATTAATGGCTATGGACCAACAGAATCAACTGTTTGTGCGACTACGGCTGTTTGCACTAATAGTACATCTCAGCTACCAATAGGTCGTCCAATTGACAACATCCAACTCTATATATTAGACCCCTATCTCCAACCTGTTCCTATAGGTGTTCCTGGGGAACTACACATTGGTGGTGCTGGTTTAGCCAAGGGATATCTAAATCGTCCCGAATTAACCTTAGAAAAATTTATCCCCAATCCCTTTGACAATGCCCTGCAGGAAGACCAGAGGTCTACAAAATTGTACAAGACTGGGGATTTAGTTCGTTATTTGCCTGATGGTAATATCGATTTTCTCGGTCGGATTGACCAACAAGTCAAAATTCGCGGTTTCCGTATTGAGTTGGGAGAAATTGAGGCCGCTTTAAGTTTACACACAGATGTGCGGGAAGCAGTGGTTGTTGTTAAGGAAGACCAACCCGGTGGTAAACGATTAGTAGCTTACATTGTTCCCAACCATGTTTATAACCAAGAGCGCATTACTACTAGTAAACTGCGTAGTTTCCTCAAGGAAAGCTTAGCCGAGTATATGCTTCCTTCTGCCTTTGTGATGCTGGAATTTCTACCTTTGACCCCAAACGGTAAGGTTGACCGTAAGGCTCTTTCCACAATGGAAGTAGCACATTCTGAGTTGGAAAGTAATTTAGTATTACCTCGTACTTCTGTGGAGGAAATGCTTGCAGATATTTGGGCTGAAGTTCTGGGACTGGAACAGGCAGGAGTTCACAGCAATTTCTTTGAATTGGGTGGACACTCTTTATTGGCAGTTCAACTGATTTCACAAATTAATCAAAAACTTGAAAAAGACATACCCATAAGTACACTTTTCCAGCATCCAACCATAGTAGAGCTAGCAACTTTAGTCACAAAAAATGCTAATTATTCAGCAACAAATCCATGTTTAGTTCCTATTCAAGTTGAGGGAAATCAGCCCGCTCTGTTTTGTATTCACGGAGCAGGGGGACAGGCTATGATGTATAAGGATTTAGCGACTTGTCTCGGAAAAAACCAACCAGTTTACGGTTTACAGTCTCGCGCTCTGGAAGACGCGACTACCGAGCATAAAAGTATTGATAGCATGGCTACAGAATATGCCAACGCTATTCAAAAACATCAACCCAACGGTCCTTATTGTCTCATGGGTTGGTCTATGGGAGGGGCAATTGCAGTAAGTGTTGCAAAGCAGCTAGAAAAACAAGGGCTTGATGTCGCTTTTGTTGTACTGCTGGATGCGTTTCTAATTCCAGAAAATGCCCCCACTTGGAGCGACCCTTTGTTAGAACTGGCAAGAAGGTTTAGCACTGCTTTTGCTGATGATTTAAAGGCTCTGCACCCAGATGAAAAGCGAGTACTGCAAAATGAGTTGATAGGTTTGTCTTATTTTGAAAGCCTGCATCGGATGATGGTCTGGGGACAAGAAAGAAATTTACTCTCGACCGATATTTGCTTCGATAGCCTGCAAAAACAAGTGGCTCTCAATATCACTCACGAGCAACTACTCAAAGGTTACCATCCAGAACAGATTCAAGCTAAACTCCATGTTTTTTGGGCAAAAGAGGGACTCGAAGCTGGACTGCTGCCTATTCCCGACTGGAGTAAATACACAAAAAGTACAAGCGACGCATCCATTTTAGATGGCAACCACTATACTTTAGTCCGTCCTCCGTATGTTAAGGCTGTTGCCCAGCGATTACAATTCGCAATTCGCAATTCGCAATTCGCAATTAATTAACTAATTAAATTAATTAAATGCGAATTGTAATTAAGTTATTTGGAGAATTATTATGATATATAACAATGAAATTTCAACATTAGCAGATTTGTCCTGCATGCAAGCTCGGCAATTCCCAGACAGTAGGGCATTGATATTTAAGGATAAGGTACAGACTTATTTACAGCTAGATGTGCAGAGTAATCGTATTGCGAATGCACTTTTAGCGCAAGGAGCGAAAGCTCAATCGCGGGTTGCATTATTGGCTAAAGATTCACTCTCAAGTTACGAAATATTATTTGCATGTTCCAAAATTAATGCTGTGTTAGTGCCTATTAATTGGCGTTTGGCTCCTGCTGAGGTAAGTTATATTTTAAGAGATGCTAATGTTGAAATTCTTTTTTACGGACATGAGTTTCATGGGTTGGTTGAATCCATTAAAGATGAATTAGGTGGTATTAAAACTTTTATTGCCTTAGAAGAAGTTGAAAGTCCTTTTCTGAATAATCTCAACTATAATACTTGGTCGCAAGAATATAGCGATACTCAACCTGATGTTGCGATTAAGCCAAATGATATAGCTGTGCAAATCTATACTAGTGGTACTACCGGACGACCCAAAGGTGTCCAACTTGCACATTACAGTTTTTTTGCTATTGCCAAAGAATTGGCTAAGCAAGGTAAAAACTGGATAAATTGGAGCAAAGCAGACAAGAGCTTGCTTGTTTTACCAATGTTCCATATTGGGGGTTTATGGTGGGCTATTCGTGGTTTGGTATCTGGGTCTGAAAATATTTTGCTGGAAACTTTTGACAGTATTGAAGTTCTCAAGACAATTGAAAAATATCGAATTACTAAAATATGTATGGTGCCCGCAATGATTCAAGTTCTGTTAGCAGAACCTGAGTGTAAGCAAACAGATTTTTCATCATTGGGACACATTGTTTATGGGGGTTCACCCATTGCTAAATCATTATTGATAAAGGCGATAGCTACATTTGGCTGTGACTTTGTGCAAATTTATGGTATGACTGAAACGGGAAATTGTGCTGTGTGTTTACCAGCAGATGCTCATACCTCTTCCAGCAAATTGCAAGCAACGGGTAAACCCTTTGAAGGTGTTTCGGTAGCAATTTTAGACCGTAAAGGCAAAGAAGTACCTTGTGGTCAAGTGGGTGAAATTTGTATCAAATCTCCAGCAAATATGATTGGTTATTGGAAGTTACCGGAAGCCACAGCAAAAACTTTGGTAAATGGCTGGATTTACACTGGTGATGCAGGCTATTTTGACTCAGAAGGTTACATTTATATTTGCGACCGCGTTAAAGATATGATTCTTTATGCTGGTGAAAATGTTTATCCAGCAGAAGTTGAAAATGTTTTATATGAACATCCATCTGTAGCCGAAGTTGCAGTAATTGGTATTCCTGATGAAGATTTTGGAGAAGCAATTAAAGCAATTGTTGTTTTAAAAGCAGGAATGAAGGCAACGGCATTAGATATTATTAGTTTTGTACGAGGTAAATTAGCTGATTTCAAGTTACCTCGGAGTGTTGAGTTTACTGAATCCTTACCAAGAACACCAAGTGGTAAATTGCAAAAGGGTAAACTTCGGGAAAAATATTGGCAAGGCTATCAAAGAAAGGTGAATTGACGAAGGAAGGCAGAGGGCATCTATGCTGAAGGCTATAAAAGGAAAAAAGTATAAAAAACGCCCTCCGCAATTGTTTTGGTTATTGTTAAATCCCCGAAATTTATTTATCTATTAGATAGCTACTTCAATTTTATGAGAGAATCAAAATTTTCCGGTCAAAAGCAATTGTCTCTTTGGGAACCGCTGAGAGTCCGCAACTTTTTACTCCTGTACATTGGTGAAAGTGTTTCCCTTTTCGGTGACCAATTTTACTTAATAGCATTGCCTTGGTTGACTATACAGATAACTAACTCTGGTGTTAGCTTAGGCACAGTACTGATGGCTGCCGCAATTCCCCGTGCTGTTTTGATGCTAATTGGTGGTGTGGTCAGCGACCGATTTTCACCCAGGTTGGTCATGCTTGTTTCTAACGGCTTACGGGTTTTGCTGACGGTCTCATTAGCGACAATAGTTGCCTCAGGAACGACGCAGTTATGGCATCTTTACATATTTGCCATCAGCTTTGGAATCGTGGAAGGTTTTTTTATCCCAGCCGCTAAGTCAATTGTACCTAGTCTTGTAACAGCAGAACAGTTGGTAGCAAGTAATACATTGACCCAAGGAACTTCTCAAATGATTGTGCTTATTGGACCATCTCTAGCTGGTTTGGTAATTGCAATTAGCGGTATTCAGGCAGCCTTTGCAATTGATGCTGCTACTTTTGTTGTGACAACCGTAACACTTTTGCTGATGAAGGGACGACTGAAGCCAAATACTGAGATGACTGAGCAGCTAAAGTTGAATGAAGAATCAAAACAGGCTCTTGACTCAACTGTTAAAAAACCGACATCAAATAAAAAAATTACTAGTATATTTGCTGCGATTAATGAAGGACTTAACTACGGATGGCATAGTCCAGCTTTGAGAACTGTTTTGCTAATATTAATGATGTTAAATTTGTTTTTCATCGGACCTTTACAAGTGGGCATAACCGGACTTGCGAGTAATCGCTTTCCAGGGGGTGCTATCGCTTTAGGAATAATGAATTCGGCTTGGGGTGGTGGTGGGTTGTTAGGGACGCTGATGCCTCAAATACTCCAGAGACATCTTCCCAGGCTTGGGGTTCTAATGCTTATTCTTGCTAGTATACAAGGCTTTGGTTTATTCTTACTTGGCTTTATACCAAATATAATCCTAGCTAGTGTAACAATCGCTATACTGGGGTTTTGTAGTAGCTTTTTTAATATTGTTGGAACTATCTGGATTCAAAAGCAAACTCCACCTGAAATGTTAGGAAGGATTATGAGCTTGGGAATGCTTTGTTCCTTGGGTGTTGCTCCTATTTCTTATGCTTTGGCTGGCTTTTTGGCTGATTTAAATCTGACAATTCTTTTTGCTTCCGCTGGAGGCGTTATGCTAGGTGCTACTATTTTGTTAGCGGTAAATCCATCAGTAAGCAGAATTGATTGAAGGGTTAATAGCAGGTTACTAGCAGGTGATATTTAACTTGTATGTTTGTTATCCCACATTCAACTTGTATGTTTGTTATCTCACTTTAGCTTGTATATTTGTTATCTCACATTTAGCTTGTATATTTGTTATCTCACATTTAGCTTGTATATTTGTTATCCCACATTTAACTTGTATATTTGTTATCCCACATTTAACTTGTATGTTTGTTATCCCACATTTAACTTGTATGTTTGTTATCCCACATTTAACTTGTATGTTTGTTATCCCACATTTAACTTGTATATTCGGGCGGGCAGGGATGCCCACCCCACAAGAGGTGTGGAATCCTACATTCATTGTGCAGTTTAGATGTGGAACTGCTTACTTGGAATTAGGAGGTTGTTTTTGCTCCACACCAAAACCAACTAGTACTACTTCTTTTAGAGCTTCTCCTTCTGTAGGACGACGGTAAGTGAGAATTTTACGAATGCGTAATTCTGGGTTGATTAAGGTAATAGAATCAACTGCGACGACACGAGTATAATTTGTTGTCATTAACAGTTCTTGTTTAGCAGTATCGAAGCGGAAATTAGCAACTATCGGTTTTTCCTCTTCGTAAGCTCGGTCACGAAGATATTTTCCTTGTAAAACACCTTCGTCATTCTGTTCGGTAACAAACAACATATTTAGCTCCTGGGAAACCTTCTCCCCTTTCTCGGAGACTGTCTGGAACCCAAGATGATATCCCGGTAACTCGTGAACTTTAGGAGGTACAGGATAACTGTTATCTGATAGTACCTTTAGTTTTAGACTTTCGCTCAACGGTTCAATAGCAAATTCTGTGCGTGAACGTTCGACTTCTTGCTGTGTTAAATAATGGTAAGTCCGTTCAGTTGCCCAATTGCCAACACAACAATCAAAAAATTGTTGAAATTCATTTATTAACATACTTTTACCTTATGGTGGGGAATTGCGAATTGCGAATTACGAATTGCGAATTACTCTATAGCTCCAGCCCTTATTAATAATTGTACGGTGGCAGGTGAGACAGTTTTTCTAGCTTCCTTTAAAGCTGTCCCCCCCCACTTATTTTTAGCGTGGACATCAGCACCATTTTCTAGCAAAACAGCTACAGCAGCTCCATAAGCTTGTGCAGCGGCCATCATTAAAGCCGTCCAACCACCAATATTTGCTGCATTTACATCCGCACCATTTTCAATCAATATTTGTACAGTTTCGGTATGACCGTTTTCTGCGGCAAAATACAAGGCTCTATCACCTATATTATTCTTAGCGTTTACGTCCGCACCTAGTTCTATTAATTTTTTCACCAACTCCGTATAGCCTTTGCGAGACGCGGACATTAATACTGTCTCACCATAATTATTTATACCCCCAATATCCGCACCTTTTTCGAGTATTGCAGTACCTATATCTGGTTTAAGTCCTTCCACAGCATACATCAAAGCAGTATAACCTGTTACATTTTTGGTATTTACTTCTGCACCACGGGCTAAGAGTATATTGACAATTTCCAAATACCCTTCAGAAGCTGCCATCATTAAAGGAGTGGTATCGCCTTTACCCAAGGTATTTACATCCGCACCATGAATCAAAAAGTCTTGCACTGAATAAGCATCCCCTCGGATGACGGCTAACATTAGTTTTTCGTTTAAGTCAGTTGTCATTTTTTTGTTGATGGTTGACTGTTGACTGTTGATGGTTGACTGTTGACTGTTGATGGTTGATGGTTGACGGTTGATTCCCTCATCCCAATCAATCCCCACTCCCCACTCTCCACTCCCCACTCCCCACTCTCCACTCCCCACTCCCCATTCCCTAATTCTGAAAGGATGACATTTTGTTGACTAAGTGGTCAAAGTATGCATCTAGAAGCTCTTGCTGACTTGGTTCGCAACGTTTTAGGCTTGCTATTTTTATACCTTTTAAACCTACAATCATTGCGTCTAAAGGAACTTGTAACTCTTGGTAAAGTTGTTTCATATATTCCAGTCCTGTGGAACTTGTGTATTCAGTATGGTGGCCTGCGATTCCATAGGTGATACAACGTAAAAAATGCCAAAAATCTCGCCAGCAAGCTGCTGCACGTTCTGGGGGATACAACCCTCCTCCTGGGTTTAATATATCTGGAAAAGTTGTTAGTACCTGCTGTCTAGCCTCGTCTACTATTTCTTTTACATTGTCGCGTAAGAATTTTACAACGAGAATAAACTCTCCTGTGGTCGGTGCTAGCGATTGAATTTGCTGTAAATCTTCGTCTGTCAGATAGCGACCCTCATCGTCTGCTGCTTGAAAAATATCAATCACAGCTTGTGGGTAGCTACTTGTCCATTGTGCAAAGCTGACTATTCTAGCTTTTGCTATTAGTTCTTTGACTTTTTCGCTTAGTTGAATCATTGCTTGTTGGTTATTAAAGTATATTAATCCGTAAGACTACAGGATGGGTTATGATAAATTCTAAGATTTCTGATACATTTTTTAACATAACACGTTAAAAAATTAAGGAAGAAAGAAGAGGAAAGAAGTAATAAAACAGTAGGGGGATTGCATGGAACTGGCTCAAATTGAAGAAAATCTGAAAAATCCGGATTTTCAGTACCGACTTAAGGCGGTTGCTGCTCTTAAAAATTATGACTCAGAAATTGCTGTCCCTCTACTCAGAAGCAAACTCAAGGACGGAGAGTTTTTAGTACGCTCGTTTGTAGCTATGGGTCTGGGTAAGCAAAAGTCTCCTGAATCTTTCGCGACTTTAATGGAAATGATGCAGTTTGACGATACCCCAAATGTACGTGCGGAAGCTGCAAATTCTTTGTCTCTGTTTGGTCAAGTCGCTGTTTCTCATCTTGTTAAATCATTTCATAAAGATGACCATTGGTTAGTACGACGCAGTATTTTAGCGGCTTTAATGGAAATGGAATGTCCGGAAGAGGTCTTTAATGTCTGCGTTGAATCGCTGAAAGATACAGATTTAACAACCCAAGAATCTGCTATTGATGCTCTTGCGACTTTAGCTAATTCTAGTCAACATGAAAAAACATTATCTCAACTTTTAGCACTTGTGGATAATGAATCTCCACGAATTAGAGTGCGAGTAGTTTATGCTTTGAAACGCTTTAATGAACCGCAAGCAAAAGAAGCTTTAATTAAACTTAGACAGGACGAAAATCATCGCGTTATTGCTGCTGCGTTGGAAGATTTATTACCTAAATAATTTGGAAAGTGAGAGTGACAGCCTAGCACTAAGGTAGTATAAATTTAAGTTGCATATTTACCTGCGGACGCAACTGTAAATTCTCTTGAAGAATAGCACTAAGGTAGTATAAATTTAAGTTGCATATTTGGTTATTAGAGGGTACTTATAAATAAAATATTAAGCATCATGTATATTACAAGCCAGTATATTACAAGCCAGTATATTACAAGCCAGTATATTACAAGCCAGTATATTACAAGCCAGTATATTACAAGCCAGTGACTAAAGTCACTGTCTAAAAGCTAAAGTCCTCTAAAGAGGACTAAGAAGAAATAAGATTTTTAGGAGTAATTTTAAATTGTGTAAAGTATCTGTTTTTGATGTATTCCTCAGTCCTCTTATAGAGGACTTCAGCTTTTAGACAGTGACTTTAGTCACTGGCTGGCTTATGGTAATAATGAGGCTTAATGTTTTCTTTATAAACATTATCTTAGACATTTAAGTTATATATTTGCTCGTTAAAGAGAATAAGAGAGTAGTTGATTTTTATAACTCAACTTATTGAATACAGTAATAACGATTGCGTCCCTCTTTTTTAGCTTGATACAGCGCTTGGTCTGCTTTATGAATCAAGTCTTGAGGGGAGTTATTAACATTAGGTAATAAGACAGCAATTCCCATACTAACTGTTACAATATCAGCCACTTGAGAAAGAGCGTGGGGAATATTGAGTTGCTTGATTTGTTCAATAATAAGTTGTGCAACTTGCGCTGCACCCCTCTCATCAGTATAAAGTAAAATTACAGAAAACTCTTCTCCCCCGTAGCGAGCAACAAAATGACTTTGAGGCTTAATAACAGACCTGATAGCATTAGCAATCTTTACTAAACAAGCATCTCCAGCCAAATGACCGTAAGCATCATTATAAAGCTTGAAGTAATCTACATCAAGTAAAATAAAAGCAATCGGAGATTGTTTGGACGCAATATAGCCCCACTTCTGATGCATGTAATTATTAAAACAGTATCTATTAGCGATTTTTGTTAACCCATCTAAATTTGCCAAATTTTGCGCTTCTTCTAATAGCTGCTCTAGATGATTTATTTTTTGTCTCAATTGCGCTTCACTATTTTGTAAAGCTTTTTCTACTAATATACGCTCGCTGATATCTCGTGCTATCCAAATGATTGAGTTTTCTGAAATAGGATAAATGCTAACACTAAACCAAATTTCGTCTGACTCTAAAAGTAAGCTATAATCAAAATTTAGAGTTTGCTGGCTGCTTAAAGACTGCTGAATTTTACTTAACCAGATATTAGGTATATTCTCTAGCAAAAATAATTCTAACATCTTATCAATTAAACCTACATTTTTGTTACTTCCTTGAATTTTTGTTGGCAAAATTTCTATGTTTTGTAGTTTCTCTCCGCAAACATTAAGAACAACTATAATATCATCTATAGCTGTCAAAAGATTGCGTACCTGAATCTCAAAGCTGCTTGATTTTAACTTTTGTAAACTACAATAATGAATTTCTGTTTGAAGTCGCTGGTTTAAGAGTTGCAAGTTGCGTAATTCTTTTTTTGGTAGAGGCATTGATACTACGGCCGAGTTAGCCGGTGGAGCTGATAACCAAAGTTTAGTTCAAAACGCTTACTATACAAAGGTTATTTGATGTATTGATAGCTAGTTTTGTAACATCCCTATATACTCATGAATATAGTAGCACAATATACAAACAAAATTAACATAGCTTACAAAATAGTTGACTAACTGTGTAGATGAGACTACTTCTTTAGGTGCTGTTGCTCTTTACAATAGGAAATTATAGTTCATAATATATCAACCTATACTGCATCACCTATGTTCTATTGATTATCAACAAGTAATTTTTGATACATCAATCTAGTCACAGATGATACACCACCAAAGATAGATTTTGTGCAATATTGTATGAAATCCGCATAAATTCCTAGTAATTTTTCCAGTCAGTGCTGGGAAAATCCGAAAGGAGTTTTAACAACCATGTAGTTAGAGTCAACTTAAACAAGGAGAAACTCTATGACAGACAGCAACGCAGGAGAAATGACTTGGCGTCCACCGGGAATTTCCGATTGCGCTTTACATTTACGGCACAATCCCTCGGAACCTTGGCGTCCTTACGAAGATTTTCCTGAGTACTTTTTACCTGACCCACCAGGATTTTCTAAAGGTTACGCTACTTTTCTAGCGTTATTGAAGAAGAACTGGCATTCACAGTAAGCCTAGACTATTTGGCTCGTATCTGGACTCACATAGATTGCCAATCCCATATAAAAAGCTATAGCCTTCCCTGAGAAAAAGATAGGGTTCTTAACATCTTTTAATGTTAAGATAATTTAACACATTTGGCTATAGCTTGACTCAAATATCGATTTATGGATTCGCCCCTTGAGAGGAGGTTTTTACTTTATGACATTGCCTATACAAATTGCTCAGTTATCAATTGACTACCTAGCACAAGACTTTTTCCAACAGACAGAAGGAGATTGGCGTTCAGAGCGTCGTTACTATACGCTTAAAAGTGGTGCAGTGGAAGAAGTCGTAAGCTTTATTACAGTCAGATTTTTAGATAAAAATAATCCAGAGTTAATCGAATTAGCCGAATTACACGAACTGACAGACGAGACAATATTAAGTTGTGGTAGCAAAATTACATGGGAAAGTAATTATACTCAGCCAGGACGCAAACCCACAACTGGTTCAACAGTATTTGGCGTTTGTGGAGAAATTCTTTATCGTGACCGAGGTTTTGCGACAACAAAACCAGTGACAGCTGTGTGTTCGTTTGCTGACCCCAAAACCATGCAATTAAGAACCGAGTATAGCGGTTCAGTATTTGAAGAAGAAATAAAATTAATTGGTTCCAACTACCGCACAAGACAAAGTATTATTTCACGTGCAGGTGAAGAAATAATGATTGGTCAGTATTTGGAAAAGAGAATAGGTAATGGGTAATTGGTAATTGGGAATTGGTAATTGGTAATTGGGAATTGGTAATTGGTAATTGGTTACATGGACAAAAATGTAGAGACGTTACATGTAACGTCTCTACAGGTAGATGTACGCCATAGAGATAAGTAAAATTATTTACACTAATCACCCATTATCCATTACCCATTACCCATTACCCATTACCCACTACCCATTACCTATTACCCATTACCCATTACCCATTACCCATTACCCATTAAAAGCCAAACTCTCCCTAGTTGTACGACGTGTATAAGAATTCCAAACATCAAGTTCCGCAAAAGGACGACTCAAAAGGGAGCTTCTAGTGTTGTCACTCAAACCTTGAACCAGAGAAAAATCAGCCCCAGCAATACTAGCTAAATTTTCCAAAGTCGCACCACTCAAATCAGCAGCACGTAAATCGACACCACTCAAATTAGCTCCCGTTAAGCGAGCATCTCTTAAAAAAGCCCCCGTCAAAAAAGCTTTTTGCAAGTCAGCACCACTAATAGCAGCACCTTTTAAATTTGCTCCCGTCAAATCAGCACCACTCAAATAAGCTCCAAGTAAACTAACCCCTTGCAAATCTGCATCACGTAGATTTGCTGTACACAAAAAAGTTCCATTGAGACTAGCTTTAGGACCAATAGCACCACAAGACCTGTAATTAAATCCTTCAGCCCATACTGTTTGACTGTTATACCGAGCCAATTGAAACTTTGCTCCGTCTAAAATAGCCCCAGTTAAATTAGCTCCTTCCAAATTAGCTCTGTGTAAATAAGCTCCCTGCAAATTAGCACCACTTAAATCAGCACCACTTAAATTAGCACCTCGTAGGTCAGCACCACTTAGGTCAGCATTAATTAACACTGCATGACTCAGGTCAGTTCCAATAAGATTAGCACTACAAAGATTTTCATTCTCTAAACTGACGTTTTGTAAATTGAATTTATACAAATCCATCTGACCTAGGGTGCGTTCACGAAGGTCTACTAAAGTTTGTTTAATATTGCTGGATAACATTAAGTTGATTAAAAAACTGCCTTTAAAGTATTCTACCTTTATAAGCCATTTCTATAATTCTTTTTGTGGGATAGGCTTCCAGCCTGTCCATATTGAAAAAAGGCTATTTATAAAAGTAAGGTTAAAAAAATCATGCATATAATCAAACCAATGACAATGATGGAATTCTTTCGTAAAAGCGAAGGAACCTGGTTTACCCAAAGAGCAGTCCATCATTTTGACTTAGTAGCCGACGAATCAGGAGAATCCAATATAACCATAGAAATATTGGAAAAAGACGACCCCAAAGTCAAAGAAGTATGTGAAGCTCAAGGGATAGACCCCAACAGCGCAACAGGGGGTGCAAGCTTTTCGTGGCAAGTAAACTTAGACACAAGAGAATTATCAAACGCAAACGCAGCAATATTAGTTGACATACCCGACGAAACAGGAAAAACCGGAAAGCTGCTGCGAAATCAAGGCTACGTTGAAAGCATACCAGTAGTTAGCCGCTACAATTTTGCAGATGATGGTGTACTAACAATTGACACCGACTACGACAACAACCAAGGACAAGAAAGGTGCTGGTTCGTCACCGATGATTTTCGCGTTAGAGTAAGCAGCGTCCGGATGATGAACGGAATAAACCTCATGACCTATTGTTCAGAAAGACGTTGCGTCACAGAGCAAACATTAGAACAAATGATTCAAAAAAACCTAGCCAGAAGTTAACAAACCAATTCCCAATTCCCAATCCCCAATTACCAATTCCCAATTCCCAATTACCAATTCCCAATTCCCAATTCCCAATTCCCAATTCCCAATTCCCAATTCCCAATTCCCAATCCCCAATTACCAATTACCAATTACCAATTCCCACCCACCCAAATGTTACAGAATATTGCTTTGTTTAACAAAGGTGGGACTTGCATCCTTTGAATCCCTTATTTTCAGCATAAGGATTAATAAATCATGCTCTATGTACAAGCCATTTTTGGAATTTTTGGAAAAAGAGCTATTTAAGCGCTTTAGTTTACAACCTCGTCCCATTCCCTCTGGCTTGGAGTTAAAAGTCAGCGAACGCGGTAGAAATCCAGCAACAATTCGCAGTTGGTGCTACCAATGTCCAGAGTTAAGAAAAATTCGTTATACCTACATCGACGCTGGGGAAGGTGCCCAAATTTTTAACAGCGTGATTTACCCCAGCTATCACTATGATTTACCACTGTTAGGAATAGACTTTTTATCTTTTGGGAAAGTAAAAAACCTGGTTGTTTTGGACTTTCAACCCCTATTCCCGGATGAAAAATACCAACAAAAATACATAGAACCGCTAAAATTTTTACACGATAACTATCCCGATTTGGCACAGGGATTAGAGATGAAATTTTACGATGCCAATCAGTATTTTTCCAAGTATCTATTATTCGCTAAAACCGACCCTCATACAGTTTCCACAAGGCTGTATGAAGCTTATCAAGACTACTTGAACCTGTATTGGCAAATGTTACAACAAGCACAACCTTTGACTGACCCAGAAGATATTCAGCGAATTGTGAAAGCACAAAAAGACTACGACCAATACAGTGCAGAACGCGACCCAGCATCTGGCTTATTTAGCAGTTATTTTGGTCATGAGTGGTCAGAAAAATTTCTGTATGAATTTCTCTTTGAAGACGCAGTTCCCTTAGCAGTCGCAAAGTGATTAAATTCCATGCTCTACCAGCCATTTCTTGACTACGCGATTTCTTACATGAATTCGCGGTTAGAACTAATGCCTTATCCCATTCCTGAAGGATTTGAATCTAAATCAGCAGTAGTGGGTAAAGGGAAAAACGAAGAAACAATTGTTACAACTAGTCATGGATTTGCTACCGAAAAATTACGTCAAATTCGTGCTGCTCATGTCCAAGGTGGAAAATCTTTACAAGTCCTAAATTTTGTTATTTTTCCTCAGCTTAACTATGACTTGCCATTTTTTGGAGCGGACTTAGTAACTTTACCAGGAGGACATTTAATTGCCTTGGATATGCAGCCTTTATTCCGAGATGATTCAGAATATCAGGCAAAATATACCCAACCCATACTTCCAATTTTTCAATCGCACCAACAACATCTACCTTGGGGAGGAGATTTTCCTGAAGAAGCGCGACCGTTTTTTTCTCCAGCCTTTTTGTGGACTCGTCCCCAAGAAACATCCGTAGTTCAAACTCATGTATTTGAAGCCTTTAAGGATTATTTGAAGGCTTATTTAGATTTTGTCGAGCAAACACAGCCTATTACAGACCCCCAGCACTTAGCAGAAATTCAAGCAGCGCAACTTCGTTACCTACGTTATCGAGCAGAAAAAGACCCTGCACGAGGAATGTTTCGTCGTTTTTACGGTGAAGAGTGGACGGAGGAGTACATTCACGGTTTCTTGTTCGACCTAGAACGGAAAATGGCTCTGGGAGTAGTAAATCGGTAGAGACGCGATAAATCGCGTCTTGATTTATCGCGTCTTGATTTATCGTGTCTCGATTTATCGCGTCTGTACGGAGTAGGGAATTGTAAATTGCACATTGTTAAGCAATGTAACGAAATAAATAAACATCATAATAATTTGTAACGAAAATAAAGGCTTAGACATTGTATAAAAATACTTTAGGAGGCTAAAACAGATAAAGCAGTTAGCGAAACTGTTTATAGCTGAGCTTTCCAGACTCTCAGAGAATTGTAAAGTTTTGTGAGAATTTTTAATCGGAAAGCGATAAAGCCTTAAACTGATATCTTGTACACCGTTTTTGAGTTTACGCGAGATGCGGATGCAATCGGTACTTAAAAGTAAGTGTGTGCCAGTTTTTAAATTAAACGATTCAGAAACGTTGCTAGATAGGAGATTGAACCGATGTTAGACGCTTTCGCTAAAGTCGTATCCCAAGCAGATGCTCGTGGTGAATATTTAAGCTCTTCCCAGTTGGATGCCTTGACCAACATGGTTCGTGAAGGCAACAAGCGTATGGACACCGTAAACCGCATCACCAGCAACGCTTCTTCTATCGTTGCTAATGCGGCTCGCTCTTTGTTTGCTGAACAGCCTCAGTTGATTGCTCCTGGTGGTAATGCTTACACCAGCCGTCGTATGGCAGCTTGTTTGCGTGACATGGAAATCATCTTACGCTACATCACCTACGCTATCTTCTCAGGTGACGCAAGCGTATTAGATGACCGCTGCTTGAATGGTCTTCGCGAAACCTACTTAGCTTTGGGAACTCCTGGTTCTTCCGTAGCAGTTGGCGTTCAAAAAATGAAAGAAGCTGCTATCGCGATTGCTAACGATACCAATGGCATCACCAGAGGTGATTGCAGTGCTTTGATGGCTGAAGTTTCTAGCTACTTCGACCGCGCAGCACAAGCAGTTGCGTAGTTTGAGTAGTTTCAACTGAACCATTTCAAACCGAGCAAGTAAGTAAGTAGCTGACAGTCGTTTGTCAGTTAGAAATAAACAGCTTTGAAACAAAGTTTTTTTTGTAAAAGGGAGATACCAAACCAATGAAAACCCCTCTAACCGAAGCAGTCTCAGCAGCAGACTCACAAGGACGTTTCCTAAGCAGCACTGAAGTACAAGTAGCTTTCGGTCGCTATCGTCAAGCAGCAGCTAGCTTAGAAGCAGCTAAAGCATTGACAGCTAAAGCTCAACAATTGGCAGAAGGTGCAGCGAATTCTGTGTATCAGAAATTCCCTTACACCACCCAAATGCAAGGGCCTAACTACGCTTCTAGCGCAACAGGTAAATCTAAGTGTGTACGTGACGTTGGTTACTACCTGCGAATGATTACATACTGCTTGGTAGTTGGTGGCACTGGACCAATGGATGATTACTTGGTTGCAGGCTTGGCAGAAATCAACAAAACTTTTGACCTGTCTCCCAGCTGGTACGTTGAAGCGCTGAAATATGTTAAGGCTAACCACGGTTTAAGTGGCGACCCTGCAGTTGAAGCAAATTCCTACATCGATTACGCGATTAATGTCCTGAGCTAATAAGGGCCTCTTGCCCGGAAAGTTAAATAGCTCCACTGGCAAATGTGACTAGAGAGTTATTTAGCTTTCCGGGCAGTTTTATTGGAAAAAATTAAATAATATCAACTGTTTTTTTGAGCCGTGAATTAGAATTTCGGTTTCAAAGTGGAAGCCTGTTAAAACAGGTTGAGTAGAAAAACTATTAGATAAGCAATCTGTTTTAATTTAAGTGAAGCTTGAGGTCGAAAAACAATTGATGGCTAATCGGCAAGCAAATACGTACGCGAAATAAATACGCGAAAAAACGAAACTATTGTTTGCTCCCATTTTACTTTCAGGATAGGGGGATAAAGATATGGCATCATCAGTAGACTCAGCAAAATTAGGATTAAGCGCTTTTGCTGATACAAATGTGGCAGAACTGCGTGAAGGAAGAACAGACGAAGACATAGAAATCGTTATTCGTGCTGCTTACCGTCAGATTTTAGGGAATGCGTATCTGATGGAAGGAGAACGTTTATCTAGTGCTGAATCTCTTCTACGTCAAGGTTCAATATCAGTCAGAGGTTTTGTTTTAGCAATCGCTCAATCAGAACTTTACAGGAGTAGATTCTTCTATCCAAATTCACAAAATCGGTTTATCGAACTGAATTACAAGCACTTATTGGGACGTGCCCCACAAGATGAGTCAGAGATAACATACCACGTCGAGTTGTACAACACAAAAGGGTATGAAGCAGAAATAGATTCTTACATCGACTCAGAAGAATATCAGCAGAAGTTTGGTGAGAATGTTGTTCCCTACTATACTGGTTTTCAGAGTCAAGTAGGCCAAAAGAATGTTGCCTTTGGACGAATGTTTCAACTGTATCGCGGTTATGCCAATAGCGATAAAGCAGTTGGTAACAAACAAGGACGGCTAACTTGGGAATTGGCTAAAAATACAGCTTCACCTATCTATGCAGCAGCAAACTCAGCTTTAGCAGGTACAACAAGTGGAAATGTAGGTGGTATTTATCGTATCCGATTTATGCAAGCGGCATCACCGAATTCAACAGTAGTAAGACGTAGCAGCAGTGAATTACTCGTACCTTACGAACAGCTTTCCAGCAAATTGCAGCAATTAAATCGGAAAGGCTGCAAAGTAATGAGTATAGCAGCAGCTTAAATAGGGAGTAGTGAGTGGGGAATGGGGAGTAGGGAATTAGGAATGAGCATAGAAAATAGCAAAGATTTTTAATCTTAATTTCCACTCCCAACTCCCAATTTCCCACTCCCAACTCCCCACTCCCCACTCCCCAATCCCCAATTTCAAAGGAGAATTTTAAAAATGGCAATTACAGCAGCAGCATCTCGTTTGGGAACAGAAGCGTTCAGCAATGCTTCACCTGTAGAACTTCGTCCCAGAGCGACAAAAGAGGAGATTGAAAGAGTAATTTCTGCGGTTTATCGTCAATTGTTGGGTAATGATTATTTAATGAAATCCCAACGTTTGATAAGTGCTGAATCTCTTCTCCGGGATGGTAAAGTTACAGTTCGCGACTTTGTACGTTTAGTTGCTAAATCAGAACTATACAAATCTAAGTTTTTTAACAACTGTTTTCAAACTCGAACCATTGAGTTGAACTATAAACATTTGTTAGGTCGTGCTCCTTATGATGAGTCTGAAGTCGTTTATCATTTGGACATGTACCAAAATAACGGGTACGATGCTGATATTGATTCTTATATCGATTCACCAGAGTATGAGGTTAGTTTTGGTGAAAATATTGTGCCTTTCTATCGCGGTTTTCAAACCCAAGTAGGACAAAAAACAGTTGGTTTTAGCCGCATGTTCCAACTTTATCGTGGTTATGCAAATAGTGACCGTGCTCAGCTAAAAGGAACTTCACCTCACCTTGCTGGTGAACTCGGTCGTAATGGTTCATCTGCTGTGATTACTCCTTCTGGTAGCTCTTCTGGTTCTGCTTACCTTGCTCCAGCTAAAGGTGTTACACCTAACAGCACTTTCGGTGGAGCTGGAACTTTTGGTACAGAAGGTAGACTTTACCGTGTTGAAGCTTCTGGAGTATTTGGAGGTGGTTATCCTAATACACGTAAAGTTAACCAAGCTGTGGTTATACCTTACGAAGAACTCTCCAACTACATGCAGAGAGTGCAAAAACAAGGTGGTAAAATTGCTAGCATTAAGCCACTTTAATTAATTAGTTCGTAGTAGGCGCTTCAGCTTTTCACGTAAAAATGTTGCCCATGATGTAGAGACGTTACATGTAACGTCTCTACAGTTTTTGTATGTAATTACATAAAAATTTTTGTGATGTTGGAATCAAACTCAGAAGAAAATTTTACATCTTCATCACCAACAGGTGAATCTTTAACGGTGGAACAAGCAATAGCCAATCTTTCCGGCACAGATTTAGGTCTGCGCTTTTATGCTGCTTGGTGGTTGGGTAGGTTTCGCGTCACCGAAGCAGCAGGAATAACAGGACTTATCAAAGCTCTTGGTGATGAGGATGACCGCACTCCCGAAGGTGGGTATCCTTTGCGACGTAATGCGGCTAGGGCACTTGGTAAACTTGGTAGTCTTGAAGCTGTACCTGCACTTATCAATAGTTTGCAATGTTCTGATTTTTACGTGCGGGAGGCAGCTGCGGAATCTTTAGGGATGCTTGGTGATTTGAGTGCAATTAGCGAGTTAAATAAATTGCTATGTCTTGGGCTAAAAGATGGTCAATTATTATCACAACAGCCAGATTACTCTCAACCTTATGATGCAATTATAGAAGCTTTAGGAAGTTTAGGGGCGAAGGGTTCGATACCTCAAATTAAAATTTTTCTTAAACACCCTATCCAACGGATACAGTATTCATCTGCACGAGCTATGTATCAATTAACGCGGGAAACAGTGTATGGAGAGATATTAGTAAAAGCTATTTCTGGGGATGATTTACAGTTACGACGAGCAGCATTAGCTGATTTGGGAGCGATAGGATATTTACCTGCAGCAGAGGCAATTGCTTTAACTTTAGCAGAGAACAGTTTGAAATTGATTTCGCTTAAAGGCTTGTTGGAACATCAACTTAAGCAGACAACAACTTTGTCTGAGGGGGCTATTAAGGTGATGGATTTAATGGATTCACTTTTGTAGATGTTTATATCAGATATTTGTAGATGATGGATGTGACACCCTTGACAAATTAAAAATTACACATCACAACTAGCAAGTAACGAAATTATAAGTAGTCAATGACCACCTTTCTATAGGGATGGGATGTATTGTCTATGGTTCTCACACTTCCGGAGATTTTAAAATGAGTAATACAGTTCTGGCTCAAAAATTAGTTGATGCAGTAGAAGAAGCAGATTCCTCAACAAAGTTATTAGAAGCGGTACAAAACTTGGCTGCTGCGGGTTTGGCTGAAACTGTTCCTAGCTTGATAGCAGCCTTAGGTTACAATAATCCAGGAGCTGCTGTTGCTGCTGTGGATGGGTTGATACAAATAGGAGAACCAGCGGTAGAGCCACTATTAGAACTTATTGATAATTATAATTATGCTGCTAGAGCTTGGGCTGTTCGCGCTTTAGCTGGAATAGGTGACCCACGAGCGTTAAATACTTTGCTTGATGCTGCAAAAAATGATTTCGCTTTGAGCGTACGTCGCGCTGCTGCTAGAGGTTTGGGTACTATTGAATGGCATAAACTACCAAAAGAAGAGGTTGGTTCTGCTCAAAATCAATCATTAGAAGTTTTATTATTGGTATGTCAAGACCCGGAATGGGTTGTGCGTTACTCTGCTGTTACTGGTTTAGAAGCGCTGTTTGTGGCTGCGGATGAAAGTCAGTCTGATTTGGTGTCAAAAATTAAGTTGAAATTAGAGGAAATGGAAAAAATAGACGAAGATTTGGCTGTTAAGGGTCGCGTTCAATTGGCTCTTTCAAAAGTACAAGAAAGTTTTGCTTTAAATAAAAAGTTTCAAGATAAATCAAAAGATGGTGATGGAGCTGACCATCGTGGTGATGGGAGACGATAATTATTAGATTGTATTTCCCGTTTTGGTTAAATACACAAGGGCGGGCAGGGATGCCCACCCCACAATAGTTAATAGTTTGTTTATATTTATTTTTGTATTTTACTCAAATGAGAAGTGCTATAAGCATTATCGGTAAGATAGCTTTTCGATAAACCAATCTATCACCATACATAACTTTTCTTCTTCTGGTTCAAAATATTTTTCTGTTGTTGCGACTGGAAAAAAGTAACCAATAGAATGTAAAAAGACCTCTACATCTCGCTCTAAGTTATCTATATGAAATAAATTTGCTTCAATCCCTTCCTGAAAAATTTTCAACACATTTCTTCGAGACCAATTAGTCTGTTCTTCTAATAACTGCGGTTTCAATTTAATTACAGCGCGTGCTAATTCTGCTGCATGGGAACCACTGTTACGTGTTTCTTGCGATGCACGAAAGCGATTAATAATATAAGCCTTGAGTTTTTCAGATGGAGACTTTGATGAATTTAAAATTTCTTCTGTATCTATTATATGTTTCCTCGCATAAGCTTCGGTACTCGCAATCAAAATATCATCTTTGTTTTTAAAATACAGATACAGCGTCCCAACAGCAATACCTGCATCTTTTGCAATTTCCTGCATTGTTGTTTTTTGGATTCCGTATTTCCGAAGACGCTGTTTTGCTGCATTTAAAATTGCTTCTCGTTTTGCTTCATCAAGTTTTTGCATTGATTTTTTTTATTTATTATGGTATTTTTTTCCATATTTTAACTTTAATACCATATTTAGGACGCAACGTAAAAGTCGGGTCTATTTCTATTTGTTGATTGGGTACTAACTCTAACTTAAATCGCTGACTCATTAGGGCAATTATAATTGTTGCTTCCATTAATGCGAAATTTTTACCGATACAAATTCTTTGTCCTCCTCCAAATGGAAAATAAGCAAATTTTGGTCTTTGATTTATTTTCTCTGGTAAAAAGTTATCTGGTTCAAATTTATCAGGATTTTCCCAAAAATCTGGATGACGATGAATCATAAATGCAGCGGCTGTCATAAGCGAACCTTTAGGAATAAAATAACCCTGAATTTCATCATCTTCCCGTGCAGTTCTTGGCATTGCCCAAGCTGGAGGGTATAAGCGCAAAGTTTCTTCAAACACCATGCGGGTATATTCGAGTTTCGGTAATTTATCTAATGTTGGATTGCTACCGTTCAATACACTTTGTAATTCATCTTGTAATTTGGCTGCCACATCCGCATGTTCTGCTAATAAAAACCAAGTCCAAGCAAGAGCAGATGCAACTGTTTCATGTCCTGCGACTAATAGAGTTATAACTTCGTTTTGTAGTTGTTTATCGCTCATTCCCTCACCTGTTTCTTCATCACGTGCAGCCATCAACATTGATAGTAAATCGTAGCTATCTATGGGATTTTTACGACGAGAATCGATGATATCTAACACTAAATTATCTAAAGTCTCTTTTGCTCGACGAAAACGCTGATTCCGAGGTGTGGGTACCCATAGCGGTTCTGTCCACAGGTTATTCATTTTATAATTTACGAATTCAAATCCTGTACGAAAGGCTTTTCCTAGAACGCTTTGTTCGTCGCTGATATCTTTACTAAATAGAGTTTGTCCAGCTATTTTCAAAGTTAACCGCAGTGTTTCCGCAGCAATATCAATCACTTCACCGTCTAACTTGTTTTCCCATTCCTGCATAAAGGACTCAGTGCAACTTATCATCACTTCAGCAAGATTCCCCAAATGCTTCATGTGAAATGCTGGTTGCATCAAGCGACGATGCTTGAGCCAAAAATCTCCTTCGCTGGTGAGGATACTTTCACCCATCATTAAATTAAATGGCTTATTCACAATGTCCGGCTTAGGGTAGAGTTCTTGGTGGGTAGACAAGATATGCTCTGCGTAACTTGGGTGAGCAGCAAGGTAAAACGAGTAATTCGGCATTATTGGTAAACGCACCAAATCCCCATATTCTTTCCACATGCGGTTATAGAAGTTAAGGGGATTTTCTTTAATTTCTTTGGGGTTGAATACCAAATATCCTGGTAGGGTCGGTGGTGATTTGCGGCTTAATACAGGCATAAGACACCTCTCAAAAATGAATAATGAATCTTTTAATGTATTATTCATTATAGCTATTTTTAGTGGCTTGGGTGGGGCTATGCAAATAAAGCCAGGGAATAAGGCAGGGAATAAGCCAGGGAATATAGCCAGGGAATAAGCCAGGGAATAAGCCAGGGAATAAGCCAGGGAATATAGCCAGGGAATAAGCCAGGGAATAAATTCCCTGTCTCAAAGCTAAAGTCCTCTGAAGAGGACTAAAAATAGCGTTTTACTATGAGCGTAAATTTTGAAATCGTAAAGTATTTTAATTAGTTACTTATATTTAAAGGAGAAATATCAGCTAAGCTGATATCTTGCACCTTACGTATATACAATTAATTAAAAGCTTGTCTAGTATCAAAAATAGCATTTAAAATATAATCATATTTCTAGTCCTCTTTAGAGGACTTTAGCTTTTAGACAGGGAATTTATTCCCTGGCGGTTGTGGAAAAAGGTGACAGTATTTAAGTAAAGTTAGTAGTGATTATGACAGTAATTTTATTGGTGCAAGATGTTAGTTTGCGAGATTTGTTCGTGTAGCTCGATGCAATACACTAGTTGTCAACATGTGTAGTAGTCTTACCTAATAGCTACTCACGAGCTGATACCTTGCTCAAATTCATCAATCGCTAAAATATCATCCGAAATTAACGTGCATTCTTCCAATAAAGAAATGTTTAGGTCTGGAAGTAACTCACTTGCGTTAATCTGTTCATAGCCATTATTATCCAAAAATTCTGAAGGTATATCTTCCCTTTTGTGGTAAAGTTTGAGTTTATTATTCTCCCAAAACCAAACCTCTGCTACTCCTAAGCGTCGGTAAATTTCTAACTTATCAACACTACCACTAGTAATGTTAACTTCTATGGCTAAATCGGGAATTGGCTTAGTGTTCCCTCCTATACAATAACATTCATCAGGTTCGGCACCAGCTTGTTTAAGTTGTTTTCTGATGGTTGAACTTCCCATCGCTTTAAATTTAATCCGCTTTTTATACAGATAGCGCTCTAAAAGAATAGCTAAACGTTTTTTAATATTTTCATGTCGAATTGACGGTGACACAATTTCTAATATTCCATCTAAATAAGTGATGCGATAATGAGAGTTTTCTTGTAGCTTCGTTAATAGCGCTTCGTAATTATACCAACTTACACCAGTACTGATAAACCTTTCTTCTGGGTCGTCAGCACCGACTATCTCTGATTCTTCGATGAGTTCTCTAAGACTGCTGACCATTGTTTTCTCCTACTGTTGAAAGCAAGTGATTGAAAGCAAGGGATATTCCGTTATTAAAAGTATATCTCCTGATTTTATCTGTGAATTAACCTTACTACATATAGTTCCAAATTTCATAGTCAAATATAGTCAGACTAATACACCTGGGTTTAAGCAACACCATTTTTGTCATGGACTTTCATCCTAATTACGAGGGAGCATCCCAAATGTGTAAATTTACCGTTTTTGTAGTGCCCTCGAACAGCCAGCTTTTGGGACAAATCGGGAGCAAGATGCTCCCACTACAAATTATTTTTGCATTCGCGCAGCGTGCCGCAGGCATAATTGGGATGCTCCCAATTACGATGCAATGGAAAAATTACGCCTAGCTTTTGAAGCGGCTATAGAAGAAACATAATAAGTTTCTTCGCGATGAAAGCAAATACGAAATTTAAACTCAGGAAAAGATAGTATATAAAAGCTAAAAGTCTCGAAATAACTGCGCTTAAGCGCAACTACGAACTCAGTCTCATCCACTTTGCGTCGCCAGTTGTCTCTCCAAAACAATCGACCTAACCAAACTGACCATATCACACTCAAAACTAGCACAAATATTCCCAACTGTGGTATCAGGCTAAGAACTCCCATTTCTGGTATTAGTGGCAACACGTCTTTATTACAGGTGAGTCAGACATGCGAATAACTCCTTTATGCTCATCATTAACAACAATACCGTATTTTAGTAGGAGCGTCGGTTTTTACACGCACGCTTAATTAGCCGCATCAAAAATCTGCTGTGCGGTTAGGTTGAGTTGGGGGAAGGTGGGGGAGATGATTAGGTCATTGCCTGTAAATGCAGTCATTTTGTATTCTCCATCAATAAGTTCGCACACAAAAATAGTTGGTTGTTTGGGATTACCAATAAAGTTGCGTCCCCCCAGCGCTTTATAATCCACAATCCAGAATTCGGGAATACCCATTTCCTCGTAGTCAGCAAATTTTTTGTAGTAATCATCACGCCAGTTGGTACTCACAACCTCAATTACCAGGGGTACGGATTCGGGTCTAGTAACTGTGGATTCCTTTTTCCACAATGGCTCATTAGTAAGATTAGCGCGATTTATTACCAGGACATCAGGTGAGTAAGCGGATTCGGCTTTAGGTGTTTTGACAAAAGCTGTTTTGGGGATGTTATAAGGTAGATTAAGTCGGTCAAATTCAGTTCCTATCTTCCGAGCCAAAAATCCAGCTATATCCTCATGGTCTCCGCTTGGGGGTGGCATCTCAATAATTACTCCTTTATGTAGCTCGTAACGTTTCCCGTCATTGGGAAGCCAGGAGATAAATTCTTCAAAGGTTACTAGTTTGGGTAGGGCTTGGGTCATTGTTACACCTCCACATATAATTGACTTTACCACCTGCTGATAAACTCTGGCCCATCACCAGTTCTCCTTGCCTGGTGTATTTGAGACTAAACTTTGCTTGTTTCAGGTAGTGTTTTCGGCACAACGAAACTTGTTAAGTTAAAGATTAACGCGAATTTATTCGCCATCAGCTATATTAATTAAGTCCACACAACTTTTGTATGGATACCAATAAAGTCGCCATTGTTTCCCTCTCCTACTAAATAAATATCAATCCTTACTGCTCCAACAAAATAATATCGAAGGTTAGTAAGGTTTGTGTTAATTAATTCATATGTAGATTTACTAAAACAAAAACTAAAACTGAAGCTATCTCTTTCATCATTGTCTTCATCTTCATTCTTTTTATAAATATATTCTTGAATAGTAAAATGCTTTGTAGCAACAGCTAAATTTTGAAATACTGAGTCCCGTTTTTCTCCTATCTGCCAAATAAATTCGCTTACTTCATTCATTTTAGGAAGCAATGAGTTTGCTTTATCTAAAGCTGATTCTATTGCGACAACTAACTCTATATTTTCTGATTTAGTTAATGCAAAGTCTCTAATCTCAAAACATGGCAATGCATTTAAATCTTGTATTTCTGTAAAATCTAAGCATATAGATATACCTAAGTAATCCCCAGTTATTGTTTCTGCCAAAATCATGTAAACAGTTGCTTTAGAATATTTTTCTACAAATCTACTAGTTTTCAATTCATAAACTTCTAACCCGGTTATATGTGGCTGCAAAGACTCAAGAAGAGTTTGATAAGCATTAATAAATTTTTGCTTTAAACTTAAATTATCACTTGGTAAGGTTTGCCAGAAATAATCTAATTCTACCTTGGCAAGTTCACTTCGTTTACGTAGTAACCCTTCAAGAGAAAACTCCCCTTTAGCTTGAACATCCCAAAGAAAAATTTCATAAGGGTAATCTCCCTCGCTAGGCATTGTTACACCCTTAGTTTTTTCACGAAGGGCATTAACTAATTTTGTGTTAGGATTATTTTCTGGTAAAGGAGCGTATAAACATAAAATATTGGCTGGTATATTGATTGCTTTTTCTAAATTTGCACAATAAATTGCACTTTCAGCGAAATTAACACTACTTAAATCTACTCCACTAAAATCTGTTGTGCCTAAATCAGAATTAGTAAAATTTGCATTAGTTAAGTTACTATTACTTAAATTAGCACATGATAAACCAACGTTAGTTAGATTCGCTGACGTTAAGTTAGCAGAGCTTAGATTAGCATTTCTAAAAAACTTTTTGTTAAGTTTACTCTGCTCAAGTTAGCATTAGAAAAATTGCTTTGGGACAAATCGCTATCGCTTAGATTGCTGTCGCTCAAGTTTGTACCACTAAGGTTTGCACTTCGTAAAGATGTCCCTATTAATATTGCTCCACTTAGATTAGCTCCTTGTAAGTTAACATCATTAAGATATTGTCCACTTAAATCTATTCCCTGTAAATCTTGATTTACTCCTCCTAAGTTAATTAATTGCCAAATTAAATAAACTTGATTGGATAAACCAAGGGTTTTATCAATTTTTGTACCTTGCCAACAAACTCCATTTAGGATAGCATTAGTCAAGTTTATATTATCTAAATTTACATTTTTAAAGTCAACACCACTTAAAACTGTTTGGTCAAAATTAGCATTTTCTAAAATTACATTTGTTAAGTCAGCATCTGTTAAATTTGCTTGATTAAGATTAGCATTTTTTAAATTTGCACCTTCTAAATAAGCGTTACGTAAATTAGCTCCATAAAGATTAGCATTCTCTAAATTCGCACCATTTAATCTTGCGTTATATAAATTAGCATGACTCAAATCAGCGTTAGTCAATATTGCATATCTTAAATCAGCATTGTGGAAATTAGCGTTACTCAAATTTGTACCGCTGAAATTGGCTTCAAGTAACTCTAAAGTAACAAAACTAATTCCACTAAGATTTAAACCACTAAAATCGATATAATTTAAAGTAGTACTACCCCAATTAGCCATGCTGTTAGAAATTCTAAAGTTGATACTTGTTAAATCAACACTTTGAAAAATAGCACGACTAAGATTACAAATTAGAGTTGCGTTAGTACAATTAGCTGAAGTTAAATCAGCTTCACTAAAATCGGAAAAATCACCACCAATAACATAAATGTTGGTTAAATTAGAGTTTTTAAAGTTTGCTTTAATAAACTTACAATGCCGAATTTCTACATCAGTTAAATCAGCACCTTGTAGATTAGCATTAGTAAAATTAGAATTACCAAAATCAGCATTAGTCAAATTACTATCGTGTAAATTAACATTTATTAGCTCAACATAATTTAGAGTTGCTCCCGTCAGATTTGCACCACTTAAATCAATGTCAGCAAGTTGGTATATATTTCTAACATCCCCATAAAGTTTCATATCTCTTAAGTCTACATCCCTAAAATTTCTCTCTCCTGCTTTGTATCTACTGAGTAATTCATATTTGTCTATAGTATTTATTCTATTTACTAATTTAATTCCTGGAAATGAAATTATTTAACTGTCATCAAGGTGGGACGAGTACTAGTTAGTATGGCATTCTCAAATTGAGTATCTTTTAAATTTACATCATACAAAATAGCATCCGTCAAATTAGCTCCACTTAAATTAGCAACAGATAGATTAGCTCTGTTTAAATTAGCACTTTGTAAATTAGCACCTGAAAGATTCGCATTGCTAAAGTTTACTCCAATTACATCCGCATCACTCAGGTCAATTCCACTTAAATCTTGATTTTCTGCTCCTTGATTGACTATTTCCCATACTTTTAACCATTTTTCCGATAAAATGGTATTATGAATTTTCACCCCCCGAAAGTTTGCGTAGCTGAGTTTTGCGTCTGTTAAATTTGCGTAGCTTAAATCAGCACTAGACAAGTTAGCATAACTCAATTTTGCATTTCTAAAATTAGCATTTTTCAAATTAGCTAGAGTAAAATTTCCCTTCTCAATATGAGAATTGGAGAAATCTGCTTCACTTAAATTAGCTAAAGTAAAATTGATGCCTTGGCGGTCTTTCTCGTATTTATTTACAACTAACTTTGCATCTCTGAAATTAACTTTTGATAAATTAGCTCTATTAAATTTCGTATTTTTAAAAGAAGCAGCACAAAAATTAGCATTGCTTAAATTAGCCTCAATCATATTTACATTTATAAGATTTGCGCTCATAAAATCGGTATCTCTTAAATCAGAATTTCTAAAACTAACTTTATTCAATACTGAATTACTAAAATTTGCTTGTCTCAAGTCTGTTGCACTAAAATGCACTAATAATAAGTCAGATTTGCAAAAATTCGCTCTTTGAAAGTTACTCTCATTTAAATAAATATTGTTATATCTTGTGTAGGATTCGTAGCGAGCGGTCTTTACTTCTTCGTGAAGAAATATATGGCTTTCACTCAAATCAATTTCTGCAAAACACCTTTCGCCAGATGCATATCTTTTAAGCAATTCTTCGAGGTTCATTTAAATAGCCTCTTTACTATTTTTTCGCAGTAGCCATGCTACTGTTTTAGCATTAAAATTCTACAAAACAAATTATTCTATATTGCGGGGTAGGCATCCTTACCATTAGTGTCGAGTTAAGCTAAAACTTACTACTTCAATAAGTATTTATGCTTAAACATTTGGTTTTAAAGGCACAAAAAAAGACAGTTCACTTGAGCTTTTATATCTTTTCCCACAGAAGTTCAAAGACTTTTTGAACACCATCGCTTTTAACCGATTGAGTTTTTAGAGTAACCTGGTTCCCATTGATAACGAAAGTTCTAATCAAATCCTTACCAACTCGATTAGGCATAGATGCGACTTCGACATGGTGAACAACAGTATTTCCATCAATAGTATAAGTTCCTGCATACGCACTAAAAGAGGAAAAAGCCTGCGCTCGCTCTTCGACTGGAACAGAAAGCATAGAAGTGCTAAAAGGTGACGTTGCATCCCCAGTTAGTGGTGGACGGTCACTTCTGGAAAACATCACCATCATCCGACCTTCAGCAGCATAAGTAATGTACCCAGTCGGATTAGAACCGTAAACCTCGTTATCAACAGACCCATCAAGGAAAATAGCCCTAGCACTAATCAACTTCCAAGTTCCGACCAAAGGATTACTCATGCGTTTATAGTTCATAATTGATAATTTCCCACTCCCATTCCCCATTCCCTACTCCCCTGACTTCCTGATATTGTTGGAAATGGGCAGGGCTATCCAACTGAATATTGTTTATGGGAGGGTATTTATGCTAGCTTCTACTAGAGATTTGTTAGAAACTGCGCGACGCAACGTTTACGCCATTGGAGCTTTCAATGTTTATAATTTAGAAGGGGTACGCGCTGTAGTGTTAGCAGCAGAAGCGCTTCAAAGTCCTGCCATGTTACAAATCCATCCTAGTTCTTTAAAATTTGGTGGCACTCCGCTAGTAGCATTATGCATGGAATCTGCTCGTGAATCTACAGTACCCATCGCAGTTCATCTAGACCATAGTACATCAAAAAGTGCTATCCAGCAAGCCTTAGATGCGGGAATGACTTCTGTAATGGCAGATGGTTCGCCTTTAGTATACAGCGAAAATCTAGCTTTTACTAAACAAATGACAGAGTTAGCCCATTCTTATGGTGCAGCAGTGGAAGCAGAAATTGGAAGAATTAGCGGAACGGAAGACGGTTTAAGCGTGGAAGAAAAAGAAGCTTTGATGACAGACCCAGACCAAGCGATAGAGTTTGTGGCTGCAACCAAAGTTGATTTTTTAGCCGTGACAATTGGGAATGTACATGGAGAATATAAAAGCGAACCAAGATTAGATTTTCCACGACTAGCTCAAATTAGAAAAAATATAGATATACCGTTGGTTTTACATGGTGCTTCTGGTTTACCTGCGTCCATGATAAGTAAATCAATTGAATTAGGTGTCTCTAAATTTAATGTAAATACGGAAGTGCGTAAGGCTTATGTAGAAAGTCTAAAAAGAGATTTGAGTTCAACAAAGAGTCGTGATTTGGTTGATTTGATGAGCGATGCAATTAAAGATATGCAAGCGGTTATTACTGAAAAGTTACTGCTTTTTGGTTCTGCAAATAAGGCTCATTTGCATCAGTCTCCGTATGCGGAAATGTTGGCTTTAAAATAGAAGAGACTTGTTGATGATAAAGCGAGCAAGATGCTCGCACTGCTTATGATTGATGATAAATAAAAGCGAGCAAGATGCTCGCACTACTTCACATTCGATGATAAATAAAAGCGAGCAATATATAAGCTTAATGACACACTGTGCATATCGCTAAGGTGACGCTTGGGTTACACGAAGTAGAGCATAGCGCACAAGCGCTACAGAAAATTATCAAAATGTTTCCCACAAAAAAGGATATTCCTCTGGACTTGCTGACAATCCTGCCTTTACTGGATTTTGCCTAATGTATTCCCATTTGTTGTGAAATTCGTTTTCATCCCTTATCATTTCGTCCCGTCTACCATCCTGCCAAACTTTACCAATATGCGGCATTACCTTAGGAATTTGCTTAGCGCTATAACTTTTAATGCTATGCAAAATACTACCAATAGACCAATATTGCGTTTTCGATTTAAGAAAAGGTCGAATCAAAATATGTACATGGTCTGGCATAACAACAACTGTAAACAGTTCATATCTAATATCGTGAAAAAACTTGCAACTTTCTAACACAACTTGACGAGCTTCAGGAGTAATTTCTAGCCTCTCCCAAGTCACGAAAGTTATAAAGTATTTGCTTCCCGGCTTTTCTAACTTTGGGATTTGTTTTTTTAATTGCATTTTAGAATAGATGAAATATTCTTATGACATTAACATCCGATTAATTAAAGAAATACGAACATAAGACTTGCTAAAGTAAAAATTGTTTAAAGAAATGCAAATCAGTAACCTAGCTTTTAAACTTGATTCATAGTCGTTTTTGTAGTGCGAGCATCTTGCTCGCTTTTGTATAAAAAACTTACTCTTAACCTTGATTCATAGTCGTTTTTGTAGTGCGAGCATCTTGCTCGCTTTTGTATAAAAAACTTACTCTTAACCTTGATTCATAGTCGTTTTTGTAGTGCGAGCATCTTGCTCGCTTTCGTATAAAAAACTTACTCTTAACCTTGATTTGTCGTTGTAGTGCGAGCATCTTGCTCGCTTTTGTATAAAAAACTTACTCTTAACCTTGATTTGTCGTTGTAGTGCGAGCATCTTGCTCGCTTTTGTATAAAAACCTTACTCTTAACCTTGATTTGTCGTTGTAGTGCGAGCATCTTGCTCGCTTCTATATAAAAACCTTACTCTTAACCTTGATTTGTCGTTGTAGTGCGAGCATCTTGCTCGCTTTTGTATAAAAAACTTACTCTTAACCTTGATTTGTCGTTGTAGTGCGAGCATCTTGCTCGCTTTTGTATAAAAACCTTACTCTTAACCTTGATTTGTCGTTGTAGTGCGAGCATCTTGCTCGCTTCTATATAAAAACCTGTTAGCTTTCATATAAATACCTACTTACTTACATATAAATACCCGCTCACATTCATATAAATTAAATTTAAAAATTAATACAATAAACTCTAATAAAATCATAAGAAAATCTTCACTATCACTCTCGATAGAGACAAACTTCTCCCGACCGATTGATGAAACATTCGCGAAAAAACAATACAAATAGATTAAATGAATAAGCAAACTTCACATTAAACATATTAAGGTTTGGGGAAAAGATTATGGTTTTAGGAGTACGCAGACGTGCAGTAGGTGTATTTTCTCATCGTCGCGATGCAGAAGACGCTCTACATGAGTTAAAGCGCTCAGGCTTTGCAATGGATAGAGTCTCCGTCATGGCAAAAGATACAGATGGAAGAGAAAATATTGCCGGAGCAGAAGTTAGAGAAGACGTAGGTAACAAAGCAGATGAAGGAGCTTCTTTAGGAGCACTTTCTGGAGGTACTTTGGGTGGACTGACTGGTTTACTAGTCGGTTTGGGAACTCTGGCAATTCCCGGTATTGGACCAATTATGCTAGCAGGAGCTACCGCAACTACTTTAGCAACAACCCTTGCTGGTGCTGGTATTGGTGCATTAACAGGTAGCTTGCTAGGTGGTTTAATCGGTTTAGGAATCCCCGAAGAGCGAGCTAAAGTCTATAACGAGCGAGTAGAGCAGGGACATTATTTAGTCATCATCGAAGGCACAGATGATGAAATTGGTCACGCAGAACATATTCTTCGTCGTCATGATATTGAAGAGTTTGAAGTCTATAACCAACCAGGTGATGACAGAGCAGTCGCTCAAACCAGTGACGTAAATTACACAGGTACTGGTTATGTTAACCCTGTAATACCAGTTAACACCGGAACAATGGGTGTCACTCGACGTGCAGTAGGAGTATTTCCCAGACGTTTAGATGCAGAAGCAGCATTAAATGACTTAAGAGATGCTGGTTTCTCCATGAATGATGTATCTTTGATTGCTAAAGATGCTCATGGTAACAGCAATATCGCTACTGATGTAGATAATCGTTTTGGCGGTGGTAACAAAGCTGACGAAGGAGCCGCTGCAGGAGCTGCTACAGGTGGTGTATTAGGTGGTTTAGGTGGTTTACTAGTTGGACTTGGAGCCTTAGCGATTCCAGGAGTCGGGCCAGTAATTGCCGGTGGAGCAGCCGCTACAGCTTTGGCTACAGCGTTAACAGGTGGTGCAATTGGTGCAGCAGCAGGTGGAATTGCTGGTGGACTAGCTGGTTTAGGGATACCTGAAAATCGTGCTAAGGTTTACAACGACCGTTTCCAAAAAGGCGATTACTTAATAATTGTTGATGGCACAGAAGATGAAGTACGTCGTGCAGAAACAATTCTCAAACGTCGTGGAATTCAAGAGTTTGATGTATTTGATGCTCCCAGAAATGAAAGAGTTCATCATCAAGCATCTGTAATCAACAACACTCCTGTCGTACACGACAACCCTGTAATACATGATAGCGGTGATGCGCCTGTTGTTATTATTGACCGCCGTGATGAATCTGCAAAATACTAAGCACAAATCACTAAATACTAACTACTAATTAACTATTAAGGAGAAATACAAAATGAAAAAGCTAGCTCCGTTTTTAATCACAACTGTTTTAATGTTTGGTGCTGCCGCTTGTGGTGACACTGCTACCACTAGAAGTAGCACAGAAGCGCCTGCTAATACCCAAGAAGTAGTTGAAACTCCAACTCCCGAAGCTACTCAAGCAGCAAAAGAAGATGCACAAAGCGAACTTCGTAGAAGACAATTAAATGCTGATATCCGCGCTCGTGAACAAAGAAATAATGTTACTGGTGGCGATACTGACAGAGCAGCAGGAGATTTAGCTAGTCAAGTTCGCTCTAAGTTAGAAGCTAATATTCCCAACGGTCTTTTAACTGTTGAGGCTGCTGAGACTGGTGCAGTTACCGTATCGGGAACTGTAACCAACGAGCAACAATTAGCAAAAATTGAACCTTTAGCTAAAGAAATTAAAGGTGTTAAAAATGTTGTTGTAAAAGCAACTGTTGCTAAGCAGTAAGTTAATAACTAACAACTTCATTGCTTGGAAAAAATCTAATTTTGCAAAAGTAATGCGTATTGCGAAAGCTTTACGCATTACAACATAGTAAATTCGTTATCAAAAAAGTAGGGAATCTCATGGAAACCAAAGATTTAGAGCAACAACAAAAGCAATCTGTTGATGTCGTATATCCGAATGGTAGTTCAACACTCTCAACAGTAGAAAATCAAAACCTACCACTACTACCTCCTGCGACAGAATCAGATTTTGAATATCAAATGCGGGAATTTCAAGAACAAATTTCTGCTTTTTTCTCAAACTTACCTGATAATCTCAGCCGATTCTTTAGTAAATACAAGCAATCATTTACTGTACTCGGTTTAATTTTCGCAGCATATGTTGGATTAAGGGTATTATTTGCAGTACTCGGAGCTATCAACGATATCATTTTGGTAAAACCTACTTTCGAGTTGATTGGGATAGGTTATACAACTTGGTTTGTTTTTCGTTATCTTCTTAAAAGTTCAACTCGTGAAGAGTTAGGTGCTGAAATTCGCTTGATTAAAAAACAAATTTTTGGCGGAAATATTTCTGAACCTTTGAACTAAGAAATAATTGAGGTAATCATAAACGTAGAGACGTTACACATCAAACGTAGAGACGTTACACATCAAACGCAAAGACGTTACATGTAACGTCTCTACATTGCTAGCAATCAATTTGAATACGTCAATATAATTTGATATTTTTTTACATTCTCATTAACTATTGTTAATCTTAATCATAACGTACAATAATCCTAAAAAGGCTGCAAGCAAGCTCTACAAGAACTTTTACCCCGTTTAACTGAACATTTTAACCCTTCGCTTTTCTCTTTACTTTAAGATATATCTTTAGATAGTCTAACTTTATGTTAAACATGCTTTATAATACTGTAATTAGACAATCAAAAAGTATATATGTTGTACACATCAAACCAAGAGTTGCCTTTAGGAATACGTGATAAGTTATCTCAGGATTATCAAGACTTATATCGAGCAGCCTTTAACTCAGCAATTCATTGGTACGGAGAGGAAGCGAAAGCTCACCAAGTAGCTCGGAGTGCTGTAAAAATGTATTCAGCTAACCATTTATTGGGTGTGATGTCTGCTTCTAACTCCCCCAACTGTACTCTAACCCCCGACACTTTCTACGATGAACGGAACTAAGCTTGTAGACGGCAATAGCTCATGTCGGCTTTGCAACGCATAGCAAGTAAAGTGAGGTGGTGCTGGGTTCACAAGATTAATAGTTTGATTCATCGTGGGGTGGCTGGTGATGCCTCCCCTTTTTCTTTAAATGTAATTATTGCTTAAAAAATAATTATTTAAATAAATAAATTAATTATCCCTAACTATTCTTAGCTTTCTTACCTCTCTTGGCATCTACCTTGTAGGAAAACCTCCGGTTGTTTATGACGGTTCGTAGAAATATCATACATACTTCGTGAGTATTAATCTATCAAGTAATAGATTAATCTACAGACGGATAGACTCAATTCACAGTAAAAACATACAATCTTAAAATAAACTACACCTTATATAAATAGGTGATTTAAAGATTTATGAACATACTAAAAATAGAGGCTGTGTAATGGATAAAATTCGTGTCATCTTAGTAGAAGACCATGACCTCACACGTATAGGGATATGTACAGCTCTAAAGCAATGTGAAGGTATAGAGATTATTGGTGAAGCCAAAAATGGTAAATCAGGCTTAAAGCTTTTAAATTCTACTCAAGCAGATGTTGCAATAGTTGATGTTGGATTACCCGATATCAGTGGTATTGAAGTCACCCAAGAATTCAAAAATTCCCACTCTGGAGATTATCCTAGGGCTAAAATTTTGATTATGACTATGTATGATAACGAGGAAACTGTTCTTGCTGCTTTTGCGGCAGGTGCAGACTCTTATTATATGAAAGATGCTAGTATCGGTAGACTATCTGAAGCAATACGTTTAACCTATGACGGTAACTCTTGGATTGACCCATCAATCGCTCGCATTGTATTAAGGCAAAGCAAAAAAAAATATGTAGATACCCAAAATAAAACTGAACCTGAAAAAGTAAAAATTAAAGGTTTATCAACAGAAGATTCCCTAATGATTGCAAATTATCCATTAACTGCACGAGAATTAGATGTCTTAAAGCTAATTGTTAACGGTTGCAGTAACGCAGAAATTGGGGAGAAACTTTTTATTACTGTCGGTACAGTTAAGACTCATGTTCGTAATATTCTTAACAAACTCTCTGCTGATGACCGCACTCAAGTGGCTGTTCGTGCTTTGAGAACCGGATTGGTTAGTTAAGGTGATGTGAGCAGCAAATAATTCATCCATCTATAGAAATAGATTACAATTTAGTATGGGAGTAAAAAATTTGATTTTATACATTTATAAAATCTGCCGAAGGGGCAATCTGTTACATATTTTTAATTTGGTACACTTTTGCTACTTGGTAGAAGCATTGAACTAATCTGTGGGGCTTTCGCACTAGCCTCACAGTTTTTATTTTATATTAGTCATATATTTTATATAAAATATTAAAATTTACGCTAAAACTAGCATAGTTATGTTTCCCACCAAAAAAGCTCTAGGAGATGATACCGTGAGTAATCTGGGCAAAAAGAGATTAGATGCAGTCTTAGCGATAGCCAATTGTGTGGTTCGGAATGGTGCGGCTGTAGCGGTACCAACACCAGGAGGAGAAGTTCCTAAACAGTTTATATTAACAGCCTCGGATATCCTCACGTACACATCGATTTGGAGAATTTATTTTCAAGAGGATTTATCTAGTAAAGAGCTTTTTGAAATACTCACAGAAATGGGTTTAGTTACAGTCGTGGCTACGGGGACAGCATACGCTGCTAGTAAAGCGACTACTGCTATATTGAAAGAAGTTGCAAACTGGGCTGGACCTTTATGGTGGGGTGTAAGCGCGACAATTGCTGGTTCCTTAACGGGTTTAGTTGGTCTTGCTTGGGCTGTATATTGCGATAATCTTTATTGTGAGCGAGTTCCCCAAGAGTCTTAACAAAACCCCACCCCCAACCCCCTCCCTGCAAGCGGAGAGGGGGCTACGAAAAAAGAAACGCCATTGTAACAATTTACTATCTGCTAACGTATATATACTATGTACTCATATCTAATCGTAGCCCCCTCCCCGCTTGCGGGGTAGGGGGTAGGGGGTGGGGTTTGCTTTGTAGGTACGAGAGATAAAATGGCGAATATTTGTCTACAGAAGCGCTTTATACCCTGTTTTCGCAAACAGCATCCTCTCTAAACAAAGGGACAGTCAAGTACTTCGTAGTCTCATCCTCATCCTCAACTAAGGTGTGCGAAACATCCACCACATCAGTAGTAGCCGGAGCAAGATTATTAGTTTTCTTCACACTCCTTGTGTCCTTCGTTGCTTCATTTACCAACAAAGGTACTAAAGCACTACCAGCAATAATTGCACCATCCAAAATACCAATTGGCGTAATTTTCAACAGATTTCGCAGCGGTGGAAGTGCGATCGCAAAAAGTTGTAGTCCAAAAGAGCCGACTACTGCTGCCGTTAAGTAATTATTCTTGGGTAATTTTTCCTTGCTAAAAATACTATGACGTTCGGAACGGCAACTGATTGTATGCAGCAATTGCGCTGATGTCAAACTAAAGAAGCCAATGGTACTCGCTTTTGGGCTAATACCGTATTTAGCAATCCCATAGCCATAAGCTGCGAGGGTACTTAAAGAAATCGTACCCGCTTCAAAGGTAATTCGACCAAAGTCAGATTTCTTGATTATTGAATCTTCTGGGTTACGGGGTGGCTGAGATAAAACATCCGGTTCCGGTGCTTCCATTGCCAAAGATAAACCGGGGAAAATATCTGTAACTAAATTCAACCACAAAAGCTGAATCGCGTTTAAAGGTTCTCCCATACCCACCAGGGTAGAGGCTGTCATCACCATAATTTCGCTCATGTTGGTAGCGAGCAAGAAATGCACGGATTTTCTAATGTTGTTATAAATAGTCCGTCCTCTACCAACCGCAATAATCATAGTTTCCAAGCGGTCATCTTCAATCACGATATCTGCAACTTCGCGAGCTACATCAGTTCCACTCTTACCCATTGCGATACCGACCTGAGCGGCTTTGAGTGCAGGAGCGTCATTAATTCCATCCCCTGTCATTGCAACTACTTTCCCTGTAGACTGCAACGCTTGCACAACCTGCAATTTGTTGCTAGGGCTGATACGAGCAAATACATCAACTTTCTCGCATATCGCAGGCAAAATCTCTGGGTCTAAATTATTCAAGTCGTTAGAATCAAGAACTTCTAACTTACAATTCCGGCTCAAATTTAATTCTTTCGCAATTGCATAAGCCGTAGCGCTTTGGTCTCCGGTAATCATTACCGTATCAATACCTGCTTCATGGAAGTTTGCCATTAATTCTTTGACACCCTTCCTAACTGGGTCAGCCATACCCACTAAACCTAACCATGTGAGGTTTTCTTCGTGGCTATTACCATTTAAACTTTCGTCAATGTTAGTATAGGCAAAACCTAGTACTCTCAATGATTTACCTGACATGCGGTCATTTTCAATTTCAATTGCCTGTCGGTCTTCATCTATTAATGGTACAACTTCTCCATTTTTCAGCCAGTATTTGCATAGCTGTGCAACTTCGTTAGGGCTACCTTTAACTGCGACAAGCTTTTGCCCTTCATGAGTTTGCCCTTCATGGGTACTATGAATTGTACTCATTATATTTCGATTTTCTGAGCGCAGATTAGTTCGCAGTAATGGATATTTTTGTCTAAGTTCGATGACATTTACCCCAGTGGTAATTGCCATATAAATCAAAGCATTTTCCGTTGCCGAACCTTTGACAGAATATTCTCCATTTTCTTCTAAACTAACTTCACTTTCGTTGCAAAGAACCGAGACATGAATTAGTTTAAGTAATTCATCGCAAGTGTACGGATTGGTTTTTTTACCATCTGTAACAAAATCACCAAAATCAAACCTAATTTCACGACTGTCAGTATGTATTTCTACCACAGTCATTTTGTTTTCGGTGAGTGTACCTGTTTTATCTAAACAAATTGCTTGTACAGAACCCAAAGCCTCCACAGCAGTCAAGCTACGAACCAAGACTTTGTGACGTCGCATTTCTTGAATGCCTAAGGCTAGGGTTGTGGTCGCAATAGTAGGTAAACCTTCGGGAACTGCTGCAACTGCAAGGGAAATAGATGACTTAAGCATTTGTACTGCTCCGTATCCCCGCAATATGCCGATACCAAAAATAGCACCACAAAGACCCATACCAATGAGAACTAATTGACTCCCGACCTCATCAAGTTGTTTTGCAAGTGGAGTTTCCATTGCATTTTGGGAGCCAACCAATTGTTGGATTTTGCCCATTTCGCTAAACTTTCCGGTCGCTACCACTACAGCAAGCCCTTGTCCACCAGTAACAAAAGTCCCTTTATAGACCATATTAACTCTGTCAGCGAGGGGAATATCTTCCTCTGTTAAACCTGTTAATGATGTAATGGTTTTACTTACAGGTATACTTTCCCCAGTGAGAGCAGATTCATCAACGCTGAGATTTTCTGCTTCAATTAATCTCGCGTCTGCAGCAATATAACCTCCAGGTTTAAGAATCAAAATATCCCCAACGACAATATTCTCTGTGGGTATCTCGATAGATTGACTGTCTCTAATTACCCAAGTTGAATCTTGTTCGTTACTCTTGAGAGAATGAATGATTCTTTCCGATTGAGTTTCTGTTGTATAACCGATGACGGCATTAAGTCCGACAACACCTAAAATCACTACCGCATCAACAACTCCACCAGTCAAAACTGAAACAGCAGCAGCAACCCCAAGTAAAGCTACAGGTAAAGATTTAAACTGCTCAGTTATAATGCAGAGGCTGGAACGAACTGCGGTTTCTCCTGGCATATTGGAGCCATATTTAGTCAAATTCTCTGTAGCTGACTGACTCGATAACCCCGATATTTTTGAGGTATTAAAATCACTCAATACAGTCTCTTCATCCATCAAGTGCCAGTTTTCTATTTTTTGTTCGTATTGATGAACTAGAGAAGCTGATTTTTTGGATTTTTTTGGTTGTTTATTTTTTGTGAAATTATTGCGGTTCAATTTGCAGTGTTTTTTTTTGTACTCTTCTACGAGTTCATCAATGAAAATCCCTATTTCATCGTGACTTATATTTTTGCCGAAAAGTACAAGAATTTTACTAGTTAATGGGTTTGCCCTAACATAGCTAATTTCCGATTTACGTGAAAGCTTCTGTTCCAAATGGCTTTTGAGAGATTCTGAATTATAAAGCTCTTTGACTTTATATCTTACTCTGCCTTTGACGTTGCTATGTACTGTTTGTATCACTGAATGTTTCTGCTCCTATCATGCCCCTGAAGAGTGTTTACTAAGTATAGAGCCATTAGTAATCAGATGTAAGTGCTAAAGAATAAAAAGTAAAAAAAAAACATATAATTTTACTTTTTAAGTCTTTCTGAGTATCAATAATAGCTCTACAACTAGTATATTAAGTAAAATACCACCTTCTGCTTATTTAGTTGTAAGAAACGGTATAACTGATAACTTTCCTAAAAAAGTTTATGCCAAAGGTGATTTTGAAAGCGCTACAATCTTAAATATGCCTATTTGTACCTTTGGAAAAAGAATCTAAGTTAAACTTTTCTGATGACTGTCGGGCTGTGTTCAATGCTGTGACTGTCCAATTGTCAATTTTTGATTGATTTTTATGGGTGGGTGCAGTTGCTAAAAGGTCAGTATAAAGTTGATTTAATCGAGATGCAACACTGTCCCAACTAAAAGCTTTTTCTACCCTTTTTCTACCAGCTTTACCTAACTCCAAAGCCCAATCAGGATTATCAAGAATACGGTCAATTGCAGTTGCAAACTCCAACTCATTTTGTGGAGGCACGAGCAATCCTGTTACTTCCGGTACAACAGTAAATTGTAATCCACCGACATCGCTAGCTACAACTGGTGTTTGACAAGCCATTGCTTCGATAGCAACTAAACCAAAAGGTTCATAGTGACTAGGAAGTACGCATACATCAGCGGCACCATAATAGAAGGAGAGAACTGTATCATCCAAACGACCGGGGAAGGTAACACAATCTTTTAGTCCTACCTCAGCAACTATTTTTTCAATACGCTCGCGTTCTATCCCGTCACTAGAGTCAGGACGACTACCACCAGCAATTACTAAATGCAAATTAGGATGATTACGGAAACGAGATTGAGCAACAGCTCTTACCAAAGTCTCAATACCTTTACGCTTGTCAAAACGACCAACATAAAGAATCATTTTAGCATCATCTCTAATTCCTAAATATTCTCTTGCAAGAGAGCGTGGAACAGAGCCATACTTTTCAATATCAGTTCCACAAGGAATAACTTCAATTTGCCCCTCCTGAGAAACAAGCATCCGCATATGTTTTTCTTCCTGTGGACTGGTTGCGATAACTTTATCAGCAGTTTCTAAACAAGCTTTTTCCACAGCTAAACGTTTACTAGCAACTGGAGGAATATCTGTAACAGATTTGTACTTAACTGCTCCCAATGAGTGATAGGTATGCACTTGAATCGATGGTTGACGCTTTTTCAATTCCATACCCACCCAACAAGATAACCAATAATTGGTATGAATTAATGGGTAATAAATACCTTGAGACTGCTGGAATGCTTGAAATTGAGCAACAAATTCTGGCAAATATTCAAACAAGTCATCCCGTCCGATGAATTGAGTTGCTCCAGCCTTCAAACGAATTGTTCGACAACCAGCTTCATGTTGGACAATTTCAGCTTGCTCTGGACAGTTACGACGAGTGAACATGTCTACTTGCCAACCCAACCGTGCTAGTGCAGCACCAACTTTACGCACATAGACGTTTTGCCCACCTGCTTCTTCTTGACCAATTTCTGCTGCAGGGTCACCAGTTACGGAAATCAAGGCAATTCTACGTTGTTTTTCTGTTGGATACATAATGAAACTCCTGTGTTAAGGAACTGTTAGGGAACTATTAATCAAATATTAATCAGCGCGATATAACAATGTCTTCCACCCTTTGTGGGGTTTAAAAACACAGACAAATACTACCCAAGACATTACCAGACAAACTTTAACGAGTATATCTAGGGTGTGGGACTTTAGATTTAAGGTTTCTAAAGTCGGGTTATTAATATTTTCTTTGCTCTATACCCTGCCAATTTTACCTCTCAAAATTGGTGTGACAGATTACAAAGGCATAGAGATATCCCTCAAAAGAAGGATGATGCACAAATTCACAAACTATTTTGTTTTATTACCGATTACTTCCCACTCGACCAATACCCTAAGGATATAGTGTTATGAGCCTCAATATACTTCACTTCTTCACTTTGCTGCGGGGTAAGTAGTAAATGTTGATTTTCTTGCTCTTGTTTCTGCCTCAGGAAAAAAATTCATAAAGGACAAATCGTAGATAACGCAGATAGACTGAAGTACAAGTAGTACAAAAAATCAACACAGGGCTACATTATATTGTGGTAATCATCGACCACAACAATTGGAATTATATGCCCAATCAAACATCGTTGGAGAAAACCTTCTACATAACTTTACGAAAGAATATATTTTTTCATGATGAGAGTTTAATAGTTAAGCTGTTTTCTCTCTAAAGCTACAAACTTAGCTTTGCTATTTAAATGTACTGGTATAAATAAAGTTTATTTAACTAAATTGTAATTGAATAAATATAATCTTGATATACGGTGATTTTTTCTGATTATTTTATCAGACTAGAAAAATAGTACTTAGTTAGATTCCCAAAGAAAAAGTTATAAATATAGGGCAGACTAGATTATCTGCCCTTCTCTACTTAGAATAATTAAGTTATAACGGCTACAATAATACATTAATCATGGTTGGTCTATTCAGGCTCATAACAGCTGGGAAATTAGCGACCAGAACCGCGACTAAAACTGGTTTCTACACCAGAATTGTTAGAAGTAGAGTTTGTGCTAGCTACAGAAAAAGTAATAGATTTCATGAGTATAATTTCCTTTCGTGTATACGGTTGCTTTTTTACATTCATCTATATACACATTCATCAATGAGATTACTTAGTCAGGAGACTTTGCAAAAACTTTAAATTGTTGTGACTATCAATACTAAGGGAGTCTTTTATTTTTATCTAACAAAATATTCGCATAAACTATAAGTCAATTACAGTAAGCTTCTCGCACTAAAAATGAAATCAGGATGCGGATGTTAAAACTAATAACTGTACGCACACAACTTTATAATTCGCTTGCTTTGCTGTTGTTCGATAAGCTGCATCGAATGCTACTGGGGAGTCGGATATTAGAAATGGAGCAATAAGTCTAATCTAGGTAATTTGTGTTTCCTGATACTGTAAAGCAAGCAATTTATAGGGTATGTCTAAGACCCTGCTGTACAAATGCCTATTTCTGATGCGGGAAAATGCTTTTTGTGGGGTTGTGTCCTAGCTAGCCGGAAATACAAGCAGTTTTCATCTATTAGACTGAGTACACACAAAATTAAACCCCCTACCTGCCTTCCTTTGTAGGGTACTACCAGCGAATAGGGATTGAAACCCATCACTACTTACAATAGAAGCGCAAATATCTTTCTCGTCCCAGTATAAGAAACCCCACCCCCAACCCCCTCCCCGCAAGCGAGGAGGGGGCTACGAAAAATAGACAAAAATACATAGACAAAAATAGCCGATTTTTAGTTTTTAAAAGAATTTCTCGTCAATCGTAGCCCCCTCCCCGTAAACGGGGAGGGGGTTGGGGGTGGGGTTTTCTTTGCAATAGGTGTCCCAACAAAAGCCAAAACAAAAGCCCCCTCAAAATACATTGAGGAGGCTTTCGTTTAAATATTGCCCTGGCATCGAGCAATTGTTGCGGGAGACAACTCTCCAACTATCGTAGCCGCAGCAGCGTTTCACAACTGAGTTCGGGATGGGTTCAGAGTGGTTCCACCGCGCCATAGACACC
>JAHHIC010000052.1 GCA_019359035.1 Scytonematopsis contorta HA4267-MV1 | reverse complement strand
CCAACTACAACAGAAATGGTTGATAAAGTAATCTCAGTTGCGCTCGACTTAATAAATCCTCAACATTTAAAAAACTGGTTTACTAATTGCTGCTATTGTACCTCATAACAGCGGTAAGTGCTGTAACAAACCAGTTATTAACCCGTTCTTATAGTAAAATAAGCAATTCGCAAGCTGATACACATACAGTAAAGGCACGCTTTACAGGTAATATGCTGATAAGCGCAATTGATATTAAAAAAGAAAGTGATTATGTCAATCTTGAACTGACAACTGCAAACTCTATACTAAAAAAGTTAAAGTTTGAGGTTCCAACTACAGAATTAACCGTAGCGACAGGAATAATCATTCAAGAATTAGGGCAAGCAAACAAAATAGAAAATTTACAATCGGGTAAACAAATTCAGGTGCGGTCTGCTGTTAAAGTTTTAGGAATTATTGCTACAATCCAAAAGGAAAAAGGCGTTACAAAAGTTGATATTAATACTTCCAATTCCATAATTAAACAGTTAGAATTTGAGTTTCTATTTACAGATGTAAGCAAAATCAAAGCCACTCTGGTTCAAGAACTGGGAATGTCAAATGAAGATGTCAGCAAATTTGTCAGCTATCGAGTCAAAAATTAGCAATTATTTAGCTAAATAGAGAAAATGCAGTCCATCAATGAGTTTAGTTTGATAGACCGCATGTTTGATTCTGGATGAGAAAAAATAATAGAAACGCCTACTCTTATTGTTAACAACAAAAGTGGGTAGAAAGTGATATGAGTTTTGCAATTTCAAAATCTATCTAGTCGTATTCAGATATAGTAGTTAATTAAAATTAAGACCACTGTTAAAATTCTCAGATTTTGAGTAAGCAAAAAATACTATCAACTTTATGCAGGTACAAGGACAGTAAGACTTTGTGGAACGCAGTTTATCTCAACATTAGTAATTCCAATAGAATCACCATCTAAAGAAACTTGTTGTAGAGGTTCGGTTTTAACTTTGACGTAATTAGTTCGGAAATGTTGGATATCATCTCGAATAGTAGCATCACTAGTGAAACCAGACCTCAATAGATTATAAGCAGCAAAAAAAGCATTTTTTTGATTGCGAGGAGCAAAAACCGTCACGTCCAGTAAACCATCATCTGCAATTACTCCTGCGGGACTATGAGCTAGTAGAGAAGTTGACGCAGCTGTATTTGCAATTGTAACAGCAACAGCTTGGCAATTAATGATTTTACTTTCGGTCTCAATATAGGTTTTAAAAGTTTTTAATTTTCTTAATTCTTGTATTCCTGCTATGATAAATGCCAACATTCCAAAATAATTTTTTAATTTACGATTTGTTTGTTTAATAGTGTCTGCTTCTAAACCAATGCTAGTAAGTACAATCATTGGTTTTCCGTTACAAATAGCAGTATCTACAATACGAGGTTTCCCTGATAAAATTGTTTCACAAGCTGCTTTAATATCAATCGGCATGTTCAAAGCTTTTGCAAAAGCATTAACAGTTCCTCTAGGAATAATACCCACAGGAATTTTGATACCAATAAGTGCTTCGGCGGCTGATGAAATAGTACCATCTCCTCCAGCAATCAAAATTATTTGGGCATCTTTAGATATAGCTTGCTGGGTTAATTCTAATGTACTTATTCCTTTATGACTTGGGATAATATCTAAGTTAAGTTTTGGTTCTAAAACTTCTCGAATTTTTACTAACTCTTCAACTGGGTCACCTTGACCTGCTGTTGGATTAAAAATTAGACATGCCTTTGTAAACATAAGTCAATAATTCCCTACCTACTCAATTCACAATTTTTAATCAGAAATAATCCAGTCGAAATAATTATTTGTACTATTATAAGTTGCTTCTTGAGGTGAATTAGGACGATTTTGTATCCAAGCAAAAAGACCTGCGCCCCCAAGTAAAATGAGGGTAATACCTGTTACAATTTGAAGCATTATACTGTAACGCATAATAGATTTTTTAATAGATTTTTAAACAAGATTGAAGTGTTCCATATGAATATTCGTTGGCGGAACATCAAGCTGATGCAATGCTAGCTCTACCTGTTCCATCATTTTGGGAGAAGCACAAATAAAATATTGCTTTGTAGCCTGTCTTTTGGGAAGGTAGCACGACAGCAATTCTTTATCTACATATCCCTTTTCTCCAGACCAATCATCAGGTGCTTCTCTCAAAACATGAACAATTTTCAGGTCTAATTTTTGCTTTAAATCTTCCAACTCCTCGCGAAAAGTGATATCCTCCCACTTCTTGCTAGCGTAAATAAGCAAATAAGGTCGGTCGTCCTTACGTTGAGCTTGGGTAACAAGCACGCTCATCATTGGTGTAATTCCTATACCACCAGCAATTAAAACAAATCCAGCAGAATCTTCATAACGCTCTGTTGTAAAAACTCCATAGGGCCCATCTAAAAAAGCTTTGGTTCCAGGTGGTATATCTTTTACGGTTTTGGTAAAGTCTCCTAACGCTTTGATACTAAACTCAACACGTTCGCGATTATCTCCATTAGAAGACATAGAAAATGGGTGTTCCCGCATCCGGAAGGGGGAGATATCAACAGTTATCCAGGCAAATTGTCCTGGTTGGAAGCAAAAACCGTTGTGTTGTCCTGCTGGTCTTAGTACTACTGTCCATACATCCCCACGTTCAGCGCGAACCTCTTCAACTAGATAAGGCTTTTTCAACATGAACCAAGGTTTTACCAAACGCACGTACACTAAAAGCCAAAGAGCAACCAGAGCAATACCTGTCCACAGTACAGTTTTCCAAAACAATCCCAAGTAATTTCCAACTCCAATAGCGTGTCCAAGTCCTAAACCAACAGCTAAAACTGCAAGAATACCATGAGATGTTCGCCAAGGTTCGTAGGGAATTTTCAACTGTTGACGCCAAATGGTGGTTACAACCAATGCGATTAGCGCCAGTGTTGCCAAAACAGCCATCCTAGCTCGCCACGGAGCTGTTGTAAAGTTCAGAAGTTGCAGTGTTTCTGGCTTTACTATGAACAAAATTACTGGGTGAATAAGAACTAAGGCGAACGCCACTAAGGAAATATAACGGTGAAATTGCAGAATAATGTCAACTCCATAGGAGGCTTCGATGCGATTGATACGTGCAGTCAAAGCAAATTGAAGCGCTATCATCGCCAGCGCGATAAAACCAAGCGCGACAGAAAAATCTATCCAAAACCCTCGGTTTTCTGGTGCGGGATATATTATTAACAGTAGTAGAGGTAAAAGAGCAATTAGCAAGTAAGCGCCTATCCAACCAGCTGCTACTACAACTGGACTTCGCATTAATAGACTTCTCATATTTAATCTCAGTTTTATATCTAGTATTGAAAGAAAATGTGATTTAAAAGTGATAATCATCAAAAAACTAACACTTTTTTTGTTTTTCATAAATAATGGTGCAAGCACCCATATTGGCAGCGAGCAAAGGGCAATACTTTATACCTTGATTATTGTTCCGCCTTCTGCCTTCTGCCTTATTTGGTCACTTTTAAATCACATTTAATTTTCATAATAATTTTGTAATGCATTCATTATTTATAAACTTAAGTCTACCTTTATACAGCCATGACTTCCGTTATTAATCATCAAGATTGGATAGAAGAATGCTGGAACATTCTTGATAAATCCATCATCTACTACCAGGACAAACCTATAGGTAACAGAGCTGCTCAAGACCCAAGCTTGAAAGCGCTCAACTACGACCAGTGCTTTATTCGTGATTTTGTGCCATCAGCATTATTATTTTTGATGCATGGTAAAACAGAAATTGTGCGTAACTTCTTAGATATTACTTTGAAGCTACAAAGTCATGACAAAGAAATGGACTGCTTTCAACCTGGACCTGGTTTAATGCCTGCTAGTTTTAAAGTAGTATTTAACACAACAGAAGAATTTATAAATGCTGATTTTGGAGAACACGCGATTGCTCGTGTCCCTCCTGTTGATTCTTGCTTATGGTGGATTATTTTACTAAGAGCATATTGTAGAGCAACAGGTGATTTTAGTTTTGCCCATCAACCACAGTATCAAGAAGGGATAAAGCTTATTCTTGATTTATGCTTGGCACATCGGTTTGCAATGTATCCTACACTGTTAGTTCCCGATGGCGCCTTTATGATTGACCGTCGTATGGGAGTATCAGGACATCCTTTGGAAATTCAGGTATTATTTTACGCGGCTTTACGTGCTGCACGCGAGTTAATTTTACAAGATGGAGATAAATATTGTCATCGTACCGAACAGCGGCTGAGTACTTTAAACTACCACGTTCGTGAGTATTACTGGCTAGACTTGCAGCGATTAAATGAAATTTACCGTTATCAAAGTGAAGAGTTTGGTAAAGAAGTTGCCAATAAGTTTAATATTTACGCTGAGTCTATTCCTGATTGGTTGACTGAGTGGTTGCCAGAAAATGGAGGATATTTAGCAGGTAATCTTGGACCCGGATTGATGGATTTTCGCTTCTTTGCTTTGGGTAATTTAATGGCAATTGTGACTTCTTTAGCTAGCGAAGAAGAAGCTTATAGTATTATGAATTTATTCGAGCAACGCTGGCACAATTTAATTGGTTTTATGCCTGTGAAAATCTGCTTCCCTGCTTTAGAAGGTCTAGAGTGGCGAATTGTAACAGGATGTGACCCTAAAAATACTCCTTGGTCTTACCATAATGGAGGTAACTGGCCTGTTTTACTTTGGCTTTTTGTTGCAGCAGCCCAAAAAATAGGTCGAGTAGACCTAGCTGAACGAGCAATAAAAATTGCTGAAAATCGTTTAATTATCGATAAATTTCCTGAGTATTATGATGGTAGAAATGGTCGGTTGATAGGAAAAGAGTCTCGGATTTTTCAAACTTGGACAATAGCAGGCTTATTGGCAGCAAAAGAATTTATGAGTAACCCTGATAATTTAAAGCTAATTAGTTTTGAAGAAAGCATAGAAAGTCCTGTTTGCAATGTGTAACTTGTTTAGGGGATAAATTAATTGAAAGAAAATATTATTTATCAATAGTTAAAGAAGAATTCAGAGTTAAAAAGGTTGTGGAACAAGACACAGTTGAAGCTCAAGAAAAAGTACGTAGAGAGGAGTTAGATATTAACGCCCCTCATGGCGAAATTAAGGAAAGAAGAGGTTAATTCTTTTTATCCTGAAAATTGGGCATTTGCTTAATTGTGGTATTAATCAAAATGTAGAGACTGAATTAATTCGGTCTCTACAAGTTTTATGTATTATTGCGGGATATACAAACAATAAAATATAGCTAGTTTACGGTATGGGTTACAGTTTGAAAGTATCAGGTATTTAATTTCTGATGGAGAATACCTGCCGTAAGGCATATTGCCAATTGTTAAATCTGGTCAACCAGTTCATCTTCCAACAACCGCAGTCGGGGATACTGGTAAGCAACAATAGATATCAGCATAGAAATCGTTCCCATAACCATAAATAGTAAACCAATCCCACGACCAGAACCAACACCTATGACTTGTCCGATGCTCCCAGCAAGGAGACCATTAGTAGCCATCAAAGGCTCAAATACCCGGTCAGCTAAAGGTCCAGCGATAATATAAGCTAAAGGTTGCAAAGAACCGATAATCATTCCTTCCACAGCAAAAACCCTTCCTTGCACTTCGGACGCAACTTTTCTTTGGAAAATGGCTTGGCTAGAACAATTAACAATTGGTGAGCCAAAAGCAAATAAGAAAGCAGCAACACCTATAAGGGGTGCAGAAGTACGCAAACCAGTCACCAAAATACACAGTCCACCCAGCATCTGAAAACCTAATATACTGTAGATTAGCCGCGATGGACCTCCTCTACTAGTGATTACTATAGTACCCGCAAGCATACCGACACCATCAGTAAATAAAATTATACCAAGTATGGCGGGAGATGTAAAAGATAGCACTAGTGGTGTTAATAGCACACCAACAATTGCCAAGATAAAATTGCTGGCAGCGAAAAAAATTATTAACCCCAGCAGTCCAGGTCTTGAAATGATGTACTTCCAACCATAGCTTATCTCAGCAAACAGAGAACTTTTTTTGATTTCCTCTGTAGAAGTAGTTTTGATTTTAGGGAATCGCACACTCAGCAAGGTAACTATGGAGACAAGGAAAGTAATAAAATCAATCAACATAATCCCCTGCAAATGGATAGTAACAAGCAATGCACCTCCTAGCACAGGTGGGAGAAGCATCTTAAGTGCATCTGACAACTCGGTCATTCCATTAGCACGAGGAAGAAGCTCCTTGGGAACTAACTGGGGAATCGCAGCGTTATAGGCTGGCCACTGGAAGGCGCCAAAAATGGAACTGATAGCTCCTTCTATATATATGTGCCAGATTTGCAAATGACCACTGAACAATAAGCTGGCAATCACCAGGGTAGTCAAAGCAGACGCGCAGTCACTAATAATCATGCAATTGCGACGGTTCCAACGGTCTACTAAAGCACCAGCTACAGGAGAAATCAAAAGCGCTGGTAGCATACTAAACAAAGAGGCAAGTGCAAACTGAGTAACAGACTCAGTGCGTTGGTATACCCATATATCCAGAGCAAAACCAGTGAGACCAGAACCGATGACCGAAACCGTTTGTCCGAACCACACCAAAACAAAGGCTCGCATTCCTTTTTCTACACCGAGTTTAACCATTTTGTTTTCCCCCATCATTCGCAAGAGTGATTGTCCAGACAAAGCCGTAGCTTTTGAGCTAAAATTTCCACATTAGGTTTACTAACCAAAGTCAAGTGGTCACCAGGAATCCAGTGGATATCCACACCTTCAGAGGCTAAATTTTTCCAGCCTAAGGTTGCCTCCTCGGATTCAACGGCTAATCCTTCTTCGGCTAAGAAGAGAGTTACTTTACCTTGATAAGGTTGAGTTTGGTAACTATTCCCAGCCAGGATATGGCTTTTGAAAATGTTTACTAAACGTTGTGTCTGAGCCTTATCTAACTCTGGTGGTAGCCCCAATATTGAAGAGTTATCGCTTACAAGTAATTCCTCCAAGAAAGCATTGTATTCTTGTTCGTCTTGTTCCTGTGACTCTTCGCTATCCATCACAGCAGAAGTATCGAGCAACGCTAACAAGGAAACTTGTTGCCCTTGCGCGTGGAGCTGTTGAGCCATCTCAAAAGCTACAAGTCCACCGAAACTCCAACCACCAAGCCGATAAGGACCTTGCGGTTGAACAGTTTGCATTGCTTCGATGTAATGAGCTGCTATTTCTTCAACCCGACCATAAGGCTTTTGTTCGTCCTCTAAGCCTAGGGATTCCAAACCGTAAAATGGCTGTTCAGAACCAAGATGATGTGCTAAATCAACATATGCGAGGACAGTACCAGCACCTGGATGGATGCAGAAGAAAGGCTGTTTAGAAGAGCTACCCGACTGAATTGTTACCAGGGTAGACCAAGATGGAGGAACTGTTGAGGAGCGGAGAATATTTGCAAGGCTTTCAATAGTTGCACCTTGGAAGAAGGCTGCCAGGGACAAATTTTTTCCGAATGAGGACTGTATTTTCGCTATCAAGCTGATGGCTAACAGCGAATGACCACCAAGGTCGAAGAAGTTATCCCGAATACCGATGGGGTGAATATTTAGAACTTCTTCCCAAATTTGCGTCAATTGCAATTCTAAATTGTCACGGGGAGGGGCAAAGCTAGCATTAAGACTCAGTTGATTTAAATATTCTTTGCCCGGTGCTGGTAAAGCGCGACGGTCTATTTTGCCATTGGGAGTGAGGGGCATCTTCTCTAAAATCACAATCGCCGAGGGCACCATGTAATCAGGCAACTTTTCCTTGAGGAAGTTGCGTAGTACATTGACACCACTCATCACTTCGTTAGCAATTACATAAGCCACTAGGTATTGCTTGCCTGGTTGGTCTTCCCTTGCGATTACCACCGTCTCTTGTACTTGTGGGTGCTGACTCAGCACCGCCTCAATTTCTCCCAACTCAATCCGGAAGCCGCGAATTTTCACTTGGTAATCAATGCGACCGAGAAATTCAATATTACCATCCGGGAGGAAACGAGCTTTATCGCCAGTTTTATACAAGCGGCCGCCCTCAGCAAAGGGATTCTCCACAAAAACAGCAGATGTTTGTGTGGGGTTGTGTAAATAACCACGTCCAACACCAACACCACCAACGTAAAGTTCTCCAGCAACTCCAATTGGTAAGGGCTGCAATTGGGCATCGAGTATATATAACTGCGTATTTGATACCGGACGACCAATGGGCAAGTTCAGTACCCCTTCGGCTGGTGGCTGATAGATTGGGTAATGGGTAACATCATCCGAACACTCGGTTGGTCCGTAGGCATTCATCATCGGGATGGTTGGAAAATACTCAAACCACTGACGGCACAATTGTGGCGCTAGAGTTTCACCTGTTAATAACAACCATCGCAAATGTGACATTTGGGGTTGAGTAGCACCCAAAAGTTCTACGTGTTGCAGCATCATCCGTAACAGCGATGGCACAATCTCTAAAATCGAAATAGCTTGAGTTTCCACCAATGTTAACAGTTGAGCAGGTGCCACCATTTCGTTGGGGACAATTTCGACTCGACCACCGACTAGCAGTACAGCCAAAAATTGCCACACACTAATGTCAAAACTCTGAGGAGCGGTTTGTGCAACTACATCAGCTTCACTTAGCTGCAAATCTGTGACCTTAGCATACAAATGATTGAGCATACCCCGATGTTCGAGCATGGCACCTTTAGGTTTACCTGTCGAACCAGAAGTGTAAATCAAATAAGCCAAGTTTTCTGGACTGCATTGTACAGGCAAGTTCTCACTGTTGCACTCTCCGTTCGCTAACTCTTGGATGAGCAAGATTTGTGGTGTGCAGTCAAGGTTACTCAGTGCTTGGGAAACTATTGGTTCTAGCTGGCTAGTTGCTAGCACTACATGTGCCTGACTTTGGTCGAGTACTTGTTGTATCCGCTCAGATGGATGATTGGGATTTAGTGGTAGGTATGCTCCACCCGCTTTGAATACCGCCAAAATTGCCGTCAAGAAATCAATATTCCGCTCACAAAACAAAGCAACTATTGTTTCTGCTCCGACTCCTTTTTCTAGTAGATACCTTGCCCAACGATTAGCACGAGCATTTAACTCATGGTAGGTTAGTTGCTGATTTTCAAACACCACCGCGATTGCCTCTGGAGTTCGCGCTGCCTGTTGTTCAAATAATTGTGGGAAACACTGTTCTAAGGGATACTCTGTATCAGAGTCGTTCCATTCCACCAGCAACTGATGCCGTTCAGCTGCACTCAACATTGCTAATTGTGCCACTGGTTGTCGGGGATCAGTAACAATGCTTTCCAGCAAAGCTTGAAAATGTTCGACCATCCGCTTGATTGTAGATGCATCAAACAGGGTGCTATTGTAGGTCAAGCCCCCAGCCAGTCCATCCTCGCTTTCCTCCATCGAAAGCAGTAAATCGTCAGTTGTTGTGAAACTTTCCAGTCCCAAGGAGGTAATGCTTAAACCAGGCATTTCCATCTCCTCGACCGAAGCAGGTTCCAACATGAACATCACTTGGAATAAGGGTGTATAGCTGAGGGAACGCTCAGGTTGAAGTTCCTCAACTAACTTTTCAAAGGGCAAATCTTGGTGGTCATATGCCCCTAAAGTCATCTCCCGCACTCGCTCTAGTAATTCCAAGAAAGTGGGATTTCCGTGAAGCTGAGTACGCAGCACCAACATATTCACAAAAAAGCCAATTAACGGCTCAATCTCATTGCGGTTGCGGTTGGCGATGGGAGAACCAACAACTATGTCCTCCTGACCAGTGTAGCGTGAAAGTAAAGTAACATACGCTGCCAGCAGGGTCATAAATAAGGTTGTCCCTGACTGCTGCGAAATAGTTTTGAGCTTTTGTGTTAGTTCCCGATCTAGTTGAAATTCTTCAGAACTACTTTGGAAAATTTGCACCGATGGACGGGGACGATCAATGGGTAGTTCCAACAGAGGTGGTGCCCCTGTTAATTGTTGTTTCCAATAGTTAAGTTGTGTTTCTAATATCTCCCCACTCAGCCACTCCCGTTGCCAATGAGCAAAGTCGGCGTATTGAATCGGCAATTCGGGTAACTGCGGAGGTTGTCCTGCACAGAAAGTTTGATAGAACTCAGATAATTCTTGAATAAATATCCCCATCGACCAACCATCAGAGACAATGTGATGCACGGTCAGCAGCAGTACATGTGATTCTTCCCCCAACCGTAGCAAATTAACTCGCAGTAACGGACCATTTGATAAGTCAAAGGGGCGCTGAGCTTCTTTTGTTGCTAACCGTCCTGCCTCACTAGGTTGCTCCACGGGTGTTAGATGTTGCAGGTCTATCATTGATATGGTTATGTTAGCATCCGATGCAATTAGCTGCACGGGTGAGCCATTCACCATCTTAAAACTAGTGCGTAAAGCTTCGTGGCGTCGCACGATTTCTTGCACTGCCATCTCTAAGGCTGTTACATTCAGCGAACCCATCAACTGCAAAGTCATTGGCATGTTGTAGGTAGCCGTATTGTCTTCAAATTGGTCTAAAAACCATAATCTGGCTTGAGCAAAGGACAGGGGTAAGTCTGTGTTGCGTGGAATTGGCGTAATGGCAGATGCTTGTAACCCTAAACCAGCATGACGCATTGCCGAGATTGATTCGCTCAGTTCTGCGATTGTCGGAGATTCAAACAAGCTGCGTAGGGGTAAATCTACCTCAAACAGCGAGCGTATCCTGGAAATAACCTGAGTCGCTAGTAGCGAATGCCCTCCCATTTCAAAGAAATTGTCGTAAATTCCCACTTGTTTCAGATTTAGGATTTCCGCCCATACCTTTGTGAGAATCTCTTGTACAGGTGTGCGAGGTGCGACAAAGTTAGCTGTAAGACTCAGTTGAATATCCGGTGCTGGTAAAGCACGACGGTCTACCTTACCGTTGGGAGTGAGGGGCATCTTCTCTAAAATCACAATTGCTGAGGGCACCATGTAATCAGGCAACTTCTCCTTGAGGAAGTTACGTAGTACACTTACACCACTCATCTCTTCGTTAGTAACCACATAAGCCACTATGTGTTGGTTGCCCGGTTGGTCTTCCCTGGCGATTACCACTACCTCTTGTACTTGTGGGTGTTGGCTCAGCACCGCCTCAATTTCTCCCAACTCAATCCGGAAGCCACGAATTTTCACTTGGTAATCAATGCGACCGAGAAATTCAATATTGCCATCGGCTAGGAAACGAGCTTTATCGCCAGTTTTATACAAGCGGCTGCCCTCAGAAAAGGGGTTTTCCACAAAAGCAGCAGATGTTTGTGTGGGGTTGTGTAAATAGCCGCGTCCAACACCAACACCACCAACGTAAAGTTCTCCTGCGACTCCAGTTGGTACTGGTTGTAACTGGGAATCGAGTATGTATAGCTGCGTATTCGATATTGGACGACCAATTGGTAAGTTAAGTACTTGGGGTGCAGGTGGTTGGTAGATTGGATAATGGGTGACATCATCCGAACACTCGGTTGGACCGTAGGCATTCATCATCGGGATGTTTGGGTAGTACTCAAACCACTGACCGCATAACTGTGGTGGTAAGGTTTCGCCTGTTAGCAGTAACCAACGCAAACCGAACAAATTAGGTATAGTTTGATTAGAAACCTGTATGTGTTGTAACATCATCCGCAACAGGGACGGCACAATTTCCAAAATCGAGATTCCCGCATTTTGCAACAATGTTAATAGTTGTTCAGGAGCCACCATTTCATTGCGGACAATTTCAACTCGTCCACCCACCAGCAATGCTGCCAAAAATTGCCAAACACTGATATCAAAACTCTGGGGAGCGGTTTGGGCTACTACATCGGTAGCAGTCAACTGCAAATCCGTTACTTTAGCGTACAGATGATTGAGCATACCCCGATGTTCCAGCATTGCGCCTTTGGGTTTTCCTGTGGAACCAGAGGTGTAGATTATATAAGCCAAGTTATCCGGACTACAGCGTACAGGAAAGTTTTCGTCTTTGTCGTCTTGGTCAGCTAATTCGGAACTAGGCAACTGTTCTAGCAGCAATAGTTGTGGTGCTGTGCCGAATTGGCTATTAAGTGCTTGAGAAATTATTAGTGACAACTGGCTAGTTGCTAGCACTTTATGTGCCTGACTTTGCTCCAAAACCTGATGTATCCGCTCAACCGGATGATTGGGATTTAGGGGTAGATATGCTCCACCCGCTTTGAATATTGCCAGTATCGCTGTTAAGAAATCTATATTGCGCTCGCACAGTAAAGCAATAATTGTTTCTGCACCAACTCCTTGTTCTATTAGATATTTTGCCCAACCGTTAGCACGAGCATTTAACTGGCGGTAAGTTAGTTGCTGGTTTTCAAATGCGACCGCTATTGCATCTGGGGTTCGTACTACCTGTTGTTCAAACAATTGGGGAAAGCACTGTTCTAGGGGATAGTTTGCATAAGTGTTGTTAGATTCTACCAGTAATTTATGCTGCTCAGTTGTATTTAGCAAAAGCAAAGAGGCTATAGGCTGCTGGGGATTGGCAACGATGCTTTCCAGCAAAGTCTGAAAATGTCCAGCCATCCGCGTAATAGTTGTCGCATCAAATAGTACACTGTTGTAAGCAAATTCCCCAGCAAGTCCCGACTCCGTTTCCTCTATTGATAGCAATAAATCATCTGTTGTCGTACCGGAACTCTCCAACTCCAAGGGAGCAATAGTTAAACCGGGCAGTTCTAAACCTCCTTCCACTGAGGCATTTTGTAGCATGAACATTGCCTGGAACAGAGGGGCATAACTGAGGGAACGCTCCGGTTGGAGTTCCTCAACTAATTTCTCGAAGGGCAAGTCTTGATGGTCGTATGCTCCTAAAGTTGTTTCCCGCACTCGTTCTAGTAGCTCGCGGAAAGTGGGATTTCCAATAAGTTGAGTACGTAATACCAGGGTGTTAGCAAAAAAGCCAATTAGAGATTCGGTTTCACTGCGGTTACGATTGGCTATGGGTGAGCCAACAACTATGTCCTCTTGACCGCTATAGCGTGAAAGCAAAATTGCAAATGCTGACAGCAGGGTCATAAATAGGGTTGTCCCTGACTGTTGCGAGAGGGTGGAGAGCTTTTGCGTTAAATCCTGGTTGAGTTGAAATTCTACACCGCTACCAATAAATGTCTGAATCGATGGACGGGGACGGTCAAGAGGTAGTTCCAGTAGGGGTGGTGCTCCAGCTAACTGTTTTTTCCAGTAGTCCAATTGGGTTTGTAATACGGAACCACTTAGCCACTGCCGCTGCCAATTAGCAAAGTCGGCGTATTGTATGGGTAACTCTGGTAACTTTAAAGACTCTTCTTCACAGAAAGCTTGATAAAGTGCAGAAAACTCGCGGACAAATATCCCCATTGACCAGCCGTCTGAAACGATGTGATGCGTCACCATCAGTAGCACATGGGATTGTTCGTCCAACTGTAGCAAAGTTACTCGCAGCAATGGGCCGTTTGATAGGTCAAAAGGATGTTGAATTTCTTCTGTGGCTAACCGTTCTACCTCAGCGGATTGCTCGACAGATGGCAAATATTGCAGGTCTATAACTGACATGTTGGCGGTGGTGTCATTAACAATAACCTGCACTGGGGAGCCATTTACCATTTTGAATGTGGTACGCAAGGCTTCGTGGCGTGCCAGAATTTCTTGTACTGCCATTTTCATGGCTACCAAGTTGAGGGAACCAATTAGACGCAGGGCTACTGGTATATTGTAGTTGGCTGTTTTACCTTCTAGTTGGTCGAGAAACCATAATCTAGTTTGACCAAAGGATAAAGGTAAGTCAGTATTGCGCTCGATTGGCTCAATGGTAGATTCAATAAGCCCCAAACCTGCATGACGGGTTGCGTTAATAAATTCGCTGAGTTCTGCTATGGTGGGGGATTCAAACAAACAGCGCAGTGGGATATCAATTTTGAACAAGGAGCGCAATCGAGAAATTATTTGAGTGGCTAGCAGGGAATGTCCCCCTAGTTCAAAGAAATTATCATAGATACCTATTTGTTGAAGATTGAGTACTTCTGCCCAAAGACCTGCTATAACCTCTTGGGTTGGATTACGAGGAGAGACAAAATTCGCGGTCAGACTCGATTGGATATCTGGTGTAGGTAAGCTGCGACGATCTATTTTGCCGTTGGGGGTCAGAGGCATTTTCTCTAAAAGCATGACCACACTTGGCACCATATAATCGGGCAGCTTATCTTTTAGAAAATCACGTACTTGGTTGCTAGTTATACTAACTTCCACATTAGGAACGACATAAGCAACTAGATGTTGGTTTCCGGGTTGGTCTTCCGAAAGAATCACTACTGCATCTTGTAATTGAGGATTTTGCCTTAGTACCGCCTCAATTTCTCCCAATTCTATGCGGAAGCCACGAATTTTTACTTGGTAATCAATGCGACCAAGAAATTCTATGTTACCATCCGGGAGGTAACGGGCTTTGTCACCAGTCTTATACAATTTTGAATTGTTAAAGGGATTGGCAATAAAAGCAAGCTCTGTCTGTTGTTCATTGTGCAAGTAGCCACGTCCTACACCACTACCACCTACGTAAAGTTCTCCTGCGACCCCAATTGGTACGGGCTGTAAGTAAGTATCTAATATGTATAGTTGTGTATTTGATATGGGACGACCAATGGGTAGGTTAAGTACTGCTTCCTCTGGTGGTTGATAGATTGGGTAATGGGTGACATCATCTGAACACTCGGTTGGCCCGTAGGCGTTCATCATTGGGATAGTTGGGTAATATTCAAACCACTGACGGCATAACTGTGGTGGTAAAGTTTCTCCTGTGAGTAGTATCCATCGCAACTCAGGTAAGTTTGGTTTTGTGTTACCGTCTTGCTCTATGTGTTGCAGCATCATTCGTAACAGCGATGGTACAATTTCTAGAATTGAAACTTGCTGACGCTGTATTAGCGATATTAATTCGGCAGGGTCGGCTGTTGTTTCGCTACGAACAATCTCGACTCGTCCACCTACTAATAATGCGGACAAAAATTGCCAAATACTGATATCAAATGTTTGTGCTGCTGTTTGCGCTACGACATCATTGGCACTTAACTGCAAATCTGTCACTTTGGCATACAAATGATTGAGCATCCCGCGATGTTCCAGCACGGCTCCTTTGGGTTGTCCTGTGGAACCACTGGTATAAATTACGTAAGCTAAGTTATCTGGGTTACAGCGTACGGGTAAGTTTTCACTTTCTTTTGTAAGGGAATCCAGGGGGTCTAAATACAAAAGTTGTGGGGGTGTATCAAGGTCATTGACGACAGGAGAAACTTTTGATGCCCAACAGCTAGATGTTAATACTAATGGTACTTGACTTTGTGATAGTACATGGTGTAGATGTTCTGGCGGATGATGGGGATTGAGGGGTAGGTATGCCCCACCTGCTTTGAATACCGCTAGCATCGCTGTTAAGAAATCCAAATTGCGATCGCAAATTAAAGCGACGATTGTTTCGGCTTGAACTCCTTGCTCTACTAAATGTCTTGCCCAAATATTGGCACGGGTGTTTAACTGTTGGTATGTTAGTTGCTGGTCTTCAAATACTACTGCAACTGCATCTGGGGTACGTGCCACCTGAGCTTCAAACAATTGAGGAAAGGACTGTTCCAGTGGATAGTCTGCTGTGGTTTGGTTCCAGTCGAGGAGTAATTGATTTTGTTCGGTGGGATTTAATAGCGGTAATTGATGAATTTGTTGTTGGGGATTAGCGACAATCGAATCTAGCAAATTCTGGAAATGAGCGACCATCCGCTGAATTGTGGCTGCATCAAACAGGTCGCTTTTATATACCAAACCTCCTTTAAGTCCTGTGTCTGTTTCTTCCATTGACAGGAGTAAATCATCTTTTGCCATAACATCCCCAATTTCAAAGGGAGAAATGGTTAAACCAGGTAGTTCCAGTTCTTGATTTGAGGCGTTTTGCAAGACGAACATCACCTGATAAAGGGGAGCATGGCTGAGGGAACGCTCTGGCTGTAGTTCTTCTACTAACTTTTCAAAGGGCAAATCCTGGTGGTCGTATGCTGCTAAAGTCATCTTTTGGACTCGTTCTAGCAGTTCCAGGAAAGTGGGATTTCCCTGTAATTCGGTACGCAGGGCTAAAACATTGACAAAAAAGCCAATCAAAGATTCGATTGCGCTGCGGTTGCGGTTGGCTATGAGGGAACCGACAACGATGTCCTCCTGACCACTATAGCGTGAGAGTAAAGTTACAAAACCTGCTAGTAGGGTCATAAACAAAGTCACCCCTGACTCCTGACTCAGAGCTTTGAGCTTATTAGTTAACTCTTGACTAAGCTCAAATTCTTCAAAGCTACCTCGCTCAGTTTGAACCGATGGACGGGGACGGTCGGTGGGTAGTTCTAGTAGGGGAGGTACACCTGCTAACTGTTGCTTCCAGTAGTTGAGTTGCTTAATAAGGACATCTCCACTGAGCCATTCTCTTTGCCAGTAAGCAAAATCTGCATATTGAATCGGCAATGGTGGTAAAGGTGAAGGTTTTCCTGCACAGAAAGCTTCGTAAAGAACAGACAATTCACGGACAAATACACCCATTGACCAGCCATCTGAGACGATATGGTGCGTGGTCAATAATAACACATGGGATTGTTCCCCTAGCCGCAGTAGAGTAGCTCGCAGCAATGAACCATTTGACAGGTCAAAGGGGGATTCAAAATCTTTATTAGCTAGGTATTCTACTTCTGTTGACTGCTCGTTTTCAGACAAATGTTGCAGGTCTATTAATGGTATGGAGATTTTGTTATATGAGTTGATGACCTGTACTGGAGAATCGTTGACTAGCCTGAAATTGGTACGTAGAGCTTCGTGACGCTGCACAATTTCAATAACGGCCATCTCTAAAGCAGGTATGTTGAGGGAGCCAAACAAGCGCAGAGACATAGGGATGCTATGGTTCCCGCTCTCTCCTTCTAATTGATTAAGGAACCAGAGCCTAGCTTGAGCAAAGGACAGGGGTAAATCTCGGTTTCGTGGAACGGGAGTAATAGTCTCATCTAAGTAGGTTGATTTCAAAGTAACCAAAGTAAGAAAATTGATAACTTCGGCTTTCCGTTCTGCTAATTCAGCGCGTATATCTGGTGTCAATGCTCCTTTTGGACTGTTGCAGCGCAAGCGTACTTCTTCTAATAAAGTATTTTCGCCAACGTTCTCCACCCACAACTTTATATCTAGATTGGCTAAGTTAGACAAAAACTCTTCAATCGTTTTCATAAATCTATTTCCTCTCGCTCCTGAAGTTGATAACTAGAATTAGTTTGTAGCTTTTGTACTGTTGAACGAATCTTATCGATGCTCTCAGCTAGGGCAGCCACAGTGGGTTCTTCAAATAGGCGTCGTAGCGGCAGTTCTACACCCAAAGTCGAGCGTATACGTGAAATTACTTGAGTGGCGAGTAAAGAATGTCCACCTAAGTCAAAGAAGTTGTCATAAATGCCCACAAGTTTGAGATTGAGAATTTCTGCCCATAGATTAGCTAAGTCGGCTTGGGTAGGTGTACAAGGAGGGACAAAACCAGCGGACGCGATTCCAATATCTGGCACAGGCAAAGCACGACGGTCTACTTTACCATTAGGAGTTAAAGGTATAGACGGAATCTGTACAATTGCGGACGGCACCATGTAGTCAGGCAATTTTTGTTTGAGGTAGTCACGCAATTCGCTTTTAACAATTTCTTGAGTGGAAACAATATAAGCTGCTAAGTACTGATTGCCCGGTTGGTCTTCCCTAGCCATAACCACCACGGATGATACTTGCGGATATTTACTCAACACCGCCTCAATTTCTCCCAACTCAATGCGAAAGCCACGAATTTTTACTTGGTGGTCGATACGGCCAAGAAATTCGATATTGCCATCTGGGAGATAACGAGCTTTATCACCTGTTTTGTATAATTGGGAATTGGGAATTGGGAATTGGGAATTGATGAAGGGATTATCAATAAAAGCAAGCGATGTTAGTGCTGCATTATTTAAATAACCACGTCCCACACCGACACCACCAACGTAAAGTTCCCCAACCACACCAATGGGTAAAGGTTGTAAATGACTATCTAGTACGTATAGTTGTGTATTAGAAACCGGACGACCGATGGGCAGATTAAGTATTTCTTCTGTTGGTGGCTGGTGGATTGGATAATGAGTGACATCATCTGAACATTCCGTTGGTCCATAGGCATTCATCATGGGAATGCTTGGGTAGTACTCAAACCACTGACGACACAAGTTTGGTGGCAAAGTTTCACCCGTAAGCAGCAACCAACGCAAACAAGATAGTTCTGTTTGAATCGCACCCTTAAGTTCCATCTGTTGAAGTATCATACGTAACAACGATGGCACAATCTCTAAAATTGAGATTCCCTGACGCTTCACCAGCGATAGTAACTGAGTAGGGTCTGTGGCTATTTCGCTCTTGATAATTTCAACTCGTCCACCGACCAGCAATGCTACCAAAAATTGCCAAATACTAATATCAAATGTTTGCGCTGCTGTTTGTGCTACGACATCTGTGGCACTCAATTGCAAATCCTTCACCTTCGCATACAAATGATTCAACATTCCGCGATGTTCCAGCATTGCCCCCTTGGGTTCTCCCGTGGAACCGGAAGTATAAATTACATAAGCTAGATTTTCGGGCTTACAGCGTACAGGTAGATTTTTACTTTCGTAATCTAGAGAATCGAACTTTTCCAAACATAACAATTGCGGTTTGCTGTCAAGGCTTGAAAGCATCGGAGAAAGCATTGATTCCCATAAGCTTGCTGTTAATATTAAAGGAACCTGACTTTGTGATAGCACTTGTTGTATGCGTTCCAGTGGATGTTCGGGATTGAGAGGTAGATATGCTCCACCAGCTTTAAATACTGCCAGCATAGCAGTCAAAAAATCAATATTGCGCTCCGACAATAAAGCAACAATTGTTTCTGCACCGACTCCTTGCTCAACTAAATATCTTGCCCAAATATTAGCACGGGCATTTAACTCTTGATATGTTAATTGCTGCTCTTCAAATACTACCGCAACTGCACCTGGGGTACGTGCAACTTGAGCTTCAAACAATTCAGAAAATAATTGAGAATTGCTAATTGCTAATTGCGAATTACCTGTGTCGTTCCATTGTTCAAATAATTTATGATGTTCGGTAGCGCTCAATATTGGTAATTGAGCAACTCGATGAGTCGGATTAGAAACAATGCTGGATAGTAAGGTATAGAAATTTTCTACCATCCGCTCGATTGTAGCAACTTCAAACAGACTACTGTTATATACTAACTCTCCAGTAAGTCCCGTCTCCGTTTCCATCATTGAGAGAAATAAATCATCTTTTGCGGTCAAATCCTCTACTTCTAAAGGAGTTAAGGTTAATCCTGATAGTTCCAACTTTCCAATTGGAGCATTTTGCAAAACAAACATCACCTGAAATATAGGTGCATGACTGAGAGAGCGCTCTGGCTGTAATTCTTCGACCAACTTCTCCAAAGGAAAATCTTGGTGGTCATAAGCCCCCAAAGTCATTTCCCTCACTTGTTCTAGCAGCTCCAAAAAAGTAGGATTATCTTGAAACCGGGTACGCAACGCTAAAGTATTAATAAAACAGCCAATTAAAGACTCTACCTCGCTACGATTGCGGTTAGCGATTGGAGAGCCAATGACTACATCCTCTTGACCACTATAACGATAAAGTAAAGTAGCAAAAGCAGCCAGCAAGGTCATAAACACAGTCGCTCCTGACTGTTGACTTAAGCTCTTGAGCTTCTGCATTAAATCCAAATCAAACTGAAAATATTTAGTACCACCTTGAAATGTCTGAACTGACGGACGTGGTTTGTCAGTGTGGAGTGATAAAACTCTACTTGAGTCGGCTAATTGCTGCTTCCAATAATCGAGTTGCGTTTGCAGTACCTCTCCACTCAGCCACTGTCGTTGCCAGTAAGCATAGTCAGCATATTGAATAGCTAGTTCAGGAAATGGTGAGGGAGTTCCAGTCGAAAAAGCTTCGTAGAAACCAGCCAGTTCCCTAAATAAAATTCCCACCGACCATCCATCAGAGGCTGCGTGATGCATCACTAAAAGTAGTACATGTTCCTCTGAGTTTAATCGGAGTAAAGTCGCTCGCAACATCAAATCAGAAGACAAGTTGAGCGGGTATTGAGCTTCTTCTTTTAAGATTTTTTCAATAGTTGCTTCAGAATTATTATCTTCACAATTATTATTATGCAACTGACTCAAGTCAATTATTTTTATTTCTACCGACTGTCCCTCAGAAATAACCTGTATAGGACTTTCATCGACAGACACAAAGGTAGTGCGTAATGACTCATGACGAGCAACAATTGCATTTAGAGCTTGTTGCAAAGCCTCTACATTAAGAATACCACTCAACCGGACTGCAATAGAGATATTGAAAGGGCTATCAGGGTCTAACTGATTTACAAACCACAATCTTTGCTGAGAAAAGGACAAAGGACAAGCCTCAGAAGCTGGTCTTTTAGAAATCCTTTGCTTTTTGGTAGCGGAACCACCCTTTTTTATTAAACGCTGTTCTAGTAGTGCCAGCTTTTCTGGAGAGAGATTTGCGATACGTTGACTAACATTACTCATGACCAATTATCCTTAAAAATCCCCTAAAACATCTTTCCTAAATGTGATTGCTGTGTTAATGCCCTTAATCACTTCTATAGCCACTACCCAAGTTTTATGCAAGTAGTGTAGGTTGGGTTGAGGCACGTTCGCTACGCGAACGTGGAACGAGCCAACCTACGAAGCTTCCAATTCGGCTAGGATATCATCTATGTCATCTAGCTCTGTCTCCTCAGCTAAAGATTGGACAATACTTGCAGCAAGTTCCGCGACGGTTTGCTTTTCAAACAGGGTACGCAAAGGAAGCTCCACCTGTAAGACATCATCGATTCTAGAAATAACCCGAGTTGCAAGTAGAGAGTGTCCACCCAACTCAAAGAAGTTGTGGTTAACCCCAACCTGTTCTAATCCAAGGATTTCAGCCCAAGTATTTGCAAGTATTTCCTCTAAAGGCGTACGAGGTAATACTAAAGTACTTTCTAATTCCGAGTGTGTTAGTTCAAGTTGCGAAAGTGCTTTGCGGTCTACCTTGCCATTTGGGGTCAGAGGTAGAGACTCAAGCATGACAAAGGCTGAAGGCACCATGTATTCAGCTAATTTTTCTTTAAGGTAGCTACGCACTTCCCCAGTTGTTAGTGGCTCAAAATTGGGCAAAACATTAGGCACAATATAAGCGACTAAACGCTTACCACCTGGTTGGTCTTCTTTTACAACGACCACACCTTCACGTACGTGAGGATGTTGACTTAACAGAGCCTCAATTTCTCCTAACTCAATGCGGAAACCACGAATCTTTACTTGCTGGTCAATGCGACCGAGAAACTCGATGTTACCGTCAGGCAAATAACGAACTTTATCACCAGTTTTATACAATTTTGAGTTGTTAAATAATTGGGAATTGTTAAAGGGATTAGGGATAAATTTCTCTAATGTCAACTCTGGACGGTTGAGATAACCTCTCGCTAAACCAGCACCACCAATGTGCAGTTCCCCAGGAACCCCAATAGGAACTGGTTGAAGATAGCGGTCAAGGATGTAGACTTGTATATTATCAAGTGGACGACCGATAGGTGGCTGAGATTTGCTATTGGTACAAATAGCCGTAGTTGCACCAACAGTGGATTCAGTTGGACCATAGCCGTTAATAAAACGTCGTCCATTAGACCATTGTGCTACCAAATCAGGGGGACAAGCTTCTCCCGCAACAGTGATAGTACGTAAGTCTGGATATTCTACGTTCGGCATAGCAGCTAGTGCTGAGGGAGGGAGAGTAATATGGGTAATCCTAGTTTTGTGCAACAGTTGCATCAAATTTAGTCCCGGAAGTAAGGATTCTCGTGTTCCTAGATAAAGTTGTGCTCCTACACAAAGAGCCATAACGACTTCCGAAATTGAAGCATCGAAGCTAAAGGATGCAAATTGCAAAACTCGGCTATCAGCATCAACATCGAAGACACGAATCAGCGAATTAGCTAGGTTGCACAATCCTTGGTGAGCAACTAGAACACCCTTGGGCTTTCCTGTAGACCCAGAAGTGTAAATTACGTAAGCTAAATTGCTCGGTTGTACAGTGCTAATTGCATTATTATGGCTTTCCTGTGAAATTATTTCCCAGTCTGCATCCAGACAAATTATTTGCGTTGCACAATACGGCAGATTTGCGAGAAACTTCTGTTGAGTAAGCAGAATCCCTACCTGTGAATCTGACAACATAAAACTTAATCTGTCTTCGGGATATGCTGGGTCTAACGGTACATAAGCACCACCAGCTTTAAAAATTCCCAACAGACCCACTATCATTTCCAACGAACGCTCAACGCAAATACCCACCATTACTTCTGGCTTTACTCCCCTTAATCGCAGATAATGCGCTAATTGGTTGGCACGGTTGTTCAATTCTCGGTAAGTTAATTGTTCGTTTTCAAACACAACAGCCAACGCATCTGGTGTCCGTTCCACATGTTCTTCAAATAACTGATGGATACACTTATCCTGGGGATAATCTGCTTGGGTGTCATTCCACTCAAAAAGTAACTGATGTTGCTCGGTTGGGGTTAGCAGTGGTAATTGTGCGACTCGCTGTTGAGAATTGCTAACGATACCTTCTAGTAAAATCTGGAAATGTCCAGCCATTCTACTAATGGTAGCAGCATCAAATAAGTCTTTATTGTAAACAAATTCCCCTGTTAGTCCTGTCTCTGTTTCCTCCATTAACAAGGTTAAATCAAACCTAGCATTAACACTCTCCATTTTTAACGGAGTCATGGTTAAATCTGGCAGTTCTAATTTCCCCATCGGTGCATTTTGCAATGCGAACATCACTTGGAACAGAGGTGTATGACTAAGAGAACGCTCAGGTTGCAGTTCTTCTACTAGCTTTTCAAATGGGAGGTCTTGGTGTTCATAAGCCGCTAGGGTCATTGACCGCACTCGTTCTAGCAATTCTACGAAAGTAGGATTTCCTTCAAGTTGAGCGTGCAGTACCAAAGTATTGACAAAAAAACCAATTAGTGATTCTATTTCACTGCGGTTACGGTTAGCAATTGGGGAACCAATAACTACGTCCTCTTGTCCACTGTAGCGCGAAAGTAAAGTAGCAAAAGCTGCTAACAGGCTCATAAACAGGGTTGCTCCTGACTGTTGGCTAAGAGCTTTCAGCTTAGTAGTCAGTTCCTGATTGAGTTGAAAATATACGCTACTACCTTGGAATGTTTGAATTGATGGACGTGGACGGTCGGTAGGTAGTTCCAACAGAGGTGGTATAGAAGCTAACTGTTGCTTCCAGTAATTAAGTTGCGTTTGTAATACGGAACCACTTAGCCATTGCTGTTGCCAATGAGCAAAATCTGCATATTGTATAGACAACTGTGGTAACTGTGATGGCTGACCTGCACAAAAAGCTGAATAAAGTGCAGACAATTCTTCGGTAAATATTCCCATTGACCAACCATCAGAAACAATGTGATGCATGATTAGTAGCAGCACATGAGATTTTTCCCCCAACCGTAACAAAGTAACCCGCAGCAGTGGACCGTTTGAAAGGTCAAAGGGTTCTTGAGACTCTGCGATTGCCAATTGTTGAACTTGGGTAGATTGTTCCTCGAATGACAAGCATTCCCAGCTTACCACTGGCATGGTTAAAGTAATCTCCTTGCTAATAACCTGGACTGGAGAGCCATTAACAATTTTGAAGGTAGTACGGAGAACTTCGTGACGTCGCACGATTTCTTGCACAGCCATCTCTAAAGCTGCTGTATTGAGAGAACCACTCAAGTGTAGAGGTTCTAGCATATTGTAAGTGGCACTCTCTCCAGACAGTTGGTTGAGGAACCACAATCGAGCTTGAGCAAAAGACAGAGGTAAGTGCTCGCTCCGTGGAACTGGCACAATAGTTGCTAACTGACTTGATGTCTGTAGTTCAAAAGTATTGTGCTGAGCTAAATCAATCAATTCGCTCAACTTTGCCACAGTAGGTTTCTCAAACAAACTGCGTAGAGTTACTTCAATCCCAATTCGGGAACGCAACCGTGAAATTACTTGAGTAGCGAGTAGAGAATTGCCTCCTAATTCAAAAAAATTATCATGAACACCTACTTGTTGTTTAAGATTCAAGACTTCTCCCCATAATTTGGCAAGAATTTCTTGGTTCGGTGTGCTGGGAGGAACAAAATTATCGCTCAGACTAATTTGAAAATTCGGCATCGGTAAAGCACGACGGTCTACCTTACCGTTAGGAGTTAGGGGTATAGACTCCATCTGCACAAACGCTCCAGGTATCATGTAGTCTGGCAGCTTTTCTTTTAGATACTCACTCAGAAGAGTGGGGAGTGGGGAGTGGGGAATAGGGAGTGGGGAAGGGGGAGTGGGGAGTGGGGATTGCATAACAACATAGGCTGCTAAGTACTGATTTCCTGGTTGGTCTTCCCTCGCAATCACAACAGCTTCTCGTACTTCGGCGTGTTGTGCCAAAACAACTTCAATTTCTCCTAGCTCAATACGAAAGCCGCGAATCTTGACTTGATAATCAATGCGACCGATAAATTCGATGTTCCCATCTGGGAGATAACGAACTTTATCGCCAGTCTTGTACAATTTCAAATTAATAAAGGGATTTTCGATAAAAACTTGCTGCGTTAGGGTCGGATTATTTAAATAACCACGTCCAACACCAATACCTCCAACGTAAAGTTCTCCAGGGACACCGATTGGTAAAGGTTGTAACTGGTCATCCAGGACATACAATTGTGTATTTGATATCGGCCGACCAATAGGTATATTAAGTACACCCTCTGCTGGTGGCTCATAGATGGGATAGTGGGTAACATCATCCGAACATTCCGTTGGCCCATAAGCATTCATCATTGGAATACTTGGGTAATAATCAAACCACTGACGACATAACTTTGGTGGTAAAGTTTCCCCAGTTAACAGTAACCAACGCAAACAAGAAAGTTTTGTTTGAGTACCACCATCGACCTCCAGATTTTGGAGTATCATGCGTAACAACGATGGTACAATCTCCAGAATTGAAATTTTCTGACGCTCTACTAGTCGAAGCAATTGGTCAGGGTCAGCAGCAATTTCATTACTGATAATTTCGACTTTCCCACCTACTAGTAATGCTACTAAGAATTGCCAAATACTGATATCAAATGTTTGTGTTGCTGTTTGGGCCACAACATCGCTGGCACTTAACTGCAAATCAGTCACCTTTGCGTAGAGATGATTTAGCATCCCCCGATGTTCGAGCATTGCTCCCTTAGGCTTCCCGGTTGAACCACTGGTATAAATCACGTAAGCTAGACTTCGCGGATTGCAGCGTACGGGTAAATTTTCAGGCTCGTAATCTTGTTGTTCTAAACCTTCGATATATAAAAGTTGTGGAAATGTCTCAAGGCTATCAAGTATCGGAGAAACCATTGATTCCCAAGACTTGGCTGATAATATCAAAGGAACTTGACTTTGCGACAATATTTGAGCTGTGCGTTCGGGTGGGTGGTGGGGATTCAAAGGTAAATATGCTCCCCCCGCTTTGAATATTGCCAGCATTGCTGTTAAGAAATCAATATTACGCTCGCACAATAAAGCGACAATTATTTTTTCCGTCCCCACTCCTTGCTCCACCAAATATCTTGCCCAAATATTGGCACGAGCATTTAACTGTTGATATGTTAGTTTTTGGTCTTCAAATACCACCGCTACCACATCTGGAGTGAGTGCGACTTGTGCTTCAAACAGCTGAGGAAAGCATTGTTCTAAGGGGTAATCTACATAAGTATTGTTCCATTCGCTCAGTAACCGATGCTGTTCCTTAATATCTTCCTTTGAGTAAGTTTCAATCATGACAAATATGCATTTGATAATGTAGAGGTTTTCCGGTCTATTCAGGCTAGAAACGCCATCAAAAACCTAATATCAAATCCCTTTGTATTAGAATTATTTCTTCCTTCGCGTCTTTGCGGCTCTGCGTGAGTTAATAATTCCAATACCACCGGAAAAGATATAAGAACTGCTTATGAGACAATACATTCTTCCCGTTCTAACCAAGAAACTGGTAAGAATGATTTGATTATAGTCCCCTGATTATGTTTTGCTGCAAGTTTATAAGCTAACTGTCCTAAAGCGAGGTCAAGAACACCAAGTCCAAAAGGGCTAAATATAGTAATTTTGTTGCTATCTTGCCGTGGTGGGGTAATACCGTTGAGAATATCCCCAAGGGTACATCTAATGAAATTTCTGTTACCCGTCTTTTGTTCTGCGAGGTGAATTGATGTTTGAGCACGGCACACATGGTCTACATCATCAACAATATTATCTGCTGACAATATAATTTCTGGTGACAAATCTCGTAAAGAAATGTGCAAAATAATAGTACCTGGACGACATGTAGAAATATCAAAAATGTGTGGCTTTGTCGCAGTTGTTGCAAAAGAAATTATTGAGGCGTTTTGGAAAATGGTATTGCTATCTTCAACAATTACAATTTCCAATCCCTCAGACTTGATATTAGAGAGTTGCTGACACTTATGCTGGAATTGCTCAGCCCTTTCACGACTCAAGTCATAAATTAGTAAGGTTTCTATTTCTGGGCAGGTAGCAAGGAGAAAGCGTACAGTCTCAAAATTAATCAATCCAGTACCAATAAGCCCCAAAGTGGTTAATGTTTGCTTTCCTCGCAAGTCTTGAGCCGCAATAGTCTGAGCTGCAATTGCTGCACTAGCTGCAGTTCGTTTTGCGCTAATAACAGAACTCTCCATAATTGCTTGTGGATGCCCGGTTTGTGCCGAATTTAGAATTAAAGTAGCCGAAGCTCTTTCCATACCTAAAGATAGATTGTCTGGAAAAGAAGCAATCCATTTGATACCCGCAGTATTTACTTCGCCACCTAAATAAGCAGGTAAGGCGATAATTCTATCTTTTTCATTATTAGGGAAACGTAAAAAATTAGAATGAGGCAAACTGCTATCACCTTGAGCATGTATTTGATAGGCAGATTTGACTGCTTGTAATATTTCCAAGTCACGATTTTTGAACAGCGTAACAATCTCATCACCTTTTAAAAAAAGAATGTCATCGTAATTCATGGAACTGCTCCTGGGAAGTTTTGAGTTTAGAGTTTATAGGGTTAATGTTACCGATGCGAAGATTTTACAGGGATTTAGCTCACGCATAAACCGGAGGTTTTCCCGCAGGGTAGCCGCAAAGCCGCAAAGGATGAAATTCAGAACACTTTAATGTAGCCTAAATGCGTGAAAACTGTTGTAATTCCTTACTTTCTAGTAGTGCTTCACCGAAGTTATTTTTTAGCCAGCTGTTTGAATATATTGTGTCCAGATAGCGTTCCCCACGGTCACAAAAAATAGCAGCACAAATCGCATTAGCTGGTATATCTTGCTGTTTTTTATCAATTGCAGTGATGACTCCTCCTGAGGAACCTCCAGCTAATATAGCCTCGGTACTAAGCAAGCGATGACAGCCTACAACACAGTCCATATCAGATACATGTATACACATATCTTCTAGTCCTGGTTGTAACAGTTCTGGAACTCGCGCTGCACCATGTCCTGGAATCAATCTTTTAGCTCGTTTGCCACCAAAAATGACGCTTCCTTTAGCATCAACAGCGATAATCTTTGTGTCGAGATTGTTACTTCTTATATATTCAGCGCAACCACGTAGTGTTCCACAGCTACCAGTAGAGCAGAACAAATAGTCTAATTTACCATCAAGAGCAGTTACAATCTCGTGCATTGTCTGATAATGGGCAGCCGCATTATTTAAATTGGCATACTGATTACACCAAAAGCTATTGGGAATTGATTTAAGTAATGAATTAACTCGATTAATACGTGCAGGTAAAAAATCACCTGTAATGGGGTCTGGTTCTGTGACTATATCAACTTGTGCTCCGTAAGCTCTAAGAATATTGATATTCTGTTGAGTAGTCTTCGGGTCAATTACGCATATAAAACGTAACCCTAGCACAGTACTTGCTTGTGCTAACCCTATACCTAGATTCCCCGAACTTGATTCGATGATGGTGTCTCCAGGTTTTATATCTCCTTTTTGAAATGCTTTCATTAGCATATTTAAGGCTGGACGGTCTTTGACGCTACCTCCAGGATTAAACATTTCCATTTTAGCAAAAAGCTGGAAATGAGCATTTTTGAAGACATTCTCTAACTTCAATAGTGGAGTATTTCCTATCACCGTTAAGATTCCCGAATTCAATGCCTGTACATTTACTTTTGAGGAAATATCTACTTTATCTATGGAGTAGGTTTGCTCGATATCATTGATTGTGCTACTAATAGAATGACCTGAATTAGCTGAAGCAAATGACTTTGTTTGAAACTTTGAAGTTGACATAATTGTTCCTTTTTTTTGTGAAGTTAGAGCAATCCAATATTTTTGGGAAGAATTTCAGAAAATTATGCAATGTTCACCCAAGTTAATTTTATTTAAACTCAAGTGGAAGATTTCAACAGTAACTACTGTTTGAACAAGATTTTAACGTTGTTGTGTTGTCAATCTTCTAAAGCTCCTTCAGCTTTTCTGTAGTTTCTGCAAGCTTTGCTGCATCAATTTCTTGTTCTTATCTAGACAAGTTGACCATTTTCGTAGTCAATAACGAACTTAGTCCTGCACTTAACTACCATAAGAATGGACTTTGAACCGATTTCTCAAATATTTAAAGCTTAGCAATGATGCTTTCTATGTTCATGTAAACTTGGTTTCTTTGAATCTAAAGGCTGTTGGAAAAAGGGACAACCTCTATTGACCTCAAAAACTGTTATGCTTTACATGACTACATTGCAATGAGGTATGAAGTAAAATAATCAAAATCCTGTGATGTGGGGTCGGCATTACAGACCGTCCTTACATACCTCATCAAAATCAGAATCGCTATACTCTCTTAAAATTCAGCATTTCTGCTGCCAGCTACTGCTCGCAATAATAGAACCCCTTCTTTAAGTTTACTGTTTAAAGAATTTTGTTCCTAGTTAAGTTGTTACTTTACTGGACACTGACTCTAGTTGCTTACTTCAGTTAACTTTTGTTGTAACTGATTGAGTGCTTACTGGTTTTGATTATTTTAGCACTTTGTAACAACCTTATCATTTTTATTTTGTCAGAGGATATATACCTTAAGGTATATTTTGCTGACGATTTGATTGATTTTCATGGCTGTAAGCCCTCACAAGTGTATTGCCAATACTTTTTTTGCCAATAAAGCGAGATTTAGTCCAAAGCTTTTTACTCCCTAAGATTCTATTAGGCGATAGCCACTCATCTTTATGCAAGAAATCTAAAAAATATTTTTTTTGCTCGGATGCATCAAATTGATAATATTGAGGAACTAACTAGTCCATAAGAACTACTGAATTTCAAAGTTGAGGAAAAGCACTTGCAAACAAAGCTGCTTGAGTTCGGTCGCGTAAACCTAAACGGCTTAAAATATTAGTCACGTGGTTTTTAACAGTACGTTCAGAAATATATAGAGCTTCTGCAATTTCTTTATTGCTTGCACCTGAAGCAATCAAACGCAAAACATCCCGTTCCCTAGGTGAAAGTTCCGCAATTTCTGGAGGTAGTTGCTGCTGTAGAGGGCTAGGTATCGGGGAGCCATTCCAGATTTTTTCAAACAATCCAGGACCCATGTGAGTGTAACCTTGATGTACAGCTCGAATTGCTACTGCGAGTTCTTCCTTCGGGGTATCTTTAAGCAAGTACCCTTTAGCTCCAAACTTCATCGCTTTAGATACATATTCATCATCATCAAAAGTAGTTAAAACCAGTACTTTAACATCCGGAAACCTGCGACTAATTTGCTCAGTAGTAGCAACCCCATCCATTACAGGCATCCGTATATCCATCAATACCACATCTGGTTTTTGTGGTGTTTCATACAAAGACTGCAAAATTTCCAAAGCCCGTTGACCATTTTCCGCATCTCCAACAACCTGTAAATCAGGCTTCGACTCCAAAATTATCTGAAGTCCTTCACGGATTAAATCTTGGTCATCTACTATAACTAAGCGAATCAAATTTTCCACCTTTCTTACTCCCCACTCCCTACTCCCTACTTCCTGCTCCCTACTCCCCACTCTCCGCTCCCCATTCCCCAAAAGTACCAAAGTACCGCTCGCTTCAGTACCAAAGTACCTACAATATTTGGGAGTTTTGGTTCATGTATACACATCATATTAACTCGTATGATTACAGAGTTGGCAAAACTAAGCGTAAATTTTTATCGTCGGGAAATCATTGGGAATCTTATGATGTATCCATTAAAAAACATCCCCGTATTCAGTAAATTTAAAAAAATAAATCCCTTATTACTCGGAATTATAAGCGTAGGAATAATCGGAACAGTAGCTTCTATATATGTACAGTCACTCCCCGATACAAAAAGTGAAGAAATAGCGCAACAAAGTATTCCCGTAGAAAGCAAAGATTGGGTTATGGAAATTCCAGCTAACGGGGTAATACAAGCAGTTAAAAAAAATAATCTGAGTCCAGAAGATAGTGGTAAAATTGTAAAATTATTTGTCAAAGAAGGAGACACCGTAACCAAAGGACAAGTAATTGCATTTATGAATAATGACCGTCTTCAAGCACAAGTAAATCAATATAAAGCATTAGTACTAAAAGCCCAAGCTGATTTAGCGCAAAAGCGTTCTGGTAATCGTCCCGAAGAAGTAGAACAAGCTAAATTTAGACTAGCAAAAACTGAAGCTGATTTACAGCAATTAGTTAATAGTAAACCCCAAGAAATAGAGCAAGCCGAAGCACAAGCAAGAGCTGCTGCTTCAAGACGCGAATTAGCAAAAAATCAGTTCAATCGGAATCAAGTATTACAACGAGAAGGTGCAATATCTAAAGATAAATTAGATGAACTAGCAAGCGCTTATAAAGTAAATTTAGCAACCCAAGAAGAAGCTGAAAAGAAGATAGAGCAAATTAAAAATAGTAGGAAACAAGAAATCGCTCAACGTCAAGCATCTGTTGAAGAAGCAAGACAAGCTTTACGGCAAAGTAAAAGCGGTTCTCGTCCTCAAGAAATAGCCCAAGCGGAAGCAGAGGTTAAGCAAGCAAAAGCACAATTACAGTTTTATCAAACTCAGTTAAATAATACTGTGATTCGCGCACCATTTGCGGGTATAATTACCCGTCGTTTTGCACAAGAAGGTGATTTTGTCTCACCTTCTACCGCTGCTTCTACAAGTGAAGGTGCTAGTTCCACTTCTATTGTAGAATTATCAAATGGATTAGAAATAGAAGCCAAAATACCTGAAGCAAATATTTCTAAAATTCAGTTAGTACAGAAAGTCCAGATACGTACAGATACTTATGTAGATGACGTATTCAATGGAAAAGTTAAGCTAATTTCACCCAGAGCAGTCCAAGAAAACAATATTACTTCATTTCGCGTTAAAGTCGCACTTTTAGACGGGAAAGAAAAACTCAAATCTGGGATGAATGTACGGCTAATGTTACAAAGTGACCCACAAAAAAATGCTTTAGTCATACCTTTAGCTGCAGTAGTGACCCAATCTAACGGACAAACTGGAGTTCACGTCCCTAATGCTAAAAGTGAGACACACACGCGCTTTCAAAAAGTAAAAGTCTCCCCAGCAAGCGGAGATAAAGTCAGGGTTTTAGAAGGATTGAAATTAGGAGACCGTATTCTTCTTTCACCTCCTCCGAACCAACAAATTGAGGGTGTTGATACTGTAGATATGGGTAGTTAAAATTATGAATATTTTTGAAAATACAGAAATGGCAGTTAAAACACTAACTGCTAATAAACTCAGAACCTTACTCACAATGCTGGGGATTATTATTGGTAATGCTTCAGTAATTGCGATGGTAGCAATCGGGGAAGGAGCAAAACAATTTACTCAAGAAAAATTAGAGTCTATTGGACCAAACCAACTAGCTGTAATAGCAAAAAACTCTGATAGTGATGGTTCAACAACAGAGCAATCAGAAATCACTTTAGCAGACGTAGAAGCTATAGCTGAGCAAGCACCTGCTGTTGCACAAGTTGCACCTCAAATTACTAGCTCTTTGCAAGTGACTTATAGAGGAAGAACAAGTAAAGCAACCGTTACGGGTACAACAATGGGGATGCTTTATGTACGGAATTTACAAGTACAAAATGGTCGATTTTTAGACTCAGACAAACAGCAAAGTAGTTCTGTTGTTATATTGGGTTCTGCAGTTGCTCAAAAGTTGTTTCTTAAAGAAAATCCTATAGGAAAAGATTTACAAATCAATAACATCAGCTTTCAAGTTATTGGGGTGATGCAACAAAAAGGTTCTTTTCTGGGAACAAACTATGATGAAGCGGTTTATATACCTATCTTAACCGCAGCAAATCAATTAATTTCTAAACGCTCTCCACGGGGTATTACTGTTGACTATACGGAACTATCTGCAAAAGATAAAGATAGCGTTCGTGCTGCTGCTTTCCAAGTTGCTAATATTTTGACTCGTAGACACGGTAAAAAAGATTTTTCTATTTTTGCTAATAAATCAATGCAAGATTTAGTTGCTCAAGTCACAGGTGGATTAAGTTTATTACTCGCAACCGTAGCAGGAATTTCTCTACTTGTTGGTGGTATTGGGATTATGAATATTATGCTGGTTTCAGTAAGTGAGCGTACCCATGAGATTGGTTTAAGAAAAGCAATTGGTGCTTCTGAAGGAGCAATATTAAGTCAATTTTTAATAGAAGCGATTATTTTATCTGTTACAGGTGGTTTAATTGGTACTGGTCTGGGAGTTAGTACCGCAGTAATTGTCAGTTTGGTGACTCCATTAAAACCTGCTGTTCCTGTAGCTGCAATAATTTTGGCTGGAGGAATTTCCGGGACTATCGGTTTAGTTTTTGGTGTCACACCCGCTAGACAAGCAGCAAAATTAGACCCGATAAATGCTTTGAGAGGAGCGTAAAACAAAAATGTAGAGACGTTACATGTAACGTCTCTACAGGTTACGAACCCCCTTGAAAAATCTCATTCATTATTTGAATCGGTGGGTGACAAAGATGTAGAGACGTTACATGTAAGTCTCTACAGGTTACGAACCCCCTTGAAAAATCTCATTCATTATTTGAATCGGTGGGTGACAAAAATGTAGAGACGTTACATGTAACGTCTCTACAGGTTACGAACCCACTTGAAAAATCTCATTCATTATTTGAATCGGTGGGTGACAAAGATGTAGAGACGTTACATGTAACGTCTCTACATGTCTACGTTTCTACAAAATTATGAACCTGCTTTCGGAGCGGTATCACCAGGTCCAGCAGTTACAATCACTAAACTTTCTGGACGAATTAACTCTTGGATTACCTGTTGTACTTGCTTCATATCCACTGCTTGAATTCGTCGTGGAAACTCCCGCAATTCTTTTGGTGAAAATCCGAAAATTGCATTGCCTAAAACGATGCTTGCTACATCATTAGGGTTAGCTAAATCTACTGGATAACTGTTAGTAATCGAACGCTTCGCAGTATTTAGTTCTGCTTCGGTGATTCCTTGCTCCCGCAACTGTTTCAACAAAGCTATTGTGCTGTTGATTGCTTTTTGAGCATCACCAGGAGCGGTTTGCATTTGAATCAAAAATGGGCCAGGATTACGACCAGCAGCAAAAGCACTATAAATTCCGTAAGTTAAACCTTGACGGTCTCTAACTTCCGTACCCAAACGGCTGGATAAAGTATCACCACCCAAAATTTGGTTTAGCACGGTAGCAGCATAATAACGTGGGTCTTTCCGAGAAATAGCGTTATAACCGATATAAGTTACAGCCTCTGTCTTACCAGGAATTACGGAATTTAAACGTACCGATTTTTGTGGTAAAGACACCGTAGGTAAGCTGAGAGATGGAGCTTTACCTGTTGCTTGCCATTTACTGAAAGCTTGATTGAGTAGTGCTTTTACTTTCGCTGGCTCAAAATCACCAACTATAGCCAAGGTAGTAGTATCAGGTCGGTAATGTTCCTTATAAAAGCTGAGCAAATCATTACGAGTGATACTCTTCAAACTTTCCTGGGTAGGGAAACTGTGGAAGGGGTGATTTGCTGGGTAAATAGCTTGTTGAAACGCTCGTCTTCCCAATCCACGAGGGTCATCAAGTTGGGCTTTTAAACCAATTAATGCTCGTTGACGACTTAATTCTAGCTGGTCGCTGGGGAAAACAGCATTTTGAATTACATCCGCTAGGCTTTCTACTAATATTGGTAAATTATTTGAAAGTCCTTGACCTTCTATGCTGACACCTTCACGACTAGCACCAAAGCCTAAACCAGCTCCTCGGTCTTCTAATGCTTGGGCTATAGTTAAAGCATTTCGCGTTTTTGTTCCATTCATTAAATTACCAGCAACAAAAGTCGCTAACCCAGATTTTGGCTGAGGGTCAAACGCGCTTCCTGCATCAATTTGTCCGCTTAAATTTACTGTGGGAACGCTGTGGTCAGCAAGTAACAGCACTTTTAAACCATTAGCCATCTGGAATTGTTCGGGTAAAGCTTGCTTGTTGGAAGCAGTACTTAATTTACTAGCGGGTAAATATTTAGCAAGTTCTGCTGGGTCAACAGGTTTACCGGGGCTAAAGTTTTCGGAAGTTCGACCACTACCAGCGTTGGAAGAGCCTGGTTTACCATCGGGTAAAGTAGGTTGAAAGAAACCGATAGTTTGTTGAGCAGGATTAAGATAAGTTTTCGCGACTCTTTGCACGTCTTGTGCGGTAACTTTGTCAATTCCCGCTAAATAACGTTCGACATAACGGTAATCTCCAGCTACGGTTTGGTTATAACCAAGTTGGGTCGCTTGAGAGGTGATATCTTGGTTGCTGAGGACAAAATTAGCTTGCAGTAAAGTTTTTGCTCGATTTAATTCTGCCGTAGTCACGGGTTTTTGTTGCAGTTCAGACAAAGAATTTTGCAGAACTTGAGAAATTTTCTCTAATGGTTGACCCTGAGCAGCAGTAATATTTATCTCGTACCAACCAGATTCGATTAGTTCTGCTGGACTCGCACCGACGGAACTAGCTAACCCAGTTTCCACAAGAGCTTGGTATAAACGGGAACTACGTCCACCTGTGAGTACAGCATCCATAATATCAATCGCTGGTACATCTGGATGATTGACATTTGGTAACGGATATACTGCTTGCATTAGTGCAGCACTACCAGGTTCTTTAAGAACAATAGGGGTTTTTGCTGTATTGTTGGGAGCGTTGGTATTTTCTTTGGTATTCTCTGTTTTTATTCCTTTATCTGTCTCAATGTCCTTTTCTCTTACTCCTCTTTTTGCAAGCTTACCAAAAGTTTCCTTCACAACTTTCAGCGTCGGTTCGGTCGCAAAATCACCTGTAATTACCAAAGTCGCATTATCTGGACTGTAGTATTTTTGGTAATAATTTTGTACCTGTGCGAGAGTAAATTGCTCAACATCAGATTTTGTACCACCTACGGGTAAACCATACTGACGATTGGGGAAAGCACTTCGCATTACCGCTTTACTTAAACGATAAGATGGTGAGTTCTCATATCCCTGTATTTCTGAGACAACTACACGCTTCTCACTTTTGAGTTGTTCTTCTCCAATTAAAGAGCTTTGCATCCGGTCAGCTTCTAAGGTCACAAGTGCTTCTAGTTTGTCGCTTTGCACTGTGCCATAATAAGCTGTTTCGTCATAGCTGGTAAAGGCATTAAATTGACTACCCAATGCGCTAAACAATCTACCAAACTGTACAGGACGCTCTTTGGTTCCTTTGAACATTAAATGTTCTAGTTGGTGAGAAATACCATTTTCTTTGTCTTTCTCGTTACGAGAACCAACTCTGTACCAAACTTGTACGCTTACTACTGGTGCAGTATGTATTTCTTTGGTGAGTACTGTTAAACCGTTATCTAAAACAGTTTTTTGCACTTTTTGAGTTAAGGAAGCACCCGATACTGGTGATTGCGAGGTGTTATATGAAGCCTTAGGAGAGGGTGGTGCTGGTGGTGTGGCGGCGGTGGTAGTATAATTACCTAAGGACAACGCCCCGCTGAGTAGAAGGCTGAGAATTAGTCCGACAATCATTAACGGACGCAGTTTTTTGAAAAAATACATTGTTGATAAATAGGCTAATTGGTAATTGGTAATTGGTAATGGGTAATGGGTAATGGGTAATTTATAATAATTATAAGTAGTGAGTTAGGCTTGATGTGTCTGGTGATTGGTTTGAGATTTTGAAATACTGATAGTATATTTATCAAGGATAGAACAAAGGTTATGATTTCACGAAAAAACTAAATATTTGCTTAAGAATAGCTTCTATTGGAGTTTTAAATAATTCTTAAAAACTAATGTGTGCTTAAAACTTTCAGTCGCAAGTACATCTTTAAGAGAGCATTTATAACGTAAAAGTTAAATACACGTAGGATGGGTTAGGCGCATTGGTAGAAGTTATTTGGAGGTTCTTTAAGTCCAAAAAAGCGCCGTAACCCATCACTTTTGTAGACTTAAATATTTACTTTATAAATCACCTTTAAACCTTCCGGTATATAAATGACCTGTAAACCTTCCAGTATATAAATCACCTGTAAACCTTCCAGTATATAAATCACCTGTAAACCTTCCAGTATATAAATCACCTGTAAACCTTCCAGTATATAAATCACCTATAAACCTTCCAGTATATAAATCACCTGTAAACCTTCCAGTATATAAATCACCTGTAAACCTTCCAGTATATAAATCACCTGTAAACCTTCCAGTATATAAATCACCTGTAAACCTTCCAGTATATAAATCACCTATAAACCTGGCGGTAGCAAGCAAGATGCTTGCACTACGGAGGATTTTAAGGAAAATAAGAAAAATTTTTACACCAAGTAATGAGAATTTAAATTGTAAATTAAGGCTTCAGGAGAGGCGTACATTTTCTGAGGCTTATAGCAATATTTATAGGAATTTATATTTTTTGTCATTTCATCCTGACGCTTCAGTATTTACCGCGAAATCTACTTACGCATACAAACAAACATACATCCAGAGGTGACCATCATGCGTAAGTATATTCAAGTAGCAACTGTAATTTCTCTCATCACTGTTTCCAGTTTAGCTACTGCGTCCGTAAATGCCCAACCGCGCAAAGCTCCACAAATCAGTCAATCTGTAAGAAGCGCTATTGCTACTGCTCGTAATTGTACTGAGTTGCGCCAAAAAGGTATTCAAGATATTTCTGTACGTGTATATCCCGAAGCTAGAAAGTTTGACCGTGATAGAGATGGTATCGCTTGTGAATCGAGTAAAAGATAAGCAACGGATTATCAACGGATGTAACGGATGGTTTGTTGAAATTCACAAATAATTTATCCACAAAAAATCTGTCATGAATCGGAATATCAGCAGAGGAACGCTAATCATCTGCGACATCAGTTACCAAATTCATCTTTTACACCCGCTCATCATCCGTTGCTAGCGCTGCATTTAAAGTTACATTAACGATTAACCCCGTGCATAAGTGCTTCTGGGTAGCGAGTTCCTGCTGCAACTCCGATTGGTGCAATTTCCTCAATGCGTTGCAAATCGTTTTGGCTTAATTCAATTTCTAGCGATCGCAAATTTTCTTCGAGTGGTAATCAAAAATAGGGACAAATTGGACAACCCCTAATTTTGGTACTTTTTTTCGTGGCTGATTCCATACACCTACATCCAAGACGACCGAACTAGCGGCTACTTGATTGATGAGGTAAACTCTTAAGCATTGCTTAAATTAAGAACACACCAACTGGGCAAAGTCACCACATTTCCCTTAGAGGATGTGCTAGGCTGCCAACTGATAACCACATCTTCTAAACCTTGAGGTTTAAACATCATAGGCTTTTCAAACTTACCAGCTAGATATTTGATACCAATATTCCTAGCTGCATTATCTGATGCATCATATACTTTTCCATTTGGTGATTTCACGAGCTTACCTAGTCCGGAATCACTCCATAGGTAAAGATTTAAAGAACCGACTTGTTGACCGCGTAAACACTTATCACCAGTGATGGCATCAGTTATACTCGTATACTTAGGATTGATTCTAGTTGTATAAATCGAATAGCGATTTAATGCTTTAGTCTCAGTACGTTTTTGAATCTTTTTAGCAACCCAATTTGAGCGTTTTATATTACTTCTACGTGAGTATTTTTTATGGCTTGGGTTGAGAGATTTTAAATTTTCAAAAACAATAATTTGGCAATCATGTTTATTGGCAAACTCAACAATTTGGTGAGAAATTTGCTCGACAATTTCCTTCTCCAAATTTCTAATTTCTTGCCAACGATTACGACACATCGATTTATCAACAAGAGAATCTAGTTCAGTATGTGTATTAGTTTGACTTTTTGCTTTGGCGATTAATCCTAGATGACGCTTCCTAAGGTGATTGAGTCGATTGTTTCCCTTTATACGTAGAGTGGCTAACTCTACAACAACGCTCGTACCTTCGCATCCGGATAACACTTTACCTAGAATTATAGGGTCATCTAGGTTTAAATCAAGCGAAAGAATTCTCAGAGAACCAAAAGCTTTAATATGGTCTACTAACTTCCCTTTAGATTCCGTATTTTTTTGAATTACCCAAACAAGTTTTAATGAGTAATCAGAGTAAATTAAAGAAAAAGTTCCTTTTACATAACCCTGAGGTAGCTCTCTACAAGTATACTGAATTTTCGACCACTGCCAACAATTACCAGTCCACAATTTAACTAATAAGCTCTCTCCTGTATCGTCTTTAAACATCGCGGAGTAAACTTGTATTGGAAAATTTGTAGATTTTGGTAGAACTGGCGGTTTACCTGCTTTTTTCTTTAATCTTTTACGTTTTCCAAGTGTTTTTGCTGACTTTGAAACTTGGATACGTTTTTCCCAACGTTTAAAATTGCTATGCCAAGACTTGACAACACCAGCCGCTTTTTTAATTGCTGCACGTCTCAGGTCTTGAGGAATACTCAATGCTTTAAGAGAGTCATCATCAAAAATTAATTTTTCATAAGCACTATACAACTCCTGAGACTTTGTACTAATAAATGCTTGAGTATCCGCCGACATTTTATAAACATAAAACATCACAGTCCTGTTAAATAAATCTTGTGTCAGCTTGATATATTGTGGTTCTTTTGTTGAGACGACAGCTAATATTGATTCATTAACTTGAAAGTGACCTTTCTGCTTCTTCAATGCCATAAATAATAGCAACCTCCATCATGCTAGATTTTATATACTTGAATTATAATCTATTATTTTTTTGATAATCATCTATGTTTTTCACAATCATCACATAATATTTTTCAAGTATAAATAAAGTCTCAAATTGGATAAGAGGGTAGGTGCTGCATATGTACTGAATTTACAAAGAGTATATTCAATATAGTTAAGCAATTTACTGAATTTACTACAGAATGTAAAAGTATATATTTTTACTGAAGTTAATTGTAAAGTTTTGCGACTAACGCCTAATTGAGAAAAATCTTGCAAGTTACTTGTTGCTATGAGGTTAATTTTTTGTTTCCATATGTCCGTTTTATTGCGAATTTGTCCAATATATACCAATAAAACTTTATCTAGTATCGCGTCTTTCCTGTCGCTTCGTACCAGGAATAGGCACGATATCTTCCCCTTGTGCCAATAACCAAGCAAGCGCTAGTTGTCCAGAAGTGCAGTTTTTCTCTGTTGCAATTTCTTTAACCTTTTCGACAAGCTGTAAATTGCGCTGAAAATTCTCCCCTTGATAGCGTGGTGAGTGACGACGAAAATCATCCAGTGGGAAATCTTCTGGTTTTTGGAATGCTCCTGTTAAAAAGCCACGTCCCAACGGAGAATAAGCAACTAAACTAATACCTAGTTCCCGACAAACAGGTAACACATCGGTTTCAGGCTCTCGTGTCCATAAGCTATATTCGGTTTGCAGCATGGAAATTGGATAAACTGCATGAGCACGACGTAATGTTTCCGCACCAGCCTCAGAGAAACCAACGTAGCGAATTTTACCTTCTTTTACTAATTCACCCAGGGTTCCCACAGTTTCTTCGATGGGTACATTAGGGTCAACTCGCGATGGGTAATACATATCAATGTAGTCAACACCTAGCCTTTGCAAGCTGTAAGCTAAAAAGTTCCGCACCGCGACTGGACGATTATCAATACCAATAAAACCTCCATCCCAGTTTCGCAAACCACCAAATTTAACCGAGATAAAAACTTTTTCCCGTGGAACACCTTTAATCGCTTCTTTGATGAGTTCTTCGTTGTGTCCGACCCATAAAAATCACCCGTATCTAGAAAGTTTATGCCAAGCTCCAGTGCATGACGAATTGTTGCAATACTTTCAGAATCGTTCGTTTTTCTTCCACCATAAAAATCAGACATACCCATGCAGCCTAAGCCCAAAGCCGACACTTGTGCGTCTGTTTTTCCCAGTTTTCGGTATTTCATTGGTTTTTCCCTCTAGTTGTTTGGCTCGCTTTGGTTCTATTTAAGCCAAAATACTCAAGTGAGGACATGCATATTTCCTAGAAGGGCTTGTATATTTCTTAGAGTTCTTTACGAAGTTGCAAAGTATATAAACAAACTCTTATCCAAACTTATCTCCGTATCGATAAGCAAACTATGACGCAACGCATTGTAGTTTATAAAGCTTAGGGGAGAGAGGCATTAATTTTGCAATTTACCTAATTTTGTTTAGTATTTAATTGTGTAGCCAATAATCTTTCCGACAATTAAATTAAGTCCTTCTTGGGCTAATTTCAAATGCTAACTCACCACGGTAAAAACATACATCAAATTCTAAGAAAAAATTCATCTGTCCTAAAATCAACGGAGCATTCCTGTTTCTTGTCCAAGCAAAAGCCAATTCGACGGAAGGAAATTGCTCGACTGTTGCCAATACAACCAAGGCTCGTGCTTCATATCTAGATAAATTACCTCCTAACGGAATAGAAAGTGTTTGATTTTCCCAAACAGCTCCCAACCTCAATCCTATTTCGTAAGGTAAAACATTGACACTCGAACCTGTATCCAGTAAACCCGATACCTTAAAAGAATTATTCTGGTAGTTTAGGGTCAAAGGAAGGTAAGGAAATGTACTTAATGCACCTAGCTCCGGGTTAACCTCGGTGAACGGAAACCTAACCTTGTTAACCATTTTTTGTTGCTTTTTCCTCTGCCAAAGCCTTTGCTAAAATAGCTGCGGCTTCAAAAGAATTACGTAAACCTTCGTTTGCGGCTTTATCTTGAGCATCTAATGGAATTAAACCGGAGTCTTCCAATAGTTCGCCTACCAAAAAATGCAATAGTAAGAGTTTATCATCGTGAGATAATCCTTTTAAATAAGGCAACAGTTCGGTGATAGGCATCTCTAGCTTTTAATAAATTTTGTAGTTCTATTATACTGATTTTATCTTTGGTATAGCAATTCCATCGAAAGCATGTTAAATGTGCCAATCTATCAAAATCAATAGTTATATATTTTATCGTACGAAGTTCTAATAGCTAATGGCAAGATGCTATTGAGACTCAGCACAAATTATTAGCTATATTAGGGTGCTACCATCCTATCTACTAGGATGGCTTTTGTGATTTTCTAATCTTACATTGATGAGTGGTCTTCCGGATATCTACCTATTTCAGGAGTTATCGGTTGGAATATTGGCGGAGACTGATAGGGAAGAAGGCTAGGGAGTTGAACTCTTGGTGCTTCGTCCGTATCCTCTGGAATAGACAAACCATAAGCAACAGCAAAACGATGAAAGTGGTACTTATTAATACCATTCATGTCTAAACCATCGGGAAATGCAAGTTCCTGCACATCATACATAGGAACACCTGCATACTTATGACCAAAAGCACAGTGAGTTGAATCAATTGTATTTTGATAAAACTTAGATTCACTACCTCCACCTCCAATAAAAAGTCTTAAACTAAGAGACTGCTGAAAATATTCTCTATTCTTTGTTTTGCTAGTCATGACAACATTGGCAACTAGTTTACGAATTAAATATTGCCCCAAAATTAAGTAAAGTAACTTCTCTTTTTGTGGACTTATATCACTTTGCAAAGTTTTTGCGATTAGCCTATTCGTAACTCCAAACTGATTAACTATATATTCTCCCTTTTCAGGAAACCAAGAATCCGCAAGACTTTTGGACAAAGAATTAATTTCTTCTAAAATCCCGTTATTAATTATATCTTCTTCGACTTGTGCTTCTAAACCAGGAACTTCACTATTTACAAATTTAGCCAAAGCATTAACACCTAGAGGTTCAACTTCTCCTATATAAAAATCCATCTTTTTGACTTCATTTTCTCTAAAAAACCGAAAAGTAGCCCCCTCTATTGTGCCGCTACCTATATCAAAGAACATGTATATACCCTCTCTAGCTTGGCGCGATGCTGTGTATGAATAAACTCCAGCAGATATTTCTGGAATCGTAAAACAAGGTATTTCATCATAAGCAATATTTTTTCTAAGGTGCTGCATTCTCTCTTGAAGTTCATTAAAAGATTGAGGCAAAGACTCAATGAGTTCCCAGGCTAATCGCAGAACTTTTTTAAAACGTTCTATTGCAGCCGAATCACAATATTTAACTGGAACGCCAACGTTTGCACTCCAGTTTATTTTCTGTTTTTTTACTAAATCTTCATGATGTACATGAATCCATTTTTTAGCTTTTATAATTGTGCAAGCAAGATGGTAAACGCAAAGATTTTCTAAAATTTCAGGGTCATTTAAATCAAAGTCATTGAATTTTTCCAGCGAGTTCAAAGGATATTTAATTCCTTCTTCTGTTAAGTCAATGCTTGCTAGCCGCATTTTTAAGTAATCAATTAATACCCCAATATCCTGCGTTTGTTTTTGCCATTCAGATTCAGTAAGCCCTGCTAGCAGGGTTCCATCAGTACATATAGCAATTTTACTGGAAATTAAAGCCTCATCTAATGAAGGATTGCCGTCAGCAAATGTCACAACCCAAGATATTTCATTGTCAGTGTCTCGGAAGCAAACTTTAGTGAACTTAGTACCAAAATCAATACCCAAGTTTAATTCTAAAGTAAGCTTGCAAATTCTTCTTTATCCTTTTTAATATCTTTATCCCAGTTTTTAGTTCGCAACCCTTCTAAACTGCTTATATAAATAAATGTGTGTGGATTACCCCTTTGTAAAAATGATTTTGATGTTTCAAGTAGTTCTTTGACATCAACAATTTTTGCATCATAGTTGAAGCGCTCTTTAATATCGTTCAGCCATTTATCTCGCAACATAGCAGGGCAAACAATCAGTAAACGGCGAGCATCTTCCCTTGCCTGTAATTCTTTCCAAATGTATACTGACTCAATCGTTTTACCAAGTCCAACTTCATCAGCAATTAGCAAACGTCCTACTGGGGAATCAAGAAATTTTAAAACCGGTTTAAATTGATGTGCATAGAAATCTGTATTGCTGGACTTCATGCTGTAAAAAATATTAGTTAGATTTCCTTTTACTTTTTCAAAGGTCAAAATTCGCCGCAGGTCAGCGGGATTACCAAATCGTCCAGCTTTGAGCAAATCTCTGATTTCTTCTGGTTCTCCACATGGTTCTAACTGGTCATATGATTTGTAGGTCTTTTCATTCAGACCGAAATTGACACGGACTAATAGCCGACCCGCAGATTCTTTTGTTTCACCAGTGGTTACTCCCCGCTTACCAGGATTTCTCTTTAGCCGAACTAGTTGATTGGGATTCGCGGGGTTCCAAGATTGTTCGGTCATATTAGCTCTCTTTCCTGAATTACTTAAAAAAGTGCAAATTATTGTCTAAATGCTTTTTTAACATTTTTATTCTGTGATTGGGGCTGGAACTAGAGAGAGTAATATGAAGAGTAACATTATTCAACCTGTTACCCTTCGGGAAAACTGCGTTAACAACGGGTTTAAGCTTTCAGCCCGTTCGCTAAAGCGTCCGCTATGTCCATATAGGACACACTACGTGAACGGATAATTTATTTCAGGGCTTTTTGCAAAATTGGGAAGTTCCCTCGTCCTGAAACTACTGCCTTTTTCTTGCTCACTCCTTAACGTGCAAACTCTGTCGAAAGTCGGAAGGAGTAATACCCGTACGCTTTTAAAAAAAACGAGAAAATGGAATAATAATTTGCACGGAATATAGTATAGGAGATTTAAATGGCACATCACTGTGAATTTCCTCTAACCGATGGATTGTAAAATCAACATCTTGCTCCAAGATGCCACCCATAGAAAGATAAAACTCTGCTATCGAGTTATATATCTTGATGGAATCGGTCATAGTCACAACCCGTTGAAACCAAATATTGGTTATAATAAGTGGTATCATTAATTGAGTACTATAACCACAATGGAACGCGAAGCCATAACTATACGTTTTCCATCTGATTTACTTGCCAAAGCCAAAAAACTTAAAGAAGGTAGTGAATCCTTTAACGATTTAGTTGTTGAGGCTGTCGAGCATGAAGTGCATCGTCGTAGAGCGTGGGCAGCACATCAAAGAGTAATTGCTCGCAGCGAAACCATGAAAACCAGAACAGGGATACAAGAATCCTCTACAAATTTGATTCACAGCCTTAGAAAAGGTGAGGAACGACGTGAGTAGAATTTTGTGTATTGATACAAGTGTTTGGATTCCCTATTTAGTGCCAGAAGAATACCAACCTCAAGCCAGAGCTTTGGTTGAAGAAGCATTAAATTTAAGTCTTCGTTTAGTAGCTCCTGCTTTTGCTTGGGCAGAAGTTGGCTCTGTGCTACGAAAAAAAAATCGGATGGGGTTAATTACAGATGAGGAAGCACAAGGTAGTTTTGAAGATTTTTGCGAACTACCTATAGATTATGTAGAAGAGGAAATAATCCGAGTTAGAAGCTGGGAAATAGCAGCACAAAATGAATTACCGACTTTGTATGATGCAGCATTTTTAGCTTGCGCTGAGAGTGTTTCCGCTGAATTTTGGACAACAGATGCAGCGATGGTGAGGAAACTTACACCTCGGCCACCGTATCTGCGCGAATTAACAGAAATAACTATTTGATAAACAACTTATTCTTTCAGCTTAATATTGAACTAGTGATTGGCTAGTTGCCTTATGACAATAGCACCCACCCCAGCAAAGCAATATATCGAGCAACGTAATTCCGGATACTGGATTGAAGGAACTCGCGTTTCCCTCGATTCAATCGTTTACTCCTTCTTAAATGGAGAATCACCAGAAAGCATTGCCCAAAATTTCCCCCTACTTTCGTTAGAACAGGTGTATGGTGCGATTGTTTTCTACCTTGCCAACCGAGAAATGGTTGATAAATATTTAGAAGAAGGTGAAGCAGAATTTCAAAAATCGCAACAATCCTTCAGACAAAAGAGTCCACTTCTATACCAGAAATTGAAAGCTGCTGAGGCTCATAAGCAAGGCATAGTATGACGAAAGTCCGATTCCAAGCCGATGCTGACCCGGAGGTTCTGGCAATTGCAGCACAAGATGGTAGAGTGCTGGTTACCCATGACCGTAAGACGATGCCCGCTGAGTTTGCTCAGTTTATTATGTCACAAACCAGTTCGGGCGTTCTAATTATTTCTCAAAACCTGCCAATCAGTTCAGCGATTGATGCACTTATTTTAGTTTGGGAAGCATCTACAGCAGAGGAATGGATAAATCAGATAATGTCTCTTCCATTCTAAAAATGACATATCTTGCCAGCGTAAATTCTAAATATTTAGTCGCCAAAGTAATTAAATTTCATCATCACACAATCGAGAAGTAGTAGTGTCAAAAATCGTAGCCCGCTCCCCACGTCCGGGGTGAATGGCACTAAGAAATGCCCACATATAGCCCTTCACTAAAGTGAGGGCTGAAAGCTAAAGTCCGTTTTTAACGGACTAAAACCCCTATTATACTTAGATTACAACCCGTTTTTAACGGGTTTCAGCTTTTAGCCCTCACTTTAGTGAAGGGGTTTGGTTCCGCTTTTCTTAGTGACATTCCGTGCGGGGTAGGGGGTGGGGTTGATAGAGTTGCGACCTACTCCATCTTCAAAACCCGTAGTAAAAACGCCCACCTATCCGCAGACTCTTCAATAATTTTCGCAGTTGGCTTACCCGCACCATGTCCCGCCTTAGTTTCAATTCTAATCAAAACAGGCGCATCCCCATCATGAGCCGCTTGCAACGCAGCAGCAAACTTAAAACTATGAGCCGGTACAACCCTATCATCATGGTCAGCAGTAGTAATTAAAGTTGCTGGATAAGCAGTACCCTTTTTCAAATTATGCAGCGGGGAATAAGCATAAAGCACTTTAAAATCTTCCGCATCATCAGGGGAACCATACTCAGAAGTCCACGCCCAACCGATGGTAAACTTATGAAAGCGCAGCATATCCAATACACCGACTGCGGGTAAAGCCGCACCAAATAAATCTGGACGCTGTACCATGCAAGCTCCTACCAAAAGTCCACCATTACTTCCACCCGATATAGCCAGTTTTTCTGACTTGGTGTACCCATTTTTAATCAACCACTCCCCAGCAGCAATAAAATCATCAAAAACGTTTTGTTTTTTAGACTTCATCCCCGCTTGATGCCATTCTTCACCATATTCACCACCACCACGAATATTTGGCATCGCATAAACACCACCCATTTCCATCCATACCAATATACTGACAGAAAAACTTGGTGTTAAAGGAACCCCAAAACCACCATAGGCATAAAGATAAACAGGGTTATTAGCATCTAATTTAATACCCTTTTTATGGGTAATAAACATTGGTATTTGAGTTCCATCTTTACTTTCGTAGAAAACTTGTTTTGTTTCGTAATTACCGGGATTAAAATCTACCTTTGGTTGACGGAACAGAGTACTTTTACCTGTTACCATATCATAGCGGTAGATAGCTCCTGGTATGGTAAAGCTAGTAAAACTATAAAAAGTTTCTGTATCATGTCGCTTACCACCAAAGCCACCAACAGAACCAATACCCGGTAATTCAACTTCTCGTAAAAAATCTCCCTTCAAATCAAAGATTTTCACTTGACTTCGAGCATCTTTCAGGTAATCAGCAACAAATTGATTATTGAGAATACCAACGCCATCAAGAGTTTCCGTTGCCTGAGGAATAATTTCTCGCCAATTTTCTTTTGCTGGATTCTTAACATCAATAGCAATTAGTCTTCGTCTTGGAGCATCTAAATCTGTTCGCACATAAAACACACTACCATCATTATCAACAAAACTGTAGTCAGCATCAAATTTGTTAATTAGCTCTACAACTTCGCTATTGGGATTAGTTAAATCTTTGTAGAACAGCAAATTTTTCGGGTCAGTTCCTAACCAAACAGAAATAACTAAGTAACGTCCATCTTCAGAAACACCACCACTAAATCCCCACTCTTTTTGGTCAGGACGTTGATAAATTAAAATGTCTTCTGATTGAGGTGTACCTAAACGGTGATAAAAGAGTTTTTGATAATAGTTGACATCTTCTAATTGACTTTTTTGATTTGGCTCATCGTAACGACTATAGAAAAAGCCTTTACTATCATGTGTCCAAGAAGCACCAGAAAATTTAATCCACTTGATATGGTCTTTTAAATCTTTACCAGTTTCCACATCACGAACTTTCCACTCTTGCCAATCGGAACCGGATGTAGATAAACCATATGCTAAAAGTTTACCGTCTTCGCTAACAGATAATCCCGAAAGCGCTACAGTACCATCTTCTGAGAGCTTATTGGGGTCAAGTAAAACTTTTGGCTCCCCATCAAGAGACTTTAATGTATAAAGAACGCTTTGATTTTGCAATCCATTGTTTTTAAAGTAAAAGTAACTATTTTCTTCTTTAAATGGAATGCCATATCTTTCATAATCCCACAATTTTGTGAGACGTTGCTGAATTTTTTCACGAGCAGGAATTTCTTTTAAGTAACCAAAAGTGACTTTATTTTGCGCTTCCACCCAAGCTTTCGTTTCTTCCGAATCTGGGTCTTCTAACCAACGATAAGGGTCTGCAACCTGAATACCGTAGTAGTTATCCACTTGGTCACCTTTGCGAGTGATTGGGTAATTTAAACGTTTGTTGCTGAGCATGGTTGGGGATGATAATCTTCTCTGTACATGGTAATCCCTAGATTCATTTTTGGCCTTATTCGGTGTCAAACCAACCGCCATTATCGGTGCTAGCAAGAACTTTACACTTATAATTGTTACTAATATGATGAATAAGAATTTACGCAAACTAAGCAGCATTTTATGATATGTGTAGCTAGGATTAGAAGACATCGAAACTCGTGATGATAGCAAGTATCAAGCAGCTAACATCATTAAGCTTCTAGTAAATAGCAGCCCGCTGAGTAATGCTTGTGCGATTCCCAAGTAAAGCGCATTACCAGAAAGGTTAAAAATGATATGAGATTTCAAATATTAGCACTTAAATAAAAAATATGGTGATGGGATGTTACAGATTTAATTAGTGCATTCGGGTGGGTAAGTATATTTATACATCCGGGCGGGCAAGTATATTTATACATCCGGGCGGGCAAGTATATTTATACATCCGGACAGGGCAAGTATATTTATACATCCGGACAGGGCAAGTATATTTATACATCCGGGCGGGCAAGTATATTTATACATCCGGGCGGGCAAGTATATTTATACATCCGGGCGGGCAAGTATATTTATACATCCGGGCGGGCAAGGATGCCCACCCCACAAGAGAGGGAGAGAGGGGTTAACTAGAAAAATTTTTGTGCCAAGTACCGTGGAGTTTACAAAGCTGTTTTGTGTTCAAGTCAAGACCAAAGTATGAAGAAAAATCATTTCCTAAGTAACCTGTATCAAAATCTGCAATGTACTTAGTAATAATATGTTTGGGGCAGCCTGTAAGTTGATTAATTTCTTCAATGCTTGTATCCAATAAATGTAGCGCTAAAACTAAGTACGGTTTACCTTTGTTGATTTTCAATGGTTCTGTTAAATAACGATAGGGACGCAGAATATAAGAAATCATCCCGTTTTCAATAGTTGCTTTTTTTAATGACAAACCGACCCTAGCTGTTCTAAAAATCTTGTTATTTTTTCCTTCAGGAGTACTTTGAAGGCTGATGATATTATCTGAATCCCAAGCAAGACGATTGGTGATAATATTATCCAGATTAGCAACACTTAATGCGTTAGTTTTTTCTAGCAAATAATCAACACAAAGTGAAGGTCCACAAATTAAGCGACCATCCGGTAACTCAAGACTGCGGATAAGAATTCCACCGTAGAATATGCTATCACCAAAAGTTAAATCTAGTCCTTTAAAACTTCCACCTTTATATTGACCTCCATTGCGGTGGAAATACCATCGACCGTAGTTAAGTTGTAAGGAATCTCGGTGAGTAAATAAATCTGGGTGTTGCTGAGCATAACAATAAAATTCAATTTCAGCAAGTCGATGGAGTTCTGATTCTACTATTAAGTAAAAACTATTCAGCAGATATTCTGCTATTTGAGTAAACCAATTATTTGCGCTATAGATATCAGATAAATTATTTGCTTTTTGTAGTATCGAATTAAAATGATTAGACATAACGGGAGCATCCTAAATGTGGGAATTTAACGAAAGTTGGAATATTGCGTAGTGCGAGCGAGACGCTCGCACTACTTTTGCAAAATTGGGATGCTTTCAGGAATCCACGTTTCCCCACTCCCCACTCCCTACTCCCCACTCCCCACTCCCCACATTCCCTAGCTACTAACCAAATTCTCTCCCTTCAACATCCGAGAAGCAGCATCAAGCAAAGCCTCTTCCAGATAAGGTTTAGTAAAGTAGCCACTAGCACCCAAATTAATAGCCATTTGCCGATGTTTATCCGCACCTCTCGAAGTCAGCATTGCAATAGGTAAATGGTTAAGCGAAGGTTCCTTCTGAATACGGGACAGCAGTTCCAGTCCGTCACATCTAGGCATTTCAATATCGCAGAAAACAATATCGCAAGGCAACCCAGAGCGTAATTTATCCCAAGCTTCCTGTCCGTCTCGCGCTTGTTCTACACGATAACCAGCTTTATTAAAGGTGAGAGAAAGCAACTCTCGTACAGTAATTGAGTCATCCACAATTAACACCGTTGGGTCAATCTTCACAGCTTTTTCTGTTTCAACTGTTGGAGGTTCTCGGAAGCTAACCCCACTTTGTTTAGAAGTTCTTCCGTAGAACAAATCAATTATTTCCAACACGTCAGCAATCGGCATTACTCTTCCATCACCCAGTACCGTAGCACCTGCAACCCCCACTGGTTTTGGTGCAGGAGCTTCAAATTGTTTAATCACAATTTCCTGCTCGCTTAACACCTGGTCAATTTGCAAAGCAATCATCGTTGAAGCTGAACGTACCACAACTACTGAAACCATGTCGTCATCGCGGTTACCACCGTAAACATTACCTCGACTAAGTTGACGGTTAAAGGTCAAAAGGTCTTTTAGTGGTTTAAATGGTAACTGCGTATCTCTCCAAGTAATGCTTGTTTGTCCGTCTTTGCTGTGTTGAATATTTTTTACATGCACGTCCAGAGTATCCTCCACCCCATCCATCGGGAAGGCAATTCTGGCTTTGTCGGAAACACAACACAAAGCTTTACAAATACTCAGTGTCAAAGGCAACCTAATTGTAAAAGTTGTCCCCTTACCTTTTTTGGAATCGGTAGTGATTGTACCTCGGATTTCACTGATAGATGTGAGAACAACATCCATCCCGACACCTCTACCAGCGAGACCGTCTGCTTGGTCTTTAGTACTAAAGCCCGGTTGGAAAAGTAACTCGTAAATATCACTACGAGACATACCGTGAGCTTCTTCTGGTGTGATTAAACCGACTTTAATCGCTTTCGATTTTACTCGTTCGTGGTCAATACCTGCACCATCGTCGCTTACGGAAATAACTGTTTGGTTACCTTGGTGGAAAGCACGCACATTAATTGCACCTTGTTCTGCTTTGCCTAATGCTCGTCGCTCTTCTGGAGTTTCAATCCCATGAGCAATAGCATTATTCAACATATGAGTTAGGGGGTCAGTTAAGTGCTGCAAAATCATTTTGTCGATTAAAGTATCTTGTCCTTCGATATGTAAATCGACTTGCTTACCACACTTGATAGCATTATCGCGCACCCCGCGTTTGAGGCGGTCAGTAACCTGAGAAAAGGGTTCCATCCTCGCTCGTGTTAAACCTTCTTGCAATTGGGTGGTGACTTGACGAAACTGTCGTGCAACTCGTTCGGTTTCTTCGGTGACAAAATCTATATCGCTAGCAGACTCCCGCACCCGTACAATTAACTCAATCATTTCTTGAGAAAGAGTATGAAAGGGGGTAAATCTATCCATTTCTAATTCAGAAAAACCTCTGTCAGTTTCTTCTGTCGGAGAAAGAAAATCTTTACTTGTGCGGGTAGCTAATAAAGATGCTTCCAATAAGGAACGCTCATACAACTCTTGCATCCGCGCTCCGACATCGGAAAGTTGTTGAACTTGGTGCAATAAGTTATCTAAAGATTGCCGTAAACGTTCTTGGTCTTGCTCCAAAGTGTTACGATTTACAACTAATTCCCCAACTAAATTGCTCATATCGTCGAGATGTTTTACGGGAACTTTCATTAATTGTTCTCTCGTAACCCGACGCGCTCCACTACGGGAACCAAAAGCGTTACCATTAGAAGAACCAGCGACTGATATGGATTTATCTGCTTCCGCTAAAAGCTTTTCTAAATCACCAAACTCACTATTAATTGTTGTTGAATTAGAAGATTTATTAGTTGAACTAGTTAACGAAGCAGCTTTTGGAACTATTGCATTAATCTCGGATGTTTCAGGGAAAGATGACTTTGGTTTTTCGCATTCATCACCTAGTAATGCTTCCAATGCAGCAAAATCATCTTCCGGAACAAAAAATTCTTCGTTCTTGTCTGGAGAAGAGCCTAATAATGCCTCTAAATGAGCGAAATCATCATCTGATGTATTATTGATTGCTTCTTTTTCTAGGACTTCTTTTTCTGCATTTATTTTATCTGGAATACTTGCCAGAAAATTGTCACTATTATCAATAGCATTTTCATCAAATTCTAAAGTAAATTCAACAGGATTATCTTGGTTTTCTGGAACTTCATCTAAAAGTGATTCTAAAGTTTGGAATTCCTCTAACTGTAATTCATAAACTAAGGTTTCACCTGCACGTTCTTGTATTTTAGAGATATTTAATTCCAAAGAATTTTCTCTAATTAAATCTAAATCTAAGGTGTCATGTAAATTTTCTTGCTCGTCTTTTGAAGAATTATCTACAAAACTGGATTCAGGCTCATACTCAATTGTAAATAAGTCATCCAATAAATCTTGTGGTTTTTCTTCAACCTGTATGTCGTCTGACAAGTTTAAGAAACTTTCTTCAGATGGTGGTAGAAAAGTAGAAAATATTTCAGCATCATCATCTATAGATTCTGTGAGTAAAGGATTTTGGGACTCATTGTTCAAATTATCTTCATAGCTAGAAAAATCTAATGCGAAAAGCTCTTGGTCAGAACTTAATACTTCTGTTTCATTAATATTATCTAGCTTATCTTCAGAAATATCTGGGAGAGCTGGTGTAATTTCTAGGAATAAATCATCCTCTTGATTATCTAGTAACTGACTAGGTAAATCTTCTACAATGAAAAATTCACTAGTCTCAGAAAATAAAACTTGTTCTGTATCAATTTCTGATGATATGTCAAATTTATCAAGCGATAATTCTAAATCTAAATCAACAGATTTGTTTTGGGTTTCAGTTTGACCAGTTGCAGCAAACAAACTTTCTTCTAAGGAAGCAGCAACAGTTGAGACCTGTTCTGGTTGTAAGAAATCAATATTTATATCTTGGGATAAATCGTCAACATCAGCAAACAAATCACTAAACTCAGAATTTTCTCCAGGTAAAGGTGTATCTTCTGGTGAAAAGGCTAATAAACTGTCCAAAGTCTCATATTGGACAAAAGTCATAGATGATGGAGTTTTTGATATTAAATTTATCTCCTCATCTGGACTCACATCTTCCGCAGATGAGAAAATATCTAAACTTTCAATATTATCATTAGTCTCAATGCTCTCAATGCGCTCAATTTTTTTGACATCAACTTTATTTTTCGGTTCAGCAGAAAGCGCTAATAAATCATTTAATGCATCATCATCGCTCTCATCCTTAGCACTACGAATTAATTCTCCATCAATGTCAATACCAGAAGAGCCAAAATCTATGAGTATCGTTTCCTCATGTTCTGGTTTAGAATTATCATCATCTAAAAACTCATCTCCAAATAACTCAACCAGAGTTAAGTCTTGGGGAACTGCTACTTGTGAATCTCTTACATTAACAGTTTTTTCTTTTAATGTTAGTAAATCTTCTAAATCGCTATCTGCAACCTCAATTTTATCTAACGAGCTATCGACTTCTAAGTCTTTTAAATTTTTGACTGTGTTCGTATTGATTAAATCTTCCTGTTGTACCCAGGTTTCATCCAACTCATGAGAATCATGTTCAAATAAATGGGCTAAAGTAGTTAACTCAGCCATTCCCACTTCTGGTCCGTTAGGGTCAAAAATACTAGCTCCTGCTTCTGATGCTTCTTCGTCATCAACGAGAATTTCTATTCCCGGACGGTCAAAAGAATCAATTCCTATAGAAATATTAAATTCCTCATCAATATCTGACAAAGAACTTAACTCAGAACGGGGAACAATACTTAAACTTTCATGCTCATCAAACTCAGATGATATAACAAACTCAGCATCATCTAGGGAATTATCAAAATTATTTATTGGTAACTGTAACTCATTATTTGAAGTTTCCTTATTTTGTAGGTTAATATCCACAACATCAGGACTGTTAGCATGACTAAAATCTTCACTTATAGTCGGTAATACTTCTTCAGATGTTGCCGAAACTTCTAACAGCTCTAATTGTGGTACACTCAAAAGAGCTTCTAAGTGGGAACTAACAGTAACTTCCGCATCCCGACCTTGTTGAACTAGTTCTAGTGCTTGTCGAATTTCTGTAATTACAGTTTTTGCTAAAACTAAATAACTATTTTCTGGATTTCCAATTGCTCCTTTAGCAGCTTGACACAAACTACACCAATTCTTTAAACTCAATTGAGAGCCAGATTGAAATAGTTGATGACAGCATTCTTGTAACTGTTGTCGTGTTTCAGATGTTGCTGGTTGCTTAAAAACTTGCAACATATCCCGCAGCACTTGTAAGACTCCAGTTTGGAATAGCTGCCATTTCTCGCTCTCACTAGAGACAACAAGCTCTGATGATTGAGCGATTTGATTATCAGGTGTAGATGCTGGAACTTCGGTACTAACAACAATACCTTTAGATTTTTTCACTAGCATATCTAAATGCTCGTGTAGCCAACCAAAAACAGGTTCAGCTTCAGACATTAAATCATTTGCGGCTTCTTCAGTTAAACCAAATGGCCCTTGTAAATGTTCTAAAAGAGCTTTAAGAGTGTCAGAAACACCCAGAAATAAAGACTCTAATTTTTGGTCAATCTCAACATTAGGGGTTTCTTTTAAAATTTTGAAACAATCTTCCAATCGGTGAGAAGTACGCTGAATACTAGTAAGACCAAGCATCGCAGCACCACCTTTAATTGAGTGAGCAGCACGAAAAACTTCGTTTACCATTTCCGAATCGTTTAATGTAGCCGATAAATTAAGCAACCCCTGCTCAATTGTGTTCAGGTGGTCTCTGGCTTCTTCAATAAAATAACCTAAAATTCGTTGTTGTTGTTCTGGCAACATAATCGTTTTTAAATAAATTGGTAATTGGTAATGGGGAATGGGGAATGGGGAATGGGGAATGGGGAATGGGGAATGGGGAATGGGGAATGGGGAATGGGGAATGGGGAATGGGGAATAGGTAATTTGTAATTAGCCATTCTTCAATTACCAATTATCAATTATCAATTACCAATTACCAATTACCAATTACCAATTACCAATTACCAATCACCAATTACCAATTACCAATTACCAATTACCTCGATTCTGTCGTTTCTACTCGGAAGCGTTCCACCGATGATATCAAGTCGCGGGATACAGCCACTAAGTGCTGTAAAGCACCAGATACTCGTTGTGCTTCTTGAGAAGTTTCTTGGGCTGTAAGTTCTACCGACTGCATTACCTGTGCTACAGCGCGAGAAGTCTCGGTTTGTTCTACAGTGTCAGAGGTGATAGAACCTACCAGGCTATCGATTCGGTTGGCTACCTGAATAATATTTTCCAGCGAGCGTTTAGCTTCTTCTGCTAACCTGGTCCCTTTGATAACTTGTTGAGTTCCTTCTTCCATCGCTGTCATTACAGAGCTGGTTTCACTCTGGATTTGCATAACGATTTGTTCAATTTCTTTCAAGGATTTGGCTGATTTATCCGCAAGTTGTCGAACTTCATCAGCAACAATGGCAAATCCTCGACCTGCTTCACCAGCTCTTGCAGCTTCGATACTCGCGTTGAGTGCGAGTAAGTTTGTGCGGGAAGCAATCTGAGAAATCAGGGCTACTATTTTAGAAATTTCTTGAGAAGATTCTGCTAAACGTTTCACTTTACGAGTCGTTTCTGCAACTGTTTCCCGAATTTCTAAAATACCTGCAACTGTATTTTCTACTGCTTCTCCACCCTTTACGGCAATGGTGCTAGCATCACGAGCAACTTTTTCTGCTTCCCTAGCTGAAAATGCTACCCGCTGGATAGAGTCGGTCATTACTTGCACGGAGTTCAAAGTTACTGCTAATTCTTCTGCTTGACGTAGCGCATCCGTAGATAAAGCCCGTGCAAAAGTTTCTGAGTTTGTGGAACCTTTTGTTACTTCTCGTGCAGCAACTTTTACTTGTTGGACGATATCTCGCAGGTTTTGGATTGTCAGGTTAAAAGCGTCTGCTACTGCACCTAGTACGTCTGCTGTAACTTCTGCTTGTACTGTTAAATCACCTCGTGCTGCTCCTTCTACGTCATCTAGTAGCCGAATAACTTGTCGTTGTAAATTTTCTTTTGCTTCCTCCTGTTCTTCAGCTTTACGTGTTGCTTCTGATGTGGTTGTAGAAATTACCCGCGCCATCTCATTAAAGCCTGCGGCTAATTTCCCTAATTCATCTTCTGAATAAACTGTGGCTTGCACATTCAGATTTCCTTGTCGCACAGCGTCAAATTGGGCTTGCAATTCTTGGGTTGTTCGCCGAATTTGCTTATTTGCTACGTTTCCCACCATGCTGGCTGTGGTAAAACTTGCCAGTCCAGCAGCTAGAGACATTGCCCAACCTGTGTTTTGCACTCCTGACCTTTGTTGTGGTTCGGCAAAATTAGCGGCAACATAGCTAACACCCGCTACTACCAGGGAAGAAACAATCCCTACCGCTCCTGCTACAAACCAAGGTTTAGCTTTAAGGGAGGCGTTTTCTATGGGAGCAAAAAAGCCTTGTTCAATACTGACTTGAGGTTCAATTTTTGATACATCACCTGACGTAAAAACAGGTACTGCTTCTTGAGAACCTGTGATGCTGAATAATTCCCCTTCTCTTTCCCCTACACCCCCACGAGAATTATCGGAAGCATTTTCTGGTGGGGGTGTTTGTAAAATTTTTGATTTAGATTTACCATTACCGTTTGTAGGCATAAATACCGAATTGATTGACGCATCAGAAAATCCGGAATTTCCTGTAATGTCAAACCCTGGTATGTTGCCTAAATCGTCAAATTCATCAAAATCGTCTAAAAACTCGATGTTATTATTTTTAGGAGCTTCACTTTTGGCAAAGCTATTCATTTCTTGACTAGGAGCAAAATCTTGAGAACCAAATGCGGATTCAAAAGCTTCTAAATCAAAACTGTCATCCGTATCTACCGCGCTTTTTTCTGTAGAAACAAAGTCTGAACCTGATAAAAAATCTCCTAATGTAAAGGCATTTTTTGTTTCGGGTGTAGGAGTTTGTTTTTCTGGAGAATCAAATTTTAAATTATTAGAATTTTTTTGAGAATTACTCTGAGAACTTTTATGTAAGTCGTTCTGAGAAGTATTCTGTGAGTTGTTTTGAGAATTGCTCAAAGAATTACTCAAATTGTTTTTTAGGTCAGTCTTACCCATTAATAATGTTTCATCATCAACTGTTATGGGTGGTTTGAAACTGTAACTGCCGTTACTGCTACTACTAAACTGACTATCAGAAGTTTTATTTCCACTATTTACACTATCAGATGTACTAGGAATAGAAGATGGTAATTCTACTTGAGCAAATGGTGAAGAATTGTTGTCAGAATTATTATTGTTAGGAATCTCAATACTGGGATTGGTATTAACTGCAAAAATATCCTCTACATCTTGGCTAACATTATTAGTATTACCTGAAAAACTGGCTTGCTCTAATTCGTCTTGCCATAATGCCGGAAATTCAAATTCTCCTGAGCCGTAATCTTTACTATTATTTAATTCTTCATAAGTTCCACTAGCTGGTATTTCAAAAGGGTTATTTCCTCCAGTTTCTCCTGTCGAGTCCATTGTCGAACAAAAGACAGTCGAATCTGTTGGCATATCAAAAGGATTAGTATTAGGCGCTTCAGATACAAACTCTACAGCTTGTGGTGTCTCTGCAAAAACATTTAAGTCAAAACTATCTCCTTGAGGATTAGTTTTTCCCAGAGAAAATGATTCTGATTCTGAACTGTCAATAGCGGCTGTAAAATCGGAAAAATCGATTTGCCCACTTTCCGACAAACCAGAAATACTATCATCATCAAACTGTTGATACTGACCAATATTCTCCAAACCACTTTTGGCACAGCTAATTATTTCTTGGTCATCACTCAGACGTAAAACCTGCTTATATTCTGCTATCGCGATGTCGTACTGTTGTAAAACATAGTACACATGACCTCGCAACAAATGAATATTTGGGTCGTCAGATTCCACTATCTGGTCAACTAGCGCTGCCGCTTTTTCATAATTTTGCTGTACGTAAGCTTTGTAAGCTTGTTGATAAGTTTCTTGGTAATCTTCTATACCGGCTGCCATTTACTGCCTCCCATTTTCATCCTGCCCACCGCGCACTTCGCAAAATTGCTGTTTGGTCTAATAGCCGTAAACACATGTTATCTGAAGTATTTTTTAATACCCACTCTCCTCGCAAAAAAGGAGCCATTGTATCTGGCACAGAATTTGGTGCCATCAGATTTTGTACATCTAGCCAGTCCATTCCACCGATTTCTTCTACCGCTAAACCAACGATAGTGTCTTGCTCCTGGACTGCAATCACCGAAATTTCCGCTCTATCAGTGTTCAAGGCTGTTGATTCCCCCAAAAATTGACCCAAGTCAGCTACCCAAATAACTCTTCCTCGTAAATTTAGAGTACCCAAAAGTAAAGGAGAAGCATTAGGAATTGGGGTAATTCGTTCGGGGCTAAGTTCAATTACCTCGCGAATACCTGTTGCGGGAAGCGCAAACTCTTGATGGGAGGGTATAAAAAATCGTAAGTGCAACTCTCCCTCTGGACTTTCTACTTGCAATTCCGGACGAAACTGGTCTTGTCCGCTACCTCCTAAAAAGTCCGGTTTGTTGACCATAACAACTACCCTCGCAACAATTGTTTAACTGTTCCCACCAACTCAGTTGGCTGAAATGGCTTAGCAATGTACGCATCCGCACCCTGTTTCATTCCCCAGTAACGGTCGAATTCCTCACCTTTTGAAGAACACATCACCACTGGTACATTTTGAGTTTTTGGGTCTGACTTTAATCTCCGACAGACTTCATAGCCATTCATCCGAGGCATAACAATGTCCAAAACCACCAAATCCACACGTGCGGCTTGAATTGCTTCCAACGCTTCTAGCCCGTCGCTGGCGTGGGTGACCGTTAAGCCACTCGCTTTCAGGAGGTCTGTAATCATCTCCCGTTGGGCGATACTGTCTTCCACAATCAAAACTATACTCATAAATACCTATCTACCTCCTGATGTAGACGTTCCCCTAGAACATTCCCTGAGTTTGCTTAACATGTTTATGTATAAATTTTTCTATCCTTGACGAATTTACTAAGTAAGCACGTTTTCCTATGACAGAGTGATTATGTGATAATATTTCTAGCCCATATTTACTGAAATCAACAAGTCTTAAGTCTAGTTTTTAACCAGAACCACACGATTGTTAAGATATTTTTCGACTAGCAATAACAACTCAGTGTCCTTAAAAGGCTTTGTCAAATAATCGCTAGCACCCGCCATATTGGCTCGAACTCGGTCGATAAATCCATCTTTTGCAGTCAGCATGATAATCGGTAGTGATTGAAATATTTTTGAATGACGCAACATCGCACAAATCTCGTAACCATCTAACTCTGGCATACTAATATCGCAAAAAATTAAGTCTGGTTTGACCTGAAATATTAGTGCCAAGGCTTCCAAGGAATTGGTCAAAGATATTACCTCGTATCCTTGGGGTTGCAAAAAGGACTCCACTGTTTCACAAATACTTGTCGCATCGTCAACACAGACAATGCGACCTTTGTGGCTATCGTTTGCTGAAATCGTATACTGTTGCTGTTCTATCACCTCCGGGGATGTAGCCGGGGATACAAATTTTACCTGACCCTGTTGTATGTAAGGGTAAATTGCCTTAGCAACAGTTAAAATATCTCGGTGGAGAAAGCGAGCCAGTTGGCGCAAAGAAGTTTTACCGTTAGCCCAGCGTTGTAGTTTATTGAGTGTTGGTTGTGGTAGGGAGGTGCGTAAGTTATCAATGTCAACAACTATTGGCAATTGGTCAGCAGACTGAATGTATGGGTATAACGATTTCCACTCAATTACTTGCCGCATCACCTTAGAGACCAAGGGGGTGACTTCCAGAGAGGTTAACTGTGGAGACAGTATAGAACTAAGCTGAAAGCTAAAACTCCCTTGATGCAAGCTCAACAAGTCAAAAAGCGTTTCATGCACCAAACTGTGAATTATGCTGCGAGCAACCTGCGGCTTAATGATATTTTGTTGTATTAACGCCCATAGAAAGGCGTACTCTGCTGCATTTCCTGATACGAGAGACGCGAACTGTACTTGAGAAAGTCGCACCTTGACCTGATGACGGCATAAGTAATCCCCAAGACGAGACAAACCACCTTCACCATCCGTAGCATAGATTATTTGACCGTTAAGAAAAAAAACAAACCACGATTTCTGTTTGCTCTCAAAGCGACCTGTGACGAAAGTCGGGGGCTTTTCCACAAACAAAAGCCCAGTTCGCTGTCCCAACTCAATCAATTGCAGGATACTGCGAATATCAATTTCACGTAAATTTCCCTGCATTCCTAGCAAAGGTACTCCTTGTAGTCTAGTTTACATTGTTTATTTTAGGGGAATTGGCGATTTTCCCATTATGAATTCGTAAATTCAAAAAAACTTTAATATACTTTGACAAAGCTAGTGATAACACGGAAGTCACAATGATTGCCACAAGTACAGAATATAAGCATGTAATAATTATGTTCAGCTTGTCTTTAGCAATTTTGGATTTTAAGTTTTGGATTTTAATTGGATTCCAAAATTTACAATTTAAAATTGCTATGACATAAAACGTTTATAAAAGATGCTTTTACGTATCGGTTTCAACATATTTCGTAATTATTAATTGCGAGCTATGATTTGTTCCAGCCATTATTTAACGTATAAAGAAAGACTATGAAATCAAGTACATCAAAAGGATTAAAGGTGTGCTGTATTTAGCAGAAGTACAAAAACAAAAAGGCGGTTTACTCGGTGGAGGCGGCAAATCCGAACTCAAACTGCTGGCAGTTCAAAAAAACGACCAAGCTTGGAACTCGGTTCCAGAAGAAGTAATTCCTGCTGAAGATGCGGCTAAATTAAATGACGGAGCGCTCGTACTTGTAGAATTAAATCCACAACGTAACGTGCAACGACTTCAAGAAGCAGGTCGTCCCCTCGTTAATATTTTGCAAAATTATTCCCGTCAACTGGAAAAATTTAAAGCAAAAGAAGAAGAAATTGACCAGTGGAAAGAATCTTTGACTTTTCAAGCTCAAGAATTCAACCGCCGCGAAATGGAGATGGAAGAACGCTTGGGGCAACTCCAACAAATGGAGGAAGATTTTCAACGCTTGGAATCAGAAAAACAAGAAGTTGAAGAATTTCGCAACCAATTTGAAGGATTAAAACAAGAAATTGACCGCAATCGATTAGAACTAGAAGGCGCTTGGGAGCATTTACGCGGTGAGCAGCGTCGTCTAGAAGAACAGAAAGCAGAATTACAGTCTGGGACAACTTTAGACGAAGAGAAAAGTCAGGCTTTAAAAGACTTACTTGAACGTTTATCGAGTCAAGTACCCCCTTGTGAAGACTTACGCGAAAACCTAAACTGTGCCTATGAAACTGTAGAAGCACAGCAAGCAGTATTGAACCCTCATTGGGAACAATTGCAACAGCAAACTGATACTGTAAATCAACACCAGGAAGAACTTGACCGTCTCCATAGCGAATTATCTCAGCAGCAAAATGAATTGTCAGCTACCCAAAATTCTTTAGAAGAACAAAACATTGAATTAAAAGTAGCCACAACTTCATTAGACAACAAGCAGGAGCAAGCACGGATACTTAAAGAGTATTTACGCTATTCAGAGCGCATATACGAACAAATCCAAACAGTCTCAACAAACACTGGAACAGCCGTTGTTAGTCAGCAAGTTAATATCGAAGCATTAGAGAAGATGTCGTTGGAAGAACTGCAAAAAATTGTGCAGGACTTACAGCAAAAATTGACCATCGACTCTACCTTTGTTAACGACCAAGAACAAGAACTAGTATATAAACAACAAGCTATCGACGAGCTACAACAAAAAATACAAAATAGTTCTAACGACCAACGCAGTAGTTTTGAATCCGAACTCGCAGACGAAAAAGACCACTACCAGATGCTAAACAAAACACTGGTCGGACAACGTCGTAGTTTACAAGAACGTGAAATGCTTTTGCGACAGCACCAAGCAGTACTACAGCGACGTCAAGGAAAAGCCCCCGTAGACAATACACCCGAACAAAACCAAAACGATTTAACTCCGATTTTGTTACAAATTGAACAAACCAAACAAAATCAGCAACAAGAACTACAAAAAACCGAAAGCGAAATGGAACAATTGCGTGACCGTATTCAGACAATACAGGAAGCAATTGATAGCCTGAAGCAGCAGCAACAAACGAAAGAGGAAGAAGTAAAAATTATGGAAGAAGACCTGATGTTGCGACGTACATCTGTCGCAGAATCTTCAGGTAAGTTAAGCCTCTATCAGGAAGCATTGCAACCAATCCAAGATTGTCTTGATAATTTGCGTCAGAAACTCCAAGGACTAACTGAATCTTTAGCAAAAGTCCAAGAGACAGGAGACTATCAATTACAGACCATCACCGAAATGCATCAGACCATCTTTTAAGAGGGGAGTAAACAATTCAAAATTCAAAATTCAAAATTCAAAATTGCGAATTGCGAGTTGTTTACTTCCTACTCCCCAATCAATATCCATTCATTTTCGACTTTTGCTATTACACCACTGGGAAATGGGTCTGTTTGCGAACGGTTTGGAGCTGTTATTAAAGCTGTTAGTTTTTCAATATGTTCAAAATTAGGACTGCTAGGCAATATTTCTTGTAAAACCTGACGCATTACGCGACGTTGTAAAGCCAATGGTGCTTTTTTTAATATCTGACGATTTAACTTAATTACTCTCTTATCCCCAATCCCCACTCCCAACTCCCCACTCCCCAATTTTGAATTTTGAATTTTGAATTTTGAATTGTTCAATACCTCCTCTCTCAACCTTGTTGCAGCTTCCTCTAAATAATCCACCTCAGCTTGCAGTAGTTCTGCTGTTTGAGCTAATGCTGATTCCACTTTAGGATTGAAATTTTCTTGCAAATACGGTAAAAGCTCCTGACGTATACGGTTACGAGCGTATTTCAAATCTTGGTTGGTGGAATCTAACCATACTGGAAGTTGAAATTCTTGGCAAAATTCTTGTGTTTGTGTCCGAGTAATTTCTAAAAGCGGACGCACAAGAAACATTTTTTTGGTAATATCATCTGTTAATGGGCGTTTCCAAGTTAAAGCTTGTAAACCATCAGCACCTGTACCGCGAATTAAATTATACAGCAATGTTTCGGCTCTATCACTAGCTGTATGACCAGTTAAAATACATTCATAGTTATTTTCTATCGCAATTTTACTTAAAACTTTATATCGCCAATTGCGTGCAGATGCTTCACTTTCTATAACCTCTGTCGCAGTCTCTAAATAAAAAGGTATACCCCAAATTTTAGCTAAATTTGCTACATGGTTTGCGTTTGCTTCCGAGTCATTACGCCAACGATGGTCACAGTGTATAATACCCAGATGCCATTCCCATTTTGCTTGTAAATCTAACAGTAGTTTGGCTAAGCACAACGAATCTTGTCCTCCAGAAACTGCCAATAAAAGGTTTTGGTGGTGCTGAAAAAGATTACGTTCGCGGATAGTTCGGTTGATTTTTGTGTGCAAAAGTGTCCAAGAATGAGAATCTGTCATAGGGAAGCAGGTTATTTAGTTGTTCATGAAAATTAAATATAAATTTATACAACTAAATTTTTATAATCACAAAAAAAATTTAGTATAATTTTAAACTTGTGTTTTAATTGTACGCAATGAATAAGTTAACAAAAATAACAATAGCCTTAGCCGCTTTAGTTTGCTCTCAATTTGTTTTTAGGGTCAATTTCGCAGCCGCACAGACAGAATCGGTGAAGTCATCCAGTGACCCGCGAGTTGCTTCTTTATTAAAGCAGATGGATATTAAATATGAAATAGATTCCGACGGCGATTATAAAGTATATGTAAAGTTAGATAAAGGTCGAGACCAAGTTATATATATAAATTCACAAACAGAAAAACTTAATAGTTTTGAAATACGTGAGATTTGGTCGTTTGGTCATACCAGTAAAGAAAGTTTTTCGGCTGATGTTGCAAATAAATTATTACTTGAGAGTGGTAGTACAAAGCTTGGAGCATGGGCTGTGGTCAAAAGTAAGCAAAGTTATTTAGCCATATACCAAGCAAAAATCGATGCTAGTGGTGATGCAAAAAAATTAGCGTCGGCTATTATTGTTGTCGCTCAAGCCGCTGACGATATGGAACAATCTTTGACTGATAAGGATGAGCTGTGAGGGAGTCCCCACTCCCTACTCCCCACTCCCCTAAAAGAACCAACCGTAAGAGTGTAAACCTTTACCCAATATATTCACACCGAGGTAACAAATCCACACTACAACAAAACCACTTGCGGCTAAAATTGCGGGACTACGACCTTGCCACCCACGAGTTATACGAGCGTGAAGGTATGCGGCAAATACTAACCAGGTGATTAATGCCCAAGTTTCTTTTGGGTCCCAACTCCAGTAGGAACCCCAAGCTTCGTTTGCCCAAACTCCACCAGCGATGATACCAATTGTTAGTAGGGGAAATCCTAATCCAATGATGCGATAGCTGATGTTATCTAGGGTTTCCGCAAGGTTTAGGCGTTGTGGTGAAAGTGGCTCGGCTGATGTTAAAGCTTGAGTCGCTGTCGCAGTGGCTAAATCTAATACTGCTGTTTTGCTGCCGTTATTATTGCTTTCATAACGGACAAAACCATTATCGTTATTTTCTGCAAAGGCTACTGGTTCGGAAACTAATTCTCCTGCTTTGTGCAATCGGTAACCGTTGCTGCGATAGCCTCCGGTACCTACAGAGCTTCCTTGTAGTTGAATATTTTGACCACGAGTCACAATTAAAAAGGCAATCGCCATTAGCGAACCCACCATTAGTGCGGAATAGCTCAACATCATAACGCTGACGTGCATCATCAACCAATTAGATTTGAGTGCTGGTACTAAGGGAGCGGAGGATTGCATTTCGTTTGGTAGTGTAATCGCAGCAAAAGCCGTAATACCCATTGCGACAGGTGCTGTAACTGTTCCTACTAAACGACTACGGCTCATGTTTTCAGCAATTAAATGTACCGTAGTTATTCCCCAAGTCAGGAAAAATAACGATTCATACAAATTGCTCAAAGGAAAATAACCCGCATCTAGCCAACGTGCTCCTAGTAAAGTAGCAATACATAAATTTGCGATCGCCATTCCGGTAGTTCCCAAAGTTGGTAAAAATGGCAAACTAGGAAAGGCAGCACCAGCCCAATAAACGAGCATCGTCAAAAAAAGGACAGCAAAAGAGGCATTGTCTAGCCAATTCTGGAGAACAACCAGATTCATAAATTTTTCTCTCGATTTGTTTAGATTTTTAAAGTATGAGTCCTAGTAATTTTTATCCTATCTGGTTTCTGGAGGAATATTTCCCCTAAGTGTTTGATATTCGTAGGTTGGGTTGAGGAATAAGGGAAACCCAACTTTGTTAGATTAATTATTTTGATAGGTTTTTGGTTGGTTCTTGGTCGGTTTTTGGGTTAAGCGCTCCGCTCCACCTTCGGCATACGTTCCTCAACCCAACCTACTAAGGTGTTTTGGTCACTTGTGGCGTAACTTCCACCACGGTTGGCAGAGGTGTTGCTTCGGCACTAGGAGTATTGATTGTATTAGGGAGAGCCATAGGTTTTTCACCTTTTTTCAGAGACACGAAAATGTCAAAACGATTACTTCGGCTATCGCTAACAGATGTTGTTACACCCAAAGAACGTGTTGCCTCAACTAAATATTTTTGATTTGGTAATAACATTTGTAAAGGAAAATATTTTCCTGTACGTTCTAAGTCTAGAAAAAATTGACCATTTGTGGGGTTGGGTTCTGCGGGAACAGTTTGTTGGAAAGTCAGAGTACTACCTAATGTAGTATTTGGCTTGGGGACAATTCTATCGGAAATAGGAGCGCCCAATACAAAAAAAGCAACATCTCCATCCAACCAACCATGAGTAGCAGTTAATGTCCCTAAAGGTCCGACCCAGTTAACAAGTGGTTTATTGGCAACTGTAGTTCCTTGAATTTGAAACTGAAATTGATTTTTCATCACATCATCGAGCTTTCTTAAAGAATCTTCAGCTCGTTTGCGGTCACTAGCTTTAACCATAAAAACTAGTGCAGCGCGAAAATTTTCTGGTGTACCTTCTTTTGCAACAGATGGCATAACGGAGACAGAAAATTCTCCACCCATCCAACTGAGCAAGTCTCTGTCTAAATCAATTTCATTATTAGTCAGAGATTTTATACCTTTCCTAAGTTGTTCTGGTTCAATAGGTGACTGAGGATTTGCTTGAGCAGTTAATACATAATCAGCCCAAAACCTTTGTAAATTACCACCAGACAGCATCACCATCGTTTCCGCACTGATAAGGTTTTGCATTGTCCCAGCTTTGTTTTCCACAGCGAATTGACGTTGGCTGTTGGGATTCAACCAAGAAACCCCTCGCAAACGCATACCTTCTGGTTCTAAACTTAACGTTCCAGCTAAGCCTTGATTATTTTGCAATTGAGCTAAAACTTGAGCAGGTAATTGCCTATTGGACGAAGCCGTAGCTAATTTAGCAGCACTTGGTACGTTGACATAAAACTGAGCTAAAGGTTGATACGTTGCGACTTTAGGGAAATTATCAGCAAAACCAGCACTTGTTGCTAGAGTTTGTTTATTTTTAAATGCATCAATAGTTTTTTCTGTTGCTTTAGGGTTATCTGTAATTACCAAGTAATTACCATCCAGCAACGCAGCCGAAAATTTTTCTCCAGATACCTGTTGTGTTTCTTTAATTGTGACACCATTATAAGTCCGCTCAGAAAACTTTCCATCAGAAGAATTTTTGGGTTGTGCCAAAATACTCTGGGCTTTTCCTGGGTTTTTTACTGGCAACACCATCACCATCGATTGCATCCCTGGCAAAGTATTAGTATCTGTCGCTGGTTTTTGGGGTGTCTGAGAACTATTAACGTCCGTGATAGCTTCTGGAAGAACAGCGATTGTGACTTGTTCTCCCACCCAAGGCTGTATATCTTTTTGGAAATCGTAACCATTACTGTTGAGGAAACGCTCCCGTAACTGCACTAAATTTTTATCTAGTTCAGCTTGAGCTTCCTTCGTACCAAACGAGCGTAATTTTTCCCACTGTCCCGAATCTGTGGTTAGAGAAACCGTAAATAGAGCATCTTGGGGAATAATATTTGCTCCTGGAGGTAAATATGACGAAAAAGGTTTGCCTTGACTTAAAAACAAGTATGCTGCAACACCACCACCAATTAACACTCCAGCAGTACCCAAGGTCAGCACTAGAGAAGGTTTACTTTTTTTCTTTTTTGAAGCGGAGACTACAGGCAATACCATTGAACCCTATACCTCATAACTGCGAACAAGATGCGTAGGTTATTACTTACTTTTTTAGGTAGGATAAAGCAAAATTTTAATAATCTCTAGGGTCGTTAATTACATTAATTTTATTTGTTACAAACAACACAATTAATATTTACCCTAGTAGCATTTTTTATTTAAAAATTTAAAAATAAAGTACACAAAAATAAAGTAAACAAAGTTGACAGATATTAATTCTTAAACTCATTTTGACATCCGGGCAATAAATTCCTCACTTTCTTAGTTAATTTTCGGTAAGCGCACACTAATTCACCTTTTATAGGGTAGCAGCAAGGGCACGAAATTACCGAGGAACACCCTAATTTAGCAGTAATATTTTCCCACCTCACCAATGGAAGCCTACCCCTAGCCCCTCCCCCGAACTTTGCTCAACGGGGGAGTCACCGTTGGGGGTGGGGTTTCATGTGGGAGACAAGTTAAATCTTTGTGAATAATTTAACCTAATTGTGTATTTCCTAAATATTTTGTTAAATAAGGAGAAAAAACTTCATAAATTAAGGTCAAAGGTTGTCCATGATGCCAAAACAAATAGTGCCGTCCCCAAAAAGGTCCAGCTTCATCAAAGCCAGATTCCAGAGCATCGGAGTGACCGTAGTAAATACCTTGAATATCTCGATACAACTCAGTACGAATTTTAGCTAAACTCAACCAAATTGGTAAAGAACGATTTTGCAAAAACTCGTCAACGTGAGAAGCCTCCCACCAGGAGGTCGCATATCCCAAACGTTTACCAGAAGAATTTCGCAGCCATACTTGTCTTCTCAAGCGTGGACCAGGAACTTTTTGAATTAAATTTGGTGCAGCATCGGAATCCATATCAATTAACGACATATCAATTACATCTACTTCTGTAGGTTCACCCGTCAGCAATTGTAAATGTCGCGTTGGAGAACCATCACCTAAAAGTAGTAGCTGCCATGCTGGAGACAACTGGGTGTGTGGCAAACCTGGTCTAATGGTTTCCTCATTACCTTCCCAAATAGGATTTAGGCGATGCCAGCCAGTAGGTAATGCTGTATTGTTTGTTGGAGTAAAAGTAGCAGTCAATGTTTTTTTTACAAAACTTTACTTAACTTATATATATAAAAGCATAAAAATGCAGCTCCGGGGAGTGGAAAGTCGGGACTTGGGATGGGGAGTGGGAAATTTATTGAATTAAAAAATGCGGGCTAAAGAATTAAAGAATCTCTACCTCGCACTTTTGCTTGCTTTCGCTAAATTAACTAGTTAACTAAAAATGCGGATGGCGAGACTCGAACTCGCAAGCCAAAGGCACACGCCCCTCAAACGTGCGCGTATACCAATTCCGCCACATCCGCTAGCTTTTTTTTATTTATAAAATAATCGCATATTGAATATAGCATATAGATGCTTGAATGACAAACATCTCATGAGACAATCAAACATATAGCGTCTGGAGCGATTCCAAAAAAAATCAAAATATGCGTATTCACGACAGCAAGACTTTGCTCCTCTCCTTTAAGTTAGTGGAGAAGTTGAGAATACTAGACTTGCCACAGTAATGTTGTTAGTCTTGTTGGGACACCCCTGAAGCCACAAAAGTTGTAAACTTTAAAAATTTATTCGACCGATATAGAAACTGAAAATGAAATTTGACAAGATATTGATTGCTAATAGGGGAGAAATCGCGCTTCGTATCCTGCGTGCTTGTGAAGAAATGGGGATTGCGACGATAGCGGTTCACTCAACGGTTGACCGAAATGCTTTGCACGTCCAGTTAGCAGATGAAGCGGTTTGTATAGGGGAAGCTGCTAGCAGTAAAAGTTATTTGAATGTTCCCAATATTATTGCAGCAGCATTGACACGGGGAGCTAGCGCAATTCATCCAGGTTACGGGTTTCTGTCAGAAAATGCCAAATTTGTGGAAATTTGTGCAGACCATCAAATTGCTTTTATCGGCCCGACACCAGAAGCAATGCGGTTGATGGGAGATAAATCCACAGCCAAAGAGACGATGCAAAAAGCCGGAGTCCCCACAGTTCCTGGTAGTGATGGTTTGGTGGAGTCAGACAAAGACGGATTAGAACTTGCCAAAAAAATAGGCTATCCCGTAATGATAAAAGCCACAGCTGGTGGTGGTGGACGTGGGATGCGTTTAGTCAGAGAAGAAAGCGAATTTGTCAAATTATTTCAAGCTGCACAAGGAGAAGCGGAGGCTGCTTTTGGGAACGGTGGTATTTATATCGAAAAATTTATCGAACGTCCCCGACATATTGAGTTTCAAATTTTAGGAGATAACTACGGTAATGTTATTCATTTAGGAGAACGGGATTGCTCAATTCAACGTCGCAACCAAAAACTGTTAGAAGAATCCCCTAGTCCAGCACTAGACCCAGAATTGCGGGAAAAAATGGGAAGAGCAGCAGTAAAGGCAGCTGAGTATATTAATTATACCGGGGCTGGAACTATCGAATTTTTGCTTGATAAAAACGGTGACTTCTACTTTATGGAAATGAATACCCGCATCCAAGTGGAACACCCGGTAACTGAGATGGTAACAGGGATAGACCTAGTTGTAGAACAAATCCGAATTGCCCAAGGGGAAAGACTCCGACTTACCCAAGACGAAGTAGTTTTACGGGGTCATGCAATTGAATGTCGGATTAACGCCGAAGACCCAGACCATAACTTCCGTCCTGCACCTGGACGTATAAGCGGTTACCTTCCACCAGGTGGTCCTGGAGTCAGAATTGATTCACACGTTTATACCGATTATCAAATCCCTCCTTATTATGATTCTCTTATTGGTAAGTTAATTGCTTGGGGACCAGACAGAGCAACCGCAATTACTCGGATGAAACGCGCTCTTAGAGAGTGTGCGATTACTGGATTGCCTACAACAATAGGATTTCATCAAAAAATAGTTGAAAATCAAAAGTTTTTAGATGGTGAGGTTAATACCAGCTTCATACAAGAAATGTAGAGACGTGACATGTCACGTCTCTAATTACACGTAAAGATTATGACATCAAAGACGTGACATCAAAGACGTGACATCAAAGACGTGACATCAAAGACGTGACATCAAAGACGTGACATCAAAGACGTGACATGTCACATCTCTACACATTATTATGCGACTCTAGACATCATGGTTAATAAACCTTGTTGACCAAGCAAAATTTCCCGTAACAAGCTACAAATACCGACCCAAATAATTGGGGAAATATCCACACCACCAATAGGAGCTACAACTTTACGAGTCACAATCAAAAACGGTTCAGTGGGCCAAGCAGCAATATTGTAAGGAAAACTATTGAGTTGCACGTGAGGGTTCCAACTCAGAACAATCCGAATAATAAACAAAAGTGTCATTACAGCCAAAAGCGGCCCCAAAATCCAAATCGCAACATTTACACCTGTCATGGCTCAAAAATTTCTCTATAGGTTAAATAATTAGAACAAAAACTAGAAAGTTTTAAGGTTTGTAAACATTCTCTCTTCAATTTTAACCAAACTTTGTCATAGGTCGGCAGTAATTTACCCCACTCCCCACTCCCCACTCCCCACTCCCCACTCCCCACTCCCCATTCCCCATTCCCCATTCCCCACTCCTGTACCTCTCAATGTTAAAATTACGATGGCGTGTGTAAAAAAAGGTTGAGTTGTATGACACCTTCTTTAGCAAATTTTCTTTGGAGTCTGTTGTGGGGTACCGCGATTGTGGTAATTCCCGCTACCGTTGGCTTGATTTTCGTCAGTCAAAAAGATAAAATCCAACGTCGTTCTTAAAAAAAATGTAATGGCTAGCTCGGTTGCACTTTTGCAACTGACTTTCCAATAACAAATCTTTTAATTGCTGAGTCCATCACAACTCTGTCTGGTCTGAAAAGGCTATATTTGTATAAGGCTTCAAGGCAATGCTGTTGCTTTGAAGCTTTATATATATGTGTCTTGCTACATTGGAGTTAATAATTAACACTCGCTAACATAGATTTGATATTAGGTAAAAAAATGATGATAAATTTTGGGCTGAATCCAGCCAGTTTTCTTGCTCAGGTTAACTTTGGGACGAACTCAGCCAGTATTTTAGGGATTTTCCTGGCTGTTGCTGGAGCTGGATTGTATTTTCTCCGTAACTTTCGTCCTGAGTTGTCACGAGACCAAGATATATTTTTCTCAGCTATTGGTTTAGTGTGCGGCTTTATTCTTTTCTTCCAAGGTTGGCGTTTAGACCCAATTTTGCAATTTGGTCAGTTGCTATTGGTTGGTACAACTGTATATTTTGCCGTTGAAAGTATTGGTTTGCGAAGAATTTCCACGGAACAAGCTAAGCGCAATACTCCTATTGTAGACCCAGACCGCGAGGTGGGCAATTACAAGTCATATAGACCCAAGTCGCGTCAAGAGGCTGAGGTGGAAGATTACGGAAGATTAAATTATTACGAAGAAGAAGAGGAATATGATGACCGTCCCCGTCCTCGTATTTCCGCTAGCAGAGACACTAGAGATAATAGAGACAATCGTCCACCACGTGATGATTATTATGATGAAGAGTCACCTCGTCGCTCAGAGCGTAGTAGAAAAAGTAGCGAAAATAGTGATTTTGATGACAGACCAACTCGTAATAGACGAAATTCTTCTGGACGACCCACAAATCGTCCTTCTTCAAGCTTGAGTGATGATGATTGGGGTTCTTCCTCTCCCTCCCCATCTCGACCAAGTAATGACGATTGGGATAACAGAACTCGAGATGAAAGAAAATCTAACCGTCGTGGAAGTAGTAACCCTCCTTCTTCTCGTTCAGAAATATCTCAAGAGGATGATATGGAAACACCACCCAGAAAAAAACGCCGTCGTCCTCCCAGCGATTCAGCTCCAACAAGGATACAACGTGACGATGACGCAATGTCTGTAGAATATAAACCCCTTGAAATAAAAGACGAAGAGTCTGATAATTCTAATTTTGAAGAAGTTTAAAAAACTGGCTTAATTGTCAGTTTCACAGGCAATGGAAAAATTTTGAAGTGAAACGATGTGAAAAATTAAACCTATTATTGTGGCTCCAAAGAAATATTTATTGGAGCCTATGTTTTGGGGTTGCAACAGGTGTAGCCACTTTACTTACATCTTGTAGTCCCGAAAACATGCCTATTGGTTCGTCTTCTCTCAACAGTCGCTTCTCGGAAGAACAGCCTGCTTTGAGCGGAGACGGACGTTTTTTAGCATTTGTATCAAACCGTAATGGGTATCACCAAATAATGGTATATGACTTACAACAGCAAACCTTTATTTCCATACCTCGATTAAATAGACAAGATACAATTGCCGAAAATCCCAGTTTAAGTTTTACTGGACGCTATCTTACTTACATTACCAGCGACCAAGGAAGACCAGTAGTCGGACTTTACGACCGTGCTACCCAACAACCACAAATTCTTACCCCTATCTATCGGGGTTGGGTAAGAAATCCGAGTATTAGCCCCGATGGACGTTATGTAGTGTTTGAAACCACTATTCGTGGTCAATGGGATATAGAAGTCCTAGACCGAGGACCAAATGTTGAATTAGATATACCCAACGGTGTCCCAGTACCACCACCTTTATAGGAATTTTCAAGTAGAAATTTTGAATTTTAAGTTTGAGTTTTGAGATTTTAATACAAGCGAACTATGACCAATTACCAATTACCAATTACCAATTACCAATTACCAATTACCAATTACCAATTACCAATTACCAATTACCAATTAGCATTACCAATGACCGATGACTGATGCGCCATAATTTTATACCTATATTTTTTTCAACAATATTATTGGGTGGTTGTGCAGGCTACCCTCAGATACTGAGTTATCCTTTTGACCCAGGTGGTCGTAGTCTTAACAGTTCAGCTTCGGAATTAACACCCCAAATTTCCGGCAGGTATATTGTTTTCACTTCTGACCGTCGGGGTACACAAGATATCTATATGTTTGATACAGTCACTCGCAATTTAGTTGACTTACCAGGATTAAATTCTTTTGATACTATAACTTCCCATCCAAGTGTATCCGCAGATGGTCGTTATATTGCTTTTGCCGTTTCTCGTCTAGGGCGTTCTGGTATTTTTGTTTACGATAGACAAAACCGCCAGACTCGTAATTTAACTGAAAATTTGCAAGCAGAAGTCCGCAACCCAACCATAAGCACAGATGGTTCCAGAATCGCTTTTGAGTCCAGTAACAACGGACAATGGGATATTTTGATTTATGACCGTAATGGACAGCGTTTAAATATACCTTAGTAGGAAGGGAGTGGGGAGTGGGGAGTGGGGAGTGGGGGAATTTGTTATGTAGAGACAGACGTTACATGTAACGTTTCTACAGATTTTTGTGACTGATTTGTATATTATGCTCCCTACTCCCTACTCCCTACTCCCTACTCCCCACTCTTGACCGATTCAATAAGCGCTCGTACTTGTTGAGTACCAGTTGAGGGTTCAAAAGAGGTGGGGAATTTACCTTTGGTCATCATGCGTATCCCAAGGGGAGCAATACTAAGTAATCCTTTTAGGTCTTTAAAGGAATTACCGACAACTTGTAAACCAAATTGACGTTCGTCAATCCAACCACCGTTTTTAACTAATTCGATTAGTACTTTACGATGACGAATAGAGCGACTGTCGTCAGAGGTTTTACGAGTTAAAATTTCTTGTTTGATTTTTGTAATCTGATCCATTGGTGCAACTTCCATTGGACAAACTGTGTTGCAGTAATAACAACGAGTACAACCCCAAACTCCTTTGGTTGATTCGTTATAGTTTTCTAAACGATTTTCGGTATCGCTATCACGAGAGTCTGCCACCATGCGATAAGCTTTGGCTAAGGCATGAGGTCCAACAAAATCAGGATTCACTTCTTTTGCATTGCACTCGGAATAACAAGCACCACACATAATACAATTACCTGTCTGGTCGAGTTTTGCTCTCTGTTCTGGTGTCTGTAAAAATTCTCTTTCTGGAACTTGTCTTGCTGCTGTACTTATATAAGGAGTAACTGCTTCAAGATTATTCCAAAAACCACTCATATCTACTACTAAATCCTTCAGTACAGGCATATTACCAAGAGGGGCAATCGTGATTTCAGGGATGCTATTAGCCTGATGGTTAAATTCGTAGGATTTTTCTAAGAAAGCAATTTCACTACCAACATTTTCTTTGCAAGCTAAAGCTGAGCGTCCATTAATTTTCATCGCACAACTACCGCAAATAGTATTGCGACAATTTTTGCGAAAAGCTAAAGTACCATCTTGTTCCCACTTAATCCGATTAAGGCAATCAAGGATTGTATTCCCCGATTCGACCTCTAAACGGTAAGTTTGTACAGAAGGTAAGGAATTTTGTGCCTGTCGAATGACCTTAAAAAGAACTTCCATTTCCACCAACCCAAATCTTAAAATTGCCTACAAGTACAACAAGAGTGAAATTATTCCCACAGACTGGTTGAGTCTTGCATTTGGCTAAGTATGCTTATAATGCCCTAATTTTCACTCCAGCTGTTACTAAGCTGATGATTAAAGAGTAATTTATTCTAATTTAACGCTTGCTCTAGGAATATATAGAAGAAGGAAGAGGTTAAATAAGGTCAATATAGTGACTTTAAGCACTGAGACTAAATTTTGATAAAGGTGGTATTCAATACCCTAACAGCTTTCTTATACCCCAATAATTCTTCCTTCTTGCTTGTTTCTTCTTCCCCCACATCTATCGTCCAGGGATATTGGTCTTGGGAGTTATCAAGCATGGGGGACTCGTTCCCTGTTGGAGAAATGTAAAATATTTAAATTTATGATGTGAAAGGTAGTCAAGTAGACGGGAAAAAATTCCACTCACCTTGTGTGGGGTGATTTTTTTTTGGTTATATAGAATTGTTAAATCTATTGACACCATCCGCACGAGTCTGACTTTAGATTGACTTCATAAGTACAGAATACTACGAATGTGCTTCCAAGCAGGTGACAATAAAACACGAGAAATCTATACTCTTGTTCACTCTCATCTTATTCTGTGGAACTGTGCCTCATAACATAGGGGTCAAAACTACTTGTCAAAATTGATGAATTTTTCTAAAAGCGGTGTCTCAATACTCTACCCAAGACATCAAATTAAATAATAGTGCAACAAAAATTTTAATTCAAATTTAAACAATTATTTTGCTATTATGACTTCATGCTAGTATTTAATATAAAATTACGACAGAACAAAACCAGTATAAATAGCCGTCAAGTGCGGCTATCATTGCTTTTTGTTTGTTCGTAATCTAGAGACGAGAAATTTCACGTCTCGACGGGTTGCATAAAAGGTTATATGCTCGTATAACCCGAAGTAAATTGCATGTAGTCCAAAGCAAAAGAGTAAGTGTAGGGAAAATCCTATGCTCGCTGCTTTCAATAACATGCTCAATGACGGCAAAAGCCTTGAAATAAAAGGATTTACGGCTCATTCGTCGTAGTCCTAATCAACCAATTTGTAAAGGAAGCTCAAACTTAAGCTATCCCAAACCGCCAAAACAGAAAAATATAATTTCTAATGGCGAAAAATGGTTCATCATGCCGTAAAATTACCCAGATTAATGCCTGTGGAAAAACCTCAAAGACAGTTATGGGCGACTATAGCTGAAAATTTTGAGCGCCAAAATTTCGGCAGTCATTCACCCAAAACTTGAGGGTATCCAGTGGCTTTGTGTGGATGTCAACAAGGCGATTACTGGCAAAAAGACATCATTAAATAGTTTCGAGAAACGAAGGATATTTACAACCTAATGAGTGATACAGCAACTTCGGCATTAACCGGAAAAGCACTGCTGGCTAAGGTAAAAGAACTTTCGAGTTTACCCCGCCGAGAAAGAGCAAAGCAGTGTGGTTATTACACGACAACAAAAGGTGGTCAGGTAAGAGTAAATCTGACTGATTTTTACGATGCATTGCTATCGGCTAGAGGGATTCCTCTGAGTCCAGAAGCACCAAAAGATGGCCGAGGTCGCGAACCGACATATAGAGTTAGCGTTCATCAAAATGGTCAAATAGTTATTGGTGCAACATACACCAAAGCAATGGGCTTAAAACCAGGAGATGAATTTGAAATTAAGCTGGGATATAAGCATATTCACTTAATTCAAAAGGATGATAAGACATTAGGCCAGTTAGATGATGACTCCGAATCAGATGATGATGATTTGGATGATGAAGAAGAGTAAATATTTGTGATGATAGGGATAAGTGACTCGTGAATGCGTTTCGGGCTTGTCCCTGTTTTAAGGGGTGTGAAAAATGCGATTGATACTCGCTCTTGCACAATTTTGTGACATATCTGGGGTGAAAAATGCGATGTTATAGCTTGATGAATAAGAGAAAAAACTAAAATATGTCAGCGATAATAAAAATCAAAAATTGCTGACATATATTAAAGATTTCTCTCGTCTAAAACAAGAAATTTAAATTTCGCAGCAATTCGGTAGCGTTTTCACAGCCTTTTCCAATAATTATTCTCTAGTCATTGACCCGACAGCTTTCGCTTATGGTGATGGCTTTTTTTATTATGGGAACGTGGTTTAAGCAATTCGCAATTCGCAATATGCCGAGGCGGCACGCTACGCGAACGCAATTCGCAATTCCCCACTCCCCACTCCCCACTCCCCACTCCCCACTCCCCACTCCCCACTCCCCACTCCCCACTTCACCCAAATGGGTTTAAACTTTTAATAGCGCGACCAGCGACTTTACTGTAACGGACATCACCGCACAAAATTTTGCCCATCAATTGTAGACCTGTGGGACGTTTTACTCCTACTTTGTAGCCAACAACGGGAAAGCGATAAAATAAATTAGCTAGTTTTTTAGCCCAAGCCATTTCGGTGCCCCATTCTTCGTTAATGACATCGCTATAGTTTTGTAAAGCGTTTATATCACCTGCAATAGCTTTATCAATAGCTTCAGCGGCTTTAACTCCGGTAAATATTGAGGGACGAATACCTTCTGCTGTAAATGGGTCAGCAATGCAAGCTGCATCACCAACTAGGACTGCATTTTGTGTATGCAACTGCTGTTCCCCGTCCCATAAGCAAATAGGATGTTCATATTGCCGACAATTATTTAAATTCAAGCCTAAATTCAAGCCTAAATCCGAACCTACCTTTGTAGCGTACTCATCTAAAATTTTCTTAAAGTCTTTGGGTTCACCACCAACGAAAGTTGCAACACTAATTGAATAACTATCAGCCTTTGGGAAGTTCCAAATATAGCCATTTTTTACCATACCAAACTCGAAATGCAACATGTTTGGATTACTTATATTTGTGTAAACTTCTGTTTCCAAAGCAGCAGCAAGACGGCGTTTGCGTTCTTTAAAGCCCAACCATTTTGCCATCGGACCCTTCGCACCATCAGCAGCAACAAGATAGCGTCCTGTTACTAGTCCTAATGGGGTATCTACTTGCCAATGGTCGCTATCAAATTTAATTCCTCTAACTTCTGTGTTATCTTGTAATTCGGCTCCCAATCGCTGAGCTTGTTGTATTAAAAAGTGGTCAAAAATATCCCGACGCACCATCCATACGGGTTCGCTTGTTTTCAATTTGCTTTCTACTGGGTCACCCATTTTCCAGGTACAACGCAGTGTATCGGCTTTCAGAGAAATTGCAGGGCTAAAATCAAAATCAAACCATTTAGCTATTGCGGGAGAAACACCACCACAACAGGTTTTATATCTAGGTAATAAATCTTTTTCTAAAATTAAAACCTTGCGACCGCGTTTAGCTAAATGATACGCAGCACTTCCACCTGCTGGACCAGAACCGACAATAATGCAATCGTACATAGGTTTTTTGAGAAGGAAGAAGGGAAAGGAGAGAGGGAAAAAGTTTTTTTTGGATTTTTTTTGAAAACTGAAAGGGTCTAGAGGAATTTCTCAGTTAATTAAAAATGAAGAAAGAAGGATAAAGGGTTTTCTTTTCCTTCTTCCTTCTTCCTTCTTCCCTCGAACTTAAGTTAGACAGTGGTAATATCTTTTTCTTTAGCTGTCAACAATTCATCTATTCTGTTCGTGTATTTGTTGGTTAGCTTTTGTAGCTTATCCTGCAAATCACGTGAATCATCTTCTGAAATTTCAGAATTTTTTTCCTGTTTACGAATTGTATCTAAAGCATCCCGACGGATGTTACGGATAGCTACCCGTCCTTCTTCGGCATATTTGGCGGCTATTTTAACGAACTCTTTACGACGTTCACTAGTTAAAGGTGGAATATTCAACCTAACAGAAGAACCATCGTTATTAGGAGTCAAATTCACATCCGACATGGAAATAGCCTTTTCGATAAGGTTAAGGCTGCTTCTATCGTAGGGTTGAATTAGGATAGTAGTTGCATCTGGTGTCGTAATATTTGCCAGGGACTTAAGAGATGTAGGCGTACCGTAATACTCTACAAGCACTTTATCAAGCAGACTGGAATTTGCGCGACCAGTTCTAATAGTATTAAAAGCGCGTTGAGTTGCCTCAACGGTTTTTTCCATCGTACTTTCAGCTTCAGCTAATTTCACAAGAACCTCCCACAAGGGTGCCGATAGATTCTCCCACAACCGCACGGTGAATGTTACCACCTACGGTTAAATCAAAAACGAGAATTGGGATATTGTTTTCTTTACACAAGGCAATTGCGGTACTGTCCATAACCCGCAAATCATTGGTTAAAACATGATTATACGTGAGGGTTTGGAAACGTTTGGCGTTTTTGTTCTTCATCGGGTCATCATCGTACACGCCATCAACCTTAGTTGCTTTAAAAATCACCTCAGCTTCAATTTCTGCTGCACGTAATGCTGCAGTTGTATCCGTGGTGAAGAAAGGATTACCGGAACCTGCACCAAAAATAACTACTCGTCCTTTTTCTAAATGACGAATAGCTCGACGACGGATATACGGTTCAGCTAATTCTTGCATCGCGATAGCAGTTTGTACCCGCGTCTGAACTCCTATTCTCTCCAAAGAATCCTGTAGCGTCATGGCATTCATTACCGTGGCAATCATACCGATGTAGTCAGCAGTTGCCCGGTCCATACCTGCTGCAGACGCTTTTACTCCACGAAAAATATTTCCGCCGCCAACAACTATAGCAAGTTGAACGCCGGTGGCCATAACCTCTGCTACTTCTGCGGCTATATCTTTGACCACTTGCGGGTCAATTCCATAACCTAAATTGCCCATCAAGGCTTCACCGCTTAATTTGAGTAAAACCCGTCGGTAATGTGTTCCCATGAAGTTACGTTTTATCTATCAATAAAGTTGCAATTGCCTCCAATTTAAGATATCAGTAGTAGAGCTATCTGTCTAACTACCAAATAGTGATAAAGTGGAGTACCTGTAGTTAAACTAAAATCTAGTTTCTCCAGACTAAAAAACTACCCAAGGGTTCCGTTTGTTTAATTTCAATCTCTTCACCTTTTAATAACGAAGCAATAGCGTTTTTCAGGTAATCCTGTTGTACGCTCTCTGGGTTAGATGGATTATCATCAATCTGCCCTTTGTAGCTGACCACACCATTGCTATCGATTAAAAAAGCCATTGGTATTTTAATCGTACCAAAACTGCGGGTAACATCTTGGGTTGAATCCCACAGGTAAGGAAAGTTTAGTTCGTGGTGTTGTGCAAAAGCTTTCATGTTATCAAAGCTTTCGCCAGATTCCACAGTACCGTCGTTACCATTTACACCAATGAGTGTAAAACCACTCTGACCAAATTCTGCTTGTATTGCTTTAAGTCTCTCAAGATATAAACCAACGTACGGGCATTGATTGCCCATTAAAATAACCGCTACTGCACGAAATTTCTCTAAATAACGGCTGAGATGGTGTACTTGATTGTCAATACCTGGCAGTTCAAAATCTGGTGCGTAGCTGCCGATAGGAGTATCAATTGATTCTAGTATACTCATTTGCCCTGGCTGAATGAAACTCAGAATAAAAAATATAGTTCAAATTATGCGTTAGTTTATGAGATTAAGCCACTTTAGTGTCTATAGTTGGTACTTAATAATTTTATATAAGGAATTTAGCTACCGCAAATTGTAAAACTACTGAATTTGGGGAGTGGGGGAGTGGGGGAGTGGGGAGTGGGGGAGTGGGGGAGTGGGAATTGCGAATTGCGTTCGCGTAGCGTGCCGCCTCGGCATATTGCGAATTGCGAATTGCGAATTGCTGAGTGGGGAGTAGGAACTTGGAAAACCCTATACCCAACAGACATATAAATTAATGTAAAAATAACATTGTGGATAGCTCGTTATTGATAATTGTAAATTAAAAATCTATGACCACCTCTGTTTCCCCAAATACGGTGCTGAATTCAGCAAAAACCTGGATTTGGCAAGGCTTTCCTATTTCTTACCAACACATTGGCACTACTGGACCTGTGGTGGTTATGGTACACGGCTTTGGTGCTTGTTGGCAGCATTGGCGGAAAAATATGCCTGTTCTAGCAGAAAATTGCCGTGTTTATGCTATTGACTTAATTGGTTTTGGTGGTTCTGCTAAACCTAAACCGAATGAAGAAATTGCCTATACATTTGAAACTTGGGGACAGCAAATAACTGATTTTTGCCGGGAGGTTGTCGGTGAACCAGTCCATTTGGTCGCTAATTCTGTAGGCTGTATTGCCATTATGCAAGCTGTGGTGGATAACCCGGAGATTGGTTTGAGTGTGGCTTTATTGAACTGTTCGCTACGACTTTTACATGACCGCAAACGAGCTACTTTGCCCTGGTATCGCAGAGCGGGTACTCCGGTGTTACAAAAAGTTTTGGCTATTACATCTGTGGGTCAGTTCTTTTTCAACCAAATTGCTAAACGAAATACTGTAAAAAAGATTTTGCTACAAGCTTATAAGAATCCAGATGCAGTTACAGATGAATTAGTAGATATTTTGATGCTTCCAGCTAGTGACCCTGGTGCTGTTGCAGTTTTTATTGCTTTTACGGCTTATTCGACTGGACCGTTACCAGAAGATTTTTTACCGATACTTCCCTGTCCTGCAATGATTTTGTGGGGAAGTGCTGACCCGTGGGAGCCTATTGAATTGGGCCGAGAGTTTGCTAATTATCCCAAGGTGCTGAAATTTATACCCCTTGAAGGTGTTGGACATTGTCCGCAAGATGAAGCACCTGAAATTGTGAATCCGATTTTATGGGATTGGATTCAAGAAATTAATGTATTGAAATAGCTGCAATATTGAGCAAGTAGTTAACTAATTAAAATTAACTACTTGCTGGGATTATAACCAGAAAAAATCGGATGGTTAATTGTAGATGACAAAAATAGATAGGGGAACGAAGAGACTTCATGAAAGTCACCTCCTTAAAAATTAATTACCCGATTGCGTATTATTTGGTTGACCAAGCTTGGCGTTTTCTTGCAACCAGTCCTTACCCACCTGAATGGTGATATCAGAATTGAGGTAACCTGTGCTTTCTACCCGCACTTCTCCAAATCCTAAGCTGTTGCGAATATTTTCGGCTGATTCTCCGTCCCCTTGCTGAGCAACGATATGAGAAACTTCTAAAGGTTGGAGCTGCACCTTAGACTGGACGATATAAACATTACGGTAGCCTGCTTTTTGCAATGCATCTACTAAAGTTTGTAGATTTGCATTTGGTGTACCTGTACTATCCTGTATTGCTATTTTTAAATTAGTCGCATCTGTTTTTTGTGCTGTACTTTGTGAAGTTTTATTTGTTTGTACTTCAAAGTGTTTGGCCATCATTTTATTGATACCTTCTTCGTCAGGTAACCAATAGCTTGCGTCATATTCACCCTTTTCGCTAAAGCGACCAGGTACTAATAACATTTGCATGTTAGAGCGGTTAGTTCGTGTACTGAAACCAACTAGGGCAAATAGTTCTTCTACTGAGACGTTGGTGTCTATGTTTTCTTGAATGACGTTAAGGATTTGTGGTAGTCGTGCTAATGTTGCTGGGTTAAGTGTTTGGTCCATCAACGAACGTAGCACCATTTGTTGACGTTGTATCCGACCAATGTCACCTAGTTCGTCATGACGATAGCGCAGTAATTGTAGGGTTTTTTCGCCACTGAGATGCTGTTTGCCTGCTTTTAAATTGATGTATAAATGCTGAGAGTCGTCTTGATACTTCATGTCTTTGGGTACTGTTACCGTGACTCCACCTAAGGCGTCGATTAATTTGGCAACTCCTAAGACGTTAATCCTTACGTAACGGTCAATTCCTACTCCCCCTAACAGCTCGCTGGTGGTTTTTGCGCTTAAAGCTGGTCCACCTTCGCGGTTGGTAGCATTAATTTTTTGCTTGCCAAATCCATCCACCTGTACACGGGTATCTCTGGGAACAGAAATCATAGTCACTTTTTTATTTTGCGGGTCAAATCGGATTAAGAGTATTACGTCCGATAAGCCATCAAAAGAGTTTACTTGGGGAAGGTATCTTTGACTTTTCGCTTCCTGAGGAGGATTTTTTATATCTGGTGGGAGTACGCTCATCCCCATCACTAGGATGTTCACAGGACGAGTTAACTCTGAAAATCGTAAACCAGAACCAGAAATACGGTCGTTGTCGAAAACGGCTGCTTCTTCTGGTGATAGACTGGCTTGCATTAAAGGGGTGCTGGTTAGAGAAACCGCTAGCAATGCTCCAGCTGTTGCGGATATCATCGCGATTCCACTCATCCCAACCCAAAACCACAGCCAACGACCGGGTTTGGTTTTTTTAGAACTGTTGTCCTCAGGGTTGGAGGTATTCTCCGAAAATGACTCTTGAGCCGAGGTTTTTTGAATTGTCACGGACTTCCTCACACGTACTGAATAAAATTAAGGCCAATTCGTAAACAAGAAGCAGGGAAATTAACTTATATTAGCTATTTCTTTAACAACAAAGGAAGAAGCAAGAAGGAAGAAGCCAGAAGCAAGGTTGTTAAGAGCAAATCACAAATTGCTTATTTTAATCCGTTCAGGCTTTAAATCCCTTACCGATTTTCTTTTTGCTTGCTCCTTCTTCCTTCTTTCTTCCTCCCTCTTTAATTATCAGTGTTAGATTTGATTTGTTAGTGTTAACCAAAACACTTATAGCAGTATTTCTCCTACTTGTCTGACAAATCCGGAGTCGTTTTATATGAAGTATGGCAACATTAAACCCAATTTGACCAGTACTGTAAAAGATATGTTTAATTGCTGAAAAAAATCAAGTATATACACTGAAGACATTAGTCTTTAAGATAATTATGACAGGTGTTTTCCGATAAATCGTTCTGCAAGACGGCTAAATCCCGGTACACGGCTATTCTTACCCCTGATAGCCCGAATTATCAACCAAACACTGACTACAAAATAACCAGAGGTGGCAAAAGTATTTAATATTAGCAGACGCAGCGATAATAAATTTGAGGCTTGATTTCCCGTAGCTAAAAAAAGATATACCACAAGCCAGCTAAGTGCCAATGTAATAGACAGGCGACAGGTAGCAAGTTGTTCCCGACTGCCATTTTGAATGTAAAGTGCCCACAGTGAAGGAAAAAAACCTATGACTGGAATCAAGTAAAAAACTGTTTTCAAAGATGTATTTCCCTGCTCTTGACTTGGGGGGTCTATGTCTATCGAATTAAAATCGTTCATGTGATTTAGTCTAATCCTAAACTAGAGAGATGAATGACTGTGGTCAGGAAAGCGATAATAGATTGTAAAGAAGAATTTAATTTTAGTTTTATCCTGTAATCGGCGGAAAATGCAGACACGCAAGCTCCTCGACTGGTGGGTTGCACTAACACCCCTAACACGTTTTTTGGCGATCGCCTTGTTCGCTCCGCTCTTAGTGCTAAATGGTTGGGCGATTTCGGCAATTTTTACTTACTTTCATTCGTTGATAGTAATTTTAGTAGGAGCATCAGTACTCGCGTTTCTGCTTAACTATCCAGTAAGTTGGATGGAGCGTCAAGGTGCAAAACGGGAACCTATTGCTATTTTAGTCTTTGTTCTGGCTGTATCAATTTTGCTAGCGTTAGGTGTAACTCTTGTCCCTCTTGCGTTGACACAAGCTCAACAACTTGTAGCTCGCATCCCAGAGTTAATTGACTCAGGACGCTCGCAATTAATGATATTGAACGAAAAAGCAGATAGTTTTGGATTACCAATAAACCTTGATGCCTTACTAGTACAAATTAACGACCGGGTAAAAGGACAATTACAAGCGATTGCTGGACAAGTCTTAAATTTGGCAGTAATCACCGTTACTAGCCTGCTAGATTTTTTGTTGACAATGGTGTTGACATTTTATCTTTTGCAACATGGTGACGAGCTGTGGCAAAGCTTGGTGGATTGGCTACCACAAAAATTCCGCGAGCCTTTTTCCGATACGGTACGGCTCTCTTTTCAGAATTTTTTCATTACCCAGCTTATCCTTTCCACCTGTATGGCTTCTGCCTTAATTCCCACATTTTTGTGGCTAAAAGTGCCATTCGGTTTACTTTTTGGCTTGACTATTGGCATTATGGCTTTAGTTCCTTATGGTGGTTCGGTGGGTATTGCATTAACCACATCTTTAGTAGCATTGCAAGACTTTTGGATGGGAGCAAGGGTTTTGCTTGCAGCGGTAATTGTACAGCAAATTTTGGAAACCATCATTGGCCCAAGGATTTTGGGTAGTTTTACAGGTTTAAACCCAGTTTGGGCACTAATTTCTGTATTAACAGGTGCGAGAGTTGGTGGACTTTTGGGGGTAATTGTAGCGGTACCGAGTGCTGTTGTTATCAAAACAGCATTAATGGCCCTACGTCCAGCCTTAGGTGTGGATAAAAATTATATTGACGCATCTGGGGAGGTAGTTGCATCCCCTGGTGAAGAACAACCCTCAAAATCTGAGGTGAAAAAATCCCTGAGTATAACTGAGGCTACATTACCCTAAATCAATTCAAAATTCAAAATTCAAAATTCAAAATTGGGGAGTTGGGAGTTGGGAGTGGGGAATTGCGTAGACCGGAGGTCTTCCCGTAGGGTATTGCATTATGTTTTGGGTTCAACAATTGAACCCATGAACAACACACTACCTGTTTGGTTATCTCGAATCGCACAGAAAAAGGGACGGTCAACAACCATTCTAAAAGGTTCTACGACTGGCATTGATGTTAACATTACTCCCACGCTGGTAGCAGCAGCGGCTTCTGTTCCTTCCTCGTTTACTTCCAGAAAAGTTTTATGTTTGACTTCACTAATGCTCAAATTTTTCTGGCTACCCATTGCGGAGAAATCAGCACGGTCGCTAAATGCTTCACCCATACCCAAAGCGGTTAGGGAGTTGTTGAGCGTTACGTCATAATCCATTTTGAAGCGAGGAATCTGTACAGAACCTTCTCGCTTCTTGAATTTTGAAATCCACCCTTCCCAACTTTGGGCATTCAAATTCTGATAAAAGGTTTTCAGATTAGAGTTTTGTTTGGGTAGAAAGATATAAAAACTAACTTTCCCGGAATTGCCATAGGGTAAACTGACTGCCTGAAACTGTTCATGTTCTAGATATTCATATTTTCCTGATTGGGACATCAAGGGGTGATTTTTTTGTCCACCGCTAGCTAAGTAAAAAGGTTTTTCTGTAGTTTGTTTTTTGTCAAATTCTTCTGTCCAAGAGCCTTTGAAGTAAATAGCATTAACCAAAAAGAGTACCTGTTCTGGTCTAATTTGTTGCACTATTTCATTAATTTTCCCCCGCGTACTTTCTTTAACCCAGTTATTAATAACACTAGGTGATTTTCTATCCTGAAAGTCTAAATTTGTTACCTTGGCTTTATAAAAATCTCGGTTTCTTTTAAGAAAATCTGGTTGAAAGCTGGCGTTTTTATCAGCCCAAAGGGAATTTGCTATGGTCAGTTGTACCTTGGGGTCTAGATTTTCCAGTAAATTTTTTAATGCTGCGTAAGAAGAGTTTATTTGTTCTAGGCTCAAACCCTGTAATTCCAAGGTTCTAGCCATCGCTTGTTGAGTGGAACCGCTAGCCCCGTTGTAAGTCATCGCTAAAGCAATTGCAACACTCGATGGGGATATAAACAAATTCTTACCACTATCTTGTGTTTGTAATTGTGAAAATAATTTAAAGCCAAATTTGGTATTGGCATCAATTAGCTTGGGATTAGGCTTTTGCGCTTCTTTAGTCACCTTCGATTCGGTTGCAAAACTAGGTGCGGCTAAAGCATTTGCACTAGCATGAGTAGAGTTATCGCTGACACTAGAACACCCTAACACGCCCAACAGAACAACACTTGCTGCTGCCATAACATAGCGTCTTCCTAAACTGACTGCATAACGCCGCATTCTGAAATTGTCTCTTGCGTTACTAAATTTTTGTCGATTCATTCTGCCACCTCACTTGCCAAGTTTTTTTATTGCCGTCGCGAAAAAATGACGATTATGATGTCTCAATTGTTCACTATCGCATTTACAACGAGAAACTCATATTAGCGTTACAGTTTTGGTAACAGCAATTGTATGAGAAGAGTTCAACAAAACTTATCAGTATTTTTAATTTTTAATTGATACAGTTTATTTGCTAGAATCCTTGGTTGACAAGGATTTTGAGACTAGTTATAACTGTATTTTAAACTACAGAATGAGTAAAAACCGCAAAAATACTTATGAATTATGAGTGTCTCTTGAAGAGTGCGAGGTGTATGGTTTAGAGGTGAAAGTGCATTCAAAAGAATAAGCGATTAAGAAGACTTTTCTCTATTAGTAATTTTTAATTTAAAGTATAAATAGCAATAATATACTGGCTGTAAAGCGACTTTTTGTTACATCAAAAAATGAGAAATAATTGTGAATAAATAAAATTACGTTTTGAGATGGTCAATTTGTAAAACCGTGACATATGTAGAGACGTTACATGTAACGTCTCTACATGGTGTGGATTACCGAACGGGAACAGTCCACCAAGCCAATGCGTAAGGTTGAGTTGGTTGGTTTACTTGTTTTTGATATTGGACGCGGATTTTGTAGTTACCATTTGCTGGGATGGGGCAGTAAATATGTTCTACACTGTCGATGTCGCTTGTAGAGGAACAAACAGCAACTGCTATGTTCGGTGCATCTGCTCTGACTAAATATAAATCGAGGTTGTTTAAACCCCGGTCGCTAAAAGTTTCTTCTAAGTCATATTGCTGATTTTGATTTTTGTCGTTGAGTTCAACCAACCTGTCCCAGGCTAAGGTGATAGATACAAAACTTCCTTTTTGTAAAGGTTTTGCTAGCACATATTCGGTGGCTGTGCCAAAATTAACTGTGCGGTAATCCCAGCCAGTAGAGGGAACAGTTTGTGATGGTGCCCACTGACCGGAACTAAATTGCTGGTAAGCACGGAATGCATTCAAATGACCAGACCCCATTTGTGCGTCGAGGGGAATTTTTGTGTCTTGATAGGCTTTTGATTCTAACCAGTTGCGATTTTGTTTGTCGATAAGTGTTCGTGCCATCCCTAACTGAAAGCCCTTACCATCATCTTTAATTTTGTCTGCAGAATTAAGCAAAACGGCTTTCATGACTTCATGATGTCGAGAACTAAGGCTCCAATTAGGCTTCCTGGCTTTTATTTGTCTATCTCCAAACTCTTGTAATAGTGCTACAGTAGCAGTAACGTGAGGCGCGGCAAAACTTGTACCCGTCACTTTGTTGCGCCTGCCATCAGGATTTAGTAAAGTTAAATTACTTCCAGGGGCAACTAAAGCAATCGAAGGGCGACCATCAAGGTTGAATTCCTTACCAACTAAGCGTCTAGCGAAACCTTCATTGATAGCCGCTAAGTTAGAAACATCAACTTTACTAAAAATACCTCCTCGGCGAGAGGAAAAAGCCACATTAATGGCATTAAAATTATCGGTAGGAATCGGAATACCGCCTTTTCCTTGATTGCCAGCAATTACATACAAACTATTGTGAACCCGGCTCGACCAGTCAATACACAGGGTGAGAAGAGCTTTGCCATCTAACATAGCATCAGGTCGCGGGTCACGATTGAGCGGTTCGCCAAAGCTAAAGTTAATAGCGCGAACATCGCCACCATTCTGTCCGGCTACATGTTGCGCTGATAAACATTCTTCAGGCTGTCCACTAGTTCTGGTTGAACCAACAGCGGAAGAAAAAAGTCGCGCTTGCGGAGCGACTCCGGGCAAAGCTTTATCTTGACTAACCATGACACCAGCCACATTTTGTGCGTGGGGGTCAATACCATTATTAGATTTAGCTGGCTCGTTACGCTGGAAAGCAGCAGCGAGAGAAACGGAGCGATTAACCGAAACCGCTTTATCTAGACCAAACATTCCCGGACGCCCAATTTCCACTTGACCAATGGCAATCTTGCGACCGGTTAAATTGTAAGGAGCTTTGTGTAATCGCTCTACGTCAATGCCATTAGTTCCTAAAGACGAATCTAAGATAAAAGCGAATACTGGCGCACTCAAAATTGAAGCACTCAGTCCCCAAAGTATCCAACTTATTTTTTTTGCCATAGTCATTTGTTTGTCATGGGTCATGTGTGAGTATTTATCGGAAGAAGGCAGATGGCAATTTGCAATTCGCAATTCGCAATTTGCAATATGCCGAGGCGGCACGCTACGCGAACGCAATTCGCAATTTCGCTCAGTTATAAATGTTCCTCACTCTTCTTGAAGAATCGCAACAAAAAATGAGAAATTGTACAAGTTTTGTTACAATAACTACAGACTGAGGAGGCATTAAAACGCATAAACCATGAGCCAAACGCCATCTAAAAAGCCCATTGTAATTTCTCCATCTATTCTCTCAGCAGATTTTAGTCGTCTCGGAGAGGACATTCGAGCGGTAGACGCGGCCGGAGCGGACTGGATTCACGTTGATGTTATGGACGGTCGCTTTGTACCTAATATTACGATAGGGCCGTTAATCGTGGATGCAATTCGTCCAGTAACGAAAAAACCTTTGGATGTCCACTTAATGATTGTGGAACCAGAGAAGTATGTCGCAGATTTTGCCAAAGCAGGTGCTGATATTATTTCTGTACATTGCGAGCATAACGCTTCGCCGCACTTACATCGCACGCTTGGCCAAATTAAAGAATTAGGTAAGCAAGCTGGTGTTGTACTGAATCCTTCTACATCGTTAGATATGATTGAGTATGTGCTGGAATTGTGCGACTTAATACTTATTATGAGTGTTAATCCGGGCTTTGGCGGTCAAAGTTTTATCCCAGGTGTTGTGCCCAAAATTCGTAAACTACGTCAAATGTGTGATGAGCGCGGTTTAGACCCCTGGATTGAAGTTGATGGTGGTCTAAAAGCGAACAACACATGGCAAGTTTTGGAAGCTGGAGCAAATGCTATTGTGGCTGGTTCTGCCGTATTTAATGCTAAGGATTACGCTGAAGCGATTACTAGTATTCGCAACAGTAAGCGTCCTACCCCAGAATTAGCGGTGGTATAAAGAATAAACAGCAATATATGTAGAGACGCGATTAATCGCGTCTCTACAGTAAATATGATGTATATATTACAACCCTGTACGTAAGTGTAGGGCTTTTTATTGGGTTTAAACAGGCTGCATAAATGAAAAAGTTAAACCTATAAAACTTGAGAAGAAAGTTCACTAAGTATTATATAAGGACAAAATCAATGAGTACAATGGAATCCGCATCAGCAAAAAAATTACCAGCTTGCACAAACCTACCTGTTCTACGTCGTAACGATAAGCAAACACAAGCTTCAAATGATGTTAAGTTTTTGCAAAAGCAATTAAATCTTTATCGTTCTAAGGATATTAATATTGATGGATTCTTTGGAAAGAAAACAGAAGATGCAGTGAAAGATTTTCAAGCTAACAGCGGAGACTATTCTGGTGCTATTGATGGGATTGTTGGTCCACGTACTTGGAATGCATTGGGAATTTGTAATTTATAGTTTGTAATTTGTAGTTTGTAATTTCTTAATTTTAATTTTTAACGATAAACAAATGTAGAGACGTTACATGTAACGTCTCTACATTAACATTTCTACATTATTTTTTATCGACGACTACCTAGCCATTTAGCAGCAGCGATACCTACAACTGCAGCAACAACGGGATTACTAAGAAATCTCATAATTCCAGGTTGTTCTGCTAATACTTCTTTAAAAATGTCAGGGTGATTGTGATAAGCAAAAGATGCAAGCTTACTAACATCATCTGCTGTCATTCGACCGGGTGAATGAGTTGAAAGACCGAGTTGTTGTTCTAAATGACGGTCGTCGAGTCCTCTTTCTTTGAAGTGTTTAAAGAAAGCACGAGCTACATCATCGCGTTCGTTTGGTTTGATTTGAGAAATAGCCTTTTGTAATTCTGGCTCCATTTGGCTTGAGGGAATCCGGTCTGGATGGAAAGAGCGACCAAACATTTGACGACGTTCATCTGGTGTCGTACGTTGAGCAAAATCATCAAAGTCTTGATACTGTTGGGTCGTCGTATCCATTGGCACATCGTCTAGGGAGTCCATATTCCCTTTTGCCAACTCTTGCATAATTTGCCGTCTGTATTCTTCGCTATTACTCATTTTGGTTTTCTCTATTTTTTATTTGGGAGTGGGGAGTAGGGAATGGGGAATTAATTAGGTGTACTGGATTTTATTGGTTTGTACGTCGTAGTCAGCGGTCAAGATTAATTTTTTATCTGGTGCGTAAACCAAGACTTTCAAATCTTGATTTGGGAAGTTTTTTCTAAAGCCTTGGAGCAAAGATTTTGTTAAAGTTTGCACTTCTTGTGGACGTACTTGAGGCGATATCACAACACCTAATTTATTATTGTCACGTACATAAGCGTCTTTAACTAGTCCGTGAGATGTGCTGACAACCCAACTTCCAAAGTTTTGCCCGTTTGCTGTATTTCCACGTTCTAGTTGTGAGTAAGTTTTATCCGGACTAAGTACTGCTGAATTGCCGGGACGGTCGAGTTGTGCTACGTTGCTTCCGCTACTACAGGCTGTTGTAATTGTTAAAAGCAAAACTAAAACAGCTGTAGCTAATGCTTTACGAATTTGCAGAAATTTATTCATTTTTCCTCCTTTATACAAACGTGTGATGACAGATAAATAAGCTATTTCCTTTTGTAATGTAAGCTGAATATACTTAGTGATTAAACGATAGGTAAAAGTGATTTATCTATAAATACCAATCTCAATTATTTCCCTGGTAAGATGTTTTCAGCTAATGCAAGGAAATTAAATTACTGTTACTTTTGTAAAGTAGCTTAAGGTTTTGCTCGTTATCTTCCCTCACTGGAAATATTTGTAGGTCTACTAAAGGAAGAGAAGGCTAACTCTCTTAAGATTTCTCGCTGCAAACAAATATTCGCCATAATCTAGTCTTCCCGGCAAAAGAAACCCCACCCCCAACACCACGGACTGCAAGCAATACTGCGTAGGTTTTGGATATTCGTAGGTTGGGTTGAGGAATAACGGAAACCCAACCGAAACGTTGTATTTGTTGGGTTATCCGAAGCGGACGCACTCGCGTTCGTCCCTCAACCCAACCTACGTATTTTGGTATTTTGTTTGGGGCTTAACCGAGCAGTATTGGGATGGGGTCTGTTTTCGGTTGAAAAATTAAAAAACCCAGTCACAATTCAAGTAACCGGGTCTATTAACTCATGGGTATTATTTTTACTGCTTTAATTATTTAGTTTTAGTCAAGAAAACCCATCAGACCATCATAATCATCAATTTCATTAGAAGCTACAGGACGGTTACCCATGACTGAGTAGCTATCGGAAACTACCAATGTGCTGGTAGAAATGGGACGAATACCTGACATATTCATGGTGTCAACAATCTGCATTTCGCTTGCACCAATGGGACGTGCTCCCATAATGTTGAGTGTTTCCACTACATGCAAGTGACTTACAGAGACGGGACGATTACCCATCACGCTGTATGTTTCGGAAATTTCTAAGTCACTTGCACCAATGGGACGGACTCCAGAAATTGCTACTGTTTCAGCTACTTGTAATCCACTCGCAGCTATTGGACGTACCCCGGAAACTGCTAGAGTATCAGTAACTTCAAGTTTACCGTTACTACCATTTGCTGCTTCCGCTTTGGCTGGTACGTTTTTGCCCTTATCTTCTTTAGTATTGTTATTGTCTTTCACAGCCTGACCTTGGTTGTTGTCAACTTCCACCGTAGTTTCTCCCTTCAATTTGGCACGCTTTTGGCTTGGACTTACTGCTTTTTTCGCACTACTACTAATACCCATGCCCTAATACCTCTGCCTTGTTAAGTAATCTTTACAATTCTTATTAAGGAAATAATTATTTTCCTATACCTCCAAAGTTTAACTTTAAAAAAGGTCGCATAGGTATATTTATCTTAAAAAGATACACATAAGTAAATGTTTATGGTAACTATTTATAGCATAATATTACGATAGTTATCAATCATACATTATTTTGGCTTCTTTCTATAGCTAGTTTTTTTGTTCTGGGCTGACGCTAAAATAGTACAATGCAGCCTGTGTAATGCTTTTAATTGATTTTTGGCAAAGTCTCTATGACAGAATTTGGACTACAAGCTCCCTTTGTCCCTACTGGTGACCAACCAGGAGCTATTGCTCAACTCGTTGATAGTGTAAACTCTGGTAATCGTTACCAAACTTTGTTGGGAGCTACGGGTACTGGAAAAACTTTTTCAATAGCATCTGTAATTGAGAAGGTGAAAAGACCAACATTAGTATTAGCGCACAACAAAACCCTAGCAGCACAGCTTTGTAATGAGTTACGGGAGTTTTTCCCAAATAATGCTGTTGAGTATTTTGTTAGTTATTACGATTATTACCAACCTGAGGCTTATATTCCTGTTAGTGATACTTATATTGAGAAGACTGCTTCGATTAATGATGAAATAGATATGTTAAGGCACTCGGCAACACGTTCTCTATTTGAGCGTAGTGATGTGATTGTTGTTGCTTCCATTAGCTGTATTTATGGTTTGGGTATTCCCTCGGAATATCTAAAAGCTGCTATTCCTTTTCATGTGGGGATGGAGGTTGACCAACGAGAAATATTGAAAGATTTGGTTTCGATTCAATATAGCCGTAACGATATAGAAATGGGTCGAGGAAAGTTTAGGGTTAGGGGTGATGTTTTAGAAATTGGCCCTGCTTATGAAGATAGAATTATTCGGGTTGAGTTTTTTGGGGACGAAATCGACGCAATTCGTTATGTTGACCCGGTGACAGGAGAAATTATTCAGAGTTTACAGGCTTTGAATGTTTATCCAGCACGTCACTTTGTAACACCGGAGGAAAGGTTAGATGTTGCTTGTGATGATATTGATGCGGAATTAAAATTGCGTCGAGCAGAATTAGAGGAACAAGGAAAATTATTGGAAGCGCAACGAATCGACCAACGCACACGATATGATTTGGAGATGTTGCGAGAGGTCGGTTATTGTAACGGGGTGGAAAATTATTCCCGTCATTTAGCTGGTAGAGTTGCTGGGGAACCACCGGAGTGTTTGATTGATTATTTTCCTAAGGATTGGTTGTTGGTAATTGATGAATCCCACGTTAGTGTTCCTCAAATTCGCGGGATGTATAATGGCGACCAAGCGAGGAAAAAAGTTTTAATTGAGCATGGTTTCCGTTTACCGAGTGCTGCTGATAACCGACCCCTGAAAGCGGATGAGTTTTGGGATAAGGTGAATCAATGTATTTTTGTTTCTGCAACACCCGGAGAGTGGGAGTTGGGTATTTCTGAGGGAAATGTTGCTGAGCAAATTATTCGACCTACTGGAGTGATTGACCCAGAAATTATTGTGCGTCCAACTGATGGTCAAATTGATGACTTGTTGGGTGAGATAAAAGACCGGGTTGACCTCAATGAGCGGGTGTTGATTACTACTTTGACTAAGCGGATGGCTGAGGATTTAACTGAATATTTGCAGGATAATGGCATCCGGGTAAGGTATTTGCACTCGGAGATTAATTCTATTCAGCGAATTGAGATTATTCAGGATTTGCGGGATGGTAATTTTGATGTTTTGGTGGGTGTAAATTTGTTGCGGGAGGGTTTGGATTTACCGGAAGTTTCTCTCGTGGCTATTTTGGATGCGGATAAGGAAGGGTTTTTGCGTGCTGAGCGTTCTTTGATTCAAACGGTTGGTAGAGCTGCTCGTCATATTCGAGGAAAGGCGATAATGTATGCTGATAATATGACGGATAGCATGATTAAGGCTATTGATGAAACTGAACGTCGTCGGGGAATTCAAGTTGCTTATAACAAGATGCATAATATTACTCCCCAACCGATTGTGAAGAAGAAATCTAGTAATGCGATTTTATCTTTCTTGGAAGTTTCACGACGCTTGAATGCTCAAGATTTGGAAGTGGTTGAGGAACATATTAATGAAATTCCTTTGGAGGATATTCCTGATTTGGTAAGTAAGTTGGAAGCGCAGATGAAGGATGCTGCTAAGAATTTACAGTTTGAGGAGGCTGCTAAGTTTCGGGATAAGATTAAGAGTTTGCGGGATAAGTTGGTGGGACGGTAGTAGCAACCCCACCCCCAACCCCCTCCCCGCAAGCGGGGAGGGGGCTACGATTTTTTTATTAGAATTAAATGCGTTTTTTCTATTGGGCTATTGCCTGTTTTCTTATTGGCATCAAAAATTTATCTCTTTCTACGGATGTAATATAACTCCCGATTACAGCTTTTTCTATAACTTTGTTTAAGAAGTTTATGAATACTTCTAATACTTGATTTTTATCTAATACAAACTGCTGTTGTTTACTTGAGTATCCAAAATCTTGTAGGGTACAGTTGATTATATTATCTGTAAGTTTTAAATTAATAATCAAGTCACAACTTTCCATAAAAATTATTTCAATTTCCTTCCCTTGCGATAAAGCTAAAATTTTTTCAGGTATGTTGTTCTCCAAAAGCACACAAATATCTGGGTCGAAAAAAACATTTTTTTTGACATCTCCTATTTGTATAGATACCTGATGATTACATTCAAAGCAAAAACGCCTGATTGCCATTGAAAAATTAGAAAGTTCTCCTAATGGGTCTTCTGGAGGGTCAGCATAGTTTTCTAGACAAGGTTCTTCAATTCTTATGTCGAAGTTTTGAATATTATTCACTTTGGTTACTCCTGTTTAAGGATGAAAGAACAAAGCTGTCTGAGACCGGATACCCAAAGTTTAGCGTACCATCTTCATTTCTTTGAGTTACTACACGGGTAACATTTTCCCTTATGGTTCCATCTGGGTAATAAATTCGACCTACAGGCCGTTTAAAATCTATTATGTATATTCCCTGGTGTTTAGGTGTTACTTTTTCAGTTTTTACCCAGTCCTGAGCATTTAACCACTGTCCTTGGGGTTTATTAGTTTTTGCCATTCTCCCCCTTAACTGACTTGGTTTAAGTTTTGGTCTATGATGACGCTCAATATGGTCGTAAGCTTTTGTTGATTTAGGATTATCCCACTGAGGTTCTGCACCACTACTTTTCCATTCGCAACCGCTTCCAACAAAGGTTGCCAGGTCTACAATATACTGCTCTACAATTTCTATAATTTCTAAATTTTCATCAAAAACGATAACTTTACTCCTAATAAATTATTTTATTGAGGCGAGGGCGGGCAAGGATGCCATTAGTGTCAACTTAAGGTTAAAAACCATTTGTCAACGATAGGTTTTGTGAGGAACGAAGTATAAAGGTAAACTTTTTTCTGACTTTTATACGCAAGCTGGGAGTGATGCTGATAAACAAAGCATTAATAGTCCCTGAAAAAGTTCGTTTTTTGTCCCTTTAAAACCGAATTTTTAAGCATAAATGCTTATTGACGCAGTAAGTTTTAGCTTAACTTGACACTAATGGCAAGGATGCCCACCCCACAATAAGGTAGAGTTTATTTTGGGAGTCTTCTTTATAAATCTTCTAAATTTATTCCCCTCTGGTGCAACTGAGCTAGTAACTGTTGATATCGTTGACGTTCCTCTTCTGCTCGTTGACGTTCGAGTTCGAGTTCTTGAAGTGCTTGTTCTTTTTCTCGATGCTCCCGTTCGCGTAGGTCATCATTTTCCAAAGGTGTAAGGAACTTTCTTCCATCTGGATAATATATTGACAGTGTTTCGGGTGTCAGTTGAAAGCTTATTCCCAGATGTGGACTAACCCAACCATTAATTTCTTTTATTGGGTTTAAAGTATTCTCAGAGCACAACCAGCCCTTTAAAGTTATTTTTTCTGGGTCATAAATATAGTATTCTTCCACTCCGTGACGTTGGTAAAATGAGAACTTATTGGCCATCTCTTTAGCTGTATTACCAGGAGATAATATTTCAAACACCACTTGTGGGGGAATATTATTTTCTTCCCATTGCTTATAAGAACCTCTATGTCCTTTTGATCTACCAAAAACAACTAATACATCAGGTGCTTGTCTGATATCTGGGTCTCCTTCTACCGGAAACCAAAATAAATCTCCGGCAATAAACACATCATCTCGTGATTTAAATAATATCTCCAGGTTTTCTTTAATGGTGACTATCCAGGTGTATTGTTTAGTATTATCCGCCATTGGTTGTCCGTCGCTTTCGGGGTAGAAGACCGATGCTGCGATATTTGGCGTGACTTGTTTTACCATAGGTTACAGCAACTCCAATACATGGGGCTAAATGGCTGGTACTTTCAGTTTAGATGGTAGCTTTGGGAAACTCCACCGCAGTTGATGGTAGTAAAGTACTATAAGGAGTTTGCTTTTTAAGTACTAACTGTGCCAGAATTCAAAGCTTCACCCTTTGCGATGTATAATAAGTGCTTATTTCGCAACAAAAACACGACTGAACTTCTTCTACTACTTCAGCCTTTATATGAGTCTGGTTTACTAACATCCCCCACAACATCTGATATAGAAATAATTTCTGACGCTGATGTGGCTGCTATCGCACAGTCTATTGATTTTGTTAATCAACCAATTTCGGAGACAATTATTGAGGATAGAGGTGAGTGGTAAACGTATACTTTTTAGATAGCAGCGCATTACTTAAACGTTATGTTTCAGAAATAGGAACTGATTGGATTCAATCTTTAACTGCTGAATCTGCCAATAATTTGCTAATCGTTGCCCGAATAACCTCGGTTGAGGTAGAAAGTGCTTTGGCTCGTCGTCAGCGAGAGCTAAAATTAGCCAACAGTTTTTAAGCGATTTGGTCAATTCAAGTATTAGCCCTTGTCAAGCAGATACAGGTGTCTTGGGGTGATTTTAATACGGGATATTGCAAGACCACTGCTTCGCAGTCAATACCTGATTGCACCCGAATGGTGGTTCAAAAAGACTATAAAATGGTTAGGTTAAGGGGAGCTTCGAGTAAACCTATATTTAAAAAATGTATGCTGTGAACGAACAGAAGATAAAGCGTTTAATTCTTGTAAAGTTAGACCTATTTTTTGACTGGTATCTTGTAATTCTTTAATTAGCTTATCCGTTTTATTTTTTTCTTCTAGCAAATCAATTTTTATCTTTTCTATTTTCTGATTATTTTGATTGTTTTGTGACAATTCGCGGTACAAGTAAACATTTATCATTAAAGATACAACAAGTAGAAGATAAAGAAAATATTTTACAGGTTCATTAATCAATGCCTGAATTGTGTAGGGTAATTTTTTAACATCATCTAGTTTTTTTTTGCAATAGTTTGAGCGTTATTATCAAAACTGGGATTATCATCAACTAATTTTGCTAACCCTCGCCAAACTTTAGCTTGTAACGCGGATTTTGATTTAATCCCTGTAACTACAACTAATACTCCATCTCGTGTTGGAAGTAGTTTACTTTTCAATTCCTCAATTAAATCTATCTTATAGCTTTCAGAAATATTATTTATTCCTTCGGCTAATTCTCCTTTTTTATTACTGTTTGAGTCATAATTACATAACTGATTAGGCTTATTAAATGAAAATCTAAAACCATAGTTTTCCCCTTCCTCGTATGCTCCTTCATTAACTGCAAAATCTATTTTACTAATTAGTTCTCTCTCTAAAAAACTAATAGCAAGGCTAGATAAAATTTGTTCATTGTTTTTAGAAGATTCGCAGAGCCATGCGACAGAGATTTGAATGGTACGGTTTTGAAAATCTTTACGTTTTTCTGACTTAATGCCCGTAAGTAACAAAAGCAACTGATTACTCTCTTTATCACGAGCTAAAAGTAATGATTCTACTTCTCGTTGAATCAGATACTGAAATTTATTTACTAGTCTAGGTTCTTCTACAATACGTCTATTTTCATCAACCCAGCAATAATCATGTTCTTGAGCATAACCGCGACTTTGAACATAAACTTCCATAGCTTTCTCCCTATTCTATAGTTAACCAATTTTCACCTTGTAATATTGCAAAACCATCATTAGTTTTGCATTCAATCGCAGCTTTGAATGCTGCTTCTTTTAAATAAATATTTAATCCTAATAACTCACGAAGAGGACTAAAAATACCCCATTGTCTATTTATGTGCTGGATTTGTAGTTTCAATAAAAATCGCAAAACATAACGTAATATTTGGTCGCTATTTTTAGGACTATATTCAGCATTATGGCTACTTTTACGGAAATAAAATCGTGCAGTTTCTTCAACTTCTTCAATATTTGAGAAAACCACATTACCTACAGTTTGAACAGGTGTAACTATAGTCACAACCCAAGGAAGTAAACTTGGTGAGCTTAGAAAGTTTAATAATTGGGAGTATTTTTCTTTGATATTCTTAGTTAAAAGGTTTGCAGTTTTTGAATCACGTAAATAAGTTTCACATCTAACTGGCACTAAAATAACTAATTTTGGAGATTTTATATCTCGATAAGCAGTTTCAAACAAATTAGCAATTTGTTGTGGTCTATTTATTGAATTGTGCCATTTCCCACCTCTTTCCATAAGTGCAGGTGCGTCGATAGCAATAATAATTATGGCAGACTCTGTAAGTAAATCTTTGACAAATTTTTTATTGTTAGATGTGGCTCCTGATTGTAGATAATTTCCGGGAAAATCATTAAAGTTTAGAGTCAGAAATGGTTGACTACCTTTTTTACCTAAATCAAAAATAAAAGACCTTTCACTGCTAGAGCCGTTAATGCCTCCTTTTGCTTCAAAGTTATCTAGAAGACTTTTTAATTCTCCTAAACGTTCTTGTAAAACTGCTGCACTTTCTAAATCTGGAGTAAGTTGTAGATTAGTTTTGCCTATTGTTTCTGCAAACTGCTCATACATAGCTGTTAACAAGCTAGTTTTACCTACACCACTAGCTCCCAGCATGGCTATCTTAATTTCTTGTTTCATGAAATATCCTTATTTTTCAGTTCAAAATTTTTCAGTTCAAAAAATTCACTAAATTTGCTTGACTAAATGCTTCAACTTTCTCGACAGACTTGAGCCATTGTTGTTGTACTTGAGCTTGTTCGTTCAACTGTTGAAATTCATCCCAAATTTGTAAACGTATATCGTATAAGAATATCTGCCATTCATTTTCTGCATCGGTAGCACGAAATATACGGTCAAAAAACTCTTCAACGATTGCAAAAGCTGCTTGATTTGGTTCAGAAAGTAAACTTTCTAAAGGTTCTTGACATTTATATATAGCCTCAGCATGAGCTGCTTTTAAGCTCTGCTGAATTTGTTCGGCTGTTGGTACGTTTGGAAGTGCTATACAAGCTGCTTCATTTGGGGTAAGCACATCAAGATGTTGACGAATACGGTGTTGTATAAAACCTCGATAAGATAGTACAAATTCAGCCAGCATTTGGAAACCAAATTTTATTTTACTTGCTTCACCGGGAATAAGTTCATCAGGTATTTTCTCAGCTATAACCGCAATAAAATCGGCTCCTCTTACTTCCGTTAAGTTTCCGAAACTGCCTTTTTGAATCAATACATCTGCTACTTGTGACTTGACTCTATCAAGAGAAATTTTCAAACCCTCATCTAAGGATAAAAAATTTTTTGAAAGGTGTGCGCGAATATCATTCAAATAATATTCGTAGGCACTTCCATAACCACCCATTTCATTATTCTTTGTTTCAATCTCTTTAATTGAAGGTACTTTGGTATCTTCACGGCAAGCTTTTAGGGCAGACTCTAAGTAAGTTTTAAAATCCACATCTATTTCTTCTCGTTTCTGTCTAAGTTCTTTAAGTAGTTCTTTAAGGTGGTTTGTCAAGTCACTCCAAAGTCTTTTAAACTTAGTTGTAAACAGTGCAAAATCTTCAGTGTTAGGCGTTTTTTTTGCAAACACATTACAAGCATTTTTTATTTCTTTACTTATCTCATTTTGTAGTTGATTAATTTTTTCTTGACGAGAAGCGGCGTATTCTCTATCTAAATTATAAATTTCTCTTACTAAATAATCAAGCACTAAATCAAAAACTTGGTTAGCCTCATCATGATTAGAACAATCAGCAATTTCCGATTTAACAACCTTAATTGTTCCTAAATTTCCTTGCATCTCTCGGCAAGCATTCAAGTTATCAATCCTGCGGCTATGATTTAAAATCATAAATGACCGATTTGATAAATTATTTAACGCTTTTGCAGCCGTATCATACAAAATAGTATCTTCAGGCTTCCATTGATACCTTTGTGGGTCAGGACGACGAATAAATAAAACAAAATCAACATCCTCTCCCAAGGTCTGCAACATTAAATCTTCGTCACCAAGCTTAGAATCACCTAACCCAGGAATATCAACTAATGCGATATTACCAACATCTGGATTTTCAAATTGACAAAATATTTTCACTTCACGAGTCGCAAGATGTTTAAAGGTTTTTAGTTGACCATGTGCATCACGACGTTGCATTACATAATCTGTAATTTCATCGCGATTAATTCTTAATTGACGCGGATTACCTAGTTGCAATAAATCTTTATATTTAGCTATATTTATATAGTAATCATCATGCAGATGCTTATACATTTGCTCATCAGTCGCAATTCCCGGTTGAATTTGCGGTAATGGAGATTTAGCAAAATCATTTAAACTAAAAGGCTTGTTTGTAAAACCCAGCTTTTCATAATATGGGTAAATAACTTCTTGTAAAAATGACTTTTCCGAATGTAACGTTACCTCAGCGGTCGTTTCACCTGGATAATTAACAATAGTGCTGCGGACTGCTGTACAAGCACTTCCTTCGTATGCGGGAATTTCCTTATCTCTTAGTCCACTCAAAGTTTTGAGGAGCGTACTTTTCCCTTGTCCCATTAATCCAACCACACCAATATTTAATGTGGGACGGGAAAAACGCTTTTCAAGAATCTCTAGTTGCTGATGCTCTTGTTGAATATTCTCTTGAACCGACAAAAAATCTAATTTGTCCAAATCAGTGACATCTGTGTCATTTATAAGTCTTTGACGATGTGCTTCTAATTGCCCAATTGCAGAAAGCAGTGATTCTAAATTTCCCTGAACAGCAGCAATCTTCTTAGCAAGAGGACGGCGTTTTTCGATAATATCGGTAATTTTTTCAGTCCTACTCATATTTTTTTAGCAGTTCGTTTAACATGTAGTTGAAAAACTCACAAGCAATAATAAATACATGACATGTGAACTACCTAGGTAGGCTTGGTCTGTATCTCAACACTATTCATGGCTTGTGATTTAGAGTGGGGATTATTTCTCTCATCCCTCGTTATATATTTCCCAACTTTGTTAAATAATTAACATACTGCTGTAAAAAACCGATAAATTACTGAATATGCTTCAGCTTGCTGTAACTCAACTGAAGCGAGTCATCGCAATTCAGTTTTTGAGTCACAAGGTTTTTTATGATACCCGACTTATCCTACTCCTATTTGCTTAATTAGGAATAAGGCACATCGGTAACTAAGAATCACTTATAAATATAGTTTTTGACTGATTTCAATCTCCTTTATAAATCTTCTAAATTTATTCCTCTGTCGCGCAACTGAGCTAGTAACTCTTGATATCGTTGACGTTCCTGTTCCAGTTCTTGGAGTGCCTGTTCTTTTTCTCGACGTTCCTGCTCCTTTTCTAGACGTTCTTGTTCTTTTTCTCGGCGTTCCTGTTCGCGTAGGTCATCATTTTCCACCGGTGTAAGGAACTTTCTTCCATCTGGATAATATATTGACAGTGTTTCGGGTGTCATTTGAAAGTTTATTCCCAGATGTGGACTGACCCAACCATTAATTTCCTTTATTGGCTTTAAAATATTCTCAGAGCGCAACCAGCCCTTTAAAGTTATTTTTTCTGGGTCATAAATATAGTATTCTTCCACTCCGTGACGTTGGTAAAATGAGAACTTATTGGCCATCTCTTTAGTTGTATTGCCAGGGGACAATATTTCAAACACTACTTGTGGAGGTATGTTATTTTCAGACCACTGCTTATAAGAACCTCTGTGTCCTTTTGGTCTACCAAAAACAACTAATACATCAGGTGCTTGTCTGATATCTGGGTCTCCTTCAACCGGAAACCAAAATAAGTCCCCTGCAATAAAAACATCATCCCGTGATTTAAATAATATCTCCAGGTTTTCTTTTATCGTGACTATCCAGGTGTATTGTTTAGTATTATCCGCCATTGGTTGTCCGTCGCTTTCGGGATAGAAGACCGATGCTGCGGTATTTGGCGTGACTTGTTTTACCATAGGTTACAGCAACTCCAATATATGGGGCTAAATAGCTGGTACTTTCAGTTTAGATGGTAGCTTTGGGAAACTCCACCGCAGTTGATGGTAGTAAAGTACTATGAAAAATATTTGTATTGTTTATTAGCTATGACAGTATTGCAACCTAAACAAGCAATTACTGACGTTATATGCTGTTTTCGCTGCATAATTCTATTTTGCTATATCTATATATATGTATAGAAGGTTCAAAAATAACCTTCAAACAAAAAAAGCTCTGTCTATTATTAGACAAGCAACTATACTTAACTTATATATGTACAACAAGGGGACTTACCCCACCAGAACCCAGTCTTAGCGATTGGGTTTTTGAGTTGGAAGGGAATAAAATTATTTTATTAGGTCATTTGTGTAACATTTTTTCAGATAGATAAGCTAAAATACTGACAAAATATGTTTATTTTATACTCTTGCTAAGGTTTAAGTCCCTTTGAACTAAGAAGCAATAAAATACTTTTGACTAATTTGTAGCAATATATACTTTTTTATGTTCGACACTACTCAAATACCTTGGCAGCACGAAAGTACCATCATCCATACTCAAAGAGTATTGCACAGCTATCAGCATTGGACGGGACAATCATTATTTGATTTAAGTCTTGCACCGCAAGAATTAGCACAATCACTATTTAAAGCACCATTTGCTGTAGTTTCCCACGGTACAGAAGTAGACTCAATATTCAATTACGGGAATCAAACAGCTTTAAAATTATGGGAATTATCCTGGGAAGAATTTACAAAAATGCCTTCCCGGAAAAGTGCTCCAGAAGCAATACAACAAGAGAGAAGTCATTTGTTAGCGGAAGCAACGACAAAAGGCTTTGTTGATAATTATTCTGGTATACGTATATCTAGCACAGGAAAGCGCTTTTTTATTGAAAATTGCACTTTATGGAATCTGCTAGATGAAAACAATCAAAAATGCGGTCAAGTAGCTTTATTTTTTAAATGGAAATATGTTTAGTTAACGGTCAACAGTCAACAGTCAACCGTCAACAGCCAATCATCAACAATTATTAGCTCTTTCCACAATATTTTGCCAAACTTGTTGCATTTGTACCCGTTTTTCCATCTCCTTAAATTCTGTCCAAACCTGGGAAGAAACTTTACGCAGAAAAATTCGCCATTCTAGCTGTACCCCTTTTGCACGAAGTACTCTATCCACAAACTCCTCCACCATATAATATGCATCTTGACTCGGTTCGCAAAGCATTTTATGCAAAGATTGTTCCGACTTATCAGCAGCATCTTTATGTAGGTTTTTCAATTTTTCTAAAATTAATTCTTCCTGGGGAGGGTAAACATTTGTATCGTTTACAGCTTCCACAGAGGGAATATGATTCGTATCAGGTCTCAATTCCTCTAAATTCTCTCTAATTTGCCGTTGAATTTTACCAGCCCAAGAAACATTAAACTGAGAAAGTGTTTCAAAAGCAACTTTTAAAGTACTCGCATTCCCCGGCAACATTGTGTAAATTTTATTGATTAAATCAGAACCTTCACTATCTGATAGTTCACCCAAACGCATTTTCAAAACTTTTGCTACCAGAGCTTTACGACTTTCTAAAGATAGCTGCATCCCACTATCTAAAGATAAGAAATGTTTTATAAAATGAGTGCGGGTTTCATGTAAATACTCGTTATAAGCAGTGCTGTAAGAACCATAAAGATTTCGTCTCTCAGCAATATCTTTTAAAGTCCCAGGAATTCCCGTATCCCGACGACAATCTGCTACAGATTTTTTCACCCGCTCCTCAAATTCAATATCCTTATCTTCCCGATGTTCCCAAAAATATTTCAACAGATTTTCTAAATCGTTTGTCAAATCTCGCCAAAATCTTTCAAAAAGCTGCTCAAATAATAAGTCAGAGTCACCATACTGCGACAAAGCGGTACTAGCTTTTTCTAGCTCAACATTAATTTCTTTTTGCACACTCTCCAACTGTCGCTGACAAGAACGCGCATACTCCCTATCAACTTCCTCAATATTCTCCACCAAATAATTAAGAATTGGTTCCAATATTTCGTTACTAGCTTCTTGTGGGGAAGAACAATCAGCAATTGCACATCGCTCCACACGAATCGGAGTTTGTTTGAGTTCCGCTTGTAAATTTTGACAGCGATAACTATTATCTCCACCTTCAGCACTTTGTCGAGTACGGTTAAGCACCATAAACGAACATTTAGATAAAGGTAAATCGCTCAAAGCTTCCTTCGCAGTTTGATACAACCTGATATGTGCTTCACCCCAAACAGCATTAGGTTCTGGACGACGTACAAACAATACAAAATCAGCTTCCTGTCGAAGAGTTTTAATTATTCGGTCGGCATCAATAAGATTAGTATCACCTAGACCAGGTAAATCTATTAACATAATCCTACCGATATCTTCGGAAGGAAACGAGCAAGAAACTTCAACTTCTTTAACAGCCAAATAATTAACTACTTTATCACCACCACCATCGACAGTATCTTGTGTCACATACTCTCGAATTTCCAGCTCAGCAATATCTATTGTTGGTTTATCTAATAAATGGTGATATTTATGTAAGTTTGAATAATAATCTCTCCGTAAATGTCCGTATCTAGCTTTGTCAATTTCGCTATCTCTTTTATCGGGAGGTAAAGCTGGAGGTGGATTATTAGTAAAATCGTTAGCAGAGTTGGGAACGTAACCCAAACCAAGAGACTGATAATAAGGGCTGAGAATTTCATCCCTAAAACCCGACCAAGAATAAAATTCAACTTTTCCCTTCGCTTCCGATAATCCTGGTTGGTGGCGGATTTTGCTAAGAGTTCCAGTACAATAACCTTCCCCACCATCAGGAATCACAGTTTCTTTAAGACCAGTCAAACTTCGTAATAAACGACTTTTACCTTGACGAGCATAACCAACCACAGCAATATTAATGGTATCGCGAGTACAACGGTCGTAAAGCTGTTGCAAACGTCCTATCAAAGAATCTATTCTTTCGATAACACTAAAATCAATTTCGCTCAAACGCTTAGCAGACAAAGAGTCTAGACCACGCGCAAAAAGCTCCTCTCTGTGCTTTTTAAGATTAATTAAAGCCGATTTACGAGTTTGTAGCGCAGCCTTATCGCGTTCAATTTTCACACTAAAGCCATGACGTTGTTTAATAATCTGTTCGATGCGTTCCGCTCTGGTGGTGTTTAGTTGGATGGTAGTATTCATGGAATTTCTTGAATTGATTGAGGGAGGCATATCAGCTTTCTACAGCAGGAGTAATGGGAAATCCCGAATATAGCTAAACGATTATAGTAGCCAAAACTTAGAGGTGTCACAAGTTCCAAACCCTTAGTCTGTAGCTCATGGTATTGTATTCGTCTGTTAAACTAGAAAAACAGATGCTAGACGACCCAGAACAACCGAGAGAGATTTGGACAGATTATGTTTGGGCTGATAACGAAGCTGAGGCATTACAAAAATGCCAGCTTAAAGCAGAGCGTGCAACAGGTCAACTACCCACACTAACACTTCGTGTGTAGTGTGGGCTTGCGGAAAACCTAGTTTAACTAGGCTTGCGGTACGCAGAGCAAAAGTTGGTTAGGGCATCGAGATTTGGTACAGGTTACACGGCTAAATGTTTCCCTAGTTTAGCCCTCTGTATGGTCTAGTCGTGAATAGAAGATACGCTTGCCAAATTGCCCGAAGGGACTGGATTTATCCTAAGTACAAGTTAGCAATAATTTGGATTATCTCCAATGAACCAAGTAACAAGAATACCTGTTATATCACCAAACGGAAAATCGCTGATGCCTACCACTTCAGCGCGAGCAAGGAAATGGATAAAATCGGGTAAAGCGATTGGTAAACGCAATAAAATTGGTATTTTTTACGTTCAATTATTGCGCGAGCCATCTGGATACGATACTCAATCAATAGTGGTCGGAACCGATAGGGGTAAAGCGTTTACTGGTATTGCTGTTCAATCAAAATTAACGACAATTGCTTTGTTTCATGCTTGTCTACCAGGATTTTATAAGTCTAAAAAGACTAGTAAAGATAGGCAATCTGTAACTGGTAAAATGGCTAAACGCAGTGAGTTACGGCGTACTCGTAGAGGTCAACGTATTGACCGTACCAAACCATTCAAATCAAGAAACCATCGTCAAAAAAGATTTGATAACCGTCGTCATAAAAAATTGCCTCCTAGTGTTAAAGCCAATAGAGAAATGGAGTTAAGGGTATTAATAGAAATATCTAAAATAATTCCTATCACCGAGATTAGAGATGAGTCTTGTGGTGGTAATTCTAAAAAAAATGGATTTGGTATTTCTCCTGTTACGGTTGGCCAAGAATGGTTTCGATTACAAGCGTTAGAAATAGCACCCGTTACAGAAGTAGATTCTTTAGATACGGGTAAATATCGCGACCAATTAGGACTTGTAAAAAATAGAAAAGACAAGTCAAAACAAAGTCCAGAAACACATGCAAATGATGCTATAGCTCTAGCATCTACAGCATTTATTCAGTACAAAGAATTTCACACAGCTAACAGCCACGGGCATCATTGGGTTGGGCAATGTGTTGTAACTAAAGCGCCGTTTATTGTTGTTACACGTCCTAAATTGTTTAGACGCAAACTGCACCAAGAAAATTACCAAAAAGGAGGTGTTTTAAAAAGACTTGGTGGAACAGTCACCCCATTTAAATTCCGGTGTGGTGATTATGTCCAAACCACTTATAAAGGCAAAAAAATTTCTGGTTGGGTTGGTGGTTTTACTAACACCAATAAAACAAAAAATGTTTCTATCTATGACCATAACTGGTCACGCATCGGGCAGTTCAATCCGACAAACATCAAGCTCATAAGACGGAGTACTAAATTATGCGTGGTTGCATAGATAATTGTTTGATTTGTCGCTGTCCCCTTTCCTCGGACTACTGCGTAGGAAATTGGGCAGGGGACGCAACAAATCAAACCGGGCATTCCTCCCAACACCAAATCATAGATTATGGTGTGGGACTCCTGCCCGTTCTAGTTGAAGGAAAATCAGTCGTTAAATTAAAAGGTAAGCCCAAGAAAATTGGTAAAGGAAAACGATACGAATGCGTTTTTGAAGGAGAAATTTATGAGTCTTGAGTTGCCGACTATTCCACAAGCAGGAGAAGTGTTTTTAGCAATTGACCTTACTGCTGTTACCAATATGACCGTAACCGAAACACTAAATTTGTTACAAAATATGGGATATAGTCCGACTTTGCGGTACAGGCAATCAAAAGATGGCAAAGTTTTTGTTTATGCATTATTAAAACATGAACATGTAAATCCAGAAATATTACAAAATTCAGATTATCTGGGTGAAGAATTGGACGCATTAGCAGAACTAATTGAACCACCAGACGTCATAACCTCACCTCGTGGTATTGCCTCAGTAAAAACAACAGCAAAAGTATAGTTGAGAAGCAAAACCCTCAACCCAACCTACAAAGGATAAATGTTGGGTTTCGTTCCTCAACCCAACCTACGTCTTTGGTATTAAAGAATTATACAAAGTCTATGCTTTGGGTTAGAAGCGACCACAGCTAAAATTCGGTAACGTGAGGAATGTTTGTCAAAAATAAGGAAAACGCTTGTGGTTCCTATTAGAGATGATAACCCAACGACAATCACCCCTTACGTGACTTTTGGGTTAATCGCTGTCAATGTGTTTGCTTTTATCTACGAAGCCAGTCTCCCACCCCAATTTTTGGATGGGTTTTTGCATTTATTTGCTGTTGTACCCCGTGAACTGACTGCTAGCTTTGGTGGTATTGCTGTAAATCAACCTGTTCCAGAATGGGTGAGTTTAATTACTTCCCAATTTTTGCATGGTGGTTTGCTGCACCTGGGTGGGAATATGTTATTCCTATGGATTTTTGGTAATAACGTCGAAGATAAATTGGGTCACGTTAAATATTTAATTTTCTATTTAGCTTGCGGTATTTTAGCATCGATGAGTCAGTGGTATTTTGCTCAGTATTCTAATATTCCTAATTTAGGGGCTTCTGGTGCAATTGCTGGTGTTATGGGTGCTTATATACTCCGCTTCCCTAAAGCTGAAATTCTAGGTATAGTCCCCTTGGGTATTTTCTTTCCCAGTTTCCGCGTTCCTGCATATTTCTTTTTGGGATTTTGGTTTCTCCAGCAAGCTTTTTACGGGGTTGCTAGTTTAGAAACTCCTACTAATATTGGCATGGAAAATGGTGGAATTGCTTACTGGGCACACGCTGGTGGTTTTGTTTTTGGAGCAGTTCTCGGTCCGGTCTTAGGGCTATTTAGCGATAAATCAACAGAAAAATACTTTTGAGCTTACATCTTGCACCAATCCCAAGAAGCTATTTTGTCGGCTGGTGCAAGAGTATTTTAATCAAGAGGCATATATTACCATTTATTTTTTAATTTTTATTTATCAACTTTATATTTTTTTTGTAACATCTTAGGATATTTGTAATAGTATCTATTTCGCAACGTCCCACATTTAAAGGTATATTAAAATTAGTTAATTTAAATCAATAAACACCTGTGTTTCCACTTTACGACAATAACCCCACGCGAAGCACCCCATTTTTAACTTATGGGTTGATTGGCATGAATGTGTTAATTTTCCTGCATGAGGTGAGTTTATCAGATGCACAATTACGGCAATTTTTTCAGTTTTACGCAGTTATACCACGTGAATTAAGTGCTAGCTTTGCTGGAGCGCCTATCAATCAACCCATACCAGAATTCGCGACACTTTTTACATCTCAATTTTTACACGGTGGTTGGTGGCATTTAATTTCAAACATGGTCTATTTATGGGTTTTCGGTAACAATATTGAAGATAGATTGGGTCATTTTAAGTATTTAATTTTTTATTTAATTTGTGGTGCTGGTGCTGCTTTGTGTCAATGGTTTATCGGTATGAATTCGGGAATTCCTTCTTTAGGTGCTTCTGGAGCAATTTCCGGAATTTTAGGAGCATATCTGATTTTTTTCCCACGGACACAAGTTACTACCCTAATATTTGTGGGATTTATCTTTACTGTTAGTATTCCCGCATGGATAATTATTGGATTTTTTATTGCCCAAAATATAATATCCGGTATTGCCGATTTGCAACAAGCTGCCAGAATGGCTGTAGAGTCCGGTGGTGTCGCTTACTGGGCACACATTGGAGGTTTCGTCTTTGGAATTATTCTTGGACCGTTGTTTGATTCTTTTAAAAATGATGATTAGTAGACTGCTGAGTGTTGATGGTTGACTGTGGATATAAGTATGGGAAAATCTTCCGTAATATTTAATAGTTTCAAGCATAAAAAAGCTCTATAACTTTATATGTAAATCGGTAGTTTTTCCAATTCAAAACAAGTTAACTTTTGTTTCATAGGTTAAAGATAGCTGTCGCAACTGGTACGTTCACATTTTTCAGTCGTAGTCAATCTTTATACTTGTATCCATTCTCATGAAATACACTTTTTATCCCCAAGGAGCTTTACGATTACTGGTTGCAGGTGTTATTCAACCTGATATCAGCTTTACTTTATCAGATAATTCAGAAGTCGTGCTGGGAAGTGAACCCAGTTGTGACATACCTTTAGGATGTTATACCAATGTAGAGCGACGTCACGCTTCTATTCGTGCTTTGAAGTCCCTAGCTGGTGAATGGGCAATTTACGATTTAAATAGTTCTAATGGAACTTATGTTAATGGTGAACAATTGCGGGGTGGACAGGTTTTAAGAGAAGGTGACCGTATTTCTCTTGCGAAAAATGGGCCGGAATTTGTCTTTGAGTGTAAGCAGGTTAATAGAGCAACGGTTGCAACTGCTAGTCAAAACAAGGTAGTTAAGCAGCATGATGAGGTAATAAAGGAAAAAGATTATTGGTTGAAACTTTTACCAACAAAGATGGTAATTGAGCGAAGAACTAAAAAAGTTGGTTGGTCTTACTTAGTCAGCTTCCTTGTGAGTTCAATTTTCTACTTGTTGTTATCAGTTATTTTGCTATCAGTTTTTGCTGTTTTTTTATCTCAATGGTTTACGGGTTTTATTTTATCTTCGTCTCTTGTATTTTTATTTTGGGGTGGTATTGGGTCAATTAGTTCCCACTTGAATAATCCACCCGTTTTGGACTATAGCTTTGACCTCGATACAGGTAGCTTGATAATTCGTTCCCAAAGCTTGTTAGGATGGATTTTCAAAGCTAGCTACAGATATCGGCAGTATTCTCTCAAAGAATTTACTGCTGTACATTTAGAAAAATATCAGCGTGAAGAGAATTCTGGAAAATTTTATGAACATGTTTATCTACAAAGGGAAACAGGACAAGCACTCAAGCTAGAAATAACTTGGTGCAACTCCCCCCAACAAGCACAGGAAGTAGCAAATTTAATTGAAGAATACTTACAGAATATTTATAAAGAGAACATTAGGCATCATTTACATCACAAGCCAGTGACTAAAGTCACTGTCTAAAAGCTGAAGTCCTCTGAAGAGGACTTAATTAATACAAGAAAAACAAATACTTTACAAAATTTAAAATATTCTCAAAAATCTTATTTATTATTAGTCCTCTTTAGAGGACTTTAGCTTTTAGACAGTGACTTTAGTCACTGGCTGGCTGGCTTGTAGTGTGCATGGCGTCTTAATATTTTGTCAATTCCTCATAGCAGCCGTAGTTTCCGGTGATTCTTCTATTGAGTCGGTTGGTGATTGTACGGTGGATTTTGGTGTGGAAATAATTACGTCTTCTGCACCGTTGATGATTACTCCTACAAGCCCTAATTCCGCTTCTGTTAATTGGTCAATCGCTTCACCAAGCATATTTTCTTGGGTATAATTTGGTCGCGCTACCAACAAAATACCATCGCTGTATGGCTGAATTAATAATGGGTCATTGGATAAGCTCAGGGGACATGTATCCAAAATCACAAAATCAAACCTTTGCCTTGCATCTTCCAAAAGTCTTCTCAGTTCACTGGATTCAATAACTGCTGCCGATTGTCGTACTGGTCCTGGGCTGGGAACAATGTATAGATTTTCTATGTCAGGAACTAAACGAACACATTCACTCAAGTTGCCATAGTACCGCAATGGTTCAACGACGGCATCAGCGTCGGGAGTAACTCTCAATGATTGTGCATGAGAAGGCGATCGCAAATCCATTTCGATGATAAGAGTACGTTTACCAGCACGAGCACAGGCAACACCCAAGTTATAAGCGCTGACAGTTTTGCCTTCGGAACTGGTGGTACTAGTAACGAGTAGTACTTTTAAATCTTTACCACCAATGCGACGTAAATTACTGCGGAACTTTTCGTAAAACTCCAAGTAAACGGAATCAGGAGAGAATAACACAGGGAGTTCATCCTTAGCCAAATCATAAGTTGGCATTAAAGGCAATTCTCCCAAATTTGCCACCTCGCGTTGTTTGAGGCTTTCGCGAATATCTTCCTTGGTTTTGAAAGTACCTTCCAAAGAGCCTAATAAAAATATCACACCACCACCAACCACTAATCCTAAAAGACCACCTATACCCAAAGTCATAGGTACATTTTTGGGTGTTTTTTTGTCAGCAATAACAACAGGAGGTCTAGCAACTGCAAGGCTACTAACAGTCTCAGATTCTGCCACTTCCGAGTCTGTCAGCTTTGTTTGCATTTTGTCATAAACAGCTTTTTTCAATCCTACTTCTTGCTCTAGACGCGAGCGTTCTAATTGCTTATTAGGTATTAATGAATATTCTCTTCTTAACTTCGCTTCCGATTGAGCTTCGTCAACTAACTGCTTCCGCAATGTTTCGCGCTGAGTTTCTAATGCTACTAATTGGTTAGCCCACTGCTGACGTGCAGGGTCTAAATTACTTTGGCTGCGAATATTATTTATTTGTGCTCCACGAAGTCTAGCAGCAGCACCACCACCACTTACGACTTCCGCAGCACGTTGCTGTAATAATGTAAGAGAAGCATCTCTTTGCCGTTGTAGCTGAACCATAGTCGGGTGTTCAGGACGCAGGTCTCTACGAAAAACCTCAATTTGGGACTCAGTTTGATAAATTTGTGCGCGTAAATTAGCAATAATTGGGTCAGCACTTAAAGCAGAAGAAAAATAGGCTTGGTCAGGAGATAACCCTAATCTTTGTTGCAAGCTAACAATTTGGGCATCAATTCCAGAAAGAGTTAGCTGAAGTTGTCGCTGTTGAGCTTGGGTAGCGGTAATAGCAGTAAGTAAACTACCATTTTCCGCAGCTAAAATAGCCGGACGTTCAACACGGTCAAACTGTTCAAGTTTTTTTTCAGCCGCGACTAATTCACCCTTAGCTTGAGGTATGCGCTCGTTAACTTTTTTAATAATTGATTTCAATCGACCAGTATTAATTTCGCCACTAAGTTTAATCATGGCTACCATTAATTCTTCCACAACTTTTTGCGCTCGCTTGGGGTCGCTATCTTTAAATCTAATATCAATAATTTGCGGTGCTGCTGCTCCATCAGGCTTAGCAGGAGCTTCAGCAACTGGTACTCTAAGGACAATATTTTCTATAAGTTGTTTAGGTTTAAGATTAACCTTAGCGCCAACAGTTTCTAATATCTGGTCTTGCAGCAAAACTTCTTGAGTCAAAGATTGACCTGCTTGTTGAATTTCTGTACCAGTCACAGAAAAAGTAACAGGAGGACGAGTCTGAGTAAGAGCACCATTAGCTACATAGCTAGGAGGTGGGTCGGGTTGCATAGCCACCACCGTAGAACCGGCTACCACTAAAACCAGACTAGCTAATCCAACCCATTTATATTTATCAAAAGCTATCGAATAGCGTTTAACAATCGGTGGTGTCATATTATTACAAATTATAAAGGCAGATACAAAATTGTTGGTTGACAGTTGAAGGTTGAAGGTTGACAGTTAGCAATTAGCAATTATCAATTATCAATTACCAATTACCAATCCTGCAACAAACTATCTTCTGTCTCCACTAAAAACATCAAAGAAACGGATAAAAGATTGTACATCGAAGAAAGGACGAGTTATGGTAGTTAAAAGGTTAGTAATTCTACCTACGAGGTTGCGACCAACAACGATAACATCATTATCTTGCAGGGGTACGTTTTGAGATACATCTCCTGCTAATGCTCTTCGACCATTTAATCTCTGGGTGACGGCTTTACCCTGTTCGGGGTCGAAGCGTACCAAAGCAATATCACTCAGGTTCGCAGCATCCGGGTTGATACCCGATAAAGCGTCAACAAAATTACTACCGTTTGGTAATGGAACTGTAACAATACCACTCCCGGAGTAATTCAAGACTCTTATTCTAATTTGTGGTTGTGCCAAAGAAGAACGTGCAACTAAATTTCGGTCATAACCGTCATCAGCACCGACTTCTCGACGGGGAATAAACACTGAATCACCATCTTGTAAACGTAGGTTAGGTAGGGAACCACCGTTCTGTAAAGCAGCGTATAAGTCTATATTTTGTGCAACAACAGAACCATCAACCAATTTGCGACGCACTTGCACTTGTCGCAAATCCGCCATCATAGTTGAACCACCAGACAATAATAGAGCATCGCCAACCCTTGGTGTTGGAGAAGAAACAGGATAAATTCCTGGTCGAAAAACCTCTCCACTGATGGTGATTTGTACTGGTCGCTGTGCTGAGAGCGAAACTGACACAACGGGGTCAACTAAAATTTTACTGTAGCTTAAACGCACTTTTTCTTGTGCTTCTTCCAAAGTTAATCCAGCTACGGATATGGCTCCTAACTGTGGCAAAACAATATTACCTTCAGGATTAACAACAGCTGGAATACTCAACTCAGGACGTTGAGATATCAGCGACAAAGCGACAACAGGCTCAATTACAAAACGATTTAACCCACTGCGAATTTTTGCTTGTGCTTGTTCTAAAGTTAAACCTTGTAAAGAAACTGTTCCTAATAGCGGTACAGCAATATTACCTTCTGGATTTATTAAAGCTTGAAAACTCAAATCCTGAAAGCGTTGTACTACAACACCAATTGCATCTCCCGGTCCCAAACGGTAGCGACCTGGGGGACGCTGAACAGCTATGGCTAATATGTCTCCAGGTCCAAGTAGATAGCGGCTAAATTGCGGCAAAATACCTGGAGTCGCACCAGGAGAAAGTGTATCTACTCCGGGTGGAGGGGCTGGAGGTTGTATTGGTATAGGTATAGCACCTGGTAATAATGGATTTGTACCTGGTTGTGCTGGGGTAGTAGAACCTGCAGGTGGCAGTGTTCTTGTACCGGGCTTTCCTGGGGATTGTGTTGGGGTTGGATTTGGTGTCGTTGGCTGTACTGGGGTTGGGGTAGGATTTGCTTGACTTGGCTGTGTTGGGGGCTGTCCTCGGAATGGCTCGGATTGCTGAGCAACAACGGGTTGAAAAGTTGTTGCACAGGCAGTAGTCCAGTAAATACTTACTTGCAAGCCGATAAGACATAGCGCACTCGTGGCACGCCTTTGATAATTAGAGGCAATAGTCATTGGAGAGTTGAAGCTGAACCACTTGTGTAGAACGCCGAGCGCTTATTGTACTCTGCTTTACAACAAACTGTCCCCCCCTTTTGTAATAAATTATGCATAAGAATTCTCTATTAAAAGAGAAAGGAACATATGAAGATTAAAATAAAGATTGCGAAAGCAAAGATAAAGCAAATTGCAAATAGTATGCTACCTGTAAGTAACTGAAACCTTTAAAAGAAACTTGCACAAGCGAAACCTATTAAAGTCAAACCTTTTAAGCATTCTAAAAAAAGGTCAAACTAGAATGTCACCCTAAAAAAATATCAAATACTTTTTAATTTTTAATGTATTAGTGGTAATACTAATTTTTACTTACAGTAAAAACATCTTTCATCAACTTGGATTGCACTGCTTCAGCCAAAGACTTCGCTACAGGTAAATTTTTGTCCGCTTGTCCCAAAGTTTCCATAGGAATCATAATACTGACAGCCACCCAAGGAGAGCGTTTTCTTTGCCATTGAGCAAATTGGTCTGTCCAAAACCAATGGGAAGGAGATGGGTTTCCACCATCAGGCATAGCGTACCATTGCAAAACCGCAAAGGTTTCCCCATTAGAAAACCCACGAAAGAAATTAGCTTCAACTTTTGCAGCAACAGTGTCACTTTGTTGTACAGTAAAATCCACCGAACGATGTTGAGCGGTATTCCATCGCCAAGAATTACTTACTTCAGTCCACTCTATTTGGGGTTGGTCTTTTGGTCCATTTTGTGGTAACAGAAGTAAGATAGCTTCAGCTTGGGAATCTTCTTTCTTGATTACTTGTAAAGACCACTTGCGTCCCCCGATAGGCTGTTCTTGCTGCTGAAGAGTCTTCCAACCCGCAAGAGTTAAACCATTTTTGCGTATCTCTTTAATCTGCTTAAGGGCATGAACTGGCGCTGGTTGCTGCCATGAAAAACGTCCTGAAAGGTATCCAGGAACCGCTCCCAAAAATAGCAGCAATACTAGCAGCAGTAGCGCGATTACCTGAGGAAACTGGCGTTCCTTTAAAAATTTATAAGAGGAAATCATCGGTAATTGATGAGCGATACGAGCAATACTGTTAGCAAATTTTACTTCAATTTTACCAACAATGAGTTCCGTAATTACAACAGTTCATTTGTAATAAATTATTTAACCATGAAAGAATGAAAACAGTAAGTGGTAATTGGTAATTGGTAATTGGTAATTGGTAATTGGTGATTAGTAATTGTTTAATCCCCATTCCCCTCCCCATCCCAAGTCCTTAGCACCCCACTCCCCTCTTTACTTGGTTGTGGGACTTCTGAAAAATAGCTGTCAATCCTATTTAAAACTGGTATTAATAGCATTAGCAATCCCGCTGAATATAGGTCTCCACCCCAACTATCATGCAGCCATTTAAACGCGGCTTCGTTACCTGTACCGTGAAAATACGTAAGGATTGTGTTGCGAATAATATTCGCTATGACGCTAAGAATAATAGATATCGAAATAAACCAAAGCGATGTACGACGGTTTGTTACAGCACCTGTCCAATACAGTAGCATTAAGCTGACGTAGGATGTAGTGAATAACATTTTTAACCCGGCACAGTAGGGTGCGACTTCTACAATGCGTCCTCCCACAAAAATATTTATCCCCTCAACAGTTACTTGCATCCCTAACTGGGTGAGTATAAAACCCGCTGTACCAGCAATGAAGCTTTGTAAAGGTAAAGTGTAAGGTGCTATCAGGTAAGGTATGGGATTTGGAGTTGCTAGGAACAGTAGTAATAATGAAAAGCCTTGCAATTTCAGACCGGGGACACCTTTAAACAGTAGGCATAATCCGGTCAAAATTAAAGGCAAGCTCATATTAACCCAATCAGTAACCCCACTCAGGTAAAAAACTCCTCCCACTATTAATAAGACAGCACCCAAAGGATGGAGAGTATCAGGCAAACGCTGCCATAATTTTCGGTTTGTCCAAGCTAGGTAACCAGCAAAAGGTATACCGATGATACCGTGGCTAAAATATTCGTGTTCCGTGCTGATAGTTTTGTTTGCCCAACCATTCAACCAATGTAGCAATATGGGCGCATAAAGCAGCACCAAAACACCAATAATGGCAAATTCCAACAGTTGTGGAGTATTTGTGTTTTTTAACTGACGCGACAGTTGCATAATTTTACCTTTGATTCGGAGTAAGGAGTGGGGAGTGGAAACCTATAGCTGCTACCACTTCTTTAACTTGGCTACTACTTAAACCAGGGTACATGGGTAGCGATAAGATTTGCTGTGCTAATTTTTCTGAGTGAGGAAAATCTCCCTCTTGATAACCTAAATTTGTAAATGCAGGCTGTAGATGACAGGGAATAGGATAGTGAATGCCTGTTTGTATCCCATTGGAGTTCAGTTTTTCTTGCAGTTGGACACGTTTTATTGAACAATTATCTTCTATTTTAATTATGTATAGGTGATATACGTGACCAGTACCACTTTGATTTTCTATGGGAATAATCCCACTTGAGGCTAAGGGGGATAGTTCTAGGTCGTATAGAGTAGCAATATTTAAGCGTTGAGCGTTCCACATTGGCAGATGTGGAAGTTTTTTGTGTAAAACTGCTGCTTGTAAGGTATCTAAGCGGCTATTAGTACCGTAGTCTGTATGGCAATATTTGTAAGATGCTCCGTAATTTCTTAAACGTCGCATTTTTTCCGCGACATCCGCATCTTTGGTAACTAGGATTCCTCCGTCTCCAAAGGCTCCTAAATTCTTGCTAGGGTAAAAACTAAAGGCTGCTGCAATACCAATTCCCCCTGCTTTGTAACCGTCACGTTCAGCTAAGTGTGCTTGAGCTGCATCTTCAAAAATCAGCACATTATGGGTTTCGGCAAATTTTAATAGGTCTAAAGGTGAGACCATCTGTCCGTAAAGATGCACGGGAATAATTGCTCTGGTCTTGGGTGTAACAGCTTTGTTTGCAGCTTCTAAATCTATTAGAGCTGTTTTGGGGTCGCAATCAACAAAAACCGGTTTTGCCCCTGCACGCAAAACTCCAATTAATGTGGCAACAAAAGTATTTGCAGGCAAAATGACTTCATCCCCTGCGCCAATATTACACGCTTGTAAACCTAAGGCGATAGCGTCAGTTCCGGAAGCAACTCCTACACCCTGTTCGGTTCCACAAGCCATAGCAAAAGCAATTTCAAAATCTTTGAGTGCTTGTCCGAGAACAAAATCTCCTTTAGCTAGGACTGACTGAATCGCTTGCTGCAATTCTTGTTGAATTGGTGCATGTTGTATGGTAAGGTCTACGAAAGGAATTCTGACATTTGTGCTGTTACTCATTAGTTTTGATATACCTCTTTAATTTGCTGGAAACTGGTTTTTAAGCGGCTGTGAAAAAATAAATCCCTAAGTAGAAACTATTTAAGCAGTTATTTTTCTTATTCCTGATGAATACCTAATTCATTTATGACCGAAGCGGTATCTTCAAGTAAATACTCTTTATGAAGAATATATGAAGTTTTCATCATTTTTATTGTTGTTGCTAAATTTCTAGAGGTTAAACTTATCTTGAAAATAGCGAGTGGGAAGTAGTAAATCGGAAAAAAGATTCTGATTTTCGTTCTTTGTTATACCTAAAAAATTATGAAAATCTATCCCTCATGGACGTAATATTACGTTGCCTAGCAGTATTTTTACTAGACATTTGCGTTATAACTGCAACAAGATTGTATCTATATAATTTGAACTGATTTTTACTCGTAGCAGCCCCAGCAAATAATATATTTCAGCAACCCGGTAACCTAAAAGCAACCGGGTTTATCTGTTTATACAAATGATTTAAAAATGCTACAGGATTTTAAAGCTAACGCGACTGTTGGGAAGAAAATTGATATTCGTTACAATAACCGTATTCTAACTGTGGAAGATGCTCTCTTTTATCCTTACGCTTATATTACCCAGATAAAATCAGAAACTAACTTCCTGTTGCTTATACCAATCAAGACTCGTAGAAATACTTAAGTTTTTGATATTTTAGGATTGGATTAATGCGACTTTTGCAAAAAAGCAAATTTTTTACTTGCAGTTTGTTTATCTCTGACTAAATTGGGGAATGCTTAGAAATAGAAAAATAACCCATAAACAGCGGTTATATAAATCACAGTATCAATCAATTATTAAGGTAGCAGCAATCAATGATAGAGTCCGAAAAGAAATTATTAAACCTCAAGGATGGTTGGGCTTCCTCGGAGTCCAGAGAAGAAAGGCGCCTAAAGGCATTATCTGACTTAGGTTTGTACCAACCAGAAATGGTGCCAGTTTTTGAAGAAGCGACTCAAACAGCTGCTCATTTTTTGGAAGCACCAATTTCGATTTTGGGTTTTATCGACCAAGAACGTCACTGGTTTAAATCAGCGGTGGGTTTATCTAGATTGGGATTAATGAATCAGCTAGCCCAAGCTCGTCAACTTTCACGTAAGGAATCTTTTTGCACCCAAGTAGTAGATAGCTCCCAAACTGTCATCATTAACGATAGCCGTAAACTTGCGGATGCGGATGTAAGCAAGTTAGTTCAGGAGTTCGGTATTCGTGCTTATTTAGGAGCGCCACTTATTGATGCTGCGGGAAATTGTTTGGGTTCTTTAGCGGTAATGGATTTGGTTCCGCGTAACTTTACACCACGCGACGTAGAATTTTTACAAATTATTGCGCGTTGGTGCATGAGTGAATTTGAGCGCAACCGGATGCTACAAGTGCAAGGTACTTCAGTACAAGAAAATAATGGTAGTAGCAATGGTATTGGTAACGGTACTTATAACAGCGTTCCACCAATTTGGTCTCCTCCTGAAACTACTGTTACCAATGAAATAAAAATTGCTCCTGGTGTTTTCCAGCAAAGTTCCGAACTTTCTTCAACAAATCAACTTAAATTAGAACTTTTGAGCCAGTTAACTCAAGAGTTACGTACACCTTTAACATCAGTTTTGGGTATGGCTTCTGTTTTAGGACGCGAAATTTATGGTCCACTGACTGGAAAGCAAAGAGAATATGTCGATATTATCCAACACAGTGGTCGTTACCTACTGTCTTTAGTAAACGAAATTTCAGAGCTGGGAACAATTGACGAAAATACTAACGTATTAAATCTCGCACCAGTAGATATTGAAATGCTCTGTCAGCAAGCAATTAATACCTTAGAAGAAGTAGCCACTCGTCGCGAGCAAGATATTCGTCTATCAATAGAACCAGGCCGCAGTCGAATTTTACCTTTAGATAAAGATAAAGTGCGGCAGATACTTTATCATCTTGTCTTTAGCGTGATTCAACTCTCTGCGACAGGTAGTGTTGTCCGGATTCATGTTTCTTATAAAGAAGACGCGCTTAACATGACTGTTTGGGTTTCCCATCCCTGGTTAGGTGACGGCATTACCGAGGTTGACCCATATTTCCGCTTAAATCCTGTTTCGTTGTTAGAAATGGCCAAGCAGAGCAAACAGGCTATGAAATATAATTTTTATCCGGAAAGCGAGGAACAACTTGGAAGTTTACCACTAGGGTTTGAAAATTCACAAGATTTAAATTTTGTTTCTCCAAACTCAATTAATAGCTCGGTCAACGATGCAATTAATATAGCTTCGGTGATGGGGTCGGACTTTGAAGACCGGGATATATCTACTCAGAACAACTTATCTCGCGAAAGTTTAGGACTGCTACTAAGTTGTCAGCTAGCAGAATTACACGGGGGACAAATCTCAATTTTGGGTTCAGCTGAATCTGGATACCGCTATGTACTGTCCTTGCCAGTAGAAATACCATTAGCTGAAGTTGCGGAAGCTCGTATGGAGTAAAAGCTCTAAGTTAGCATGGACTTTTTGCTCAAGCTTTGATAGTTGTCTAATGGCACCAGGTTTAATTAAGTAAAAAGGTAAAATCCTCCTCACCGAATAACACTGTTGCCCATTTTAGATTTTTCTCATTCAAAATTGTTTGCACCGTTTCTAGCTGCTTTAAAGCAATTAGTTGTCTTTAATCAAAAATTTGCAACCTGCGCTATTAACTTTTTTGAGCAACCCACATTATTATTGAGTCCATGTTCTCGCTTAGAGTTTTTACTTAGAGCGCTAGTTTATTAAAGCCCTGTCTATGAATTTAGTCTGGCAACGATTTACATTATCTTACTTGCCGTTGAAAGAATTTTTAGCCTCCAGCTACTTACACCGCTTGGTGGGTTTGTTGCAATGTTGGCGGCAAAGTAGTGTTTTGATTAAATGGGGAGATTTTATAGCGGTAGCCTTAATCAGCCTTATATATGGGTTGACCCCTTTCGTACCTAATGCGCTTGTGGGATTACTGCTAATTGCTTGTGTGGGATTTTGGTTTCTTTTGACTTTATCTGATGAAGTGTCTGTCGGCACATCGCCCAAATTTACCCCTATTCACATGTTGGTTCTGCTCTACTGGGGAATTTCCACGGTAGCTACAGCTTTATCTCCCGTGCGGTCTGGGTCATTTAAGTTACCCTTAGCCGCGTTTGTCGGTTGGCAAAAGTTAACACTGTATTTAATTTTATTTGCCCTATTATCACGAGTTTTAAGGTCACGACGCATCAGGTCTTGGCTAATTACGCTTTACTTACACGTTGCACTTATTGTTAGTGTATATGGCTTGCGACAATTATTTTTTGGAGCCGAAGCACTAGCAACTTGGGTTGACCCAACATCCCCCTTGTCCAAAACAACAAGGGTTTACAGTTATTTGGGCAACCCCAATTTGCTCGCAGGTTATCTTTTACCTGCTGTTTTCTTCAGCTTTGTTGCATTTTTTGTGTGGAATAGTGTCACACAAAAAACCTTGGCTGCGACAATGTTTGTAGCCAATTCCATCTGTCTAATTGTCACCTATAGTCGTGGTGGTTGGATTGGCTTAGTTGTAGGGTCTTTTATCTTATTGTTATTGCTCATTTTTTGGTGGAGCGTATATATGTCGCCTTTTTGGCGCACTTGGGCTTTACCAATTATCTTAGGTTCTGTAGTCTCGGTATTTGTGCTAGGAACAATATTTTTAGAACCAGTACGCGAGCGTGTTTCCAGCATGTTTGTTGGTGGAAAAGACAGCAGTAATGCGTTTCGTATAAACGTTTGGCGTGCTGTAATTGAAATGATTAAAGACCGACCAGTTTTAGGTATTGGACCTGGGAATACCGTCTTTAACAAAGTTTACCCAAATTACGGAATGGCTAGATTTACAGCTTTGGGTGCTTATTCTGTTCCATTAGAAATAGCTGTCGAAACTGGTTTTATTGGCTTAACCTGTTTTCTCTGGTTGTTGGTAGTCACTTTTAATAGTGGGGTACAGCAATTGCGACGTTTACACCAATCAAGAAATATAGAGGCTTTTTGGTTAATAGCTGCAATTGCCACAGTCGCGGGTATGTTAGCTCATGGCTTAGTTGATACTGTTTGGTATCGTCCAGAAGTAAATACTCTCTGGTGGATGATGGTCGCCTTAATCTCTAGCTACTGGGGAGTAGAGAACTGGGAGTAGGGAGTAGGGAGTTGGGAGTTGGGAGAAAATCAACACTCAACAGTCAACACTCAACAGTCAACCATTCCCCACTCCCCACTCCCCACTCCCCACTCCCCATTAATAATTCTTCATCGCTCTTCGCATATCCCGCTGGTCATCCCGGCGTTTCATGTCCTCACGTTTATCGTGTAATTTTTTACCTTTACCTAGGGCAATAGTAACTTTTACCCATCCACGTTTGAAGTACATCTTTAGGGGTACTAAAGTCAAACCCTGTTGTTCGACTTTACCGATTAACTTGCGAATTTCTTCGCGATGTAGTAATAATTTACGAGTGCGACGCGGTTCATGGTTAAAATATTCGCCACTCGCTGTGTAAGGAGAAACGTGGGCGTTAATTAGCCATGCTTCACCATTACGAATCAAAGCATAGCCATCTTGAAGATTGACCCTACCTGCACGGATGGACTTGACCTCGGTTCCCGTCAACTGGATTCCAGCTTCGTAGGTTTCGAGAATTTCATACAAAAAACGGGCTTGACGATTATCGCTAATTACCTTGTATCCATCGCCTTTGTCGCTCTTGCTTTTTTCATTCTTGCCTTTATCGCTCTTGTTGCTCATTGAAAATGTTACTCGGATGTTGAATTACGAAGGAGGAGGGAATATTAATATATATGCTTGGTACGTAAAGCGTGCTATTTTATAAGTTTAGTTGTTCCAATATAAATATTCCATCACTAATTACCCATTAGCAATTGTCTATTGGCAATTACCTATTAACAATTCTTATCTTCACCCTTGGCTACACTTGATAACTAATACATAATCATTTGGAGTTAGATAAATATATAGATTATGGTGGAAGTTATAAGACCTATAATCTTATCATAGTATTAAGTGTAAGAATACTATTGTTACTTGTGTTTATCAGTAGTGTTCAAAGCGGCAAATGTGTGAGTAAAAACGCTAGGGGTGTACCTTTCATGCCCTTGACTATCCTTGTAGTGGATGACGACCTGGGTACTCGTTTATCTATCAGTGATTACCTTGAACTATCTGGCTATTTAGTAATTACAGCCAATGATGGTCAAGAAGCTTTAGCCTTAGTGCTGGAGTATCAGCCTGATTTGATGGTTACCGATATAGTCATGCCACGAATGAATGGCTACGAGTTAGTGCGTCAAGTGCGTCAATACCCTGAATTCAGGTTATTACCCGTAATTTTGCTAACCGCTAGAATTAAAACCCAAGAGCGAATCCTGGGTTACCAATCAGGCTGTGATTTGTATTTGCCTAAACCTTTTGAACTCGAAGAGTTAGCCGCTGCAATTCGCAACCTACTAGCGCGATCGCAAATTATTCAATCAGAGTTTCGTCAGTCTCAGCAAAAAAATTGGGATACGGTGGAACAGGTAGTAAAAGAGCAGGAAAAGCCAGAGCCGATTCCAAGTCATATCGAGCAAACAGAGCCAGAAAAATCTCCGTGGCTGGAGTCGTTGACACGTCGGGAAATGCAAGTTTTAGAATTACTGAGTCATGGGTTTTCTAACGCCGAAATGGGGCATAAACTTTTTCTCAGCCCTAGAACAGTAGAAAAATACGTCAGTAGTTTATTGAAAAAAACAGCAACAAATAACCGTGCCGAGCTCGTACGGTTTGCCATAAAACACGGTTTGGTAGAGTAGGGACGGTAATTGGTAATTGGTAATTGGTAATTGGTAATTGGTAATTGGTAATTGGTAATTGGTAATTGGTAATTGGTAATTGGTAATTGCCTACTCCCCACTCCCCACTCCCCTAAGCTTGCTGCTTGATTACGTATTTTAGTAAACCTTCACAAGCATCATTAAGCAAATCAATCACTTTTTCAAAGCCATCTGTCCCACCGTAATAGGGGTCTGGAACTTCTTTGAGAGTGTGGTGTGAGCAAAAGTCGCACATCAAACGTACTTTTTCACGATACTGCCCATTGGGGTCAAGATAAAGAATATTGTTATAGTTCTCTTTATCCATAGCCAAAATCAAATCAAAGTCCTGAAAATCAGACCTTTTGAATTGACGAGCATGTCCGCACATTTTAATTCCTAGCTTACTGTTCGCAGCAACTGTCATGCGACGGTCAGGAGGACTACCAACATGGTAGCTAGAAGTACCAGCAGAATCACAAACGATAGTATCGCTTAATCCGGCTTCTTCTATAAGATAATTCATGATATTTTCTGCCGCAGGGGAGCGACAGATATTTCCCAAACAGACAAATAACAACTTATAGGGCATAAATATTTCCAATTCGCAGTAAGCTGAGGCGGCACGCTATTCCCGAAGGACGGGAACACTAAGCGCTCCGCTCCACTTCGTGAACGTGAACGCGAACGCAATTCGCAATTCGCAATTAAGTAAATAAACAATTAATCAATTACAAATTAAATATTAAAAAACTCTTAGACTGATGTATTCATTTACACTTGTCTAATTATTAATTAATTGCGAATTGCGAATTGCGAATTGCGAATTGCGAATTGCCTAAAATCCCGGTATTTCTAACCCACTGGTTAAATCTTCCATACGTTCGCGCATGGTAGTAGTGGACTTGTTATAAGCGTCCTGCATTGCAGCAGTAACGAGGTCAGAAAGTATTTCAGCTCCTTCATTAAGAGCATCAGGAGAAATTTCGACACGCTTGGGTTCTTGATTACCGCTGACAACGACTTTAACCAAACCACCACCAGCTAGTCCTTCTATCTCCATTTGCTCCAATTCTTCTTGGAGTCGCTTAGCACCTTCCTGTACTTGCTGCGCTTTTTTAAACGCTTCAGCCAGTTCTTTCATTTTGCCTAAGCCAAAGCCAAATCCCTGTCCTTTGCCTGTCATATTTATTTGTACGCTTGTGCGTAGAATAACAAATCAAATTCAATTATAGATACGGTAACTGAACATTTGTGTATTGTCTATTAGGGAGTGGGTTTTACTCCCCACTGCCAACTCCCTAACAGACTGGCAGAAACTCTCCCATCATTTTGACTTCTGGCTCTAAGGAAATTGACCAATGCTGTTGAACTTGCTGCTGTACGTGACGAATAAGATTAAAAATATCTCCGGCTCTCGCACCACCAGAATTGATGATAAAATTAGCATGACGTGGTGAGACTTGTGCCCCACCAATTTGGAATCCTTTTAAGCCAGCTTCTTCGATTAAGCGTCCTGCGGCATAAGGTGTAGGATTACGGAAAACACTACCACAGCTAGGTTTGTCGTAGGGTTGAGTGGTTAATCGTTGTTTTTTATGTTGTTGGGTTACTGATGTTACTTTTACTGGGTCTACACCTGGTTGTAATCTAAAGGTAGCTTGTGTGACAACTAAATTGCTGCCTTGTAGTTTAGAAGTCCGGTAAGTATAACCTAATTCATCACTAGTTAAGGTCTTTAAGCTACCATTAGGTAAAAGTACCTCCGCACTGACTAAGATATCTGCGATACAATCACCGTGTGCGCCGGCATTCATAACCACCGCACCACCCATTGTTCCAGGTATACCAACAGCCCACTCTAGGCCAGACCAGCCTAGTTTTGCGGCTTCCCATGCTAAAGCGGGTATCGCTTCTCCTGCGGCTACAGTTACTAAGCCTCTTTGTAGGTCAAAATGAGTATGACGAAGATGACGAGTAGCAATAACTAAACCAGATATACCTCTATCGCTTATCAGTAAATTTGACCCTGCTCCCAATATTGTTACTGGTAATCCTTCTTCTACTGCGTACTGAACACTAGCTTGTAGCGAGTTCATATCACGGGGGGCTACATACAATTCAGCTGGTCCACCGACTCTGTAGGAAGTGTATGCTGCGAGGGAAACGTGAGATTTAATTTGGCACTCAGGAGTCAGGCTAATTTCTTTACGGTTATTATTCATGCCGCTGGTGCGAAGACTGGTTTTTATTGGAGTAATAGTCATAATTTGATATAACAGCTAAATCTTGGGTTAATACAGTGAGCTAACCAATTTTGGATTTTAAATTTTGGACTGATTTCATACCAAAAAATAAAATCTAAAATCGGGTAAATTGAAGGCTAGGCAACAGATAGCACAACAAATGTCAATTAAGTTAAGAAACAAAAGGTAAAACTTTTTTCTTATTACCTTTCTCAATGTTTCTACTTTTGACTTGACTAGGAGGTCGCTTGTGCTGGTTGACGTAGTGTGGCGATAATTTCAGGAATAGCTTGATTTAAGTTTCCTGCACCCAAGAACAATGCCAAGTCTCCGGGACGTAAGTTTTTTACTAAGTACTCGGATACTGCTTCAATAGTTGCTTGGTAGCTAACTACTGAATGGTGTTCGGAAACTCGCTGTGCTAATTTTTCACCGTCAATTTGTCCTAAATTTGGCTCACCTGCGCTGTAAATATCAGTTAATACCACTAAATCGGCATGGCTAAAGCACTCCGAAAACTCGTCTAAAAATGTAAAAGTACGACTATAGCGGTGGGGTTGGAAAATAGCAACAACTCTTTGACCGGGTCTTGCTTGTAAACGTGCAGCAGCCAAGGTAGCACGAATTTCGCTGGGGTGATGTGCGTAGTCGTCGATAAATGTAATACCGTCAACTTCACCTCGGAATTCAAAGCGACGACGCGCTCCTTCAAAAGTTGCTAAACCTTTGGCTATTTCACCGAATTCTAAACCTATAGCGCGACCCACTGCGACTGCCGCTAAAGCGTTGCTAAGGTTATGACGACTAAGTAAACGTAAGTTTAATACTCCTAAAGCTTTGCCTTTCTCCCATACTAAAGCTCTAGTGCCGTCTGCACGGTAATCCACATCGGTAACGTAATAGTCAGCACCAGTATCAGAATAAAGACTATAACTAATGCTTGGCTTCAAACGGTCGCGAACGGTTTCACAGTCGATGCTACCGATTAATGTTTGGCAATGAGAGGAGAAGGTTTGAAAAGTATCTATAACTTCTTCTAAAGTTTCGTAGTGGTCGGGATGGTCTAACTCTATATTGGTAATAATACCGATAGCAGGGGAGTGTTTTACTAAAGAACCATCAGACTCGTCAGCTTCTGCGACTAAATACTTACCATTACCCAATCTTGCATTCCCAGACCACGCATTTACTTCCCCACCAACGATAATTGTTGGGTCTACACCAGCTTCCAGCAACATATAACCAATCATGCTGCTGGTTGTAGTTTTGCCGTGAGTCCCAGCGACTGCAATACTGTGATATTCAGAAATTAAAGCAGCTAACACATCCGAACGGTGGAAAATTGGACAACCGTTTTCTAAGGCTGCTTTATATTCCAAGTTACTTGTGTTAATAGCAGTAGAACAAACTACTTGAGGTTGTATTTTTTTGTTTGGGGAACTAAGTATTTCTTCTGAATTTAATGTTATCGTTGAATCTGTTACATAAGGATGAACAAATTTAATATTATCGGCCTCTTGCTTGCTAAAAATATGAACTCCAATATCTTCTAGCTTTCGGGTAATATTATTTGGACGAACGTCCGAACCAGAAACAGGCAAGTTACGTTTAGCAAGAATGTATGCCAATGCCGACATACCTATCCCACCAATACCGATAAAGTGAAAAGGCTTGCCGCTAAAATCTACATTATTTTTCATTGTTTGCTCCTCTTACACCACACCACACCATAAACTCAGAAATAACACGGGTATCATATCAGGAATCTGCTTTTCGCTGTTACTCCCCTCTGTATCATTTTCATATATAGCAAATGATATTTTCAGCGAGATATTTACTTGTTCAGAACGATTTTACCTTTACCAGGGTTTTTTCTTTTTCAGAACAATTGTTATCTTTAAATCTTTTACAAATATCTACGTATTACGGTAGGTGATGCTGTATAGCTATACACATATTTTATTTCCTCACTTGGATTTACTAAAACAATCATTTATGGTCAGGTTACCTCTTCTTTATAATCCAGCCTTACTTTAACCAAAAGATATGGCAAATAGGAATTTTTGGTGGCAGTTGTCCCAATTAATTTGGGATATTTAGTAGACGCCAAGACGGCTTATGCTCAAATCCCCCCACCAAACACACAATCGGGGAAAGGCAGAGGGCAGAAGGGGGAATAAGTATATCAGGTAATTAAGTAATACCTTCTATTCCGTCTGCTTTCTGACATTGCGGGTTTAAAACTCCGCCGTATGCTCGGGTGTTAACAATTAGTTGAGGTCTAAATCCCCATTTAATTGTCCCTTCTGCCCTCTGTCATCTACCCTCTACCTTCTTAATTCGTGTTACATCCCGTTACTCAATGGTATTCGGCTTTAGCCTTGGATAAGCCTCCTTATTTAACCACACTGACATCGTGGCAAGGAGATGACCCGATTGTGCGACTGGTTAACCGCAGTGCGATTGCTTGGTGCTGAGAATATAGCTCAATCCGACAGGATGTGCAAGCAAGTAGGGCAACATTTAACACAAAATTTTCTTAGCACGAAGTGGTAATTATCGCATGTCCCTATGGTAGGAGTATTCTGAGTATTAATGGGTAAATCATGCTACTTCGGAAAATCGATTTTGTATTTCAGGTTCAGATAGAATGTGAAAATATATTGCGACCGATAAACGTTATGGCAATTCCGGCAAACGAATCATGCATTTTTTTTATTAAACCAACACTTAATAGTTATAAATACTCCCCCAATGCGATATGATCTGGGTCAACGGTATTAATTTATTTGGTATAAATACAGAGGGCAAGGCACTGTGATTAGAGTCGCTATCAACGGTTTCGGACGCATCGGTCGTAATTTTGCACGTTGTTGGGTAGGTCGGGAGAATAGCAATATTGAGCTAGTGGCTATCAATGACACTTCTGACCCTAAGACAAATGCTCATCTACTCCGCTATGACACCATGCTGGGTAAGTTAAAGGGCGTTGACATTTCCGCCGATGATAATTCAATTGTTATTAATGGCAAAACCGTTAAGTGCGTGTCTGACCGCAATCCAGAGAATTTACCCTGGAAAGATTGGGGAATTGACCTAATTATCGAAGCGACCGGGGTGTTTACCTCTAAAGAAGGAGCAATGAAGCATGTGAATGCTGGTGCGAAGAAAGTACTTATCACCGCTCCTGGTAAAAACGAAGATGGTACGTTTGTAATGGGCGTAAATCATCATGACTACGACCACGCTAAGCACAATATTATTAGTAATGCAAGTTGTACTACAAATTGCCTAGCTCCCATAGCCAAGGTGTTGCACGAGAAATTCGGCATCATCAAAGGCACAATGACCACTACCCACAGTTATACAGGTGACCAGCGTTTATTGGATGCATCTCACCGTGACTTACGTCGTGCGCGTGCGGCAGCAATGAATATTGTACCAACTTCTACTGGTGCGGCAAAAGCAGTTGCTTTGGTACTACCCGCACTCAAAGGTAAGCTAAATGGTGTGGCTTTGCGCGTACCAACCCCCAACGTTTCGATGGTGGATTTTGTCGTCCAAGTTGAAAAGCGTACTATTGCCGAAGAAGTGAACCAATTCTTTAAAGAAGCCTCTACTGGAGAACTGAAAGGAATTTTGGACTATAGCGATTTACCTTTAGTTTCCTCTGACTACCAAGGTACAGATGCATCCTCAATTATCGACGCCAACTTAACAATCGTTATGGATAACGACCTTGTAAAAGTTATGGCTTGGTATGACAACGAGTGGGGTTATAGCCAACGAGTTCTCGACTTAGCAGAATTAGTAGCTGTTAAGTGGGCATAAACAATTCGCAATTACGTTTTGTATCCCTTTGAGTCTGAATAATTAGGTTCGTAGTAGCGCTTTAGCGCCATGAAAATATATAAATTAGGGCTGAAGCCCAACTACGAACCAAAATGCTGGAATCCCTGACTAAGGTTTAATACTTGGTCAGGAAATTTTTCGTTTTTACTTTGTAGTAATACGTTCGTATCGGTTGTGATTGTTCCGATGACAACTGCACCATTTCCTAGCTGTCGTACAAGTGCATTAGCTAGTTCTTTTGACATGCATAAAACTAATTCAAAATCTTCTCCACCGTAGAGAGCGTATTCTAATATTTTGTCTGGTTGTAGCCAATGCTCTAAAGATTGGGGTGTGGGTATTTTTTCACGTTGAATAATAGCACCAACACGACTTTGATGGCATACTTGTACTAACGCATCAGCTAATCCATCGCTGCTATCCATTCCTGATATGGGAAACGAATAATCAGGGGTGGAATCTGTGGAATTTGTGGAATTTACGGAATTTATAGAATTTAAAACTTTCCAGAGTAAGGGTAAGATATCTAAACGAGGTTTGGGTCGTTGATGGGCACTTATTAACGTTTGTTTTTCTTTTTCTGTAAGATTTTTCCCTTCTTCGGGATGTAATAGCAATTCTAAGCCTGCTCTGGAAGCTCCATGAACCCCTGTGACAACAATAGCGTCTCCAACTTTAGCTTGGTTACGACGGATTGCACGTTGGGGAAAAACTTGACCAAATGCGGTGATGCTGATAGTTATCACAGGTGAACGCACAATATCACCACCGACAATTGGGGTATTGTACTGCTTCAGACATTCGGTCATACCCTGGTATAAATCTTCAACCCAGTCAACTGGCACATCGCCTCTTAGTCCCAGTCCAACAGTAATTCCCAAAGGTGAAGCACCCATTGCCGCTAAATCTGATAAATTAGCAGCAGCGGCTCGCCAACCAGCGTCTTTTGCAGTAGTAGTAGTTTCACTGAAGTGTACATTATCAACTAGTACATCTGTCGTGACAACTAGAGATTGGTCGGGTAATATGGGAAGAACAGCAGCATCGTCCCCAATAACTTCTTGAGGACAGAAGCGCTGCAAAATTTTTAATAGACCTTGTTCACCGATATCTTGGATTTTCATAGGGAATTGGGAATTGGGAATTGGGAATTGGGAATTGGGAATTGGGAATTGGGAATTGCTTTTCTTCCATTACCCATTACCCATTACCCATTACCAATTACCAATTACCCATTACCCATTACCAATTACCCATTAATAAAATTTTCTAACCCTTGAGTGACTTTTGCTTCGAGAATTTTGTCCCCAGCTTTAAGTTCATCCAAAACTTCTTTGCCTTCGGTAACATAACCAAAAATCGAGTAACGTCCATCCAGGAGGTTACGTCCAGCAGGGGTGAGTTCGGGTTCAAATAAGAAGAAAAAGATTTGTGATGAACCCCCATTGACATCGCGTTCCGGACGTGCTAATGCCAATGCACCGAAAGAAGAAAATGGTAGTACAGGCATATCGACGTAACGCCCAGCTTCTTCCAGGGTGATGCCATAAGTAGGTTGTTTATCACCTTCTACCAAAATTTCTAAAGGAATAGCTCTATATTGCTTGGTTTTAGGGTCAATAAAGCCGGCTTCCTTACCTTTGGGTCCATCAGGGTCACCTGTTTGTAAAACGTAGGATTCTTCAGAGCGGGTGAATTCTAAACCGTCATAAAAACCACGTTTTACCAAATCGACGAAATTTCCAGAAGTCACAGGAGCGCTGTAACCGTCCACAACGATGGTCATATCACCTTTGGTGGTTTTCATCGCAATAGTAGCGCGACCTTTAAGTTGAGGTAAATTGCTATATTCTGAGGGGACTTCATAGGGGAACCCCTTTACCATTAATTGTTCGAGTTCACCAACTACATCCAGAGCCTTAGCGCGTTCTACTTTAGTTTGCTCTTTATCTTTAGCTTCGGCGAGTTTTTGTAGAGAAGCTACATCTGTTTTTAACTGTTCAATTAACCCAGTTGCTGTTTCCTGACGTTCTTGTGGGACTGAAGCCAGTATTTTGTCTGGTTTATCTAGAACACGATTTGCTTTTTTTAAATCATTAGAAATTGCACCCCAACGTTTATTTGCTCGCAATTGGTTGGAAATATCTTCCAGGGAGCGTTGTAATTCTCGTACAGGCTTATTATCAATTGGTAGGGCATATCGTAATAAAGCTTTACCATCAGTAATCGCATTACCTGATGGTAGTGCAGCGTGACTATTCGGAGTCCACCCAACTGTACTAATTCCTAAAAATACTGTTGTCAGCAGGATTGCTGTAAAAGCCTTTCTGAGTCGAAATTTTAATAAATTGAACATGGGACGGCGAGCGTGTAACATCAAGTTTTTATTGGGTTAGTCAGTAAAACCCATAAATCATCTTCCCACGTTGTCAGCCATTAACGAATTCCTTCTTCCTCGCTCTATTGACAAATAGCCATCTACAAATGACTATTGACAAATGACCAGAAGAAGGCAGAGGGCAGAGGGTAGAAGAGGGAACAAGTTACATTAGTAACAAATAGCACCCAAGTCTCTAGCTATCAAAAAGGGTGAAAGCCTACAATTCAGAGAATTAATGGTTTTCCAACAGTAGGACATCAGCCTAAAAAGGTACTGTTTTTTACTTTGTTTCTTTCTTCCTTCTTTTTCCTTCTTCCGTCTACAGGATGCCTTCTGCCTTCTTTTGACTAATTACTCTTGTGGAAGTGTACAATAAATGCCGATTGTCTCCCAATATTTGAAAGCTTCATGATTTCTAGCAATGATTTCCGACCTGGTGTGTCGATTGTTATAGATGGTTCGGTATGGCGTGTGGTCGAATTCCTCCACGTTAAACCGGGTAAAGGTGCTGCTTTTGTGCGAACAAAATTAAAAAATGTCCAGTCTGGAAGTGTAGTAGAAAAAACATTCCGTGCTGGTGAAACTGTTCCACAAGCTAATTTAGAAAAAAGCACGATGCAACATACCTATAAAGAAGGCGATGAATACGTCTTTATGGATATGGAAACCTATGAAGAAGGTAGATTAAGTGCATCACAAATAGGCGAACGTGTCAAGTACCTTAAGGAAGGTATGGAGGCTAACGTTATTCGCTGGGGTGAGCAGGTTCTAGAAGTGGAATTGCCTAATTCTGTAATTTTGGAAGTTATAGAAACAGACCCTGGGGTGAAAGGTGATACAGCAACGGGTGGCAGTAAACCAGCAAAGTTGGAAACAGGGGCATCTGTAATGGTTCCTTTGTTTATTAAGCAAGGAGAACGTATCAAAATTGATACCCGTAATGATGATTATTTGGGCAGAGAATAGCTTGTATCTGGTTTGGTGATACTCACTTCAGTATGTGTTTATTTACCATCCCTTGCAGGGATTTTACTCCCTGCCCTTCGTCCAAATAAAAATTAAAAATTAAAAATCAAAGGAGGATATAAGCCGACGCTGGGATACTCAGTACCAGGTTTATGTATTTCTTGTGGGAGTAACTGTGATTTTGATTTATGGGGATGCTAATTTTTAATTTTTAATTTTTTTGTTTTACATGAGGTTATAGTAACTGTGCCATTGGACTTTAACGAAATTCGCCAATTACTGGCAACTATTGCACAAACTGATATTGCTGAAGTCATCCTCAAAAGTGACGACTTTGAAATCACGGTACGTAAAGCCGTAAGTTTTAGCGGTCAAATCTCGTCGGTGAGTCAATCGGTCTCTAGTGCGCTCCCAGGAAATTTACCAACGGTGTCACCGACTCCAAACCCACTACCGTCGGTTCATATCATTGATGGAACGACAAATCGAACTGTGGATAATGTGGTACAAAACCCTCAGTCATCACCGAGTCCTTCACCGATTGAGCAAAAACTGCTAGAAATACCCAGTCCTATGGTGGGAACTTTTTACCGCGCTCCTGCACCTGGTGAACCTGCCTTTATTGAAGTAGGTGACCGTATCCGCAGTGGTCAAACTGTGTGTATCATTGAAGCCATGAAACTAATGAATGAAATCGAAGCTGAAGTATCTGGTCAGGTAATAGAAATTCTCCTTCAAAATGGTGAACCAGTTGAATATGGTCAACCTTTGATGCGAATTAACCCCGATTAAGTATTAATCTATATATCGACGATGTAGTTGTTAAATTTGTTCTTTGTAGTCCTTACGGGTTAATCCTGATGAAACATGTGTTGCCTGTACCACCAGAAGTAGTGCAGCAAATAGCTGAATACTTCAGCCTGCTGAGTGAACCGATGCGCCTGCGGTTATTGCATCTGCTGCGGGATGAAGAGAAGTGCGTGCAAGAATTGGTAGAGGCAACACAAACTTCTCAAGCGAATGTGTCCAAGCATCTAAAGGTTATGTGGCAAGCTGGAATTCTTAGCCGTCGTAGTGAGGGAACTTGCGCTTACTACCGGATAGAGGATGAAATGATTTTTGAGTTATGTAACCGAGTTTGTGACCGTATCGCCACGAGGTTGGAACAGCAAGCCCAAAATTTTCGAGTATTGACAAGCAAGTAGTAATTGGGGAGTGGGGAATGGGGAGTAGGGAGTGGGGAATAGGGAATGGGTAATGGGGAATAGGCAATTACCAATTACCAATCACCAATTACCAATTACCAATTACCAATCACCAATTACCAATTACCAATTACCAATCACCAATTACCAATTACTACAGTTGATACTCTTTATCAAAAATTTCACGGGTCATAGGCTGTTCCAACTCTAAGCCTTCACCACCTAGCACATCGAGTTGTTTTCCGTTAACTGATATATAAACCTTTGCCTTGGGGTTTAAAGCTGTTGCGGTATAAATAACTTGTCCAACACGTCCAGTCATGGAGGCACTACCCCCTCCACTGGTAAATTCATTAGATAAATTAATACGGACGGTATCTTTTTCGACTTTAGTCCCCAAAATTTTAGTGCCTTTGGGGATAGCGCTGCTCTTATTTTGCTTTTCTAGCAGGACTTTGAAAGCAGCTTCCAAAACTTGGTTTGGTTTCCCATTGGCTACTCTTATTGGCTGTGCAACCAATACCAGATTTTTGCCGTTGTCTTTAAGCAAATAAATATTTGTGTTCAGTTCTTTACCCGAAACTGTTCCTGGTTGGGGTATAGGCCTATTTAATGGTTGTGATTTATCTGGGGGTGCTGGTGGATTGTTTGAAGAATTCCAAGCGAACCAAGCTGCTGCACCAGTTACGGTAACTACTGCTGCGGAAATTCCGGCAATAAGGGCTGATGAAACGCGATTACTTCTTGGTTGTGTCATATTAAAAACCTTCTAAAGGGTTGGGATTTTACTTTGAAGCGTTAGGTCTGGTTTGGTAGTGGACTATATTTACCCCGGTTCGTGTTTCCAAAAATTCAGACGACGGTTCCACCCTTAAAAATACCGCGATTTCCAATTGGTCTTGACTCACGTCTAATTTTAGAATCCGCGCTAGTATTCCGCCACCTTCCAAAATGCTCAAATCTAATAGTTTGTTAACATTTTCTAAAATTAAATTTACAAATTGTGGTGGGGCTTTTTCCCCATTAATAATTATTACGGGTTCTACTGCTTGGAACCGTCTACCACGAACCACCCTGACTCCTGTTTCGACTTTTACTAAAATCGCTTCGCTCTTACCCAACTCCCGTAATTTTACTTGGAGTAAGAGGCGATTTTTTGTTATAAATTCTACTTTCGGATTTGTTAGTTTATATACGGGGTCTGACCCCGCTCCTGCAATTCTTCCTGGTCTGATTTCTAATAGTTGTAACTTTTTTAAAAATGCTGGTGATTGTAAAATTTTGTTGACATTTTGTTGATTTATAGTCAGGCGTATGCCTGCTTGTAATGGTCGTTTTAATTTTAAATTACGAGGATTTAATTCTAGCGCATCGCTTTCTAATTCAAAAGATATCAAGCTAATATCTTCCCATTTCAAACGTATTTGTTTTGCGGCTATGCGTATTCTGTTGATTTTTCCTTGTAGGAGTTGATAGGTTGGTGCGTTGTCGATGCGGACTTGGAATTGTTCGACTTGTAAGAATTGAGAACGAATTCTTTTTTCGACTGTGCGGTCTACTACCAGTCCGATGGGGGAAATTAAGGTTAAAAGTCCTGAGAGAAGGATGGTTATGAGTTCCACAAAGATTACTTCGTGAGCGACGCAGTTAAATTTACCAGATATTTAATATCAAATCCCTTTGTATTAGAATTATTTCTTCCTTTGCGGCTTTGCGGCTACCCTGCGGGAAAACCTCCGGTTTATGCGTGAGTACTCAACAAAAGCTAGAACCCGGTAGCTACAGGTATATTTTCAGAAGCACCAGTTTGAGTAACTGCTTTCAACGCATCACCGCTACGATGAGCCTCCCAATTTCCATAATCCCAACTACCAATACTCCAATTACCTTGCATGTAATCCTCGTCCTCTGAAACCGTACCTACATATTTCACTGCATCTGGAGAGGTCATTAGATAGCTTTTGCTAAAACTTATACTGCGTCCAATCACTTCACCACTTAATCGAGCTTCTCCTAAATAACTATCATCCAAAATTGAGCCAGTTAGACTATTACCACTTTGAATAAATACCACTTCAAAGCGTGTCGGTTCCCCTTGTTGCCAATATGTTCCTAGCCAGCTACCGCTTACATCAGCCATAAAAATTCTTCCGCAATACGTTATATACCTCATTTTGATTTGCGAATTGAAGCCGTTTTTGGGGTAAGCAGGCTTTTAATATACTATCAGGGAATAAATTCCCTGTCTGAAAGCTAAAGTCCTCTGAAAGAGGACTGAAAAAAATAGATTTACGGTAGGTTGAGAACATCCCGATTTTGCAAAAATTTCCTTATATCTAACTATTCAGTCCTCTTCAGAGGACTTTAGCTTTTAGACAGGGAATTTATTCCCTGACTATTTTGGCGATTGTAGCTACTCTTTCAATTCGCAAAAATCCATCAATTCGTGAAGCATCGCTATGCTTTCCCTATTTAATCGCTTCCTCAACCCATTTTTTGATAGTAGAAACTACCTCCTCGATAGCGATTTCTTGAGCTTTTTTACTCGCTCGTTGTACAACCTCAACCTTCCCATTAGCTAGAGCTTTCCCCGTCACAATTCTATAGGGAATACCAATTAAATCAGCGTCTTTAAATTTAACTCCAGCGCGTTCATTGCGGTCATCAAGTAATGTTTCAATACCAGAAGAATTTAGTTCAGCATAAAGTTTTTCTGCCGCTTCCATTTGTTGAGCATCATTAATATTAGGAACTGTGACAATAGCATGATAAGGAGCTATAGCCACAGGCCAAATAATTCCGTCTTTATCATAGGACTGTTCCACAGCAGCTTGAGCTAAGCGAGAAACCCCCACCCCATAGCAACCCATGACCAAAGGTTTTTCTTCCCCTTGTTCGTTTGTATACGTTGCTCCCATTATTTCGGAATATTTTGTGCCAAGTTGAAAAATATGTCCAGCTTCAATACCACGAGCACTTTGAATAATTTGTTCGGGGTCATGAACCGCTCTATCTCCTGGTCTAGATTTGCGTATATCTACGATGTTGTTAGGTGATTTAATATCTTTATCCCAATTGGCGCCAACTAAGTGAAAACTTGATTCGTTGGCTCCGGTGACGAAGTTTTTGAGTTCGACGGCTGTTTTATCTACTAAGCGCAAAAATTTTGGTGCGATATCTTTGACTGATTGAATATAATCATCAGCGATATTGGGAGCAATATAACCTAAGGGTAATGGTTTCGCTGTCCATTTTTTCTGAGCATCGGTATCTGGTACGCTAAGGCTAAGAATTGTTTTGGCGTTATAGTCACCTGCTAATTTGGTCAACTCATTTATTAATTTGACTTCATTAACTTCTTGGTCACCACGAATGCTAACCAGTATCAAAACTGTCATACCGTTATCGTAAGTTACTTGGTAAAGGACGTTTTTGACTACTGATGTGGGAGAACATTTTAGGAAGTTACAGAGTTTTTCGATAGTTTCTGTTCCTGGAGTTTCTCGTTTTTCGCAGATTGTAAAGGGTGAGGTTTCGGGGTCTATTGGTAAGGAGACTGCTTTTTCGACGTTTGCAGCGTATTTTCCGTCTTCAGTGTAGAGAACTTCGTCTTCTCCGGCTTCTGCTAGCACCATAAATTCTGTGGAACCGGAACCACCTATTGCTCCAGAGTCGGCTTCGACAGCACGAAATTGTAATCCGCTACGTCGTAGGATATTACTGTAGGCGACGTACATATCCTGATAAGTTTTTTTCAGGCTTTCTTCGTCTGGATGAAAGGAGTAAGCGTCTTTCATGATAAATTCTCGTCCACGCATTAAGCCAAAACGAGGACGAATTTCGTCGCGGAATTTGGTTTGAATTTGGTAGAGAGTTTGGGGTAACTGACGATAAGAGCGAATCATATCACGAGCTATGTAGGTTATTACTTCCTCGTGAGTTGGTCCGAGGGCTACTTCTTGTTCCCGACGGTCGGTGAAAGCGAACATTATGCCTTCTGCTTTAGTATAAGTGTCCCAACGTCCAGACTCTTTCCATAATTCAGAGGGTTGGAGTTGGGGTAAGAGGGTTTCTTGTCCGTTGATGGCGTTCATTTCTTCCCGGACTATTTGGGAGACTTTTTGCAGTACCCGCCACATGAAGGGGAGATAAGCATAAATACCTGCGCCGATGCGACGTATATAACCTGCACGGAGTAATAATTTGTGGCTGGGAATCTCCGCATCTGCGGGGTCATCTCTCAGTGTGACGAATAGCATTTGTGACAGTCGCATCGTTGTCCCCTTTCGAGTTTTCTTGCTCTTTTTTATTGTTAAGTTAGATTTGTTACCAGGAGATTCCTATTCGTCTGGTTATGCAACCGCGAATTATAATCGCCAAAGCAAAATCATATTGTATAAAGAACCTGGAATGATTTCTTAAATTTATAGCTAAAATTTCTTATCTCAACAACTAACAATAATCTACCTCAGTTAAATAATGTATCACGCACAACCACCTCTAGAGTTTATCCCACCGTCTTTTAATCCCTGGCTTCTGAAAACAACGCATGTTTTATTACCTGCTTGGATAAGTTGGCAAACGGCTATTACCAATATTGAGGCTGAGAATGTTGAGGTTTTGGTAAATTTGTATCGTGAGTTTCAAGAGGGTAAGAACCGATTTTTAATTGCGTTTCGTCACCCTAGAGCTGATGACCCGCTTTGTTTAGGTTATTTGTTTTCCAAGATTATACCCAAGGCTGCTAAAAAACAGGGTGTTAAGTTAGAATTACCTGTTCACGCTCATTTTATCTATGACCGGGGTATTACGTTATGGGCTGGTTCTCATATTGGTTGGCTTGCTTCTAATTTAGGTGGTACTCCTATTCAACGCGGAAAGGCTGACTGGACGGGGTTACGGAGTGCGCGGGATTTATTTGTGAATGGGAAATTCCCGATGGGTGCTGCTCCGGAAGGTGCTACTAATGGTTTAAATGAGGTTATTAGTCCTTTGGAACCGGGTATTGCTCAAATGGGATTTTGGTGTGCTGAGGATTTACAGAAGGCTGAGCGAAATGAGCAGGTTTTTATTGTGCCTGTCGGGATTAAATACAATTATATTGACGACCCTTGGAGTGCGATCGCAAATTTGTTGAGTGATTTGGAAGTGTCCTGCGGTTTGCCTGTGGGGGAGAGAATTTATGACTTAAGGTCTTCAACTGCGAGCTCTTTATATAGCAGATTGATTGCTTTGGCTGAGCGCTTACTTTCGTCAATGGAAGAGTTTTACACAAAGTTTTATCGTAAAAAGTTACCATTAACTTCTCACTTCACTGAAAATGAAGCAATAGCTCAACGCTTGAAAGTATTGATGAATACTGCTTTGGAAGTCGCTGAAGAATATTTTGGGTTACAGAGCAAAGGTAATTTTAATGACAGGTGTCGGCGGGTGGAACAGGCTGGATGGAATTATATTTTTAGAGAGGATTTTAAGGATGTGAAAGGTCTTTCTCCTTTGGAACGAGGTTTGGGTGATAGGATAGCTGAAGAAGCGAATATGCGTATGTGGCATATGCGTTTAGTTGAATCTTTTGTCGCTGTTACTGGTAGTTATGTACGAGAAAAGCCTAGTCCGGAAAGGTTTGCGGAAACGGCTTTAATTGTTTGGGAAATGGTGACTAAGATTCAAGGGGGAGGAGAAAGTTCTAAGCGTCCGACTTTAGGTAAGCAACGAGCTGTTATTACTGTGGGGGAACCTTTGTCTGTCTCGGAGCGGTTTCCTGTTTATAAGGGTAGTCGTTTGACTGCTAGACAAGCGGTTGCTGATTTGACTAAAGATTTGCAGGTGAGTTTGGAAAGGTTGATTTAAACCACATAAACCGGAGGTTTTCCCGTAGGGTAGGAGCCAAGGACACGAAGGAAGAGGTAGGGAAGGAAGAATGAGAAAGCGGCTACGCAGGGTCGTGGTAGCCGCATTTAGTGTGTCACATATACATATATAATGATATGATGACATGTTTAAGGGATGTTACAATTTTTTATTTGCGGGATTCGGCTTGAGGCTATGCGAGTGTTGCATTAGCAAAATTTTTTAACTAAAGCAATAGTCTCTAAGTCAACTTAATAGTTTGTCGTATTCTGCGTGTGAGCCAATCCAAAACCAAACTATGTCGGTATTATCCTTAACGGCAAGGACTCGATAGTACAAGCCAACTCGCACAGACCAGTAGCTACCTACTTTTTTAAAATGTAACGATGGATGTTGAGGATTGTCTTTCAACAATTCGTAGCATTTGTCAGCGAGTTCTTGAATATCTGTGGGCAACTGACGGTAATAATACCAAAAATCTGGAGTCGCTCGGTGTCTTACAAATCAGTACAACGTCCTTCTCTCAAATGTTGTAATGCTTTGTCAGCCAGTTTATCTAGTTTCCCTGCAGCGACATCAGCCTCTATTTTTCTGTCCCAGACGGCTGCATCAAATTCTGCAAACCAAGCACGAAAGGCTGCGAGTTCCTCTGGTGAAAGTAGACTGACGGCAAGCTCAATTTCTTGTAGGGTCTGCATGTTTATTATAATAAGCTTTTAACTCTGCTTATTCAAGTTTACCAGTTACCGCGAATAACGCAAAACCGCGTCAACTAAATTTTTAGCAAAACCTTCGTAGTATTGCGTTATAAATCTGTTGTAATGTTTCCTATTTGATGGAATAAGACTTTCAGTAAGTCAGCTTTTGAAAAAGGTTTAGTTAGGTATCCTGATGCTCTAACCATTTTTGCTCTTGCTTTATCGATAAAACCACTTTTACCTGTAACCATAACTACAGGGGTATCACGAAAATGGCGATGTTTACGCAATAATGAACAAAGCTCGTATCCATCTAAATCAGGCATGGAAATATCAAGTAAAATAATATCTGGTTGGTGACGAATAATTTGCATTAGTGCTTTTAATGGTTCATCGACACTTATCACGTTAAACAATTGCTCGTCTAAGAAGCCTTTAATTGTTTGTAATATTGTGGGACTATCGTCAACACAGATAATTTTGTATGTTTTTGTGGATTTTTCTTCTAAATGAGTATTTTTTGTTTTGATTGCTACGCTGGGAATTAACTCTTGAGAAATACTCGTATTTTGATTATCTAAGTTGAGTAATTTTCCGGAAAATCGTGGAAGTTCTTTCTGAGCTTTTTCTAATCGTTTATTTATCGGCTCTAATTTCTGCTGTTGTTCTTCAATATATTGTGATTTCTCTTTCTGGTCAACAAAGGGAGTGAGAAGATTTTTTGACTCTACAGTAGTATTGAGGATATTCTCTATCTGAATAGCAAGATTAAAAGTATTTTTTGGCTCTGATTTTGAATCAGCGACAGAATTGATAAGTTTGTCTAAATTAAAACTGAAGTTAGAGTTTGAATTAGAAGTTATTTTTTGTCTAGGTTTGATTAACGAAGCAATATCGATATAGCAAAATTTAGGCATGTCATTCAATAAACTCTGAGAAATAAACTCATAAGTTGCTTCTTTCATTTTTTGCAATGATTTAATAAACTCTAATACTATTTCCTCTATAACTTTTTCTGCTTCTTGATAACTTATATAGTGTTCGTTTACTAACCAACAAATAGCAAGATAACAAGGGTTTTCGACTACTTTATCTTTTGCAGCAGTTTGAAATACAGTCTTGATTTGATTATAAACATTTAGATTAAGGTGAGAACTATCTCTACTCAATGCTTGTAGTTTACTATCAAGTATTTTCCACATCTTATTATTGGCAATGCAAGCATAAATAATTTTACCATCTTGTAAGAATATTGAAAAATTCTCTATACGAGAGGTAGAAGAAATTTGTACCTGTCCATTTACATAGTCCACAGCTATTCTTTCTAATAACGATACATGCTCTTCAAGTTGGGAAAATTTGTACTGACCTAAGTGGATTCTGTTTGCTAAGAGAATTCTGTGCATAATTAATTTAAAAAGTTATTACACTCAAAATTAGTTGAGTAGGTTCGTATTACTTAAAATCCGTAAACTCGCTAAAGACTGAAGAAGGAGAGAAAGAATAGGTAAAAGATTATGGACGATAGAAGTATTTCCCATCATCTTTCATACGGTATTAAATTAGAAAGTACAAAAAACTTTGAGAAGTAACTAGAAAATGTGAAAATAAGGCTGTGTCTATATAAATCAATATCTGAAAATTAATTTTTCAGATTATGGGTTAATTGTGCAATAGTAGGTATTTAACTCATTAAGGGTAAGTCTAACATAAAATACAAGAAAAAACCGTATCTTCTTAATAAGTCGGATAAAAAACGAATAGGTAAAATAACCACCGATTAGAGAAAATGTTTTATGAAATTGTTGTCGTAATACTGCAAGCTGAGTCTGGTTGAATATAGTAGTTTTTTAATTGATGATAGGATTTTCGGTATTTTTTGAGGTTAACACCTGTGGTTTCTTCTAAAAAACGCCGGTTGAAACCTTGGTAGAGACGCGATTTATCGCGTCTCTACATTGCGTATATATTTTTGCATTTTATATTTTTGCATTATAGTTAAATATTATGACTACCAAATTCTTCTGCTAAGCAACTTGCATCCGGATTAACTCTAGAGTATTTATTCTTACCCATTTTTACAACACAGAACGGACCTTTACCACAATTTCTTAAACAACCACTACGTTCAACAGTCACTTTTCCTTGTAAACCCCGAACACACAAATTTTGTTCTAATTTAGATAATAATCCCTGACCACCTTTTTTCCGACAACTGGAACCCTGACATACTAAGATTTTAGGTCTAGTCGGTAATGGTTGTTCCACGAAATTTTCTTTATTCAAAACACGATGAATAAGTGTAATATTATATGCTTTAAGTTTTAATTTGCCTGTTTGTAAATTTAATTGTGTAACACCACAAACACCTATTTTATAACCAGGAACTAGCCACAAACCCACAGACAGACGTAAATCTCTGGGTAATAAAATTTTTATTTCTGAAGATGCGATTTTTAAGCGCAATGATTTACATTTATCTGGTGAAGCACCAGCAAAGCCTAGGAATTCACCCTCTAGCTTAAATTCTGATATATTGATAAATTTTTCACTCATTCTTTTAGTTATTAGTTATTAGTTATTAGTTATTAGGATTATTAATTTAGAATTCTTTAACAGTTATATAGACATAACTATAAATTAATTATGTATTGTCTATAACATTTGTAAAGATGTAATTAGAGATGCGATTAGAGATGCGATTAGAGATGCGATAAATCGCATCTCTACCCAAATAAAAATTTTTAAGCTAAACGTTTAGCTTCAAAAGTCTGTGGCAATTTTAATGGTTCTGGTAAATCAGTAAATGATAATTCCCACCCGTTGGCTAATGTAAAAATCTTACCATCAGGTGAATCTATTTCCTTAACTACTACTTCTTCTAAATCTTTTTTAGGAACGTAAACAGTTAAATGTCCAGCATCATTGCGACGTAACATTACCTTCATTATTTTTCCTCAAATTCCGGGACTGGTTCAACGAGTTCAAGCTCTTTTTTCTTGCATCCAATGATGTACCCTGTATCTAAAAAATGTACGGCGTAAATATAGGAACGCTGCAAAAATGTACCGATGCTGGCTACGTAACCAATATCTCCTTTTTTCGCTAAAACCACTCCTAATTCCCTTCCGGGAAATGTGCCATCGTTTTTGATTAACTTTCGTAAACGCACCTTATCACCAATATCAAATTCTGGTTCGTCAAAAAGTTCATTATCATCTGATTGCATGGGAATACCTCGCTTGTTCTACTAAATTCAGTAATTCTTGAGTTGTTAGGTTACGTTTTTTCTGTATCGACTCATTACGTACTGCATCTAAGAGTAATTGAGTTTCTTTATCGTCTAAATGAATACCATGTTGAGTTAGAAAACTAGACAACATATGTCTTCCAGAATGCTTCCCGATAACTAAACTACGCTCCCTTCCTACCTCCTCTGGTGCAAATGGTTCATAGGTATGGGGATTTTGTAATACTCCATGTGCATGAATTCCAGATTCATGAGCAAAGGTATTTGCGCCGACAATCGCTTTCCAGGGTGGTACTTCACAGCCTGCAGCAGATGCTACTAAACGAGATAATTCTAATAAGCGTGGTGTATCTATTCCCACGTCAATACCGTGTATACGCTTCAAAGCCATCACAACTTCTTCTAATGCAGCATTTCCCGCTCGTTCACCTAAACCGTTTACTGTTGTATTCACAGAAGAAGCACCCGCTTTAATTCCAGCGAGTGCGTTTGCGGTAGCTAATCCAAAATCGTTATGGGTGTGAATCTCTACAGGAATCAATAAAGTTCTAACGAGTTTGTTGACTTTGCAGTAGGTGGTAAAGGGGTCGAGAATACCTACTGTGTCACAAAAACGAAATCGGGCTGCTCCCCATTCGTGTGAGGAATGCGCGACATCCTCTAAGAAACTTTCGTCGGCTCTTGAGGAATCTTCTCCTCCGACTGCGACCCAAAGACCGTTATCCAGAGCGAAGTTGATACAGTCTTTAAGTTTCTGTAAAGTGATTCGCCATTGTCCGTGAAATTTCGTTGCAATTTGTATCCCAGATACCGGAACAGAAATATGAACACGCTTGAGACCACAAGCGATAGAAGCTTTGATATCAGAAATTACTGCACGGTTCCAACCAAGCAAGTTAGCTTTTAGACCCAAGTCATTAATTACGGATATAGCACGTGTTTCTTCATGACCCATCGCAGGAATACCGACTTCAATTTCCGCAACCCCGATGGAGTCAAGAAATTTAGCGATTGCCACTTTTTCTTCTAGGTTGAATGCAACACCAGCCGCTTGCTCACCATCACGCAGAGTAGTGTCATTAATTATGACGTGATTCATTGAAAACATCCCTCTATTGGTTACCTTATAAATACTTTTTTGAACTATGAATAATGCGATAGCGCTGATTCATAATTTATAATTCATTATTTATATCTCATAACTGGATTTATTTTTCTCAATTTTAGCAACTTTAAATCACCTATCTGTATCACAGCGGACTAAATTAATAAAGAAGGAGGAAGCAAGAAGAAATAATATGTGTGTATATAGAAAAAAGTTTACTCTGTACCAAAATAATTAACTATAAAAGTCCGGATATTAAATTTTGACTTGAGAATAAATTAGGATATGCTTCCTCTCTCTTCTTACTTCATTTAACACCCAAAATTGCTTGATTTTAGTAGTCTTTCTGATTCTTGTTCTAACCAATCAAATATTTGTTCTAACTGTTCAATAGAAACCAATCCATATTGCCAAAGTAGCATTGGTAAGGGAGCATTGTCTAACTCTCTGTGTCGTAATACGACAGCAATATCCTCATTTTTAAGTTTAAGCTCATTGTGTAGAAAATCAATCAAATTTGTATCGCGGTTCAGAACTTGCATAATAGCAGAGTAAAAATATATAGCGGAAATGTTAGGAGATTTGAAATTACCTTTAATGATAAATAAAAAATTTTCTCAGCTGATAATTTCGCATCGTTAATTTATAGAATCTCTTGAGTAATAACTTAAGATTTTAGAAGCATAAATAAATCAAGAGTTGCAATAATTATTCAGACAGTTAGAAAAGAAGAATTACTTGCAAATATAAGTGTATTTGCAATCTATATCTGCTTTTAACCCTGGTAAAATCGCAAATTATCAGTCAACAGTCACCAGTCACCAGTCAACAGTCAGCAGTCAGCAGTCACCAGTTAACAATCAACATGCTTCCAACAGCGTTCCAACCACTCAATTAATTCTTGACGTGGTTTTTGAATTTGCATCAGTGTGCTGCGTAAAAGTAGCGCTGTGATACAGCTATTAACTTGTACGCGGAGTGAACCGTCGCTTAAACACGAGCAAGGGATTTTTAAGTCTTGCAAGCGTTGATATACTTGCCAGCGTTCGCTTAAAGGTATCTGCACCACCTGCTCGTAGGAAGTGTCAGAACTACGCGGTTCTAACATAATTATTTATCCTTTGTCAAAACTTTTTTTTCTTGTGTCCGTTCCACCAAGATTTGCAGTTGTTGTTCCAAATGCTGAATACGCTGTGACAGAGAGGAAATCAGGGTAGCTTCTGGGTCGGGTAATTGAGAATGTTCTAAAGGGCAATTGTTTGTGTCGGGGTGACATTTAACAATACGACCGGGAATTCCCACAACAGTACAACCAGGGGGAACATCCCGTAGTACAACACTCCCTGCTCCGATACGAACCCCATCACCAATGTCGATATTACCTAAAACTTTCGCACCAGTTCCGACGACAACATTTTTTCCTATGGTTGGGTGACGTTTACCAGTTTCTTTTCCCGTTCCACCCAAAGTGACACCTTGATAAATTAGGGTGTTGTCTCCAACAATAGCAGTTTCGCCGATAACTACCCCCATCCCGTGGTCGATAAATACTCCTTTACCGATTTTTGCTCCTGGATGAATTTCAATTCCGGTTAAGAACCGAGCGATGTGGGAAATCAATCGGGGGAATAACACTATTTTATAAGAATGTAACCAGTGAGCTAAACGATGCAATGCGATCGCGTGCAATCCGGGATAGCACAATAACACCTCCAACCAATTTCTTGCTGCGGGGTCGCGCTGGAAAATGACGCGAAAATCATTTAGGAATGTCTCGAAAAATCCTTCCTTTCTCTGTCGCTTATATGGAGATACATGGAGACCTAGGAGCGTTTCTCCAGTGGTATGGTTTCTGGTACTGTCCAAGGGTTGTTCCATCGGTGTTGTCTTTTATAAAAAAAGCCGTGTGCTTTTCCTGCTTATATCAGGCTGCATTTAAACAGGCAATAATTCCGATGGCTATTGTATTTATTAAGTTTATTAAGGTTGTACTCATTACCCCAAATGTAGACTTAATATAAATTTAAAATTTCTTTTGGGGTAGGGGTACGAGAACATTTCTTTAAGGGTGTAGGTATTTCTGAGATATTTATTTAGATTTGATGTACTCAGTCAAAAACCTTTATATATTAGCTTTTGAATCATATTCAACAGAGATTTTCAGAAGATATTAAACTGTACTCACCTATCTCCGTCTGCTTGAAAACAGTCAAATAGGCAGCTATTATCCGATTAATTCTGTATATACAGTTACTTCTATTATAAGATTTTAATTTTGAAGAATCAAATTCATTATTTTTTTTTAATAATAAATTCTGTGTTCATCAATACAATCAGGACTTACACCAATTCTATGTAAAAACGCACTTAATAAAACTATTCTTAACTTTGCGTCTTTGCGGCTTTGCGTGAGACAGCTATAGCAATTTTTCCAACAGCACGTTCGCTTTCGCTATAAGCGTGAGCAGCTGCGATATCGTCCAGAGAAAAAGTTCGGTCAACAACTGAGCGTATTTTTCCGGATTCAATCCAATAGCTTAAAAGCATCAAATCTTCACTATTAGACGAAAGAAGAATGAATTTAGCTTTTTGACCAGGGAGAAACCCTGTCAAAAAACCTTGGATAACAATTTCAGGTGAGGGTAATGTTGTACAATAAACACCGTTTGCTTTGAGAATTTTTTTACAGTTAGAAAAAGAACTTTTAGCAACTGCATCAAAAACAATATCGTACTGTATTTTTTCTTGAGTAAAATCTTGTTGATTGTAGTCAATAATTCTATCTGCTCCTAAAGATTTGACTAAATCAATATTCCTAGAACTACAAACACCAGTTACTTCCGCACCCAAAACTTTGGCAATTTGCACAGCGAAAGTACCGACACCGGACGAAGCACCATTGATTAATACGCTTTGTCCAGCTTTGATTTGACCTTGGTCGCGTAATGCTTGTAAAGAGGTCATTGCTGCTAAAGGTACGACAGCAGCTTCTTCGTAACTTATATTATTTGGTTTTAGTGCTGCGAGTTTTTCGGGAACTGCTGCGTATTCTGCATAGCCTCCCCCTGGAACATTCAGACAAGCGTAAATTTGCTCTCCGATTTTAAATTTTGTAACTTGAGAACCAAATTGTACTACTTCTCCAGATACATCCATCCCCAAAATCATCGGAAATTTGTTACCTGTAATAAATTTCAACATCCCCTTACGGATTTTCCAATCGATGGGGTTGATGCTGGATGCATGAACTTTTATTAGCAATTCATCTGATTTAATTTTTGGTAGCTCTACTTCTTCGTTGTGAAATACATCTGTAGAACCATATTTACGGATAACTGCTGCTTTCATAATTTCCCTCAAAGCTCCCTGATAAAACTTAGCAACGCATATTAAACGGATGTAACGGATGGTTTATCTGTGTGAGTTAATAGAGGATATAAGGTTAGAAAAATCGGTGAAACCCGTAATTAATTTATCCGTTACATCCCTTAATCATCCGTTGCTAATCCGTCGCTGAAGTGCTATAACTTCTCTAAAATGTTTTCTGCTGTACTGACTTCTAATTTTCCACCTTCTTCTAAAGCTTGATATTTGACTACCCCATCTTCAATAATCATGGCATAGCGACGCGAACGTATTCCTAGTCCTTTGGCTAGTAAGTTTAATTCTTGACCAACTGCTTTAGTAAATTCACCAGAGCCATCGGCAAGCATTAGGACTTTATTACCAACATTTCTATCTTTTGCCCATGCTCCCATTACGTATGGGTCGTTAACGGAAATACAAGCAATTGTATCTACACCTTTTGCTTTTATTTGGTCTGCATATTCTAAAAAACCGGGGAGATGACGTTCTGAACAGGATGGGGTGAAGGCTCCAGGTACAGCAAAAATTATTACTTTCTTTCCTGTAAATATTTCGTCGGTGGTGATTTTTTGCACTCCGGAAGAACTCATATAGTATAAGGTCGCTTTGGGAATTTTACCACCTATTAGAATACTCATCTTTTAGCCTCTATGATGAAAATAAATGTTTATCATTAGCGCAACTAACTATAAAGTAGTATGGTATGTATCTTTACTAATTATCGAGAATAAGATTAATTGCTAATTAATTATATCAGGTCACAATACCAATTATTCTAAGTCTTATTATTTACAACTATTGGTAGACTTCAGTATTAAATTATCTTGTCATTATATAAGTAAGGATGCTAGAGATGTATCTAGCCTTGATTACTGTATTACTATAAGTTTGCTGGAGTCGCTACTATGTTTCGCGTAATTCAGATTGTACGGAACTCATTGATTCGTATATTAGCCTTAACTTCTTTATTTTTTGGCTTTTTAGGTAATAAATTTAATGCTGTTAGCAAATTATTCGGTTTTAAATCGTCAGAATATTTCTTAGATTCCCAGGAAGCTAACACCCTGAAAAAAATTCAAGCAAAGTCTGACGTTGAAGTTGAAGTAGCTAAACCTGTTGTAAATTCTACGTCTAACTCAAGACCTCGTCGTAATGACCCAAATATGGATTATTTTCGTAATATGGCGAAGCAAGTCAAAAATTCCAATTAAAATATTAGATGCAGGATTAGCAACAATATTTTTCGTTCACATAAATGCAAGGTGGAGACTAACATGTTTAGTCTCTCCATTAAATACGTGATTTTGCGTAGAAATATCTTTGAACTAGTATTTTTACGTAATAAGAATACCAGAGTCATCAATATTACTTAAAATCTTATCAAATCATCATAAATTCAAATTTATAAGTGATATTAGAGGCTGATTTAGGGGAATTATAAGAAGAGTATAAAATATATCATCTTCTTTATTATTATGCCAGACAGCCTTTATGAACCAAGTTTTATCAGTTCTCAAGAGTGTCAAGAGTTACTAATGCGGGGGATGCAATTCCAAAAGCTGTTGACTAGAATTATTGCTAAAATTCGTGCAAGTGTTGATATAGAGGTTTTATGTTCGACTACTAGTCAAGAGATTTGTCACTCGCTTGGTCTTGAGCGTGTTGGTATTTACCGATTTAATCATGATTGGTCGGGGAGTTTTATTAACCAGTTGGGATTTGCTCAGTCTCCCTGGAACAATATCAAGGCTTTTGGACAAAATTTAATTTGGGCTGACACGCATTTACAAGAAACTAAGGGTGGACGATATCGTAAAAATGAGCCTTTTGCTGTGGCAGATATTTATGAGGCTGGTTACTCCCGCTGCCATGTGGAATTATTAGAGCAATTTCAAATTCGTTCTTATACAATAGCTCCAATTTTTGTTGGCCAGCAATTATGGGGGTTACTTGCTGCTTATCAACATTCTCAACCTCGTCAATGGCAAACTGATGAAGTCGAATTTTTGTCTAGTGCTGCGAGCTATTTGGGAATAGCAATGCAACAGGCAGAAATTTTGGAACAATCAAAGCAGCGCACAACTGAGTTACAAAATGCTGTTGCACGACAAAGAGCTTTAACGGAAGTGGTGGACAATATTCGTTCATCACTTGATACCAAACTGATTTTTGATACTACTTGTAGAGAGATTTGTAAATTGCTCAAGGTGGAACGAACCGCGATTTACCGCTTTGATTCTAATTGGGGTGGTGAATTTATTAGTCACTTTGGTACTGTAGAACCCCAATGGGAAAATATAAATCCTTTTGGTCAAAATTTAGTTTGGGAGGATACTCATTTACAGGAAACTAAAGGTGGTCGGTATCGGAATAATGAGACTTTTGCAGTGAATGATATTTATGAAGCGGGACATACCCGTTGTCATTTAGATATTTTGAAGCAGTTTAAAATTCGTGCTTATGCGATAGTACCAATTTTTATTGGTCCGAAGTTGTGGGGGTTATTAGCAGCGTATCAGCATTCTGCACCTCGCTTATGGTTGGATTATGAGGTGGAATTTCTTTCTCAGGTGGGAGCGCAACTTGGTGTTGCTATTCAACAAGCGGAACTTTTGCAGCAGTCGAAACAACAAGCTATTGCATTTGAAAGTGCGATCGCTCGACAGCGAGCTTTGACGGATGTGGTCACCAAGATACGTTCTTCCTCTGATACAGCATTGATTTTTCAGACGACTTGTCAAGAAGTATGTAAGCTTCTAAAAGCAGAACGGGTAGGAGTTTATCATTTTAATCCAGACTGGAGTGGTGAATTTGTTAGCCATTTTGGGATACCAGAAATTCAGTGGATGGCTGGAAACCCATTTGGAGAAAACTTAGTTTGGGAAGACACTCATTTACAAGAAACTAAAGGTGGTCGATATCGCAATAATGAGAGTTTTGCGGTAAACGACGTATATAAAGTTGGACATACACGCTGTCACCTAGATATATTAGAGCAATTTAAAATTCGAGCCTACGCAGTAACACCAATTTTTGTGGGACGCACTTTATGGGGTCTGCTTAGTGCTTATCAACATACAACACCCCGTCAATGGGAAACTGTGGAAGTAGAATTTTTATCTCAAGTCGCTAGTCAACTTGGGGTCGCTATTCAAAGTGCCGATTTACTTTCCCAAACTCAAACCCGTGCAGAAGAACTACATCAATCAGCAGAACAACGGCAAATTCTCTTTGATGTAGTCGCAAAAATTCGCGAATCCCTAAATTTAGAAACAGTTTTCAAGATAACCGCTCAAGAAGTACGACGTTCACTCCGAGCAGACCGAGTCGGTGTATTCCGTTTTGACCCAGACAGCAAATATTGTGTTGGTGAATTTATTGCTGAAGATGTCTTATCTAAGTACGAACCAGCTTTAGGATATAAAATAGAAGACCATTGCTTTGGTGAAGAATATGCTCCGCAATACGCAAAAGGAAGAATTCAAGCAATCTCCAATATTCACATAGCTGGTTTCCAAGACTGTTGCGTAGAAATTTTAGAGCGCTTCCAAATCAAATCACAAATTATTGCCCCCCTAATGGAAGGTGAACGACTCTGGGGACTGTTGTGTGTTCATCAATGTAGCCACTTCCGCAATTGGAAAGAAGTAGAACAAAAATTCTTTAGTCAAGTAGCAGCTCAATTGAGTGTTGCAGTTCGTCAAGCAAATTTACTCAGTCAAACTCGCGAACAAGCAGATAAACTAGCCAAAACCCTAAACGACTTGCAAAAAGCTCAGATTCAAATGATTCAATCTGAAAAAATGGCAAGTTTAGGACAACTAGTCGCGGGTATTGCTCACGAAATCAATAACCCAATTAACTTTATATACGGCAATATAGAACACGTGTATCAATACAACCAAGAGTTAATTGAGTCGTTGCAAATTTACCAAAAATATTATCCTCAACCAGTTCCAGAAATTCAAGCGCACTTAAAGAAAATAGACTTAGAGTTTTTGTTTGAGGATATGCCCAATTTATTCAAATCAATGGAGTCGGGTGCAGACCGTATTCGCGATATTGTGGCTTCCTTACGCAACTTCTCACGGTTAGACGAAGCTGAAGTTAAAGAGGTAAATATTCACGAGGGACTTGATAGTACCTTGATGATTTTACAAAATCGTCTGAAAGTCGCACCTCATATTCCAGAAATCCAAGTCAACAGGGATTACGACGCATTACCTTTAGTTGAGTGTTACCCTGGTCAACTCAATCAAGTGTTTATGAATATTTTGTCTAATGCTATCGACGCTCTAGAGGAATGTAACAAACTGCGAACACCGCAGGATATTAAAGCAAACCCCAGCGTTATTCGTATTTCAACTTCGCTTGTCGATAAAGATTGGGTGGCAATTTCTATAGCTGATAACGGAGTGGGGATGAGTGAGGAGGTCTGCTCTTATATATTTAATCCGTTTTTTACAACAAAGCCCGTGGGTAAAGGGACTGGACTGGGACTTTCGATTTCTTACCAAATTATTACGGAAAAACATGGAGGTAAACTGCTTTGTAATTCGGCACCGGGTGAAGGAGCGGAGTTTGTAATCGAAATTCCTATTCGCCGGGTTGTGGAACGAAAGGTGGAGGAAGCCTAGCAACGGATGCTGAACGGATGTAACGGATGAGTTGTCTGTGTGAGTGGTGGGGGAATGACGAAGGAAAAATAAATATATGAAATTCACAATCAAGTTATCTGCTATATCCGTTCATTGTCTGTTGTGAAAGTTGTTTGTAATTGAGATTCCAATTCCGATGGGTTGAATCAGATATCAGGGGATTCTAGCTTTGTTTAGTATCAATTATATCTTACAGGTTGTGACAGTTTGAAAGGTGTCAGCCGGTCTGTTGAATTTGCGGATGACAGGGTGAAAAATAACTCTAGCGCTAGGGTTTATCTACTTATGTTTGTTGGAACAACAGAAGCTGCTTGTTTGCTGTGTATAAGCTGCCAGAGAATTCGACAGCTGTTGAAAGATGGACGGATTAGAGGAGCGAAAAAGGTAGGTCGTTTTTGGCAAATACCTTTATTTAGTGGAATTCCACAGATTATTGAAGGAACCAGAGGTCCACAAGGAAATTGGAGGAAGAGATTACAATGCAGTCCGACTAAGATTCACGTTAATCGCCACAAATTCGATAGCAACCAACGTCAAAAGGAAAATGAGCCGATGCTTGTGGTTCATAAAGGTAAGAAAAGTCAATATTGTCATGAAGTAGAAATTTTTGGACCTTGTAAATTAGTATATCGACCACATTCTCCTTTGAATTCTGGCGCTAAACTTTGGATTGAGGTTGACCAAGAAATTCAAATCACAACTAAAACCTTTGCTTGAAGATGACATATAATTTTAAGCTGATTACGGTGATAGATTAAATTCGCAAAAGCGGAAAGGTAAGTCATGCAAGATTACCAGTATAAAGAAATTGCCAATATATCTCCTAAGACAATTGTCCAATATTTAGAAAAACATGGATGGCATAATTGGAAGGAAGTAGAGGATGTATCTGTTTTGATTTACAATAAGCAAGGTAAAAAGTTCGGGTTATTTTTACCTTTGAGCTTAGATTTTGTAGACTATAAAAATAGAGTTTCAGAAATTTTAATTACTTTAGAGGAAGTGGAAGAACGTCCGCGATGGCAAATCTTAGATGCGCTTAGAAGTAAGGCGGAACAAACCACGAATGCAAGCAAGTATGATTAATTAACGAAAAATCACGGAATATATAGCGGTTCTGAATCCGGTGAAGTATACAAGGGCGGGCAAGGATGCCCACCCCACAAGATATTATTTTTTCTTTGTAAGAAGTGCTATATACAACCAAGTAATAAAGCTGAATTATAGCGTAATCGCTTCTTAAACAATTAAGAATATGCCGAAGTATATTGCCAATTCCTTCATAGCTCTGTACCTGTATATAAAATTACTTAAAACTTACGCAGTATTGAGAAACTAAGCATTTATCTTCTAGATAAAATACCTATATAATTTTCTTCAATAGATGCTAAAATCAGAATAATTCTCAATAACTAGAATAAAATATGGGTAAATGCCATGCTTAGTAATTAACGCTTAAGAGCTTATTTATAACGTAAATATTAAGTATACAAAAGTGATGGGTTGCGGCGCTTCATCCGACTTAAAGAGCCTCCAACTAAGTCCTACAAATGCGCCTAACCCATCCTACGTGTATAGCCCCAACCCACTATAAATAATTGATATTTTGTCAAATAATTGCAAAATATTTCCCCCTGTTAACGGTGAATCAGGAATACCAAGCTCAACTTTGTTAAACCTGGCTTTGTAACACCCGTTGTAATCATCACGATTACGAAAAATTAAGAAAATATAAACAAAATTCTTTTTTGAAAAAAAAATGATATCTTAGCTACAGAATTGAATTTCGCAAGACGCCTGGAGTAGTTATCCATCTCCTACTCCGGCTTTTTAAGAAGCAAGGAGGAAAAGATAAAGAGTAGATAAAAAGGAATTAATACTCATGCATATTGCTTAGCGATAGTTTAATTTTTGGATATACGCTAACAAAAGGAAAATTAAGGAAAGTAGTTTCGCAAACAGCAAGAAATAATGTTTTCAAATCTGGATGCATTTTCTACTCTTTCTGTGGCTTGTGAGTACAAGTTAAGAAGTGCGAATTAAACCTTAAAAAATTGCTAAGACCCTTGAGACTAGCGGGATAGGGATGAGTACAGTAGATGCTCGTACCCCTTCACCATAAATACTTGTACCCTATCCGGAAAATACTTGCACCCCTGCCCGAAATTTTTTTTAAGAAAGTGGCAAAACCTTAAGGGCTAAGGTTCTTAGAAATTGAGTACAAAAGTAATAAGTTCAATAAATTCTATCTGCACTACAGGTGAATAACCCGGTTTTGGGACTGCTATAAATCATATAACGCCAATCACTTAACGCACCAATAACACAACTCAGTTAAAAATGAGTTAAATAATAAAGGCGCGGTGAGTGAGTGGAGGGATGAGATAGCACCATGCCCTTGAGAGAAGATGTCGCGGCTGTACGCACCAATTAGACCCACAAAGTCCCAAGCGTTGACACACACCAGCCAAGATTCAAGGGTTTTATGTCTATAAGTTAGACACTTATTGGTGAGTACTTTACGCGACTTTCTTATTTCTTGAACGTAATTGTAAAATGCAGACGACCGGACAACTAATAAAATTAATATTTACTTTCTGCCTTTTGCATTGCAGTATGAAACGGCTAAAAAATATAATCATCTTCCCGATGGCGGCAGTACCACTGAACATTTGCTAAATTTAATGACACCACCACTGTCTACAGGGCTAATGAATTCTCCCATTACCGAAATGATGACAACAACCAAATCAAAATCAGGTGGTTGCGGATGTAGCAGCAACGCCGCCGTGGAGATGGACGATAAAGTTAAGGAAAGGATTGCCAACCATCCCTGCTACAGCGAAGAAGCACATCACCACTATGCACGGATGCATGTTGCAGTTGCACCAGCTTGTAATATTCAATGTAATTATTGCAATCGAAAATATGATTGTGCGAACGAAAGCCGACCTGGGGTAGTTAGCGAAGTGTTAACACCAGAAGAAGCAGCGCATAAGGTATTGGTGATTGCAGGAAAAATTCCTCAGTTATCGGTTGTGGGAATTGCTGGACCTGGTGACCCATTGGCAAATCCAGAAAAAACTTTTCGGACATTTGAATTAATTGCAGATAAAGCTCCGGATATTAAGCTTTGTTTGTCAACTAATGGCTTGATGTTACCTGAATATATTGACAAGATTAAACAACTGAATATTGACCATGTGACGATTACCTTAAATATGGTTGACCCGGAAATCGGGGCTATGATTTATCCTTGGGTTCACTACAACCGTAAACGTTATAGAGGTATCGAAGGTGTTAAAATTCTCCATGAGAAACAAATGGAAGGATTGCAAGCACTTAGAGAAGCTGATATTTTGTGTAAGGTGAACTCGGTATTGATTCCGGGAGTTAACGACGAACATTTGTTGGAAGTTAACAAGATTATTTATGAACAAGGTGCATTTTTACATAATATTATGCCCTTGATTTCTGCTCCGGAACATGGTACTTACTATGGTTTAAATGGTCAACGTGGTCCGACACCGACTGAGTTGAAAACATTGCAAGAAAAATGTGCTGGTAATCTTAAATTGATGAAGCACTGTCGTCAATGTCGAGCGGATGCGGTAGGACTACTCGGAGAGGATAGAAGCCAGGAGTTTACGCTATCAATGAAACGCTGAAAAGCAGTCCTAGAGATGGTTGTGAAGATTTTCAGCACATTTTTAAAGGTGTAAAACTGAGTTTTAATAAGCTAGAAACTGTACTAATCGCGATTAATATATACGAGGTCTGCTATTTGTACTCTATGCACAATTTACGTTGTTCTGCAATAGCTGATGTAATGTTTTTAGTTGTACTCAGTTTCTATGCTTTAAAAAAATGGCACAGTAAGCGTACCTGACATCTTGCACCAATAAAAATCAATGTCATAATCACTACTATATTTATTTAAATACGGTCATCCCTTTGCACAACCGCCAGGGAATAAATTCCCTGTCTAAAAGCTAAAGTCCTCTTTAGAGGACTAGAAATAAGGTTATATTGTAAATATTTTTTGATACAATATTTTTTTTGATTAGTTGTATATACGTAAATTGTAAGATATCAGATATCCTTATAGCGATACCACCGTTTCATCTGCCTGCGTTCCTGCATTACGAGGTCGAAGATGCAAGGTTATTTCTGTATCAAGGCGTTTAAGAAAGGTAAGAAGTTTTCCTTCGGTGAACCGTTGAAACTCGCCACGCATTAAATACGATACTTCCGGTTGAGGAATGCCAAGCAGCTTAGCAATTTCACGCTGTTTCAAGTCACGTTGTTTCAAGATGCGGAGAACCTGAATCCCTATTTTGCCACGGGTAAAAAGTTCCTCTGCGTCCTCTAAGCCAAGGTCAGCAAAGATGTTACCACTACTTTCTTCAAAAACAGTTTGTTCTGTCATGATTATTCCTCTTGTGCAAGTGCGTCTTTATAGATTTAAACAGTCCCACATACTCTGGATATCAAGTTATTTTTGTAATTAACATTATCGTTATTGAATTGTCATTTTGTAAAATTACTTCGTATGAAGTATTTAAAAGGACTGTTATCTTTTGGCATCTTGGCTACAATATTTTTTGCTGCGAACCCTGCAAAAGCTGAAACCTACCGTGCTGGAGAACTTACTGTTACTCTGGGTCAACATGAGGAATACGGGAGAACTTATAAAGGGTGTGATGCAAAAAAGAAATGTATCAGCCTCAATTACGGCGCAGCTTGGCGTGATAATGGTTACAGGGGTATCACCTGGGAGAATGGAGAGTACAGTTATTCAATTTCTTGGCGTGAAGATTCAGATAAACCAATGTACCTAAACGTTTTTAAGAACAGCAAGAGGATATTACGTCATAAACTTGTGGCTGTAGAATAAGCATTATTTATGTAGTATTTAAAACCCTTCCTAACAACGAACGCATCAGCAACCAAGACAGACACAATTTAATGGCTAGCATTGTGGAAATGTTGCCGTCTCATGAAAAGTAGAATCGCAGTGTAATTTACCTTGGTGTTTTTTAGTGATTATTACTCAATACATTTCGCTTGCTCGAATTCAAGAAAAATTCGATAAAAACGTCAGCACTGCTATTGTTTACCACACGCGGTCGAAACGTGATTGTTTGGATGGCTATGTTGGTGCTTGGGTTTGTAAGCGTTATTTTGTCAACGGTACACCAATTGCTTGTTCCTATGGGGAGCCAGCACCTGATTTAAGCGACTATGACCAAGTAGTTTGCGTTGATTTTACCTTCACGTACCAAGAAACAATAGAAATTGCAGAGCTAGGCTTGCCATTTATGGTGATAGACCACCACAAAGATAAAATGCTTGGGTTGTTGGGGTCTGGTGTTAACTCTCGTGCTTTGTTGGGGTTTGATAATTCCGAAAGTGCCGCAACACTGGCATGGAAGACCTTATTTCCTGATGAGCAAATGCCGGAATTTTTGAGATATGTTCGCGACCGCGACCTGTTTCAAAAACAATTGCCGTATACAGAGCCAATATTTGAAGCTATGTACACGAAGGTAGTGGAACATAAAAAGCTAGGACTAACATGTTTTGAATACTTTGATACCCTCAGTCGGTATGGTATCCAGGAACTAATAACAGAATTGTTGCCCTACGGTGAGGAGTTATTGGCTAATAAGAACCAGCGAGTAGATTACTTAGCAGAAGGTATTAAGCGTCACACATTTTTAGGTCATGCTGTTGCTTCGGTAGAACTGCAAGAAAATGACTTTTTAGACCTTACAAGTGATGTTTGTTGCACAATGTACACAAATAATCCTGATTTGGATTTTGTTTACTGTTACCACTTACCTGAAGACAATCCTGGTAATGTTTACCTAAGTTTGCGGAGTAACAGCAAGGGCAGTAATTTCGACACAGCTAAAATCTCTGCTGCTTATGGGGGTGGTGGACATCGTAACGCCTCTGGTTGCGGTATGACAAGCACACAATACCAAGCAGCGATAAAAATGTAGTCATAATGTTGCAAGTTATATTTAAGAGGCGAGGTCAATACCTTGCTTTTTATATTCAAAATGTATTTCAAATTACTTGCAATATTAAAATATTTATACTATGTAAAATACGGCAATGTCGCCCAAATAGCTACTTACAGTGAACTTGCACCCAGACAAGCCCTTCAATATGTTGGTCGTGTTGAGTCAGTAGCATTTTATGAAACTAATCAAATGACTTCTCTAGATATTTGCCCACTGCTAAGAGGCACAGGAAAATCAATATCTATATAGTTAGCAGTAACACCAGCGATGCGACCACCTCGCCACACCCCTGCTCTGTTAGCGTCTGCAACAGTAAAAACATTACCTGGACGTAGCCCTGCTGCTAATTCGCTCTTGAAATTATCGACTCTGTTTGACATCGACGAACTAAAACAAGGTACAGGAAGGGTAGTTTTCACTTCCTCCACGGGAAACCAATCATCCTGGGTACGTCCCGATGGCAAAATGAGCGTTTATACTTACCATCTCCTCGAAGCATTGCAAGGAGCAGCAAACCAAAGGGGAGATAAAGCTGTGCAGGTTTCCCATTTAATGAACTATTTGAGCAAAACTGTTCCCGCAAGCACACGAGATTTATGTAAAGCGGAACAAACCCCATTTTTTGATTTTGCGACGGAGGATTTTCCGGTTGCTTTATTGTGCGGTGGTAAAGGTTTAGCAACAGCAGTATGGGATAAACAAAAAGCAGAAGAAAAGATTCGCAGTATTACTAACCAAGTTAATAATGGCGTGGGAAATGTGGGGGACAGAAATATTGGGATTAATATAGGTACTGCTGAAAATATTACATTTGGCAATTTGTCTTCTAGTGGTTGAGCGATTGTTCTGCCTATAATATGTCCTTAATGATTTTTCTGGGGGCTACTTGCGACAAGCAATGACCTAACAGTGCCCAACAAGTGCAGATGTAAAATAGTCCCAAAAGCTTGCTGTCTGGGTTTTTGGTACTGCGGTAGATGTGGTCATTTTATATAAAAATAAAGGTACATCTACCGCACTGGTAGGTGATGACAAAACACTAGAGATATATATTGATTTCTCTAAACTTAATAATGTTCATATTTTATTTCTTGGAATCTTAATAATAATATCAGTAATTTAAACAGTGCTACGTATTCTGGATATCAAGTTATTTTTGTAATTAACATTATCGTTATTGAATTGTAATTTTGTAAAATAACTTCCTATGAAATATTCAAAAGGACTATTCTTTTTTGGTATCTTGGCTACAATATTTTTTGCAGCAAACCCTGCAAAAGCTGAAACCTACCGTGCTGGAGAATTGACTGTTACTCTAGGTCAACATGAGGAGTACGGGAGAACTTATAAAGGGTGTGATGCAAAAAAGAAATGTATCAGCCTCAATTACGGCACAGCTTGGCGTGATAATGGTTACAGGGGTATCACCTGGGAGAATGGAGAGTACAGTTATTCAATTTCTTGGCGTGAAGATTCAGATAAACCAATGTACCTAAACGTTTTTAAGAACAGCAAGAGGATATTACGTCATAAACTTGTGGCTGTAGAATAAGCATTATTTATGTAGTATTTAAAACCCTTCCTACTCTCTATTCCCCTCTATTTGACCCGTTCCTGTTTAGTGCAGGCTCAATATTGCAGATGAATTGTTTTTGATAGAGAAATTGGCTAAGTCTGTACAAAAGCTTATCTATAAAAACCTACATCTTATCACTTTAATGGTGCTGGCACAAAATCAATGATTTTTCTCTGTGGGGCTGTACTGACAAGTGCAGGTGCAAAACAGTCCTAAAACCTTGCTACATGGTTTCTACACACTTCACCCTATTTATGTACACATACAATACACAGTATGACAACAGCATGATAACAATATGTGCCACTAACTTTAGTGCTACACTATGTGTACAGTATGTGCATGGTTAAACGTTATTATGTGCATAGTAAGATAAACTTGAGGAGGAATTTAAAACTTTAATAGTACATGTAGTCCAAATGGTGAGAGACTCGAAGGGCAACGATAAGCGATTAGTAGTATATGTATCTCAAGAGCTTTTTCAAGAGCTTGAAACCCTTGCTACTAAAGAAGATAGAAGTACCAGCAATTTCACACGAAACTTGATTGCATCAGCTGTAGAGCAATATAAGAAAGGTAAAAATTTATAAGTGGTGTTCTTGTGTGTAAATAGCAGACGCCTTCATGACAGGGAGTAAAAAATAGGACGCAAAAAGGGTGTTTAATCAAAATTGGGATAATTACTTTACAAGTCAACAAACTAAAACTTGCGTTGGGCTAGCGCAAAATATTACTTGCTTCTATCAGTTGACGATACACATAATTAGGCTAGATGAGCGTACAGATAGTATCTTTATTCTGGCTGGTGATAATTTAGGAATAAGCATATTTAAAGATGGAAATTGGAGGTTTGAACAATGAGTGATTTTCAGAACATGAGTATTGAGCAACTAAAAGCTTATTTAAAGCACAATCAGGGTGACACTGAAGCTTTTCATGTATTAATGGACAAGCTAAATGCCAGACCTAACCAAAAAATATACAGTGCGTCTGAAATTAACAAACTAGGAGAAATTATAAACAAAATCAAAAGTGACTAGTCCTGATACTACTTAATAGCTGAGTAGCTAATTATGATATTGGCATTCGCTTGATTTTACGAGTGGAGGATTAAAAAATATGAGGAGTCATTACTCAAAGAAAGTTGACGAATCTCTGGTGACATCGATTAAATTACTCCCTCAAAAATTCAAAATTTTTGGGTTAGGGGAATATTTGGGGGTATGGAAGGAGTAGTGCAATCCAAATACTACCAGTTAGGTTTGATTTGCGTGACATTTATTTAAATTTATTAAAGCTTGTGATGTCCAGATTCTCGTTGAGGTAATCGAGGATTACCTAGAAAATTACAGAACTGTTTGATGTCTCTACAATACATGGGCAATCCCTTGGGTAAGGCTATCATCACCGCAAATAACTGACAAAACACCACCCAATCGTAATCGGCGTAATATCCTCAAATTTCAGGCTTTTCTGTGTTTTCTAGCAGTGCAAAACTATATCGTTTTTTTGCAAGCTGGGGTAAAAACTTGAATACCAGTTCATCAAACCATTACCAGAAACCAGTGCGGATAATATAAACGATATCTGTTTTACAGCCTAAGAACTCAGCGACTTCAACCATGATTTGTTGCCTGGGCTTCCACACCTTAGAATCTTCCCACAACCAAGGCGATACCTGTAATGGTATGAGATTTTTTGGCAGAAATCCAGCATTAGCTATTGCCCATAAATAACTCCCCATAAAGAACATTATTGAGGGCATCTGCAATTGTTGAGCTATTTGCGACTCATATGAGGACAAATCTCCTGGCGCAACTCATCACGGGTAACAAGATAATCTTTTAGATAATTACAACTTTGTGCCAATAAATCATCTAAACTCAGACTCCACAGTTTGATGGTTTTGTCGTTACTACCAGAAGCGATAGTTTGCCCATCAGGGCTAAAACTCACACTCCATACATCATCCTCATGCCCTTTAAGGGTAGTAATCAAAGTGCCATCTCGTTTCCACAGTTTGATGGTTTTGTCCAAACCACCAGAAGCGATAGTTTGCCCATCGGGGCTAAAACTCACACTCAATACCCCAAACTCATGCCCTTTAAGGGTAGTAATCAAAGTGCCATCTCGCTTCCACAGTTTGATGGTATTGTCCAGACTACCAGAAGCGATAGTTTGCCCATCGGGGCTAAAACTCACACTCCATACCCCAGACTGCCCTTTAAGGGTAGTAATCAAAGTGCCATCTCGCTTCCACAGTTTGATAGTATTGTCCAAACTACCAGAAGCGATAGTTTGCCCATCGGGGCTAAAACTCACACTCCATACATCATCCTCATGCCCTTTAAGGGTAGTAATCAAAGTGCCATCTCGCTTCCACAGTTTGATGGTTTTGTCCAAACCACCAGAAGCGATAGTTTGCCCATCGGGGCTAAAACTCACACTTGATACCCCAAAATCATGCCATTTAAGGGTAGTAATCAAAGTGCCATCTCGCTTCCACAGTTTGATGGTATTGTCCAAACTGCCAGAAGCAATAGTCTGCCCATCGGGGCTAAAACTCACACTCGATACCCAAGACTTATGCCCTTCAAGGGTAGTAATCAAAGTGCCATCTCGTTTCCACAGTTTGATGGTTTTGTCGTTACTACCAGAAGCGATAGTTTGCCCATCGGGGCTAAAACTTACACTCGATACCCTATCTTCATGCCCTTTAAGGGTAAGGGTAGTAATCAAAGTGCCATCTCGCTTCCACAGTTTGATGGTTTTGTCCAAACCACCAGAAGCGATAGTTTGCCCATCGGAGCTAAAACTCACACTCAATACCCTATCCTCATGCCCTTTAAGGGTAGTAATCAAAGTGCCATCTCGCTTCCACAGTTTGATGGTTTTGTCCAAACCACTAGAAGCGATAGTTTGCCCATCGGGGCTAAAACTTACACTCGATACCCCAAAATCATGCCCTTTAAGGGTAGTAATCAAAGTGCCATCTCGCTTCCACAGTTTGATGGTTTTGTCCAAACCACCAGAAGCGATAGTTTGCCCATCGGGGCTAAAACTTACACTCGATACCCCAAAATCATGCCCTTTAAGGGTAAGGGTAGTAATCAAAGTGCCATCTCGCTTCCACAGTTTGATGGTTCCGTCATCACTACCAGAAGCGATAGTTTGCCCATCGGAGCTAAAACTCACACTCAATACCCTATCCTCATGCCCTTTAAGGGTAGTAATCAAAGTGCCATCTCGCTTCCACAGTTTGATGGTTTTGTCCAAACCACCAGAAGCGATAGTTTGCCCATCGGGGCTAAAACTTACACTCGATACCCTATCTTCATGCCCTTTAAGGGCAGTAATCAAAGTGCCATCTCGCTTCCACAGTTTGATGGTTTTGTCGTTACTACCAGAAGCGATAGTTTGCCCATCTGGGCTAAAACTTACACTCGATACCCTATCCTCATGCCCTTTAAGGGTAGTAATCAAACTACCATTGTGCCTCCACAGTTTTATGGTTCCGTCATCACTACCAGAAGCAATAGTTTGCCCATCGGCACTAAAACTTACACTCCATATCGAACTCTCATGCCCTTGCCAGCGATTTTGCTCTCCAAAATTTCGGCTAATTTCAAAGAAAATATTTTGTAACCCAAATAATGGACTGTAAGCTGGGTATTTTGCCAAAGATTTCTCATCCTTTACTAAACTTTTGAGTCCCCGTGCAGCACGCATGGCTGAGATGAGAGTTTCTATCTGTCGGCTTGACTGGGGAAATGCTTGGGCAGCATTTGTAGCTTGCTGTTCAAGATTTGTTGCGGTGACGGCTATTTGTCGTTCTTTTTCTTTTTGTTCTAACTGTTGCTGTGCTATTTGTTGGTGTTGCTGTGCTATTTGCATTTCCCGTTGTGCTTGCTGCTGTTTTTTCTTTGCCTCTTGCAGCCTTTTTTCCGTAGATGCAAGCTCATTCCTGGCTTGTTGAGCGGAATTTTGTGCCTTTTGTTGCTCACCTAGGGCATTTTTAGCTTGTTCTTCCGCAGATTTTACCTTACGGTTTTTTAATACTAATTGTAGTTCTGTATTTTGGATTTCCTTATCTGCTTTTTGTAACCTTGCACGAGCTTTTTGTAAATTATCATTTGCCTGTTCCGCTTTACTTTCTGCTCCTTTCTTGGCTGTTTCTGCTCGCTGTTGTTCGCGCTTTGCTGCTACTAGTGCTTTTTGCCTTTCTTCTTGTTGCTTAGTTAAAGTTTTGATACTTTTTGTAGCTTTACTTAGTTCGGAATTTTTATAATTGAGTTGAGAAGTTGTAGAATGGAGTTGAGAAGTTGCAGTGCTTCCTCTTCGTTCTGCATCAGTAGCAAAAATTAACGCTGCTACAGCACCAACTACAGACGCAGTAAGAACAATTAAACCTACGCTAATCCGTCGCTTAGTCTTCCCTTCTACCTCTGTTAAACGCTGATTTGCTTTCCTCTCTTCCTCCAAAGCTTTATTTTCTTTTGCTTCCGCTTCCGTAACTTTTTGATTTAATTCTGCTTCTACACTCGCTGATAAAAATCTATAATCATCATTACTCAGGCTTCTTCCATCAGACCATTCGCGAGCATTTTGTAATGCTTCACCCCGCAATAAACACGACTTATCCTGATAATTACTCTCTAACCATTTTTTAAAATTATCAGCGTAAGGACGTAATTTATCTAATTCGTTTCCTACCCAATTTAAATCAAAAATCTTCTCATAGATTTGGTTATAAACCTTTAATTTACCTTGTTGTTCTACTACCAACCCAGTCAAACGTAACCTCATTTTTTCTGGGCTACCATCAACATTAATCTCTCCCTGTTGCAAAATTTGCTTATATAAATCCAACAAACCCACAGCAAAATCCTGATTGAAGAGCATCCTATCTCGAATATTTTTAAAATGCTGCTGTTCATCTTGGGCTTCCCAATTATTAATAATCCTCTTTCTCACAACACTTTCTACCCATTCTTTGTTCCCACTTGCTAACTCAGAGAAGTTATATACGTTTTCTGCCATTGAGCGAACTTCAGAGGATAAGTTAGGGTTCTGTGAATCTTGAATTAACAAATTACAAACCCTCTGGGTCAAAAACGGTTGTCCCCCTGTCCAAGCTAAAACCTCAGCCATCACAGCTTGAGGATTTTCAACTTTGCCTTCCAACCCATCTGCTAAGGGTTTAATCTCGTGAAGTTTAAATCCATCCAATTGTATTGGTTGCCCAATATTAAACGGTGTTCGTGTTTTATCAGTAATTAAATCACTGGGAGTTGCTACTCCCAACAAAGCAAAAGTCAAACGCTTGTATGCTGCATTTTCCGAACGTTTATTATAGCAACTTCTAATCAGTGCAAAAAAATCTTCGCTACCAAATTTTAAACTTAGGGTGCTGTCAATTTCATCAATAAAAATAATAATATTCCCTTGGATAGATGTCAAAAGTACATCTTCTATAAATTCATCTAACTTCTGTACCGATGAAATGTCATTACGTTCTCGCCACCAAGTACGGCGAAATTCCAAAGGGTTGGCAATACCCAAATCCTTGACAATTTTGGAGACAATACCCGTATACCATTGTTCATGAGTAACGTTATCTTTGCTACCTTGCCCGGAGATATCAATACTGCTACAAGCAATTCCCTCTGCTAAAAGTTTTTCTATTACCCGGACTTTCAAACTGGATTTGCCCATTTGTCGTGAGTTAAAGACATAGCAATATTTGCCAGCTTTCAAAGCATTATAAAATTCGTCATCGGCTTTTCTAATTACATAGCTGGGAGCATCTGCGGCAAGACTTGCTCCAACTTGGTATTCATAGTTTCCAGTCATTGCATAGTCTCCAGTGGCACAAATAATAACCCTAAATCACACTATAAATTATTTTGTCGCGTTCCTGTTTGTTTGGTATTTTTCTTTTTAAATATTTTTTAAAAAAAGATAGGATTATAACTAAATACCATAAGATTTTAATCTCAACAAGACTGAGATTCATTCGAGTTTTATTCGAGTTTTATTCGAGTTGTTAAAGCTTCATTTTCTGCCAAAAATACTTTAAACTTATGTTGTAACTTTTATCAGCATGACTATGGGAATTAAAATACATAAAAATCACATTAAGAAAGTGAAAAGCGCACTTATACGAAATGGCTACCCTAGTCAAAATGAGTTAGCCCTTGCGCTAGGTTTAGCTGCATCTACAGTTAATAATTTCTTTAATGGTAGAAATATATTTGTGAGGAACTTTCAAGATATTTGTGAAAAATTGGGGTTAGATTGGCAGGAAATTTTTGACAAAGAAATTGATGATTCCGATAATACTGTAGTAGAAAACCTTCCCCGACAGAATCCCCAACCCCAGACAATACCAAATTCTGTTACTGCAATACCATATCCAGAAGGTAGCGTCGCGTTGGATTCTCCTTTTTACATCCATCGTCCCCCTAAAGAACAGGATTGTTATAAGGAAATTACTAAATCTGGTGCATTAATTCGTATCAAAGCACCGGAACAGATGGGGAAAACTTCATTGCTAATTCGGATTCTCCACGAAGCAGAAAAACTTGGCGATCGCATCGTCTACATTAGCTTAAAAGAAGCAGACAGCCAGTGTTTTACCAGCTTAGATAAATTTCTGCGCTGGTTTTGTGCTAGCGTTAGCCGCAAATTAAAGCTGGAAAATCGGCTGGATGAGTATTGGGAAGATGATATTAGCTGCAATATGAGATGCGAAACTTATTTTGAAGAATATATACTACCAGAAATTGCCCAACCATTAACTTTGGGCTTGGATGAAGTTGATAGATTGTTTGAATATCCTAACATTTATGGTGATTTTTTTGGTCTGCTGCGTTATTTGCACGAAGAAGCTAGACGGACAAGTATTTGGCAAAAACTGCGGTTGGTCATCGTCCACTCCACTGAAATTTATGTCCCATTGGATATCAATCGTTCTCCTTTTAACGCTGGCTTTCCTGTAGACTTACCAGAATTTAATTCGGTGCAAGTACTAAATCTAGCTCAATTGTACCAATTAAAGTGGAGCGACCAAGAAGTAAACCAGCTAATTTCATTAGTTGGAGGACACCCATTTTTAGTTAGTCTTGCGTTATATCACATCGCCAATCAAGATATAGATTTAGCGGAATTTCTACAAACAGCAGCAACTGATTCAGGTATTTACTGTAACCATTTACGCCGTCTTAGCTCAACTCTTAAGCAACAACCAGAATTAGCAGAAGCGATTAGGGAAGTTGCCAAAGCGAGTAGTCCCATAGAACTTAAAACCGAAATTAAGTTTAAATTACAAGCAATGGGACTCGTTAGTTTGCAAAATAATAAAGTGATAATTCGCTGCGAATTATATCGGCAATATTTTAGCAATTTTTAGCTCTAAAATCTTTCATTAAAGAAAAAAGCACAATCGAACATAAATCAAAAAAAGTCGAAAAAATCCCAGTTAAGAACTCAGTTAGGCACAGTGTTTGATGAAATTATCGAATTCAACAAACACAAATGCTACAAAAAACATTCAAGACAAAATTAATCGGAACTCTGGCTGCAATTGGTGCGATTTCTACTTCTCTTTTTGTTGCACCCACCGTAGCTCGTGCTGACAATAGCCGATTTCTCAATGACGTTAGCGAACAGCTTGTTAGAGCATTAGCAGCCTCCGGTTTTGGCGGTTATAGTCCAACTCACGAACCTGTTATGGATTCACTCTACCAAGGTCGTTCTCATTACATAAACATCAATCTCCAGGCAGGTACATCATATGGAATAGTTGGAGTTTGCGACAGAGATTGCCGGGACTTAGATATTGCATTGTACGACGAGCGCGGGAACTTAGTTACTTCTGATTCACAAGATGACGATATTCCCGCTATTTCTGTGACTCCATATCGAAGCAGTCGATATAAAGTTAGGGTTGATATGACTAATTGTGACTCCGGGCTTTGCTACTACGGTTTAGGTGTATTTGGTAAGTAAAATTCCCTGTCTTTGTTCAATGTTTAATTTGCGGGTATGCCTTACTCTTTTGGTACTAATTTCACTCACAAGAGAGCCAATGGCATCACCCGCACAACCTACAAAGTAGGAAGAGTTGTGTCTTTTAATTGAGGAAAATCCCTGCCCGCTACTGCAGTAGAGGGCAATTACAAAACACTGCTGACAAGTACAAATATAAAAAATTAATATTAAGATTGCCAGCCATTCGACGGATACCAACGTCGATTAAAAGTTTCATCTTTTATCGCAGCCAAACAAGGTGGCATTAAAAAATCTCTGATGATGTCAGTAACCTGCACGAAGTGTTTATGTTCTGATTTTAGTTTTCCCTTATTCAAAAAAGCTCGCCATTGTTTCTTTTTGGTTATGTCTTCAGCAAATTCTGCTGTAAGGGCTAATGGTTCTATAGTTGGTAAGGATGTTTTACGTCGTTCAAATGTAGCTTTAATAGCTTGGCTAAGTAAATCTCCTTCAAACTCGAAATTATGGCAAAGAAACCAAATATCGTAGAAGTCTTTTAGCCGACTGTTACTAATGCCAAGAGCAACCATTGCTTGAAATTTTTCTGCAACTACTGTTTCACGACGGTAAATTTGCAGAACTGGAGCAGGTAAATCCAAAATACTTGGTAGTAGAGCTTCTTCAGGCGATGGTGTAACTGCATCTCCGAATCCAATATCAACTTGAATAGAAATTTTTGCAGAATCCAGCTTTGCTTGTAAGTTGATTCTTACTCCTTCATATTCTTGGTCTTCTTTTATTTTTTCTCCTTTTACAGTTTCTGACTCAAAACTAATACCGTCTGGCTCATATTCTTGACGGCAAATTTCTTTAAAAACTTCTTCCAAACTTGAAATATCGTTACGCCCAAAACTGAGCAAATCTAAATCTTTCGTTGCTCTGTGGGGTTCCCCATTCCATACTCTAAATAGAGTTGCTCCCTTTAGAATGAATTGTTTTTGATAGGGAGATTGGCTAAGTCTGTACAAAAGCCTATCGGAAGTATAGCGCACAAGAAGGTAATTGAAATCTTCTCCTCGCTGTTTGGACAGTTGGAGTAATTTACTTCGGATTGAGGCTGGTATATTACGAATTTGCTTCTGATTCATTCAAGTGATTCTAGATATGGACGTATTACATTTTGAACTCGACAAATCTTGGCATAAGCCCAGAGTTCATCCATTGTGCAGTTTCGTTTGAACCAACACTCCCTTAGTGCTTCTAGGGCAACATCAAGACCAATTTTGTTCCGAAACTTAAAGCAATCTACAACTGTTTTTGCGAGAGAATAGACCCGCACAGGTACACCCTCTATTTGGTGTTCCTCAATTCCTGCGAACAATGCTTGACCAGACATATAAACTACCCGTATAGGCAAAAGTTCATCTTTAGGAGGACGTGCTTTTTGATTTATAGCCAGCCACACCTCAAAAGGAGCTTGAGTTGTTAGCTCATAGAAACTGAGCGCGGACAGCAGACAAACAACACCATGAGGAACTCGTTTAGCAGTTTCAGCAAGGGTATGATTGGACGTAATTTCTGTATCAGCAAAAGTATAAATTCCACGCGCTGAACGAACTAGAAGCCCTTGCTGCTCAAGGCGTTTCAGATATTGTCGATGAATTCCTTTTTCTTCAACATCTTTTGCTCGAATTACGCCCACTTCACGGACAAGTTCAAGCACCTGTTGTGTTTTAGACATAATTACGTATTCTCCAATTTATATAGTGAATAATTACTCCTATGCCTGCCAATATTGTGACGAAACGTTGGTAGTTATATTTATCTACCGACAGTTTAGCACAAGCACCCGCTTAATTTAATAACTATTGTGACAAAACGTTGGTATTTATTTATAATAACCTACACTTTATCACTTTAATGGTACTGGCACAAAACAGTGCCAAAAGCTTGTTGTATAGACTTTTGGGATTGCTGTAGATGGTGCATTTTTATATAAAAACAGTGGTACAAATGTTATCAAAGCGTTTTAACAGCCTATTATAGATATAGGAATGGCGCTTGCAGCCATTTGCTACCTCCGTCCCATAAATAACAGAGCGCATAGAAGCACAAAACAATGACACGGATTCCATTAACAGAAGCCCAACTTCATTTACCCGAACTGATTGCAAGTCTGCAACCTGGTGAGGAAGTGCAGATTTTCTCCGGCGATCGCACCGTTGCCCGACTAATTTCCGAACTCCAGTCACCCCGCAAGCCTCGCAAGCCTGGTAGTGCAATTGGAACCCTAATTATTCTGTCCGAAGACGAAACCCACTTGGAAGACTTTCGCGACTACATGCCATGAAGTTTCTGCTCGATACTCACGCATTCCTCTGGTTTGTACTAAATGATAGTGCCCTTAGTCAAGTTGCCCGTGATTTAATTATCGATCCCCTCAACGATATCTTGCTCAGTCCGGCTTCCTATTGGGAAATAGCTATCAAAGTAAGTATTGGTAAGTATCAAGTTACTGGAAATTTTGAGGCATGGATGGAGAATCAAATTCAAGTTAACGAATTGGAAATATTACCGATTAAAGTAGCTCATGTAGGCGCGATTGTAACTTTGCCATTTCATCATAAAGACCCCTTTGATCGGCTTTTAGTTGCCCAAGCACTTACAGAAAAAATCCCGATTATTAGCGTGGATGCAGTGCTAGACAGTTATACAGTCACTCGTTATTGGTAAGAAGAGCATCTCGGTCAAGACATCTAAGACAGGATAACCTTCGATGCGTTAAGTGAACCGAAGCGCTAAATATATCGTTCTTATTTTGCACAAATTTAGCGGCTGGGGAACATTGAGGTAAATAAAAAATAAGTTTTTCCTTCTGAGGATTGTTATAACAAGCGTGAGCATTAATTAAGTAAGTCGGCGCGAAAAAACCAAACTATGTAAAGATAAATAAATACGTAGAATGTATCTGCCGAGGTGACTGAAATATGGGCGCTCGTTTAAGGGTATTTCTCACTCCTGAGCAAGACAAAAT
>JAHHIC010000051.1 GCA_019359035.1 Scytonematopsis contorta HA4267-MV1 | reverse complement strand
ATATTTTCTACCTTTTTCTCTTAACTGTTGTTTTTTAGCATTAAAGTCAATATCCTCGAAAACAATAGGACAAGCATAAGTAGAAGCAATCGAAGCTAATTGTAAGCAAGCTTCTACTAATTGTTGATGGTTAGCGATGGTTGATAAACCTTGTTTTAAAGATATTTTACCAGAGGCTGTTAAGTTACCATCTTTATCCACGTAAGCCCAACCTATTGAGCTTGGATTTATGTCAATACCAATCGCACCATATTCAATTGCTCTGCTGACTTTCTCTACCGGTTTTGGGGAAAATTGTACCGCAACATTCCACTTATAGTTTTGACGATAAAAATGCCATGTTTTTGCACCACATTCTGGTAATCTATTAATGTTTCTCTCAAATGAACCTATTGCTTCTTTAACATATTTTCCATATTTTTTTTCTAAGCAATATGGTACGCGAAATCTTAAGTTCACTCCATCATATTGACAAACTTGATTCCCAAAACTTTCATCTAGTGAACCAACAATAAAAATATCCTTTGTTGATATTTTCACATGTAATTTAGCTGATTTTAAATGACTAATTTGTTTTTTTAATCTGTAGATATAGCGCTTTTTTTGGTGGACTTTAAACTTGATGTTCTGCCAATTAGTCTTGCGATTATATAGGTCGCAAGCAATTGGGGCTTTACACTTTAATTTTCTGTATTGCCAATTTTTCTGAAGGTAAATCTTGGCTGTTGCTTTAATATCTTTCAGTTTTTTCTCATGCTTTTTTAACCATTCTATAGCTGATTTTAATTTACCCTCCAACTGAATAATATGATTTTTTCTACACTCAATCGCTGAATCAATCTTACCAGACGCAAATGCTATAACACCATTGGCATGACGTTTATTTATGCCATATTTATCTTGCAAATAAGTGTTTAGCTTCGATTGAGTCAGTTCCTTTTTCTCTAACTTTTCTATACAATCACAGGTTGCTTTAAAGTATATTACCGCAAAATCGTTCAAGAAACTCTCGAATTCTGTTATCCCAAGAACGTTCATCAATTGAATTGGTGTTGGCAATCCTTTAACGTAGGTGATTGTAGACATTTTTTCGACCCTGATAATCACTTTATAACTATGGATGTTAATCTAGTTTATTCTGGCTGTCAAGGGCTTTTACAAGATTCTCCATGATTTTTTGGTTTTTTCGCGAGCGGCTACCGTACAGGCGTGCTGAAAATACTGTAATGATTTCCAATACATCTGACGCTAAGTCCTCTTCAAAGCTTGCATCTTCTTTTTTGTTTAAGATAGTTACTTCGACACCAAAATGCTCGCAAAGTCCGAAAATCAATTCCGAACCAAATCTCAGCAATCTGTCCTTATTGGTAACTACAAGCCTGTCAACTTCTTCACTCAGTATTAAATCTATAAGTTTTCTCAGTCCCTTTTTCTTATAGTTAAGTCCACTACCAAAGTCTTGTATGAGTATATAGTTATATTTTTGATGCTCGCAGTGAGCTGACAGTACCAGTGCTTGTCTTTCTAAGTCAGCTTTTTGGTCGTGACTAGATACTCTTGCGTAAGCAACTGTCTTTTTATCTGTGTTGTAGTTTGCCCCTAAAAGGTCAGACAGTTTGTACCTACGATGTCCGCCTTCTGTTCTTGCTGCTACCAATATCCCTTTTTCTTCCCAAAGTCTTAGTGTATCTATGCTCACTCCTTTTATTTGAGCAGCCTCCCCTATTGATACGTACCTTTCCATATCCCTAGCTTAAATCCTGTAATTTCATTACTAATTATAGGAATACCTAGGTAATCAGGCAACAGTTGTTAACCCCTAATTGCAGCATAAGTAAGAGTAACTATAATTGGTACAATAATAGGGATAGCAACAACAAGCGCAGTTTTACTAAACCTTATCTCCTGACCATCCATTTTCATCAGCGCAATAACACCACCAACCCCCATCAACAGCCAAATACATCCAAAGGCAATAAATATTACAAATACAGAATTATCATTCATAATTCTACCTACTAGAATTTATTTTATGGTTGTGATCTTAAAAATCAAATTCGATAAATTGTAATCAAAACGACGATTTTACAAAGAAACCGGGTTTATGCATTGTGCTTTTTGAACAAACTAGCTGTTAGTAGTAGGACTAATATTGATAACTTCGGCTATTTGTACCAGTGATAAATCTTGATCTAGATGAGCGTGAATATAATCGGGCGCTTGCTGCAATTGAGCGTGGGTTAACTTTCTGTTAATAAGTTTCAATGCTTGACTGCTTTTAAATTTTTATTGCAGTTTGTCAAATTCTTATGGTAAATTGCGAGCCTGTTTTGGTGTGATTCCAGTCAGGCGTCTAAATTGTTGCGTCAAATGGCTTTGGCTGGAAAAACCTACTTGTAAAGCAATGTCCGTAATCGATAAATCCGTTTTCGACTTTAGCAGCGATTTTGCCTGTTCCACTCGCTGTTGAATTACGTATTGATGGGGAGAAATTCCTATAGCACTTTTGAATAAACTAGCGAAATAAGTAGGACTAATATTGATAACTTCGGCTATTTGTACCAGTGATAAATCTTGGTCAAGGTGAGCGTGAATATAATCGAGCGCTTGCTGTAATTGAGCGTGAGTTAATTTTCTGCCAACAGACGTGATGATTTGTGGTGCGGCGCCTGAATAGTGTCGCAGCAGATAAATGACTAAAGCTTGAGATAATGATTCAACATACAATTGCCCCATCAAACCATCTGAGCGTAACTCACTTAACAGAAGCATTGCTATATTTTGAAGATGCAAGTCTTGCTTACCAAAACGGCTGATAAGGTCAAGCTCTTGAGCGTCTATTTCAGATGCTTCAGCAACTTGTTCGACCAACTCGGGCTGTAAGTAAATATGTAGTTCTGTCTGGGTTGGCTTACTTTCTGGACAACGCCACCAGTTGCTTGATTGTCCAGCCGGAACCAAGAGGCTATCCCCCTTTTGAAAAAATGATTCATGCAAACGCTCGTCATATTTGTGGCTCAAACAACCAAGATGTGCCAGTGGTAACATAAGCCAATGAACTGACAGGGCAGGAAGTTCTTGTTCAAATGGAGGAGTTGAATAATTTTGATATTGCTCAACCAAAATTCCATTCCAACCCCGAAGCCGACTGGACAAAAGCACAGATGTACTCAACCATTGACTGAGTTCGTTCGATTCAGGAAAGCTATCTGTTACAGATTTTGTTTTTAGCATTTGACTTACCTGTTTGATCTACTGCTGCCACTATATAATTGATGTGTACTAAGTTTTAATACTTGACTGCTTTCAAATTTTGATTACAGTTTACCAAATTCTTATGGCAAATTGCAGTCTAAAGTCTAGAAGAGAAGGCAAGCAACAAAGTAAGCAGGTTTATCACTCAGTCAATTGCAGTACAATCTTGCCTCGCATTCCTCCCTTTTCTAAACGTTGATGAGCTTGAACTATGTCACTCCAAGGCAAAACTGAATCAATTACTGGTCGAATTTGGTAGCGCTCAATCAGGTTCCTCAGTGCGTCCAATTTGTCCCTATACTGAGGACTGAAAACAAAGTGAATAGTCAAATTTTTACCCCAAGCATCAAGAAGTGTTTGAGGAGTTGCAGTATCGACGATTGTGACAAGTTTGCCAAACGGATGAATTACTTCTGGGCTACGTCCAATCGTATCGCCTCCAACCGTGTCTAAAACCAAATCAACACCGCGACCGTTAGTTTCTCGGCCAATCACTTCAATATAATTTTCATGCTTGTAGTCGATGGGATAATCTGCACCCAGCTTCTTAACGAAGTCAAAGTTTTCTGCACTGCATGTTGTAAATACATAAGCACCCATTGCTTTCGCCAGTTGAATTGCCATAGAACCAACTCCACCTGCTCCAGCGTGAATTAGAACTGTCTCACCGACTTGTAAATTTCCCCTGGTTACAAGGCAATCCCAAGCGGTTCCTCCTGCCAACGGAAAGCAAGCTGCCTCAACATGGGTCAAATTAATAGGCTTAACTGCAATAATGCTTTCCTCTGCAACGTGGTATTGAGCATAACTACCAAACTCTCCGAAAATCTGGGGTGAGTAGTAAACTTCATCTCCTACCTTGAAACGAGTTACTGCTTCTCCAATAGCTTCAATCACACCCGAAACATCAACTCCAATAATTGCAGGGAGACGAACTAAATCTTTGTAGTCACCCCGACGAGTTTGATAATCAACAGGATTGATCGAGGTCGCATATACTTTTACCAAAACTTGGGTCGAAGAAGGCACTGGCTTAGGTATGTTTTGAAATTCAAACACCTCAGGTCTACCAAAAGCGGTCAGTACCGCAGCTTGCATGTACTCCATATCAGCCTCCAAAATACTACGTTATATTAGTACACCCAATACGGCGCTCAGTTCGTCGCCTTTACATCTAGCCCAGTCCAGTGAGCGGCAAAAGCCCACATATTCGCCGTTTCCTCGATGATCTTGTCGGTGGGCTTACCTGCTATTTATCTGAAGTATATTTAGTTATAATGCTCGACTTCTTTCAGATTTTTACGAAATTTTATCAGATTCTTATGGTAAGGCGCGAACCTGCTTTGGTGTCACTCCAGTAAGTCGCTTAAATTGTTGCGTCAAATGGCTTTGGCTAGAAAAACCCACTTGTAAAGCAATGTCAGCAATTGCCAAATCCGTTTTTGACAGTAGCAATTTTGCCTGTTGAACTCGTTGTTGAATGACATACTGATGAGGAGAAGTACCGATAGCACGTTTAAATAAGCTAGCAAAATAAGTAGGGCTAATATTGACGACTTCTGCAATTTCTCCCAGTGATAAATCTCGGTCAAGATAAGTGTGAATATAGTCAATTGCCTCCTGCAACTGGGTACGATTTAAGCTTTTTTTCTCAGATGTAATAGTTTGGGTTACACTACAATAATGTCGCAACATATGAACGACTAAAATTTGAGTTAATGATTCGACATATAATCGCCCCATGATACAATCTGAGCGCAATTCAGCTAAAAACAGCATTGCAATATTATGAAGTTGTAAATCTTGCTTATGGAAACAGTTCACGAGGTTGAATTGAAGAGGATCAATTTCGGATGCTTGAGCAATTTGTTCGATTAACTTCGGCTCTAAGCAAATGTGCAGCGCAGAGCAGATGCTAGCTTCGGGCTGACACCAGTAACTTGGTTGTCCAGCAGGAATAAGAATAGTGTCGCCTTTTTGAACAATTGAATCATGCTTTACGTTATCGCGTTTTTGGATCAAAGAGGTGGGGCGCCCCATAGATAAATTGAGCCAATGATCCGATACAGCGGGAAGTTCCATTTCAAAGGATGAAGCTAAAGGAGTTTCGCAATGCTCAACCAAAATACCATTCCAGCCCAGTTGCCGACTGGATAGCATTAGATTTTTATTCAACCGTTCGCTCAGTTCGTTTGATCTAAGGAGGCTACTTGTCACAGATTTTGTTTTTAGCATTTGACTTACCCCGATTGAATAATAGTGCCAATTTTATTAAAATTTTAAATTTGGTGTTCAAGGTGTGCGTAAACATTTAATATCTTTTATAGATAGCGCCGCAAATATAAAAGAATATTGCTATTCAAACTACGTTCGGCTATTTAGCCATAGATATCAAAATTTAAATTTGCATCTACCTAAAGACATAAACTAATTCTTAAATACTTAATTTTTAGGCTGAGGGACGCGATTTAATGCCGTATGCATAATAAGCGCGTCCCCAGCCTAATAATATATGTTCTTCATTGATAAATAAAAATTATTATATGAAGCTAATCCCATTTGCTATCTTTTTTATTATTACAGCCCAGTTTCCGCTTTTGGCTCAAGCTCAAACAGCACAACAAGCCCAGCAATCCGCTTCCCGTCAAGCAAGTGCTTCCCGACGGCCTGTTTTTAGGTGGGCAAAAAAACCTTCTCGATTAAGTACAATACCAGGACGTGGTGTTGGGATGGGTAGTCGAGATGATTGTCCTGCTGTGAAAAATCCGTTGATTGCTTTAGCACCTTTTAAACAGGCTGGCACAAAAAGTCTTGAGGTTGGGGGGTTGACTACTACTGAACGACCCACTTTTTGGTTTTATCTTCCTTATAGTCAGGATTTTGCTAATGTCAGTGCTGAGTTTGTCCTACAGGATAGCGAAGAAAACGACGTTTACAAAAATGCGATCGCACTTCCCAAAACAGCAGGGGTGGTGGGTGTACCTCTACCATCTACTGTTGCACCCCTGGAAGTAGGCAAAACATATCGTTGGTTTTTCAAAGTTTATTGCACTAAAGAAGCTGGAAGTCCACCAATTAACGTAGAAGGGGATATTCAACGTGTTACTTTGGAAGCTAACGAGGAGAGTCAACTTGCAGCTGCTAAAGACCCACGAGAAAAAATTTCTATTTACGCAGCATCGGGTATTTGGTTCGATTCTTTGACGCAGTTAACAAAACTTCGCTTTCAAAATCCTAATGACACATCTTTAGTGGCTGATTGGCAAAGTTTATTACAATCCATTGGATTAGAAAATGTAGCTAATGCATCTTTAGTAACTACTGAAAGGTAAAATATATACATAGGTGTCATAAAACAAACTCCCAACTTCCATCTTCATCAAAATAAATTTTAAATAATCACACTACCGACAGTAAAATGAAAAAGTGTGTTGAGGTATCAACTATATGGGTACTTTGCCAGAAATCGAAGCTGCTATAAAACGACTATTGGAAAACGATATCCGCCAACTAGCAGCTTGGCTGGAAGAATATGTGGAACAAATGTGGGATAAGGAAATCGAAAATGATTTGGTATCGGGAAAATTAGATAAGCTAATTGCAAAAGCCGAAGCTGATATTGCAGCAAACAGAGTGCGGGATACAGCATTGCCGTATCCCTAAGGGTGCGTTGCTTTAGCCGAAGTTACTACTTCTTTTTAGTAAGGAAAGTGTACGTTCAGCGCGATTGATATTGTCTTCAAATCCAAGTCTAATTGACCGGATTGTTTCTGCTGTCAATTCTTCAACATATGTTTTACCGGGATAGCGTTGTGCTAAACGACCTCAACAATTCAAAATTCAAAATTCAAGAATGGGGTAATTTTGAATTCATTAATTTAGAGTGGGTACTTGCGAACACTAATTGTAATTTTGAATTTTTAATTCTGAATTTTGAATTAATGTGACGCTATAACCAATTACCAACCAAAACATAAGGTGCCCAATAACGAGGTCGCACATATTCCGACTCTTTAAGCATTTTGACTTGGGCAAGTCTTAACGCTTCTGCCTTTGTTGCACCGAGAGTCAACTGACGATAAAATTCACCAATGAAAAAAGCAGTTGAGTCATCTCCAATCTGCCATAACGATGCTAAAGTACTTCTAGCTCCGGCTCGGATGGCAACTCCTGCTAGTCCCAATGTTGCGCGATTATCTCCCGTTGCAGTTTGACAAGCACTAAGAACCAATAACTCAACTGGCTCCGAACGTTTTTCCTCTCTACTTCTAAGCAACCCATCTAACTTACTAACATTAATGCGTCCATCCGCAGCTAATATAAAAGTATCTTTTGCCTTAGAGCTAAATTGTCCGTGAGTTGCTAGGTGAACCACCCTAAAAGGCTTAGCATTAATATTTTTTTCTAAAGCGTTTCTACTAAAATTATTGTCCAATAGTGTAGTTGTAGTAACACCTGATTTTTCAATTAAATTAATTTCCTCTCTAACTTTGGGAAGTGGAGAAAATTTTTCATTTTTGGGAGGAGTAGAAAGTCCCCCAGCAAGTGCGTTTAATTTACCCTCCGCAAAAGGTTGAGGAGTAAATAGTTGTAGTCCAGGACTGAGAGCAACTGAATATTTCTCTACTAAATACTCCTTGCCATTATATAATGATGCCATTGGGATATTTCGTAGCAAACCATCCGGGATAAATACCAAAGTCCGAACTTTGCTTTTTTCTAGTTCAGTTTGGACGGGTTTAATCAGCCAGTCGTATAATTGTCGAGAAAATTCTTGAAACTTTTTATTCGCATCAGGTTGAACTATTGTCTGTCGCATAGACATAACTACCCTTTCAACTTCTTGGCGATTTACATTATATGATTTATATATTAATGGTTGGTTAGGAAGCTTCAAAATAACTGCGATTTGCTCTTCCAAAATAATAGGGTATAAGATAGCGGTTTCAGGTGTATCTTTGTCTACCACTTGGTCGATAACTACAAATTGGTTATTCAAACAAGCTTCTCGGAAAAAATTATCTAGTTCAGCAAGCTGTAGTGCTTCGATACGCTTACGAGCTTTATCTAAATCTGGTTTTCCTTGTCCTTGTTCTTTTAAAAGCAACTCTACTGACTGTCGATAAATTGGTTCGACACTATCACGAAAGCTAAACTGTACATCTTGGTTGACTGCTACTAAATCACTACGAAGAGACTGAAGGGTTGTAACTGCTGCATCATATGTTGCGATAGCTCCCTGAATATTTCCCTGAATTCTCAGTAAACGTCCTAATTGCCATTGCCAAAGATAAGCTATATCTGGGGCATTTATTTCTTGAGCAATAAATAATGCCTGCTGTGTTAATTTTTGTGCTTCTTGCAGCTGTTTAGTTTGTTCGTATATCGACCCTAAACTACCAAGAGCGTAAGATTCTGCACGACGAACCCCTATTGATTTAGCTTGTTGAGCGCTATTTGCAAATATTTGAGCGATATCTTTTCTATCTTCTATAGCAGTAATAGCACGAGCAAAATTGATACTTGCATAGACACTTGATTGGGTCACTGGTAAAGCTGCAAGTTGGGGTTTAATAGCGGGGATGAGTACTTTAGCTTCTGTTATTTGTTTTGCTTCTATCAATAAACTCAGTTGATTGATTTGTACTTGAACCTTGGTAAGTGGGTTAGAAGCGATTTCATATGCTTTTTGATAATGAGCAATCGCGTCCGGTATTTTACCTAAAGCCCTAGCAGTATTACCGAGATTAAATTCAATGAGAGCAATTTCATTAGGTAGTTTAAGACGTTGAGCAATTTCTTGACTTTGTTGTAAAATTTGCCAAGATTCGTCTAATTCAGCCGATATTCGCAGAGAATTTCCCAGTGTTCGCAAACCGACCACTTTCATTTGTGAATCGGGTAGGGTTTGTAACTCTTTTGTAACCTCTTGTAAAGTACTTAATGCACGACGGTAGAAACCAGAAACCCTCAAAGCTTGTGCTTGGTTAATACGACTACGAGTAACTCCAGCATTATTTCCTAATTGACGCCAAATTTTCTCTGCTTGTTGCAACACTTTTAAAGAAACCTCAGGCTTTCCCATTGCTAATAGCAGTCCACCCTGAATATCCAGAGTTTGCGAAAGAATTTCTAATTGCTGAGAACCTTGATTGCTGGATTGTAATTTCTGATTTTTATCATCCCACCCTAGTATTTGCAAACTTTTGTTGATAGCATCAGTAGCTTCTTTCCAAGAGCCAAGTTGCTGATATGCTAAACAAAGATTACTTAAAGCAGCAGCTCGACCAAACTCATTACCCTGAGCTTGATAAATCTCTACAGCTTTTTGCAGAACTTTCACAGCTTCCGTAAAACGTCCTGCTTGATAAAGACTTTCTCCTTGTTCAACTAATTGCTGTGAATTCGTAGTTGAAGATAAAATTATTTGAATCGAAAATTTACCTAAATTTTTCTTTGGTAATTTAGCGAAAGTACTAGAGGTCATTACAAGCAAGAAAGCAAAAGTAAATATGATGACATTTTTAACTATAAATTTGATTTTTATTTTTAGCAAAAAGATTGATTGTATAAATTCTAAACTAAAACGATACAATTTGATAAGCGCCTTATTTATCATAAATTTCAATTGCAAATTGCTATAGTAGAATATGTGACAACTATACTCTTAACTCTCCTAACTCTCTTAACTCCTAATTCTCTTGGCTTACTTGACTACTTGGCGGTTCGTTATTTTAACAAATCAAAACCTCAAACCTCCACATGTAGAATTAGAGTAAGAATTACTATTTGAACTACCAACTTCAGCAATAAGTATAACACTTCCCTTAGCATCAACCAACCAACCAGTTGCTTCCGCAATAGAAGTAGAAACTTGAGAATTATTTGAAATATTTGTCGAAATTTCAGTTGGTCGTTTTTCAACACCTAAAGAAGAATTCCCTGGTTTGCTTCTGACTTGTACCCACTCAGAAAACGTGCTTGAATCCTCTAAAGTTTCGTTAGGACTAAGGGGTAAACCACCTCGTCCCGTAACAACAAAAGAACTGTTCGTTTCAGCGCTCCTGGGATTGCAAGCTGGGCTAATTTGTTGAGATGCATCAGCCAAATTAATTGGTAATTGAATTAAACCACGACTAGGGTCTAAAGTTTTGTTAACTTGCACCCTACCGCTTAACTCACGAGTGGCTCCACTAGCAGTTATATCACTTGCTAGAGTCTTTTCTTCCCGAAACTGCGTGCCAAAAATACCACTTACATCAATTTCGACATTACCACCACGGAAGTCAGCAGAGTTAGCACTGATATCACTATTTTCTAAAGCCGCAAGTACACCAGTTTTGATATTAATATTACCTCCAACAACATTGTTCCCAGTAGCATTAGTGGTGATATTGCTACCACGACGTAATATTAAATCGTTTGATTGTAAATTAATAGTTGCTTGTTGGTTATTAGCGTCTGTACTAACGCTCCGGGTATCAGCTCTTAGGGTAGCTCTGTTGTCCAACTTTATAGAGTTTGCATTCACATTTAAATTACCAGCATTTCCACTTCCTCTACTACTGACAGTTACTTCTGCTCCGTCTTTCACAAGCAAATTATCTGTATTAATTACTGTAGTTCCTGCTTTTCCACTACTTAAGGTTTCTGTAAATAAGGATGAAGGACTACCGCTGGTAGAAGTTCCGCTTATTTGAACAGACTCTTTTGCATTCACAGTCAAAGTTCCACCCTGTCCCCGACCTCTTGTAGAAGCTAATAATCTTCCCCCACCTTGAACTACAAATTTTTGTGTATTAATTTCTAAAGCACCAGCATTTCCAGTTCCATTAGTCTGAGAAAAAAAGCCACTGGGACTTTGATTGTCTGAGGATACTCCACTTACCGTCACAGATTCATCTGCTTTTACTACTAAATTTCCAGCTTGTCCGCTTCTTATACTAGTAGTTGCCACCTGTGCCCCATTTTCTAGGATTAATCGTCCGGTTTGAATATTTAAATTACCGGCATTTCCAGACCCTTGTGACTGAGCTGTCAAAAGCATATTATTGAGCAGAACAGAATCTGATGCTTTCACTAATAAATTTCCTGCATTTCCAATACCTAAAGTCCCCGTTGCAACTTGACTTCTTTCTTGAATAATCAACCGACCTGTCTCAATTGTTAAATTACCACCTTGACCAGTGGCTTGGGGTGCAACTAAAGTGTTTACGAAAGCACCACTAATTTGCAATGCATCAGAAGCACGAATAAATAAATTTCCTGCATTTCCCCTAGTAAAAGTTGAAGTTATTACAAGTCCCCCATTACGAGCAATCATTTTTCCTGTTTCAATAGTCAAATTACCCCCATCTCCAGCCGCTCCGGGGTTACTTACTGTCGATAACGTGCCTTTATTTACATCTACTAAATCAGTTGCACGAATAATTAAATCACCAGCTTTTCCTACACTAGAAGTCGAAGTTGATAGTAGTCCTCCATTTTGGAGTATTAAGTTTTTGGTATTTATTGTTAGTGTTCCACCTTTTCCTATGGCTATTTCGTTCAAAAATGTATCCACTTCAGTCGATAAATTAGTTACAAAGGAATTAGGGTTGCTTCTCCCAGTAATTGTCACAGATTCTGAGGCGTTTACAGTAACATTTCCTCCTACACCACTGTTAAATGTTTTACTGCTTACTGTTGCGAAGTCTCGCATATCCAATTTATCCACATCTATATTTATATCTCCACCCAACCCAGAGGTAAAGGTATTTGCTCTGACAACACTTGCTCCACTAATATTTAACAGAGAAGCACGTAGCGAAATTGCGCCTTTTTCTTGTGAACTTTGAACTGTACCTCGTTCTAGGGCAATATCTACTAAGCTTCGATAAATTTGAATGTTACCAAAGTTTTGGGCATTTTGGTAATTAAAAGTCCAGCCTTGGTTATTAGAATTTAAATTTACCTGGCCTGCTCCAGCTACGCTACCCAGTTCTATTCTTCCTCCCAGTGCGTGGAGATAAGCACCTTCTACTGTGAGATTTCCACCCAGCAAAGCCAGAGTTTTACCATATGGTACTACTAATCCCAGCCCTTGAGAACGACTAAGGGAACCACCAATTCCTTGTACACGAATATCTCCCGTATTAGTTCCAAATTGCAACCCAATCGGTACGTTTATACTTAATAACGGCTGACTTTCTGGGGTATTAGTACTAAAATCTCTACCATCTGCGAACTTCAAGCTATTTGCTGTACTTGCTAAGAAAGACCCACCAATATTTAATCGAGCATTTTGACCAAAGACAATCCCATTTGGGTTAAGTAAAAACAGATTAGCGGAACCGTTAGTACGAATTAAACCATCAATATTAGAAATTGATTTACCTGTGACTCGGCTAATTATATTTTGAATATCTGTATTTATTGGGTTATTAAAGAAAGCAGTGCCTTTATTAGGTACAGAAAACTCCTTAAAACTATGGAACAAATTATTTCCTGTTTGAGTTCCACCTTCTATAAACTGAATATTATTTTGTGTTCTGACGCTGGAATTATTTGGTAGAGTTCCATCGGGTATAATTTCCGCAATGGCATAATTGCTAGAAAATATATAGGCAAATAAGCTGGCAATTCCTAACCTTAAATATCCATATCTAATCAAACTTCTTTTATCCATATCTATAAATTTTACCTACCAAAAAAATTATTAATTTATTATTGTTGTTAATTACCAGTTTTCAGAGTTTATTTATAATATAAAAGTTAAATTTACGTAGGATGGGTTAGGCGAATTAGTAGTTAGTTGTAGGCTCTTTAAGTTGTATGAAGCGCCGTAACCCATCACTTATGAGGATTTAATTTTGACCTTACAAATTAACTTTTGAGTAGTATACTATAGCAATCCGAAATGAATCGTGAGAAAGAAAATGGCTAAAACCTTCATAGGTACGTGATTTTTATCTCAGTATTTTCTCATGTTTCAATCCGGATTGCTATATATTATATAATAAATGTTTTATCTAAATTCTCTTAAAGGTAATTTATAAAGTAAATATTAAGGCTACAGAAGTGATGGGTTACGGCGCTTCATATAACTTAAAGAGCCTCCAGCTATGTACTACAAATGCGCCTAACCCATCCTACGTTAATTTAACTTTTTAATTAAATTTAAAAGTAATCAGTACAAAAAAACCATTCGCAACCACAACTACTACACAGGGAATAAACGGTAACCATAACCCTTGTGCTAAAAACAAAGCTGCACATAAACCATATAAAATAATGACTGTGACTCCAATCCCCAGCACTTTAACCAAAGGTGTTCGCACTCTCCACAAAATCAAAGTCACAGCAAAAGACCATCCAAAAATCCAAAGAATATCACCCCAGTCAGGCAAAACCCAAATAATTGGTCGTTTGTCCAAAACAGCACTGATAATTTGGCTGGTCATCTGTGCTTGTAGAAAAATCCCTGGTGTTTCTTGGTAAGTTGATTTTGTCGTACTATAAGGAGTAGCCCAAGTATCGCTGGTGCTGTTAGCTGTTACACCAATAATAACAATTTTATCTTTTACTAAATCGGGATTTATACTATTGTTCAGTATACTTCCTAGACTAACTTTCATAAAATCGGTATTACGGTAATTCAGCAGTAATTGTATACCACCTAAATTAACCCCTTCTCTTTGCTGATAAGCACCGCTATGACCGGGTTTTAAGCGATTGAATACTGTAGAACCAAGTTTTATATAATCGTCTGCAAGTTCATGTGTAATACCTTCTTTATCTAAGTAATATCCTGCTAATTGCAAGCTAAGCGATATTTGGGTTTTACAAGGAGATGAAGGCTCTTGTTCCATCATCAAAATTTGCCGACGAACAATACCATCTCCAGGGTCACGTAGTCCATCAGAAAAACCTAAACGCTCAAGGTTAAATCCTTTGGGAGGTGCTACACCTTCTGGGTCATTTTGATTATCTTTACCTTTACAAACTGTAATTACATTATCGGAAGCAAATTCTTTTGTCAGTTCTAGCTTACTTGATTTTAGGGGAGGGTCGGCTACATCTCGATAAACATCGACTCCAATCACTCGTGGTTTATATGTCTGTAGTTTATTTAATAATAAAGCAAGAGTATTATCAGAGATAGATTTTAGCCCAACTGTAGGTGAGCGGTAATTTTGGATATCTTTTTCTGTGACCTCTACTATTAATATGCGCGTATCTTGTTTATCTTGGGAAGGTAACCGCAACATGTGGTCGAAAGCTTGGAGTTCGGATTGTTCCAAAGCTGCAACATATCTCAAACCGAATACGGATGCAGCTATAAGAGTTGTACTTAATAATATTTTTCCAATGCTGTGCTTGCGATTCGTTTTATTGACGCTATTTACTTTTGTATTATCTAAATAAGGATTATCATTACCACAAAGTTGTTGCCAAGTTGGTGGAACAACTGTTGGATTTTGACAGATTACTGGTAACCAACTAGCACAAGGAAAATCGTTTTCCCATCCTTGAAGTCTTTCTCGTGCTTCCCGTACTGCACTATAAAAAGGTTTACCTATAGAAAAAGCTGTGAGGAAGTTTTTTAGGAATTCTTGTGCAATTAAATCCGGAACTGGTTCCCGCATAACAATGATTTGGGGTAAATTTAACTCAGCCAAATCTCTTGCTAAACCTGTACCATCACAGGAGTTGAATATTGCTAGTTGTAAACCTTGGGAAATTGCTCTCTTAAGAGAATTTTTTAACTGTGGTATTGTTAAGCTGTCAGTTTTATTTATATAAATTTTACCGTTTTCATCTCCAATTTGAGAATCTGTGTTGCTAATGCTGTGTCCAGCAAAAAATAAGATATCCCAATCGTGATTCCACAACTGTTGGTCTAGTTCAATACGTGTTGGTTCTACCAAAAACTCTGTTTCCGCACCACCTAAACTCTTTAATATTAAGCGGTCTTTATCAATATCAATACCATCACTATTACCCAAAACAGCGAGGATTCTGACTTTTCCTTTGTGGGAGCGCGTTAATACTTGAGGACGTTCATATTTTTGGTAGCTCAACGCGACTTCGGCATAAAGGTAGTCCTCAAAAAATTTCCACAAATGCCAAGGAATGCGATATAAAAAAGAAATATTTGTCTCAATAATGACTCTAATTTCATCATCTCGATTTAGTTGAGTTCGCAATTGTTGTTCTATATTTTGAAATGTAATTGCGCTCAACCAATCGTTAATATAATTTTGTAATTTTTTACATAAATTATGAAATTCATCGACTGAGACATTGGTGACATTTTGACGGTGAAATTTAATCCGTCGTTTACAACCTAAACTCTGATGGATTGCTTCATAAAGTAAACGCCATTGTTGATAAAGGTCATAGAGTTCGGGGGCTGCCGGTAAGCTACCTGTAAATTTTATCGGGTAAGGTTGGTTATTATCCCAAAGTTGAACTGTTACAGCGGGGAACCCTTGATTCAGGTCTCCCCCTAATAAGCTGAAGACAAGTAATTTATTCATTCGTTGGCTGTTACATTTGTTTTAAGTTTTTAATTTTTTGAGTTTTTAAGTAAATTATCTAATAAAGTTTGATAATTCGTAAATATCAATTTTTGATATGAGATGCATAGTTATTTATGTAAATTTACTGTCATCCTATTATAACCTGAGAGCAATTGTGTGATTCACTTAATCCTAAACTTATAGTGGATTGCAGATTCATGTCGGGTAGTTTTTGAATTTATCTATGCATCAAGATATTCTCCAGCAACACCTGTACTAAATAAAGAATTTCTAAATCCATGACAATCAAAACTATAGACGCAAAGTCGCAAAGAATAAGAATTCTTTCGATAGTCATAATTTTTACAAATTATTTAGGAATGCTAGTTTAAGTATGAGTCTTAATTTTCATGGATTTCTTAGTCGAGAAACCAGCCAAACCGATTCGTCGGCTCAAACAGAATTATGAGGAAGCTGAGAATATAGATACTGATTGGTAAAAAACGATATAGCGCTATCGCATTGGACTCTTCTTTTGACCAATAGCGCCAGTGGAACAAAAGTGTTAGTGCAGTTAGGCAAAACCACGGGATTAAGCAGATGAAAGTCAACTGACAGAAAATATTGGCAAATCTAATCCAGTTTTGATATGTCAAATCATTTTGACCAAATAAGTAAGGGTCGTTGATGGAGGGTTTGGGGAATTTACCTAAAAGTTGTGCTGCACGCTCTGACATTCCTACTAATCCTACAAAAAACAGTGCTGGCTGTATTGCCAGTCCCCAATGTAGAACTACGAATACTCGCCGAACTACTTTTAATTTTATAAACTTTTGCATTGCGTAATCCTGGTATCAATAATATCAACAATTTTTATATCAAACTAAATTATTTATGTCATCGGTATACTAACTACTAGTTTATTATTGATAATAAATAATGAGAATAAAAGTTAAGAATTATAAATTTTTAGATTGCTTGTATTATATTTACGAATAATATTGCTTACCTTATCACAGTTAAACTCCAAGCAGCTATAACCTTTTTATTCTAAAATTTTTAGTATTCAGCCCTTCACTAAGAACTGATTTATAAAGTAAATATTAAGTCTACAAAAGTGATGGATTACGGCGCTTCATCCGACTTAAAGAGCCTCCAACTAAGTCCTACAAATGCGCCTAACCCAACAATCGTGTATTTAACTTTTACTTTATAAATGACCTCTAAAGTGAGGGCTAAAAGCTAAAGTTAGCTGAAGCTAACTGAAATCAACCTATTTAACCCGTCTCAACGGGTTTAAGCTTTTAGCCCTCACTTTAGTGAAGGGCTTTTCTTGGTAACATTTGGTTTAAAACCTCATCCCCTACGGCTGCTTTGCGTTTAAAAGCATCTTGCTCCTGCTAGCTAGAAAGCGGGTTGGAAGCCCGCACTACGAAAGACAATAAATTTACACATGTGGGATGCTCCTCTTTTCATAATCAGCTTATCGTTTGCGTGCTTTATCTCTGACTTGTTGTTTAAACAAATACCCAAAGCCTTCTTTCTCCATCCTTTGCACAAACTCTTGGTAGTCGTAAGAAAGAGAAGACGCAGTTTTATGTAAGTTCCAATTATTTTCTTCTAACTTGCTAAGATAGCGAGCGCGACGTGTTTGTGCATCCGATAAGCGATAGGTATGCAAATATTCCAATTCGCCATTATCCCTGACTATTGCTTCTCCAATATAGTTTTCATTATATCCTTCTAAGTTAGTTATAAATCTTTGTAAAGTAAAAGGATTTGCGTTGTAAACTGTTTTAGAATTTAATTCTCTGTCTAAAAACCCATTTGCCATCACACTTTGAAATGATGCCCAATTTAAACGCATTTTATCTACAGCAATTCGCAAATCTGCTAAATTACTAATTCTTGACTCATCAATTTTGCAATCGATTGGGTAAGTTGTATTATAAGTTAAAGCATATTGGTAAATTAATTCGCCGTAGAAGTCTTCTATTAAACTGTTGTGTAACGCACGGTAATCTTCTGGGGTGGGAACAACAAATACGGATGCTAAAGCTTCAGCAACATAAACAAGTACTCCCACTTGTCCAGTATGAATTTCAAATACACGTAATGCGTCTTCTAATCCAGCAATATCACGTCCACTAACAAAACTTTCGTAGCGACAACCTAACCCGTAGGAAAGAGCATACTTAGAATATTCTTCCCAAGCGATTTTGGGCCCGTTGAAATATAATGAAAGAAAACCTTCCATTGCTAAGTGTAGAGGTAAAAATCGCAGTTCGTTTTTCGCTTCACGTTTTACCATACGTTGCATCAAACGAACGCTTGCACACCGACAGTCTAAACGCTTTCCGTCAGATTTCATCATGTCCCCACCAAAGTTTGTGACAGCACTGCCATCTTTTGTCCAAGACATAACTAAACCGTGGGGGACATAAGAAAGGTATTTCATGTCTTTTTCTAAAGAAACTATAGCCAAGTCTTCTTCATAGGAACGTTTTAGTAAGCGTAAGTCACCACGTACTTCGCGACGTAGCAAGGGAACAATACGGATAGCACCATGTACTTGGGAGGGTGCTATTTCTAAACCTTTAAAAGTAATTTTAGTTAGTTGCATTTTGGGGACTACTGAGAAGTTTGTAGGTTGGGTTGAGGCTTTGGGAAACCCAACTTTTTTGGTTCTTTTTGGTTGTTTGTTGGGTTAAGCGCTCCGCTCCACCTTCGGTGAACGTTCCTCAACCCAACCTACGAGTAGTATTGAGTTGCGCTTTGGTGAGTTAAAAATTGTTCGACTCTTTGTTGTAAATACGCTTCCAGTTCAGATAAAGTTAAGGAACCTTCAGCTAGACTTGCAAAACCCAGCATTGTGGGCAAATCTTCCGCGTCTCGCAGTCCAATTGTGGGAGTATAAGGACTTATGGTACGTAAAGAGTAACTATTTGCATTGAAAACTGGGTTACAGTGGATAATCGAGGTTTTACGTAGACGCTCAAGTTTGGTACGATATACCCGCAAAACTTCTGCTGCTCCGTTCGGTGGGTCATTTTCGCAACCGTCGGATATAATTATTACTGTTTCCGCGCCAGAGCTTAGTGCTGCTAGCAATGGTGTAGCCAGGTCAGTTTGCCCTCGTGGCTGAATTAACAAAGCATCTTCTACACTCACTGTCCAAAAAGCGCGGTAGTCTTTAGCTGCGGCTCTTAATAGGTAATGAGTAGCAAGAGCGACACCTAAAGGACGACGACGTTTTTCGCTGGAACCAGAGCTAGAGTAACTACAATCGAGAACAGCGGCAACTCGACCAAGTTGAAGTGGTGCTTTTTTTAATGTTAAATATGCAGCTTTTTCTAATGCACGGTTAAAGGTATCCCATTGTTCTTTTTTAGTTTGTTGGGGTAGAGAAAGAAAATACAATGCTAATTTAGTTAGGGGGAGACGACCAAAATCGAGATTAATATCCACATCAGCGCGTTCGCTTGCACCTTGATAACGTAATTTTTCGCCCAAAGTCATTTGTTTTTGGATGCGTTCTAAAAATACCTCACGCTTAATCTTGTGTTTCGTGGCAAACCCTTCGGCGATAGTAAAGGGCAAGTTATAAATAGCGTCGCTGCTATATTGCGCTTTGCGAAATTGTTCAAAAAGTTGTGTGGTGTAAGATTTTTGTTTAGCGAAGTCAAAAAGAAAATTAGGAAGTTCACCATATAATTTGAGGTGTGCATGAGATATTATCGCCTTAACTTTAGAGCGATATTTCACCGCATCAAAGTTGATATCACGACGAGTAGCAAGATAATCGCGAGCTATTGCCCTTGTACGACGATTATTAATTTTACGTTGTTGTAGTTCTTGCAAAACACCCCATGCGCGTTGTGGGGGTAATGCATTAAGAGCAGCGGTAATTAAAGCACCTTCTTCTTGACGATGTTCTGAAATTGTATTTTTTCCAGTTGCCAAAAGTTTCAAAATAATTTGTGCTTGGTTAAAATGATTAATACCTGTAGCTAAAGTACGAGCATATAGCAAGCGATAATTACCCAAAATATAATCATGCAAAAAGTCAATAGATACCCGTTGACCATAGGCATCATCATAAAATTCCCGCTGTCCACTACAAGAATAGCAGGCATTAATAAACATAACTAAATCTTCCTGCGCTACTTGTGCAGCACGGACTTCTAAATGAACAGACATATAATTTTAAATTTTTACTTATTACTTTTTTCAAACTACTATTTTCTTATTCCCCTTCCCTCATAGGAAAGGGGTTAGGGGTTAGGTTCTTATTTATAACAGAATTGTTTATTATCGTTTAATTTCGAGAAAATGACTTCAGCATAATTACTAAGTCCTGTCACAAAAACACCAGAATTTTTATCTAAATTAGAAGTCAACCAAACACCTTTGAAAGTAACTTCTAGAAAATCAGCATCACAGGGGCATAATTCAACAATATTTGTCTCTAGTTTCAGATTAATTAAATCACTTAAAGGAATAGTGGAAGCTTTAACTAAAAAAGAAGCAGTAATATTCTCAACATAAATATTTGTACAAGAATGCAAAGCAAGCATTACTCTAGTATTGAGCCAATTTTCTAAAGATTCGTGAAGATATTCTAAATTAAAACCATTATCCAAATAAGTAAGTTTCAACATAATAAATATAGAAGTAAATTTTATATTCAGCCCACCACGCGGTAGAGACGCGATTAATCGCGTCTCTACAGACCCACGGGAGGGAAGGTTATTCGGGGAATGTCGGTACAACTGGGTTTGACAGTTAACAGACTGGAACGGAAGTTGTGCCATAGTCCCGCGAATCACCTTCGATAAATACAGGATACTCAGGGGATATTCCCCCAAGCCACAAAGACGCTCAGCCGTCGAAAACTTTGTAAAATAAGGCATATAACCTAGGGGAAGTTGTTAAACTTAGGGGAATCCCCCCACTTTATTGCATTGGCCTCACAACCAAAATGGCAAGAGCAAGTTACGGTCAACAAGCAAAAAAGCGAGCACGCCTTTTATTTGAGGCGTTGTTGGCTTATGCCAATGACGAGTTAGACTGTGATGAAGCCCTTATTGATGCTTTGCGTCCTCATATACAAACTCGTTGGCACACAGAAAATAAACTAGTTGTCCGAACCAAAGTGCGTTATTTGTCAACGCTCACAGCAACAATCGTCCCCAACAACCCACTTAACGCCGAACAAATTAAAGAAGCACTCAAACGATTTGCGGATTATTTAGAAATTCTTGAAGATAACCGTCCCACACGCAGCGGCTCGGAAACTTGGCACTTTACCCTAAAACTTTGGTGCGATCGCAATGACCAACTTGCCAACCTACAAAAATTTGACCAAGAATGGGAACAGCGTCATAGCTCAAAATTATCCCCCTCCCCCCAAGTATTAAAGTCCCAAGCTATAAAGTCCGAGGCTATTCCCGATGTGGAATTGCAAACCGAATGGCAAAACATCTGCCGCGATACTCTAGAAGCGCAACATCATAAACGACTAACCACTAACCCTCTGACTAGTATGGATGGGGTAACTTTTGAGTTAGATGAGGTTTACGTACCTCTAGGTTTAGTAGAACGTAAAGGAAGAGAGCGTCGTCATAATGATTTCGCACCCTACGAGGGTTCGCGTTTGTACGAACCTGAAGATGTGGAATCAACACAAACTTTTGCTAACGATGAATTTCTCCAACAAGTGTTACAACAACAAAGTAAACGTCTCGCTATTTTGGGAGAACCAGGTGCAGGAAAAACTACCCTGTTGCAAAGAATTGCTGCAGGAATATTAGAAAAAACCTCTGGTCTACCGATTTGGGTCTCTTTGGCTGATTTGCAGGGTAAAACTCTAGAAGAATACCTAATTCAAGATTGGCTAAAAAATGCTACCCGTAAACCACAGATTTCTCCAGAAATGGAAATGGAATTTACCACTTTATTTAACCAAGGACGAGTGTGGTTGCTGCTAGACGCGGTGGATGAAATGACAATAGAGTCAACCAAAGCCCTATCAATGCTTGCGACTTTCCTCAAAGGTTGGGTAGCAGACGCCACTATAATCCTTACCTGTCGCTTGAACGTATGGGATGCAGGAAAGAACGCGCTAGAAAATTTTGATACATATCGTAACCTGAGTTTTTCTTACGGCACGTCACACAGAACCTTACAAAAGTCTGGTGATTTAGTAGGGGAATTTATCTGTCGTTGGTTTAAGAATAATCCACAGTTAGGAGAAAAACTGCGTACCGAATTAGACAAGGGTGGAAGAGGACGAATTAAGGATGCAGTCAAAAATCCCTTACGTTTAGCGCTGTTATGTCGTACTTGGGGATTAACTCAAGGTAGTTTTCCTAACACCAAAGCAATGCTTTATGAGCAGTTTGTTGAGGCTATTTATGAGTGGAAACAAGACCGTTTCCCAACAACATACGCGCAACGAAAACAGCTAAATACCGCACTCAGTGAATTGGCTTTACTCGCAATTGCCCAGGAAAAAACAAAATTTCGTCTGAGACATCGATTTGTTTGCGAAGTTTTGGGTGAGCCAGATAACGGTTTTTTCCAATTAGCGCTTCAGCTTGGATGGTTAAATCAAATAGGTATCTCCGAAACTCTGGGAGAAAAAGTTTATGCATTTTATCATCCCACATTTCAAGAGTATTTTGCTGCACAAGCAATTCCGGATTGGCAATATTTTTTACACTATAACCTGGATGACTGTACTCAAGGGATTTATCGTATTTTTGAACCCCAGTGGCGAGAAGTAATTTTACTCTGGTTAGGTAGGGATGATATACCACAAGTACAAAAGGAAGAATTTATTCAAGCGCTAATTAATTTTCAAGACGGGTGTGGTGGTTATTACCAATATCAAGCTTATTTTTTAGCCGCGCTAGGAATTGCCGAGTTTACCGATTGTCGCAACGCGGATGTAATTGTGCGACAATTAATTAAATGGCGATTTGGTTATTTTGATAAAAAAATACATAAGTGGTACAATTATCCAGTTTCAATTGTCGAAAGTGCGCGAGTAGCTTTGCTAAAAACCGAACGCACAAAAGCAATTGTCGCTTTAGAAGAATTCATTCAATCAAGCGAAAACGAATTTTACATTTGGAACGCAGCTTATAGTTTAGGAAAATCATTTGACCCGCAGAATCAAGTTGCTATTTCAGTACTAGAAAAAATTCTAAAAACCGCTCGTCAAGAAAATTTTCGTTGGCAAATAGCACACTATCTAGGTAGAGTAGACCCTCTTAACGAAGCAGCAGTTACTGCATTAGTTGAAATTATAAAGTCAACTAAAAACTTATCCATACAACGAAAAGTAGCCTATAGTTTAGGGAAAATCGATACGAGCAACCAGTTAGCAATCTCAACATTAGAGAAAATAGCAGAAATTGCAACCGATGCATCTTTGAAAAGAATCGTAGTCGATAATTTGGTGACTTTACGCGGTATGACATCCGCTGCATCTAATTCTAATTTGTCTGCTTTTAAGTTCAAAACATCTGTACCGAAACAAAATACTTATAAAACTTATTCAGCACTATTAAAAGCTCAAAAAATTTCTTCTTTACTCAAGGGAATTGAGTTCGCTAAAGATGACTCTACACGTCGAAACAAAGCTTATAAATTAGCCCAAATTGACCCAGGAAACTCTGTGGCTTTTTACACTTTATTAAATATTGTTAAATCATCTCCCGATAAATCACTTCGCAAACGCGCATCTGATAATTTAAAAGAAGTTTTACTTGTTGAACAGCTACGAGAAGTAATTATATCTTTAAGAGATTTTTTTGAGAATGAAGTAAATAATGATGTCACGGAAACTCTTGGATTTTGTTATAAATTACTGTGGCATTGTGCGGAAAATATGACTTATTTAGATTTTTATCAAGTCTGGAATTCTTAAAGCCATTGTGGAACTTGCGACTAATAGCGATATATTTCTGTAGCCTTTTCTATGATTTTTTTTCTCTTGAAATGTTTTTAATACGGTTACAAAAATTTTTGATTTACGTAAGCAAAGTAATTACTCCTTTACAAATGAGGAATACCCTCACTCGTTTGAACAGTTCTGTCATCATTTTAATTATACTGATATAGTAATTATTAATTGACATTGTTGAATTAAATCATAACTTTTAATTGGTTATTATTAATTATTTTGTATCGGCTAAAAATATGCTCAATAGGGTTATAATATAAATTGTAAAGAATGTAAATTCTTTACGCATAATTGATTAAAAAAGGAGGTACAAAACTGAGTAATAATGGAAATGGTAATCGAAAAATATTTGAACCCATTGTTGTATTATTGCGGTTGTTTCGCAATTTGTGGGAGCGCCAAAATGTTATGACAGGTGAATCAAATGTTATCGATGATGAAACCGCAAGGGAGGAGCTAGAAAACAAATTAGACCCTCCCGATAGCGAACATAAGAACTAGTTAGCAGCTAGTTACATGCAGTCCCTATAGCTCTAAGGGGATGCTTCTTACCCTATTCTAAAACACTAATATGAATAATTTAGATATTTCTATTGTTGCGCCTGTATATTACCGCGTTGTTCGTCGAGAAAGTACTAAGTGGCATTTTATTATAGGTGAATCATTTTATAATCCCTTAAATTTACCACGATTATCATTAGATGATTTGTTCGCTGCATATAGTACAAGTATGTGTGAAGTTGCAAGAGAATTACTGAAAATCAATGGTGGTAAAGAAGGTTTATATCTTGTTGATTTAATGAGTAAAAATTACTACTATTGTGGTAATACGACTCAAGATGTTAAGTCTAAATTGATTGAACTTGGTGTTGGAAGAGAGGAGCCTCTAACTGGATAATAAATAATACTTGGTTACTGCCATACTCTTTTTAATGATGAGGTTGAAGAACGTGTAAAGATATTTATAAATACTATTTCTTCCAAATATGGATATCGTTATATTTCACTAACTTGAAATTTGCTGTATCTAAATCACCTACACCGTGTCATAAAAATTCATAAATAAAGTATTATCACGTTCGTACAAGATATGATATAGCCCTGGGATGGGGTTGAATATGGCAATTAAAAAAAATGAGGTTAAAATCGATGTGCCGTGTTTTAACTGACTTCAATGTTTCATTCGCTACTGTCAAATATTTTAACTGCAAGCCTTTGCTTGGGCTTATCACAGTTTTTAAGCGTTGCAGTACTGGCGCAAAATAGTACTAAACCTCTAACATCTGATAATGCTGCTGAAACTACCATTAGGGAAGTACCGGAGTTGGTCGGACAATGGGCTTTAAAAGATTTTTTCCCTTATAACTTCTCAGCAGTCTTTACACCAGAAGGAAAATTATACGTTTTTTCAGCTTCACCTTGGTTTAGTGGTGTGTTTGGAGGAGGAGGAGGAAGTTCTATTGAAAAACCGATGTTCTATGAAGTTGCTTACAAAATCAATACTAGTACCAAACCCATGCAGTTAGATATCTTATTGGGTTCTGATAAAGAAAATATCAAGACAATATTGGAAATGACACCGGATGGTAAAATACGAATAGAATATATGGGCTTGACTCCCGGAGCAACTCGACCAACAGAATTTAGCGTTGGTTCGATGTTGTTGGAAAAAGTTTCTAACATAACTAAATTACCTCGAAACAGTCAAATTACTAACGCTGCTCGTGAAAGTAAAAGAGCTGTACAGTCGGAAGCAACAAACTATATGGGTTCAATGTTACGCGCTCAACAAGCATACTTTCTTGAGTATAATAAATTTGCTCGTAGCATCCAAGATTTACAAATAGGTATTAAATCGGAAACCGAAAATTATAGTTACCGCATCCTTCCTCAAGGAAATCAAAAGCAACATGTGATGATGACAGCAAGCGCAAAAAAATCAGAATTAAAAAGCTATACCGGAGTTGTGTATATAGTTCCCAATAAAAAAGAAAAACTTACTATGGCTGCTATTTGCGAAACAGCAAATCCTAGCACTACTACACCTGCTAAACCAAAAATACCAACAAAATTGTCAGAAAAGGTTCAATGTCCTGCTGGTTCTGTCCTTCGGTAGTCTACCGTGTACACACAAGTCTGAGTAAATACCTTGACTTCAACTTGTATGTACATTGTAGCCTATAAGGGGAGAAGTTTTAAGAGGGTTTTTGTTCTGGGATGAAGATATCAAATCATTTTTAATTATTTGATTATTTCACAACTAATGTACTAATATTCATATTCATATTTATGAGGGATTTACCTACAGATAACTGAATTGGATTCTGAAAATTTCCCGGATTAACGCTGACTAAATCTACATAAGTAGTCCATGTTTGAGGAACTATACCATTATTAAAGAATATTGGAAAAGGAGGACAAGAAAACAAAGGTTGAGAAGCCTTTCTCTACATCGGTGAGATTTAAAATGTTCCGATAGCTCCGCATTTAATTTCTGTACAGGAAGCGCGGTAATTTCTGTACAGGAAACGCGGTAATTTCTGTACAGGAAGCGGTAATTTCTGTACAGGAAGCGGTAATTTCTGTACAGGAAGCGCGGTAATTTCTGTACAGGAAGCGCGGTAATTTCTGTACAGGAAGCGGTAATTTCTGTACAGGAAGCGGTAATTTCTGTACAGGAAGCGCTGTAATTTGTGTACAGGAAACGCTGTAATTTGTGTACAGGAAGCGCTGTAATTTGTGTACAGGAAACGCTGTAATTTGTGTACAGGAAACGCTGTAATTTGTGTACAGGAAACGCTGTAATTTGTGTACAGGAAGCGCTGTAATTTGTGTACAGGAAACGCTGTCATTTGTGTACAGGAAACGCTGTCATTTGTGTACAGGAAGCGCTGTAATTTGTGTATAGGAAGCGGTAATTTGTGTATAGGAAGCGCGGTAATTTGTATATAGGAAGCGGTAATTTGTGTATAGGAAGCGCGGTAATTTGTGTACAGGAAGCGGGCAAGATGCCCGCACTACACTTTCTATTATGATTTTTTACAAACAAATGATTTAGGATTGCTATAGAGAGTTTTAGTTTAAATCCGGGAATAATAAATTCAAGTTAATAAAAATAAGCATAGTCATGACTATAAACTCAAACATTGGGAATAATAACGACCCAGCAAAAGTTCTTTTAGATTGGATAGTTGCTGTGGGAATTAACGGATTTGGAGTTCTGTCTTCGGCAGAGAAGATTGCAGAAGACCATTTGAAGTCATGTGGATATGATAAGGAAAAAGCAATAAATTCAATAATTGCATGGAACACTGCTTATGCTGCTGGTACGGGATTTGTGACTGGATTAGGTGGTTTAGCAACGTTACCAATTTCTATTCCTGTTGGTTTAGCTTCATCTTATACATTGGCAGCTAATACTGCTGCTACCATAGCAGTATTAAGAGGCTATGATATAAAATGTGAACAGGTTCGCACTTTTGTAATTCTAACATTATTGGGTGACTCTGGATTGGAAGTAGTTAGAACTGCGGGTGTCCAGATAGGAAATCAAGTTACTAAGTCTCTCATTAGCAAAATTCCGAGAAAAATTTTAATCGAAATTAATAAAACGGTTGGCTTTAGATTAATTACTAAGACTGGTGAGAAAGGTATTATCAATTTAATGAAGTTGGTTCCATTCGCGGGAGGTGCTGTGGGAGCCGGATTTGATAGTGCTTTTGTTCATAATTGCGGTAGAATCGCAAAGGATATGTTTACTTCTATATCACAAGAGATGTAATAAGAGAAAACCTTTAGTATTATACCAGCACCTTCCCAAAAAATTTTCACTTCAAATATGAGCGGTAACCTAAATCAATCTAGAGAATTTGATGCGGTACTGGGAGGAAAATCTCCAATCATTACTTTCGATAAATTCTTTTAAGTCTGGTGGTAAAACAAAACGAAGCCGTATTTCTTCCTATCGAGTCTCTTGTGGTTTTATTGTTGATATAGCTCCGTAATTATTTGGATGAAAAGAGGGTTTTCGCGCAGTACTTCGATTGAGAAATAACCTTTTTCAAGTCCTTTAACCCAGCAAATAGCTAAATTTTGTTTGACTACTATTGTATTTGAATGATTTTCTCCCAGTATGCGTTTTCTTAACTCCAAAGCTTGGAGAAAAAGCGGTTCTGCTTCATCATACTTTCCGATTGAGTAGTAGAGAAAAGCTAAATTGTTTAAGCTGGTAGCATAGTCTAAGTTATGTGGAATATAAACTAAATGTCAACAACGACAACAACAAAAGGTTTAGGAACCATTTGGAAGTAACTTGACTTTAGTTACAATGTCCGCATCGTGTAAAGCTTTTTCTATAATGCATTTTATTTACATGCAAACAATGTAAAGTCTCTATATAGTCCTAGATTTGTTGTTGTTGTTGTTCGTTGTTGACATTTTTTTTAATTCCATATAACCAGGATGATTTTCTCCCAAGCGAGATTTGACTACAGATACGCATTGTTCGTACCAAGGTGATGCTAATGTATATAAACCCTGTCCATCATAAAATCTAGCATTGCCAAGAAAAGCCCAAATTAAATCTTCATTGCTCACTGTATCAATTAATTTTTCTGCGACTTCCGCTAAATGGGGAATTGTGTTTTTTACTGAATTTATTTCTTCTAAAATCGGTGAATCAGGAATTGTTTGAGCTATTTCGATAAAAGTACCCACGAACGCTCTTTTAAATTCGTCTATTTCTGGTAATACTGTTAACTTATCTTGTAAAAAATCGCGGATTAAAGTATGAATTTTATAGTAAAATATATCTGATTCTTCTAAAGAGTTAACCAAATGCCGTTGATAAAGTTCCTCAATCGCTTTATTTACATCATCCTCATCCCAATTTAGCGACTGAGTTATAGACTCTACCCAATCCCAGGCAAAAATCTCTGCCGCAAATAAGCTTAATAGTGCAGCAAATTTCTGCGTTTGTTCGTTCAATTCTAACCAGCTTAACTCGAACGCTGCTTTGACACCAAGTTGCGCTGTACTTAATGTTTTTTGCTGTGGATTTATCCCTTCTTGCTCTAATCGCTGCTGCTTTAATTGCTCTAGCATTCTTGCTAAAGTAAAATGAGGGGGTTTTTTAGTTATATATCTCCCGACTAATTCTATCCCTAACGGTAAATATCCTAGCCATTTACATATTTCTTTGACTATTTCTGCTTCTTTATTTACCTTTTTTTCACCAACTATATTAGTAAATAATCTTAAGGCTTCTTCTGGTGACAGCACATCTAAAGATATTTCCTCGATGTTAGCGTCAATTTCTCGCAATCTGGTTGTGATTAAGACGTGGAAGCGGTTATTTTTCGGTAAATAATCAGCAAAATTCTCTAAATCAGTAACGTCATCAAATACTATTAATACTACCCCATCTGGTGGTTGCCAATTTCTCCAACACCAGTCTATTTGTTGTTGTAGCGTTAGGGGTTGTTCTTGAATGTCTTTTTGAGGTATTTCTAATCGCAGGTCATTTTTGGCGAAGGTGAGAATTTCTGTTGCAATATTAGAAGAACGGACGCTAAACCAACAAGTTCCTCCAGGATAATCATTAATATGCTCTCTCGCGTATTTTACTGCTAGCTCTGTTTTACCAACACCACCCATCCCTGCAACTGCGGAAATTGCAACTGTGTGGTTTTGCTCGGTGAATTTTTCGTGGATAAGTGCGAGTTCGTTATCTCGTCCGACGAAATGGGAGGTTCCTTGGTGGGGTATTTTGTTTGCGGGTTTTATTGGTTCACGGGGGGGTTGGTTAATATATTGATTAAATTGTATGTTGCTGCCACTATGAGCAGTATCGACAATACCAGCTATATTGGCTTGTCTTTGGTCGTATTTACTGTTATTTATTGATAAGTTATTGCCAGTTCCTTGTGCTGACTGGTTTGTCGTGCTGGTGTTATCAACGATATTAGCAGTTCCGCTATCGTTGATTTGAGTTTGGTGACCTTTGGCGTTTTCTTTGTTTTCTTGATTCATCACACGACCTTTTCCCAGTCAGCACGTTGCTATATGATACTTACTCTACCTAAGTGATTCCGGAAATGATTATATTTGTTTCCGTATAATTTCGGATATGGTTGTTGAACTATATTTATCTCCTAGAAATTTTTATGGAGAGTGGAGAGGGTGGGTTTTGATAAATTTATCGTTGTGGTTGATGAGTTGTCTGTAAGCTATCCCATCGGCAGTTTTTACGCGAATATAGAGATAATCATTACCATTTAGTAGATTTTATGGTAGTTTTAGGACTATATTTTTTGATTATTGTCAATCAATTTAAAATAATAATGGTTATATCTCAATGCATTCATGAATTTATGATAATGATAATCTCTACATCTGTGTGGATTGTTTGCAAGGAAGGGAATTCTAGGGTCAACTGCGAAGAATACCACCTGATAAAATAAAAGGTGGGGGAGATGATTTTCTATTTCAACGGTTGCTTTCTACAACTAGCGAACACCGGAACGGTTAACTGAATAATCCCTTTTAACCAAGAGTGGCAAAATATTTAGGTTTGGGATTAGCGATCGCACTCGGCAAATACTGCGTTGACGGTTGTGCGTTGAATTTATGAAGATAATATCAGAGCAATTATGACGGTTGTGGTCTTGGGTATCGAGATGGCTGGCTAATGTTGTGAAATTCAATTTTTCGTAAGGGTTTGCGGCGAATATAGGGATAATCATTATTATTTTGTATATTTTATAGGTATTTCAGGATAATATTTTTAGGTTATTGTTAATCAATTTAAATTAGCAAGTCTTATTTTGCAATGCTTTAAGAAATTTTTGATAATGATTATTTCTATATTCGCCAAAGCTTTCTGTCCAAACCTGAATTCTAGTATCGCGGGGGGTAAATAGAGTATTTAGCAAATGTCTATGTAAAATGGACTAGTAAGTTCAGTTTTATTTTTGACTTTATTTTAGGTATTTTTTATTTTCCGGAGATGTATTGAATATACTATTTTGATAATTATGAAGCTTTTGCTCTGATATTTTTCTTTTCTTGCTCAAGCTGGTGCGATTCAAAAGCAACTTCTTTAAAATCTTCTATTTCTTCAAAATCTACTTGTACAAACGCATCCTTAAATTCTATACCCAATACTTCACTAACATTAAGAATTTCTATAAAGCTAGCACATTGATAATCTTTGTCTTCACAATCTATGACTCGTTGTTCTTCAATGCCTAAAATATCAGCCAGTTCTTTCTGGCTCATTTTAGCAGCAATGCGAGCTTTTAGCAATACATCTGGAAGTTTGTTAAAATTTTCAACTTTAATTTTAATTGGTTGGTTTTTATCACAATTAATTAATCTTTCATACTCGGCAATTTCTTCTAAGAATTCATCTACCTGACTTTGGTACGCATCCCTATATAGCTTCCAACGTACTTGGTCTGCTTTCAAGCTCTCATCATTCTCAATTCCTGCTACTGACTGCTCAAACTTTTGTAACCACTCTTTAGTAGTATTATATTGTTGCTCGTTTCTTATCATCATGGTACCCACCTAGTTAAATCTATAGCAATAATGCCCTTACGGACATTTCTTCTTGTATCAAATTGGAAAAAATCTATATATGGTGTAGCAGAATCATTTGCTGGATAGTTAGCCGGGAATATCTCGCCTTTGTACTTACTTTTTTGTTCAACACGTCGTAGTGCAAAATTATATAAAGTTGGAGCTAGCAAGTTCAACTCCTTGATATCAACCGCTTCTAAAAATGTAGGAAAATCTAGTTCCTCAATCCAAGTCCACGGTTTAACTTAGTACGAATAAGCGGAAGCGCTACTTGCTTTAAGCTTGCTTGGAAACTGCCCGACTTTTACCTTTTACAGTTACTCGCTCGACGACATCCTTAACCACCACTCCCCAGTTAGGGATAACAAAGTAGTCGTGCCGTGACTTAACTACGTTGCCAGTTCGTACTACAGTATTATTAAATTTTGACAACCCGCTCCATACGTGCTTTCTAGGGTTCACCCCTAAATAGGCGGACACAGAGCGGGGCATTCTTTCACTCAATTTCATGCCTCTACGAGCTATTACAATAGCTGCAGCAACATCAGATGGCAAACCATACATTTTCATGTATTTGACGCATCCAAGTAAACTTGAATATGCTGGATTTACATGAACTAATCTCAACCCACGATTGGATAAAATACTAGCTAATAATTCAAAAAATCTAGAGTATGCCCAACCGGAAAGCATACGAGCATATTGATTACCTTTTTCTCTTAGTTGTTGTTTTTTGATTGTAAAATCTATATTCTCAGCAACAATTGGACAAGCAAACGTATCAGCTAAAATTGCTAGTTTTAAACAGGCATTAACCAGTTGAGCCTGTTGTTTACCTTTTGGTAATCCTTGCTGCAATGGTATTTGACCCTGTAGTTTTAAATTTCCTTGGTAATCAATATAAGCCCAGCCAATTGAACTTGGATTAATATCAATTCCAATCGCTCCCCACTTAATATCAAGAGTACGCTTTTTGACTTTTATCGGAGTGAATTGTACTGCAACAGTCCACTTACCATCTTTACGATAAAAGTGCCATGTTTTTGCTCCGGATGTAGGTAAGCGAGAATTTTTTCTCTCAAAATTACCAATTTTTGATTGAACATGGGTTCCAAAATTAGACTCTAAGCATTTGGGTACTCTAATAGTAATTAAGTCACCATCCCATTGGCATACTTGGTTCCCACAGGTTTCATCCTTTGACCCAACAAGAAATATATCACTTTTAGGCACTTTTACTCTTAGTGGGGCTTTTTTTAAATGGGCAATTTGTTTTTGAAGTTTAGCAATATATCTTTTTTTATGATGAATATTTTTTCTCAAGGCTTGCCAATTAGTTAGAGCATCACTTAACCAACAACTTAATGGATAATTACATCCCGTTTTTGAGTTTATCCAGTTGGGTTTTAAGTAAAATTTTTCGGCGAGCAAGAGTTTTTTAAGTGATTTTTTTACCCACTCTAATGCTGATTTAAGTTTACCTTCTAGTTGTTTTATATGATTTACTCTACATTCTTTTGCTGAGTCTATTTTACCAATTGCAGATGATATAACACCATTAGCCTGACGTTTTAAAAAACCATATTTATTTTGGATATGAGTATTCCAACCAGACTTATCAAACTTTTTATCCCCAAGTGAAAGCAAATGATTAACAGTCTGACAAACAGCTTTATGGAACTCAGTCGCATAAGCTGCCAAAAACATTTCGAGCTTAGTAAAGCCAAGTGAGTTTAATTCATCTAATGGAGTTGGTAGTCCCTTACAATAAGTTAGAGTTGACATAAAGGTTGCTCTTGAAAACTCACATTATAATTAAACACCAAAACAATTATGAGCCAGTATTTTTTTAGGAAAATTTACATAAACATCGTTTGTTAATAAATATTAATTATTTGATGATGTTTGGTCAGCCTTTAATCCTTATATAAACTTATTTAATTAATATCTTTAACAATAGAAAAGCTTTTTTGCTATGTTTATTACAGGTATAAGACATCACAGATGCTGTCAATATATATATGCTAGATAACTGTTTTTTAACCTCATTTACAAGATTGAAAATCTCGAATATAAGAGTGAGTAAGAGTGAATTTCTAGGTTTAGTAGTTACCCTTTTTCTTCCTGGATTCAGATGCGTGTCTATGCTCACATCTTCCCTATCGATACTCCACTCAACTTATCCCTAACTATAATCTTGTAATTTACCCATTAATTATCGGAATACCTAGGTAATCAGGCAACAGTTGTTAGCCCTGGCATAGTTTAAATTATAAGCGTATAAGCAGCTTTGATAACTGCAAATTAAACTCGCTGGAAGCAACAGTCGCAATATTGCCCTAAACCTGTTATGGCAAAGAGCGAGCAAGATACAAGCCTTTATTGACAAAATATTTAGGTTTGCGATGAGCGATCGCACTCGATAGATGTTGGGTTGATGGTTGTGCGTTGAATTGAGGAAGATAATATCAGAGCAATTATGACGGTCGTGGTCTTGGGTATTGAGTTAACTGCTTTTTCTTCGTGAAATTCAAGTTTTCATCAGGGTTTGCTACGAATATAGAGATAATCATTATTGTCTTTCATCTTTTACAGGCATTTCAGGGCTATATTTTTTGCTTATTGTCAATTGATTTAAATCAACAATTCATATATAGCAGCGTATTGATAGTTTTTAGATAATGATTATCCCTATATTTCCGATTAATACTCGTTTCAGCTTTAGTTTTAGTATCTTCGGGTAAGTAGGGTGCGTTTGTCAACATGTTAAAGTATTCATACCTGATATCTTGCAGCGTACGTATATACAACTAATTAAAAATTCTCCGGAAGAGAAGGTAGAGACGCGATTAATCGCGTCTCTGGGTTTCAGGTAACGCATAATTAATTTATGGAGATGTCTATTATTAAAAAACTCCAAAAAATATTGCTAAACAAGACTTACTAATTTAAATAAGTTGTTTAAATCATTCGTATAAATACGTATGAACCCGACGGTTCGCTCCGGTTTAGAGCCTTTACTCGACCGTTCTCCATAACAAACTCAAACCTATGGTCAGAGAACCTTTGGGTTTGGAACGTAAGGTTTTTATAGGGAATCAGCTTTGATTCCGGCTCTCCTGGGGATACTAGATAGAGAAAATTATCTTCTTTTAGAACGACCTGTAACTTCCATTCTGTTGGTGTTTTGTATGTTCCTGCAAGCTGTGTTAAAAGTTGCGGGTCTAGAATTGCCGCCTGACGGGTGAACGTTGCTTCTGCTTCGTCGATTGACATTACTACTTTGTTCACTTCGCCTTGGGGATTGGTAAGGAAGTTCACCGACCACTTGCCGTCAAGCTCCGAATCGGGTGTATCGAAACGGTCATAGTGAAAGTGAGTCAGGGGCAGCTGAATCCTTCCGAAGTTGAATAGAAGATTGTCATTCTTCATTTCAATCTTAAGAGTGCCGTAAATTGGGTGCGTATATTCACCCACGTAATCAGTTAGGGAATGTGAGGAAGTGGTATTAGAAACCCTATCTGTGCCTGCTTTTGACCGCGCCTCCTTACCTGCTTGTTTGGACTTAAGTATTAGATTAAGCCAGTGATCGCTCCAAGGTGTTTGAGTCAGACCCAAGAGGCGTTCGTAGATATTGTAAGTGATTGTATTTGCTAATAAACTACAATGATCGCCAATTGTGAAGACAATCACACCAAGTTTATTTTGAGTCAGAAAAGACATCTGGGAATGAAATCCGTCAATATCTCCCCCGTGATATGTTAACAGATGTCCTCGATAAGATGCCGTCTCGCGACCCATTCCATAAACAGGGTTAAGCAATTCCCACCAGCCCCGTGTTTCGCCTAACACGTTTGGCAGTGCCATCCCCGGTTCTATGGTTGCCTTGAGTATGTTCGGTGGAAGAACCTGCTTACCGATATAATTGCCATCGTTCATCAATGCCACGAGCCAGTGGGAAATTTCTTCGATGTTGGAGATGATCGCCCCAGCGGGAGCTATGGCACTTAGTTCCTTATAGTATGGAATCTTGTAAATCTCGTTGCTTTCTCGTTTTTCGGTAAATGGTACGCCGTAGTCAGACTGCTTCAACATCTCGGCAGTGCTATAAATAGTATTGTGCATGGACAGAGGTTTGAAAATCCTCTCGCGGACAAACTCTTCCCAGGTTTTTCCTGACAGCAACTCAATAATGTACCCAACAACAGCATACATATTGTTGTTATAGATATAAGCTTCTCGCAGCGATACCTCTGGTTTCATGTACTGAAGCCTATCAAAGATATCTTTGCGAGTAAGAGAGTCCTGTTTATACCAGATACTGTCGTGACGAGTTATGCCCGTGCGGTGAGTCAGCATATCCCGCAAGGTTACGGTGTTATTTAAGTCATTGTTGTAGAAGCGGATTGTCGGAACCGCATCACGGATTGGTTTATCCCACGTTAGTTTCCCGGATTCCACCAGCATTCCCGCAGCTATAGCGGTAAAGAGCTTAGTATTAGAGGCGATTGGGAAAAGCGTTTTAGAGGTAAAAGGCAGCTTCTCCTCATAGTCCCGATAGCCATAACCTCGGGCAAAGATGAGTTTATCCTTTTCGACAATTCCTACACCGAAGCCTGGTGCGTTCCAGTCTTTCAAGAGCTTCTCCATATCAATGTCAAAGTCTTGAAGCTTCATAGCAATGTCCGTCTCCTGTGTCGTAAGTTGCATTGTGCTTTTCCTTTTAGGTTACTTTTATTCAGTCAATAGCAGCAGACGAAATCAAGAGGGTATTGAGCCGTTCTCAATATAAAAGATTTGTATTAATTGTCTAAATTAATTAGAAATTTACTTTTATAAAAAATAAGATCCTATTACCCGTTAGGGTGATTTTCTATTTACGCAAGTTGGCTCTCTAGTAGCATCGGAACAGAAAACCTTGGTGTAGAGGTTGAGCCGAGATAAGGGCTAGAACGGAAATAGGGACTGAAAACCCTATTGGATAAATTATATTGTGGAAGTTTCTAAACAATAAATTGATAGTGAATTGCATCTAATTCCGGCGATTCCACCGTTTAGCAGCTATATCACAACAGTTATATATATTACACAGATAAAGAGTAACAATGTAATTTTCTATGGTGAAAAATCAAAACTAAAATCAAAACCAAAATCAAAACCAAAACCAAAATAAAATCCCAAATCTTAAGTAAGTCGGTGGAAAAAAATTACTTTAGGTTTGTAGTTGCGCTTCAGCGCCAAGGCTTATTGTGAGCACCACTCGTCAATTTTACATTTGTTTACATAGCGGACTTTATTCCTGCCTACCTACTTACTAGCCAGGACGAGTACCATCTTCCCAAGTCCAAGTCATCTTCATTTCGGTCACTTTCCAACGTCCGTTGATTCGAGTTAGTCCGTGATTGTAATATCCTCCAAGCGTCCAAGTTTTACCTTTAGTGTTATCAAGATAAACATGATGTGCTTGAAACAAAGAGGTGCAGGTTGCTTTATCACCTTTAATCTCCACTGCATGATTTGTAATCATATGCTGTGTGGCTTTAAAAGTTTTGCTGAAAAAATCTGTCCACCCAGCTATTAATTTATCAGCTTCCACTGTACTGGGACTACCACCCGTAAGGGAGGTATAATCTGTTAAAACTTTATCTGCAAAAGCTGCACGACTAGCTTTCCAGTCTCGTAAATCAGCACCCATACCAATAATGTTTACAGCATCAATAATTTCAGCCCGGTCTGCAACTCTCTGCGTATTTGTAGTATTACTAGACACTTGATTATTATTTTGACGAGACGATTTAGTACGGGCTATAGCTATTGCAGTGCTTGAGATAAACCCAGCAAAACCAGCACCTAAAGCGAGAAATAAATTGCGACGTTGGATATTCATAGTTGTATTATTTAATATGGTTCGTGATTTTACAGTTAATTAAATCCATTTGGACTACCAAAAGCTTCTGTAAAAACAATTGGGTCGTAATATTCGCGGAATAAAATTACTTTGCCATCTTGAAACCTAAACAGTCCAGCGTAAGTGTTATTATAGGGTTTTTTCGTCGCTAATACTTCTATTTCGCCTCTAAATTCTACCCAGAAAGTATTGGGGTCTTTAGTAGAATATATTTGTAAATCGGGAAATTCCATACGTCCTACGCTGGTAGGTAATGCTGAATAATGTTTAGCTACTGCGGTTTTCCCTTCAACACGCTTGGGAAAACCTTTGGGAGAATAAGGCATATCTTGAACCCCATTTTCATGCCATAATTTTAGCCACTCATCCATACGTTTTTGAGATAGTAATTGAAAATATGTACGGATAGTTTGCTCATTTTTTTTGCGGATGCTTTGAGTATTAGTATTTGCTTGAGAAATTTTCGTTGGATTTGTTGGGCTTGTTGGGGTTGCAATTGTAGGCTGGCTTTTGGGAAGGATGCTTGATAAACCCCAAATTAAGCTTGCACCAATTATAATTCGTTGTAGTTGCATTGTTTTTACCTTGATAAGAGTGGATATTTATTTCACACAGAGGGGCAAAGAGTACAGACACAATTATTTTTTGAAAAAGCTACAGTGAATTTTGCAAATGTTTTACAGTTTCCGATACTGCTCGATTAACTATTGCTTCTTGGTCATAAAAATCAAATTGAGTAGCATTTTCCAACCAAACAAAATTCTTATTTTTTGTGGGTATAGCGCTGAAAAATTGGCTAGATCCTTCGGGAATAGCTGCCTTTTTGCTGTGAATAAATAATGTGGTAACTTTGATATTTTTTGCCTGAGTCATAGGGTTAAAAGTTAACCATTCCGACCATGACATCACTGCAAATTCATTAGACCATTGAGGAATTGCACCGCGTTGAGTGTCAAGATAATATGGAATTTCGCCGTACATTGGCGCTTTGGGATTTGTTTTACTTGCTGCGGGGACAACTTCGGCTTTACCTGTTTGTTCAAATTTCTTTCTTGCATTTTCTCCCAGTTTAATTTTATCTTGCACTGCTTTTTCGCCACCATAAACAGTATTAACAATTGCTGAGTCGTGAATCCAAGGTGCGACGGTTATTAATGATTTTATGCGAGAATCTTCAGCTGCAACTGTTGTCATGTAACCAGCGCTCGCACAAATTCCTAATCCTGCTATTTTATTTCCGTCAACTGCATTAACTGTTTGTAGGAAACTGACTGCATTTTTGATATCTGCTATTTTTTCTGTGGCAGATTCAAAGCCGCGCACCTTACCCCCGCTTTCCCCAAAGGTGCGAAAATCGAATGTGAATGCAGCAAATCCTTGCTCGGAAAGTTTTTGGGCATAGGTAGCTGGCATTTGCTCTTTGATTGTCATCCAAGCACCTGTGACGATTACCACGGGTAATTTATCCCCAGCCTTGTAGTTTGCAGGTAGATACAAGTTACCAACCATTTTTTCGCCCTTGCTTTGGAATGTTACTCTATTTATACCTGGTTTGTAGGCGTTAGTAGCAATATTCGCTGCAATAATAGTATTAGTGACTTCTTGTGCTTGAGGCTGTGTTGCACTGCTTTGTGACAAAGCTTGACCTTGAGCACAAGCGCTACCAGCAAATAAAATGAGTGAGAGGGTGTAAGCTTTCAGGGTTGTAGAAATCGCTTTCATGGTTGATTCTCCGTTGTTCTCGTTTGTTTGTTAAATCTAATTTAGAGAATCGACCCTCGGAAATCAGCCCCGAATCTTGCGCGACTATATCAAAATCTTGCTCTTTTGACTTTATCTCACGCAAAGCCGCCACATCAATTGTTTTGGTAATTTTGATATTTTTGGTGTACCTCACTTATTTGCAAAGTACTATATATTTGACATCTTATTTCTTTTTATTAATGCTATCAAAACTCCATAAAAAGACAAGAAGCTGAGTAAACCAACAATTAAAGATGGTTCAGGTACAGGAGTAATTGACTTACTTGTGTAAGTAATACCAATAGGACGTAAAAGTTTACTACTAGTAGGCACAAATATTGCATTAGTATTACTTTGTGTAGGTAGCGGATTACCGCTCAGAGCATCATAACGTAGGATGGCGCCAAGGTTATTGCTATTAGGTCTATTGTCAAAACCGACAGTATAAAGAAAATTATTCTCATCAAAAGTTAAACCACCAATAAAATTGCTACTTGGAGTAGTGCCTGTATAGTTAGTAGATAAAGTATCAATCAATGCTCCTGTTTTGGAATTATAACGCCTAATATCATTAGCAAAATCACTAACAAATAAATCATCACCAGGACTAAACCCCAATCCCAGAAGGCTAACAAAACCAGAACTGTCAGGTGATGGTGTTGGTTGGTCTATAAATACGGTAGATGTTTTTGTTGGGACATCAAAACGTAACACTTGAGAAGGCAAACCAAAGCTAAAATCTGGTTTCCCGTTCACTGCAACACTGCCCTGAGTCGTGACATAAAGACTGCCATCATCTCCAAACAGTAAACTATTAGGACCATTTAATCCTCCAGCTTTCCTATTGCCTTGTGCGAAAACATCTAGAAATACTCCTGTTTTACCGTCATAGCGTAGGATTTGGTCACTAAGAAAACTACTAACGTAAAAATTGCCATCGGGACCAAATGCTGTTCCATAGGGACGAACCAACCCGCCACCAGTTGCAAAAGTATCAATAAATTTTCCATTTGTTCCGTTGTAGCGAAGAATCGCAGAATTTTCTACTGTGTCCCCACTCGACACATAAAAGTTACCATCAAGACCAAATAGCAAATTATCTGGGGCTTTTAAACCTCCACTACCAGGAGTAATAAATTCACCCAAAAAGTTTCCATTCTGTTCGTCGAATAATACTATGTTGTCACCTTTGGTATTCCCGACAAGTAAAACAGCATTAGCCGCTTCTAGTCCAATACTCAAAAATGATGTACCCAAAGCTACCACAGTTTGAAGAAGAATTTTCTTATTATTCATTTTTAGGTTATATCGCAGAATGGCATTTTAAGTCAAAATACCAGTAATCACCAAATTTTTAAAGATGCTGTAACTAAAATTATGTTAAATTTATTTAGCTTTATACAGCCAGTTGATATAATCTACATCCTCAGTAGCTAACACCACAGCTTTGCTTAAATTTTAGTATTTTCAATCCATTGAAAAATAAGTTTTGCAACAAAGCCATAGCCCTTGATATAGCGAGAAATAGCAATAAAAAATATATATCTTTATCTAACCTATTTTTATATCATCTAGATTTGTGCGGGAAGGTACAAGATATCAGTTAGGGGTTAGGTTATTAGTTATGACTATGGTTGAGTTTTAAATAGGTACTAATAAATACCATGTTGTCCGTTTTATTTATTACCTAAATTTTGGTTTATCTTGTTAGTGTAAATATTTATATATTATCAAAAAAAATCAATTTTTATAATGATATTTTACTAATTGAATCTACTACATTACCGCAAAAAAGAGCAAAAGTGAATGACAGCCGACCCACTTTTTTATAAAATCTTCAAAGACATACCAGAATTATTCTTTGAACTTATAGGTCAACCACATCACAGCAAGAGTGCTTATCAATATAGCGCTCCGGAAGTCAAACAACAAGGTTTTCGTCTAGATGGGTTACTTTCAACTCGCTCCGGATACAGCTTTAAACCAATTTATTTCATTGAAGCGCAATCTTATAAAGATAAGAACTTCTACAAAAGCTTTTTTGGTAAAATAATACTTTATTTGACCCAATATGACCCAACCAACGAGGAATGGTATGCTGTCGTCATTTACGACAAACGCAGCAGCGAAGGAAGATTTCCCCCGTATTTAAAGATATTCTTACCAGCTTTACGTCGGTTTTATTTAGACGAACTAGGAAAAACTACCAATCAATCTCTTGGTGTGGGAATCATGCGCTTAGTCGTCGATAAAAAAAGGAAAAATAAAACTGGAGAATTCGCTCGACAGTTAATACAGCAAACAAAATCGGAAGTCAGTAATGCCGTTTTACAGGAAAAAGTCTTAGAATTTATTCAAACGGTGGTGATGGACAAATTTCCCAATCTAAGCATGGAGGAGCTAGAAGTTATGCTTGAATTAGAGTCGCTGAAAAAAAGCAAGGTTTACTTAGAAGGTAAGCAAGAAGGACGACAAGAAGGACGACAAGAAGGACGACAAGAGGGACGACAGGAGGGACGAGAAGAAGGATTTAGGGAGGGTGCGCTTGATAACAAGTTAAAAACCATTCCCAAGCTACTTAAGTTAGGGTTAAGCATTGAGCAAGTTGCTGAGTCTTTGGAATTAGATGTGGAAACTGTGAGGGAAAATGCTGCTGTTTAGCATTTTACCAAATTAGCTTATGTACGAGGGCATATAGAATTATGTCCTTGTTTTACATAACTGTGATAAGACATCAAGTAAAATTTAGACTAATGTTTTTTGTTGGTAAACTGACGATTTATTCTTTAATTTTTTTTGATACAGTAATGCTTTATTGACCGTTTGAATCTTTATGTCCCATGTATTGCTCCCCCAATCCCGAAATCCAGACCTACCCCTGACTGCTCTTGCTCCTATGCAGGACGTAACAAACCTCTGGTTTATGAAGGTGATTGCCCAATACGGCTGTCCTGACTATTTTTTCACCGAATATTTCCGCGTGAATGATACCTCACGACTCAATCGTAGCATTTTGGCGTCAATCACCGAAAACGACACAGGCCAACCCGTTTTTGCTCAAATGATTGGCGAAAGCATTCCAGACTTAGTAAGAACAGCACAGGAACTCTGTCAGTATAATATAGCTGGGGTTGACTTTAACATGGGCTGTCCAGCACCTAGAGTTTATCGCAAAAATGTTGGGGGTGGATTACTGCGAGAACCCGAAAAAGTTGATAGGATTTTGGGAGAACTGCGTTCTGCGGTGAATGATAGACCTTTGACCGTTAAGATGCGCGTAGGTTTTGAAAATACAGATAACTTTTACAAAATTTTAGATATTATTAATCGTCACAATATTGATTTGCTGAGTTTGCACGGTCGCACGGTAAAAGATATGTATCACGGAGCAGTGAAATATGATTTGATTGCCGAAGCAGTTAGATGGGTCGATTGCCCAGTGCTTGCTAATGGTAATATCAACTCTGCCACAACAGCAATAGAAGTGCTTTCGCAAACAGGTGCGGCTGGTGTGATGGTGGGACGCTGGGCAATAGCAAATCCTTGGATTTTTAATCAAATTCGGCAGGCTTTGCGGTCTGAGACAATCACACCTGTTCCTTTAGTTGAGGTACGAAAATATATTGACCGTTTATGGCAAACCCCTAACTCAGCAACTATGCCAGCACGGTCGCGTGTAGGCTACCTGAAAATGTTCCTTAATTATATAGCCCTTTTGGTTGACGCTGAAGGTCATTTTCTGCGGCAGATGCGACAAACCTCTACGGAACTTGAACTGCTTAACCTGTGTGACAGCGTTCTACTTAGTGATAGCACGAAAAATTTAGCTTTGGCGCCTTATATCATGTCCGGTTAATTACCCATAATAATGATTTTATTATTTTTATAGATTATAAGGGCGTTCAAAAGCTGACAAAGCTTAATTAAGTTTGGGAGGTTTTTTCTGTAAGTCCAGCCGATAAGGGGTTATGAATCTTCGGGTCGCGTTTGGTTTTAAAACTGAAGTACCTGTCCTGCGGTAAGGTATTATCTGGAATGATTCAACTTTGGATACTTCTCTATAAGATGCTGTAATTTTTATGTTGGCTCCGTCTGGAAAATTATCACCATCTTTTGGTGTTGAGAACTCTGAGGTTGCTTGCTTTTCACCAGCTGAAATTTTCACGCTCGCTTCTACGGGAGCAAGATATGGTTTATCGCTTTCTAAATTAATGACGATACCATCATTTGGTGCAGGATTGCTGAGAGTCACTGTTAACACTAATTTTTCACCCCAACCTACAAGCTTTTTATCTAGCGATAAAGAAATTAGTTCTGCTTCTTCCGTCTTTTGTGGAAGTAGGGTTATTGTTGCTGTTTTAACTTTTTCTTGATATGAAGCTGAAATTTCTACAGATTCATCATTAGGGTTATCGCTGCTTTCTTTAGGAATTACAAAACCAAAGTTTGCTTCAACTTCCCCTGCTAGAATTCTTACTTTTTCTTGTACGCGAGCAATAGATTTATTGCTACTTGTAAGTTTAATTGTAATGCCATCAGCAGGAGCAGGGTTATCAATAGTGACTTTTCCTCGTATTCTTGTACCCTTACTTACATTTTCGTTGGGTTCCAGAACTAAAGAGATAAGCTTGGACTCTACAGTTGGGGTAGGTGTTTCATTTGAGGGAGTAGTTTCAACTGGTTTAGGTGTTTCATTTGAGGGAGTAGTTTCAATTGGGGTAGGTGTTTCATTTGAGGGAGTAGTTTCAATTGGGGTAGGTGTTTCATTTGAGGGAGTAGTTTCAATTGGTTTAGGTGTTTCATTTGAGGGAGTAGTTTCAATTGGGGTAGGTGTTTCATTTGAGGGAGTAGTTTCAATTGGGGTAGGTGTTTCATTTGAGGGAGTAGTTTCAATTGGGGGAAGAGTCGCAGGTTTTAGAAATACGGGTAATAATATTCCCCCTAACCCTAACAATAGAGCAGCAACACCCAGTTTCATCAATAGTGGGTGGTTTTTGTTGTCTGCAACATTTTCGTCTACATGACTTACCGACTCAGATTCAGGCTCCAATAGCGGCAGTAAAGGTGGATTTAAAAGAAACTGGAGATTATGACTAGTTACTTCTATCCCTGATTGGTCATTTAATAGCTGTCTAATATGGAGAGCTTGGTTTAAATAACTCTGAGCTTCAATCACCTCATTTAAACAAAGAGAACGAGTACCCAATTGATGCAAAGCAAAAGCTTCAATCGCTTGATTTCCAGTTGCACGTGCTGCTTCAAGTACCCATTGCAACACTTTATTCCATCTATCCCATTCTCCACTCAGAGCTAATCCTTTCTCTATAGACTTTCCTAAAGTTATGACATCAGAAAATCTACTAAGCTCAAATGACCATTCTAATACTTTAATTATTGCTTCTGATATCGCTTCCGATTGTGAAGTTAAATTTCCTGAAATACCCTGATTTTTTTGTACCCAATTTGTAAAGTAGCTCACAGACTTTTCCATAAAGGCTGTGATGTTTTCTTTCTGACATAACTCCTCAACTAGGGAACTTGCAATATTAAAACGTTCTTCATCTACCTGTACTAAATTGCGTCGTAATAATGTCTCTAAAATTGGTTTAATCTGAGGGATTTCAGTCAAATCACCAATTAATTCCGCTCCTAAAGCAATATTTGCCCCAAAAGCAGCAAGTAAAACCAAAATCATCCGCTGAGCTTTTGTTAATGACTTTAACAAGCGCTCATTCCCAGAGCTACTGGAAGCGGTCGTATTAATTTGTTGAGCAAAAACAACTAAAGAAATATTTTCCTCTTTTACCAATGCAGAAGCCTGAAGAATTTGCAGGGGATGACCATCCAAAGCTTTACACAGTGCTTCAGCAGCAGAGTGTTCTTCTACGTTCAAAGGATGTCCTATGTCTCTGGTAAGCAAAGACACAGCATCATTTAAAGGCAACCCTCCCAACTTGATGGGATGTCCCTCACCCCAAAGTTGACGCTCTTGGGAAGCAAAAAGAAAAGTAAAGCTGGGTAAGACATTGATTAAAATTTGTACTTCTTCTCTTGTTAGCTTTACATTATTTAACAAAACCAAAGCTTTTTTATTTTTGAGAGCTTCACGAATTTGAATATCTGTAAGCTTAAAGGAAGTTCCACAATCATGGAAAGCGTTAAAAAGAATTTGTAGTAAATCAGATATCGATTGATGTTTGACACACTGATGGTAAATAATACCATCATTAAAAGCGGGAGTAATCGATGGATGATGAGCCAGATATCTTAGAATGACTGACTTACCCATACCTGGAGAACCATAGAACTCTACTGATTGGTCGTATGGTAAAGCATCAACGGCTACTTTGACTTCTTCACGACGACCCAGTAATAAAGGAAATGGACGAGGAGGTAAGAGAACGGGAAGGGGACGAGGTTTGGGAAATTGCTGGCTTTCCAGAGAGGTCGAAAGCATTACCTTATTGCCTAGCTCAGAATCAAGCTTGAGAATATTAATAGTTCCTACTTGTCCAATGCTTCCGAACAAAATCGCATTATTGCCAGCTGATTGAGAAATTGTGCTGGTCATAGCTTGCTCCTATTTTTGAATATTCAAATTACCTGCCTGTGTAATGTTTCCAAACAGAATTGCATTATCACCGGCTGTCTGTGTGATTGAACCACTATTTACTGGTTCACTATTTACTGGTTCTACTGGTGTTGTGTTTTCTTTATTTGTCCTAGTTTCAGAGGAAGAACGCTTTCTAGCTTTGATTGCTGGGGTTTGTGACTCCGGAATTCCTTTTAAATCAACAGATGCACAGCCTACTTCAAAACAATCCTCATATGTTCTACCCGCACCCAGCGCATCATAAAATCCTACAGCAAATTCAATTGCGGCTTTATCTCCTATCGCTCGATTCATTCCTATTACATAATCAATATGTTGATGAATTGCTTCGGCTTGGTCTTCACTATAGCAAGCATTAAGTAAAACGCACTCAACATGATTTTGAAATAATTTAAATAAGCGGGCTAGAGATTCTGTGCTTATTACCTGCATTTGTCCCAAGTTATTTTCCAAGACTAAACCTTGACCCTGTGACCCATGTCCAGAGAAGTGAACAATAGTCGGTTGGTAAGTCAATAAAGCACGACGCAGGTCATCAACTTGTACTGCCCATTCTGTAACTATTTCAAACTGTTCTCTATTTTTAGACCGTTGTAGGGAATCTTGAATTCCTCGTACTTCTTGGTCTAACCGTAGTTTATCTGTGTTTTGAGGGTTGGCTAATAATATTAAAATTTTTTTCATGGTAGTAAATAGTTGTAAATATATATATTTATGTTTGATAGTTAATACATGTTTAGTATTGTAGTTTCCTGAATTTATTAACTTTTTTTTCTAGATAATAAAATTAGAGCGAAGAAAAGCCCTGAACTTTAGCTCTAACTAAAAGCTGAAGCAACGCTAAAGCTAACTATAATAATCATCCTAACCCGTTTTCAATGGTTTTAGTATGTAGAGACGTTACATGTAATGCTTCTACAGGTGTTTCACTCTTCGTGATTTGCTTAACCGAGCAGTATTGATTAGTTTTAGAGGTTAGGTTCTTAGTTCTTACTATCGTTGAATTTTAAATAGTACTGATAAATACAAGATTATCTGTTTTATTTATCACTGAGATATTGACTAATATTGTTACTGTAAATATTTATATATCATCAAGAAAAAATAAAAATTACTAGTGATATCGTACTGATGATATCTACCGCATTACTGTAAAAGTAAGCAAAAAGCGAATGACAGCCGACCCACTTTTTTATAAAATTTTCAAAGACATACCAGAATTATTCTTTGAACTCATAGATAAACCACATCATAGCAAGAGCGCTTATCAATACAGCGCTCCGGAAGTAAAGCAACAAGGTTTTCGTCTAGATGGTTTGCTTTCAACTCGTCCTGGATATAGCTTTGACCCAATTTATTTCATTGAAGCACAGGCTTACAAAGATAAAAACTTCTACAAAAGCTTTTTTGGCAAGATAATACTTTATTTGACCCAATATGACCCAACCAACGAGGAATGGTACGCTATTGTCATTTATGATAAACGCAGCAGCGAAGGAAGATTTCCCCCATATTTAAAGATATTCTTACCAGCTTTACGTCGGTTTTATTTAGACGAACTAGGAAAGACTCCCAATCAATCCCTTGGAGTAGGAATCATGCGCTTAGTTGTCGAGAAAAAGAGAAAAAATCAAACAGGAGAATTTGCTCGACAGTTGATAAAGCAAACAAAATCGGAAGTAAGCAACGCCGTTTTGCAAGAAAAAGTCTTAGAATTTATTCAAACGGTAGTGATGGACAAATTTCCAAACCTGAGCATGGAGGAGTTAGAAGTTATGCTTGAATTAGAGTCGCTGAGAAAAAGCAAGGTTTACTTGCAAGGTAAGGAAGAAGGACGAGAAGAAGGACGAGAAGAAGGACGAGAAGAAGGTGCGCTTGGTATCAAGTTGAAAACCATTCCCAAGCTACTTAAGTTAGGGTTAAGCATTGAGCAAATTGCCGAGTCCTTGGAATTAGACGTGGAAACTGTGAGGAAAAATGCTGCTGTTTAGTACTTTACCCAATTAGCTTACCAACGAGGGTGTATACAATTACGCCCTTTCTTGAACTTATTATTCCCTGGAAAATAAACAATATATTAGGAAGGTTGACGCTTTACATATCGTGTGTTACGTTATGTAGTAAGACAGTAATACACAAGCGAATCTATAGTTTGGGTTCAGTATACCCAACTGGTGCGCCAAGATGATTAAATTGTGCGTATGCCGAACAGCGCAGTGAAACTGTCCCATCGTGTGATTAGCTCAGTTGGCAGAGCATCCGAAAAATCGGCTGGACGAAGGTTCGAGTCCTTCATCATACACCAAAAAAAGTTAGCTCACTGGAAGAGCGGTCGGCAGTTAACCGATTGGTAATAGGTTCGATTCCTATACTTTTACCAACCCTGTCCGGGTCAAAAGACACTACTTGTGGGAAGTAGCAGAAAAATGGTGAAGGAGAAATCCTGAAACGGTTCAATTCCGTTACCTTAAAAACTCAAAACTCTGTGGTGCTGGTGCGTGTTTTCGTTTGTCAGAAATGATGAGCGTTAATACAACAGCGAAGGAGCCTGTGCGTTTAGATTTTTTCTGACTTGAGTATGTCCTTCGTTTGTCACATCAAGATTCTTTATAGAATTTTAGAGTCAACAAACTGAACGGCATATTTGAGCGCTGTTGCTTTGACGAACCGAAAGGTAGTTTAGTTACAGCAATCTTAATCCAGTCGAAAAATATCTATCCGTCCGCATCTTAATTGTAGACGCTTGCACTTGCAGAGTTTATAATATTTCTCGTGTAGTATGTATACTACAAAACTATAAATTATGGCTTTATTTAATCTGGACTGGGTAAAAATGCCCGAATTATCTATCAATATTATTATGTGGAAAACCTTTTATATCAAACCTAACGAATTTGGAATTTTGTATCATCGAAGCGATTTTAAGAAAATATTGCAACCCGGTACTTATACTTACTTTGGTAGACACTGGCAAGTTAAAACCTATGACCTTAACGTGCCAGAAGCAAAGATTGAAAACTTAGAATTATTGCTGCGAAACCACAGTTCGGAGTTGGTAGATTACTTAGTAATCGTTAGAACTGCATTTAATCAAGCAGCTTTGGTACATTATGGTCAAAACTGGGTAAGCGTTGCACCAAATCAACTACGTGCATTTTGGCGTGGTTTTATTGAAGTGGAAGCGCATATCTTTAACTTGGAAGAAAGCTTAGAGTTGCCATCTGAGTTTCGTCTACAAACGTGCAGTCTTACTTTAAATGGAATTAAAAAATTCCGAATTTCCGAGTCTGAGGTTGGTTTACTGTATGTGCAAAATAACTTTGTTCGACCTTTGGAACCAGGTGAATATGCATTTTGGACTTTTGATAGAGAGGTAACTGTTCGTACTCTTAACCGAATCATACCAAATCCAGATTTTCCACTCGAAGATGTATTAATTCAAAGACATCCCGACTTTATTGCTGCTTATTGTGTAGTCGTGCAATTACTGAATACTCAAGTAGCTATTGTGCGATATGAAGGTAAAGCCATTTCTATATTAGCGCCATCTAGTCGCAAGCTATTTTGGCAAGGTGTAGAAGTGGAAGTTATAGATATCAGCACCGATGCTAAGTTACCACCTCGCTTAGTAGCTGAATTAAACTCTGGTTTACCAGAAGTAACTTATCTTGCTTGCAAGAGTTTGCATCTTTGTGAAGTTAAAGCACAGCATATCGGTCTACTATATATTAACCAAGAGTACCAATCTGAACTGCGACCAGGAATTCACGCTTGGTGGATATTTGGACGGTCTTTTCAAACGGAAGTTTTTGACTTGCGTCAACAAACAATGGAAGTATCTGGTCAAGATATCCTTTCCAAAGATAAGGTGCCTTTGCGATTAAACTTGACAGCAGGTTATCGTATCGTCGAACCACTACGAGCAAAAAATACTTTGTCAGATGCAAGTAGCTTCTTGTACAAAGAATTACAGTTTGCATTACGTGGGGCTGTTGGTGAAAAGACTCTTGATGCGTTACTTGAAGATAAAGGTGCTGTTGACACGAGTATTTCTGACTACATTCGTTCTAAAACAGCAGACTATGGAATTGAAGTAGCTTCTGTGGGAGTTAAAGATATTATCTTACCAGGTGAGATAAAAACTATCTTGAGTAAAGTAGTCGAAGCGGAAAAAGCTGCTCAAGCTAACGTAGTTAGACGTCGTGAAGAAACTGCTGCAACTCGTAGTATGCTCAACACCGCTAAAGTCATGGAAGATAATCCTATTGCATTGCGGTTGAAAGAACTCGAAGTGTTGGAACGAATTGCCGAAAAAATTGATAAAATTCAAGTCAATGGCAGCTTGGACAGTATTTTGAGCGATTTAATTAGTATTAATAACTCGAAATAACCGCATGGTTTATCACCGTAATAAAATACAGCAGATTCCAAGTGACTCAAGTACAATCGGGCGGTTCGGGATGCCCACCCCACAAGAGTTATAAAATTAAGCACTGTTTCTCATTTAACTACAAAGTGCTGTATTAGTGGAGGCGTTACATGTAACTTCTCTACATAGTTTTATTGCTATTCATCAAAAAGCGCATTCAAATCGCGATAACCACTAACTACACGGACAATTTCAATTCCTTCTTCAAATTGCTGATAAAAAATTAGATAATCATCCACTGGAAAGCTACGCAGAGCTGTTGAAAGTTCATCACGTCTACGTCCCATATTAGGAAAATTTGCTAATATCTCAAACTTTTGAATCATAGTATCCAAAAACTTGTTGGCGATATCTGGGTTTTTCGCGAACAGGTAATCATTAATTTCTTGCAAGTCTTGAGCTGCTTCAGGCGATACAAAGTAGATGCTCATTAATATATTACGCCTCAGCCTTTCTCGTTGCTTGATTTTTTTGACGTAGTTTTTCAATTACTTCTTTACCGTCAAGCCGTTCTCCACGTTCAAGCTGTTTTACCCCTACCATGATTTCTTGTCGCAGTTCTTCAAACCGACCCTTATAAATACTTTCCCTTTCCTCTAGCAATTTAATACCCGCAATAATAACCTCTTCAGTTGAATTGTAGTTACCATTTGCAACTTGACTTTGGATAAATTGCTCTAATTCCGGATTCAAGGAGATATTCATAAAATACCAGTTACCAATACTATTTTTCTATCCTCTTATTTTAAGGACTAATAATTAACTTATCAATCCCAACTCAACTGTTTCGATACAACAATACTAGATTAGCGGTAGCTTTTAGCTTCTGTAATGCCAATTTGGCAGCTTTTATAACTGAGTGTAGAGACGCGATATAATACCTGCGGCAGGCTCTGCGTTCACGAAGTCGAGCGGAGCTCCTAACGCGTCTCTACATTCTTTGTGCGGAGATATCTAATTAACACTACATATTTGTAAGTATTTGTCAACAGTTGGGTGCTTAGGAAACAACCTCTGTATTGTAATAAAATTTTGTCTTGCTTGTTCGCACTGTCCCTGATTGTACGAATTTAAGGCTGTACGAAAACGTTGGGTAACAACTCCCTCATCATTCTGCACACCCGCTTGTTGCAAAAAGTCTTTAATTGTATTGCTAGCAACAATAAAACTAAAACCCGATTGTTTGGTATATGCAAATGTAGAAATACCGACAACTTCACCTTTATTATTAATTACAGGTCCACCAGAATTACCATTAGTAATAGCAGCGCTAACCTGTAACACCAACGAACCATTCATATACTTACGAGCAGAGACTTTACCATTAGTAAAAGAAGGTTCATTGTAACCTACTCCTCTTTCTTGGGGAATATCACCAACACCAGGATATCCTACAGCAGTAATATCCTGTTGAACTTGGACTTGATTGCTATCCGCAATTAAAAGTGAGGGTGCATTTCTGAGATTGACTTTAATAATAGCCACATCTCGACCGCTGTCTTCTTGATTTCCGGAAACTACAACTTCAAAAGGTAATTTATCACCATTAGTTAAAATTACTTCTTTTTTGGTTTCGATTTTATCAAACTTCAAATCCTTGATAAAATCTTCTTTTGTTGGATACTTTTGGGAAAATGCTTCAATATCATTAACATCTTCTAATATCTGTTCTAAAGCCTTCATAGCCAGAATATCTTTGCATTCTGCTGTTTGTTCCACCAATTCTACTACATGAGCGTTGGTAACAATATAACCATTAGGATTAACAAAGAAACCCGAACCATGACCATCAATTTCTGGGGTGTAGTTTTTACCGTTGAATTTAACTTGTGCTTTGCAACCAATAACTACTCGGACAACAGCAGGCTTTGTTGCTTCTGCTATTAAAGTATCTTGAGGTAGTAGATTTAGTCGCATAGGTTCTTTTGTTGGTGTCGTTGATGTTGTTGAAACTTGATTCTGTATATTTTGTCTTTGTTGTGCGAATACACTAGATGAAAGTAATAGAGGAGTGGATAATACAAAAGTAGTTAAAGTCATTGCGCGAATTATTTTCAGCATAATCAATTCTCCTTGTGAATTAGTTATTTAATAATTTGCTTTCTCTTTTCTAATCATTAATATGTTTACTTAATTTGGGGATATACACTTTGGGAGCATCCCAATTTTGTGAAAATAATTTGTAGTGGGAGCATCTTGCTCCCTATTTGCGCGAGAAGCGGGCTGGAAGCCCGCACTACAGAAACTGTAAATTTACACATTTGGGATAGAGAAGCGGGCTGGAAGCCCGCACTACAGAAACGGGAACTGTATAGCTCAAAAAAAACTAACCTATATATCCACGTAGATTACCGGAAGCTACAAAATAAGGTCTCCGGGTAATTAATTGGGTGTAATGCGGTGTAACCAGACCCAAACAAGATTTTTCCTTCCGGGTCTGTTTGCACACTTATTTATGTGTAAAATCACAGAATATAAAATGTTACATGTAACCTATTTATGTACTACAATAATTAAGCAAACTCTTGCACAAATTATCGAATAAGCTGTTTTTTTTAACTTTTTAGCCTAAGTAATACAATTAAATTTATCGGGTGAGTCATGGAAATATTTGTAAACTTAGAGTTCGGTGATGGTAATTTTGAGAGCGGGTTTGATAAAAATAAGTTTGCGGTTACATTTGTGACCTTACCAAATAAAATCGCGCAGTTGTCAGCCCAGTTATCTCCTAATACTGAAATTCCTCTTTCCTACGAACATTGGAAATACCAGTATTATGCTTTACTATCAAAGAATGCTCGACGCGGTTTTACCAATAACCAAGTAACTCATATTTCCGAAAGAGATTGTCGCAACGAAGCACTGAATTTACGCCATCAAATGCATCAGTGGTTGCAGCCTCTCAAGTCTAAATTATCGTCAGTATTGCGGCAGTACCCCGATTCAGAAATTCGTTTGATAATCCACACACAAAAAGTGACATCCTCCGCAACAAAAGATATTTTACACCGTCTACCTTGGCACGAATGGGATTTTTTTACTGAAGATTTACCATCTCAAAATTATACAAAAGAAGCTGCTCTTTGTTTTAACTATCACACAGCTAAAACTCTTGTATCTAAAGATGAATCTACTACAAACAAGCTGACTACAGATGAATCCGCTAAGAAAATTAGGAGAGCCAGAATCATCAGTATTTTTGGCAATAGTCAAGGTATCGATACTCACACAGACAAAGAGTTACTGCAAAAATTGAAGAAACGAGGAACAGAATTAATTTCCCTCACAGAACCCAGTCGTGCGGACTTTAACATGCTTTGGGAAGAACCTTGTGATATCCTGTTTTTTGCAGGGCATAGTGAAACCCAAAACGATATCCAAAACGATACCCAAACTGGAGTCATCAACATTAACCCACGGGATTCCCTCAGCTTAACGGATATCAAAAAAACACTCAGTGCAGCAATAGCTAATGGGTTAAAGCTAGCGATATTCAATTCCTGCGATGGTTTGGGTTTAGCCAGAGATTTAGCGGAATTAAATTTAGGTTACATTATTGTTTGGCGTGAAGTTGTACCAGATATCATTGCTCAAAAGTTCATTGGATATTTTTTAAGTTCTTTTGCAAGCGGTAAATCTTTATTTACTTCCGTAGGGGAAGCCAGAGATAAGTTATTGGAACTCGCAGATGAACAAGACTTGCAAAACCAGCTACCGGGGATAACCTGGTTACCAGTCATCTGTCAAAATACAACCGAAGCTCCACCAACTTGGTCGGATTTGGGAGGGTTAACAGGAGAACTTCCCGATAACCCCTATCGTGGTTTGTCTGCATTTCGGGAAGAAGACGCTGCTTTTTATTTTGGTCGAGAAAAATTTATTGCTAGTTTGCGAGAAGCGGTAAATAATCAACCCTTAGTTGCTGTCATCGGTGCTTCTGGGAGCGGTAAATCTAGCGTTGTGTTTGCAGGGTTGCTTCCAAAGTTGCGAAATGTCGGTAATATCGGGATAGTCAGTTTTCGTCCGGAAAATAAACCTTTTGATAACTTAGCTGTGGCTTTAAGCGATATTTCTGACAAGTCAATATTACAGCATAGAAAAGTTAGGTCAAAAATTAATGATAATAGATTAGCGCAAATAGATTTAGAGTTAGATTGGCACGATGATGAGACAAAATTATGCGATGTTATTCAAACTTTAATTTCCTCTTCAAAATATCAACGTTTAGTATTAGTCGCTGACCAATTTGAAGAACTTTACACCCTCACTCCAGAAACAGAACGTCAGAGTTTTCTAAAGGCTTTATATTTCACAATTAAATACGCACAAAATTTTACCTTAGTGCTAACTTTAAGAGCAGATTTTTTGGGAATAGTCTTAAATTCCCTGTTGGGTAAAGCTTTGCAAGAGCATACACCTTTATTGCTCACACCAATGGAAAGGGAAGAGTTACGGGATGCGATTGAAAAACCCGCTCTGAAAATGAAGGTAGAATTGCAGTCAGGTTTAACCAATAAGTTAATCGATGATTTGGGTAGTCATCCCGGACGTTTACCTCTGTTAGAATTTGCTTTAACGCAGTTGTGGGAGAAGCAAGAAAATTGGTATTTAACTCACCAAGCTTATGACGAAATAGGGGGTTTAGAAAAAGCTTTAGCGAAACATGCTGATGAAGTTTTAGATGCTTTGCAATTGCAGGATTTAGATAACAGATATAAAGCAGAACAAATATTTATCCAGCTAGTAAGTCCAGGAGCAGGAACAGAAGACACCCGACGGGTAGCAACTCGTCAGGATGTAGGAGATAAAAATTGGGACTTGGTGCAAAAGTTAGCCGACAAGCGTTTGGTGGTGACGGGGAGAGATGATATTAATAAAGTGGAAACAGTAGAAATTGTCCACGAAGCATTAATTCGGGAATGGGGAACTTTTCGCAAATGGATAGAAAATAACCGCGAGTTTAGAGTTTGGCAAGAAAGATTAAAGCAAGATGAGCGAGAATGGGAGAAAAATAATCAAAATCCAGATTCATTATTGCAGGGAACCGCACTTTCAGTCGCTGAGGACTGGTACAAGCAACGGGGTGAGGAATTAACTGACAAAGAGTGTGATTTTATTAAAAAAAGTATCACACAAAGAAATAAACAACAACATCAGCAGAAATTTAGACGCAATTTAACTATTTTTAGCTTGGTTATGGGTTTGCTGGTGGTTTCGTTTTTTGCGGGGATTAGCGAAATTCGCAGAAATGATGCAGAACTACGGCAATTAAGTAGCCAATCTGTACAAAGGCATGATGCAGGCGATAATAATGAAGCACTAGTAGATGTTATCAAAGCCGCACAGAAATTACAACGTAACATTTTTAGCTTATGGGCAGAACCTGATACTAAAATTGAAGTGATAAGTGCATTACAAAGCCAGCTAGATTTTCAACCAACGGTCATCACCCACAATCCTAAAGGACATACAGGAGATAGGTATGGAAGCGGAGTTAATGACGTGATTGTTTCCAGGGATTGTAAAACTCTCGCTTCTGTAGGTGAAAAAGCTTTGAAACTATGGGACGTAGCGACTGGCACTAACATTCATACTTATACGGGTCAGTTTTATAACGCGATTTTCTCCAATGATGGCAAAACTCTCGCTTCTGCAAGTTACGACAACACGGTGAAACTCTGGGACGTGGCTACTGGGACTTCCATTTACACTCTTAAAGGACATACAGGAAGAGTTTTAAGCGTGCTTTTCTCCAACGATGGCAAAACTCTCGCTTCTGCAAGTTACGACAAAACGGTGAAACTCTGGGATGTAGCTACTGGTACTTCCATTTATACTCTTAAAGGACATAAAGATTCGGTTTCTAGTGTGATTTTTTCCAACGATGGCAAAACTCTCGCTTCTGTAAGTGATGGCAAAATTGTTAAACTCTGGGACGTAGCTACTGGTAATTCCATTAAAACCCTTAAAGGACATACAGGTAGAGTTAATAGCGTGATTTTTTCAAACGATGGCAAAACTCTCGCTTCTCTAAGTGATGACAAAACGGTGAAACTATGGGACGTAGCTACTGGTAATTCCATTAAAACCCTTAAAGGACATGCAGGTAGAGTTAATAGGGTGATTTTTTCTAACGATGACAAAACTCTCGCTTCTGCAAGTGATGACAAAACGGTGAAACTCTGGGACGTAGCTACTGGTAATTCTATTAAAACTTTTGAAGGACATACAAGCAGTGTTACAAGCGTGATTTTCTCCAACGATAGCAAAACTCTCGCTTCTGTAAGTGATGACAAAACGGTGAAACTATGGGATGCAACCACTGGTGCTTCTATTAAAACTTTGGAAGGGCGTACAGGCATTGTTACAAGCGTGATTTTCTCCAGCGATGGCAAAACTCTTGCTTCTGTAAGCGATAATAATACTGTGAAACTGTGGGATGCAGCTACCGGTATCTCCGTTAAAACCCTTAAAGTAAGTACAGACAGGGTTACAAGCGTGATTTTCTCTAACGATGGTAAAACTCTCGCTTCTGTAAGTGATAGCAATACAATAAAACTGTGGGACGCAGCTACTGGTAATTCAATTAAAACCCTTAAAGGGGATACAGATAGGGTTACAAGCGTGATTTTTTCCAACGATGGCAAAACTTTCGCTTCTGCAATCGATGACAATACAGTAAAACTGTGGGACGTAGCTACTGGTAATTCTAATAAGACGCTTAAAGTAAGTACAGAAAGTGTTAATAGCGTTATTTTCTCTAACGATAGCAAAAATCTTGCTTCTGCAAGTGATGATAAAACGGTGAAACTATGGGACGTGGCTACTGGTAATTCTATTAAAACCTTTAAAGGACATACTGGTGGAGTTAATAGTGTGATTTTCTCCAAAGATGGCGAAACTCTTGCTTCTGCAAGTGATGACAAAACGGTGAAACTCTGGGACGTAGCTACTGGTAATTCAATTAAAACCCTCAAAGGACATACTGGCAGAGTTAGTAATGTGATTTTCTCCAATGATGGCAAAACTCTCGCTTCTGCAAGTACTGACAGAACGGTGAAGCTATGGGATGCAGCTACTGGTGCTTTGATTAAAACTTTTCAAGGACATACAAGCAAAGTTAATAGCGTAATTTTCTCCAACGATGGCAAAACTCTTGCTTCTGTAAGTAATGACAAAATGGTAAAACTCTGGGACACGACTACTGGTAATTCAATCAAAACTTTGAGAAGACCATCTTCTGTCAAGAATCTCAGCTTCTTAACTGACGGTAAAATCATACGTTTTGTTAGCAACGGTGATACGGTCAGGTTATGGGATATTAATAGTGGGCAAGTAAGTACCATTGCGTCTCTCGAAGCAAGCTTCGATTATCTGCTTGATGTCAGCATTTCCCCAAATAGCAAACAGATTGCTTCTGCGTCTTCTGATAATACGGTAAAATTGTGGAAACGTTCTTTTCAAGGAACACCCGTAACGCTTGAAGGTCATACAGCAGAGGTATTAAGTGTCAGTTTCTCCCCAAATAACAAAATACTTGCTTCTGCATCTTCTGATGCCACTATTAAACTCTGGGATACTTCTAAAGTAAAAGAAATCAAGACTTTAAAAGGACATTCAGCCTCAGTCAATAGCGTTCGCTTCTCACCAAATGGTGAAATTATAGCTTCTGCAAGTGATGACAAAACGGTAAAACTCTGGGATGCAAAAATAGGCAAAGTTATCAAGACTCTTGAAAGACATACAAACTGGGTCAATAGCGTCAGTTTCTCCCCCGACGGTAAAACTATTGCTTCTGCATCATCTGATGGTACAGTGATATTTTGGGATGTCGCAAAAGGAAGCTACATTAAAGAACACAAAGAAGAAGCAACAAGGCAAACAAATACAGACGCTATTGACGACTTGTCAGACATCCTTGACTCTTTTGAACCTTTTAACACGAACGAAAACAAACCTCCCGCAATTAATAGTGTCAGCTTTTCACCTGACGGTAAAACTCTTGCTTTTGCGACTAATGACAGAGTAGTAAAAATTTTGGACGTTAACAGTAATAAGATATTATTTGCTACTCCTAAAAAACATGAAGCTAAAGTTAATAGCGTAAATTTTTCGCCTGATGGTAAAATTATTGTCTCAGCGTCTGATAGTACTAAAAATACCATAGGTGAAAAGCAGAGCCTGAATAATATAAAATTGTGGGACGCTGCAACAGGAAGGGAAATTATAACCCTGGGCAAAGTTTCAGATTCAATAAATAGCGTCAGTTTTTCATCAGACGGTAAAACAATTGTTTCTCCCTCAAATGATGGCACGTACATTGTTTGGAATTTTGATTTAGATGATTTATTAAAGCGCGGATGCGACCAACTGCAAAGAGATTTACATAATTTGAAGGAAATTGATAGGTCAAATGTCACTGACAAAGATAGACTGTTGTGTAAAAATTAAGCCGTTTTATTAGCTAATTTCAAATAAACAATATTCCATTATTTTTTGTAATACGTTCGTGCAGGGTGCCGCTTCGCGAACGCGCTACCACATGATGGGATATTTTATTTCTCGGTCTCTTCCCAAAACTGTATAGCTCTAAAAAACCTAACCTATATATCAACGCAGCCTCTCGGAAAGCAATAAAATAAAGCCTCCCACTCATTGGCTGCAACATCAGCATCCAGTCATATCAGGCAAGAGGAAAAAACAAACATGATTCACCCCTCAAACTACTGGAAAATACATCTACCTACAGGAGGAGATAGACCAGCCACAAACCAAAAAATTATCGCTCAAGGAGAAGAATTTTTTAAACAACACTTCCCCCACCTAGCTAACAAATCTACACTGACCTCAGAAGAAAACAAACACATTCACACCGAGTTGCTAGCAATCTTCGATTCCCACAACGATGCTTACCAAAAAGCCATAGCGCTGCTGTGTTTGCGGTGTTATATATCAGAGAGAATCTTAATTGCTTGCAAAACCATTCCCCAGACTTACAAAATTTCCGGAGAAAATCTTTTTAGCCATACAGATTTACTACCCTTTGTTTTAAACGACGATGGTAGAACGCTGGTGATTTTGGATAGCGAAAGAAAAACCCAACTTGTTTTAGAAAAAGACGGTACAACAAGACCCATAGTGAAAGAAGGAGCAACAGTAGGAAGATTTTTCAGCGTCGAAATCTTGCGGAAATTCAACAGACAACCAGGGAATAACGAAAGTTTGGACAACTGGGTGACAAGACTTACCAACCATAATGATGATATCAGGTCTTTTTTATGGAGTTTTGGGTTAGGAACACCTACCGATTGGGCGTTATTATGTAAATCTATCCCTGTTAAAATGGATGCGCTACTTTTGCAAGGTGATAGAGAAATCATCAATGCCTTTCAAAAAGTTTACCAACGGGATAGACTGCAATCCCAAATCAAAGGACGCTGTACGGAACCAACAGCAAACCAGTTATCACAAATGTTGGGACTTTTGCAGCAAAAAAATATTACTCTTGACCCCAAACAACTAGTATCCCATTTCCACCGCATAGCTGAAATTTTACGAGAAGATTGGCTTTACAGAAAAACAGGTAGTCCAAAAACAGTACCCACAGAAGTTTACGATAATTCAACTAACAATTACCAACCCAATCCAGAATTACCGTATTATACAGACCGTAATTTAGAAGAACTGGAATCGGAAAAGCTAGGAGAATTATGCAAAAGCATGTTTGAAGAAGTATTAAAAGAAATAATACCCGAAGTAATTCACCAGCGGGTCGAAACTTTACAAAAAAGTCGAGGGTACAGAGACTTTGCGACAAACTTTCCCGAAGGTTTACGACTTTATTATCAAGAAAATATGTCCATGAGTGAAATTGGTCAACAGTGGGGAGTTAATTGGTCTAAAGCTAGACGCATTTTTGAGATTGAAAATTTTATAGATATCATTCAATCGCAAACGGAGGAGAGATTTTCGCAAAAACTTCTACAATCATTAGACAAACAGCGAGTTGAAGCTATCTCTCATGACCCTGAATATTTAAAGAATATTTCTGTTTCAATTAGAGAGTTTGCTTGTAAACAAACATTTGATTTGGCAAAATCAGAGTTAATCTTAGGTAAAAAACAAATGAAAAATAGTTTGCTAGCTAATTTAATTCGTGCATCTTTTCAGAGCTTAGTTGTTGCATAAAGTCATCTGAAGATTATAATAAAACTAGGGAGCCAATATAATAATTCAAAGTAAATACACATAATAATAGGAGAATATATGAGTAATTTAGCAAACGATTTAGACTCTACATATAATTCCAGTAAATTATCACCAAAAATTGTGTGGCTAGAACCAGAAACTTTAGATGAGGCGAAATTTATGAATAGCCAAACTATAACCCAAACAAACCAATGGTTAACATATCTAAACACGCTTGCGCTACATGGTTTTGAAAAATGGCTGCGAGAAAGACGACCAGGTACAATAATAAATAAAGATATCGGAGATGCTACATTTGAAAACATTTGTTTTCTCAGCATAGGTGAATATCGCCTATGTTTAATCGTGCTTGATAATTTGGTAGAGAATTTTGTCAGTATTCCAGCACAACTGATTACTTCTAATAATACCGCAGCACATTTTTATGTTTTAGTTGAGGTTTTGGAAGAAGAAGAGCAATTAAATATTCACGGATTTTTGCGTTACGATTTATTGTCAAAGTATTCTCAAATGAGATATATTGCACTGCAAACAGATGGAAATTATCAACTTAATTTATCTTTGTTTGATGGGGAACTAAATAATCTCTTGCAGTATATATCTTTCCTAGAACCATCCGCAATTAAATTACCAGTAGTTGCGGAAAATAAAAACAGTTTAATAGAAAAAGTTTCTGGAAATATCAACAAAACTAAGACTAAATTAGGTCGAGCTTTGGTAAATTTAGATAAATGGTGTGATGGAGTAATCGAAGAAGGTTGGAAATCGACTAAATCTGTTTGGGATACTATTCCCAATAACTTAGCTTGGGGTTGTGTCAGAAGTCGGAAAGAATTAAAAGATTTCCCTTTCTCCCAGACTAAATTATTTGATTTTGGCATACTGCTACAAAACAAATGTTTAGCTTTGACTGTTAACCTCAAAGACAAAGAAAATCAAGAAAGAGTGGTGCTTGTGCAAGTTCTTCCCTATGAAGAGAAAATTTTACCCCCTGACCTCAAATTAAAAGTCACTCTTAACCCAAATACATCTGAGTCAATTAGTCGAGAGGTATGTACCAGAGAGACTGATAATGCTATCCAACTGGAATTTAGCGAAAAAATAGGTGGGGAATTTCAAGTTGAAATTAGCTATGAAGGAGCGGTGCTTCTGGAAGAATTTACCATATAAAAGGCTTCCAGTAATGTAGAGACGCGATTAATCGCGTCTCTACATTATTTTCCGGAGATGATAATTGATGTTGAGTTAAACATGTCAAAAAATTAGTTCGCTTTTTTTCGCTTACGGAGTTTGAATAGACCAATTAAAGCAGAAATTGAGATTGCAAGACTGCTGCTAGGTTCTGGAATATCTTTAACAAATACAATTGAAGTAGGACCATCTAAACCACCACGACCAGTAGTTACAAAAGCATCAATAAAATTTCCTGTCTTAGCGTCGTAACGAAGAATACTATCAGTTTCAAAACTATTAACGTATAAATTGCCATCCAGCCCGAAGACTGCTTCTACAGGACGGTCAAGCCCCCCGCTACCGCTTTTAACAAAGGTATCAATAAATCGTCCTGTAACGCTATTATATCGAGAAACACTATCAGTACCAGGATTAGCAATGTAGAGATTACCATCAGGAGCGAAAGTAAAGTCGGCAAATCTATCACCAGGATTACCTTTTATAAAAGTATCAATAAATGCCCCTGTCTTACCGTTATAGCGTAAAATCTCACCCTTAAAAACACTACCTACATACAAATTTCCATCCCTTCCAAAGTCAATACCAACTGGTCCAAATATTCCACCACTACCAGGTGTCACAAAGTTATCTATAAAATTACCAGTTTTACCGTCATAGCGTACAACCTTATTTCTACTTTGTTGAGTACTCGAACTTGAAAGGTAAAAATTCCCATCTGGATCGAAAGTCAAATCTTCTGCAAAATCAAGTGTTTTGTCGCTAACAAAAGTATCAATAAATGCTCCTGTCTGAGGGTTATAACGTAAGATGTTATCATTGACAATGCTGATAACGTAAAGTAGCCCATCTGGTCCAATCTTCATACCTGCTGGACCGTCTAAGCCATTAGCACCACTTGGGATAAAAGTATCAATAAATTCTCCTGTTGTATCGTTGTAACGGAGGATACTATCATTTTTAATGCTGGTCACTAGCATTGCCGCTTTTGATGAAGGAGCCATCCATCCCCAAAGCGCAAAAGCGATTAACCAAAAGCTAAACTTATAAAACTTTAATGACTTCATTATTTTCTAGTAAAATACCGCTTGCTAAAATACCAAGATTTTTATTCACGTTACCACTTAGTTTCACAGATATCAATTGTAACAAAAAACGTTTGATATATTAATTCTTCTGGATTAAGAACAAGCTGACCCCAGATTAATTGGTACTCTCCGCACCGATATAATAGATGTTTATGCTTTAAACCCAAGGGAGAAAAATATGTCCAATGCTAATGTTGCCCAAGGTAGCTGCCTGTGTGGAGCGGTTATTGTTCTAGTGCTTATTATCGTGAGTAGAGTTTATAATTCATTATCTTCTAACTTTTCTGGTGGATGTAGATTCGCAGCAAACAACAAACGGCGCAGATTCACAACACCAAAGCGATTCAAATGCAAAGCTTCAACTGTTGCTCGACCATAAGGCGTTTTACCTAACACCCTTGTAAAATCATCACTCCACTCAAAATGTTCACTCCAAGGCTGTCGTCGAGGATTATATAGTGCTATTTTTTCTCCCGTTACTGGGTCGGTTCCTTGTACTTTGGCATGTTTATAACTATTACAGCCAACGCAACTCCAAGCAAGATTCTCTAAAATTGTTTCACCACCTGCTTGTCGAGGTTTTATATGTTCAACTGTGAAGCCCTCAGTTGCAAATTGTTCGGAACAGCGACAATACTCGCAGTAACCACGCGCACGAATAGCAACAATACGCCTCATTGGTTCTGTGGTTCGTTCTGACATTATGCTGCGTTAGTGTGTGTAGGTAAAAACTCGTTAATCAGCACCTTTAAATCAACTTTGCGAAGGTGAGCAAGTTTTATTAATGCTTCTGCGCGTTCTGCATCTTGTTGCTCAATACGTTCAACGTACATCAGTAACTCTTGATGCTCTACTTCTGTGATTTTTCCGGCTTCATTTTGTTGGCGCAAGTAAGTTAATCTATATTGTTCTTCAGAAGGCAGACGGTTTTGAATAATTTTAAGCAAAGCGGCTTCGCTTACCAATTCTGGTTTTGGCGTTTCTGACACCTGCAAAGCTTCGTGAGAAAGGGCTTCCAAAAATTCAACTGCCTTTAATAATGATTCTCCCGGTAATTGTTCCAACAGCGTAATAGCTCTTTTGCGAATTTCTGTAGGTGGAGCCATAAGAAACTTAACCTCATTATATATAGTTTCAATTATAATCATCCTGACCTATAGCGCTATAGTCAAAGCTTCTGCTCAAACCGAATTATATAGCTGAAAAATTTAATTTATCCAACGCCACAAAAAACGCTTTTATCTCCAACCATGTTGCAGAATTCTTTACAAATAACTTCGACCTGCGAAAAAGTCTCAATCCAAACTTTTGCGGAATTACAAGCGGGTAAACCTGTATCTGGCTCGTAAACTATTCGACAAGGGCCATTTATGACCACCTCGTGACCGTAAGTATTGCTATCGTGTCGTTTCACCGTAATCACAGGATTGCGATCGCCCGTTTTATTATTGCTACGAATGATATGTTGGTTGACATGAATGTTAGTCACCGCATTGATACGACGTGTTTTCCAGGAAAGTGTTGGACCTCTAGAGCCTTTTGTTGCTTGTGGCATACCTTCAACCAACGGTATTACCCAAATTTTCCCTATTTTAAAAGCACCTGTGATTCTTCCCTGTCTCAGAAGCGTTCTGACTCTTGTGGAAGATACTTTCAGTTTTTCTGCTAATTGTGTGACCCCGACGTACATAAACAACTGTTCCGATACAACAATGCTAGATTAGCGCTAGCTTTCAGCTTCTATAATGCCAATTTGGCAGTTTGTTAATTGAGGAAATACGGTAATTATATGGAAGCGTTCAGTACAATAAATAGTTAGACCACAGGATTTATCAGTTTTGCTCTTTACTGTGGAGGAACTAACAAATGCTTGATAGTCAACACTTCATATTTAATATCTCAATTTTGCTGTTAGCGGTAGGGCTGATTGTTCATACAATTGCCGAAGCCTGGATTCCTGCATATCAAAAAGTTAAACCAGACTGGCAGTCAGTCGTTTTTGACCGTGTGCTTTTCTTAGATAATTTGCCCATTTTTATCTTTTCTATCGGTGTTGCTTTGGCTGGCTGGCAATGGCCAATCGTGGGGGGTCTTTTACCTGCAATTGGACTAACTCATTCCTTGCTAGACCATCTGGGGTTGAGTTGGAAAAATCAAAAACTCCGACCTGGAAGTTGGACTGGACTGTTATTATTATTGCCGCTCAGCCTTGGGGTCTATACCTTGAGTTATACCTATCATATTCTGGCATTTTATGAATTTCTGATTAGTGGTGCAGTTGGTTTAGCGATATCACTATGGCTACTTTGGATGACTGTGCAACAATCACCAGAGCATAACAGCTAAAGTACTAAGTCATTGATGAATTTGTATTTTCACTAGTTACTTAAATTCAGTCATACCTCAAACAAAAAATAAAAAATTAGCTAAAGTTGAAATTTAACAAATTTCAATATTTGAGAATACTAGAAACGTATCAAAATTTTAGACTGCGAAAGAAGTGGAGTTCAATAATCCTAGATATTGTTACAGGTTTAGTGAGCGCTATAATCACTATATTCTTAATGGTAAGATTTTTGGTAAGCATTAATTTTTCCTTTCTTCAATCAGTAGTTTAATCTTTTTAGTTAATTTGCTAGTCTTTCTAAAACTAATACCTAAGTATTACAACAAAGCATAACAAGCAAAAGTTTTCGCTGAATAAGCTTTATTATTTTTGCTTTTAAAAAGAATAATGCAAGTACTAATACATGAAGTTTATTAAACATTTTTACGATTTTTTATATCCTAAAAGGTATAATCTAACCAGCTTTTTTAGCTAAAGTTATTTTGTAAATATTGAATAGGAATCTACAAAAATGTCAGATAATTCTTTTGTAATTGTTTACAATACTCTAGAGAAAAAATATAATAAAGCACAACAAAAAGATTTACAAAATATAACTATAAATCCTCAAAAATCTAATAATAAGATTAAAGATTTGCTAGAGATAACACTTTCTAGTATGGAAGAAACTTTTGAAGATTTGCTCAAAAAGGCTGATGCACCCCAAGAATATCAAAAATATACATCCATAAAGTTTTATGGGCTTGATAAGATTATTACTTTGCCAATAGAAATTCGAGAATTACAAGAGGAAGGATATACAAAATATCAAGCTAGAATTATTGCTTTCGGTCAAACAATAGTTAGTGATATAGTCACCTCTATAGCAACTGCAGCCGCAGGAGCTGCTGCACTTTATTTTGGAGCACCTACTGTAGTAGCTGTAGTAGCAACTGTAGGTACACAATATGCAGCAGGGCAACTTTATGAAGCAACTGGTGGTAAAACATTTGTTACTAATTCATTAGTAGATTTTTCTGAATTCGTAGCAAAGGAAATACCAGGTACTCCATTTGATGCTTTTTATAATTTGGATAATAAAGCTAATATAACCCTGTCTTCAGAATTTGCTAAGGTTGTAAATGCTTATAGTGAATACCTAGTAATTCCTACAACAAAAGGAGGTTATTCTGTTGCTTTAAATGAAAAAGATAAGGCTATTTTCCTTAATGAAAAACCTATTCAAACTGTAAGTTATTGGGATGTAAAAGGAGATAAAGGTGTAAATGTAAACCTTGAAGATGGGACAGTTTTTCCTGCTGTTGACCCTTTTCGGAAAGCATTAATTGGTAATAATAGCGTGTATTACACATATGAATATTATGGTACAGACGGTACACGATATGGATTATATTATGATGAAAAAGGAGATGAAAATTATGATAACTATCTTGGAAATCGTCAAAAAGCATCTACATCTTCCGAGCAAATAATGCCCTTATCTGCTAAAAATATTGATAATACTGCTAATACTGATGCTATCAAAAATTCTTTTCAAGAGTTGAATACATATTATAATTACAATGGATCTACTAATTTTTGGAGTACTATGATTGAGAATATTGAACCTCCAAATCAGGTCTTTAATGCGAATACAACTAAACTAATTTAAAATATTAAGCAAATTAAGCAAAAATTGAAAGACTAATTTTAAGCTGACATACTTTGGGGGTAGATGCTAATTTTTTAGTTGACATATGTAAATTAAGATATGCTGTCTTTTGTGTTAGTTTAAAAATGCTTCATTATTAGTCGCTAAACGATAAATATAACCTTTCTCTCTTAAATTATTATAAAATCCAGAAGCATACTTGTTAACTATTTACTCAGGCTCTCTTAAGTTAGCACAAGTTAGAAAGGCAACCAATTAACTTGCCACCAAGGTTTTGGATTTGACGATGCATTCCAGGCTTTAGTTCCATCTGTATAAGTGTAAGTTCCATCTGCATTACATAAAACTACTTTTATTTCTCCGCCTATGACATGACCGGAACTATTAAATATATAAATTCAGCAGTACACCTTGGCATTACAAGATTTTATGTATTAAAACAGATATGTAATCTTACAGACAAACTGATAAAAGCAAATACTTTATGGGTTACGTTCTTCTTAGTATCTAACTAAATTAAAAGCAAATACATATATGGAAATATTAACTCAGACTGATTCTCTCCTTGTATTACAACACAAACCTGTTAGCTTTTGGGAGCAAGGAAAAAAACTTGCCATGATTGGAGTCATGGTCAGCTTGTTACCTTTGCTCGCAATAGTCTTTGGAGAAAATACTGGTATTAAATTAAGTTGTGAGCGCTTTATAGAAAGCAAAATTAACTGTACTTTAAATCGATTTTATTTGACTCGTATGGAAACATTAAAAATATCTGAACTTCAAGCTGCAAAGGTTATTGAAAAGAAATATAAGGGCATGAATTATCAAGTAAAAATTATTGCATCCAATGGAGAGTATTTGTTATTTAAACCAACCCTTGATAAACAACAACATCAGCAAATAGCTAAAAACATTAATGAATTTATTACTAGTAATCAAAAAACATTGTTAATAAAACAACAAGATGATTTACAAGATATTGCTGGAAGTATTGTACCATTTTTCATAATCGGTTTTATTTTTATTGCACTTGGTTTTTATGCTATTACTTTACCCACAGTTTATTGTACTTTCGATAAAAATTTAAATAAAGTTGCAATAGAGCGTAAAAGTATAACAAATCATAAAATTATTACGTATCCATTAAGAAGTATTATCGAAGTTGGTATACAGCCTTTTGGTACAAAAAGTCGTCTTGTGCTAACTCTAATATCTCAACAAAAAATATTAATTGATAAATTTTACAGTTCTAGTAAAGATAATGTTGAGTATTTAGTAGATAAAATTAAATATTTTCTAGCTATTGATTAAAGTACGTATCGTTTTTGTCGCGTAATTCATCCCGACACTAACACGAAGTGTATAGTGCGGGGCTTCTTACTGCTTAAGCTAAGGTCAATTAACGGCTATCTGACGATTTCTGTTCTATGGTTTACCATCAGTAATAGAAAGTAGTTGCTCCAGGTAAACTTATGAGCGCTGACAAAACACCAGATGTCGGTGGAGGAATGCCCGTCATAAAATACTGGGCAGATAAAACTATATCTGTTGATGGTGTCAAGGTTTGGCAGAAATTGTTTCATAAAAGTGCTTGTCTTTCCTGTGCGTGGGGGACAGGTGGCCAAAAGGGTGGTTTTGTTAATGAAGATGGTGAAGTGTTGCAACGTTGCGCTAAAAGTGTAGAAGCAATTGCATCAGAACTACAACCAGCCACACAGTTCGAGCAAAACTATACTTTGGAACAACTACAAGAATTAAATTCCCAGGAAGCAAATAATTTAGGTAGGTTGACTCATCCTTTGATTTTACGTCGGGGAAGTTCGCGCTATGAAAGAATATCTTGGGATGAGGTTTATCAAATTGCGGAGACAGCATTTAGAAAATCTTCCCAGCGTATAGCTTCGTATAGTTCTGGTCGGTCATCGAACGAAGCTGCATTTTTGCTGCAACTGATGATGCGTTCATTGGGTTCCAATAACCTAGCTGATTGTTCAGACTTGTGTCACGCAGCTTCGACGGTAGGGTTAAAGCAGATGTTTGGTTCCGGGACTTCGATGGTAAGTTTAGAAAATCTCAAACAAGCCGATTGTGTGGTGTTGATTGGTTCTAATGCACCAGCAAACCATCCCCGGTTGATGAATGAGTTAATTAAACTGCGGGAACGTGGTGGTAAGGTAATTATTATTAACCCAACCGTAGAAGTTGGTTTAGTTAAATTCGCATCCCCAGCGTACCCCATCAAATCTATGCTAGCGGGTGGTTCGGATATTTCCTCGCTATATCTTCAACCCATCCCTGGTAGTGATGTCGCTTTATTTGTGGGGATACAAAAATCTTTAATCGCACAAAATTTAGTTAAACAGGATTTTCTCAAAGCCCATACCGAAGATTGGGAAAATATAATCAAACATGCTGAAAGCACTTCTTGGGAAAAAATTACCACAACTTGCGGTATTTCCCAAGACGAAATTACAGCCGCAGCGAGGATGATACGCACATCTTCGGGTGTAGTGTTTGCTTGGGCAATGGGAGTCACACAACAGGAAAACGGCGTCGATAACATTTATAGTATTGCCAATACTGCACTATTGACAGGAAACGCAGGAAAACCAGGTGCAGGAACAATGCCCATTCGCGGACACTCAAACGTGCAAGGATTTGGCTCGATGGGTGTGACTGTCAACCTCAAAAAAGAAATTCAGCAAGCTTTGGAAAAACTGTTGCAACGTCCTTTAAGTCGCATTCCTGGCTACGATACACGAGCATTGATTACTGCTGCAGAAAAGGGTGAAGTTGACACTTTAATATGTTTAGGAGGAAATCTCTACGCAGCAAACCCCGATTTAAACCAAGCAAAACGCGCTTTAGGACAAATTGAAACCATTTTTTATGTAGCAACAAAACCCAATCTCGGACATTTTCACGGTTTAGCAAAGCAAAATACTATTATTCTGCCAGTATTTACGCGCTTTGAAAATCCCCATAAAACTACCGTCGAATCGGGTAATAATTTTGTCCGTCTCAATGATGTGGGGACAACTCATTTAAAAAATGGTGATTTGATTTCCGAAGTTAAATTAATCGTTGAAATTGCTCATCGAGTTTTGGGATATAACCCAGTAAATTGGCGTAAACTTCAAGATACAAAATACGTCCGCGAACTGATTGCAAAAACAATTCCTGGTTATGAAAAAATTGGTGATATGGATATTACAGGAGAAGAATTTACTATTTCTGGACGTATTTTTAATCAACCCAAATTTGCTACAGATACAGGTAAAGCAAAAATGTTTGTTACACCTTTACCAAAGTTAAATTTACCGAGCAAAGCAGATTTTGGGATAGCGGAATCAACCCCAGGTATTGTCTTAATTTTGGGCACAGGAAGAAGTTACTCGCAACACAACACAGTTGTTTATAAACCTGGTGACTATTATCGCGGAATGCCACACCGGAATTGTATTTTAATGAATCATCAAGATGCCGATAAAGCTGGTTTTGACGAACATCAACGGGTAACAGTTCAAGGTGATGCAGGAAAATTAGAAAACGTGGAAATTATTTTCGGAGATATTCGTCAAGGTGCAGCAATGATGTTTTATCCGGAAGTCAACGCTATTTTTACCGCGAAAATCGATAAACGTTGCGGTACACCAGCTTATAAAAGAGTACCAGTATTTGTTTATTCAATTTGTTTATCAAAAAAATAGCGGTTAAAAAATAATATTGATAATCACAAACGCAAACAAATTTGGACAAAATGTATAAATTTGCAGCAGCCTCAGAAAGTGAATCGATTGTGTTCGGTGCCGCAAAACCTGGGTATAGCAACGAAAATATCAACCAGTGGATTGAATTTATGCGGGGTCAAGATATTAAGCGCGTTTGCTGTTTGCTTTCCCAGACTCAGCTAGCTCCTTACTCAGATTTTGATTTACTAGAAGCTTATCGAAACAGTTTTGGATTGAATCAGGTTTGCTGGGCACCAATTGAGGATTTTCAACTTGCAGATAGCGAAACTTTAACTCAGCAAATTTTACCGTTTTTGGCAGATGCAAACCAAAAAAGCGAGAAAGTTGTGGTTCACTGCTATGGTGGAAGTGGACGCACGGGACATGTTTTAGCTGCTTGGTTAGTCTATGCACGAGGATTATCTAACCAAGCAGCTCTTGAAGCAGTTAAACAAACTGGTCGTAATCCCTATGAGGCTGCGATTGCTGCTCCTTTGAAAGGTCGAAATCCTTGGACAGTTATTGCGAAGCTAAACGAACTTTTAGACAATTCCCGTTGTGCTGGGAAAAATCTTATTTAATTTTCAGTACATAAGCAATGGTAAACCAGGTTTTTCAGGATTTTTAGTAAGAAAACTTAATAATGTTATCTTGATAAACTTTACTCTGGCTCTACTCCTTCATCTATCCAAGCGTCAATAGTTCTTTTAACTTCTGATTCGGTAAGGGCTGACCACTCTTTATCATTGATAATTGTCCTAAATACGGCTTTTTTTCCGTGACCAACTCTTTCAATAGTGTGTTTGCGATACAAAGTGTTGGGCTTAATCATTTTTACCTTGGTAAATTAGTGGCTTTTGTTTGTGGCAAGCAGGGGTATTTGCCAGCAGAACATAATTCTATTGTATTACTTGACTTGAGACAGTGGTTTTAAAATTGGGATGCTCTTCATTAATATTGAGTTATATTTTTAATTTCCGTAAAAACGAATGCAAACTCAACCTGATTGGAAAAATCTGATTGAAAAACTAAGTAATGGTTCCGATGTTGATGTAGTTGAGGCTGCTAAAGCTCTGACAAACTACCCCCACCAAGATTGTGTTACCTCTTTGCTTGAATTTATCAAGAGCGAACAGTCAGCTTTTAGCTTAAGCAGTAAGAAGCCCCACACTATACACTTCGTGTTAGTGTCGGGATGAATTACGCGACAAAAACGATACATACTTTAATCAATTTTTACTTACGGTAAAAGAGATTAAAGTACAGTTGAGTTTTTGTCAACTTCAACTCGAATAAGTAAGACTTGGCTAATAACTTCAGCTTCTACAGTCATTACTGCTGCAGGAAATAGGGTTTATATGACACTAACAGTAAAACATTTCAAAAAAATCGCAATATTTGATTCCACATCAGTGATTGCCGAAGAGCTACTTTCTCAAGACTTGTTAAAGCTTGCTAAAAAAGTTACAGAGTGGGGAAAAATAGCTACCAATAATGGTGCTGATTCTTTCTATGTGCGTTTATATGATGCGAACAAAGAAACTGTAGATACAATTTTGGAGAATTTGTCTTATAAAGAATTGCCAATCATACTACCATTTTCTCTTAATTATAAATCTTCTCTGGTTAGTGCCTTCCATTTTAGAGAGAATGACAAAATTAAAACTCATCAGACGAAAGACCGTAATGTGTTATTTGGCAAGTCATGCCACTCGTTGAAATCTATAAAAGAAGCGGAACAGTGCGGAATAGACTATGTATTTTTTTCACCTATTTTTGAGACACAAACTCATCCTTTATCAAAAGGAATTGGTTTAAGTTTGCTCCGTTCGGCTTGTGAATCAACGCTTCCGGAGGGTTTTTGCCCTTGGAGGAATCAACCAAAATAATTACAGGCAATGTCTTGATGTAGGTGCGTTTGGTATCGCGGCAATTAGTATGTTCACAAAGTCATGATGTGACCAAACCCAAAAGTTGTCAGTGTAACTAGACCTAAAACTTGTCAGGGTCACATCAATTCAAAATTCAAAATTCAAAATTCAAAATTGCAATTAGTGTTAGCGCGACGTACAACGTAGTGAACGCATTTTACATTTGTTTATATAGCAAAATTTATTTTTGCTGACTTACTTATGCTCATAGTCTCGTGAGTACTACGATATAAGCGTTTATCTCGTATTTCTTGTAAAACTTTACCAGCTTCGTAAAAGCTTGCTGCATAAACATAGGTATAAGCAGCATATAACTTACACATAGTCTAGTAGGAGTAAAGTAAATTATTATGATTCACCACATTTCTATTTCTGCCCAAAACCCTCAACATGTTGCAACTGTTCTAGCAGAAGTTGTTAAAGGTCAAGTAGCCCCTTTCCCACCCCATCCAGGAAGCTACATAGTTGTCGCATTCGATGAGCATGGCACTGCGATTGAAATTTTACCTTTAGGGTGTGAACTCCTTCCTGGGACTGAATTAGATTCCGTCCATTTTGTCCACAATCCCCATCCTTCCCGATTTACAGCAACACATGCTGCAATTTCGGTTTCAACAAGTCAAGCTGAGATTGAACAAATTGGTTCTCGTGAACAATGGCGTGTCGTGCGTTGTAATCGCGATTCTCTCTTTGATGTGATGGAATTTTGGGTAGAAAACAGTTTGATGATTGAATTTCTCACACCAGAAATGGCACGCCAGTACCTAGCCTTTACCCAGCAGCATGATGCTGTGGAATCCTTTTTAGCTCAATCTGCTGGAACAATTTCATAATCTGTAAGTAGGTATCAAGCTAAGATGCGACCAAAAACCTACACACGGTTTGTAAGTCCTGCTAACAATCAGAAGCGAGCAGGACTTTTCGTACATTACTTTATGTAACAGTAAAATATAAACTATTGGTTACAATAAACCTTAAGCCCCCAGTTCTTGTTCTAGAAAAGTTAACATTTTTTCTTCAAATGGAGTCAAGTAAGGGCGCTTTATTTCACCTAAGTGTTTTAAATTAGCAATCGCCGCTTCTTCCAAATTAGGGTTACTGCGTAGTTTTTAGATGCGCTCGAATATCTTCTGCATACTCAAACAGTCTGAATCTGAGTACTCAAATGATTTTAGGTGGTCTACTCGAATGACATAAATCACGGGTAATATGGGCTTTGCCGTTGTAAACCGGTTTACAGAAGCAATTCTGATATGTAACTACAGCAATACTGGCTTTACCCATCTGTACTATTTTGCTAAAATTCTGCTCAGTAGAACAGAAGCATTACTTGTAAACTACTTTTAATTACAGTTGCACTCCACTTTTATAATCTCACTACAATTCATATAATTCTACCTTTTGTTTCAAATGTCAACCCTAGGTAGTACAATTAATCTAGAATCGAGACAAAGTAGCTCTGTAACGCTTACGCCGAGTACAATAGCTAGACCTTCTATTATTTCCGGTGATACGCCTTTAACGTCATCTGAGGTTTCTATTTTGTAAAGGTATTGCCTGGATATCTCAACACCGACTTCGTTCAGTCTGCTAGCTATATCCACCAATGGTATGCGACCGCGTATTTCTCGCAGCTTGGAGCGACGTTCTGGAGTCCACTTTATAGATAAAACCTCGCTCATGGGTAACATGATAATTTCTTTCCTGTATAGCTTAGTTTCCATAATATATGCTACTTTTAGTTTACGATAAGAATCACTTGTGTGTAACTATTAGTAGCATCGCATATGCCTTGCATAGGATTATTAGCCGTAAATAAAGATGGTTTTACCAAGTTTATGTAACTAAACTATTGCGGAGATTTTTAATGGAACCCTTGGAATACTGTAGTTTATACCTTAAAAGCTCACGTCCGGGAGAACGAGGATACAGAGCCGCGTGTGTCAGAACATTGGAACAAGCCAATGAAGGGATGTATGTTTATCAAACCATAGACAAAAACTGGGGTTCTCAGTTTGAAAGGAGAGCAGACGTAGTGCTAAAAATTCTCCAGGTCGCTCACATAATCAACTCTATTGGGCAAACCCTGGAGAAAATACAACCCAGACTGGCTGATTTTATAGAAGAGGTCGTTAAAGTTGCGCCCTACAAACAGCATAAATAATTGCAAATTTTTATTTAGAATGGTGAGGTATCTGCGAGTTGATATCCCTAAGCGGTCGTAAATTCTTGATTGAAGCATAACTGGCAAGTTTTGATGGACTGTGTTCATAGTTGAATCCGTCGCCAAGTTTTTGTATGTTTCAATACTTAATAACTCACCACTTACTGTCTAGTAATTGTCTAGAATGAGGATACACTTTAGCTACCAATAAATAGATATTACGATAATTAGGAGACAAAATAATTATGGAATTCAACCCAAATAACAATGTTGTTAAACTTTGTCTTCAAGGTATAAGCATGGAAGAAAAAGGCAAACCTGAAGAAGCAAGTAAACTATTTCTTCAAGCCTGGAACGAAGCGACATACGACTTTGAAAAATTTATTTCAGCTCATTATGTAGCCCGACATCAAAAAAATGTTTCCGATAAATTAAAATGGCTCGAGACGGCTTTGCAGTTTGCATTAAAAATAAATAACGACACTGTTAAGAGTGCTTTCACGAATCTATATTCAAACATTGCTAAATGCTATGAGGACTTAAGCGACCCTGACAAGGCAAAAAAGAATTATGAATTAGCAACTTCGTTTAAGGATAAACCTTCTGACAAAGGTCCTTTTTATCATGGAACGAAAGCAAATTTGCCAGTTGGCGATTTGTTGACAGCAGGGCGCAGTTCTAATTACAAATCTGAACTCAAAATGAATCACATTTATTTTACAGCCCTTGTTAATGGAGCGGGACTAGCTGCTGCATTAGCAAAAGGGGATGGACGTGAACGTGTTTATATCGTTGAACCGACAGGGGATTTTGAAAATGACCCGAATGTTACAGACAAAAAATTTCCGGGTAATCCGACACGCTCATATCGCTCCCAAGCACCATTAAAAATCGTTGGCGAAGTAACAGATTGGGTAAGACAAACACCTGAAGAACTCCAAAAATGGCGTGAAAAGTTGGACAATAACAAAGGAGAAATTATTAATTAATTTCTGAGTAGTTCCAACCGATTGTGGTTGTATAGCAGCAAGAAAAATTGTCCCAGAACTTTTGGAGTCAGGAACTACAAGAAAAGTAGTCCAAGAATCGTTATGCTTTACGAATAGAGAATGCAGTATAGGTATTTCAAGGAAGATACCTTATTGGTGATGCTTGTGTATCACCAAATTTATTTTCCCTTAAATAATTATTTTGTAGTTTAATATTACCGTTTGATTTAATCAGTTGTGGAGATAACTGTAATCGACTGCTGTCACTCAGATAAATACCCCTTCCTGTTGGGTATGAGGATGTAGTTGTCTTACTATCACATGAGGTTTGGCGTTGGACAACTTCTTTAAAATCAGCCATATTAATATGTGTCCAGGGCTGTACACCCCCTATATTGTACTTTGGGAATAGGTTTGTAAATGCATCCCCAATTTTATTAACATTTGAATAATAACTTTATGCGCTAACTGTTTTCTATTCTTCTAAAAGTTCTTTTGCGGCTGCATCCAGTCTTTTATTTGCGTCATCCGACAATTTAAAGCAATACGCGCTAACTGCACCTGATGTCAAACCCAAACCTGCGGCTGCTGTGGCTTCAGAAATTTTGTTCATACAAACCGATACAGCAAATGTAAGACTCAATATAGTAGTTGCTCCAGCCAAACCGACAGCAACATTAAAACTGAGTTGAGCTTGTCGAGAGCGCTCTCGAAACCATTGGGATGCAATTTGATGACGATTGTTAGCTAGCGAATGAATATCTTCTGCAATAGTTGCTGCAATCCAAATCGAATTGTTACTGTGAGCATGAAAATTCCTATCAGAATCAGTGATTACGGTGTTCTCATTCAGATTTTGTGTGCTAACTTGATACTGTTCGTCCATAAAAACCCCTCCTATGGGTTATTTGTACTAAATAATTTGCATCGTAGCTGCGAACTACTGAGCAAATTTTGAGAGAAAATTTCTCTAAGTGCGCGTGGATAACTCGAAAATTCAAACTTTTTACAAAGCCTACCTGGCTGCGAACGACTAGGTAGGTTTTAAAATAGTTAAAATTTGATGCCTTGTGGTCAATTCTTAAAACATTCCTAAGAAACTAGTTGTTTTCTCCTTGTCAACTAAGCTATACATATGCTAAAAATTGTCATCTATACTGACATCGCAACAATAACCTAAACAATATAGGTGCGCCATCCGTTTTTTTACGTATGTAAAAAACTCTTTTTCTTAAATTTTTATAAAAAATCCTATAAAAGATATATTAGCAATACGTATTTATACTTTTTACATACATCGTAAAAACACGTAGGCAATTATTTCTGATTTGGAGGAATGATGGATAATCTGAAGTCTCGTATCAAGGGTTCATTTAAGGGATTGAATAATGTGCTGTGACCTATCCCAAACAGAAGGATTTCAGTTGAATAAATTGAATTTGATTACAAGTTTATAAGCTAATACTGATGATACTCCTTTGACTAAAAGTAATATTTTCAACTTTACATCACTTAAATTAGTAGTTAATCTAGGAAAGTTAGTACTTTATCAGTACCACGATACAATTAATTTTTCAAAGAAAATGAGATTAAAAAACGTATATATTGCTGTAACAACCACAGCTTTGGTACTTTTCGTGACAGCTTTAAGCGTAGTCGCACAAAACACAGCAGGCTTTCAGACACCCACAGGCAATATCTACTGTTTAGCACAGGAAAATAAAGAGCTGCGTTGCGACATACAAATAAATAGTGCAAAGTTACCACCAAAACCGAAAGACTGTAACTTAGAATGGGGTAATGCTTTTGGTATGGATTTGAATGGAAAAAGCGAGCGATTCTGCCACGGTGACACTATATTTAATCCTAAATATCCAGTTTTAGGCTATGGTAAAACTTGGCGTAATCAAGGTTTTACTTGCGTATCAAAAAAATCTGGTGTCACTTGTACTAATAAAAAGAAGCATGGTTGGCAAATTAGTAAAACTAACCAAACACTTTTTTAAAAGTTCTGTTAACTTAATTCTTAAACCCAACTTCGTGGGTTTTCCTTGTGTAGGTGCGATTTCTAATCGCCAAGTGTAATAGTTGTAATATATACTTCTTATCCACCTGATTAGCCACCCTTATTATTTAAAATCCCCTAAAGCAGTATCCATGCCTCAGGGGTTGGTAACCAAAAGTTATCAGCTTTTAGCTTGTAATCATCATTCCTGCCTAGTTTATTTCCGGTTCCTATAAATTTATTCTTTAAGCAGTGGTGTTTTACCTCTAAACTATCGGCGCAAAACGATAAATAAACTTTTTATAAAAAGCGCCGAACCAGATTTGAACTGGTGTACCGCGTGCATTAATCTACAGGGGTCGATGCAGAAAGTGAAGTTTAACGTTGAACTTGGAGTAATAGCCTAAAACTAAGACATTAAACTAAATTGTGTCGAGAAACGCCTTTACCATTTGGCCACCTCCCCTAAAGTAGGGAGGGTAGGAATCGAACCTACAAATTTTACTATAGACACTAAGACTTAACTTGTACTCCAAGTATATTCTATCTAATATTTGAGGGAGCGAACAGGTACCCAAAAACAGAACGGGAAACAGAATTATTTTTGGTCACTTCCAAGCTATTAGCCTGTTCCCTTGCAAAAATCACTTCCTGCATTAACTTATCTACTCGACGCAACAACTCATTTTGCCGTGCAATAGAAATAGCACCAGAAAATTTAACTGTTCTCCAAGTACCTTCGGGTACATCTTCCGAAGATTCCTTGACTTGTGCTGGATGTTCTTTGGTCGCTTCGTATAAGACTACTGGCTTAACAATCCTTTTTGTTTTAGTAGTTAATTTTGGTTCCGTAGCAAAGCATTCCTGCTGCTGGTCGTAAACCCAAGTTTCCGTAGTATCTAAAACAGGTAAACTGGAAATAAAAGTTTTAATATCAACCAGTTGCTTTTCCAAGAACAGTAGATAAGAAACAGGAACCTCCCTCAAAATAGTATTTCCATCAACCACTATATCCGCTTTTGCTTCAGCATTAGCCCAATCTTGCGTAGCACACAAATTAAATAATTCGCTACAAGCTTGTTCAAATTGACCGAGTAAATCTTCAGCTTTTAATTGTAAGGTCTGATTTTCAGGAGGATACACAAAACCATCTTCCGCTACTGGTTGGTAAGTGCGGGAAATTCCCTGAAACATTGGACTCTTTTGAATCTGATGGTAAACCGCTGTTTTTGCCTTTGTCGAATTAGCTTTAATTGTCTGTAAGACTGCTATTACTTGGTTAAGTTTCATTGCGACCCTCCAATATAATATTTATTATAAAGAAAACACCTCTCCTATTTTGTGAGCGGTTTTCTCTAATGTCCACCAAATAAAAAGGATATTTATGTTTATTTACATGATTTAAAGTTTTTGTTTTTCATCAAGTTAAAAATATAAAGTTAATTTGTAACTAGTATAATCAGCTATTATCTGCTAAATATTATACGCATCGTCCATATATCGTCAATGACCTAACTAATTATTTAAAAGTTCCAAATAAATCTGAAAAGTATTTGACCATGAGGTGAAGGCATATTATAAGACCACTTATAAGACAACGCAGTTACTGTAATGAATGTAGCTACAGGTCGGTCAGCGGGTTTGAATAATACACCTATTTGCATAAAGCTCTAAGTTATTAAAGCTGCTATTATAAGTATTGATTAATATTTTTACAATATCACTTGAACAAAAACATGACATCTACAAACCCAATTTCAAATGGCACTGAGGTAGAAGAACAAACACCACCGACTTCCTCAGATATTCCACCAGAGGTAAGCGATGCTGAAGATTCGGCAGAAGTCGCAGAGCATCCTGATGGGATTTTTCAAGCTGTAGGGGTAATAATAGGCGAGGTAAACTTAGACACAGAGGGTAAAAGTACCATTACGTTTGGACGCTCTACATATCAACTTTTTTATATCCCCAAAAAACGTAGAGTATTTGAGGCTCTAAAAAAAGAAATTGAGGCAACTGGTGAGCATACTCAACGACTGCTTGTTTATCCAAAGGTGATTCACTTTCCTAGAAAAGAACAACCTCATCAAATCGCGTTTCAGTTAGTTGGTTTTGATAAAGGAAGAGAAGAAGAGGCTATTTCGTCCCAGTTAGAAGATTTTGAGTTTAAATTTTGCGGGTTGTGGCAATTCATTCCTGTGTGTCCGACACCTTGTATATCCGTGTTTCGCAATTTTACTCACCAAAGACTGGAATTTATTAAGCAAGCGGAACCTGCCAAAAAAGTAAAATTTATGAAAGCAAGCCATATCCCCTTGTTTTGGAGAGATTCACCCGTGAGACCGTTTCGCTTTAATCCCAAAGCAGAAGGTGACCAGGGACATCCAGCGTTTGTTCAAGTTAAAGCGAAGTTTTTACCGCAGCGAAATGTCTTTGGATTTTTCGAGTTATTGGCTGAACCTCAAGAAAATGCACCTAAATTTCTTAAAGCTTCTAAAAAGGATAAAGCTACACTTTTGGAAGCTAAAAAGAAAGAAATGAGAGGAGCAGCACCAGCATCAACAGGAACACCAGCACCAGCACCCAAGCCAAAACAACCAATACCTTTGCCAAAAAAGGTTGTGCCTGAGAAAAGTTGAATTTTTATAATTTGGCACGGTAGTTTTGCGATTGCATCATATAACGAACGCTGCTCGTAACAAGAAAACTTAATATTCATAAATAAATTTTATAATAAACATGATGAAAATCCTACCTTACAAACTCAAAACCCAGCCGTGATGACTGGGTTAAGGTGGGGTAAGTCCCCATGCTTTAGTTATATAGTTTAGTTATAGTTGCTTCTCTAATAATATATACAGTATAGTTTTGGGCAATTACGGAAAATTAGAAGACATTTTTGAAAGAGCGGTAAGTTTGACACATATTAAGTTCCTTACTAGCCTGAGGATGAGTTTCCAAGTAATCTTTAAGCCATTCACAACCTGGAAATAAAATAATATAAAGAACCTACCCCTAACCCCTTCCGAACATCGGGAAGGGGGACAATAAATTGAATACAATTGTCTTTCAGTGAAGTGTAAGATTAATTTTTTTTCAGGATGCACTCTCTACGGTATAGAAAGAATGGCAACGAGCAAGAAAGTCCCACCCCAAAAGTTAATCCGATATATGCTAGCATCCACAACCGAGAAACCCCCAAGCGTTTAAGTTCAATCCACGCAAAATAAAAGAAGGCTGATGCACTAATCAGCAAATCACTTGTTATTCCAGCGGTTATATTATTCGCAAACGCCTGTTGAAAGAAGAAAGGTAACGACAATAATGCTTTTGGGTCTTGAAGCAACCAAAACCAAGGTGCAATGGAACCACCAATTGTAAGTAGTAAATAAAAGAGTTTCCAAGCCTTGAAAGATTCTGCTAGAACTGTTGTTGTCGAGACATTGGTTGATTTCAGCATAATTTTTACCTGAGTCAGTATGATTTAATCGTGCCAAAGGGAGATAATAAAAACAATTACCTCACAGGTAATCAAAAGTCATCCCGGAACGAACGTCTTAATTATGCAGCATTCAAATACGGACAGTACAACTATAACTCCCTCGTTTGGAAAGCTCCTTAAACAATGGCGTAGCCAACAAGGATACAGCCAACTCGACTTAGCTGTTAACAGTGAAGTGTCTCAGCGACACATTAGTTTTCTTGAATCAGGACGCGCAAAACCCAGCAGAGAGATGGTTTTACAATTGGCTACCGTTTTGGAAATCCCCCTAAGACAGCAAAACTTAATGTTGACTGCGGCTGGATTTGCCCCTATTCATGCTGAAACTGATTTATCCGCTCCGGAAATGACCTCGATTCGTAAAGCTATCGATTTTATGCTCCGTCAACAGGAACCATATCCGGCAATTGTTGTAGACCGCTATTGGAATTTGCTGCTGACCAACAACGGAGCTACTCGACTCCTCAATGCTTTTATCGATTTAAAAAGTCTACAAGCAAACTTTTGCATTGATGGGAGAATTAATTTGATGCGAGCTATGTTTCATCCTCAGGGATTTCGTCCGTTTATTGTCAACTGGGAGGAATTTGCTGGACATTTAATTCAACGGGTACATCGAGAAGCAGTAGCATTTGGTGAAAACGAGCAGTCTAAGTTGTTGCTTAAGGAACTCATGAGTTATCCAGGTGTTTCTGAAATTTGGCAAGCATCAAGTCGAACAGCACAGCAAGCATTACTCCTGAGCATTCACCTCAAAAGAAATCTGCAAGATTTACAGTTTTTCTCTACTATTGCTACGTTGGGTACACCCTACGATATTACTCTTCAAGAGCTTAGGATTGAGTGTTTATTTCCAGCTAACGAAGCGACCGAGGAAAATTGGAAGCAGGCATAAAAATACCTTAGTTTCTGCAAACCACTATTTAATATTTATTATTCCAAGAAGCGATTATTTACAAAGATTGTAAATTACTGCATAATGTTATTTGATGGTCGGTTTTTACTGCTTCTTGATGGTTTAAACGAGCTACCGAATGATGAATCGCGGCGAGATGTGGCGATGGGTAAGTTCTTGTTAAAAAGCTTGATTCAACAGCGCTCCATTGAATTTCTGGGAATATTCGCCCGCGACGACGTGTGTTATTATTGGGTGTTGTTTCAGTCATTGCTGAGACTGACAAATTTTGGTTGTATCTGGTGATATTATAGGTGATTTTGATTGAGTTTAAATAAATATTTAAACATTTTTAATTTCCATAAGAATTCAAGGTATTATAATTACTAACCTACAGCAAAATCTGTAAATTGTCTTTTATAAGGTGAATGAAATCCTATAACAATATCTTCTTTGGGAACACCCATATTTACTAGTTCTTCAGCAATATCTACCTCTGTTCCATTCCACTGTATCCAAATTTTTTCATTTTTAATATCTATGTGCATTGAACAGCCATAAACACGTCGTTTATTTTCCCAACCTACATGAACGAGTTGATAATGGTCGCGGATAGTATCAAAAATTTGTTCTACTTCTACATCTCCGTAAGAAGGTTTATAGATACCATATTTTGCTAAAAGTTGTTGAACATATTCCCTATACATTTCTAACTTAACCATCTAGATTGTATAAGACGAATATGTAAGATTATTGTAGTGCGGGCATCTTTAAAGCGTCCTGTATACAAATTAAATACGCAACAGCTTATCGCAGGTAAATTAGGTTATTAAATACCGATAATGAGGTAATAATTATTGTTAGTATTTACAACAACTTAGATAGAAGCTGATGAACAATGTGACCGCAAGGAGTTCCGGCTAAATTTGAGAGAAAAACAAATGTCATCTGTTTTTCCAAAAAATACCCCACCAGGGTAGAAGTTCCAGCCCAACCTCCTCCATGAGAGTACAAGTAACCATCATCAAAATTTTCAATTCCTGTCCCAAAACCGTAATCAGTTTGCTTTCCATTATCAAGCAGTCCTCTTGCAGTCATAAGCTCTAAAGTAGCTTTAGAGACTACTTCTCCATGGAATAATGCGTGCTGCCATCGCACTAAGTCTTCGACAGTGCTAAACAAGCTACCATCACCCAGAATATTAACTGTGTCCAATTCGTTAATTTTGTAACATGCTTTCCCTAATCCTAGGTAAGTGTATCCCCGCACCCGATGAGGTGGAGTACGTATAGAACCAAGAACAAAGGACTTTTCCAGCTTGAGAGGCTTGAGAATTTCTGAGGTTACAAATTCCTCATAAGATTTTCCGCTCATGATTTCAATAATTTGTGCCAGCAAAACATAATTTGTGTTGCTGTAGTTAAAACTGACACCTGGTACACTTTTTGGGATGTGTTCGACTAGTTGTTCGAGAACACTTTCAACTGTAAGAGTTGAGATTGCATCTGGAGAATTTAATTCAAGGTAATCTACAAGACCAGAAGTATGCCAGAGTAAATCCTGTACTAAAATGGGGCGATGTGTAGACTCAATTGAAAACTTAGGAAAAAATTCAGACAATAGCGCATCTAATTTTAATATTCCACGTTCGTATAGCAAAGCTATCGCTGTTGCGGTAAAGAGTTTTGATACAGATGCTAAATCGAAAGCACTTTTAGTTGTAATCTGCTTTTGGGCTTCAATATCAGCAAAGCCGAAGACTTCCGAGTAGATAATTTCTCCTCTATGGGCTACAGCCATAGCAGCACCTGGACCGCCATTTAGAAAATGATGAGGTAAAATAGGGGCAGTCTTTAAATCCATAGTTTCAACAGGCGAAACAGTATTTTTAGTATAAGAGGTAAACACCAGTGGTAACAATTTAAACAGGAGTGTTTTTTGTCAATACATCTAAATACAGATATAAATTAAACCAACAATGATAATCAAAAATAAGGGGAGAGCGATTGTCACAATACTGATATTGATGCCTGACACCAAAAGCCTTATTTTATGTTTCAAATTAATCGAAGTGTCACACCATCTTTATAATTACGTGCTAACTCCTCTAAAGCAGTATTTCGCACATCGCTATCTTCATCCTGTGTAGCGCGTTTTAGTATTGGGAGGGTATCGGGGTCGTCTTTATAATTACCTGCTAATTCCTCTACAGCAGCACTTCGCACCCAGGTATCTTCATCCTGTGTAGCGAGTTGTTTTAGAGATTTCCAAATAAAAAAATATCCAATCACTCTAATCACTCTTGTGGGGTGGGCATCCTTGCCCGCCCTGGTTGCAATGGACGGGCTGGAAGCCCATCCCACAACAAAATTGAATAATTTATTTCTTGGACTACTCTTAGCATTGGGAGGGTATCGGGGTCGTCTTTATAATTACCTGCTAATTTCTCTACAATAGACAATCGTTGTTAACGACAATCAAAATAAACCCATCCCATTCACTATGACGAACAACCAAGCGTGCTTTATTAATTTAGTATTGGTTGCTGAGTTGAAATTTATTTTTCTTAAACACTACGCTACACCGTAACCTGTATAAGGACGTTTATATGGTGGATGTAACCCTAAAATAATATCTTCTTTATTTACACCCATCTCAACCAATTCATGAGCTAAATCATTTTCTGTCATATTTTCTTGAATCCAAATTTTTCCATCTTTGATATCAATATGGATAAAACAATTATAAATACGGTTATATTCTTCCCAACCAATATCTAATAGTTGATAATGGTCATTTTCTGTATCACATATAAACTGACATTTCACATTTGCATTTGATTCACAGTAGCCTATGGCAGCAAGAGATGTTAGTAATTGCCGAACAATGAGCCGATATTTATCTAATTTTTCCATTCCACTATTTCCTCCTTAAGTGGGTCATAAACTAAGAGTTTTACCTGATAAATTTTGACAGCTTCTTGAACAAAAATTTCTTGGAAAAAAGTTTTATAAGTATCAATAGTAACAGCTAAATATAATGGTCTATCAGATTCAGTAATTTGCAAGCCCAAACGATAATTTAAGAATTGTCCTAAAGCTGCATGAAAATCTGTGATTGCAGAAGGATTCAAAAAACTTTTGATTTGGTTAATGGCTCCATAGAGTGCGACGCTACGCGATTATCAATATATGATACCTTCAAAATTCAAAATTCAAAATAAGCGCTCCGCCCCACTGCGCGAACAAAATATAGTAATATTGAATTAATTAAGGTGTAAGCCCCTCGATTCATTGATGAAGATAAACTTTATTAAATTTGTTGTTAAAGCCCCTAATTTTGAATTTTGAATTTTGAATTTTGAATTGTTGAGGTCAATCTGGCCAATACTCACTTCCTACCACCTTACCATCCTTGAAATAAACAATCAGAATTTCCGAATTGTAACGACCATCAGTTAAGTCAAGAATATAATGTAGATTCTGGTTAGGTGTAGCTATAAACTCCATCTCGTTAAGTTTATGATTTTCAGCATTAGCAAGAGTTTCATCCCTTAGTGCCCATTCCGGCTGACGAAATCTTCCCCCTTTGGGAAAATGCTGCTTAAATAAGCTTTGCACCTCCTGAATCGTCATACCATTTTTAACATCAAAATAAAACTTTTTAAAGGGTTTTACAGGAGTAAGAGGCAAAAATTGCAGAGCAAATAGACTGATATTTAAACCGAGGAAAAGCCACAATTCTCGTTTACGCCGAGATTCTAAGTATACTGGCAAGAGTAAGATTAAGGCTAAAAAAGCCATGAACAAGTAAAACTGCCACGACAAGGAAGCAGCAAAGACATAATCCAGAAAGAATCCAAACCCAAATAAGGCTATTAAAAAAACAGCCTCAACAATGAGTTCAATTTGTGTCCAACGTCGCTTGATATATCTCATCATATAGCATAAAAATACTAGTGAAACTAGATAAAGACTACAAATAAATGTTTTAAGTAATTATGTGTTTTATTTATATAAAAAAATTTTACGTAAAAGCTTGAGCAATTCTACGTAAATTAACAATCATAATTAAGTAGGTGGGTGAAAAAATTTATAACTACATCATTGCGAACGGAGCAAAGCGAAGCAATCGCAAAGATTTTGAGTTTTTTACATTTCGTTACATAATTGCTTATATAGTAATAAAGACAATGATAAAATTTGCTCAACAACTCAAGATAAATTATTAAATTTACGTCTCAATAATTTTATTATTTCACTACTTTCACCTAGGAAATCAGCTATAGATGCTATACACCAAATACAAGGTATCCATGTAACAATTATCAAGAATAATATTTTTATATTAAATATACTTAGGATTAATATTATTGATAATAAAATTGGAAATGCTATCGTAAAACAGATATATAGTTTATTTGCAGTTTGGAATTGAAGGTCTACAACCACTTCATTACTTGCATTAGGATTACTAATTACTCTACCTTGAGTTAAAAGACAAGTTCTCTTATATCCTTCAGGTCCATTAATTTGGAAACAATCATCATTTATAATTTTGAAAAAATATTTGATTTCTCTTTGCCCGAAGATACTGAAGATACTATGCCTATCTTCTTCTATGATTGTTTCCTGGGAGAAATATATTAGTAATTGTCTTACTTTAGCTAATGGAAGGTGCAAAGTTATTTGACGGTGCTGTTGAAGAAGTAACAATGAAAATAATGCTCTTAGCTTTTGGACAGTTTTTTTCATATTTAAGAAAAATTTTGCGTTGATTGATGTATTTATTATGTATCTATACAGTTATAAATACTTAAACATCCAGTGACATCGTTATATTTACGTGTATTGACATCGAGGATTGAAGCGCTCTGCACATTACTCGGTCAATAAAAAAACTATTTATCTGAAATACAGCGTGGTCGTAACAATTTGTAAACAATTTTGAATTAGGATATTATACGTAACTCGTAAATTTACGTGAAATTTACTCGGAGAGCGATTTCTAACTTTTATCGCCACCACCGTGAAACATCTTGGATAGCAGAAGCTGTATCTCTCAATGCTTGTTCGCCTCCTAAAGCATCTATAATCGGAGTTAATGCGTTTATATCACTAAGTAAACTTGGGCGAGTGTAAACAGATAAGATGTGAAGAGTTTTTCCCCAGAGACAAAAAAGTTGAGTTTTTTGTATTTGTAAAAGTTTATCAACCAAACTACTCAAGGCTTGGGCGCGATGCTTCTCATCCTGAATCTTCCTAGCAGCAGCCACAGCCTCTGGTAATAATTCTGGCAATTTATCAGCCAAATTACTTAGAACATCAGCACGATACTCTTCATCCTGAATCTCCCTAGCAGCAGCCAGAACCTCTGGTAACAATTCTGGCAGTTTATCAGCAAAATTACTTAGAATATAGACGCGATGCTTCTCATCCTGAATCTCCATAGCAGCAGCCAGAGCCTCTGGTAACAATTCTGGCAATTTATTAGCTAAATTACTTAGAATACAGGCACGATACTTTTCATCCTGAATCTCCCTCGCAGCAGCCAGAGCCTCTGGTAACAATTCTGGTGACAATTTATCAGCCAAACTACTTAAGGCTTTGGCGCGATACTTTTCATCCTGAATCACCTTGGCAGCAGCCAGAGCCTCTGGTAACAATTCTGGTGGCAATTTATCAGCCAAATGACTTAGATTATAGGCGCGATTATGCCCATCATCCTGAATCTCCCTGGTAGCAGCCAGAGCCTCTGGTAATAATTCTGGCAATTTATCAACCAAACTTCTTAGGGCTAAGGAGCGAGTATAATCATCCTGAATCCCCCTGGCAGCAGCCACCGCCTCTGGTAATAATTCTGGGAACTTATCAGCCAAACTTATTAGAACAGAAGCGCAATCGTACTCATCCGCAATTTCCCTGGCATCAGCCAGAGCCTCTGGTAACAATTCTGGTGGCAATTTATCAGTTAAACTTATTAGGGTTTGGGCGCGATAGTACTCACCCTCACACTTCCTGGCAGCAGCCAGAGCCTCTGGTAGTACTTCTGGGAATTTATCAGCCAGATTATTTAGAGCCTCGAAATGAAACACATCATACCCAATCTCCCTAGCAGCAGCCACAGCCTCTGGTAACAATTCTGGCAACTGAACAGCCAAACTACCCAGAATAGAGGCGCGAAACTCCCCATACTCAATCTCCCTAGTAGCAGCCACAGCTTCTGGTAACAATTCAGGTGGCAATTTATCAGCCAAACGTTTTAAGGCTTGGGCGCGCTCCTCCTCATCCTGAATCTCTATGGCAGCAGCTAGAGCCTCTGGTAACAATTCTGGAAATTTATCTGCCAAATTACTTAGGGCTTGGGCGCGACTTAACTCAAACTGAATCTCCCTGGCAGCAGCAACAGCATTTGGTAACAATTCCGGCAATTTACCAGCCAAACTACTTAGAATATAGGCGCGATACTTCTCATCCTTAATCTCTCTGACAGCCACAGCCTCTGATAACAATTCTGGTGGTAATTTATTTGCTAAACTACTTAGAGCATCGTTGCGATACCCCTCATCCTCAATCTCCCTGGCAGCAGCGAGAGCCTCTGGTAACAATTCTGGCAATTTATCAGCCAAAGTACTTAAGGCTTCGGCGCGATACATTTCATCCTGAATCTCCCTGGCAGCAGCCACAGCCTCTGGTAACAATTCAGGTGGCAATTTATCAGCCAAACTACTTAGAATATCAGCGCGATTATACCCATTCTGAATCTCCCTGGTAGCAGCTAGAGCCTCTGGTAATAATTCTGGCAATTTATCAGCCAAACTACTTAGGGCTTGGGCGCGACTGACCTCACACTCAATCTCCCTGGCAGCAGCCAACGCCTCTGGTAACAATTCTGGCAATTTATCACTCAAATTTCCCAGTACTTCGGCGCGATACTCTTCATCCTTAATCTCCCTAGCAGCAGCCAGAGCCTCTGGTAACAATTCTGGTGGTAATTTATTAGCCAAACTACTTAGTACATCGCGGCGCTCGCGTTCATCCTCAATCTCCCTGGCAGCAGCGAAAGTCTCTGGTAACAATGCTGGTAATTTATCTGCCAAAGTATTTAGGGCTTTGGCGCGATGATACTCATCCTCAATCTCTCTGGCAGCAGCCAAAGCCTCTGGTAACAATTCTGGCAATTTATCAGCCAAAGTATTTAGGGCTTCGGCGCGGTCATCCTCATCCTGAATCTCCCTAGCAGCAGCCAAAGCCTCTGGTAACAATTCTGGAAATTTATCTGCCAAACTATTTAAGACTTGGGCGCGACGCCACTCAGGCTGAATCTCCCTGGCAGCAGCGAGAACTGAGGGTAATAATTCTGGTGTCAATTTATCAGCCAAATTACTCCAAGTATCGGCGTCATAATCCTCATCCTCAATCTCCCTAATAGCAGCCAAAACTTGCAACAGCGCTAATTCCTTTAGCTTTGGCACCAAATGATTGGCTAGCTGTGTAAGCAAGTTTGCTTTCTGTAATGGATTCGAGTTTTGTAGCGCGTAACTGAGTCCTTGCTCAGGAGTCCACATATTTTTTTCAACTAACGCAACCAGCAGCCCTACTGGTAAATCAACTGTTAAACTATTAAGGGATGCAATAATTAAAGCATAGCGACACTGCAACCCAATAACTTCAGCCAAGGTTGTTTCAGTCCAGGAGTCTTCTGCCAATTCCCAAGCACGAACTACATCAGTTACAAAATTGGCTGTTTGTTTCAAGCTCGCGCAAGCTTCGTACCAACCGTTACCTCCTGTTTCTGAATCTTCTCGTAATAATTCGTGAATTTCTTCTACCTTTTGGGCCAATTCCAAATGCCAAACTAAATGCTGATGGATATACCCGTCATTAGGCAAAGTATGCCAAAGATTTTTAGAGGTTTTATTTCGGTAAGTCTCCAAAAAAGTAGCGTGAGCAGAGGCTAAAGTTATACCCAACCCCGATAGATTATCTTCATTTTCTGGTGGGTTTGGTGGAGCAGTCAACAAATTACATGCCAGGTCATGAAATAAGTCATGTAAACGGTACGTTGGTGTCCCATCTGGCAAAGGAACTCCAGGCGATAAAACTGCTTTATTTTCTAAGTATTCCAATGTCTTAGCAGCATCATATACATCCATTTTCCATAGAGTCGCTGCCATCATCTTAGTTATGGTGACATTTTTCGGTAATACCCCCAACCAAGAAAAAAGCTCCTGCTTTTCTTTAGGCATTCGCTTGACACTCAAATTGAATGATGCTGTTAAGCACAAGCGTTTTAAAATGGCTTCATCAGTAATTTCTTCTGCTTCTGGTCGGTTAAGATTTTTTAATCGCGCAACCTCTTGCTGAAAATCCTGTAATAATTGAGTCCAAGTTGTACCACTGGCTACTTCAGCCGCTACCAATTCCAGCGCAAGAGGGAAATAACCAACCGACGAAGCTAAATCTTGCGCTAGCTGATATTCTTTCGCAGTAATCGAGCGTCCTATTTTTTTAGTCAGCAGTTCCATCGCTTGGGATGGTTGCATCACATCCAAAAAATATGAGGAGTTGGCTCCGAGAACTTGAGCGATTTCTGCATCGCGGGTTGTTAGCAAAACTTTACACTTAGCTCCACCAACGTTAAATGCTTGTGCATCCTTCATGTTCCAAACATCGTCTATTACCAGCAGCACAGCTTTCTCATACAACAATGTACGTAGTTGATTGGAAGTTGCTTCCACACTGATGGGTTTAAAGTTGTAGTCCCCCAATGCTTGCACAATGCCACTAAGCAGCGATAAAAGATTAGGCTGTTGACCTAAAGTTACCCAGAAAATACCGTCACAAAAATGAGCTTGCACCTCTTGGTCATGTGAAGCAGCCATCGCTAGAGTAGATTTACCAACTGAACTCAAGCCATCAATAGCTGTCACTACCAAAGCACCTACATCTGATGAATTTTTCAGCAGACGAGTTTTTAACTCTCGGCTGTATTCGAGACGTTCTACATAATAATTTGGTAGAGATGGTGCGAGTAAGGTATCAATCATCTTGTTTATAAATAGACTTTTACAGCCTTTGATTGACCATATTAGCCCACATTTTTAGTAAGGGACTAGCTCTGATTCGGTAAATTGTTCGATGGTTTTCTCAAAGATTTTCGTAAAAGCTAAAGTGACAATAGCGCTAGCGGTTAATGGTTCCATAGAATGCTATACCAAGCGAGGACAAGTATATGCTACTTGCTTGATGGTGGAAATTCCAGAAATGATAACTACATTTTTCCGTATTTTTGACGAAATTGTCGTGGGTTTGGATACAAAGAGGGTGATTTTTAGATTGTTGGGGGTTTCTTGGTAAATTTCGAGTTTTAATGAGGTGTCGTGGCGAGTGTAGGCGTTATCATTATCGTTTGGGTGTAGGGACGCAATATGTTGTGTCCTTACTTGATTTTTCGTGATTTTGCAAATTGGGCTAAAAATTGAAGCCTTATATATCAAAGTATACAGCCGTTTATGATAATAATAATACCTAGGTTCGCCGCAACTCCTCATCGCGGAGCGAAATTTAGCGACAACCACATCCGGTTAATTAACCTGGGGATAAATAGGGTGTGTTTATAAGGAGAGGGGAAAATTAAGAGAAAAAAGATGAGATTTTGTTGGTAATGGCGCTCCACAGATTTTGTGTTGGTGGTTATTGTGTAGAATTGTTAGAGTTCATTTTAGAGCGGAGATTTTCCAGATTTCGACGACAATTATTTGTATAAGGGTGATTTGAACCTAATCGTTGCTCGTAGATATCCAAAGCTTGTCGATAAAGGGGTTCTGCTTCATCATACTTCCCTTGGCTTCTGTAGAGAAAAGCTAAATTGTTTAAGCTAGTAGCATAGCTGGGATGATTTTCTCCAAGTATGCGTTTTTTTAACTCCAAAGCTTGTCGATAAAGGGGTTCTGCTTCATCATACTTCCCTTGGCTTCTGTAGAGAGAAGCTAAATTGTTCAAGCTTTGAGCATAGTCAGGATGATTTTCTCCAAGTATGCGTTTTCTTAACTCCAAAGCTTGTCGATAAAGGGGTTCTGCTTCATCATACTTCCCTTGGCTTCTGTAGAGAGAAGCTAAATTGTTCAAGCTTTGAGCATAGTCAGGATGATTTTCTCCAAGTATGCGTTTTCTTAACTCCAAAGCTTGTCGATAAAGGGGTTCTGCTTCATCATACTTCCCTTGGCTTCTGTAGAGAGAAGCTAAATTGTTCAAGCTTTGAGCATAGTCAGGATGATTTTCTCCGAGTATGCGTTTATATAACTCCAAAGCTTGTCGATAAAGGGGTTCTGCTTCATCATACTTCCCTTGGTTGTAGTAGAGAGAAGCTAAATTGTTTAAGCTTTGAGCATAGTCAGGATGATTTTCTCCGAGTATGCGTTTTCTTAACGATAAAGTTTCTCGATAAAGGGGTTCTGCTTCATCATACTTCCCTTGGTCGTAGTAGAGATTAGCTAAATTGTTTAAGCTTTGAGCATAGTCAGGATGATTTTCTCCGAGTATGCGTTTTCTTAACGACAAAGCTTCTCGATAAAGGGGTTCTGCTTCATCATACTTCCCTTGGTCGTAGTAGAGATTAGCTAAATTGTTTAAGCTTTGAGCATAGTCGGGATGATTTTCTCCCAAGCGAGATTTTACCACAGATACAAATTGCTCAGACCAAGGTAATGCTAATTCATACAAACCCTGTGCGTTGTAAAATCTATTTAAGCCAACAAAAGCCCAATATAAATCCTCATCGCTAACGTTCTCTATTAAATTCTCTGCGATTTCCGCTAAATGAGGAACTGCATTTTTTACCTTCGCGATATCTTCTAGGGTTGCTGATTTGGGAATTTTTTTCGCTACTGCTATAAAATGATTAACAAACGCTCTTTTCAACTCATCAGCTTCTGCAAACCCTGCTAACTTTTCTCGCAAAAACTCGCAAATTAAAGGATGAAGCTTATAGTAATACGTATCTTCTTCTTCTATCGCACTAACTAAATGTCGCTGATAAAGTTGCTCTAACGCTTCCCCCACATTATCTTGATGGAAATTGAGAGAATTAGCGATAGATTCTACCCACGACCATGCAAAAATATTCTCTGTAAATAAACTTAAAATCGCTGCTATTTTCTGCGTTTGTTCGGATAATTGAAGCCAACTTAACTCAAACGCAGCTTTGACAGTGGATTGTGCTTCTATTATGTTTTTTTGAAGAGAATTTTTTGCTGATTGTGTTTGCTGCTGTTTCAACTCCTTTAAAATATCTGCTAAGGTAACATGAGGAGGTTTATTATCTATATACCTTCCAGCTAATTCCACACCTAGGGGTAAATAATTAAACAATTTACATAGTTCTTTGGCTGTTTCTAGTTCTCTATTTACCTTCCTAGAACCAACCATATTGATTAATATTTCCAAAGCTTCGTCGAGGGAAAAGACATCGAGCGCTATTTTCCTGATATTACCATCAAAGCTTTCCAATCTGGTTGTCGCCAAAACCCTAAAGCGGTCATTTTTTGGCAAAAGCGTGCTCCAGTTTTCTTTGTTATCTACATCGTCGAATATTACCAATACTAACCCATCTGATGGTTGCCAATTTTGCCAACACCAAGCGACTTGTTGATTAATACCAAGAGGATTTCCTTTAATGTCTTTTTGAGGTACTTTTAATTCTAAGTAAGTTTGAGCAAATTGAATAATTTCTGTTGCTAAATTTCCGCTAGCTGCGTATAACCAGCAAATACCTCCAGTATAATAATCTTGGTACTGATGCGCGTATTTTATCGCTAACTCTGTTTTCCCAATACCCCCCATCCCCCCGACAGCCGATATCGCGACGGTGTGTTTTTGTTTGTAAAGTAGAGAGTGAATTTTAGCAAGTTCTTGAGAACGTCCAATAAAATTCTTTGCTCCTTGAGGGGGAATATATTTGACGGGTTTGATGGTTTTTTTGGGTTGATGGTTTAGTTGATGATTTATAGTTATGTTTTCAGCATTGTACAATGTACTGTTTTCAGCATTAGTTTGCCAACCTTTAGCGTTATCTCTGTTATCTTGATTCATCATACCAAAACACCTTTAAGAATTGGATGATGATTGATGGACGGTAACTTCTCCTATATAAGCAGTTCCAGCATTAACTTTTGTTTGCCAACCTTTGGCATTATCACTGTTATTCTGGGTCATGTTACTATTATTTTGCTTCTGACCTACTTTAATTTCTTTAGCAAGCGTACGGATTTCCTCAGCAAAGTCTGGTTCTTCGTGCATTAATACTTGTAGGTAAGCAGCGACGGTATCTAAATCTTTCTTTGAACCCTTTTCTGTGGCTTTGAGCGCAGTCTCTACCTTAACGTTACCGCGAAACTTGTCCCAAATCCTCTTTCGCAACTCATCCATTTGAGAAAGCGCTGACTCGGTAAACTTCTCGATAGTTTTCTCAAAGATTTTGGTAAAAGCTAAAGTGACAATGACGCTAGCGGTTAATGGTTCCATAGGATACTACGGCAATCGAGTACAACCATATGATACCTACCGGATGCGGTCAATTCCGGAAACAGTTACGATTTTTTCAGTATTTTTCAGTACAAGATGCGCGCTCGCTATACACAGTAATAATAACCGGGTTTAATTTTGTGAAGTATACACCAAACGGTCAAGAATTAAACTTTCGTAGGTTGGGTTAAGCGATAGCGCAACCCAACAATTTCAAGCTAATGTTAGGAAAGCAAAAACTTTTCCTAGTCCTCTTAAGAGGACTTTCGCTATTAGACAGAGAATTTATTCTCTGGCGGTTGTGGAAAGGGGCGATTATATCTAAATTACGATTATGACATTAATTTTTAGAGGCGCAACATGTCAGGTAGTATTTCGTTAAATATGCACCAACAATCGGCGTATTGTTTCACTTCTTTATCTTTGTTTCTGGCGAATGAGTTTGGTAATTTTTGCGTTTTTTATAATCATTATACGGAATTACGCGCACCTACCATGTAGAATTACAGAAATCGCCTGAGTAATGTTGAAATGGAAAACGAGAGTCAGCCAAAATCAGGAATTGAGCAACAAGCGGATAAATTGTCGCTTGGTAGTGGAATGCAGGCGATTCAGGAGAATAAAAATCAAGAAGATAATAGCATGACCGCAAGTAGCCGAGATAATGCTAAAACTTGGCAAACTAAGGTTGAAGGTGGAACGGTTCATATCGCAGAAAAAATTATCATAAATCACAACTATACGCCTAACGCTCCAGATGGCAATAAGCCAGAAAAACCAAGAATATTTCCAGTCCTAACTCTACTAGAATACTATGTTGACCGTCCGGAAGTTAGCGGGGATTTAAAACAGAGATTGTTAGCTAACAGTCAAACTTTAGTAGTTAGCGCTATTCACGGTTTAGGTTCGGTGGGTAAATCAACCTTAGCAATCGCTTTAACGCATGACTCTGATGTTCAAAACCATTTTAGCGATGGTATACTGTGGGCGACTTTAGGTCAAGAACCTGATGTACTCTCGCTTTTAAGTAGCTGGGTGCGAAGTTTGGGAGATTATAATTATCCCGTCACTGACGTACATGGTGCTTCTCAACATTTGCGATCGCTTCTTTTAGACAAAGCAATGTTGTTAGTGGTTGACGACGCTTGGGTAGACAAAAATAACGGCTGGGAACATGTCGAAGCATTTAAAGTTGGTAGCGCACGCTGCTGTATGCTGGTGACAACCCGCGATGCGTCAGTAGGGAATTTTCTTGGTGCTAACACCTATTCCCTCGATGTAATGAGTGAAGAACAAGCGTTGGAGTTATTGAGCAAAAAAATTAAAGTACAAGGGAAGCAACTAGAAGACAGTGAAAAGGAGTCAGCAAAAGCATTAGCTTTAGCTGTTGGTTATTTACCATTAGCATTAGGATTAGCAGCAGTAAAAGTTGCAAATGGTAAAAAATGGGAAGATTTAATTAAAGATATCAAGCAAGAAATCGCTCGGTTAAAAACATTGCAAGATTCAGGTGTCAGAGGTGTTGTTGACGAAGAGAAATTAAAAAAGCTCAGTTTACAAGCGTCGTTAAATCTTAGCGTCAAGTGGTTAGGAGAAAATGACAGAGAGTGTTTTGTGTGGTTGGGTGTGTTACCAGAAGATGCTAGCATTACTCACAAAATGACAGCGACGCTTTGGGATATGGACGAAAGAGATGCGGAGGATATTTTAGAGTATTTACGCAGTCAAGCTTTGCTATTACCTGGCGTACCCCTTGCTGACGGTACAATAACTTATAGATTACACGACTTATTCCACGATTTAGCCAGAAATTTACTAACCTCACCCCAAAAACCCAAGCGTCAAGGTGATTTAATTGGGTTAGGGATAAACTGGTCAGATGCTCACGCTCAACTGCTAGATAGATATCAACAGCTAATAGAGAATAATCATTGGCATACTTTACCAGATGATGGCTATATTCATCAATATTTAGTTTGGCATTTGGAGAAAGCAGGTAAAATAGAAGAAATTCACCAGCTATTGCGCGAAGAATCCAGTAATGGGAGTAATGCTTGGCATGAAATACGCGAGAAATTAGGACAAACAGCAGGTTATTTAAAGGATGTTGCACGCGCTTGGGAATTAACAGAAGCTGATTTTGAGAAAAAGCCATCACGAGTTATCAGCTTACAATGTCGCTATGGCTTGATAATTGCTTCTTTAAATAGTTTATCAGCAAGTATACCAGAAAAATTGCTGGCTGCGTTGGTAAAAAGTGAATATTGGAAACCTGAGCAAGGGTTAGCTTATGCTTTGCGAAAACAATTTTTACAAGATAAAGTAAACACATTAATCGCACTATTTGATTATTTACCAGAGAATTTAAAAAAGCAAGCATCGCAGATACTATTAGAAACAATACATAGAAATGAAGATAAAAGACACTGTGCTGACTTTCTCTTAGATTTCGCATCAAAATTACCAAAAGAATTGTACAATCAAGCATTAGACATAGCATGTCAAATTAAGGACGAAAGACATCATGATGAGGTTCTGTTATCTTTAGCTAAAAATTTACCGGAAAACTTGTGCGAGAAAGCATTAAAGATAGCAAATCAAATTAAGTTTGAATCTTATCGCAGTGATTTTATTTTGTCTTTAATACCAAAATTACCAGAAAGCTTGTACTGTCAAGCATTAGAAATAGCGCGTCAAATTGAGGATAAGTATTCTCGTGCTAATGTTATCTTATCTATAGCTGAAAAATTACAGTCGATAGATTTGTACAATGAAATATTAGAAACAGCGCGTCAAATTTGGGATGAATATTCTCGTGCTAATGTTATCTTATCTATAGCTGAAAAATTACAGTCGATAGATTTGTACAATGAAGCATTAGAAATAGCGCGTCAAATTCGGAATGAACATAGTCGTGCTTTAGTTCTCTCATCTTTAGTAGAAAAACTACCAGAGTCCAATTTGGATTTTGAAGCATTAGAAACAGCACGTCAAATAAAGTCGGAATCTTCTCGCACTAATATTCTCTCATTTTTAGCTATAAAGTTTTCATCATCAAATTTATATTTTGAAGCATTAGAAACAGTACTTCAAATTCATGATGAACAATCTCGCGCTTTAGCTCTCTCGTTTTTAGCTAAAAAATTACCAGAAAATTTGTATAAAAAAGCGTTAGAAATAGCACATCAAATTCACGATGAAAACTTTCGTGCTTTAGCTATCTCGTCTTTAGCTGAAAAACTGCCAGAAAATTTATACGGAGAAGTATTAGAAGCAGCACACCAAATTAAAAATGAAGAAAATCGTGCTAAAATTATCTCGTCTTTAGCTAAAAAATTACCAGAAAATTTGCAGAGAGAAGCATTAGAAATAGCATTTCAAATTCACGATGAATATAATCGTGCTAATGTCCTTTCATCTTTAGCTGAGAAATTATCGTCAAATTTATGCGATAAAATATTAGAAACATTATGTCAAATACAACGTGAATATTATCGCATTAATGTTCTCTTATCTTTAGCTGAAAAATTTCAGTCGATAGATTTGTATAAAGAAGCATTAGAAATAGCACGCCAAATTCACGATGAATATTCTCATGCTAATGTTCTCTTATTTTTAGGTGAAAAATTACAGTCGGAAGATTTGTATAAAGGAGCATTAACAACAGCGCGTCAAATTCGAGATGAATATTCTCGTGCTAATGTTCTCTTACCTTTAGCTGAAAAATTACAGTCGATAGATTTGTACAACGAAGCATTAGAAATAGCGCGTCAAATTCAGGATGAATATTTTCGTGCTTGCATTTTATCATGTTTAGCGGAAAAGTTAGAGTCGGGAGATTTGTATAAAGAAGCATTAGAAACAGCATGTCGAATTCAAAATGAGTCTTATCGTGCTGATGTTATCTTCTCTTTAGCTAAAAGTTTACCGGAAAATTTGCATAAAGAAGTGTTAGAGACAGCGCGTCAAATTCAAGATGAATATTACCGTGGTTATGTTTTCTCATGTTTAGCAGAAAAGTTGCAATTAGAAAACTTGTATGAAGAAGCATTAGAAATAGCACATCGAATTCAGGATGAATTTTATCGCGCTAATATTCTTTCTACTTTAGCTGAGAAATCATCATCGAGAAAATTATATAATGAAGCATTAGAAACAGCACGTTTAATTCAGTTTGAAGAGTATCGTGTTATTGTTATTTCTTCTTTAGCTAAAAAATTACCGGAAAATTTTTACGAAGAAACATTAGAAATAGCAAGCCAAGTTCAAAATGAATATTATCGCGCTAAAACTCTCTTTTCTTTAGCTGAGAGATTCTCATCACAAAATCTATACAATAAAGCATTAGAAGCAGCACGTCAAATTCAAGACGAAAAAGAACGCGCTAAGGTTCTAAGTCCTTTACTCAAAACCATATCATCAAACAAACCAAATCAAGATGTATACAATATGTGGTTAGAAATAACAAAAACCACTTTATCGAAACTAGAGCGCGAAGAATTTCAATCGAGTATAAAGACTTTAACACCAGTAATCTATCAACTAGGCGGCAAAGATGCAATAATGGAAATCGCAACCGCCATTAATGATGTCGCTCGCTGGTGGTCTTAAAATATTATTAAAGAGAGAAATTCCAACCAACAACAAACAATAAACGATTAAAACTTCCCCTCTTTACCAGTCCAACTCCCCCAGCAATTGTTTATTTACTAACCAAATTAAGCCCTTAACCAACCCCAAATCCCCTACCTGTCGTTTTTAAACAACAAAAAAACAACCAGTAATCGAGGTTGTGAGCAATTCAATTAATCGCTCGCTACAAACATTTATTTAAAATAATCTTTGATGATACATAACCCATAATTTGCATTTTCACAGAATCAGCAACAACCGTCGCAATAGTTTCCCAATCAGAGGGAGTCAGCATCACCGTGATTAACTCTCGCAATACTTCACGGTTAGAAATAAATTCCTCACCAAAAAGCTCATCTAATTGTAAAACATTTAGCAAACGTTCGCGTATCAACGGTGTGGGTTGTTTAAATTTTGCTAACAAACAGGAGCGCACAGTTTGCGTGACATCGCTGGTAATAGTTCCTAAATTCCAATCATTCAACAGCAAACGTATCTCTCGGTTTAAAGAAATACGCAATGTTGTTAACCTGACGTACTGTTCGGGATTTAATGTCAATTCCTCTAACGGAGCATCCCAACCTAACCCAACACCAATATTACCACCAACTTCATCCTCAAAATCAGCCGCTTGTCTTAACCAATTTTCATCGCACAATAAATCCATTGGTGTTAAATTTGGCTGCTGACTGTTTTCTGACTGCTGATACATAAACTACCCCTTCGTGATTTTATCTTAAATTCCACACCCCATATTCAAAATAAACTAAATTTTGATAACAACCAGATTGCGAGAACTTGACGCGAACATCGAGAAAATATCCCTTGATGTGCTGTCATCATTAGAAGCGTTAGAATTATTGATAAAATTAGTTGGCGATAAGAAGGTAAATAAAGAATTAGAAACAGTGAAAGCAATATGAACCTATCCCACTATTCTGAAAATGCTTATTTGCTTAAGTAAAATTCTCCCGGAAAGCTTAATTTTTCGTTTTTATCTCTAAAAAATATTTGGGCTTTCCAGCAAAAATATTATTAGTGGGATAGGTTCATGTAAATGGTTGGGATATTTACCACTGGGTAGAGAATTAGTGGGTGATAGTGAAGTATAAGAGTGCAAAGCGACACCCGAAAATTTCTTAGAGGAAAAGCCTGCGAAGAAAAAGCGGAACCCAAGGGATGTCTGTATAAGTACCTGGAAAACAAACGCCTCAAAGATGGGTCTATCGTTTCTTACCCGCGTGTAAGAACGCGACCGCGACCCAGATAATCCCAAACATTGGCGTTGGGGTTTTAACTGGGAAGAAAAAATAGACGGAAAGTGGAAAGGGCGAAGTATTGGCTCAATTCCCCCCGGTGCTATCCCTTTGATTAAAAAATTACAGCTTGATAACGTAGAAATTGAGGAGATAATTAGTTTTATTAAAAGAACTAAGACCAGGTAAGGATTGCGCCAAGATGTTGTTTAGTTGTTATCTATCCTAACTCCTAATTACTTACAATTGTTTAATTTTAGAGTTTCGCAAAATTCTCTATCGTAAACTGCTTTTTCCCAATTGCGGGCAGATTTTATTTGTTCGGGAGTGATAGTGGTGTTTTCACGGAAGTCTTGACAGCATCTTTTTCAATTACAATGCTTTTGTTTTCAATTGTTTCAGCTATATTAGCTGTCGCATCATTGTTAACTTGAGTTTGCCAACCTTTCGCGTTATTTTGATTTTTCTGCTCCATGTCACCACCAAGCCCAGACATTTATTATGATACTCAGTGAGTACTGAAAATTCCGGAAATCATTATGCTTTCTTCCGTATTTTCCAATAAATCTTAGTCATTTATTGACTCACTAAATGCTGAAACCCTATACATTAGGACTTTAGGGCTTTTATCACCGTCGAACTTGCGTTAATTTACAATCATTCTTATACGGAATTACACGTATCTAGCATGTAAGATTATTAAAAATCGCCTGAGTATCGTCAAAAACAATGGAAAACAAGGGTCAACCAAAACCAGGAATTGAGCAACAAGCGGATAACTCAACGCTTGGTAGTGGAACGCAGGCGATTCAGGGGGATAATAATAATCAAGAAGATAACAGCAAGACTCAGATTAACCAAGATAATGCTAGAGGTTATCAAACTGAGGTTAACGACGGTACAGTATATATAGGATGCACATTTGCTCCAGATGGCACTAAGCCAGAAAAACCAAGAATATTTCAAGCACCGCCTTTACCAGCATACTATGTAGACCGCCCAGAGGTTAGCAGAAAATTAAAGCAAAACTTGCTAGCTAACAGTCAAACTTTGGTTGTCAGCGCTATTCACGGTTTAGGTTCGGTGGGTAAATCAACCTTAGCAACAGCTTTAGCGCATGATTTAGATGTTCAAAAGCGTTTTAGCGATGGTATACTGTGGGCTACTTTAGGTCAAGAGCCTGATGTTCTCTCATTTTTGAGTAGTTGGGTGCAACAATTAGGAGATTATAACTACCGCGCTACATCTATTGAAGCAACTACTGGTCATTTGCGATCGCTTCTCATCGACAAAGCAATGCTGCTAGTAGTTGACGACGCTTGGTTTGATAAAAACAACGGATGGAAGCATGTCGAGGCATTTAAAGTTGGTAGCGTACGCTGCTGTATGCTAGTAACAACCCGCGATGCATCAGTCGGGAATTGTCTTGGTGCTAACACCTATTCCCTCGACGTAATGAGCGAGACACAAGCACTAGAGTTATTAAGCAAGAAAATTCAGACAAAAGGGAAGCTATTAGAAGAAAATCAAATTAAATCAGCCCGTGCTTTAGCATCATCTGTTGGTTATTTACCGCTAGCATTAGAACTAGCAGCAGTACAAATTGCAGATGGTACAAATTGGGAAGAATTACTTGAAGATATTAAACAAGAAATTGCTTGCTTAGAATTACTGCAAGACCCCGGAGTAAGGTATATTAATGATGAAGAAAAATTTAAACAACTTAGTTTACAGGCATCGTTAAATCTTAGCATCAAACGGTTAAAACCAGATGACCGAGAATATTTCGCGAATTTGGGCGTATTACCAGAAGACGCAAACATCACCCACAAAATGACAGCAACACTTTGGGACACGAAAGAACGAAACGCAAAGAAAACTTTGCAGTATTTCCAGAGTCAAGCGCTGTTATTACCTGGTGTGACTTTAGCTGATGGTACAATAACTTATAGATTACACGATTTATTCCACGATTTAGCCAGAAATTTACTAACCTCACCTCAACAACCAAAACGCGAAAGTGATTTAATAGGTTTAGGGATAAACTGGTCAGACGCTCACGCTCAATTATTAGATAAATATCAAAAGAAAACAGAAAATAACCATTGGCATACTTTACCAGACGACGGTTACATTCATCAATATTTAGTTTGGCATTTAGAAAAAGCAGGTAAAATAGAAGAAATTCACCAGTTATTACGTGAAGAATCAGCGAGCGGTAACAATGGCTGGTATGAGTCACGAGAAAAATTAGTACAAACAGCAGGTTATTTAAAAGATGTTGTGCGTGCTTGGGAATTAACAGAAGCTGATTTCGACAAAAAGCCATCGCAGGTAATTAGTTTACAATGTCGCTATGGCTTGATAATGACTTCTTTAAATAGTTTATCAGCGAATATACCAAAAGAATTGCTAGTTGCGCTGGTAAAAAGTGGATATTGGAAACCAGAGCAAGGGTTAGCTTATGCTTTACAAAAACAAGATTTTCAAGATAAAGCTGAGTCACTGATTGTGCTAGCTGACTATTTACCAGAAACTTTAAAACAGCAAGCATTGGAATCAGCACGTCAAATTCAAGATAAATATTCTCGCGTAAAAGTTCTCTCATCTTTAGCAGAGAAATTACCATCAGAAAATTTGTTAACAGAAGCATTAGGTTTAGCACATCAAATTAAAGATGAATATTCTCGCGCAGAAGCTCTCTCATTTTTAGCAAAGAAATTGCCAGAAAATTTGTTACCACAAGCATTAGAATTAGCACGTCAAATTCAATCTGAATATTTTCGCGCACAAGCTCTCTCATCTTTAGCAGAAAAATTACCATCAGAAAATTTGTTACCAGAAGCATTAGATTTAGCATGTCAAATTCAAGATGAATATTCTCGCGCAAAAGCTCTCTCATCTTTAGCAAATAAATTGCCAGGAAATTTATTACCAGAAGCATTAGATTTAGTACGTCAAATTCAAGATGAATTTTCTCGCGCAGAAATTCTCTCATCTTTAGCAGAGAAATTACCAGAAAATTTGTTACCACAAGCATTAGAATTAGCACGTCAAATTCAATCTGAATATTTTCGCGCACAAGCTCTCTCATCTTTAGCAGAAAAATTACCATCAAAAAATTTGTTACCAGAAGCATTAGATTTAGCATGTCAAATTCAAGATGAATATTCTCGCGCAAAAGCTCTCTCATTTTTAGCAAATAAATTGCCAGGAAATTTATTACCAGAAGCATTAGATTTAGTACGTCAAATTCAAGATGAATTTTCTCGCGCAGAAATTCTCTCATCTTTAGCAGAGAAATTACCAGAAAATTTATTACCAGAAGCATTAGACTTAGCACGTCAAATTCAATTTGAAAAATATCGCGCACAAGCTCTCTCATCTTTAGCAGAGAAATTACCAGAAAACTTGTTACCAAAAGCATTAGATTTAGCACGTCAAATTAAATCTGAAGAATATCGCGCACAAGCTCTCTCATCTTTAGCAGAGAAATTACCATCAGAAAATTTGTTACCAGAAGCATTAGATTTAGCACGTCAAATTCAATCAGAATATTCTCGCGCAGAAGCTATCTCATTTTTAGCAAAGAAATTACCAAAAAATTTGTTACCAGAAGCATTAGATTTAGCACGTCAAATTCAAAATGAATATTTTCGCGCACAAGCTCTCTCATCTTTAGCAGAGAAATTACCAGAAAATTTGTTACCAGAAGCATTAGATTTAGCACTTCAAATTCAATCTGAAGATTCTCGCACAGAAGCTCTCTCATTTTTAGCAGAGAAATTATCAGAAGACAACTTTTTACCAGAAGCATTAGATTTAGCACGTCAAATTAAATCTGAAGAATATCGCGCATCTGCTCTCTCATCTTTAGCAGAGAAATTACCAGAAAATTTGTTACCAAAAGCATTAGATTTAGCACGTCAAATTAAATCTGAAGAATATCGCGCATCTGCTCTCTCATCTTTAGCAGAAAAATCACCAGAAAACTTGTTACCAGAAGCATTAGATTTAGCGCGTCAAATTCAAGATGAAGAATATCGCGCACTAGCTCTCTCATCTTTAGCAAAAAAATTACCAGAACATTTGTTACCAGAAGCATTAGATTTAGCACGTCAAATTCAAAATGAATATTCTCGTGCAGAAGCTCTCTCATCTTTAGCAGAGAAATTACCATCAAAGAATTTGTTACCAGAAGCATTAGAATCAGCACGTCAAATTCAAGATGAATATTCTCGCGCAAAAGTTCTCTTATCTTTAGCAGAGAAATTACCATCAGAAAATTTGTTACCAGAAGCATTAGATTTAGCACGTCAAATTCAATCAGAATTTTCTCGCGCATATGCTCTCTCATTTTTAGCAAAGAAATTACCAGAAAATTTGTTGCCAGAAGCATTAGATTTAGCACGTCAAATTCAAGATGAATTTTCTCGCGCAAAAGCTCTCTCATCTTTAGCAGAGAAATTACCAGAAAACTTGTTACCAAAAGCATTAGATTTAGCACGTCAAATTAAATCTGAAGAATATCGCGCACAAGCTCTCTCATTCTTAGCAGAGAAATTACCAGAAAATTTGTTACCAGAAGCATTAGATTTAGCACGTCAAATTAAATCTAAAGAATATCGCGCACAAGCTCTCTCATCTTTAGCAGAGAAATTACCATCAGAAAATTTGTTACCAGAAGCATTAGATTTAGCACGTCAAATTCAATCAGAATATTCTCGCGCATATGCTCTCTCATTTTTAGCAAAGAAATTACCAGAAAATTTGTTACCAGAAGCATTAGATTTAGCAAGTCAAATTCAAGATGAATTATATTGCGCTATCGCTCTAAGTCCTTTGCTCAAAACAATGTCATCAAACAAACCAAAAAATGAAATATATAAAATGTGGTTAGAAATCACAAAAACCACCTTATCTAAATTAAAACGCCAAGAATATCAACGAAATCTAGTCACCCTAACACCAGTAATTTACCAACTAGGCGGCAAAGATGTAATAATGGAACTCGCAACCGCTATGAATGATATCGCTCGCTGGTGGCGTTAAAATACTAAGATGTTCCACATCTAAACTGCATAATAAAAATTTAACACCTCTTGTGGGGTGGGCATCCCTGCCCGCCCACGTTCCTAAGATGTTCCACACCTAAACTGCATAATAAAAATTTAACACCTCTTGTGGGGTGGGCATCCCTGCCCGCCCACTGTACTTCATTTACTCGAAATTTGCTGTAAATACAGAACCTTCAACCAACAAAGAATGAGAAACATCCTACACAAATCTAAAATCCAAAATCCAAAATTATTATGACTAATAACACCCGTGTAAAAACAATCTTAATTCTAACCGCAATTCCCCACGGATTGCGTTTAGATAAAGAGATTCGCTCAATAGAAGAAGCGATTCGTCGCGCAGTTAAGCGCGATTCATATAAAATTGTTCTCAAAACAGCCGTTCGTCCTCAAGATATTCGCCGTGCGATAGCAGAGGAACAGCCTCAAATTGTACACTTTTGCGGTCACGGTTTATCTGATGGCAGTTTACTCTTAGAAAATGACGCAGGAAAAGACACTCCTGTCTCGGCCGAAAGTTTAGCATCATTATTTCAGTTACACGCTGATTATGTAGAATGCGTGCTGCTAAACGCTTGTCATTCAGCCAAACCAGCGAATGCGATTAAAGATTATATTAATAATACAATAGGCATGAACCAACCCATAGGGGATGAGGCTGCAATTTTATTTGCCACAGGCTTCTACGACGGGTTAGGTTATAAAATATCTAGTAAACAAAATATATTCTCCAGAGCTTTTGAAGAAGGTAAAATAGCTATTAAATTAGAACAACTCACAGAAGACACAACCCCTGTTTTTTATCAAAAGCCAAATATTACCCCTATAAATAAATCAAATCAACCAATGACTCAAGCGACAATACCTGCTAATAAAATTATTTCTTTAGCTTTTACCAAAGTCTTAAATCAAAAAGTAAATAAATTCTCCGAAGCAGCACAAGAAAAAATAGACGAATTGCATCAAAAAATTTGTGATAAATTAAAAGATAACCCCAGAGCAGTAAAAGCATTGACAGCTGTTGAATCAGGCTCGAAAGAGCATTTAGAGAAATTGGCTACGTATTTAGGAGATGAAATGGAAGAAGACGAGGAGTTTGCTAATTCAGTACAAGCACTTGCGAGGGAAATTAACGCAGGAAGGATACCAGACGAAGGTAGGATTACCCAGAATAACTATGATAACGCTAGAGGTTGGGTAACGACAGTAGATGGAGGAACGAATTATATTGGAGAGATTCATATTAATGAATCAGATGCGTAGTTGATTGATGCTACTAGCTATAAAAGTAGGTAAAGGGAAATGTTTTTAATAAAAATAATGTAAATTTGTCAACAAACCTTGATATCTGCAATCATTACCTAACCTATTGACAAGAGTTATTTATCTCCAAATCTTTGACAATAAATGTTATGTGGCTAATTCCTTGAATCATCGAATTTATTTGTTAAGAAAATTATATTTTTCACCATGCTAACAAAAAACTAACGAGTAGTCATAGCATCCCTCTAATTAAGCTTAAGAGTATTTTATTATGGTCATGCTACCGTACAAAAATCTGATTCGGGCACAGTTCCGGCACACCAGGAACTTGGGCAACGAGTTCTATATTGTTATTGCTATCCAATATCCAACCAGTAGCTGAGTTAATTACATACATAAATGTAGAGACCGTACATGTACGGTCTCTACATCGTGGTCAATCAGCAAGAGGTAATTAGGTTGTTTGCGAAATATTATTTGACGACTCCCAAAACAGGGACTATTTCAGGCTCTGCAATTTTAGGAGAGAATAACCCTTCAGCGTAGGTACTTTTATTAATCTGTGCAAATTGGGTATAAGCTTGGCGAGCCTGAGTATTAATTGCCACAGCCTTCGCGTCATAGATATTGGTCGCGAGCTTGGGATAAAAACCGATGCCAATAATAAATACCAAGAAAGAAGCAGCAATAAATACCTCACGTGGACTAGCATCGCGATAAACAGCTTCCGAAGGAAGAGCACAGTCAGTACCGAAACAAACCGCTCCTTCATCTTCTTCGTTCTCCACGCTTGCGTTACCAATTTCGCAAGACATTGGTGTACCAGAACCGTAGAATATCTGACGTAACATCGAGAGCAGATAAATCGGGGTGAGAATAACTCCGACAGCAGCTAAGAAAACTGTAACCGTGCAGAAAGTTGAACTATAAATATCGCTGGTTGTAACCCCAACAAAAACAGCTAGTTCGCTCGCAAAACCACTCATTCCGGGAAGACCAAGTGATGCCATTGCACCAATTGTGAACAAAGCAAAGACTGTTGGCATTACCTGACCAACACCACCCATTTTGTCCATTATCAAGGTGTGAGTACGGTCGTAAGTTACACCTGCGAGGAAAAATAGTGCTGATGCAATTAAACCGTGGGAAATCATCTGTAACATTGCACCACTAACTCCCAAGTCGGTGTAGGATGCAATACCCAAGAGAACAAATCCCATGTGGGAAACCGATGAATACGCCAAACGACGCTTCATGTTAGTTTGAGCAAAGGAGTTAAGCGCACCGTAGACTATATTAACAACGCCCAGGATAGCTAGAACTGGTGCAAAGTAAACATGTGCATCAGTGAGAAGTTCCAAATTTAGGCGAATTAATCCATATCCACCCATTTTTAACAACACACCAGCTAAAACCATCGACACAGGAGCAGAAGCTTCACCGTGTGCATCGGGTAACCAAGTGTGGAGAGGGAAAACAGCCAGCTTGACGCCAAATGCAATCAGCAATCCGGCATAAAGTATCAGTTCTAAAGCCAGTGGGTAATTTTTTCCAGCAAGTTCGACAATATCAAAAGTCATATTGTCGCCATAAATCGCCATTCCCAAGGCTGCAACAAGAATAAAGATAGAAGCCGCTGCGGTATATATTATGAACTTTGTGGCTGCATAACGACGCCTTTGTCCACCCCAAATTGAGACAAGTAGGTATACAGGAACCAGTTCGACTTCCCACATGATGAAAAACATCAGCAAGTCTTGAGCGACGAATACCCCTATCTGTGCTGAATAAAGCACAAGCATTAAGAAATAAAATAGACGGGGTTTTACATTAACTTGCCATGCAGCAAACATCGCGAGTGTCGTCACAAATCCAGCCAGAAGTACCAGAGGGACGGATAGACCATCCACCGAGACTGACCAGCTAAAACCTATCTGAGGCACCCAAGCGTATTTTTCTGTGAGTTGAAAAGTCGCAGTGCTGGCATCGTAATGCTTCCAAAATGCGTAGCACATTAATACAAAATCCGCGATACCAACGCCCAGAGCATACCACCGGATGCGCTTGCCGTCTTTGTCGGGTAGCACGGGGATGAGCAAAGAAGCAATGAGTGGTAGTAGGATAATCGCGGTCAGCCAAGGAAATCTATCCGCCATCATGTCAATAAGAAGAAATACTTATTTGTTTAATAAACCTATATTACTAAACTTTGTAACATTATGTTCATAAATCTTTACCGCAGTTAAGAATAGATAAATCCTTTGCATCAATTTTTACGGGACTAGTTAGTGTTTTTCCATAAAAAAACAAATAGATTCATTTATCAAATCCAGGTTATGTAAACAGATTATATAAACTCAATAACGATGCTAAAAAGGTACGAAACCATTGTAATTATTTTAACGTTACTTGTTTGAGTAATTTTATTAAAATATGTAAACACATTATATATCAGGCTTTACAGACCATAGATACAATCAATGATTTACATTATTTATAACTATAATAATTAAGGTAGGAACATTATATTTTGCCTCAAAGCTATAAATAGATATAATAAATCATTTCCATTGGTTTTAACTATAGTACTTTCATCTCAAAATGTGATAATAACGTCTTTGCGAACAATAAATATAACAAATTATTTCTATTGGTTTTAACTATAGTAACTGACTTTGAGTTTTTGTAATTATTACCAGTCAAATAGCTCAAATAACTTTTGATGTTGAAATTGTAGGATGGCAAGAAGCAGGGCTAATTGTTCAGATAATATGTTCACAATTCATTTTATGAAGCATGATTGACATGAGCATCTGTACTGATGTTCAATGCTTCAACGTAGAGTCTTTTAAAAATAGTATTAAAAATGCGTAAATTCAAAAGCACTTCCTGAAGCGAAATTATTAGAACGGGAACTGGTTAGTGCTGGAATGCTCCTGATTCTGGGGCTAATGCCCGTATCTGAAAATGCCGATAAAATAAAGAAAAATTCACTCACAGGGGTAAGAAATGGCAACCCAACTTAGTACACCTCAATCGTTAGTTGGAATGGTAGTATCCTGGGAAGCGTTGCCGGATGGTTTTAAGTTAGAGGACGACCCGGTGGAAAATACAGGTCAGCCATTGTTGGCTGGTGCTTTGCGCGAAAGTTTAGAAATTGTTGGATATATTCAACCCCAAATGCTGATAGCCTCAAACTTTGGTCTTTGTGCAACATTAAACCAGCAAATTACACTTAAGGCGCCAGACTGGGTTTATGTGAGTGCTGTAAAGGAGGTTCTAGATGACCGTAAAAGCTATACACCTAATTTGGAAGGCGAAATTCCAGGGGTTGTGATGGAATTTTTGTCTGACACTAAAGGTGAAGGATATAACCAGGGTGAAGAATATTCCATAAAACCAACTTACCCACCAGGGAAATGGTTTTTTTACGAGCAAGTCTTGCAGATTCCCGTTTACGTAATTTTTGACCCAAATGGAGGATTATTAGAATTTTACACCTTAGAAAACGGGCGCTACAAATTACAGCTACCTGATGAGAATGGTCGTCATTGGGTTGATTCAATGGAGTTGTGTTTAGGGACTTGGCAAGGCAAAAAAGAAGAGCGAACAGGTTATTGGTTACGTTGGTGGGACAAAGATGGTAATTTATTACCCTGGGCAGTTGAACGGGTTGAGCTAGAAGCTCAGCGCACAGAGCAGGAACGGCAGCGTGCAGAGCAGGAACGGCAGCGTGCAGAGCAGGAACGGCAGCGTGCGGAACAGGAAAGTCAGCGTGCGGAACAGGAAAGTCAGCGTGCGGAACAGGAAAGTCAGCGTGCGGAACAGGAACGTCAGCAAAAAGAGCGGCTAATTGCTTACTTGCAGTCTCAAGGTATCGACCCGGAAAACTTACCAGGTTTATAAATTGCTGCTTTACATTGTTGCTTCACTTTGTGGGTTCACGTAATTCGCGAACTCACAAAGTCTGTCAACGCATTTAATAATAGTGCTTTTCTACTTCATATATTGATATTAAATTTGCAAAGTTTTTATTATCTAGTCAAATATCCCTTTTGTGAAAGCAACAAAGGAATATCTCTCCAATTTTTTGGCTTTTGACCAGTCAACCCTTCAATATATCGGTATAAACCTCTAGATAAATCAACCGCAAGTCCATTTGGCTGTCGATTAAGTTGGCTAGCAATAAAACTAGGACTATGTCCACTTAAAATTTCTAACAAACAAGCTTTTTCCAATTGCGTTAGTCGCATTTGTCGTTGAGCATTTTTTTGCTTTTGCTTAACTTCGGCTAAATCCGAATACAACTTTTCTATATCCCAGGCGAGATTATCTGCTAAATTTGTGTTAATATCTGGTGATTGTTGCAGTTGTTCTATTAAAACTTGTGCATGTTTTTCAAGTAACTCTTGTCGCTTTAATCTTGTTGCAATTGCTTCTAATAACTCATCAATTTCAAATGGCTTAGTGAGATAATCATCAGCACCTAAGTTCATCCCTTGACGCATATCCGCTCTTTCGGTTTTAGCGGTTAGAAAAATAAAAGGAATCATAAGCGTGCTTGGCTCTTGTCTCAATACTTTTAAGACTTCGTAGCCATCCATCTCAGGCATCATGATGTCGCAAATAATTACATCAGGCTCTTGCTCTATAGCTAACTGTATAGCAGTTGCACCATTTTCAGCACCAATAGGCTCGAATGCTTCGGCTCGGAGAATTTTTATCAAATTGTTACGACTTAATTTTTCATCTTCGATTACTAAAATTTTCTTTTTCATTTATGCTGTTTACTTATAAAGGTAAAGTGACTTTAAAACTAGTTCCTACCCCTACTTTACTAAAAACTGTGACAGTCGCACTATGTAAATCAGCACATTTTTTAACAATGGCTAGACCAGAGCCAGTTCCTGGAATAGAGCCGACATTGCTAGCTCGATAAAATTGTGTAAATATTTGAGCCTGGTCTTTCAGAGGAATACCAATACCGTAGTCTTGAACTTCAATAATAATGCAATTTACGAAACGATTTACACTTAATTGTAGTTTACTACCTTGAGGCGAGTATTTGATAGCGTTGGAAAGTAGATTATTTATAATTAGTTTTATAAGTATTAGGTCTACATAAACAATGCACTCAGTCATATTTGTAGACTGACTATCAGACTGATTATCAGAATTAATTATTTCGTGAGAAAACACAATTTCATACAGATTACTTGCTCCAAATTGTATCTCTGTAATTATATTTCGGCATAATTCTATTAACTCTAGTCTAACTGGATTAAACTGTAATTTTGCAATATCATTTCTAGCAGTATTTAATATTCCATCTATTAATTGAGTCATTTGTTTAACTCCTTGACGAATACTTTGCAATTGTTCTAATTGTTCTTCTCGACTCCACTCATAGCGTTCCAGTAATTGTGCAGAAGTATTAATAATATTTAGGGGAGTATGAAATTCATGAGATGTCATGGAAATAAACCGAGACCTGAGTTCAGCCAATTCCTTTTCTTTTACTAAAGCTGTAATAATTTCCACCTCGGCTTGTTTGCGGTCGCTGATATCGACAACTACACCATCCCAAATAATATCTCCATTAACTTGTAATTCTGGTCGAGACATATTTTGTATCCACTTTAACTTACCTGATGATGTGATTATTCGTCCTTCCCACGATATTGGTGTTAAATTTTTAGCAGAATTAGCAAGGGAATTTTTTAGGGATAATAAATCATCTTGATGTACCATTCCCCATATAGCTTTTGTCTGTTGTCGAAAATCTAGGGGTGTGACTTCAAAAATCTCTTGGCAACTGGAACTTACATAAATAAACTCATCTGAGCTATCAGCATGTAGCACATATCTATAAATCACCCCTGGTACATTTTCTGCCATATTTTGAAATTGACGCTCGCTTTTTTTCAGTTGCTCGTTTTTTATTTGTAATTCCCCCGTTCGTTTTTTTACTTCCTGTTCTAGGTTATGTGAATATGACTCTAATTTTTCATAAAGTCGTGCATTTTCTAAAGAAATAGAGGCTTGATAGGACAGTAGTCTTAATATTTCTAATCTATCTTTTGTAAACGCTCCACTAGTTAAATTGTTTTCTAAATAAATAATGCTAATTAAACAATTATGACTAATAATTGGTATACAAAGAGCAGATTTAACTTCGTGATTATTGATATAAAAATCGTATCTAAAATGCTCATCATGCTGAGCATCGTTTATAACAATAATTTCTTGAGTTATAACTGCATAGTTAATTAGCGAAGCGGATACAATTTGGCTATTTTGAACAGGGATATATTGCCGTACTACTTGCCAATTTGGTTCTGCAGTGATAGCTAGTTCTATAAAAAGTTCTTGATTATTTGATGTAATCAGATATCCCTTTTGCGCTCCTGCATTTTCCATAACTATTTTTAGGAGATTCGCTAAGAGCTTATCTAGCATAATTTCACCAGAAATTGCCTGTGATGCTCTAACTACTGTTGTGATATCCAGTAGTTGACTACTTTCAGTATTAGCAGTATTTGTATCAAAAATATTTATTTTTTTCTCTTCTATCTTGATAGAAAGTAAATTTGGATATTTTGACTCTAAATCTTTTAGCTTGCTCCGCGCACCCCATTGTCGATAGCAATAGTAGGCTTTGCTCATATAAGCTTGGGCAACAATTTCCGAATCATGACCACGACTTAGATAAAATTTGGCAGTTAATTCGTGCGCTAATGCTTCTTCATGGAGATATTCATTTTTTTTCGCCAGTTTAATCGCTTTATTATAGTAGTCTATCGCTTCAGTATCATTATTTATAGTTCTTAAAAGTTCTGCTTCTACTAAATAAAATTTATGCAAATAATTATCTGGGGCATAATCAGACCATCTTCGCATTTTTTTCTGGTTTGACTGTACTTTCTGGATAAATTGTTTTGACTGTTTTGATTGCAGTTTAGGATTATTTATAACTAATGCTAGACGTGCAAGAGAATCATAAAAATAAAAATTGGGAATTACTGGACTAGAGGTGCTGGAGTCTATATACTGCTCGGCGAGTTTAGCACTTGCTATCGCCTGGGTGTAATCTCCAAATAGGTAGCAAAGCATTAATTGCACAAAATATGTATTATAAATTGCTGCACGTTCTGTGGTATCTTGATGATTTATGAATTTAATCTCTTTTTCATCAGCAGCATCTATAAAACAATGAGGATTTGTTCCATCATTTATTAAATTAACAATTGCATGATAAAATGGTTTATGCATTGACAAACTTCTCTCTTGTCCCAACTGAAGCATGACCTCAGAATGACCCTCCATTTCTAATTTTAGCTGCTTCAACTCCTTACCAGCAAGAAATGCTTGAAAACAGTAAAAAAGAGATGAATATACAGCATATTCTAAGTCTCCAGTTGATAGACCAAGTACATAAGTTTCCCGTAATGAGTCTAGGGTTTTTTGTACTGGCTCTAGCCAATGTTTAATCAGACCATGTACTATAAATACTGTCTTAGCTTTTATTTCTTTAGCATCTATTCGTTCCAATAAATCTAGTGCTACTAGACCAAATTGGTGGCCTAATTTAACATCTCCCACAATACCACAGAGAATAAATCCATAGCTGCCATAAGCAAAAGCAGATTCAGCAGTATTACCAAACTTGAGAGATAATTTAATTTGTGTAAATACAATTTGTAGCAGAAAACTTGGAGCAACTGTGTAAGTAGGAGATATTATTTTGTTAAGAATACGCATTGCAGCTTTATACTGTGGATGAGACATCTCTGGCAAATCAATTAAGCTCGCAATGGGTTGACGGTTTAACATTAGTTTTGACCGCAACAATAAAAATAAAACATCCAATTTGTGAAGTTTTCTGGGTAATTTAAATCCCAATAATTCCAGAGTTTTCAATCCGATATCCAGAGCTTCAACACATCTGCTTTGAGCAATATAGGCCAGAATTTTGACTTCAAATACTTTTACTTTATCTAAGATATTTGTCACTTTTTGTGTGACTATATCTATAAATTCTTCCATTTGCTTAAAATTTGCTTGGAGATAAGCAACTTCAGCAGCCTCTTCGTAAAGTCGTAGGCTAAGATTATACTGTTTCTCCCAGCTATCCCTAGATAGCAAACCTATTCCTACTTGTAAATAACTGAAAGCTAGCTGATTTGCGGCTGATGTCTTGGCTTTTTTACTCGCAATCAAGTTGAAATTAGCTAATTCATCTTTTTTTTCTTGTAAAACAACATCTGAAAAGCAGCTATTTGTGATTGACCCAATACCAGCATTTAACTGATTAACAATATCAAATATTTTCTCTTCTAAGGTTGCCTTCGGAGTGTTTTTTAGTATTAGTTGCCCGATTTGCCAATGAACTGAATGTTTAGTATCTTCAGAAATCAACGCATAAGCTGCCTGCTGTACTCGGTCATGTGAAAACTGATATATTATCTTTAATTTATCAGAAAATTCAACGACTGCCAATAATTTATATGCATTACCAATTGGCATAATTAGCCCTAACTGAACTCCTTCCCATAGTTCAGAGGCGGTAGATAGTAAAGATTTTTCATACACGATAGACAATGTATTTAAGTCAAATTGATGACCAATACAAGCAGCTAACTTTAAAAGTTTTTGCGTTGACTCTGGAAGTGTTTGAATTTTGCTAGACATTAGCTCAACTACATTATCTGTAATTGCTGCTCCTTTAATTTTTTTTAAATCCCAATTCCATTCTCCTCTATGTAAATCAAATTGGAGAAGCTTGCGTGTATCAAGAGATTTCAAAAACTCATTGATAAAGAATGGATTCCCAGCCGTTTTCTCGCTAACTAATTCTCCCAGTAACTTTGCCTTGTCTATTGTGCAGTTCAAGGTATCCGCAATTAGCTGGGTGACATCATTTAAATCTAAAGGCGTCAAACAAATATGATTAATAGTAGTTCCGAACTGCTTAATTTCGTCTATTGTCAGCATTAAGGGATGAGCGATACTCACTTCATTATCACGATATGCCCCAATCAGCAATAGTCCTTCAGAAGTATTTGTCATCAACAGTTTAATTAGTTTTAATGAAGCGGAATCTACCCACTGTAAGTCATCTAAAAAAATGACTAAAGGCTGTTTATTTTGTATAAAAACGCTGATAAAATTCTGAAATAATATATTAAAACGATTTTGCGATTCTGTTGGCTCTAGTTCTGACACATCAGGCTGTTTGCCTATAATTAGTTCTAATTCGTGAATTACATCAATAATAATTTTGCCTTGCTGACCTAACGCGGCTAAGATTTTTTCTCGCCACTCAGCTATTTTTTCGGCACTCTCTGTTAACAATTGCTGGATTAAAGATTGTAAAGCTGTAATCAGAGAACTATATGGAATGTGTCGCTGTAGCTGGTCAAATTTCCCGGAGATAAAATAGCCTTTAGAATTGGTAATTACTGGATATATTTCCCGTACTAAAGCTGTTTTACCAATTCCAGAATAACCAGAAACTAGTATCATTTCAATTTGGGATTGAGTCTTATCTGTTGCTTTCGCAGGTATCTCCTCCGGACAAGCTATGCGGTTAAAGGCTGATATTAAAGTTTGTATTTCTTTCTCTCTACTATATAATTTTTGTGAAATATTTAATTTCCCGTCAATATCAAATTCACCTAATGTGATATTATCTAAATTAATAATGGAGTTTAAATTTGTCAGAATTTTCTCTAAATCCTTTTGAATTCCATAAGCACTTTTATATCTATCATCAGCACTTTTAGCTAATAATTTTATTACTACTTCTGCAAGCTTTCGGTGAATGTCTGAATTTAATTTTTCTAGGCTAATGGGTTGTTTAGCAATGTGAGAATAAACTAATTCCATTGCATCCGATGCGTTAAAAGGCAGTTTATGGGTTAATAGTTCATAAAAAGTTACACCCAGTGAGTAAAAATCGGTACGGTAATCGACTATTCGATTCATTCTACCCGTTTGTTCTGGTGATATATATGCCAGGGTGCCTTCTAAAATATTAGGATTACAAATTATGGGATTTTCTCGCGATAAAATACTAGAAATTCCAAAATCAATGATTTTAAGTTCTTGGGTAGCTCTATTAAAAACGATATTAGAAGGGTTAATATCTTTATGTATGATATTAGCTCCATGTATTTGACCTAAAGCGGCAGAGATTTTAATCGCAATTCTCAAAAATTCTTCTATGGTAAATCTTCGCTCTGACATTAGTATTTTTAATGACTCACCCCCAAAGTCCTCAAAGACAATCACTAAAGTATTTTGATATTTCTCTAAGCTATAAGGTTTTATAACTCCTGTCAGTTCTAGGTTGTGGGTAATATCAAATTCCTGTTTATACCGACTAAGCAATTCTGGCGTGGGGTAAGCTGCGTTTAAAATTTTGATAACAACAGGTTGATTATCTTTCTTCCTAATGCCTCGATAAACTAGGGAATTAGAACTTTCATAGATTTTGCTAGTAACCAAAATATCAGAAATCACTAACATAACTATGAATATTCCCCCTTAACTTTGCTGTAAATCTTGCCGTTGCTCAAAAATACCCAGATTGCCCTCCTATTACTTATATCAGATTGTAGGACTTGCTACAACATATCTTTATAAACTCCTAATGGTCATTAGTAGCAATATACATACCAGGATGCTAACTTAATATGGTTTGTAAAAATATTTACATAATTTATTCAGGGCTGCTCTGTAACCAAAATTTATCGTAACAAAACTTTACGAATTTCCTAATGTTCATTAGTGGTTATATGTAAGGATGGCAATCTAAAATTACACGTCAGAGAATATCTGATAAGTTAAGTGTGATTACTTCTTTCGCCTTTATCAAATAATGCCTACGGAGATAAAAACCGTATGGGGAGGTGATTTTTATTTCAGTATCAAAAAATATATCCTGAATAGAAATAAATTTAGCTTGTCCGATGAAAACAGAAGCATTACCATTAAAGGCTTTCCCACTGCCTAATAGTTAGAGCTCATTCTAAAGTATCTATAATTTATAGTGAAGTTAAGAAAGTTAAGAAAAGATAAGGGTACTTTATTTAATTTATTCCAGCAGATAAGATAGTCTCGTTTGATTGTATTATTAAAAACAATAGAGAGTATCTAGCTGCCTTCAAGTTAAAAAAACTTTCAGTCTAAAACCTCTGTTTTAATTGTATTCTTAAACTAGTTCATCATCTTATACATAGAGAGCATTTGTTACATCTGCCAACTTAAGAGTTACAGGAACTCCAGCAATGCTTCACGATATCGATAGGACTATCGAAGAGTTGCTCAAACGCCAATTGCCAACAAACTTGGTATCGCCAACAACTTCAGATGCTACAGCAACACTGCATATCAGTTTTGCTACACCTGACACTGAATTTGCAAGACACGTACCTAGACCTGCAATTGGACTATTTCTCTACGATGTGCGAGAGAATTTAGGATTGCGTAATAGCGAGCGCTTGGTAGAACAGAGAACTAGTGACTCAGCATCGAGAAAGCTTGCGCCACTTAGAATAGATTGTTCTTATCTTGTAACAGCTTGGGCGGGGGGCGAAACGCCGGATTTACGGACAGAACACCTCTTACTAGGAGAAGTAATGAAAGTACTCGCTCGTTATACTGAAATTCCCCAGGCTGTATTACAAGGAAGTCTGATTAATCAAGAATTTCCGATGAAAGCTCTTACTTTACGTCCAACTTTGTTGAACAGTATTGGTGAATTCTGGCAAGCAATAGGAGGAAAACCCAAAGCCGCTTTTAATTACACCATAACTGCATCGCTTGTAGTTGATGAAACCTTAGAATCGATTCCATTAGTGATAGATAAACAAATATCTATTGGTATGAAGTGAAAATATTAGTTCAAATACGCCGCCAACTAACAATTGCTGGAATAGGACGACGAGAAATAACGTACTATACAAGTTTTCGTTCGAGGTTATCAAGAAGCGACACTTGATGTAGTATTGAATCGAGGTAAAACAAAAACCTGAGATTTCCACTTAACAAGTAATTCTAAATAGTCGTTTTTTAATATTGAACTATTTGGGAATATTTGTAGAACGACATTCTAGCTCTTAGCAATTAACTTAGCAATTAACAAGGAATAACAATAATGCCGACCTATTTATCACCAGGCGTATACGTTGAAGAAATTCTATCAGGAAATGCTCCTATTGCGGGAGTGGGCACGAGTACTGCTGGGTTTATTGGAGTCATCCCATTTACAGATAAGGTTACAGAAGTTGTAAAACCTCTAGATGATGCTGTAAAAGCGGCAGAAAAGAAAGTTAAAGAAGCTGAAAAAACAGCTGTAAAAGATGCAGATGACGCTGCAAAAGCTGCTGATGATGCAAAAGTTACAGCAAATGCAAAAGCTAAAACATCTGCAAATGAATTAGAAGCCGCAAAACAAGAACTTGAAAAAGCTAAGGAAAATGCAAATACTGAAGCAGATAAAAAACGATATAACATTTATGGTGGGACTTCTGTGCTTTCTGGAGAGGTCAAATTATGCACCAACTTTAGCGAATTTAAAAAACACTTTGGCGACTTTTCCGCAGTAGCAGGGCAAAACACGCTTGCTCATGCTGTATATGGCTTCTTTACCAATGGAGGTACGCGCTGCTATGTTGTGTGGGTACCTGAAATTGCCGAGATAGACACAGCATTATCGCAATTTGAGGCAATTGATGAAATAGCAATTGTTGCAGCACCTGGCATTACAGATAAAGCTGCTTTGTTAAAGATTGATGTTCACTGTGGGCAAACTACTCAAGACAGTTTTGCTATTTTTGATACCACAGAAGAAGTGAGCGATACAAGCAAACTTGAACCTGGCACAGCTTCAATGCCAGGTAAATCAGGTTATGCAGCCCTTTATTACCCTTGGATTCAAGTTTTTGACCCTGTAAAAAAGGGAGCAATATACGTACCTCCTAGCGGTCACATTGCAGGTGTTTATGCTCGTGTAGACACCCAGCGCGGCGTTCATAAAGCTCCTGCCAATGAAACTGTACTAGGGGCAATGGGACTAAAAACAAATGTTACCAAAGCCCTTCAAGATGGACTCAACCCACATGGAATAAACTGCATTCGCAGTCTGAATGGCAGTATTAAGGTTTGGGGCGCTCGAACTTTTGGTGGTGATAAGAATGGAGAATTTATGTATATAAACATTCGTCGCTTGTTTAGCTACTTGCGCGAATCAATTGATGAAGGAACTCAATGGGCTGTATTTGAGCCTAACTCACCCGAACTATGGGCAAAAATTCGCCGCAATATCAATGCTTTCTTGCTAAATGTTTGGCGCAGTGGTGCTTTATTTGGCAGTACTCCAGAGCAAGCATTTTTTGTCAAATGTGATGAAGAAACTAACCCCCCTGAAACTCGCGATGTTGGTCAAGTTGTAACTATTATTGGTGTCGCTGTTGTCAAACCCGCAGAGTTTGTCATCTTCAAAATTAGTCAGCGGTCTGAGCAAAGTAACAAATAGCACTATTGTTTTCTTAGAAGATTAGCGATGCACGCAAATTATCCGATACCAGGGGTAGTTCTTAAGGATATTTTTCCAACACCAGCACCAGAGTTAATGACAGGCGTTCCTGCGTTTTTAGGTCTCGTTCCGGATGCTGATGTTACACAACTTCCTTACAACCAACCCAAAATGCTGAAACTTTGGACGCAATTTCCAGCGTTTCAAGGTAAAAAAAAATACCTTCATTATGCAGTAAAGGGTTTTTTTGAAAATGGCGGTCAATTGTGTTATGTAGTGCGACTGAAAGATGAAACCGAGCAAGCATTGTCTGAGGGACTAAAGGCGTTAGAATACCTAGATGATATTGACTTGGTTTGTTCGCCAGACATGATTAGTCCCTCTGCGAGGGAAAAAATTTTAGAGCATTGCGATCGCATTGGTGACAGGTTTGCGATACTGGATGGGGAGAAAGATTCAACAACAGAGCAAATCCAGAAGCAGCGACAAGCCTTAAATTCAAAGAATGGTGCGATGTATGCTCCTTGGATTAAAGTTGAGAACGACTCAGGGTTTGACTTTATTCCTGCGTGCGGTCATATAGCTGGAGTTTATGCTCGTAGCGACCGGAATGGGGGTTTTTACTCCTCTCCTGCTAACTATATAGTAGAAGGAGCGTTAGATATAAAACAGACCTTTTCCAACTTAGAGCTTGTAAAACTACATCCGACCGATGCAATTGGGGGAGTAAACTGCTTGCGTGCTTTACCCGGAAGAGGTATACGCATTTGGGGAACCCGCACTTTAAGCGCAGATGCAAATTGGCATTATATTAACGTGCGGCGTTTGTTCTTGAATGTTTTTAGGTGGATAGAACGCAACTTAGCTGCTGTAGTTTTTGAACCCAACGACTTCAAATTATGGATTCGGATTGAGCGGGAATTAATAGCTTATTTTGAGTCTTTGCGCTTAAAAGGTGCGCTCAAAGGAGATTCACCCCAAGAAGCTTTTTATGTCAAATGCGATGCTCAAACAAACCCAGCTTCTACGCAAGAGATTGGAAATGTAATCACCGAAATCGGTCTAGCACCTACCATTCCTAGTGAATTTATTATTGTTCGTCTAATTCACGGTGAGAACGGAGTGCAAGTAAATTAGTTAAAAGTTAAATAAGAATATTTGATGCTTTAACTTTTAACTTTCAAAAAACAGCCACTTTATTTACTGAGATTAATCTATGCCCAGCACTAAACCTCTTCACAACCCTGACCCTTATAGTGGTTATAATTTTTATGTCGAATGGAATGGCATTATTCATGCTGGTTTCCGAGATGTTACAGGACTAAGCTCCACGCAAGCAGCTGGTGAATATCGAGAAGGAACAGACCCTTTAACTAAGCGAAAAATACCCGGTTTAGTAAGCTATGGGAATGTCACTCTTAAAAGAGGTATGACGAACAATGATGAACTGTGGAAGTGGCGACAAAGCTTAATGAAAGGAGTCGCAGACCGTCGCGAAGTTTCGATAGTTTTGCTTGACGACACAGGTGTTGAGAAAATACGTTGGAACTTGACAAATTGCTGGCCTGTAACTTGGTCTAGTTCTGATTTTAATGCTGTTTCTGATGATGCTGCAGTTGAAACTCTGGAGTTTGCTCACGAAGGGATAACTGTTGATAAGTGGTCTTAATTAAGTAACTCGTATTTTCTATTCCCATCATTATTAATTTATCAGGTGGGCATTGCCCACTTGTTAAAAATCCGTTCATCTGAGTCACCCTTAAGGCATAATTCAAAGTCTAATAAAATCTCAAGTCCCAAATGTTAGAACAAAAACAAACAAAATTTTCCTTTATCCTACCGCAAGGCTACATTGACCCAGAAGGGAATATCCATCGCGAGGGTACTATGCGATTGTCTACAGCCTTTGATGAAATTACACCTTTGCGCGACCCACGAGTTCAGGCTAATCCAGGCTATTTAGTAATTATTCTTTTGTCAAGAGTCATTACAGATTTAGGCACTGTGCAAAATATTAACCCTAAAATGATTGAAAATTTATTTTCAGCTGATTTAGTGTACCTACAAGATTTTTACCAACGTATTAATCAAAATGGTCATAGTCGTCTTTTAGTCGATTGTCCCCACTGTCAGGGTGAGTTTGAGGTGGAAACTGTTCCTTTGGGGGAGTAGTTTGCTACCCAGAGAATAGGCTACTAGAAGAAGTAGCTTACATTGCTTATCACTTTCACTGGCAACACGAGCAAATCATGGCAATGGAACATCGCGAACGACTTTCTTGGGTAGCACAAATTTCTCAAATTAATCAGCAATTGAACGAACAGTAGAACTAGAGAATTATGCGAAAAACAAGTCAAAAGACATATCTTATTAAAAGCAATTATCGATTAGGCTATGATGCACTAAGAGATATCATTGACCCTTTAGCTGCTTATAACTTTTTTGTAGAAATCGATGGATTGTTAACAGGTGGATTCACCGAAGTTACAGGTTTAGGAAGCCAGATTAGTTTGGAGGAATATAAAGAAGGTGGTGTAAATGGATATGTTCATAAATTTCCGACTCAAACTTCTTACGAACCTCTTGTTTTAAGCAAAGGCTTAACAATTCTTGATACCTTGTCAGTATGGTATCAAAATGCAAGTGCTGGTAATATAGAACGGAAAAACGGTAGTATTATACTGTTCGACCGTATGATGGAACCTGTCAAGGTGTGGGATTTTCACAACGCTTACCCTGTAAAGTGGACTGGACCGAAGCTAAATGCTAGCAGCGATGAAATTGCAGTGGAGAGCATTGAACTCGTTCATCAGGGAATTTTTAATCGTTCAATTACCCATTTAATTTCTGAGGCTATGTTTTGATGCTAACGGAATTTAAAGTATGACTCTAAAACAAGCTTGGGAAGATTCTATTTCACCGCAACTGCTTCCTCGATTGTTGCGTCCCGTTCTTCAACCTGGTGTTATTGACACGCAGATAGCTAGAAAAATAATCCAGCGTTCGCAAAACCTAGCGAATCGCTTACCTTTACTTACCCAAGTGCAAAAAAATTGGTGTAAAGTTTCTAATTTAGATGTGGGACAAGTGCCAATTGTTTATGCACACCAAAGGAGGAATGCAAACAACGAAATATTTAATACATCTAACCCAAAAAAATCATCTAGGCAGGCAAATGAAAAACCAAGGATGGTAATACAGGCAAAATTTGCTCCAGGAAAAAACAGTCAAAAAATGCCTCTATCCAATAGCGATTTTAATTCAAAGCAGGCTGTATCGCTTAATTCAAATGCGCTTAATACACCAGTTAATCGCGTAGTTGGTATAAATGCGACAGAAGTTACGGACGGTACAAGTAGTACAAAAGGTAATTTATTAAACAAGGAAACCATAAAGCCTGGTTTATCCCTAGAACATAAACATAACAAAGAAAAAAACCAAGAAGAAAACCAAGAAAAAAAACAAGAAAAAAACCAAGAACAATTTAGAAAACTTAATTTTGGGTCAGTTGCAGTAACACGGGAAACATCATCAATTGACTCTAATTCTACATTACCCGTAAGAGATATCATAAATCATGCACCAGCAGGTCAACTACCTTTAGTGCAAGCTAAATTTGCCCCTAGCAAAAACTTTAGTACCGAGCAAGCATCTACCACTAAATTAGATAGCATTAATCATAACTCCGTAAGTAATTCTATCGCCTTAAAACCTGGGTTATCAAAAAATAAACCCCAAACCTCCCAGATTGCTATGGGAGCAATCTCAGGAGCGGAAGTTGTTTATAACCAAGCACAAACATCACCATTGCGAGAGATTAATTCTCGGTTAATAGATATTCCAGAGCAGCAAACACCCCTCGTTTACCATAGCTCCGAGCCATTAATTAGCGATACAGTCAATGATTTTGTGACGGGGAATAGTCAACTGCCTATAGTCAAGCCTAGACCAACTACCCCATCCCAGAAAATAAGCAGTAATGGCAAATTAGAAACTATGCCAATTAACTTGGGAAATAAAAATGATAAAATGCCTTTTTATCAACCTTCTTTGGCTGCAAAAGATTTGGCTACAACAAAAGCTGAAGCGGAAAGAGCATCCCAAAACATGGTAAATCAAAATAATCAAGTTATTAATCATAATTCAATTAGTCAACAAAAACCAATTACAATTATTGAAAGTCCACAAATTAGTAATAATACAGAGAAAAATAATATGGACTTAGATGCTTTGGTTGATAAATTAGAGAGTAAATTAATGCGTAAATTCATTGCTGAAAACGAACGTAGAGGACAGGGACAATGGCGCTAGAAAAAATGAAGATAGCAGTTGAAGAAGAACGGGGAGAATTTGGCTTATCAAAAGAAGTTTTGTTTAATCCCAACCAACTGACAATCGCAAAGACAGGCTGGAATGAAAAGGATGGAAAGTTGGTTCCTAATGAAGACCTTTCAACATTAGATATAGACTTTTTTTTTGATACTACTTTTGGCAAATATCCTCAAAATAATGTTAGAAACGAAACGAAATTTATTCGTGATATTGTGGAAATCAACGGCGAATTAAAAAGACCGCCAATGTGTAAACTTATTTGGGGAGCAGGAGATATTATATTAATGCAAGGAGTTCTAATGTCAATTAACGAAACACTGACTCACTTTTTAGAGAATGGTACACCAGTAAGAGCAATACTCAAATGCAAATTTAAAAATTGCGAATCGAATGAACTTAAACAAAAAAAACAGAACCCCATCGATGACCCCATTCGTATAGTTAAACGAGGGGAGACTCTTAGTAGCATCGCAGCTCAAGAGTATAATGACCCGTCTTTATGGCGAATAATCGCGGTTGCAAACAGACTTACCGACCCTCGTGGCATTAAACCAGGTCAAAGTCTAACTGTGCCTCCATTGCGTCTTGGTCTAACTATTCAATAATTGGGAATCACCATGCCTACTAGTATAGAGGAACTTACTCCCAAACTTAACATCACAATTCAAAACACGCGCCTATCTTCAAAATCAAATTTGGAAGTAATTTCAGCCACTGTGTCTGAAGATTTGGATGCACCAAGTATGCTTGCCCTAAAGTTATCAAACTGGGATTTAATCAAGAGTGAAGTTACAGCAAGTAATGAGAAAGATTTATTTAATGAAGGTTCTGCAATTAAAATTCAAATGGGTTATCCTAACCAATTAGAAACAGTCTTCTTGGGAGAAATTACAGGAGTAGAAGTAGATTTTGCTGCTGATGCAGAGCCGACTTTCTTAGTCAGCGGTCATGATTTTCGTCATCGTTTAATTCGAGGTCACAAAACTCGCTCCTGGAAAGAAATTAAAGATAGTGATATCGTTAGCCAAATTGCTAGAGAACAAAAATTATTAACCGAGATAACAGATACTAAAGTTATAATAGATTATGTTTGTCAGTCGAATCAAACTGACATGGAGTTTCTACAAAAACGCGCTAAAAGGCTTGGTTATGAATTGGCGATGGAGGGTCAAACTTTATGCTTTCGCCCACCTCAAAATATTCAGGAAAAAGCACTCACTCTTAAAAAGAAAGATTTAGTTGAATTTTATTCTCGCTCGAGTACAATGCAGCAAGTAGGAGTAGTAGAAGTACGCAATTGGGACATTAAACAAAAAAAGGTTGTTATTAGTAGAGCCAGCGTTGGCGATGAAAATTGTAAAATGAACGGTAAGACTAGCGGTCCCAGTGCGGCAAAGACAGCATTTGGTAATGCGACGCATGTTGTTTTTACAGAATCGCTATCGAATAGTACTGAAGCTGACGAAATTGCCAAAGGGCTTTTTAACGAAATGGCGCTGACCTATGTTGGAGGTGAAGGAACTTGCCAAGGAAACCCCAATATACGCGCAGGTAAAGTCATTGAAATTAATGACGTAGGAAACAAGTTTAGTGGTTTGTACTACGTTATCTCAGTTAAACATGATTATTCAAAAAAGCAAGGTTACAAAACGAAATTTACCGTTAGGAGAAATGCAACATGATAGAAATGAGCCTGCTACCAAATCTTTTGGGACAGCAAAACCAAAGCAATCAATTTTATGGACTGACGATTGGTATAGTTACTAATAATAAAGATGAAGAAGGTTTAGCGCGAGTCAAAGTAAAGTTTCCCTTACTATCAGATAATGACGAAAGCTTTTGGGCTAGGGTAGTAACCCCGATGGCGGGTGAGAAATGTGGGATATACTTTTTACCAGAAGTTGGCAGTGAGGTACTGATAGCTTTTGCCCACGGTAATGTTGCTTCTCCTTACATTTTAGGAAGCTTGTGGAATGGTGTAGATAAACCACCAGAATTTAATAGCGATGGTAAAAATGATAAACGAATAATTAAATCTCGCAGCGGTCACACTATTCTACTTGATGATACTCCTGATTCCGAAAAAATCGAGGTGATTGACAAAAGTCTGAAAAATAGTATTGTGATTAATACTAAAGATAACTCGATATCTATTACAGCTGATGCCGATATTAGCATCAATTCGCAAAACGGTAAGCTTAAACTCAGCGCTCAGAGCATCGAAATTAATTCTCAAGCCGGGATGAAAATAACAGCGCAGCAAAATATGGACTTACAGGCAGGCCCTGTAATGAACATTAAAGGAAATATGGTGAATATTAATTAAGTAATTAAGCAATTCAGAAAATTTCTAAATTTGGAGAAAAGCAAAATGGGTAAACCAGTAGCACTGCAAGGTGATTTAATTGTTACAGCTTGTACGCATCAGGTGAAAGGGAAACCAGCACCCCCACCAGCACCCCCAATCGTAGCGCCTCTACCTCATCCTTTTGTGGCGACATTTGAGCAAAATCTCAGTACAGATGTCAAAATTGGGGGGAAATTTGTTGCATTAAAAGGGAGCAAAGGTCAAACAAACGCACACCCTTTTTTACCTCCTCCGGGAACTGCTCCCCTAGGTTTTGTGACTCAACCTGATAATCAAGCTGAAATTATTGCTGGTAGTTTAACTGTTAATATTGGCGGTAAACCCGTAGCACGCATTGGTGATTCAGTCAAAACCTGTAGCGAAGCTCCCCCACCTCATGGAGTTGTAGCTCCCGCACCTGGTGTACCTGCGAATGTATTTATTGGTGGGTAAATAACTTATGGATGGAACTTATGGATGGAACTTATGGATGGAAATTTTCTCGGTGTGGGATGGATATCTTCTGTAGATTGCGATGAGAACGGTCAAATTAAAATGGCCCGTCACGAAGATTGCGTTCGTCAGTCGATTTGGATGATATTAGGAACTGCACGTGGAGAACGGTTAATGCGTCCAAACTTTGGTTGCGGTATTCACGACCTAGTTTTTGCAAATAACACCGCTAGTATTTCTGGACAGATAATTTCTGAAGTAGAGCAAGCTCTGAGTGAATGGGAACCCCGTATTGATGTTTTACATATCGATGTCACACCAGATACTAATCATCCCAATTGCTTATTTATTCAGATTAATTACCACGTTCGTACTACCAATAATCGTTTTAATCTTGTTTATCCATTTTATTTAGAGTGATTTTTACTCAAACAACATATGTCTTTGCCAGCACCAAAAATTGACAAGCGCAACTATGATGATATCGTTCAGCAAACAGTAAAGTTGGCACAACATTTTACTGCCCATAATACTGATAGCGAGTTACTCGAAGCAATACCTGAAGAATTATACAATCGTACTCTCGCTGAAGATGTGAAAAATTCTGAAGGTAAAATAATAGCTGAAAATGGTTGCTTAATCACAAAAAAAGTAGCTGATGCAATTTGTCTATTTAAAAATAGCCCTAAAAATGGCGAAAAAGTCAAAGTCAAGAAAAAAGGTTGGTGGCAAGGCGAGCGCGATGCGGGGATAGCGCTGATTAGAATATTTGGGCAAATGGCTGAATTGGTAAGCAATCGTCTTAACCAAACTCTAGAGAAGAATTTTTTGGCGTATTTGAATTTGATTGGCGTTCAACTTTTACCTCCACAGCCAGCAAAGGTGCCGCTTACATTTAATTTAGTTGTTAACAGTCCTGAAGATGCTCTTGTGCCAGTCTATACACCTGTTGCGGCTAAACTCTTAGAGGGGGAAGAGAAAAAAGAAGTTATATTTGAGACAGACCGCGAACTGGTGGTAACAAAAGGGCAACTGCAAGCAGTGTTTGTTCGTCAGCCAAAGACAGACAAAGACACAGACAAATATAGCGAATGTACCTCGGATGCGAAAGAAGGTAAAACAGAAAAGGGTTTTGAAGTTTTTGTGGGGAAAGAACCCATAGAGCATCATCTTTACCTTGCTTGCGATAATCTTTTGGCTTTACCGGGAAACAAAACTTTAACACTGACATTAAAATTACCAAACAATGCTGAGAATCAAAAAACAATTCTAGAAAAGATTACTTGGTCTTGCAGGAATGGTAATTTATGGGAATCGCTATCGATTGAGAATCACAAGTATAATAAGCAGGAGTACTCAGTAGATTTTAAAGAAATTAAAGGCTGTGCAACTCCTGCACTTTTTAATATTAATAATAAAGAAGCACGTTGGTTGCGTGCTAGCTTAAATCACCCATATGACATCACAATTACGGAAATACCTAATGTTAAAGTCAATGTAAAAAGCATCTTTATCAAGCCAGACTTGTGTTTTTTTAATACTAGTAAAATCGACTCCAGCAAAGATTTTTACCCCTTTGGCGAGCAACCGCGCTTTAATGATACTTTGTACATCGCTAGCAAAGAAGCCTTTGCCGTAGAGGGTGCAGTTATCACACTCAATGTCACGCTTACTCCCGATTTAAATTTAAGAAAAGACGCGAGCGTAGAAGTTGCTTGGGAAGCTTGGAATGGCACAGATTGGCAGAAGTGCAAGATAAGCGAGAAAAAGCAGATAGCCTCTAATTTTACTTGTACTGATAAGGGAGCTAATTTTACTATAACTTTACCTAAAATAGCCTCAACTACGGTTAACGGAGAAACTAACAATTGGATTCGCGCTCGTATTATTTCGGGTGACTATAGTACACAAGCGACTATTAATCAACACAATATACTTAATATACATACTTCTTTGACTGCTGAGGCAAAAAAGGATGCTACACAACTGAGTCTTAAAAATGTCAGAGGATTTATGCCAGGGGACACTATCCAAATTGTATGGGATAGCAGTACGCAACAAAGCGATATTAAAATAACTGAAATTACTGAAATCCAATCCGACCAGTCGGGAAAAATTATCCTTGCAACTGGCCTGAATAATACTTATTTAGCGGGAGCTATCGTCGTTTTACTGCCTGCAAATTCCACAAATTTCACAAATTCCACCTATCAGGCACCATCTATCCAATCATTGACATTCAGTTATAGTTACGAAAAAACTAGCTCTGTGTCCGATTGCTTTAGTTATAACGATTTCACTTACTCAACGGAAAGTAAGAATTTTCAACCTTTTACTGCGACAAAAGACAAAGAACCTACTTTATATTTAGGGTTCGACAAAATTAGTGTAAATCGCCCTAATAGTCTCTATTTTCAAGTAAAAGCGCTACTTCCAGAAGAAATCGTCTTTGACAATTCTAAATTACAAATTTTAGACCCCAACGAGTCAGTGCAGCTAATTTGGGAATATTTTAGCTCGGATAATGGCTGGAAGCGTCTTGGTGTGGAAGATGAAACTAACAACTTTGCCCAACGAGGTATTATTCGGTTTATCCCATCTGCCAATATTACACAGCGCTGGGAATTTGGTAAGTTGTTTTATTGGTTGCGAGTACGCCATGTCAAAAACACTTTTCGCTTTTCGCCACGCTTGGGAAGAATTGTGACAAATACCGTCTGGGCAAGTCAATCTGTAACTGTGAAAAATGAGGTGTTGGGTTCAAGTAATGGCAACCCCAATCAAAGTTTTAGCACTACACAAACACCTGTTTTGCAAGCTCTGCGATTGGAGGTACAAGAAAACTTATCCCTACAAGAGCAAGAAGGTATCGAAAGCTTGTATGGTAAAGATGCTTTAACTATTATCCGCGATAAAACAGGACAAATAAAGCAAATTTGGGTGCAATGGCAAGAAGTCCAAGATTTTTACGATACAGGAAAACGCGATCGCCATTATATTCTCAATCACCTGACAGGGAAAGTACAATTTGGCGACGGTCAATATGGTATGATACCACCACTGGGGCGCAATAATATTCGCATGGCTGTATACCTTACTGGTGGCGGAAAAGCAGCTAACAAACCAGCCCTAACAATTTCTCAACTCAAAACAACAGTTCCCTTTGTGGAAAGCGTTACCAACTTAGAAGCAGCTGGTAGCGGTGCAGACCAAGAATCAATCGAACGAGTTAAAGAACGGGGACCGAAAATTTTGCGTCATAGGGATAGAGCCGTTACCGTTCAAGACTTTGAAGACCTAGTTTATGAAGCATCTACAGATATTGCACGAGTCAAAATTCTGACTCCGAACTTCAACCCCCTCGATGAAAAACTATGGTTAGAAGAAATAAACGAAGAAAATTTAAAAGCCCATAATGACTGTAAAGCCAAGAATGCAGGTAAAGTCATAGTCTTAATTGTGCCTAATAGCAATGACAAAAAACCTACACCAAGTTTGGCATTAATTGAATGTGTAGAAAATTACCTTTTAGCACGTGCCGCTGATAACTTAAAAATAGAAATTGCAGCACCACAATGGCAGGAAATATCAGTAACTGCCGAAATTGTACCAGCTTCAATTGATGCTGCAGATAAAGTGATGACAGATGCACAAACAAGAATTAGCGAATTTTTACACCCATTAACAGGAAGTAAAAACTCCCAAGGATGGGAATTTGGTTATACTCCTAGAAAATCAGATATATACGCCTTACTACAATCAATTCCAGGAGTAGATTATGTGAGTTCAATTGATATCAAAACTAATGATAGCAAACAGAAATCAGATTTTTCCAATCAAGACCAAGAACTCGACACATTCCTCATTTACTCCGGGACTCACACCATTACACCATTTCAAAAGGAATTTAAATAAGACTTAAATTACCACCTCAAAAATTATCCATAAAATCCAGAATAAAATGACATTACCACTAGTTAATTTAGATGACCACACTTACGCGGACTTAGTAGCAGAAGCTCGCTCTCGCATCCCAATCGAATATCCAGAATGGACAGACCATAATCCCAGCGATACAGGTATTATCCTGATTGAGTTGTTAGCTTGGCTAACTGAGATGTCGCTTTATCGAGTGAATCAATTACCAGATAAAAATTACCAAACTTTTTTAAGTTTACTTACAGGTAGTGATAAGCTGACACAAGCAGAATCTGCTGATTTACAGTCTCAGATTCAGCAAACAATTTTAGAATTAAGGAAACGCTATCGAGCAGTCACAACAACAGATTTTGAACAACTCGTACTGGAAGACTGGCAAAAAACTCCAGTAAATCAAATATTACCTTTGATTTATGATTTTGATAAGCTAGATGTTCAAAGTAAAGGGGAAATAGAAAATATAATTACTACAGCAACAGTAAAGGAAATTAGTAGCGATATTCTGGAAAAACTTAAGGAATATATAAAAATAAAGAAAGAACATATTTATATCAACCAAAATATTGCTCATTTAACTGGAAATTTAACCGCAGACAGCTTACTGGAAGTTTTTGGGAAAGGAAGTCCAATTAAACGAGTAAAATCTTGGAAGGAAGATAGTTCGCCAAATATCAAATTACTTATTATACCTGATTCCCCAGATGAAGAACAACCCTACCCATCCGAAGCCCTTCGCACAGTATTATGGGCGTATTTAGACCAGCGCAGGCTACTGACTGCGCGCCATCATGTGGTAGCACCAACGTATGTTAAAGTAACCATTTTTGCAATGTTATCTTTAATAGATGGAGCTAATGCTGCAACTGTAAAAGCAAAGGCAGTAGAAGAAGTAAAAAAATTCTTTCACCCATTATCATCAGGTAACTATTGGTCGGGTAAAGGTTATCCTTTTAATCATAATATATACATTTCTGAGTTATATACTTTATTAAGTAATTTACCCGGAGTTAACTATGTTGAAGACATTAGTTTGCTTGCATTAACCGATTTGGAAACAACGCCACCTAAGCAATTAACATTACCTGTCAATCAACCGGAAGTAAATAAAATAAAAGTTGAAAATACAGATGGTTTCTCTCGCGGTTTTATAATTAAAATTGGTTCAGAAAATTCTCAACGTGGATATTATAAAATTGTTGATATTAACCAAGTAGAAAATCAACTTATTTTAGACCGAAGTTTAGGTAAAAAATTTTTGCAAGGCACAACAGTAGTATGCCAATTAAACAACAAACGAGAATTGAGAAACCCTGATAATAGCTTATTTGGTATTAACCTCAACCCTAATGAATTAGTTACAGTGGAAATCGATTCAAACAATTTTTTCATTAAGGAGCGCTTGGGATATGGTTAGCGGTCGCTCAAATCAAATAAGTAGCTACATACAATACCTACCAGCAAGTTTTCAGGAAAATGCCTTTTTGGGAAGATTTTTATTAGCATTTGAGCAAATTTTAACAGGTCTTGCTCCTCCTGATAATATCGAAGATGAAATTTCACCAGGGCTTGAAGAGTCCATTGACAAGATTTACACTTACTTTAAACCTATTTCAAATCAAGAAGACTTAAATCAAGCACCAGTTGAATTTTTACCTTGGTTAGCTAGTTGGGTTGCTTTGAGTTTGCGCGATGATTGGGAAGAAGAAACAAAACGGCGATTTATTTCGCAAATTGTACCACTTTATCGCCTGCGCGGTACTAAAGCTGGTTTGGAGAAAATTCTCCAGATTTATTTAGAAAGTGCTAAGTTACCTAGTAAATTAAAAGTCCTTGAGAATCCTAAGTACCCAGATTTTTACTTTCAAGTTCAAATAACTTTACCAACTCCAGACCTTAATCAATATTGGAGTCAAGTAAAAATTGCTAAGGCAATTATAGACCAAGAAAAACCCGTTCATACGTACTATGGATTGAAAATCCTAGTGCCAACTATGCAGCTTACTGGTCTGTTTTATTCTATCAATTCAAAACAGTCTGGTACTTTAACTGCGACTATTCAAATCGACGAGAATAGTTCAAACAGCATTCTTATTCTGAGGATTAAAAATTCTCAACAAGAAGTTGCACGAAAAGTTGGTTCTAATTCTCCACAAACACTAACTATAAATTACACAATTGAAGAACGAGAGAAAGGAGAGGAATGGTATATAACTCTTGCTAATATCGGGGATAGTACTACAGTTAAAGGAAAAATCACCATCTCTCAAAATGGTACGCAGTTCAAAACAGACGAAGAATTTACTCTCTCAGCGCCATTGAGAATAGGTAAGTCACCTGAGGGTAATACTAAACTTGGAACATCAACTCTAAAATCTGATACCTAAAATAGTATCCCTCACTGACAATCACAAAAGTTTAACAATTCAAAATCTAAAACCTAAAATCCAAAATTGTAATTGTAGGAAAAGAAAAATGACACAGAAAGATGTAGATATGCGCCCCAACTATTTTCCTGGACAATATTTGCTTGAAGACGACTTTCAACTCGAACAGGAATATCATAGCGACCGCCAGCGCCGTCACCATCGTTTATTCATCTCTCCAGGAATAGCAGAAGGACTAGTTGTCACAAAATTAGATGGGCTAAGAATCAATATTACAAGCGGAACAGCAATAGACAAACAAGGGCGACAGATTATCCTATCAAATGAAAAATCAGGAGCAATAGAATTAAACCAAATAAGCTCGTCGAACCTGAGCAACGGTGAATATACCTTATCAATACAGTATGACGAAAAGCAAACTTTACTCCAAGAAGGTACAATAGTAGGTAATAGACGCTGGGAGGAATCGCCCAAATTCACCTTAAAAACACAAGCAGACGAATCCGACTCCATCCCCTTAGCAAAACTCAAGATAGAAGGCGATACTGTTAGCATAATAAATGACGAAAAAATCCGTAAATATGCTGGTGTAAGATTGCCTTCTTCCGACCCCACGCAAGCTCCTATCATAGGTTTCCAAGGAGCAACCATAAACGTGGAAGGGAATCAGTATATCAAAGGTAATTTAACTGTTGCTGAGACAATATATGCAGGCGGAAACCCAATTGCTTATGAAAATTACGAAATTTATTTAAAAGGGACAGCATCTGATTCACCAGGTGGCAATGACACATTTTTAAAAATTGCCAATGTTGACATGGGTATGAACTCTATCCGAGGGCTAAATACAGTCATTCTTCACCCCAATGGAACTTTTAAAAAGAAGGAAAATCATAATATATGGAATAATCCAAACCTAACATGGGATAATTGGGCTGATTGGATTGATAAAAATGCTGATACTGGTGATATAGTCGCTGTTGGGAGCTGGGACGCTATATCGGATGTGCCCAAAAGCGGTTCAGGAGAAACTTTATTACAAAAAATTAATGCTAAAAAAGTATTATCAGGATTAGGAAATGTTCCACGTACTCCTTATGCACTGTTATTTATTAAAGGGCAGTCAAGTTGTATAGAAGTATTGCAACCCTATCTAGGTAATGCCGCCGAAATAAAAACTACCTATTATCAGCTACTAACTTTACAATACACAACAGAGCAACAACCTTGGCAAACGCCAATCTTTGATGGTCTAACAGTCAAATCGAATCAACCCAACTCTTCTATAGAACTTTTGACCAATGGAACTAATGGCGTCGAAATAGCTAATCGTGAAGGACGGTTAGCAATTAGCACACAGAATGTAGGTGACGCATTAAATATACTTGATGGTGGCAACGTCGGCATTGGTACAACTAGTCCCACAGAAAAACTGGAAGTCAACAGCGGAAACTTGAAAGTCAGTGGCAATATCACTGCAGCCAATGCGTCGTTTACTAATAATTTAACTGTTGCCGGGACAATATATGCAGGCGGAAACCCTATTGCTTATGAAAATTACGAAATTTATTTAAGAGGGACAGCAACTGATTCACCAGATGGCAATAACACATTTTTAAAAATTGCTAATGTTGTCATGGGTATGGACCCTATCCGAGGGCTAAATACAGTCATTCTTAATCCCAATGGAACTTTTAAAAAGAAGGCACATCATGATGTCTGGTCTGATATTCTATTATGGAATACTTGGGCAAATTGGATTAATGAGAATGCAGCTATTGGTGATATAGTCGCTGTTGGGAGCTTTGACGCTGTCAGCAATCCTCCCAAAGATGATTCAGCAGAAAAATTATTACAAAAAATTAATGCTAAAACAACATTATCAGTAATACAAGATGCACGTCATCCCTATGCACTGTTATTTATTCAAGGGCAGTCAAGTTGTATAGAAGTATCACAACCCTATAAAGGTAATGCCGCCCAAATAAAAACTACCTATTATCAACTACTAACTTTACAATACACAACAGAGCAACAACCTTGCCAAACGCCAATCTTTGGTGGTTTAACAGTCAATTCAAATCAGCCCAACTCTTCTGTAAAACTTTTGACCAGTGGAACTAATGGTGTCGAAATTGCTAATCGTGGAGGACGGTTAGCTTTATCGACAAAGAATGGAGGTGACGCATTAAATATACTTGATGGTGGCAACGTCGGTATTGGTACAGCTAGTCCCACAGAAAAACTGGAAGTTAAAGGAAACCTGAAAGCTAGCGGTGGTGCAACCTTTAATGGAAACGTCAGTATCGGGACATTAGCAACACTAGAAATTATCAATCAGTCGCAAGATGTTGAGGGTGGCAATACTTTAGTTTTAGGCCCGAAAAAACTCATATTGGGCTATCACAGAGACTATAGCTGGATTCAATCCTATGATAGTAGGCCTCTTGCAATTAATCCTCTAGGTAACAAGGTCGGCATTGGGACGAATAAGCCAGATGAGATGCTAGATGTAAAGGGAAACCTGAAAGCTAGTGGCAAGATTACTGGTGCTGATGGAATATTTACTGGTAAAGTTGGCATCGGGACGACAGAACCTCAAGCTAGTTTGGATGTTAGAGGTGCTATTCATGCTGGAAATTCGGATATTTACTTTACCGATACAGAGCACGTTCACACTGGATTAAGTAATAAAGAAGGTTATGCTGCTATTGAGAATGATTCTAAAAATTTCAACGCTCTGATGATTTTAGGGAGGAAAACTGCGGAAGGTAGAAAAGTTAAATTATGGGATGATTTAACAGTCAATGGTAAAGTTGGTATTGGTACTGATGCGAGTAAAAATGATTATGTATTAAATATTAAGGGTAATGTTTACGTAGATGGTACGATTTATTCAACTTGTCGATACGTACAAAAACATTCGACTAAGAAAGACCCAGTAGAATGGTCAATTTTGAAATCTGATGGTAGCTGGTGGGAAAAGCTGGAAAATTCTCCTGCTTCTGACTTTAACTTAAAGAAAGATATTGTGCCTATTACCAATGCACTTACAACGCTAGAAAAACTCAAACCAGTCTCCTTTCACTGGTCAGATTTAAACTATTTCCTCAAAGATATAGACGCGGAATTTCCTGATAGCGTAGATAGAAGTGAAGAAGAAATAGAAGCGGTAAACAAAATCAAAGCAAAAGCAAAAACTCATTTAGAAAAACAACAATTTGGATTTATTGCTCAGGATATTGAGCAAGTATTACCAGATTGGGTGACAACAGGGGACGACAGTTACAAACGCATCAATATGTCACAGCTTAATTCATTGCTAGTGCAAAGTATTAAGGAACTAAAGATAGCGCATGATAGTTCAATTGCAGAAAACAACGCATTAAAACAACGCATCGAAAGATTAGAGCAAAAAGTCGAATCATTATTACCGCGTAAATAATGTTCCCTCACATTAATTTTCCTGAGTGAATATTTTTATAGTTGTGCTAAAACGCTCTTAGCGCAACTACAAGCCAATTTTGACACCAACAGGAAATGCAGTCAGGAAAATAGCATCAAAGCTTAATCCCATTATTTTACGGCATGTTTAAAACCTCTCCCCTAACCCCTCTCCTTGTAGGATAGGGGAGCAACTGTACTCCCCCTTCCCTAGGAGGGAAGGGGGTTGGGGGGTTAGGTTTTACGTAGCGTTTTCCACATAAAGTCTTCTTCCCTATATACTGTTAATTTACTACTGAGTTAAATTTATGCCTGATGCAAAATCTATAATTTCGGAAAAAGCGATTAATTTGATACTAGAGTTTGAAGTTGGTGGTAAAGCTAGCTATGAGAAGAATTATAAAAATCCAGAGTGGCCCAAGGACCAATCTGGAATCACAATTGGTGTTGGCTATGATTTGGGATACAACACTCAACCAGACTTTTTAAAAGATTGGCAGCGCTTAGACAAAGCTTCATTGGAACGCTTGAAGGTATGTTGCGGTTTAAAAGGTGTGAAAGCAAAAGATATTTTAGATAGCGTCAAAGATATTGTTATTCCTTGGGAAATGGCATGGGATGTGTTTCAAAATGTAACTGTACCAAAGTTTTACAAAATCACACGTACAGCATTTCCCGGACTAGAAAATTTACCAGCAGATGCACAAGGGGCATTAGTAAGCCTTGTTTACAATCGGGGTGGGAGTATGGAAGATACGCCCTCTGGGCTAAGTCGGCTACAAATGCGTAACATTCGCGACCTTGTACCAAAGAAAGATTTGAAAGGGATTGCCCAACAAATTCGTGCGATGAAGGATTTGTGGAAAGGAAAGGACACTGAAAAGGGTATGGCTCGTCGTCGAGAAGCTGAAGCCGCTTTGCTTGAAAAAGCCGTGAAGGGTTAATTTACAATCTTTATGTTAAATTTTACAAAACACTAAGTGCTATGAAACACCAACATCTGAGCAAAACCCAAGCGGTTAAAACAAACCAGTCCCCGCAAACAGCAACAAATACAACATCGGATGCACATCCAGTATTGCAAATGCAAGCCGATATTGGTAATAGAGCAACAAGCCAAATACTTTCATCCCAAAAGCCAATTCAAGCAAAGCCACTATTTAGCGGTTTATCGAGCGAACTGTCAATTCAACCCAAGCTAACTATCGGCGCCGTTGGAGATAAGTACGAAAAAGAAGCAGATACAGTTGCTTCCCAAGTTGTAAATCGCATTAATTCGCCAGCGGCACTGACAGTCCAGCGAGAGGAAATGCTGCCAGAAGATGAAGAATTGATGATGAAGCCAACAGTACAACGTTATTCGGATAACCAAGAGTCAGTTGCTGCAACACCAGACTTAGAAGCATCAATTCAACAATCAAGAGGTGGAGGACAACCCCTCCCAGATAATATTCGCCAACCGATGGAACAGGAGTTTGGCGCCGATTTTGGTGGCGTAAAAGTCCATGCTAACAGCCAAGCTGATAAACTCAATAGTGCAATTCAAGCAAAAGCTTTTACCACCCGTCAAGATATTTTCTTTAAGCAAGGAGAATATAATCCAAATACTCGTGGGGGGAAGGAATTGCTGGCGCATGAGTTGACCCATGTTGTGCAGCAAAATGGCGGAGAGGTTCAGGGTCAAGTTTCTACAGGAATTTCTGTGGATAAAATTCAACGGACTATAACAACTATAACTAATAATCAAAGTACTTCTCAAACTAATAATCAAACTTCTATAATACCCGTTCCTGATATCATGCTCAATTATAATCTGAAGACTATATTATTAGAATTTTGTAACGAAGGAAAAAACCTTGATATCTATTTTGCTTGGCAAATTATCCAGAACTGTATTGCATTTCAAAGTCAAGAGACATTCCAAAATGTTATTAACAAATGTATTAATAAAAATAGTAGTTATGAAATTAACACCAATCAGAAACTGCTACAAAAGATAAAAAACTCTCAATATAATGACATAGACTTGAAACCCAATCTAATAGAGCTTTTAAAAGAAGTTGAAGGCAATCTAATGGATGTTGTATCTAGATTAAATGTGTCAGAAGACGATATCGGAATTCGCTGGAAAAATGCTAAAGAAATTTACCGAACAAATCAAAATAATGTTCCAAATAAAAGAAGAAATGCCATAGTATTTAATCCAAAGAATGCACAAGGTCAAGAGTCTAAATTGTGAGTACACTCTAAACGATTAAGATTTGAATTTTTGCCTAAGCGCTTACTTATAGGATATTTAGCGTTTAAAAGTAAAGTTACAAACCGTTTTGAGTATAAATTGCTCAAGCATATCAAAGGTAATTTAATTTGGGAATAGTAGAGAATAATTGCAGAATTATTCCTATTGGTAAATTAGTGCCGTAATACTCGACAGCCAATGGAACACACCTTTGGTACAGATAAAACAAGGACTGTCTTCATTAGAGAAACAAAAAATGTCCCCTCCCAGCCTCAACGACCTTCTTCCGCTAATAACCCGCTTAGACCACCTTCTAGAAAAAGCTCTCGCGATCGCCGAAGTCATCTACGGTCAGCAAGCAGCAGACGACCCCCATCGCGGGATGTATATCAACTCCCAAGAAGCAGAAAAGCTGTTACAGCAAGAACCAGCAACACCAATATTCCAACTAGACACCGAACCAGCACCCAACATAATCCAACCAGATTCCCCTTTAGCTTGGCTGCAAAAAAGCTTTGAACTATCTGCTTTTGATATTGATATTCTCGCTATAGCCCTAGCCCCCGAACTTGACCGCCGTTACGAACGCCTGTACGCCTATCTCCAAGATGACGTGCGTTTGAAGCATCCTACTGTAGACTTAGCCTTAAATTTATTATGCTCCACCGCCACAGACAAGCTTGCTCACCGTGCGAATTTTGCCACAAATGCTCCCCTAATACGCCACAATATATTGCATTTAGCAGGCCTCAACCACCCAGAAAAATCCACATTACTTGCATCCACACTGCAACTTGACGAGCAAATCATTCGCTTCCTTCTGGGACAACCGGGACTGGACGCAAGACTTGTTCCTTTTTGTCAATTGCTCCAATCTCCTTTACCTGCCGATATCTTACCTTTAGATATAGAAACTAAACAAGACCTGTTAGCAACAATCACTAATTACTGGCGCCAATCGCAACCTTTAAACTTATATTTTCACGGTGAAGACCAAACAAGTAAACTTCAAGGCGCCGCAACTTTAGCAGCAGAAATTAAAGCACCTTTATTAACAGTAGACTTTACTAAAATTATAGATGCAAAAGCAAATTTTGAATTAACTTTAAAACTTATATTTCGCGAAGCTTGGCTGCAAAATACTTTATTATACTTTGACGGATTTGATATTCTTCAACACCAAGAGCAAGCTATATCTTACCAATATTTAATACAAGCATTAAAAGAAGCTCGTGGTATCACCATACTAGCAGGCACTCAACCTTGGACTCCTCCTGGTAAAGGAGCTATTGGTATAGTAAATATACCCTTTACCATACCTGATTTTGAGCAGCGCCGGACATTTTGGCAAAACCATTTAGCAACCGCGAATATTCAACTTAATTTAACAGATTTAGATACTTTAGCAGACCGCTTTCGCCTGACTCCAGACCAAATTGCCGATGCTGTAGCTACTGCGAGTAATATAGCACATTTTCATTCAGCACAATCAACTAAACAAGAGTCAGCCCAACCAACAATTAATGATTTATTTGCTGCTGCACGTACTCAATCAGGTCACGAGTTGGCAGCACTAGCACGTAAAATAGAACCTAAGTATACTTGGGATGATATTATTCTTCCTGAAGACCAAGTAGCACAGCTAAGAGAAATTTGTAATCAAGCGAAATATCGTCATTTCGTGCAAGTGGAATGGGGATTTGCACAAAAGTCATCTTTAGGTAAAGGGTTAAACGTTTTGTTCTCCGGTGTTCCAGGTACGGGGAAAACTATGGCAGCGGAAGTTATTGCTTCTGATTTGCAGCTTGATTTATATAAAATTGACCTTTCCCAAATTGTTAGTAAATATATTGGTGAAACTGAGAAAAATCTCAACCGCGTTTTTACCGGAGCTGCCAACTCCAACGCAATCCTACTTTTTGACGAAGCCGATTCCTTATTTAGCAAACGTTCCGAAGTCAAAGACGCTCGCGACCGCTATGCGAATATTGAGATTGCTTATTTATTACAAAAAATGGAAGAATATGAAGGGGTGGCAATTTTAACTACCAACTTACAGCAATCAATGGACGAAGCTTTTGTGAGACGACTGCACTTTATCATTCAATTTTTCCTCCCGAATGAAAATCATCGCCGTCATATTTGGGAGAAAGTATTTCCCACTCAGGCGCCTTATAGCCCAGACATTGACTTTAATTTTCTCGCACGCCAGTTTTCAATATCCGGTGCTGATATTCGCAACATCGCTTCTTCTGCAGCATACTTGGCAGCTAATAATGGGCAAGTTATAACTATGACTCACCTAGTTCGAGCAATTCGCCGGCAGTATCAGAAAATAGGTAAAATTTTAATGCCAGAAGAACTGGGCGAGTATGCAGGACTCAGCTAAAAATCGGTTCTTTCGTACATAGCGTGCTAAATTTTCACTTAAAGTCGAAATTTTGCTTTATTTTCAAGAGCTACATGAAAAGCTGTGTAAGAACTTCTATAACGTGCTAGAAAAACAGCCCAATTGGCATCTGCTGAAAGAGAAGGAAAAGGAAAAGGAAAAACTTAATGACAAGCAAATACTAGGATTACCTAGCCCTCCCCCTTGGATTTCATATCATGTCCGGTAGCATAATCGGAATAAAATTAGCGTAGAGACGTTACATGTAACGTCTCTACATTATGGGCAATCAACAGGACATAATATCAGATGATAAGCAGAGAGAATTATCACAAAGTTGAGTTAGTTGGCAAGATATTTCATGACTAAAATACAACACTAATTCCAATATGAGTTAAACTCCTAATGGCCATTAGTAGCTAAATATAAGAATGTTAGCTTAGGATTACCTTGTAAAATTGTTTACGCTCTTATACGGTGGTAATAATCATGCTCAAAGGAGTAAATGGCACGTTCAGGCTGAATACATTATATTGAAAGCACTATGATTATCTAGATAACAGTGTTTCCAAGCAAGCAAAATATATCAGTAGAGGCAAAGGTTAAATCGCGTCTCTATAACTGATTGTAAATAAATTACATTCTAAATCCAATTGAAAGTATATTTACGTAAATGCAAGTATATAAATTTTGTGGCGCTTAGGAGTGAGATGAAAAAGATTAAGCATTTAACCCGTGTTGGGCTACTTTTGTTGGCCGCAACTCAAGCGTTACCATCTGTTGCATCAGAAACGAAAAGTTTTGACAGTATTGTGGAAACTAATCAAGCAACAACAGATATAGACAAGTCAGCTTCTTCACTCTTACAACCAGAAACTGAAACTCTCCCAACCTTTCCATCGCGTTTTGGCGCTAATTACAGTACATCGGGAGCAGGTTTTGACGAATTTGGTAGCATTGAGGCATTTATCCCTGTATTCCAATCACCTGGGCAGGATTTAACTTTTCTGGAAGGAAAATTACTTTGGGCAACTGGTAACAACGCCTTAGGTGGTAATATTTTGTTAGGGCATCGTTTCAAGAGCGATTCTGGGAATTATCTAGTTGGTGGATATGTCTCATTCGACAGTCGCAACACAGGTGAAACAGTTTTCAATCAACTTGGTGCTGGATTTGAAAGTTTCAGTGAAAACTTAGATTTCCGAACTAATGTTTATCTGCCGATGGGAAATAAAAGTGTTGTCCTAACATCAACAAACCCAGGTACATATGCTTTTCGTGGAAACACTTTAGAAATAGATAGAGAGCAGCTGTTTCAACAAGCGCTAACTGGGTTTGATGCAGAACTAGGAACCAAACTAGCATCTTTAGGAAGCGGTTCACTGCGCGGTTATGCTGGATTGTACTATTACAATAGTGAAAATATCAATGGTTTCCTCGGTGTTAGAGGTCGTTTAGTTGCACGTCCGAATGATAATTTAGTTGCTGGATTGACTTTACAAAGTGATTCAGTATTTGATACGAGATTAACTTTCACCATTGGTGCTAGTTTATCAGGTGGTGGTTCTAGAACAAGAAGTAAAAACAGTATTTTCTCACGGATTAATGAATCACCACAACGCCAATCTAATATTACAGTAGACAATGTATTAGTTAAAGATACTGTTGCAGCGGTTGACCCGTCAACTGGTAATCCTTATAACTTCCAACATGTGAACTTAGGTTTAGGAAACAGCAACGGTACAATTGAAAGTCCCTTTGGCACAATACAAGCTGCATTAGATGCTGCCAAACCGGGCAATATTGTTTATGTACGAAGCGGGACAAACCCAGGTGTCCCTGCTTTTAAAATTCCTGACGGAGTGCAAGTTATCTCTAGTGCTGTACCAATGGAGATGAAAACTCAAATTGGTACTGTCAAACTTCCTTTTTCCGCTTCGGGAGTGCTTCCTTTAATTAAAGATACGGTGACATTGGGAAATAATACCAGCTTAGTCGGATTTAATATTGCGAATGCTAAGAGTGCCGGTATTCAAGGAAGTAGTATCAGCAACATTTCTGTCAAAAATAACACTATTACTAATTCCGTCGAACAAGGCATTTTTCTTGAAAATGCAATCGGTAAAGTGGAAATTGCTAATAATTCAATTAACGGAACTCAGACTGAGCTAGGTAGTGGAATCCAAATATTTAATTCTATTGATAATGCTGATATCAAAATTACAGGTAACACAGTTGAAAATACTTCTGCAGATGGTATCACGACGATTTTTAGTGGTACTGCGACAGGAATGGTCGATATTTCTCAAAACATGGTTACCAAAAATTCTTTTAGTGGTGTTGTCTTCGCTTCCGGCGAAAATTCTCAAATCATTGCTAACATATCGGGTAACAACATTTCAAAAAATATATTTAACGGTATTTCGGTCAGTCCACTAGAAGACATGAATTCTCAAGGTACTATAAATATCTTAAACAATACATCTACTGAAAATGGCGGCTATGGTATCACGTTATCAATTACTTCTCAAACGGCTATCAACATTTTAAATAACACTACCAATAGAAATAGGGGTTCTGGTATAAGCGCTATTGATTTTGGGAATACAAGTGGAGCAATTAAGATTTCAGAGAATATTTCAGAGCAAAATCAAGAAGATGGGATTAGCGTCGGTTCAGCAGAGGATTCTCTAAAGACTATCAATATTTTAAATAACACTACCAATAGAAATGGGAACTCTGGTATCAATTCTTATTTTTTCAACGTAGGGGGAACAGCTAATATTTCAGGTAATACTTCACAGCAAAACAAAGTAGCTGGAATTAGTATTTTTTCATCTGGTAACTCTCAAGGTACTGCAAATATATTAAACAATATCAATGTCGAAAATGGCTACAGTGGTATTTTTGTCGTGGCTTTTGATAAATCACAAATAACTACCAATATTTTCAATAACACTACTAATAAAAACGGGTACGCTGGTATTGATTTTCAAACTACAGACAATTCACGCGGGACAGCCAATATTTCGAGTAACATTTCACAGCAAAACAAAGAAAACGGAATTTTGGTATCATTGTTTGATAACTCTCAAGTTTCAGCTAACATTACTAATAACACTGTTACCGAAAATAAAAATTCCGGTATATTTCTCTATGCTATAAATAATACAATTGCTAATGCGAATATCTCCAAAAATACAGCTTCTGGTCATACTGCACCAGATACAGAAGGGGTTTTCATTTTTTTAGCGGATGATTCTCAGGGAAATCTTACAGTTACCGAGAATATTATTACTGGTAACTTGCGGGGTATTACATCAGGTGCTAATGATAATGCCAAACTAAGAATAATCCTTGAAGGCAATAATGTTAGGGGTAATCTAACTGAAGGAATAGCAATTACAGGAGACTCAGATCCACAACGAGGGGAATTGGGTCAAAACCAAACCTTTGCTGCTGTTCGTAATAACACCATTATCAACAATAATACTAGCGGTCAAGGATTTGGTGATTTGAGTGTAGCAACCTTTAGCGATGGCAGTAATATATGCTTACAAGCACGTAATAACACGATTGGTACTTTGGCTCTTGCAGATACAGCAGCCCCAGAATTAGGCTTCCCCTTTAACGCAGAACCTTTAGAATTCCTTGCAGGAATTGTTAGGTTAGAGTTACCCAATTTTCTCTCTACAAATAACATCAGAAATCAAAATCCTGCTGATATCTTTGTGTGGTCAGGTACTACTATTCCTGCCGGAAATTGTGGTTTAAATCCATAACTAAAATTACTATTCAAATCAATGTGAAAAATTAATGCAACAAAAATTGCGATACATCAAATTTGATAAATCAAAACTATTGCCAATACAGATAAAAAAAAATACAATTGTTGAATTAGTAAGTGCATCTAAATCCAAACTAAAAACTAGGAGAAAAATCATGAATAACCAAAACCAAGAATTTAACCAGGCTCAAAATTTAGCTTTGACAGATAAGTATACACAATTAAATAAATATAAAGAACTCTCTGATATTGAGCTTTCAATTGTAGCAGGTGGTGGCGGGTCAGCTATGACTTGCGCGAGTGCAGCCGATTGTCCCCCATCTGGAGTATTTTTACCTGAAACGATTGAAACAATATTTACCAAAACTGCCGCAGTTTAGCGCAAGTGGAATCAAGGGTTTGAACGCACCCCAAACAACATTCGTATGGCTGGGGATTCTTTTGCTCGCTAAGCAGCCCCAGGGTACACCTTTTAAAAAGCACTATGACTATCTAGATAACAGTGTTCCCAAGCGAGCAAAATATACCAGTAGAGACAAGGGTTAAATCGCGTCTCTGTACTGATTGTAAATAAATTACATTTTTACTCCATTTTCTAAGTGTATTTTCGGATGCGAGGATATAAAATTTGTGGCGCTTAGGAGTGAGATGAAAAAGATTAAGCATTTAACTTGTGTTGGGCTACTTTTGTTGGCCGCAACTCAAGCGTTACCATCTGTTGCATCAGAAACGAAAAGTTTTGACAGTATTGTGGAAACTAATCAAGCAACAACAGATATAGACAAGTCAGCTTCTTCACTCTTACAACCAGAAACTGAAACTCTCCCAACCTTTCCATCGCGTTTTGGCGCTAACTATAGTACATCGGGAGCAGGTTTTGACGAATTTGGTAGCATTGAGGCATTTATCCCTGTATTTCAATCACCTGGGCAGAATTTAACCTTTCTGGAAGGAAAATTACTTTGGGCAACTGGTAACAACGCCTTAGGTGGTAATATTTTGTTAGGACACCGTTTCAAGAGCGATTCTGGGAATTATCTAGTTGGCGGATATGTCTCATTCGACAGTCGCAACACAGGTGAAACAGTTTTCAATCAACTTGGTGCTGGATTTGAAAGTTTAAGTGACAGCTTAGACTTCCGTACCAATGTTTATCTACCTATTGGAAATAAAAGTGCAGTGCTGGCATCCACTTTACCTGGAACGTTTGCTTTCAGTGGAAACGCTTTAGAAATAGACAGAGTGCAGCTATTTCAACAAGCTCTAACTGGATTTGACGCAGAAGTAGGTACTAAACTTGCATCTTTAGGAAGCGGTTCACTACGCGGTTATGCTGGGTTATACTATTACACTAGCCAAGATATCGATGGTTTTGTTGGTGCTAGAGGTCGGTTAGTCGCACGTCCGAATGATAATTTAGTTGCAGGATTGGCTTTACAAAGTGATTCGGTATTTGATACGAGGTTAACTTTCACCATTGGCGTCAATTTATCACCCGGTAGTTCAAAAAGAAGAAGTAAGAACACCCTTCTTGCGCGGATGAATGAATCACCCGAACGTCAATCTAATATTACAGTAGACAACTTATTAGTTAAGGATTCGGTTGCAGCAACTGACCCGGCAACTGGTCTAGCTTATAACTTCCAACATGTTAACTTAGGTTTAGGAAACAGCAACGGTACAATTGAAAGTCCTTTTGGCACGATACAAGCTGCATTGAATGTGGCCAAACCTGGTGATACAGTTTACGTGCAAAGCGGCACGAACCCAGGTGTCCCTGCTTTTAAAATTCCTGATGGAGTTCAGGTTATCTCTAGTGCTGTACTAATGGAGATAAAAACTCAAATTGGTACTGTTAAGCTTCCTTTTTCTGGTTCGGGAGGGCTTCCTCTAATTAAAGATACAGTGACACTAGGAAATAATACCAGCTTAGTTGGATTTAATATTGCGAATGCTAAGAGTGCAGGTATTCAAGGAAGTGATATTAGCAATATTTCGCTCAAAAATAATACTATTATTAATTCTACCGAACAAGCCATCAATCTAGAAGATGTAGATGGTAAAGTGGAAATCATTAACAATAGCATCAACGGCACTCAAGAAGGCAGTGGAATGAGGATAATTAATCAAATTGGGGAAGTTGACCTCAAAATTGTGGGTAACACAGTTGAAAATGCTAAGAGTAATGGAGTTAATGTAATATTTGAAAATACCGCAACTGCTCAGATAGATATTTCTAAAAATACGACTGTTAACAATGCGAATGATGGTATTGGCATCTTTTTAAATGACAACTATCAAGGCTTTGTTAATATCTCGGCAAATAATACCTTTAATAACAAAATTGATGGTATTAGTATCGTTTCAAGTCAAAATTCTCGGAGTACAATAAATATTTTAAACAATACGTCTGTTGAAAATGGCTATGATGGCATTTATATGGATGTTTTTGACAGTTCTCAAGTGACTACCAATATATTCAATAACACTACTAATAACAATAATGCCTATGGAATCAACGTTGGTGCTAATTCCGATGCAATTCTTAAAGCTAATGTTTCAAATAACATTTTACAGAAAAACAAAGATGATGCTATTGTCTTATTTTTGGATGGAAACAGTCAAGGATTCGTCGATATTACTAATAACACTGTTACGCAAAATCAATATTCAGGTATCTATCTCGGTATTAATGGTACTGCAAGCGCCACTGCTAATATTTCCAAAAATATAGTTTCCGGTCATACGACACCAGATACAGAAGGAATTTTCATTTATTTAGGGGATGATTCTAAGGGAAATGTTACAGTTGCTAACAACACTATTACAGGAAACTTCCGGGGTATTACATCAGGTGCCAATGATAATGCCAAACTAAGAATAATCCTTGAAGGCAATAATGTTACGGGTAATCTAACTGAAGGAATTGCAATTACAGGAGACTCAGACCCACAACGAGAGGAATTGGGTCAAAACCAAACCTTTGCTGCTGTTCGTAATAACACCATAGTCAACAATAATACTAGCGGTCAAGGATTTGGTGATTTGAGTGCAGCAACCTTTAGCGATGGTAGCAGTATATGTATACAAGCACGCGATAATAAGATTAATACAATAGCTCTAGCAGATATTTCAGTACCTGAATTAGGTGCCCCCTTTGATAATGAAAATAGTCCCTTATACTACCTTGCAGGAATGGTTAGGTTAGAATTGCCCAATGTTTTCTCTACAAATAGCATCAAAACTGCAAATCCAGCCAATACCTTTGTGTGGTCAGGTACTTATATACCTGCGGGTACTTGTGGTTTTAATCCTTAATTAGGATACGGATATGGAATCCAAAATGTTTTATAAAAAAAATACTATTCATACAGCCAAACAGATGTGCAAAAAGTATAATTATATTAGTGTCAGTGACATTGAAAACAAATTAAAAATAGAAGTAAATTATGACTAACCACAACAAAGAGATTAGCCAACACCAAGAGCCAAATTTGAGCGCAAAATACCCGCAACTGAGTAAATATATAGAACTTTCTGATATCGAGCTTACAGTTGTTGCAGGTGGTGAGAACAGTAGAAATATTTGCAGAAGTAGTGCGTGTGGTTCTTACAATAACACTGGAACGATGGCACCAATTAATACACCTAAAATGCCTTAATAAGTACATCTAAAACAAATCAAAAGCTTTGTTTTCGGAGAGTAACAGAAGAGGGATAATACTTAAAGAGTGAGAAGCTTGAATTGAGCGAATATGAAACTCAAAACGAGTTATAAGTTTTCAATCTAAGGTGATAAAAATTCCAGGTGTTCTCCAGGTTGTTCAATTAAACTTTGGTAGAACCCCTGGATTTTTACTTTTCCCCCATCCATTAAGACAACCCAATCAGCACGACTAATTACACGCGGACGGTGGCTAATAAGAATTGTAGTTTTTCCTTGACGATGACACAAAATCCTATCTAGTACTTCTGCTTCTGTGGGTGGGTCAAGATTTGCCGTAGATTCATCTAAAATTAGAATTTGTGGGTCATTTAAAATTCCCCTCGCAATTCCTAAACGCTGCTTTTGTCCCCCTGATAAATTTGCCGCAACTGCCCCTAAAATAGTTTCATATCCTTGGGGAAACTGCTGAATAAATTCATCTGCCCCAACAATTTTACAAGCATTCATAATATCTTCAACAGTCGCATTCGGCATTAGTAATCGAAAATTATCAATTATTGAACGAGTAAAGAAAAAAGTTTCTTGGGGAACTAATACAATCTGCTGCCTTAAACAGTCCAAAGGTAAATCTAATAAATTTTTATTTCCCACAAAAATTTGTCCTGACTGGATAGGGTAAATTCCGGCAAATATTTTTGCAAGAGAACTCTTACCACAACCAGACCTACCAATAATCGCTGTTACTTTACCACCAGGAATAGTTAAGGAAAATTCTTCTAGTAATCTGAGTCGTCCAGCATAATGGAAATTCATCTCTTTGCAAACTAAATTATCTGTTGCAGAAATTTGTTCTACTAATTTATTTTCGTCACCTTGATTTTCTGGCGTATAATCAAACAATTCATCTAACATTTGCGTCACCGTTTTGACACGGGTAAATTGCGCTGCAAACCCTACCAATGTTCTCGCTAATACTAGAAAATTATCGTTCATTCCTTTCACAGCAATTAACTGACCGATAGTTAATTGCTTGGCAAAAACTAAGTTACTACCCCACCACAGTAAAATGATTGTTGAAAAAGCAACTAGCAAGTTAGTAAATACAGAATTATTAATACCTAATTGAGCAGTACGAATATTCAAGCTTTTTTCCTGGTGTAATAATTCTTCAATTTCTTGCCATAATTGAGGAGCAGCACCCATTGTTTTCACCGCTAGCACGCCATTAAATGATTCGGCTAACACCTTATAAGTTTCGCCTGTGGTGGTAAAAGAACGGTAAATAGCTTGTTCAAACTTAGGCTTAAATAAAATTGTTATTAGTCCAATAATGCTAGCAATTACTACACTAAAGATAGCTAGTTTCCAGCTATAAATTGCAATTACAATAATACTTATCAGTGCTACAAACAACTGACTAGGTAAAATAATAATTACTTGAGAAATTAATTGGTTAATAAGTTGAATATCTCCCAATCGACTCATCACTGTACCACTGCGACGAGCTTCATGATAAGAAAAAGGGAGGTTTAAAATTTGTTTGCCAAAATCTGCTTTTAGTCGGGCTTGAAAACTTTCTGCAAAGCGTGCAACCAAACTCGATTGTGTGAGTGCTACTAGACTTTCTACTATATAAAGCCCAAGTACGCTAACTGTAGTAATTACTAATAATTGTCTATTCTGTTGCACTAAAATTTTATCAGTGAGGAACTGCATCAAAATCGGTGCTGCCAAAGATAGTACACCCAGTAGCAAGTTTAGTAAAATAACTTTAATTAACAGCGAGCGATGGGGAAGTAAACGTTGGGTTACTGTTGCTAAAACACTACTACTCTCCACCGGAATTGCTTGCTGTTGAAATCGCGCAGGGTCTGGTTCTAACAGTAACATCACCCCACCTTCCCAACCTGCTTTCAACTCACCCTCTGTTAGATAGCGAATCCCCATAGCAGGGTCAGAAACAACGTATTTATCTGCTTCTTTGCCGTACAATACAACAAAATGATATCCTTGCCAGTAAATAATAGCTGGTAAAGGAATACTATTAAGTTCATCTAAAATCTCTGACGTCGCTTTGATAACATGAGTTTGAAAACCTAACTCATGAGCTCCTTGTTTTAATCCTAAAAGCGTCGTTCCACCTCGACTCGTACCGACAATTTCCCGAATACGATTTATTTTTAAGGGATAACCGTAGTGTTTAGTGATAATAGCTAAACTCGCGGCACCGCAGTCTTCTCCGCTCAATTGGCGAATCCAATGGTATTTCATTGTTTAATAAATAGCCATAAGAAAACTCTTTTACTCAAAACTTCTGTGTGTAGGCTGCAAACTCTTATAAACCTCAAATCGTTCGCGAACAGAGTCTAACCAAGGAGACAAGCGATATTTAACATATCGCTGCATTGATAGATTATTACCATTGACATTGAAAATAGCCCTGGGAACTATACCATCATCGGCTTGAATTTTGATAGCTTGCATCATCAAATGTAAACTGCGGCTAAGGGGTTGAAACTCTGGTTGAATATAAAGAGTTGTATAGCGAATTAAATCAGGTGCGAGACGATGAGTTATCATCCATCCAATTATCTGAGAATGGTAGCGCATCCCTAAGCTATTAAGCGGTTCAATATAATGTTCTTCTAAAAAAGGGTTAGATAAATCAGGATATCTGAGATGGGAATAATCTTGCTGCTTCAATTTTGAAAGTTCTTGTTCCGTCAAATCTTTCCAGAAAAATATACTATAGTCCGGAGGCAAAGGAGTTCTTAAAACTCGATTTAAATAAGATGCGCTATCATGTTTTACGTCTGGGCTATGACAAATCATTCCCGCAAATTGCGGCTCAGACCAATGATTTTGCTTTAAAATCTGTTCCAAAGCACCGCTTGTCTGACTCGTCAAATATTCTAAACTCACATGAATACAACCTCGTCGAGCCAATTCTGCTTCCAACTCCAAAAGTAAATTTTTCCCAACACCTTGCTGGCGATATTCTGGCACAACAAATAACGAACGCACAACAGCAAAGTAATTCTTGTTCTCTTCCATTGGGAAATACTGACCCAGTACCAAACCCACAGGCTCCCCATGACACTCAGCAGCAATTGCCACCACTCGATTTTCAGGTGTTAATTTTTGCAGCAAAGGGCGAAAACGAGGATAGGTAAGTTCTTCATATGCTTCAGCGATAGAAAGAGACAATGAAATTAATTTATACATATTTAATAGTTTAATACATAGAAAGATTTAGGTGTCATGACGAAAATGTGATGAGAAAGTTAAGTAACTATACTATATTTTTGTTACAAATATTACAATATTCTATAAACTCCTAATGCCCATTAGTGGCGATGTATAGATTGAAGCATGTATCCTCAGACTAGATTGCTTCTATATTGACATATGATATTACGCAGCCTTTCCGCCAAAAAGCTTATATTCTTTACACTTAGGTTTTATCGTCTGCGTACATATCATATTTTTTGTAGAAATATTACTAGCTGCTTATAGTGGCTCCGCGAAAACGGATGCATCTCATTTTCAGTATGAAAAATTTATGCCGCTAGCGCGGACTTGTGAGGAGAAAAGAGTGAAAAGATACCAATTAATTTTATTTATCAGTACTTTTTTATTTGCAGAATTAATATATCCTACTATAACAAAAGCTAATAATACAACAGCATCAATATCAGAAAAAATAATAAAGACTACAGATAATTCAAAAGAAGCAGTACAAGAACGTCAGCCTCAAAATCTGAATGAAATAGGGAATCCTGTACGTAATTACGAGTACTTACAAATCAAAAAACCGATAGAATCCTCTACCCCAAAGGAAAATACCAACACCAATAACCCTTCTTTGCAAGCACAAGCAGCCACAACAGAACCACAACCAGTCATCAGCCCACGTTTTGGGGCTTCCTTTACTACAGAAGGGTCTGGAATTGACCAATTTGCAGGCTTTGAGGGTTTTATTCCACTCTTGCAAACTCCAGGGGAGAATCTCACCTACTTGCAAGGAAGATTGTTGTTATCAACAGAAAACAGTGCTTTAGGTGGAAACTTATTGCTAGGACACCGTTTTTTGAGTGATGACAAAAACTATCTAGTTGGTGGCTACGTTTCCTACGACAATCGCAACACTGGAAATGCAGTTTTCAATCAATTAGGTGCGGGTTTTGAAGCTTTAAGCGAAAGCTTAGATTTTCGCACTAATTTTTATTTGCCAATTAAAAATAAAAGTGCGCTGCTGTCGCAACAATTTCTGGGTAGTAGCAGTTTTCAGGGAAACTCTTTAGCATTAGATACCCTAAACCAGGTTCAAGAAGCATTCACTGGGTTTGATGCTGAAGTGGGAACTAGATTAGTACGTTTAGGAAGCGGAGATTTACGAGGTTATGCTGGCTTGTACTATTACACAAGCGAGAATATTGCCGGTTTTGTCGGTGCTAGAGGTAGACTTGTAGCGCGTCCCAATGACAGTTTGGTAGCAGGATTAACACTGCAAAGTGATGCACAGTTTGATACTAGATTAATTTTTAATATCGGTGTCAGTTTACCTGGTAGCGGTTCTAGTAGTAGACGCAGCAAACAACCGGATATCCTCGCACGTTTGGGTGAATCTCCGGAACGACAGTCTAGTGTAACAGTCGATAACCTGTTAGTTAGAGATACTGTTGCTGCGGTTAATCCAGATACTGGTATACCTTTGACCTTCCAACACGTTAACTTAGGCTTAGGAAATAGTAACGGTACAATCGAGAGTCCATTTGGGACAGTACAAGAAGCATTAAATGTAGCAAAACCTGGAGATATTGTCTACGTACGTACAGGTACAAATCCAGGTATTCCTAATTTCACAATTCCTAATAACGTCAGAGTTTTATCTGCTGTTTTACCACGAACATTTAAAACCCAAATTGGTAATATTCAACTTCCAGGTTCTGGTTCCGGAGTGCGACCGACAATTACAGGGACTGTAACACTAAGTAACAATACTACCCTCGATGGATTTGCCATTACTAATTCTCCAATGGAAGGAATTTTTGGAGAAAATATCTCTAATGTTTCCATCTCTAACAACACCATTACCAACTCAGCTTCAAATGCTATCCTTCTCAATAATGTGACTGGCTCAGTTAATATTTTAGATAACACCATCGATAAAACTGGTATTAATGCTGATGGTAGCGAAAATTCTGGAATTTCTATTAATAACAGCGTAGGTCAAGGTTCATTCTTGATTGAAAGAAATACAGTTAAGAATGCTACTTTTAGAGGGATAGGCATAGGTTTCTCTAATAATGCAGGAGCATCTTCTTTAGATATTCGAGACAACCAAATTACCGGAAATCAGGATTCTGGTATCTATATTGGTACTACTAATAATTCAGAAGTCAATACAACTATTTCTGGCAACACTTTTACTGAGAATAGGGGTGTCGGTATCGAAATCAATACTCAAAATGATTCCAAAGTAAATGCGACTATTTCTGGCAATACAACTAGTAGTAATAAAAACGGTGGTATCTACATTCTCTTTGCCAATAAACAAGGAAATGCCACGATTTCTAACAATAGGGTCGAAAATAATACCGATAGTGCTAATCCTCGAAGAAGACTTACTGGTGTCGATGTTACTTATGCTGCAAGTGCTACAGGAAACACGACCATTTCTAATAATACAGTTTCTGGAACTCAGGGTGGTGGTATCGAATTTAACATTTTTGAGGACGCCAATGTCACAGGCATAATTTCTGGCAATACAGTTACAGGGAATAGGGGTTTAGACTCAAGAGGTTTGCCAGTGGCAGCAGTTTTAGCAGCAACCTCAGATAATTCTCAAGCAAATGTTACCATTCGCGACAACACAATTACTAATAATCTAATTGGTATTAGTGCGACTACAAATGATAGTGCTAAACTGACTGGGTTGATTGAGTCAAATAACGTCACAAATAATCCCCAGGGTGGAATTATCGTCACAGCCTCATTGTCACCACTAACTGGACGATTACTGCAAAATCCCCGTGCAAATGTTTCTCTGCGGAACAATACTGTAACAGGTGGCATTACACCTCCCGACGCATTTGGTGATGTTGTTGCAGCTAGCTTTAGTAATAATGGCAATATTTGTTTGCAAGCAAGAGGTAATAGAGTCGGTACTTTTGTTTTGGGAGATAGGGCTATACCCCCCCAGTTTGACCCCACACCAGCGCAAATTGTCAGCCGTTTCACGGGAACTGTTGCTGTAGAAGGTGGTATTAATGCAATAAATACAACAAATACTATCGGTGCTGTTGTGACTTCGGTTGACCCCAGACTTCCAAGTATTTGGTCGAGAACTAACGTTCCTGTTGGAAGCTGTGGTTTGGGTAACTAAATTTTACTCATAATATAATGTAGAAATGTTAGATGTAACGTCTCTACTGTAAAAACTTATCCCGTATCGCCAGTATGTTGTTGGTATAGTTGTTCTATATCGATAATAATCAAAATGGGCGTACTAATATGTCATATAGTGATTTTAAAACTCTTGATAAAGCAATCAACAACTTAAACCTTACTCTTGAGGAAGTTCACAAATTATTCGCTCAAGTTACTCCTATCCAACCATCCCAACGATTAAAAGAATCTTTAGATGAAACCCTGGAACTAGCGACTAATATTAGTACAGAAAAAGCGAGGTCAGAGTTAATTATCACACCTATTCTTTTAGAAATTAGAAGAATGTTTCCAGGTAAAATTGGTTATTTTTCAGGAAATGTATTCAACGTAGACGAAGCTAAAGGACTTACTGGTGTATGTGATTTTATTCTTAGTGCTTCCGATAATCAACTGTTAATTACTGCTCCAGTTATTACCGTAGTTGAAGCTAAAGACAATGACATAAAATTAGGTTTAGGGCAATGTGCAGCTGAAATGGTAGCTGCATTGTTATTTAATGAACGCAAAGGACAAGCGCAAAAAATATATGGAGTTGTGTCAACAGGCACTTTATGGAAATTTTTAACACTTGAAGGACAAATACTAAAAGTTGACCGGAATGAATATTTTATTGCACAAATCGAAGAAATTCTGGGAATTTTAGCTGAACCTTTTCAACAGCAATGAAGAATGGGTAGAATTTGATATGTAACGCAAGTGGTACTACCGTGTACACACAAGTGGAATGATTCCCCATCATTGCGTTCACGGTAGGTAAGTGCTGGGGGTCTAAGAGGATGTTTATAAAAAGAAAATTAAGCATTATTCTTACCACAAGGCAGAGAATAAATTCCCTGCCTAAAAGCTGAACTCCTCTTTTAGAGGACTAAATAATATAATAAAAAAAGATATTTTGCAAAACTTAAGATATTTACAAAAATATTGTTTTTTATTAGTCCTCTTCAGAGGACTTTAGCTTTTAGACAGGGAATTTATTCCCTGGCTTGTGATATAAATGAACGATGCTTAATATGTTATTTATAAACATCCTCTAAGGTTTATCTACAATATAGCAATTCTAAATAATTAGCAATTATCTAACATTCCTAACCCAAAAATTTGCCTGACCGCAACTTTTCTGGGAACGCCTTAAAATTTCTGCGCTACAAGGACTGGGTTTAGCATCTTTAGAGTAGCAAATCAAAACTTCTTGCAAAAATCTTCCCGAACCAGAGCAGCTAGGTGCTATACCATCAACAGTGAATTGGCTATTATTACTAACAAACGCACTTTTCAAGTCTTTTATTGTGGTGCGGAATGGTTGACTAGGGCGATTATAAGTTGTAGGAATGGTGACAGACTCTTTATACTGTTTGGATAATGCTAGATACTCTAAAGGGGTTTTTCCTGTACAAGTACCGTGTTTTTCCCATTCATGATTATAAAGCTTATCGCTGGGAAATAAATTAGGAAATTGCTGCTTTACAGATGGTGGTAGTTTTTCAGTAGAGCAATTGCTAGGATATCCTTTTTGGTACTGTGGCCATAAACCGTGGAGTACAAAACCAAGTTTTTTGCCTTGTTTACACTGTTGCGGGTCATTTTTTTTCGCACAGTAATCAGGAGACCAAGATAGCGCTAAAACATAAAAATCAAACTTACCGGGAGTACCGCGATTTTGAGCAATGACAGTGCTGGGTATCGCAACACCAGCGATTAATAGGGACGACGCAACTAAGAATTTTTTAAGATGCATAGCTTAAACGAGTAAACCCTGTAATATAAATAGACGAATGCTAATGTAGCATCCTCAAGAAAGATTGGCACTATTTGGTACTAGTTTTGCTGAGATAGCCACTCGTCATGCAAAAAGGCATAAATTCCCGCACATAATTTAGAACAAATAAGGCACTAATCTTTTGGTGCATTTTCTATAGGCTTCGTACTCATCACCGAATTGGTCGAGTAGCATTTGTTCTTCTTTATCAATTCTTGTCACACAGGCAATACTAAAACACACAAGCCCAGCAAACCCAGCAATCCAGTTAGTAAGTAATAATGCTTGTGCGATACATAATAACAGAACTGATGTATACATTGGGTGACGAATGCTGCGGTAAACACCATCAGTCATTAATGTGTGCCCTTCCCGAATTTGTAGTGTTGGGGACCAATTTTTACCAAGGTCATGATGAGTACGCCAAAATAACCAAAGCGAGGAAGCAAAGATAACAATTCCTAATCCGTTTGCCCAGATTGGTAAATAGTAATTAGCAAAGTTCAACCAAGGAAATAAAATATAAATCAACGGGAAAAGCAATATTCCAGCCAATACTAAGAACCGAATTACTTTTTCCTGGGGAGTTTTTCGGTCATCAACAATTACATTATTCTGTTGTTCTCGCTGATAAGAAAGCCGAATTATCAACCATAATATAATTCCACTTGTGAAAATAATCTTTAAGATTAACGGATTCATTTGGCTAATCTCCTCTCCATCATCAAAATACTATAATTTATGATAAAGATAAATTTTTTACTATGTCGTCTCTGTAAATTTATCTTAAACTCATCAAACGTGATAAAGAGACTAAACATATTTATAGCGGTTCCCAGTCGAGTAAGGTACATATCACATTAGTAAAGTATTGTGGGGTGGGCATCCTTGCCCGCCCGGTTCTATTTCACCAACTTAAAACCTACTGATTTGTGTTTAGGTTAAGTTACTGGCTCACTGGTTGTAACGAACGCATAAATCGTTGTAATTGTCGGCTTTCCAATTCTAGGACGCGACGAGCAAAATCATGGTCGCGGTCTAATAAATTATCAAATGCATCAACAGGAATTGCCAAAATGCGAGTTACTTGACTGCTAGCAATAATCGTATTTTTTGAGTCGCTATGTGCTAACACTTCTAACTCATCTAAAGTTTGTCCAGGATGTAGACTTTCGACCCGAACCTCACCATTGTCAAGATAAAAGTGAATATCAGCATCTCCTTCCACCAACAGCAACAATTCCCTGCAAGTATCACCCGCTTCGGTGATGAGTTGACCTTTTGAGTACTGTCTTAAATCAGCCAAATTGGCAAGCTCAATCAACGTTTCAGTATGCATTCGATGGAAAAAATCGCTGTTGGACAAATGAACTAGTTTTTCCAGTTTAGGGAATTTTCTTAAAGATGGGTGAGAATCAGAAAATGATAAAAGTGTTGCAGCTGTTTCCTTTAGCAAAGGAGGACTCTGTTCACTCTGGCAATTGAGGGCAACGTTTTTACCTCGTTCTGGGTCAAGTTGAGCAATTACGTAGAGACAAACAGTTTGTAAGAGTGGATTTTGGTCTTGTAATAAGCCTTCTAAATAGCTGATAATTTCTTCAGTAGAGGACTCAATAGAACAGCTGAGAGGTTGTTCTCCTGGTTGAGTCAGGTGTTGCAAAACTGATTTATTTAGACGTTTGTCCCAAGGTTCAGCCTCTAGTAATTCCGCAAGCGCCATTGGTGCAAGTCTTCCGAGAGATTGTGCCAAAGTTACTGCTGATGGGTCATCTTTGAGGCTTTCCATTATTTGTAAAAGACTTCGCACAATCAGTTCTTTTTTATGGTAAATACTTTCCCGTAACAGAGTCAATGCGGCTCGTTGTTCTCGCAAAATAGGTTGATTTAAGGCTCTATGGCAAGCAATTAAATTGGGCAATTGTTCTAATAAAAATAAAGCTCTTCTAATTATCCCAGCTTCTTTCGATAACCCACTCAGAATCCATGATTCTTCTTGAGTCGTTATAGAATATTGTTTCCGCAAAGCTTTAACTTCCGCAGAATTTTCTTGCAAAAGCCCGTCGAAGGATGAGTTATCTGGCTGTTTATTCTGAAGCAGCATTAAGCGCTCTATAGATTTGCGGTAACCACTCAAGCGAATTTGATTTTCCAAACTTCTTTGTCGGTCGGGATTGAGTAATTCTGGGTCTTCAACACCCAATTCTTCCAATACTTCACGGTGTTCATCATCCGTAATGCCCAGTTCAGTCCGCATTTGTTCGAGTATTTCTAGGCTGCTGGAATAGTTGACATACCCTTCTTCCAAGGCTTCTCGTACAACGCCCTTATAAGCCTCATGTCGTTTTTCACGAGTGAAACCGGGCAACACTTTTGCTAAAACGTAAACTTCGTGTATATTCAAATCTCCAACAGATTTTCCTTCCAAAAACTGCGAGACATTAAGCTGTAATTTCTCTAATTGCTTACGGAAACGGCTAGCCAGGTTTTCACGGGAATAGATATCAGGGCTACGTCGCCAAGTTTTATTCAGCCAAAGCGTACTCAGTAAAACTAAGCCAAGTTCATAAGTATATTGCACCCAAAGAGGTAGCAATTGGATAAGTGGTCGTCCACCAAATATAAAGAAGAAATTGAAAATAACAAAGGTACAAAGAGTAAAAATACGATGTCGAATCATTTCCGGAGTCAAATTGGGAAAATGATTCCGATTGTAAGCTTTTACCCATTTTTCAAAAGCACGCCCCAAACCATATCCGAGGGCAGTGAAACCTCCTAAAGTTAGGGGTACTGCAACAATTTTTGGTATATTAATTGTCTGTCCTAAAATATAAAATCCCGGATTAAATAAGGAAGCTAATTGGTCAGTATGCCGCGCCCATGCACCAGAGAAATAGTAATCCCAATTACCTGCATATAAATAATAGTAAACAAAATAACCAACTACTAAACCAATATAGCCATAACGCAGAAATGATTCTTCTGGCTTTTTCAAAGCATCCCAATAAGACCGCTCAGAATCAATATCAATACAAGGATTTTGGCAAGCAACACAGGCACTTTGTTCTTTGCCATCAGGCAACACCACGCGACACATAGATTGAGTAATAGTTTGCTCACCCATGTGTGCTTTAGTACTTAAAAGTCCCCCTGGTTCACTGTATATTTTCTGAACCGGAGCCATTGGGCAAAAGTAATTACACCAAGATTTGCCTCCATAAAAATATCCAACAGCAATGGCTGCGGCAATAGTAAATAATAGCCACCCCGCTAAAACTAGACGGTCAGCATTGAAAAATAAAATTCGTCCGCATAGTCCGACAAATAGCCAAGCGAACTGAACATAAGGATAATTCTTACCTAACCAAGAATCTGGTTTTACTTTAACAAGTTCATAACGCACCTTACCCGTCTTCGCATTTTCTCGTTTAAATTGCCGTTGCCTACCTAATGCACGGGGAATTTGCGAAAGAAAAGACAAGGGGCAAATTCTACGCCACACCTCATGTCCGAACACCAGTAAAATAAAGATTGCTGCAGGGACAATCGCTCCCCAAAAAATTGTTGTGCCCAGCGGATAAGGTTGCTCCGATAGACATTTACCCTGGACTTGAACGCACGTGATGGGCAACCTTAATGGACTCCAAGGATGATTTACCTCAGTTAATGCTGAAGTCCAGGGGTCGTAAAACAATGACGCAATAATCAACAACCACCCTATTGTGAGCACCCAGCGAACCCTATGCATTCGCTGCTCAGACATGTGTGTGAACATAATTAAAATTTGCTTAAGCCGGGTCTATTAAATTTTATATCATCGCCAAAGGCTTTGGTGACTCCGGTTACATTTGAATACTTAAACATATTGATAGCCTATAAACAGGGCGGACTGAAAAAAAATAGGGCGGACTGAAAAAAAATAGGACGGGCAAGATGCCCACCCCACAATAGCTGATAGAATTTTTGATTAACCTAAATCAAACAGTAAGATTTCCGCGCTTGCATCTGTGCTAATTTCAAGCTGTTCTTCACCGCTAATTTGTACACCATCACCTGCTTTCAGTTCTTCACCATCTAAAGTAACGATACCTTTAGCAATTTGTAACCAAGCATAGCGGTCAGGTTGAACGTGATAATTTATGACATTACCAGAATTTAATATAGATGTATATATGTCTACATCTTGGTAAACTTTAACGGCTCCATCACGTCCATCTTTTGCTGCAATTAAGCGTAGCTTTCCGCTTCTTTCTTCAATAGAAAATGATTTTTGTTCGTATCTTGGTTGCAAATTTTGCTTGTTTGGAAGAATCCAAATTTGTAGAAAATGAGCGGAGTCTGTTTTTGAGTGATTATATTCGCTGTGCTGAATACCTGTACCCGCACTCATAATTTGTGCTTCACCCGGAAGAATTACAGAACCATTTCCAATACTGTCTTTATGTTCCAAGGCTCCATCCAAAACATAAGTGAGGATTTCCATGTCTTTGTGACCGTGGGTTCCAAAGCCAGCACCCCCTATAATGCGGTCATCATTGATTACTCGTAAAGACCTAAAACTTATACGATTTGGGTCATAAAAACCACCAAAAGAAAATGTATGGTAGCTATCAAGCCAACCTATTTTTGTGTGACCGCGAGCATTTCTATCGTGAATTAAGTGAGTTTTGGAAGTGCTAACCATAATTTTCTCCTTTTAGTAATTGGTAATTGGTCATTGGTAATTGGTAATTGGTAATTGGTCATTGGTAATTGGTAATTGCTCATACATGATGGAATGACATAGTATACTTGTTTTGAATGAGTAAATCACTATTACCCATTACCCATTACCCATTACCCATTACCCATTACCCATTACCCATTAGCTTATTGCCTTTTCATATTTAAATAATAGAATATGTCTATATAAAATTAAAAGTACGCACTTCAAAGTGGGATACTTACTGAAAAGTAACTATAAAGCAGATTTTAAGTGAGTTAAGTACAATAAAACCCAAGAAACTTATACTTCACACCACTTTTAAGACGAAGCACTAAATTTTCGTCAGGTTTTGGTGCAAGATTTGAAAAAATAATTAAAATAAGTACAGAACATGACACAAGTGTAAATAGTAGTTAAAAAACATCGATTAAATGAGTTATTACGTTATTTACGACGGCAATTGCAATCTCTGTGTGACTTTAGTACAAGTTCTGGAAACTCTAGATAAAGGCAAGTTATTCCGCTACGTTCCCATGCAAGACGAGCAGAAAATTTCTCAGTGGGATATTACAGCAGAAAATTGCGAGATGGGTATGATTTTACTGGACTCTGACGCACCCGAAAGACGGTGGCAAGGTAGCGATGCAGCCGAAGAAATTGGGCGTTTATTACCTTTCGGAAGTATATTTGTGGACGCTTATCGAACTCTACCAGGCTTCAAATGGGCTGGAGACAAAGTATACGAACAAGTTCGTGATAACCGTTATGCAATGTTTGGGGAGCGTTCAAGTACTTATAAGTCCGACTATACTCCTGAGGACGGTACTAACCCTTAACCCTTAAAGTTTGTAGTTGCGCTTTAGCGCTATTGGTTATGTGTAAAATAGAGGGCTAAAGCCCAACTACAAACCTTGTTTAACACATCTATCTAAGGTTACAAAAATGGCTTATAGTAATTACAAAACAATCGGTGCTGTTCAAAAAGAGTTTCAAATTACTTATAATGAAACCAATTTTATTGCGGAAGCTCCCTTTAATATTTCTGATTATTTCCGTTCTGATTTAGAGATAGTGATGCGAGAAGGAGTTGTTGATAGTTCAGAATTTGCTATTTGCGAAAATCTAATTTACCCAGTTTTAAAGGAAGTATGGAAATGTTATAGTAGCAAGTTTATTTTGTGGAGCCACCATTCTCTTGACTATGACGAAAAATTATGCGGTTATCCTGAATATATTCTTGCAAGAAGGTCTCCATTAGGAAAATTAGTATTTGATAAGCCTTATTTTATTTTAGTAGAAGCAAAACAAGATGATTTTGAAGGTGGTTGGGCACAATGTCTTACAGAAATGATTGCGGCACAAAAGCTGAATTATGAATTGAAAATAACTATTTTTGGTATTGTGTCTAACGGTGACCGCTGGCAATTCGGCAAGTTAGAAGAGCAATGTTTTACGAAAAATATTACTCTTTATACGATTCAAGAGCTAGATAAGTTGTTCTCTGTTGTTAATTATATTTTTAAACAGTGTGAATTACAATTAAATAATCTTGTGATTGCTTAATTGTATATAGTAGAGCTATAACCAAAACAATTAAAATTGATGTGACAGTTTTTAACTATTCGTTTGGTTTATTAAATAATTCAAGAATATGTCGGCAAATTTTTTTTAATTTGTCCCCCACTTCTACTTTTGGCTCAGTTCTTCCAACAAAGTTCCAATTTTCTACCGTAGAAAGTCGCCATGCTTCACCCTTATGGTCAAATCCTGCTGCTTCGACACCAATAGCGCGACGTAAACCTGTTATAGGGTCTTCGTAAAAACGTATTTGAATTAAAATGCTGCGACTTCTCCAAGAGCTACTAATGCCAGGAAAATGAAAACCTATATCTATCGAGTCTGGGTCAACCAGTTCCCTAGTTTGCGGGTCATTTTGCCAAGGTTTTAGGTCAGATTTGGCATCAGGAAACTCAAATTTGAATAAATTAACTGCTGTTGCTATATTGCTTGCGAGCTCTAGGTTTGTTGCCATCTCTGATGCGTTCAACTTAAACACTCCTTGAGTTTTGTTGGGGTTAGCTTGGTTGTTGCTACAGAAAATACCACTACAAGCCCTAATGTACTAGTGCAGGTTGGCGTAAATAAACCACCCATTCAAAATCAACGAAACGCTTACGCTGTATCGATTTTGAATTTTGAATTTTGAATTTTGAATTCCGCCTTGCGGTACTAGTGTTCCAGCTTATCAAGAGCTTGTTATGTAAAGCAACTCTGAAATCATACTTTTACTACGTAATCTGTTAGCAATACTTGACAAATGGTCTCTATAAGTCTATTTTTACCTACTTATAGATAGATTTAGTAATTATACTCAATATGCTTACGAACGACCAATAGCTAATCCTCAATTTCCAACATTTTGTCCTCAATAGGAAAAATATTCGACAAAATTTTCTTTAGACGGAATAAGAAATTACCCTAGCGATATAAAATGACACTGTTAATGGGCAAAAAAGTAATTTGGGTTTATGGCGCGTCAACGCTCGATTTTTTCATTGATTTTGGTACTTATCACTACCTTACTGATGAGCTGTGGTGGTCCGAGTGTCGCAACTCCACCTCCCACCTACACAACCGCTCAGATTGAGCAAATTAAGGAATATGTACCGGAAATAACTGCTGTACAAGCTCGTGCAGAAGAACTGCAAACGCTAATTAATCAAAAAGAATGGGTCAAAGTGGGCAATTTTATACATGGTCCTATGGCAGAAGCACGATTAACAATGTCTTATGTCATACCTCATCTTTTGAAGAAAGACCAAACACCTGCACGCAATATTACACGCGATTTGTTGGGTCATTTAGTCAAAATTGACCAAGCTGCTAGTGCGGGTAATAAACTCCTTGCTTTTAGTAACTATCAATCCGCATTTGATGACGTTAACAAATTTCTAAACTTGTTGCCTGATACAAGCAGCGAATCGGAAGCGAGTTAGTCTTTAAGGTGGGGAGTACTCCCTACTCCCCACTCCCTATTCCCCAAAAAGCTATGAGTCACGTTGTCATTATTGGTTGTGGTATTGTTGGAGCTACTATTGCCTATGAATTAAGTTTGGTAAAGGGGCTAAAAATCACTGTTCTCGATAAGCAAGAACCAGCACAAGCTTCTACTGGTGCTGCACTAGGTGTGTTGATGGGTGTTATTAGCCATAAGTTGAAGGGTAAAGCTTGGAAGTTACGCCAAACTAGTATTCAACGCTACGAGAATTTGATTCCTGAACTTGAATCTCTCACTGGTCGCAAAATCCCTTTTAACCGTCAAGGTATTCTTTTGCTTTTACCAAATTTAGACGAAAACTCTGCACCAGAAGTTAATGAACAAGTCACAAAAGAAAATTGGGAAAAACTTCTGGAAATTCGTCAATCTCAAGGTTGGCAATTGGAAATTTGGGATATTCCAAAACTTAAAAATATATGTCCTCAGGTAGATGAAAATGACATAGTTGGTGCAGTTTACTCTCCTCAAGACCGCCAACTTGACCCCACAGTATTAACTTTGGCTTTAGTTGAAGCTGCCCAGCGCAATGGGGTAACTTTTAAATTTGGTGTAAATGTTTTAGAAATGTCGCTAATCCCTGAAGCTACAGATGTAGTGGCTAATCTATGCCAAAAAATTGTGACTACACAGGGGGAAATAACGGCTGATTACTTTGTAATGGCATCTGGTCTTGGTTCGACTGTGCTAACGACGCAATTAAATCAGAAACTTGATATCCGTCCTGTGTTGGGACAAGCTTTGCAGTTACACTTAGGGCATCCCTTAGGAAATTCTGACTTTCAACCAGCAATAACTGGCAATGATGTTCATATCGTTCCCTGCGGTGTTGGAGTCGGAACAATTACGGATTATTGGGTGGGTGCTACGGTGGAATTTCCTTCTGGTGAAAACGAAATACCACCCGACAAAGAACTTTTAGATGGAATTTTCAAAAAGGTGATCGCATTTTGTCCAGAGTTAGCCGAAGCGACGGTGAAGCGAACTTGGACAGGTTTACGTCCTCGTCCGGAAGGAAGACCAGCACCAGTAATAGAAAAATTAGCAGGTTATGACAATGTTCTCCTCGCTACAGGACATTATCGTAACGGTGTGTTACTGGCACCAGCAACAGCGTATGCAATTCGTGAGATGATAATTGGGGAGTAGGGAGTAGGGAGTAGGGAATGGCAGTAGAGAGTGGAATAAAAGATAGCGTAGCTTAAAAATTTGTAATTCCATTCCCCATGCCCACTCCAAATTTCCCGCTCCCCACTCCCCACTCCCCACTCCCCAATTTTAAAAAAGCCGATGGCAATAATAGAAAAAAAGATAACAGTTGATAAAATAGAATGGTTTTACCGCGAAGCCGAACCCATTGGAGTAAGTGATTTATTACCCGTGGTAATGTTACATGGGATAGTTTCCCAAAGCTACAGTTGGCGAAATATTATGCCAGCTTTAGCAGAACAAGGCACAAGAGTCATAGCACCAGACTGGATAGGTTATGGTTTTTCTGCTAAACCAGAAAAAAGAGATTTTGCTTACACTCCAGATGCTTATATCACCGCACTAGAAGGCTTTTTTAAAGCTTTAGAACTAGAGCGTTTTTCCTTAGTTGTCCAAGGTTTTTTAGGTTCTGTTGGTTTACAATACGCCTTACGTCATCCAGAGCAAGTTGTGAATATATCTATTCTCAATACACCGATTTCCACAACCGCGAAATTGCCTTGGAAAATTCAACAAATGGGTTTACCTTTTGCAGGGGATATGATGACCCAAGACCCTTTACTTGTTGACAGAACTTTAGAAGGTGGTTGTCGTTATGTTATTCCTGACCAAGATTTAGATATTTATCGTAAGCCATATCTAAAAAGTTCATCAGCGGGTAGAGGTTTACTAGCAACAATTCGTAATTTGCAACTTGATAAAGCGATGTCAGAAATTGAATCTGGCTTTAAAGAATGGAAACAGCCAGTTTTAATTCAATGGGGACTAATTGACCCTTGGTTAAATATAGATATGGCAGAACAGTTTAGTAAAGCAATACCTGATGGGGAATTAGTTAAACTGCATAATGTAGGACATTATCCCCAGGAACACTACCATGAAACGATTTTACTAGACTTACTCCCCTTCGTACGGAGGGTCTAGGAATTTTGAATTTTGTAGACCGGAGGTCTTCCCGCAGGGTATTTTAAATTTTGAACTTCTTCTACTCCCCACTCCCCATTTAAAGAGGTTACATTCATGGCATATTCATGGTTTAAAGCATTTCATATAGTCGGTGTAGTAGTGTGGTTTGCTGGATTATTTTACCTAGCACGTTTGTTTATCTATCACGTAGAAGCGAACCAAGAACCAGAACCAGCACGCACCATCCTGAAAAAACAGTATGGAATAATGGAAAAACGCCTCTACGGCATTATTACCACTCCAGGTATGTTGGTAACTGTGGCAATGGCAATAGGTTTACTGGTCACGGAACCAGAATTTCTAAAACAAACTTGGATGCATGTCAAGTTAAGCCTTGTTGTCCTATTACTGGGATACCACCACTATTGCAAACGCATAATGCGACAACTTGAACAAGATACTTGTAAGTGGACTAGTCAACAGTTGCGTGCGTTTAATGAATTTCCCACAGTAATTTTAGTTGTAGTGGTCATGCTGGTAGTATTCAAAAATGCTTTACCAACGGATTTAACTGCTTGGGTTGTTTTCGGTTTAATTATTGCGATGGCTGCTAGCATCCAACTTTACGCTAAGAAACGTCGCTTGGATAAAGAGAAAGAACTCGCACAGGTCTCTCAAATACCACAGGAACAAGGTTGAGACTGAAATTTGGAATACGTAGAGACGTTACATGTTTAGTCTACACTGAAATTTGGAATACGTAGAGACGTTACATGTAACGTCTCTACATTTATAATTACATTTATAATTATTGAACACTCGTAATATATTAAAGTCATGCAATGGCAAGACAGAGTGGCTGTACTAGCTACAATGCATCAAAAAGAGCAGGTAATAGCTCCAATATTACAAGAAGAGCTAGGAATTAAGGTCATTGTACCTACTAACTTTAATACAGACATATTTGGTACATTTACCAGAGATATTGAACGTACAGGAAACCAAATAGAAGCAGCAAGATTGAAAGCAGAAAAAATATTAGAACAAACAAGAGAAAGCATCGCAATTGCTAGTGAAGGTAGTTTTGCACCTCATCCTGCATTTCCTTACGTTACCTCGAATAGAGAAATTATTATTTTGATTGATAAAGAAAATGATTTAGAAATTATTGGTGAAGAATTTTCTATAGATACAAATCATAATCATCTAGTCGTAAAAAATATTGAGCAAGCATTAAAATTCGCAAAAAAAATTGGTTTTCCAGAACATGGTTTAATCGCGATGTCTGAAGAGTTTCCAAAAGATAGTAGTAAAATTTTTAAAGGAATAATTACTGAAAAACAATTAGTAGAAGCAATAAATTACGTTATCACAAAATCATCTACAGGAACAGTACATCTAGAAACAGATATGCGAGCAATGTTTAACCCTACAAGGATGAAAAATATTGCTAAAGCCACCCGTAATTTAGTTAAAAAAATTAATAGCAGCTGTCCTAAATGTCATACACCTGGTTTTGAAATCATTCAAAGAATCGAAGGATTACCTTGTGAACTTTGTTATGCACCCACTTCTTTGACCCGTGCAGTAATTTATGAATGTAAAAGATGTGGTTACAGTGAAGAAAAATTATTCCCCGATGGTAAAGAATTTGCGGAACCATCACTATGCATATATTGTAACCCTTAGTTATCACCGTTAATAAAATTATCTTAATTTCTTTGCGTCTACTTTGAGTCAAACTTGTATTATTTGAATTTTAATAAAAAATGTAGCTGATGCATTGGTATGCTCAATATAATAGAACCCTGGTTAATGTTGTGTTTTTATACAAGAAGATTATTTAAAAAATTACGCAAAAACTTAGGGGTTTTTGGTTCTGTATAATTTTTTGGTAATAAATCTACCATCGCTGCTTGCAATTCATCTAAAACAGCTTGTACCTCTTCTGATTTTGGTCTTTTTGACTGTTTTACAGTTATTGGTTCACCAACACGCAAAGTAATTTCTTTTCCAAAATATAAATCTTTGGTTCCAACAATTGCTATGGGGACAATTGGCATTCCTGAACGTAAAGCGTAAATCGCAACACCACGCTTTAAGGGTAATAATTTACCTTCCACGCTACCTAATTTACCTTCGGGGAACAACATAATCCCTTCGTTACGGTTAAAAGTACTTTGAACGATACGGTCTAAGCGTCGCATTGCTTCGATAGAATTTCCTTTGGGGACATATTCCTGAATTTCTGCGGCTAAGTCAGCTAAATCTTCCCGTCCAGCTTTTGCGGCTTCCAATATAGCAACTTCTTCCTTCCAAATACGTTCTAAGGGGATAACTCCTTTTACAAAACTCATAATTTGACGCTTCCACCAGCTACTGTAAAGAGAGCGAGCATCACCTAATACATTATAAAAAGTATCAGCAGGTAACTGGGATAAAAGTATAAATGGGTCGATATGGTTGAGATGGTTCCCGACAACTAATGCGGGTGTGGTGGGAATTCTTTCGGGAAATTCGACTTTGACTTTAAACAAGGTGCGAATTACAGTTTGCAGCATAATGCGTTGTAACCGACCATTAGTTTTATCCTTTCTACCACCCTTTGCTACTTCTTCCGCATCGGACAGTACTTTTTCAATCATCGCACTAGTATGGGGATTGCGTGCATAAGAGACACCTAATTTTGCACGTTCGATTACTTCTGTGGTCAAATTGAGCGCTAAATTTGGTGTTACAGGCTTTTGTTGGTTAGATTGTTCCGGATTCAAAGTAGGAGGGTGTTGTAAAGTTAACATGATTAGCTGGGTGAAACTAAATTTTCTTTATGTATTTAAAGTACGCTTAATCAAAAGCCTGTGGTAATTTGATTCAGGCACTTCCTTTAGCGTCCCAGAAAAACCCTATTTTTATGGCTTAATGGCTCATTTTGGAGTGGACAGTTGACACTACTGGCACATAGTAACGATTAAGATAATTATTATCAATCAACCAGCAAACCCTTTTATAGTGTGGAACAGAGCATTAATTTCCCATCTCAAGTTATGAGGTTCTCTGTCACACTGCCGACCAAGAGAAACCCCACCCCCATAAGAAAAAAGTTTCAACAAAAAAAGCTCTCTTGGCTTAGACCACAAGAGAGCTTTAATGGTGTGAGGAGCAAACTCAATGTTTGCGTTATTTTTAATGTAAAACGTAAATGTGACATCATTGTGACAAAGTAATGAAAATTCTGTGTAAAATTTTCCACCATTGTAGAGACGTTACATGTAACGTCTCTACATGTAACGTCTCACGTCTACCATCTCTATTAGTGATAAATCGCAGCAAAAGTTAAAGCCGCAACTAAGGGAATTACGATAGGTAGCAGCACAACCAATCCCCATTTGTCCAATCTGAGAGGCAATCCCTCGGATTTCATAATTAAGACACAGGCAGAAATTCCCATTATTAGCCAAATAAATCCAAAAGCGAGAAAAATAGTGAATTGAGAGTCTTGCATTTAATATTTCCTTTTATATGCTCATTTTGCTATGTCATGTTTCTCCAAAGAGCCTTACTGATAGCCCCTATTAATAATTAGTAACAAAAATTTTTTATTATGCATAATTCATCCAATTTGCTACAAATCCTTGATTACGCGATAATTAATGTTGTGCGAAGCATCAAGTTAAAATAAACGCAAGTAGAATTAAGTAATGGCAGAGTTCGTTCTTTATATCGCTACAACAATAGATGGGTACATTGCCCGAACAGATGGGAGTATTGATTGGTTAACGTCCTTTGATACTGTTGAGGATAACGGTTATACCAATTTTTATGACTCAATTGATGCACTTGTGATGGGTTCTACTACTTACGAACAAGTATTGGGTTTTGGTGACTGGCCTTACCCAGAAAAGCTTTCATATGTTTTAACTCGCCGAAAGTTATCAGCGACCCGTGCCGATGTCAAAATAGTGCAGGGTGGGATTGCGGAAGTTATTGAGGATACGAAAAAACATGGCTTTCAGCGAGTTTGGTTAGTGGGGGGTGGAACCCTTGCATCCTCGTTTATTAAGCAAGGATTGGTAGATGAATACGTTATTGTTATGATACCTATTATTTTGGGAGCAGGTATTTCTCTTTATCAATCGTTATCGGAGCAAAAGCTCAATTTGATTGGTTTAAAATCTTATTCTTCCGGAATAGTTGAACTGCATTATAAAACGTAGAGACGCGATTTATCGCGTCTACATATTCAAAAACCAAAATTTGAAATTCTTTCAAAAATTAAGAAACACCCCCACCCGCTGACTGAATTAGTACATTAGGATTATATCCAGCAGGTTTATTCCCCACAGTAGCTCCACCATGAATCATTCCTTGAATTTCTGAACTAAAGAAAGTGTAAGGAAACTGAGGTTCTGGACGACTAATAGTTTCCAAACGGTTCGCTAGTTCTGTGGGAATATCAAAATCTAGTGCCTTCAAGTTGTCTTCCAATTGAGATAATTTAGTAGCTCCGACAATTACTGACGCAATACCAGGACGATTTGCTGTCCAGTTAACAGCTACTTGAGCCATGCTACAACCAACTTCTTTCGCTACCGTTTCCAGTTCCGCAACAATTTTCCAATTGCGGTCACTAAATTTTTGGAATGCAGGATTTTGGACACCTTTGGTTGTTTCCAATCGTCCTTCTCCGGTAAATCCTCCCTCACTAGGTTTGTACTTACCACTCAGAAGACCGCTTCCCAAAGGACTCCAAACCATTGTACCCATCCCTAACTCCTGACCTAAAGGAATAAATTCGCGTTCAATATTACGTTCAATTAGCGAATATTCCAGTTGAAGAGCAGAAATTGGTTCGTAATTGCGGTACTCAGCTAAAGTTTGTGCCCTTGCAGCATACCAACTTGGTGTATCACTAAGTCCTATATGCCTTACTTTACCTGAACTAACTAAATCATTTAGCGTCCGCATTACTTCTTCTGCTGGAGTAATAGTATCCCAAGTATGAAGAATATAAAGGTCAATATAATCAGTCCCCAACCTTTTTAGCGAACCTTCCACAGCTCGTAAAATATTCTTGCGTCCGTTACCACCAGCATTAGGATTTCCTGGTTCAGAATTATAAGCAAATTTGGTCGCTATCACAACACGGTCACGGAGGTTACGTTCGCTAATAAATTTACCTAACCAGGTTTCGCTCGTACCATTTGTATATAAATCTGCCGTATCGATAAAATTACCACCAGCATCGATGTAAGCATTAAATAATTGTCGTGCAGTTGCTTCGTCCGCTCCCCATCCCCATTCTGTACCGAAAGTCATAGCTCCCAGAGCAAGACGGCTAACACGTAATCCAGAACGTCCAAGTGTGTAGTATGCGTTGAGTGACATGTAAGTAGCTTCCTTGTTTTCGTTACTTAAATCAACTTTAGTAATTGAGGCTTGTTAATTCACGACCGATTCTTGCGAGTTTATATCAAAATCTTGCTTTGTTGACTGTTTAATGGTCTAAAAATAAACAATACAGCTTTAAGTGCTTCAATAATTTCCAACGTTAATTTAGGCTTCGTTTTGTTTAATAATTGCTAATTGCTAATTGGTTTGGTCAGTATTTACCCAGATAATTATTCGTTCAACATAGTAGCAACAAAAATGATGTCAGCAATAATTCTGTTGCGTTTTTCGTCTCTAGTAAGAGATTAATTATTAAAGGGTCGCTTGCGGCCATTTGTTAATTCTGTTGGTATGGTGTGAGATGAAAAACAAAAATCAGCGTTTCTTGACTGCCTGTAGCCAAGCTGCTCTTGCTATGGCTTATGTAGCAATGGTATCACCAATGGCTTATGCGGCATCAGGGTTTTCTACCACCGTAGAAGAGAAAGCTATTAGTTCTGCAAGTCCAAACCTTTTAGCGGTCAATCCTGATAGTAAGGATTTACCAGAAAATATCAAAGCATCTATTTTTGAGGACATTTCCCGACGTACAAGCACAGAGATTTCCAGTTTGCGTTTGGTAAGGGCAGAAAAAACCACCTGGGCTAACAGTTGTTTGGGCTTGAATGAAAATGATAGCTGTTCTAGAGGAATAGTTCCCGGTTGGCAAGTTGTTGTCGCTGACAAACAGCAAATGTGGGTTTATCGTACTGACAAGTCTGGAGAAATTGCCAAACTGGATGAGGCTTCTACTCAAGCAGTGAGTGCGACAATGGCAAGAGTTCAAAGTGTTTCTTTGAAAAGTAGCAGCAGCACCGTTCAACGAGAAACTTTAACAGTACAACAACGTAGTAGTCAAAGTATTACTCAAACAAGTGCTGTTGTTTCCCAACGTAGTACTCAAACTGCTACTAATATATCGGTAAATAGCAAAAAACCTGGCTTCACCTTAGCAATTTGGCAACCATCCGGTAGCTTACAACAAGTAACCGCTCGCATATCATTAAAAGCAAAACGCGGTAAAGGTTATGCCAAAGAAAGATTCTTGGGTGACTACAAGTACAAACTAAAATCAAAAGCCAAATTTACCAAGGGTTTAAAAGCTGGTGACAGAGTAGTTGTACGGTTATATGATACTCAAAACCGCTTTATTGGTTACAGCGAATTTGAATGCTTGTCGGCAAATACAGCAGTCAATTTAGTTCTTTCTGCTAATCCTACAGAATATAAAGTAGTCCGTACCGTTTACGGGTTGGATACGAATTTTGATGGTGAAGTAGATTCTGAAAGCAAAACTTATAACTACTTCAGCCAAATTAATGGTGACCGTGTAACTTTCTTCAACAGCGAACGTCAAGTTAGAGTTGACCAATTTCAAGTCCAAGATTTATCGTCTGTTCCTTTAACTAGCGTTTATCCAGTTTCTTTTACCAAAGGTGAATTTGCTTTAGCAAGTCAGTCGATAGCTACTTTTAGTTCCAATCTTGCAGCTGCTTTGAAAGCAACTCCTGGTAGCTTGGTACAAATGAATGAAGTTAGTGAAGACAGCGATTCAACCTTTGATGTTAGCCAGTTGATGATGGATTACCGTGAGGTAGGTGTCGCTAGTAATATCAGGACTCAATTCACTGATGTATCAACAAACCACTGGGCAAAAGATTTTATTGCTGAGTTAGCTGCATTAGAAATTATTGACGGTTTTCCAGATGGTACATTTCGTCCAGATGAACAGGTAACTCGTGCCCAATTTGCGGCTATGATTAACCAAGGCTTTGAGAAAGCTAAAATTCGTAATTCAGCTAAATTTAAAGATGTTTCAAGAGCTTATTGGGCATACAATGCTATCCAAGAAGCTTACCAAATGGGCTTTTTTAATTCAGCAGGAAGCAATCGATTTAACCCAACCCAAGCCCTTTCTCGTTTGGAAGTAATGACGTATTTAGCGCAAGGACTAAATTACACATTTAATGGTTCTAACTCAGCAATTTTAGCGGCTTACACAGATGCCGATTCAATTCGCAGTGATGTTAGAAATGCGGTAGCAGCTTTAACTGAGCGAGGTATTATTGTCAATTATCCTAATATCCAAACCCTGAATGCTGATAAAGTTGCTACCCGCGCAGAAGTCTGTGCTTTGTTGTACAAAGCTTTGGTAAGTGCTGGTGAAGTAACAGATATTTCTTCAGAATATGCTGTGGAAGCACAAAAATTAGAAGAACAAAAAGTGGAAGCACAAAAACCAGAAACTGAAACAGAGCAAATTTCAGAAGTCGAGGGTCAGGGTCGCAAACCACGTCGTAATTGTAATCAAGGTATTGGCAATGGTTCTGAAGGTTGTGACCCAGGCAATTCCAGACCTCACGGTGGTAGCAACGATGAAGGTGGAAGGACTCCTGGTAATAAAAAATAGTCCTTTGACTGATGAACTTTTCTTTTAAAATCAGCTATCCCATATTTAATCTACATTCCTGGGGGATTTAATCTACATTCCTGGGGGATTTAATCTACATTCCTGGGCGGGCAAGGATGCCCACCCCACAAGAATTAATAGATTAAACCCCCCTTCCCTGATAGGGAAGGGGGGTAGGGGGGTTAGGTCTCTTTATCTACAACTGATAACTGATATAGGACTAAAACTATTTGTTAACTCTAATGCTTGGGTAAAAAGTGGTTCTGCTTGCTCATATTTTCCCGTCAAATGATACAGCACTTACCGCTGTTATGAGGTACAATAGCAGCAATTAGTAAACCAGTTTTTTAAATGTTGAGGATTTATTAAGTCGAGCGCAACTGAGATTACTTTATCAACCATTTCTGTTGTAGTTGGA
>JAHHIC010000050.1 GCA_019359035.1 Scytonematopsis contorta HA4267-MV1 | reverse complement strand
TACGACACGCGGCCACGAATTGATACAAAATTTTACCCAACTCAAGAGCCGTAACCCTATAAATTACGTAAACTTTTGGACAAGATATGGTTCATAATTTGGTCACGCAAGAGGTAAAAGCACAGCATCTGCTTCCAAAAAAAACGCCTAACTTGGTCTTTGTTATTTGGGTCTAATAATCCTGTATCTACTGTATCCCCAAGTCCCTGTGCTACGTGACGTGCCATATTTAAATAGCTGTCTAAATGCTGGTCTACCCTTCCACTAACCTCGTTTTGTAACTTCAAAGCCATATCATTAACTGCTTTTTGTCCGTTACGCATGGATATATACCCAGTCAATCCTACTGCTGCAAAAATTTGTAGCACGAAGGGGACGATTAATACGAATCTTAAAGGTAGAGGTTTTCCTAGTTTTATATTAAATTTACTCATTCTGGGTATTTGTCAGATTTCTCGATGTCCTGAGTTAGAGTACCCACAAAGTAATTTGTAATTCGTAATTCGTTGTTTAAAACGAACTAATCCAAATATTTCTTCAGATGAAAGCAAGAATATTATTTCAATTTAAGTTTACTTGTGCATCGATATATAACCATAGATATATATATTAAATCATTAAAAGGTAGCTCTTTATTTATATACTAAACGAAGTTTGGAGGACGCCACCCTTGGCTACGAACCTTTACATTGTGCCAGTTGCGTAGTGGTATCTGTATTTAACATCTTATTAAATTGTATCTGGGTCAATATTTAATTCCCGCAGTTTAGCAGCCAATCGTTCGGCACGTTGAGCTTCCTGTTCGGCTCTTTGAGCTTCTTGTTCGGCACTTTCCTCTGGTGTCGGAACTAGCTGTCCTTCTTTAGTAAAAAATCGCACTAATCCCTGATAAATCCCCAAATACAACCCTAATTGTTCACTCCATAAATGTCCTTCCGTATTTGCTTGTAAAGACTCATATTTCCCGTCTACTAAATGAAAACCTGCAAATTCCAAAGTTTCTGGGTCGAACCAAAAATAATCTGGTGTACGGAAAGTATTTTGATATAGTGTTTTCTTTAAGTTTTTATCTGTATTTGCTGTTGTTGGCGATAATATTTCTAATATAAAATTTGGGTATTTTCCTTCTTCTTCCCAAACTGTCCAACTTTTGCGAGTTTTGCGTTCAGCGTCTAGTACGACAAAAAAATCTGGACCTCTAAAATCTTCTGATTTACTTTTCTTTAAACTGTAATAAATTGTCAAGTTACCAGCAGCATAGAAATCTGTTCTATCTCGCCATAACCATTTTAAACATTTTAGTAAAAGGATTATTTCCTCTAAATGCAGTTCTGTTTCCAAGGGTGGCTCATCGCTGTATAAATCACTTGGAGGAAGAATAACATTTTTTTCGATATCTTGGATAGTATTTTCAGAAATTTCTAGCTCTTTAGTGATAGACATAGCAATATTACTGTATCCAAATATTTATACATTTATTTTAGCTGTTTAATTCATACTACAAGCTTTTTGAGTTAATCACTAAAAGTTGGTAAACATCCATTTGGGTAATGCTTTAAAATATCAGGAGCTAAATGAGGAGTTACATGGGATGTAAAAGCCACAAGTTCTACCTGACCTTTATTGTTGACTATCCATCCCTGTGCTTCGACAATTTTTGAAGTCGCTGTGGTGGGAGAAACCTTTTCATTTTCCTCTGATAGTCTCTCCCCTTCTGTTTCTAACACTCTTTGACTTTGAATGCTGGGATTTAATCGCCAATCTTCCCAAGCTGTTTCTGCTGTAAAAACATCAAAAGGAGTGGGTGCGATACCTCCGCGTCCTGTAATAATAAAACTGCTATTATAAGCACGAGCACAGAAGTTTTGGTTAATTAAACCTGCTGCATTAACTAAATATTGAGGTAACTCAGCCACACCTCGATTGGGGTCTACATCAGGTGTGTTAATTTGTACTATTCCGCTCAAAGAGGGATTTTGCTCTGAGAAAGCTGTGATATCGTTGGTGGGAAGTTTTTCAGGGTTTAATTGGTTGAGACGTTGTAATTCTTCTCGGGTACGTGGTTGCATACCAAAAATACCAAACGCATCAATTATAATTTTGCCACCAGTACCCTTGAAAGCATTTGCGATAATGTCGTTATTACCATTAGGAAAGCCAACTATAAAACCATTGGGAGTCTTGATGGTGATGTTACCACCGTCACCTGCTTGTTGTTGAGTACCTGCTGTGGCTGAGATAAGACTATTGTTGTCTAGCAACAGCAAATTAGTTGGATTTAATCTAATATTCCCTCCGTTACCTGAAGTAGATGTTGCGATTAGTCTACCCTCATTTTCTAAACGGATTATGGGAGAGGTGATTTCAATGTCTCCTGTTCTTCCGAAACCTGAAGAATCCACAAATAAACTACTGTTAAATCCAAATGTCAAATTTCTTCCAGAAATATTTACAAAATTATTTGCATCAATTTTAATATTTCCCGCATTTCCTTGTCCAAAAGTACTTGCAGAAAGTCTTGCATCATCGCTTAAGGACAAAGACCCACTTGAGATATTTATGTTGCCCCCATTACCAACTGCTCCTGTGCCCAATTGACTACCTATTCCACTGGTAGATGTCCCTTCTTTCCCAGCAATTATTACAGCACCCGTGACATCTACTTTTACATTTCCCGCATTTCCCTGTCCTGCTGGTTGCTTGTCTGAGGCTTCACTAACAATGGTTTGTAACTGAGAACTATTTTTCAAAGATAGAGAAGAAGCATTTATGTTGATATTGCCTCCTTTTCCTACACCCCCTGCTTCCACTGTACTGAAAATACCACTATTATTAATCAGTTCTACAAAATCAGACGCACGCACATCTACATTTCCCGCATTTCCTTCTCCAAAAGTGCTTGAAACAAGCGCAGCACCATCGCTTAACGACAAAGACCCACTTGAGATATTTATGTTTCCCCCATTGCCAACTGCTCCCAGACGCAATTCACTACGAATTCCACTGGCTACTTTATTTTTTACCCCATTAATTGTTACAGCACCCGTGACATCTACTTTTACATTTCCCGCATCTCCTCGTCCTGCTGCTTGATTGTTTGAGGCTTCACGAACAACGGTTATTAACTGAGAACGACCTTTCAAAGATAAAGAAGCTGCATTTATGTTGATATTACCTCCTTTTCCCACACCCCCTGCTCCCACTGCACTGGAGATATCACTATCAATCAGTTCTACTAAATTAGACGCACGCACATCTACATTCCCCGCATTTCCTTCTCCAAGAGTGCTTGCACTTAGTGCTGAACTATCGCTTAAGGATAATAAGCCACTTGAGATATTTATGTTTCCCCCATTGCCAACTGCTCCCGTGCCTAATTGACTAAAAATTCCATTGGTAAATTTATTTTTTACCCCACTAATTGTTACAGCACCCGTGACATCTACTTTTACATTTCCCGCATCTCCTCGTCCTGCTGCTTGATTGTTTGAGGCTTCACGAACAACGGTTATTAACTGAGAACCATCTTTCAAAGATAAAGAAGCTGCATTTATGTTGATATTACCTCCTTTTCCCACACCCCCTGCTCCCACTGCACTGAAGATACCACTATCAATCAGTTCTACTAAATTAGACGCACGCACATCCACATTTCCCGCATTTCCTCCTCCAAAAGTACTTGTGGAAAGTTGAGCACCATTTGTAATTCTGAGGGAGTGAGTGATGATATTAACGTTACCACTATTGCCAACAGCCCTATTATTCACGTTATTTTCTATACGAGTATTCTGCCCATCAATTTGGGTCTCTCCTGTCGCATTTAGATTAATATCTCCAGCCTGCTTACCTACAGCATCAGTACCCGTCTCTATCCCAGTACTGATTCGGCTCCCTCCCAAAACGTTCAAATTTCCAGCATTGACTGCAATGCTACCACCACCATCGCTTGTTGTACTAATTCTGCTTTGATTATTTAGGGATATGTCAGAGCGAACAACGCTATTAGGAAAATTCAAACTTAGATTATTGTTATGTAATTGTAAACCGACAGTTCCTTCTGTTGCTAACCCACCCAGTTGCACTTGTCCACCTGGAGCAGTTAATCTTCCAGCATCCAAACTTACATTACCACCCACCAATGCTAAAGTCTTACCTTTGGATACCGTTAGACCAACGATTTGGTTTCTATCATTTCTTCCCTGGGACTGATTGACTATATTACCGGGATTATTCCCTAACTGCAAACCGATAGGAACATTGATTGTTAGTAAAGGATTAGAAGATTGAGGATTTACTGCACTAAACTCAAACCCATCTGCAAATTTTAAGCTGTTTGCTGTACTTCCAATAAACGAACCACCTATATCTAATCGTGCATTTTGTCCAAAAACAATCCCATTCGGATTAATCAAAAACAAATTCGCATTTTCGTTAGCACGAATCAACCCATCTATATTAGATATAGTCTCACCCGTGACTCGCGTTACTATATTCTGAATATCTCTTTGATTATTAAAATAGGCTGTCCCATTCATAGGGACAGAAAACTCTTTAAAACTATGAAATAAATTACTTCCAGCTTGAGTCCCACCTTCAATAAACTGAATATTATTTTGCAATCTAACTTGAGAATTATTTGGTAATGTCGTGTCTGGAGTAATTTGAGCGAGTACATTATTTGCTGTAAAAATAATTGTACTACCTGTGATAATTCTAATTAAGAAGAAAAATCCCAATTTCATAAACACCCCATTTAAATCAATACCATCGTATTACCTATTGGGGTAGTTATAATTAGGTTATGCAATATTACTGTAATAAAACTATGCCTAGACTGTCGATTTAGGCAATAGCGGTCGTTGTTTCTGTTAAGATTTGTCTCACAATAAATTCAAAATTACCTCATTCTTTAATTTTGAATTTTGAATTTTGAATTTTGAATTGTTAAGGTCATTAGAAAAAGTTGAAGTGAGTTAAAATGTATATACCACGGTTCTTGATGGTCTTTTATTTTCGTCCATTTCTCTTTTGAAACTTCTGCTTGCAGGTGGTAGTCTTGTTTATTGGTAGGAGGGCTATGAAGCTTAAGATAAAGCGTCATGCGATGCGGTGTTTCGTTTGCGTGAGCTATCCAACCAGGAAAGGTATTTTCCAGGGAGGGGTCTGAGGTCAAAGTTAGATGATGGGCACGAATACCTACATACGCTAGCTGCTCTGGTATTGGTTCTATAACCTTTAAACTACAACCCCAGTCTATAGCTTCTATTGAATTTGCAGAAATCGCTTTAGCTGGACAAATATTTTTACATTCAGTTAGTTGGGCTACTGTGGCTGTCTCGGGCCGCTCGAAGATGTTTATTTTAGAATTATAAGCAATTACCTTACCATCAGAAAGTACCAAGAGATTTTTGCAGATGCGATAAGCTTCTTCCATATCGTGACTGACAAACAAAGTAATACCTTGGTAAGTTGAAAGAATTTCTAATAACTGATTTTGGATACAGCTACGCAAATAGGCATCAAGAGCGGAAAAAGGTTCATCCAGGAGGAGAGCTTCTGGTTCAATTGCTAAAGCTCTAGCCAAAGCGACTCGTTGCTGTTGACCACCCGAAAGTTGATGAGGATAGCGATTTTCTAAACCTTCTAAATGAAAGGTGACGATTTTATTTGCTACTCGTAGTTGTTTATCTGTTCTTGATAAAAGTTGTTGTTTAGATAGTTGTCCATACTCCAATCCAAAAGCAATATTTTCAACTACTGTCATGTGAGGAAACAGAGCGTAATTCTGAAATACAAAGCCTACTCTGCGAAATCTAGAAGGTAGATTTATATTTTGTTCGGAGTCGAATAACACTCGTCCATTTAAAACAATTTTACCCTTGGTGGGAGTTTCTAAACCAGCAAGACAACGAAGAGTCATACTTTTACCAGAACCAGATGCTCCCAAAAGCCCTAAGGGGTCGTTATTGGTATTGAACGCAACACCAAGTGTAAAACCTGTGTTTTGCTTTTCTATATCCATCTCCAAGCAAGAAGATGTTTTTTTATATATAATTTTTTTGGCTCTAGATTTTGGATAAATAAGCTGATAACAATACTTAAAAAAAATATTTATTTTAGATTGCAGAAAACTCCAAAATTTTAAGTTCAGTAATTTGTTCAAAAAAGATAAATTACGCTTATTAACTCTTTTATGAAACCTCCATTGTTGTTGGTTAGATAAATAATCTACAGCAACCATGACCCCTAAGGAAATTGCTACAATTATTATCACCCAAGCATATGCTTGATGCATCTGACCACCTTCTGATGCAAAAAATATAGCAATAGGAATAGTTTGAGTTTTTCCTGGGATATTTCCTGCTAACATTAAGGTAGCACCAAACTCCCCTAAAGCGCGAGCGAAAGCTAGAATAGTTCCAGCAACAATTCCAGGCATTGCCAAAGGGAGGGAAACTCTCCAAAATACAGTCCATTCAGAAGCACCTAAAGTCCTAGCAGCACACAACAGATTTTGGTCAATTTGTTGAAAAGCTCCCATTACCGTTTTATACATTAACGGAAAAGCAACAACTGTTGATGCAATTACCGTCGCTGTCCAAGAAAAGATGATGCTTATTCCTAACTGTCGCAATATCTTTCCAATTAAACTATGTTGACCAAATATTACCAGTAAAAAGAATCCCAATACTGTTGGAGGTAAAACCATCGGTAAAGTTAACAAACCGTCAACCAATCCTCTCTTATTTCCTTTGTAATTAGCCATCCAGTAAGCAACTGCAATTCCTAAAAAGAAAGTAATAAAAGTTGCTGCAAAAGAAGTTTTTAAAGATATCCATAAAGGAGATAAATCAAAATCATTCATGAGATAATTCCTTATTAATAATTAATAAGATGTCGAACTATTGGGAGATTTTTTAGTTAGAATAAACCCATATTTTTCAAACACATTCCCCGCTTTCTCACTTCTCAGAAATTCAACAAATTCTTTTGCTGCTGCTGCGTCTTTACTATTTTTTAGTACTGCTACCGGATAGATAATAGGAGAGTGAGAATTTTCTGGTGCTGTAGCGACAATTTTAACTTTATCTGATTGTTTAGCTTCTGTTTCGTAAACTATCCCAGCATCTACATTACCTGTTTCCACATAAGTTACAACCTGACGAACATCTTTTGCGAAGACTGCTTTTTGTTTAATAAGTTGGGAAATACCCAAAAAATTCAAAGTTTCCTCAGCATATTTACCTACAGGTACGCTACCAGGTTCACCTAAAGCGACTTTTTTGACATCTGCTTTTAGTAAATCTTGAAAGTTAGAAATATTGGTAGCTGTCTTAGGTACTATCAACACAACTTTGTTTTGCAGCAAATTTTTTCGGCTATCGTCTAACAAAAGTCCTTGCTTTTGCAAAGCATCAACTTGTTTAGAAGCAGCAGAGATAAAAACATCAACTGGTACACCTTGTTGAATTTGTTGTTGTAATGCTCCAGCTGAACCAAAATTGTAAGTAATATTAACGTTCGGTTTTTCTTGCTGATAGATTTTCTGGATATCCGTCATTGATTCTTTGAGACTAGTAGCAGCGGATATCGTTAAATTTGTTTGCGGTGGTGTTGCTGAACTAGAAAATGAGTTTGCTTGACCACAACCAACTACAAACAAACATAATAATGGCAGTAATTTTACGTAATTAGAAATTTGCATATTAGTAAAAAGTGTATTGTTTACATGTATTTTTTTATATATGTCCGCAAACAGAACAATTGTGGTCACGATAAATCTTAAATTTGCGGAAAGTCATTTCACGTAGATTGCAAGTCAATAAACTTCCTTTAAGAGGTTCACCAATTTGAGAAAGAACCTTAATTGCTTCCATTGCTCCTAAACAACCAACCATTCCGGAAACAGCTCCAAAAACAGGAAACTGTCGCTTCCAAACGCTTGAAGGTTCTGGATATAAGCAAGATAAGCATGGTGTTTCTCCGGGGATAATAGTGGTGATTTGAGCTTCTAGTTCGTACATAGCGCACTCAATAATTGGTTTTCGCTGACGGACTGCTTCTGCGTTCATAGAATAACGTTCTTGAAACAGTGGAGCGCAATCTACAACTAAATCAACCATTCCCACTAACCTTTCAGCATTATCGGGTGAGATATTTTCACCGATAGCTTGAATTTCTATATTTGGATTAAACACAAATTCTTGTTCTAGCATCGATATCATAACTGGCATACCACCAAACGCGATACTTCCAAGTTTCAAAAATGTAACTGCTATTTGAAATAAATACTGTATTTTGTATTTATTAGTCATCTTTAATATTTACCTCCATACTTTTATTTAATTATGGATATGACCGCAAATTGGGCAGTTTTTTTGATGTTGGATACGCAAATGCTTAAAAATATTGTTTTCTAAATCAAAGAACCAAAGTTTATTTAGTAGAGGTGTTCCAAAACCTGTGATAGTTTTTATCGCTTCCATCGCAGCCATTGAACCAACAATTACTGGTCCTGGTCCAATTGCTGGGAAAACTTTGATGTTAGTCCACCAGTCTGGTTTTTCTGGATAAATACAAGCTAAACAAGGTGTTTTACCGGGTATAAATGTAGTTACATAACCTTCTGTGCTATACATTGCTGCCATTACTAATGGCTTACCTTGTTTTACTGCTTCCTGATTCATCAAATAACGTTCTTCAAATAAAGGTGCCCCATCTACAATTAAGTCTGCTTGAGATACTAAGGAAGTAATATTTTTTTCGTTGACATTTTCTGGAACTGCAATAACTTCCATCTCAGGATTAATTGCTTGCAATTTCTCAACAAATACTTCAGTACAGGGTCTATCTAAATCTGAAGGTAGAGCTAATTGCATTCGGTTTAAATATTCTGGTACAATATGACCACCGTGTGCTATTACTAATCTGCCAACTCCAGCACGAGCCAAATTCATTGCGACTGTTCCACCCACTCCACCAACCCGAGAAATCATAACGGTGGAAGCTTTGAGTTTACGTTGAGATTCTAAACCAAATCCAGACATGCGAATTTGACGTGAATAACGTTCTAACTCAAATTGATTAAAATCCAATTGTACGACCATTTTTAATTATCCCAATACTGTATGTTTGTTAATTTGAGCGAAGTGATTGACTAAGGATTTTGGATTTTATATTGCTAATTTCTCCAATCCAAAATCCTAAATTCATTAGCCCCCTGCTATTGCAGGAATAATATAAACTTCGTCACGTTCTCCCAATACAGTATTCTCTTTGTCTAATTCGTTAATATGTACATCGTTTACAAAAATAGCAAGATGGGATTTTATCTGACCATTTTCGTTATATAGCTGTCCCTGAAGCTTGGGAAACAGTTTATCCATTTGTTTAAAAATTTCTGCTACGGTGTTACCGTTTATTTCTATACTGCTACGACCATCAGTAAAACGACGCAGAGTAGCTGGGACGTAAATCTTAGACATATTTATCTCCTTGATGTTAGTTTTACTTTCTTGATATTGCTGTGATACCGCAAATCACTATATAACTTCTATAGGAATACTGATTTCAGATTATGCAAGCTCTGGAGTAAAAGACGCCTTTTCATTCAGCTTCAAAATTAATCTTTGTACCCGGATATCATCGCGATTTAGGGGTAGGGGTATGCTAGCTAATCGCCTTTTTGTATAACCCAGAGCGGGAGCAAAAATTGCCTTTCTTTAGCGAGGGAGTGATAAAAATTCAACTGGAAGACTTTGCAACCTGTGAGGTATAACATTTTGTGTAGAAGCAACAAGTTCTACTTGTCCTTTGTCATTAACTATCCATCCCTGTGCTTCTATTATGGGAGTCCTGGGTGAAGTTTCTTTACTCTCCCTTGGTAACACTCTCTCCTGTTGACCTCTTTCTCTAATCACTGGGTTAATTCTCCAATCTTCCCAAGTGGTTTCTCCCGCAAACACATCAAAAGGAGATGATGCTATACCTCCACGTCCTGTAATAATAAAACTGCTCGCATAAGCACGAGCACAAAAGTTTTGGTTAATTAAAGCTGCTGCATTTACTACATATCCTGGTAATTCAGCTATCCCTCTGCTGGGGTCTACATTAAGTGTACTAATTTCTACAGTACCGCTTAGCTCTGATGTTCTACCATTAGCAGTGATTTCACCTTTAAGAATTTCTGGATACCAAGACTGTCTACCAAAAACACCTTCAGATTTAATCGTTACTCTACCCCCACGGAAGTCAGTGGAGTTAGCATTGATGCTGCTATTATCCAATACTGCTAATACTTCAGTATTAATATTAATATTACCCCCAATGACGTTTCGTCCTGTTGCATTAGTGGTTATTTTGCTACCTTCACGTAAGATTAAATCTGTTGAATTTAATGTAATAGTCGCTTGGGGTTTGTTGGGGTCTTTGTTGATGCTTTGAGTGTTAGCATTGAAAATAGTATTGCTGTTTAACTGGATAGAGTCAGCATTGATAGTTAAATTTCCTGCATTACCTTCTCCACTTGTTTTAGTACTGATTTCTGCTCCGTCTTGTACCGATAACTTCGGGGTCTCTATTTTTAATTCTCCCCCATTCCCTGTTTGACCTCTACCTGTTTCAATAAACAAACCACTGGTATCCCGATTGTTTTTGACCGAACGACCAACTAATTCAACTTTTTTTGTGGCAATTACAGTCAAATTTCCCCCATTACCAGGACTAAAAGTCTTAGCGCTAACTTCTGCACCACCCTCAACCAATAACTCCCCTGTATTAATTGTGATATTCCCTGCTGTTCCTTTTGCATCAGGAAAAGCTACTGCTAATAAACCACTACGAGAATTACCATCTGGGGAAGTACCACTTAATTTTATAAATTGATTTGCATTGATGTTTAAATCCCCTGCGTTACCTACAGCACTTGTACTAGCACTAACCAATCCCCCATTCTGAACTGTTTGCTGTGCTTCCAATAAACGAACCACCTATATCTAAACGCGCATTTTGTCCAAATATAATCCCACTTGGGTTAATCAAAAACAAATTAACATTCTCCGACACACGAATTAACCCATCTATATTAGATATAGCCCCACCCGTTACTCTTGTTAATATATTTTGAATACCTGTGGCATGTTTAAAATCAACTATGCTATTTGTTGGTACAGAAAAATCTTTAAAACTATGAAATAAATTACCCCCTGCTTGAGTCCCACCTTCAATAAATCGAATATTGTCTTCTAATCTAATTTGAGAATTATTAGGTAATGTAGTGTCTGGTGTAATCTGAGCTAATGTACTATTATGACTAAAAAGAATCCCACCGCTTATGGTAATTCTAATTAAAAGGAAAAATCCCGATTTCATAGACACCCCATAAACGCTACCGTTACATATTGGAACAGTTGAAACCAGATTATGCTATTTTACAGAGAAAAAATAATTTCTCTCATATTTTCTCACAGTAATATGAGTACCTATTGTCATGTTAATACATAGATACTTGTTTATTTTTGATGATAATTAGAATTTTTAGGTAATAGCGGTAGCAGTTTCTATTAAAATTTGCCTTACCTGAGCGTGAGTTAAATAAGGATTAGCGCTTAACATCAAAGCGACAACACCAGCAACGTGAGGAGTAGCCATAGATGTTCCGTTTTTTAATCCATATGCGTTGTTACCAGCAAGAGTAGATAAAATTTCTTTACCAGGAGCCATTACGTGATGCATTTGACTATCATCACCAGCTAAATTAGAAAAGCTCGCTATAAATTCGTTACGGTCAAGCGCTCCCACTGAGAATCCGTATTGGGTCGCAAATCTAGCAGGATTTTTAGGTAAAGGTTGTTTTTGGTTACCAGCAGCACCAACCACAATCACATTTCGATTAGCTGCATAAGCTATTGCATTTTCTACGTCACTTGGAACTGAGTCTTCGGGGTAACTTAAACTCATATTAATCACACTAGCACCATTATCCACAGCATAGCGAATCGCTCTGCTTAATCTTCCAGTGAACTTATCTTCATTATTTGATATTCTAATTGGCATTATTTTGGAGTCATAAGCTACACCAGTGATACCGAAACCGTTATTAGATGCTGCTATTGTTCCTGCTATGTGAGTTCCATGACCACTGGTATCTGCGACATTGTTATTATTTAAAGCAAAGTTCCAGCCGTTCACATCATCTATATAACCATTTCCATCATCATCAATACCATTACCTGCTATTTCTCCAGTGTTATGCCAAATATTATCTCTTAAATCTTCGTGGTTAATATCAACCCCACTATCAATTACTGCTACTGTAACACCTTGTCCAGTGAATCCTTTTGCCCAAGCAGCACCTGCTTTTACCATATCGTTACTCCAACTGTTACCTCCCGTAGTTGCAACATCTGCAAACCTTCTTGTTAAACCTATTGCTCTAGCAACAGCTGCACTTGCATCCACTAGACCATAGCCGTACGTAGAGTTAAATTTTTCATCAGTTAAATTGTTTGGTGTCAAGTTGATGTTGAGGTGTTCGTTAGAGGTAGACTGGCAATAGTTGTTTATATCAAGACTGTTAAACCATTCTGTAAAATTGTTTTTAGTAGAATCAACGGTTTTCTGACGCGCATTATTTAAAGTATTAGCTGCAAAATCTTTTGTTGTTAGAGGTGTGGCTGATATATGTAGATTATAGTTGATATTATTATTTCCTAAAAAACTGTAAACTCTCACGAAATAATTACCACTATCTAATGTTGTACTGATTGATTTAGACTGTGAATCGTTAGAATAAGAAGTAGCAATGATTTCATTTTTATCTACTAGGTTATTACAATTATAATCTTTAATTATTTGTACTTCAGTTTCTGAAATCTTTCCATTTATGTTTAAATTTAAACTACTACGATTACTCAAATTGAATTTATAAAAATTATTTATTCCCGTTGAGTCAATCGAATCTCTAAATGTTTGAATACTAGAATTAAGATTATTTATATCTCTAGCTCTACCTAAAGTATTATCTAATATCATCGATTTATTTCTAGATAATTATAATAGAATTTTTGTAGAGACTAAAAATATTTAGTCTCTACTGTATATCATTTGGTACTCAGCCAATTTATAGTTAGACTATTGCCTGAAAACCTTTTAACAAGTACAAATCAATTCGTCTTACGCTATCATTAATGACAGCTATAATGATACGGACGATATACAACGCAAGTACGTTTTTTAGGTTGAGGACGAGGATGGTGATATCCACAGCCACCTGCTACTTCTTCCAAATCGTTATCGTTTAACTCAACTACTTCTGATGCTACTGCTAGATTCATTTTTGTTTCTTGATTGTTAATAGACATTTGCTTTTCCCTTTGTTGTGTTGTTTGTTTTTTGCTGTCGAAGGTTTTCTTTTCCCTTTTGTTTTTCCTATTGGAGTAGTCCGAATCTGATTATGCAATTTTGGACTAAACCTTAAACGAAAAACTCTTCAAATCTTTTGACGCTATCATTAATGACAGCTATAATAATATGGACGATATACAACGCAAGTACGTTTTTTGGGTTGAGGACGAGGATGGTGATATCCACAGCCACCCGCTACTTCTTCTAAATCGTTATCATTCAACTCAACTACTTCTGATGCTACTGCTAGATTTAATTGTGTTTCTTGATTGTTGGTAGACATTTGCTTTTCCTTTTTTGTGTTGTTTGTTGTTGTTTCTAGAAGGTTATTGTTTTTTTCCTTCTGTTTTACCTGTTGGGGTAGTCAAAATAAAATTATGCATTCTGGATAAAATTTAAAATACAATACTCTTGAAATATCGCTTTTCGTCATCTTTTTGCTTCACTACTATATATAGAGAAAGTTCCACGAATTTTGCAATTGGGTAAAATTTGCTTCATTAACTGGATATCTGATTGAATTCAGAACCAAGAAATTTTAGCCTGCAAGTATCAAGCTAATATCTAGCTAGCGCATATTATCTCAGCTGATTAAAACCATTCATGTGAAATTTTGCTTCGTTAGCTGGATATCTCATTGAATTCAGAACCAAGAAATTTTAGCCTGCAAGTATCAAGCTAATATCTAGCTAGCGCATATTATCTCAGCTGATTAAAACCATTCATGTGAAATTTTGCTTCGTTAGCTGGATATCTCATTGAATTCAGAACCAAGAAATTTTAGCCTGCAAGTATCAAGCTAATATCTAGCTAGTGCATATTATCTCAGCTGATTAAAACCATTCATGTGAAATTTTGCTTCGTTAGCTGGATATCTCATTGAATTCAGAACCAAGAAATTTTAGCCTGCAAGTATCAAGCTAATATCTAGCTAGTGCATATTATCTCAGCTGATTAAAACCACTCATGTGAAATTTTGCTTCGTTAGCTGGGTAATGTAATTAAGTTCAGGGACATAACCAGGGATTCAGCAAGAAAATTATTCAGTTTGCATGGTTCGATTTTTCATCCCTAATTTGCTTGAGCTTCATCAGCTATGTTATCTACGTTATTATATCTAGGACACCGGGCTGATTTTTCGGCTGCTTTAAGGTGCGATCGCGAAACGATGTTGCTTGATTGAGGATGACCTCAGTACCAAACTTAATCGTATTACTCAGCTAATGAACCGAAATTTCACATGACCACTTTTAGTTACCTGAGATAATATGCGCTAGCTAGATATTAGCTTGATACTTGTAGACTTAACTTCTCTTCCCCAACTTGATTGCATTACTCAGCTAATCCTAGTTTAAAGCCATATAACTATATAGCGATATAGATATTTATTAAGTCGTTAAAAACAATATTTTATTTTAATGTTAAACGAAATTTGAAAAATAATCTTGTGTTTTGATTGGTAAATGAATAAGAACGAGGATTGTTGGTGGGAACCATTGTTTCCCGTTTGGTGAAATTGCGAAATTTAGGGGTGACAGAGATGGAGATATTGAAAGAAGTTATTTAAATCCTTTTGATATCGTTCATAATATCCCTCAAGATGAAATTAAAGAATTTGTTAATAGAAATTATACTTAATCGGAAAACAGTTGGCAATAGAAGAATTGGATAAACTTAAAGCAGGGTGTGAGTTAGTTAATTGTATACCCCAAGCTTTATACATGATAGCTTCATACGTTAAAGGTTAAGGAGTATTATGTTAGAAGATATTCTTGCTAAATTACAGCAACTTAAATCAGTGAAAGACTTTTCATCCATAGATGCAACCTTTGAATTTAATTGGAAAGCTTTAGAACCTGAAGCAAAGCAGTTAGCTTGCTTATTAAGTTTGTTTGCACTTGCTCCCATTCCTTGGTATTTAGTCGAACTAGCAGTAAATGCTTGTGGTTTAAATTTTGATATGCAAGCAAACCGTGACGTTTTGACCAAATACTATATATTGCAAAAGGTTGAAGAAAATGTCTATGAAATACACGAAAATATCAAGAGAATTTTAAATAATAAACTTGAGGAATTATCTTTTTCTGCCCAACTAAAGCGTGGTTTTTGTCAAGCAATAGTAGCAGTAGCGAAAACTATTGACCAAAGACCCACTTTACAACAGATACTAGAGCTTAGCCCCGCTATACCTCATATTGCGGAAGCTGCTACGGTTTATTCTCATTGGCTTAGTGATGAAGATTTAATCTGCCCTTTTGTTGCTAATAGTAGATTTTACAAAGGACAAGGAAGTTACAAACAAGCACTATTCTGGCTAGAACAAAGTTTATCTGTCACTCAGGAGCGCTTAGGAGAACAACACCCAGATGTTGCTAATAGTCTCAACAACCTCGCACTACTCTACACATCCCAAGGACACTATAGCGAGGCTGAAACCTTGTATATCAAGGCTTTGGACGCGAGAAAACACCTCGTGGGAGAACAGCACCTGGATGTCGCTACTAGCCTCAACAACCTTGCACTACTTTACCATTCCCAAAGACGCTATAGCGAGGCTGAACCCTTGTATATCAAGGCTTTGGACATGAGAAAACGCCTCCTGGGAGAACAACACTCGGATGTTGCTACTACCCTTAACAACCTCGCTGGACTCTACAAATCCCAAGGATGCTATAGTCAAGCCGAACCCTTGTATATCCAGGCTTTGGGCATGAAAAAACGCCTTCTAGGAGAACAACACCCGGATGTCGCTACTAGCCTTAACAACCTCGCTGTACTCTACAAATCCCAAGGATGCTATAGTCAAGCCGAACCCTTGTATATTCAGGCTTTAGACATGAGAAAACGTCTTCTAGGAGAACAACACCCGGATGTCGCTACTAGCCTGAATAACCTCGCACTACTCTACACATCGCAAGGACGCTATAGGGAAGCTGAACCCTTGTGTATCCTAGCTTTGGATATTTTTGAAATAAAATTAGGTCATAACCATCCTAACACAATTACCTGTCGTGAAAATCTTGCTAGTCTTCGTTCTACTATTACCTCTGCTAATGTCGAAGAAATTATTGGTTTCAAAGATTGACGAAACGCATAGGCTTTTAAAGCTTTTAGCTTTTTACTCGTACATGAGCTTATATAAGTTAAATGCTAAAGCTAAACATTATGGTTTTACTGGTGATTCAGTTAAAATTCTTGATGAGAAACAAGACAGCAAGGGGAAACCAGTCTGGAACTGAGGGTTGGGTTAGCAGTAATTTTGTTAAGCTTAGTAAAGATAATATTTTTAATTCCGCTTTGATTATTGAATCTCCGTCACATCAATTCAAAATTCAAAATTACCTCATTCTTAAATTTTTAATTGTTCAGGTCATCTGGAAACACTGACAATAAACCTGTCAGATAAATTTATAGTTGTAGAGACGTTAACTCTTTTCTGCTGATAAACAGAATTTAAATATTTCGATGTCTAGATGTTTGAGCATCTAAATGCCAAGTAAACCTTTTTTACTCAATGAATATTCAAATTTCACTCAATGCTCTCAGTTTCCTTTTGTCTTCAGGTGCTGGAACCCAAAATAATTTTGGGGATGTCCTTCAGTATTTGCTTGTAAAGGTTCATATTTTCCGTCTACGAAATGAAAGTCAGCTAATTCTAAGCTCTCTGGGTCAAACCAAAAATAATCTTATGTAAGGAGGACAAAGGGAGTTTAGGTTACAACTATCAAGCTACTATCTAGCTAGCATATATTATCTCAATTGACTAAAATCAGTCATGTAAAATTTTGCTTCCTTAGCTGGGTGATGTAATAAAGTTCAGGGACATAACCAGGGACTCAGCAAGAAAATTGTTCCGTTTGCATGATTCGATTTTTCATCCCTAATTTGCTTGAGCTTCATCACCTATCATAATCTAGGACATCAGGCTGATTTTTCGGCTGCTTTAAGTAAGGTGCGATCGCAAAATGATGTTGCTTGATTGAGGAGTTTCCGAAGCTTGTTGAGTTTGAAAGTCCAAGAAAATTTAACTGGTTTCGTAGTGAAAGGTATAAGCTGTCAATTCCCCAAGCTTTAATCAAAATTTTTTTAGCATTTCATTCATCGAAGCTAAATTACAGAGACCCAACACCCAAAATTTCTTGATGACATCAGTCCCAGAACTTAATTGAATTTCCAGCTAACGAACCAAAATTTCACATCACCACTTTTAGTTAACCGAGATAATATGCGCTAGCTAGATATTAGCTTGATACTTGTAGACTCAACTCTGTTCATCCCCGAATTTAATCGTATTACCCAGCTAATGAACCAAAATTTCACATCACCACTTTTAGTTACCTGAGATAATATGCGCTAGCTAGATATTAGCTTGATACTTGTAGACTCAACTCTGTTCATCCCCGAATTTAATCGTATTACCCAGCTAATGAACCAAAATTTCACATGACCGCTTTTAGTTACCTGAGATAACATGCACTAGCTAGATATTAGCTTGATACTTGTAGACTTGAGTCTGTTCATCCCCGAATTTAATCGTATTACCCAGCTAATGAACCAAAATTTCACATGACCGCTTTTAGTTACCTGAGATAATATGCGCTAGCTAGATATTAGCTTGACACTTGCAGACTCAACTCTGTTCATCCCCGAATTTAATCGTATTACTCAGCTAATGATACGAAGCTTCAACCTCTGCTAATGATAAACTAAGCGCTTGTGCAACTTGTTCCAGACTCAGTCCCATATCCAATAGTCGAGATACAGCATTTAATCTCGCTTCTCGTTCTTGATTAGCACGTTGTCTTTCGGCTTCCTCTGGTAACAAAACTACATTACTTGCTTCATCATAAAATCTGAGCCAATTCGTACTATCATCTTCTACTGTGCCATTCCATGTTCCTAGCCACAATCCCAAGCTTTCACACCATAACCATCCCTGAGAATTTTCTGCTATTGGTTGGTAGCCTTTATCACTATCTAAATGCCACCCTTGAAGTGACTTTTCTTTGAAGGGATGAAATACAAAATAATCTTTGGTCTTAAATACTTTTTCGTAAAGGCGTTTTTTTTTCACCCAAGTCCTGCTCTTCTGTGGTGTCAGATAATAACTCAATAATTGTATCTGGATAACGACCATTTTCTTCCCATACGACCCAACCCAAGCGTGTTGGGTCTTTTTCCACATCCAAGACCACGAAAAAATCAGGCCCCTTAAAATCTCTATTTCTAGCTTGCTTACTACTATAGTAAACGAACATGTTCCCACCAACGAAAAAATCACTACGTTCACTCCAGTGATACTTGAGCGAACAAATCAGCAGGTTCATAGCGACACGGTGCCGATTGCTTTCCAAAGGTTCTCCGTCATCAAAAATTAAATCTTTTGGTGGCATTGGGGGTTGCCAATCCAAGGAGTCGGTTGCAATATCGGGTGGTAATTGGGTTGTTTCTGGTGACATCCAGTCCACTCTCAATCAATAATTTACAGGACTTTAGTACCATATTATCGTAGATAACATTCATCTCAATAATTTTTTACATTAATAAAACTCTATGCAATTCAAAATACTTTCCGGGAAGACCTCCGGTTTGCAAAATTAGAGTAAAACCCCTAATTATCTTGATTGTGCTTTTATTCATTTGCAACAGTCACAATATAAACAACTGAGTAAAAGTATCTTCCACAGAAAAAATTGGACAATTAAAATAATCCCTCAAAAAAACTTGATATGAACAAATCCCCAGTTTTCATAAATACTGACAAAATACGTGACCAAGATAGGGAAACAATCATCAACATAAATATATAATAAAACCCTTATAGATATACAACCTTCTAAGGAGTAACTGAAAATTTCATCCTATGACGACAATTTTATAATCTACTTTAACGACTCCTTTACGGTAAAATCTTTCTTATAATCAATAGTCCTTGTATCAACTACTGGAAAAAGCTTATGTTATATCTTATACTATTACTCTAAATCAATAAAACCCTTATTATATAGCACTTTCAGTATTAAATGTCAATAGATTAGCTAGTAAAATGAGTAAAAAAGAGGTATTAAAAAGTAAGAAGAAAATAAGAAATGGTATTTTTGATAACTTGTAGGATGTATACGTAGAAAGGGTGATAAATTGTGAAACCACGTAGGCACTTTGCTCAGCATTGGTTAAGGAGTGAAAAGGCTTTATCTGACATCGTTTCAGCCGCAAAGCTTGATAGTAGCGATTGTGTGTTGGAGGTTGGTCCAGGGATGGGGGTTTTAACTCGTCGTTTGTTACCGATAGTACAGACGTTGCTTGCTGTGGAGATAGATAGGGATTTGTGTAGGGTGTTGACGAAGGAGTTTGGTAAGAGGAGTAATTTTTTACTTTTGAATGCAGATTTTTTATCAGTGGATTTACAGGGGTTGTTGACGGGGTTTCCTGCGTTTCAAAGGCAGAATAAAGTAGTGGCTAATATTCCTTATAATATTACTGGTCCGATTATTGAGAGGCTTTTGGGTACTATTAGTAAGCCAAACAATAATCCATATGATTTGATGGTTTTGTTGGTGCAGAAAGAAGTAGCGGAAAGGTTGGTTGCTGTTCCAGGGACGAAAGCTTTTGGTGCGTTATCTGTGAAGGTACAATATTTAGCAAGTTGTGAGATGATTTCGGTTGTTAAAGCTGGTGAGTTTTATCCACCACCTAAGGTTGATTCTGCGATAATTAGGATTATTCCACGTCAGATAAAAGATGTTGCTGAGAGTCCAAAGTTTTTGGAGACTTTGGTTAAGTTGGGGTTTAGTTCTAAGAGAAAAATGCTGAAAAATAATTTGCAGTCGGTTATTGAGAGTGACCGATTGAATAGTTTATTGGAGCAATTAGATATTAATCCTCTGTCTCGTGCTGAAAATTTAAGTGTTGAGCAATGGGTTAGTTTAGCTAATTATCTTTATAATTCTGGGGTGGGAGTGGTAGATTCGAGGTTGGAATATTTTGCTGAAGAAGAAGAGGAAGAGGATTAAGTTGATTGGAGTTGGGTTAGGTGATGTGGGATGACGATTTTAAGGAGACGGTTTTGAGTTATGTTCATTCCAATCCCTGGTTATAATTTAACAAAGAAAATTTTTGCTGGAATTTATCCGAATTTAGGGGTCTTCGATTAAGCAACCTCATTTGTATTGATAGCTGCTTCTATTTCTTCAGGATGAGCATCCGCATAAGCCCAAGCATTAACTAAATCAGCTGCATTAATATGGGGGTAGTCTTGCAAAAGTTGAGCTTCAGTAATACCCAAACGACACGCTTCAATCAAAAGCCAGACAGCAATCCGAGTTCCAGCAATACAAGCTTCTCCACCACAAACACCACTTGTTTTAGTGATACCTTTAGCACCAATACTAGTGGTCTGAGTTAGATTTTGGATAATTGCTGCTTTTTCGGTTGGGGGTAGTGCGGAAATCTGATTTTGTAATTCTTTGAGAGTCATAAAATAATAAGATTGATTAGAACTTGCTTTAATTTTAGCGTTTGGGATATATATAAATCATTTAAGACTTTGAATTTCAAAGCATAGGAACCAATGGTTCCCATTGTAGACAGAGGTGGGGTTTATGAACAGTTCTCAAATTACCACAGGAACTCCGAACGAGTCTGTGAACGCAAAGGACGCTTTTGATTGCTGAGTTAAATTTATCAAAATATCACAGAGTCGATGTTGCGAATAAACTACAAGAATTAACCAATCTACCTGCAAACATTTGGAATAATCAGAAGCATTGCAGATACCACATAAACACGCTAAATAAAAATTCCTCCTCTTTAGGATTTATAAACATAGGTTTGATGACTCCCGTTAACCAATTTCTAGCTTCTTCGATGTTTTCTCTACCCCCTTCTACTACAGCGATAACATTACTTTGTGTGACTAAATAATCTACCAATCCTTCAAGAGAAAACGTTATGTTATTTTCGTACTGTACTTCTTTGATTAAACGGAATCCATAGGGATGAGTATTTTCTGCTGTGAATGTAAGCTTCCCTCTCGGAGGGGACGAATACCTTACAAGATATTCTTCTTTAAACCATTTGTGGAATTCTGGATTTTTTACCATCTGACCTAAAAAATAGTTATCATAGGTAATAAGCCAGCCATTTGAACGAAGAATTTTGTTGGCTTTTGAAAGAAATTTATCCCTGTTAAGCCAGTGAAATACTTGTGAGAGGGTTATCAAGTCAAATTCGTTCTCCTCAAAAGGAAGATTTTCAGCAGGAGCAACAACATATTTAATGCGATTTTCTTTGGGAGCTAACGCAATCATCTCGAACGAAGCATCCACAGCAATAATATTTTGAGCTATTTCTTTCAGAGCAATAGTGGAAAGACCAGTACCACAACCAACGTCAAGGACAGAGGATAATGGTTTTGTGAGCTTCATAAATTCTTTGATGTGTCCGACAATCATTGGATGAAAGTAAGGTCTTCCCTTAGCATAACGTTCTGCTGCTGAGTTTGAAGCAAAGTAATTCATCATGACTAATAGAATTGCGAGATAATTTGATTTATCTTCCAATACCCAAATCCAAGAATTTAGCCTTCACGTCTTCCCAAGTCTCACCACAGTAGTAGTATTTACGCTCTGCTAGATTTACTAAATAATGCCCAAGTTTTCCACCTTTAATTCGGAATAGCTCTGTAACTACCGCTGATTTGCTTGCCCAACCTAGTTTATTGTTGCTTACTTCCCTTGTAATAATTCGCCAGCAAAGAGGATGTACAACAGTTGACATGATGTTTACTCCTATTAAGAAACCCCCCATATTAAAAGTTAGTTACAAAGTTACCTTTAACCATCCAAAAATATCACCTACCGTCAATTGTAATCCTTGACAAAACTCCGGTACAGGTAAAATAGCCTCATTTTCTTCAAAAGCTAACGGTTGTTGTCCAGCAGGATAAGCAGCAATAAATCGCTCGTCTGGGTCAATTAACCAACCCATTTGAGTTCCGTGGTTAAGAGCATGTAAAATCTTTTTTACAACTTTTGTATGACTTTGTTCAGGAGAAAGAATTTCAATTATCCAGTCAGGTGCTATGGCAAATGTATTAGCAATATAACCATTTGCGTCTATAGGAATTCTTGTCCAGGAAAATACAGCGACATCAGGAACTATAGAACGTCCACCAAAAGTACAACGTAATTCAGGAAAAGCCCAGCCATTTTTTTGTACTTTCACAACAGAATTGATTGTTGTGCAAAGCTCTCCTTGAATACTACTATGTTTTCCTTGGGGCATAGGTTTTTGGATTATTTGACCGTCAACATACTCGTAAGCAGGTTCAGTTTCTGGTAGCGCGAGAAATTCTTCCAGGGTCAATGTTTTACAGGGTGTTTGAACCATTGTTATCCTAACCTCAGCGCTTTTCGTTATTTTAGCACTAAAAAAATATATAGTAACTCAATCTTAACTTAAAGTTGAATTTAAATATATATAAATTAATGTTAATTATCGATGTAAAATTAATTACTAAATTTGCGCTCATCTGGAGAAAGTGGCACATGAGAGATTGTGAAATTAAGTGATTTAAATAATCATAAAAAATATCGTATCTCCAGAGAAAATTATGACTGATAACATTCAATATGCTGATTACGATAGTCCGTGGAAAGAAGTTTTAGAGGCTTATTTTCCTCAAGCAATACAATTCTTTTTTCCTCAAACAGCAGCAATAATAGATTGGGAGCGTCAACACGAGTTTCTAGATAAAGAATTTCAAAAAATAGCACCAAATTCAGAGCAAGGAAAAAGATACGCAGACAAATTAGTAAAAGTTTGGCTCAAGGGAGGAGAAGAAGTTTTTCTATTAATACACGTAGAAATACAAGCACAAAAAGAAGATGGCTTTGAAGAAAGAATGTTTGAATACCACTTACGAATATACAGTCATTTCCATCAACCAGTAATTAGTTTAGCAATTTTGTGCGATGGAAACCGTAAATGGAGACCAAATAGCTACAGCTACAGTTATCCAGATACTCAAATGAACTTTAGGTTTGGAACCGTCAAGTTGTTGGATTATCAAAATCGTTGGGCAGAACTAGAAGCGAGCGATAATCCATTTGCGACAATTGTAATGGCACATTTAAGGACACTTCAAACAAAGACAAAACCACAGGAGCGCAAAACATCTAAATTTAACTTAATTCGACGACTGTATGAAGTGGGTTTGGAAGAAAAAGATATTCGTAACCTGTATCGATTTATAGGTTGGGTTATGATGTTGCCAGAGGGACTAGAAGAAGAGTTTTGGCAGGAGTTTCAACAATTTGAACAGGAGCGTACTATGAGATACATGACAACAGGTGAACGTATTGACTACAGGAAAGGTAGACAAGAAGAAGCACTAAACCTTATTTTACGACTACTACAAAAACGAGTGGGAGAGTTACCAGAATCGCTAAAATCCCAGATTCAATCTTTGAATTTAACTCAATTAGAGTCGCTTGGGGAGGCTTTACTAGATTTTACAGGAATTGAGGGTTTACAAACTTGGCTACAAGCAAATCAACCAGAGTAAAAATTTGTGAGATTTTGGTCGTAGCTAAAAAATAAAAGCTTATAAAATGACCTTTACGCTTTGAATGTTTATAATTTCAAAAAGAAGAACTCCCAGTTAGTAATTATGGGAGTTCTTTTTTGTCATATTATTCTAAAATTTATTTATAGCAGGACTTACGCAAAAACCGTCAGAAAGCTTGAATTATCGAACCGCCAAGAAGCCAAGAAAGCCAAGATTTCGTCGAGCTTGCGTAAGTTCTTTCTATATAGGTCAGACATAATAATTATAAGAAGAGTTTTGACAATTATTTAGAGTAGTTCCAGAAATAAATTATTCAATTTTGTGGGATGAGCTTCTATCCCGTCCATTGCAACCACGGCGGGCAAGGATGCCCACCCCACAAGAGTGGTTGGATATTTTTTATTTGAAATTTAATATCTAACAGTGATAACCAACAGACATAAAAATGATTAAGTCGGATAACTGTCCAGTGAAACACTTACTAGGCTACCCGACTAGGTTTAATTTTTGGAAATCGTTACCGACATCACTGGAGTTAGGTCTGGACTCTTCAATTTACACTCCTAGGGATTCCTCATCCACTAGCTCTGGTAAAGAAGAGTGCTTGCAACCGACGCAAACACAACCCGGAAACCAACGTTGTAGCAAAAGTCACTGAGGTTGCTGCTGCCGCGAGACGCAGAACGACAGAACTCTGGGTAATTAACCCAGGAACCACCACGCAGTATTTTGAATTGTTTATCATTATCATCGACATTATTAATTATCCAGGCATTTCCGTTATTCGGAGCATTGCCATAATTACTATGCCAATCATCAGCACACCATTCCCAAACATTGCCATGCATATCATATAGCCCAAAAGCATTAGCAACTTCAAAGCCACCAACAGGGGTAGTCTTATTTCTATCTACTCTATTAGTCCTAGAGGCATAAATACACTCACCGTCGTGATTAGCCAATTCTGCCGTAATCTTCTCACCAAAGTGAAATGGTGTTGTCGTGCCACCTCTGCAAGCAAACTCCCACTCAGCTTCGCTGGGGAGTCTATATTTTTTTCCCGTATATTTTGATGTTCTATCACAAAATTCTATAGCTTCATCCCACGAAATACTTTCTACTGGTAAATTATCCTCTTTAAAATCAGAAGGGTCGGGATTTAATTCGCAATTTACTTGTGGAAGTTTTGCAACCGCACGCCATTGCGCTTGAGTCACAGGATATTTTCCCATAAAAAAAGGTTGAACGCTTACCTCATGCTGGGGACGCTCATCATCGGTACTTTCTTCGTCAGTTTTTGGGGAACCCATTATAAATTGACCTCCAGGGATAGATACCATTTCTAGAATGATGTTACCTGGTAGATTTTCTGTAAAGAATTCAGCTTGGTGGGAATGTTTAATTATATTAATTGTGGACTTTTGAGAAGGGCTTTGTGAGGATATGACTTCAACTATTGCTACGTCAAATTTAAAAGTTGACAGAACAACAACATCAGATTTTGTTTCTGACTTTTGACTTTTGGGCATAGATAAAAATTTGATACTCTAACTGGTTATAAGCCATCAAATTAAGATTTGGAGATTGACGATTTTTGAAACTCCTAAACATAATCGGGGTTTTCGCGGTTTATCAGTAGATGAGCATCAACTTAACTATAAAATATAAGTCTAAAAGTTGTTTATTCAGCTAAAATTAAAATGACACCTTGATGCTAAGATACTTAATATTAGAATAATTAATATTATATAGCAATTCTAATCCATTTGTAAAAAACTAAACTTATTAATATGTACAATTGTAGTGCGGGCATCTTGCCCGCCTCTAGTAACATACAGTCCTCTAGTAGCCTACCCACCTCTAGTAGCATACAGGTCTCTAGTAGCCTACCCACCTCTAGTAGCATACAGGTCTCTAGTAGCAAGCAAGATGCTTGCACTACATATATTTTTACGAATCATTTAGGACTGCTATAGCAAACTTATGCAAACACTTCCCATAGCTTTATCTTCAATTTTAGAATTAAAAATCGATTTAACAGACGAACAGTTTTGGCATTTATGTCAAAATAATCGAGATTATAAATTTGAACGAACCGCATCAGGGGAAGTACTTATCATGCCACCAACAGGAAGCGAGACAGGTAGACGAAACGTCAAAATAACGACTCAGTTAGATATTTGGAATTCCCAAAGTAATTTGGGAGAAGTGTTTGACTCTTCGACAGGTTTTCAACTTCCCAATGGTGCAAATCGTTCTCCTGATGCTTCTTGGTTAAGTCGTGCAAGATGGGATAATTTAAGTTCTGAAGAGAAAGAAGGATTTGCTCCTATTTGTCCCGACTTTGTAATTGAGTTACGCTCCCGTACAGATTCTTTGAACTCACTACAGGAAAAAATGCAGGAGTACATCCAAAATGGGGCTAAACTTGGCTGGTTAATTGACCGTAAAAATAGACAAATAGAAATATATCGTCCATCACAGGATGTAGAAATATTAGAAAATCCAACTACAATTTCTGGTGAAAATATATTATCTGGCTTTGTCTTGGATTTAACGTATATTTGGTAAGCTTTTCGCGCTTATCACATATTCATAAACAAAATAATCCCAAAGAAAACCCTGCGTAACATCTATTCACAATCGGTTGCCAATATTGCATTTTTGTTAACAGCGATTCAAAATGAGAGAAAATTCTGAGTAAATGTATCTAAGGTAGACCTCCATAATCTTCCTTCTTCCTTCCTATGAAGCACTACAGTTTAATAGCACCAGCCAAAATCAACCTATACCTAGAAATCATCGGTGACCGTCCAGATGGATACCACGAGCTAGCGATGGTAATGCAAAGCATAGACCTAGCAGACCAAATAGACATAGCATCTAACGGTAGTCCAATCATCCGTATAGGTTGCGAAAACCCAGATGTCCCCACAGACAACACAAATCTTGCGTACCGAGCAGCAGAATTAATGGTAAAAAACTTTCCCGAAGCTTACGCAAAAATTGGTGGTGTAGATATAACAATTCACAAACGTATCCCCATTTCCGCAGGTTTAGCAGGGGGTTCCACAAACGCAGCAGCAGTTTTAGTCGGTATAGATTTGTTGTGGAACTTGGGACTGACTCAATCGGAAATAGAAGAGTTAGGTTCGCAATTGGGGTCAGACGTTCCTTTTTGTGTTGCTGGGGGAACTGCGATCGCAACTGGTAGGGGGGAGCAACTTTCTGCTTTATTGGGTTTAAACAATATATATATAGTATTAGGGAAGTACCGCAGCTTATCTGTTTCCACCCCTTGGGCTTATAAAACCTATCGTCAGCAGTTTGGTGATACTTATATAAAAGATAAAGATAGTTTAGCAGTACGAGCAGCAGCTGTACATTCCGCACCAATGGTTCAAGCTATTTTACATAAAAACGCGGCAGAAATTTCCCAGAAGTTACATAACGATTTGGAAAAGGTTGTTTTACCAGAATATTCTCTCGTGTTACAGCTACGAGAAACTTTTGCGAGTTTTGAAGGTGTGTTGGGGACTATGATGTCCGGTTCTGGTCCGAGTGTGTTTGCAATTTGTGATTCGGTTGAGAGAGCAAACCAAGTTAAGGATGGTGTTCGTAAGATAATTCCAGATGAGGATTTAGATTTGTTCGTAGCGCAAATGATTTCCCACGGTATTCACGTAAAACCTATGTAAATACACTAAAAAATGTTATTGCTTAAGGTAGTTGAAGCATCTTGCTTGCTGCCGTAAGTTGTCCATGACAATAATTATGAACTTGAAGAGTGTTATAAAAAATTAAAATAAATGCACGTTATTAGTTTTAAATTATTAAGAGAATATGCAGAAATTCATACAAAAGATTGCCGATAAGCTCTTACTATACTGATATAAAGTTGCGAGTAAACAGTTCATTGACAGCAGCATGGTCAATTCCTTCATTTCCCATTTCGACAAGCAGATACCCTTGGTTAAAAAACAGACCCGTAATATCCGGGTTAGAACTTTTTGTATAGCTTAAATACTCTGACCAGGTTGCAGCTTCCCACTTAGGAGTGGAAATTGTCTGAGTAAAAAAATTAGTCGAAGTTGAAGGAGTCATCAAAAAGTCCTTCCCTTGGTTAACACTACATATCTAGCATAAACTGTACTAAAATTATTATGCGGGGAGAGATTTAAACACAAGTGGGAAGACATCAAGAAGTAATATAATGGATAATAGACAAGCAATTAAAGAGCAACTGCAAGCCGAGCTTAATAAAATAAAACCCTTCAGCAATGGTTCCCCCGTTACCAACTTAAAGCTAGACAAAACCATAGCAGAAAAAATAGAGAAATTAACAACAGAGCTCGAAAGCGTCAACCCCAACCTCTATCCCCTAGTTTACGCACCTTCTCTACTTGAAGGAAATTGGCAACTACAATATTCAACAGCAAGAGAAATCCGCTCTCTAGAATCCTTACCATTAGGATTAAAGCTAGGAAAAGTCTATCAAGTAATTGATGTAGCAAATAAATTATTTTTCAATATAGCCTATGTTAAACATCCCCTAGGATTAATTTCGGGATATGTAAAAGTCACAGCTAGCTTTGAACCAGTCAAAGACGATTCATGGACGCTACCCAATAAACGCATTAGTATCAATTTTGATAAACGTTACCTATCGATAGAAAAAATAATTGGCATAAAAACCCCTCAACTCAACCCATTTAAAGCAGTCCCAGCAAATAATCCACCAAATAGAGTTCCCATCCTCGACATTACTTACTTGGATGAAACCTTAAGAATCGGACGTGGAGGGGAAGGAAGTTTATTTATCTAGAGTAAATCAAATGATTTATTAAACTAATCTCTTTCAGAAATATCAGCACCCTTCAGTATTGAGATATCAACGATGGAGAAGCAGTGAACCGAACTATGCAGTGTTAATAAAACATAGCTTTCCCCCCTTCCCTGTTAGGGAAGGGGGGTAGGGGGGTTAGGTCTTTATTTTAGTAGTAAAATCCTAAAGCTCTGCGAGTAGCATTATCAACCACTCCAGTTACGATTAAGCCATTAGCTTCTTGGAAATCTTCAACAGCGCTTCTGGTATTATAACCGAAATATCCGGTAACAGGAACGCCTAAAATACTTTGAAGTTGAGCAACAGCTTCACCTCTGGAACCGACACCCAAAACAACAAAACCACCAGTACCACCATTACCATAAGGAGGACGAGTGCTAATCAAATTAGCGCTAACAAAACGACCTGTGGTCAACTTAGCGAAACCGTTTTGGATTCTTATCACAGGAGCAAGACGAGCACCATTGCTTACACAACCAACAACAGGAGCGTAAATGCTAGGACTTGTTCTAACTTTTAGGCAACCACCATTAGTTGAAACATAATATTGTCTGTAGCGTGGAGAAGCATCCGCAGGTTTAGCATAGCTCATACCAGTTAACAAAACAGCAAAACCAGCTAAACCGAGAACAGTAGATTTAACGCTGTTCATGAAAGAGCGAGGTTGAGAGTTAGCAGTAGTAGAATTCATAGTGGACTCCGTTATATTTATAGAGATTTAAGTTTTAATAGTTAGTATTTAATACAGAGTTGTAATTCGTAATTCCAGAAAGATTTGAGATTTTTTTTGAGATTTTTTTTTACATCAAAAAGATAAAAATCTTAATAATTTCAATTACGAATTACGAATTACAAATTACTTTAGCCGTTAACTACAGCTTGTAATTTAGCCCAGGTTTTAGGACCAACAACACCATCGATATTCAGACCGTAGTACTTTTGGAAGAGCTTAACAGCGGTTTCAGTGTTTTGACCAAAATCACCATCCACTTTCAAAGGAGGGGGGTTACCAAAATTTTGTTTACGGTCAGCTTGGTTCAACAAATCTTGTAGAAACTTAACTTGTTGACCTTGACTACCACGACGTAGGACAGGTAAAGCAGCGGATTCAGTAGTCATAATTTTCTCCTTTATAAACAATGAGCAGTATTTGAATCAAGATTTGAGTAAAGTTAAAGGAAAGCTTAAGTTTATTTCTCTTCCCTCTATCACTTAATAGTTTTGAGCAAAGAGGTTTATGCAGTCCACCAAAAAAATTTCTTTTATTCCCCCCCTTCCCTATGAGGGAAGGGGGGTAGGGGGGTTAGGTCTCTTTAATTACAACAGACCCATAGCTCTACGAGTGCTGAAACCAACTACTCCATCAGCAGTTAAGCCATTTGCATATTGGAAATTTCTAACAGCATCACGAGTTTGCATACCGTAATATCCCGTAGCTGGAACACCTAAGTATCTTTGAACAGCAGAAACAGCAGAACCTCTGGAACCGTAGCTCAAAGTTACAGTACCACCAATACCAAGGTTGCTAGTGCTAGGACGTCTGGTGCTAATCCAATTAGCGCTAACAAAACGACCAGTAGCAAGTTTAGCAAAGCCGTTTTGATATCTAAGCACACGAGCTAAAGGAGCACCATTTCTTACGCAACCAACAACAGGAGCATAAATGCTGGGACTGGTTCTAACTTGCAGACAAGCACCATTAGTTCTTGCATAGTGACGTTGTGCAGCAGCAGCAGGCTTAGTGTAGCTCATAGCGGTGAGCAAAACAGCAAAACTAGCTAAACCAAGAAGAGCAGACTTGAAGCTTTTCATCAAATTTAATTGGAAGCGAACTTGACCAGATGTTTGATTTTGAGAAACAGCGCTAGAATTCATGGGAAACTCCGTAATAGTTGTATTGATTGAAAATGTAAAAATAAATTAATTAGTTAGGGAACAACTTTTTTTAATTTTGAGTTAGTAGCTACGAATCGTTTAGCCATTAACAACAGCTTGCAATTTAGCCCAAGTGTTAGCACCAACAACACCATCGATATTCAGACCGTAGTATTTTTGGAAGCTCTTAACAGCGGTTTCAGTGTTAGCACCAAAATCACCATCCACTTTCAAAGGAGGTGGGTTACCAAAATTTTGTTTACGGTCAGCTTGGTTCAACATGTCTTGTAGGAACTTAACTTGGTCACCTTTGCTACCACGACGTAGGGTAGGTAAAGCGCGAGATTCAGTAGTCATAATTTTCTCCTTTGTAAGCAGCGAGCAGTATTTGAGTACATTTGAAGGAAAGGCTCAGCTTGTTTATCCTCCCTTCTATCAGTTAATAGATTTGACCAAACAGGTTTATGCAGTTCACCAAAAAAATTTCTCAAAAATTCCCAAAAAAAAATTCCCAAAGATGATTACATACGAAAATGTAGAGACGCGATTAATCGCGTCTCTACACAACGGTGGAAATTCTGTTTTTAAATTCAGGGTATCAGGTATCTTATATTAGAAACCCATGTACCGACGAGTTACAGGTCCAACAACCCCATCAGCAGTTAAGCCATTCCTAAGTTGGAAATTTACGACAGCATCACGAGTTGCAGAACCAAAATATCCGGTACCAGACGAAACACCCAAACGTCTTTGAACAGCAGATACAACAGGACCTGTAGAACCATAGCTCAAAGTGACACGACCACCAACACCAAGGTTGCTGTTTCCTCTGGGGCCAGTCCAACGGGGTCGTGTAGAGTTAATCCAAGTGGAATGTGCAAAAAGACCATTGCTGAGTCGAGCAAAACCGTTGGGATAATATCTAACTACACGAGATAAACGAGAACCGTTACCTACGCAACCCGCAACTGGAGCGTAAAAACTGGGACTTGTACGAAGTCTCAGACAGTTACCGTTGGTGCTAACATAAGCTCGTTGTGCAGCAGCAGCAGGTTGCGTATAGCTGATAGCAGTGAATAAAACAGCTAAGCTAGCTAAACCAAGAAGAGCAGATTTAATGGTTTTGATTAAATTGAGTTGGAAGCGAACTTGAGAATTAGTGGTAGAGTTCATTTAAAGCTCCTGCGTAATTACATTGATTGAAGATGTAAATGTTAGTTGCCTAAAGGTGTTTGTGTGACTAGAGATATTCGAGGAAAACCTGAGTAATATATTTAGCCGTTAACTACAGCTTGCAATTTAGCCCAGGTTTTAGCACCAACAACTCCATCAATGGTGAGACCGTAATATTTTTGGAAATTCTTGACAGCAGTTTCAGTGTTAGCACCAAAATCACCATCAATATTCAAAGGAGGAGGGTTACCAAAATTCTGTTTACGGTCAGCTTGGTTCAGCAAATCTTGCAGCAATTTAACTTGTTGACCTTGGCTACCACGACGTAGAGTTGGTAAAGCACGAGACTCAGTAGTCATCCTTTTTCTCCTAATGTAAACGGAAAGTAATATTTGAGTAAAGTTGAGCAGAAGGTTGAACTTTTTTGTTCTCCCTTCTGTCTGTAAATAGTTTTACCTAAATCAACTTATGCAGTATTTGGAGATAAATTGGAAATTTTTCTTTGGAAAAAGATGGCTAAAATAGTCTATCTGTTACCCTGAAAGAGTTACAGGTTTTAAAATCCAATCATTGTGGTGAGTGAAATTTATTCTACCTACCGCACAATTAATGTAATATCTATATTATTGTTTAAATAAATAATCTATATCTCTATGGCTATATAACCATAGAGAAGTGTATAAAATCAAAATTTTTATAAGTGACCAAAATGAGTGACCAAGACATTACACCCAATTCACAACCCACAGCAAAAGTTGCTCAAACACCAGGACGTTGCTTCATCGGAGCGTCACTCGCTGGGTTGATGGCGTTCGGAGCATATAATATGATGATGGCAATAGCAGTAAGTTTTGCGAGCAAGCCAATTCATTCAGATAATCAAATAGTAGTGAAAATAAGTTCAGCAGTACGAACCTTAGTTGTTGGTATAAGCGCTTTGGGTATGAGCGTTTTTGGTATTGTCGCAATTGGCTTGTTTGTACTGGGAATACAGATGACTTTGCAGCAATTAACTGCAAAAGATAATAAAGGAATGTAACAAACGGTTTATGTAGAGACGTTACATGTAACGTCTCCAAATTTGTTTGTTCTGATATATTAAATTTTGGAAATAATTAAACAGAGAAAAATGTCAGCAGAAGTAATGAAAGCCGTCGTTGCGAGTTATTACAATAATATAGCAGCGATGAATACATCCGGGGTGCTAGAAAATTTTGCTCAAGACGCAATCAGTCACGACCCAGTGGGAGAACCAGCAGCAAAAGTGCATGAGGGGTTTAGTGAATTTTTGGGAAGATTGCAAGCAGTTTTTGAGAAATTAGAAACAGTAACCGAGCATATTTTTACTTCCGGTAACAGTGCAGCAGTTAAATGGACAACCCAAGGAACTGCTAAAAGTGGGAAAATAGTGACATTTGAGGGGATAACTGTTTTTGAATTTAACGAAGCAGGCAAAATTCAAACCACTCATGCTTACTGGAGTCCCGCAGCAATGATAGCTCAACTGCGTTCCTGAATTACAAATTTTTTCAAGTGCGCTAAACTAGTGGAGATTAAGGAATGTAAATCTCTTGCGGTAAATCCAATTGATGTCGAACTGTACACTCAAGGGTGATTATGTCTCAAGAGAATGAAGAACTGTTAAATATAGAACAGATAAACAAACTAAAAGCAGTACACTTTGCTGACTTGATAAGAGCTTGTCAATTAATTTACGACCCAGCTAGGGGGATGTCGGGAATTTCCAGACAAATTGACTGGAAAGATTATGGCATACCAGATTATGTAGCAAGCAACTTCAAAGCTTTGGGGAAAGAGTACCAGTATTCATTACCCAACGTTCCACCGGAAGTCATTTGGAGTAAGTTGACTGAAGAGTCTCGTGTGTGGTTTATGGAAAACAAAGAAGAACTATGGAAATTTGAAGATATGTATTTTCCTGCTCTGGACGAAGACTAAAAATTGCAGTATTCCCCCCTTCCCTACTAGGGAAGGGGGGTAGGGGGTTAGGTCTGCGTCTAATGAGATAATACCTCTGGGTACAAAACAGGGGAATTGTAAATGAACATTATAGTAATAGGTGGTGGCTTAGGTGGACTTTCGGTTGCGATTCGTTTACAAGCAGAGGGACACCAAGTAACGGTAGTTGAAAAGCGAGATAAACTTGGGGGACGTGCATACGTTTATGAGCAAGACGGATTCTATTTTGATGGTGGTCCAACTATTATTACAGCACCCTGGTTAATTGATGAGCTTTTTCAACTCTGTGGGAAGCAAACAGAAGATTATGTAAAGTTGGTTCCCCTAGACCCCTTCTATAATATTCGTTTTCAGGATGGTTCTGTTTTCCATTACAACAGCGATAGAGATTATTTAATAAAACAAATAAAAGAATTTAACCCAGAAGACGTAAAAGGTTACGAGCGATTTTATCAAGCGAGTGAAGCTGTTTTTCAGAAAGGTTTACCTTTGATGAAGAAACCGTTTGGTAGCATTACGGATATGTTAAAGGTTGCTCCTGATATGTTTCAATTGCAATCCTTTAAATCGGTAGCGGGTTTTGTTAACCAGTACATTAAAGACGAAAGATTGCGTCAAGTTTTTAGCTTTCATCCGTTATTAATAGGAGGAAATCCTTTTCAGAGTACTTCGATTTATGCCATGATTCATAAATTAGAGCAAGCCTTCCGAATTTGGTTTGCAATGGGTGGAACAGGAGCATTAATAGCAGGGTTGGCAAAATTATTTCAAGATATAGGTGGTCAGGTTTTATTAAATACGGAAGTTGAGAAAATAATTATTGATGAAAAAACTCGTCTCGCTACAGGAGTAAAAATCAACCAAGGTGAATTATTACTAGCCAATGCTGTTGTCAGTAATGGGGATGTAGCACTAACTTATTTAAATTTAATATCAGCAAAATTTCGTTGTCAATGGAGTGATAAAAAAGTCAAGAGTTTGCGCTATTCTATGTCATTGTTCGTATTATACTTTGGGACTAATCGTCGCTACGAACATATGGCACATCATGAAATTATTATGGGTAAACGCTACAAACAATGGATTGAAGATATTTTTGAACGCAAACAACTCCCAGAAGACTTTTCGCTTTATTTACACCGACCAACTGCAACTGACCCGTCTCTTGCTCCTGATGGCTGTGATTGCTGGTATGTTTTATCACCTGTTCCTAATTTGGAAGGAGATATAGACTGGAAGACTAAAGCCAAACCATATCGGGATACAATTGTCAAATATTTAGAAGAAAATTATTTACCAGATTTATCTAAACATATTATTACAGAACATTATATTGACCCGTTACATTTCCGTGATACATTAAACAGCTATTTGGGAAGTGCTTTTTCTCTGGAACCGACTTTATTCCAGTCAGCTTATTTTCGTCCTCATAATCAAAGCGAAGATATAAAAAATCTCTATTTTGTAGGAGCAGGAACTCACCCTGGAGCGGGAATTCCTGGAGTAATAAGCTCTTCGTCAATTGTTGCGGATATGATAATGGCTAATAGCTAATAATAAACCTTGCATCTTCGCGTTCTTAGTCACTTCGTGGTTCATTTTCCGAAAAATCTAATTCAGCTAGAGTAGTTACTTAATATTGAGTTGTAACTACCAAAACATCTGTGTATAGATGTTAATACTAACGAACTATGCGAAAAAGTAAAACTACGGATACAAACCCTTTCCTAGTATGTGGTTTGGGAAACTTGGGTCAGTACTGCGTGTCGGTACTCAAAGAGTTTGGGGTAGTAGTCAACGCTATTGATGACCGTTTGGTTGTTTTGGCAACAATAGAAGGATTACAACGGATAGAAAAGGGAATTATTACACCAAGAGAATGGATTGTGCAACTTGATAAAGTTATTAGGGAAGAGGGTTTTATTCGAGGAGCTTTGATTGTTTTTCGTGTTTGTGGTGTAAGTATGCAGGTTGCAGAAAAGTTAATGCATCAATTACCTGATGCTTTACCTTGTTTATTTTATAAGCATCAAGCTCAGCGTTTAATTAATGAGTTGAGTGAAGTTCATGTTCTAGCTCATGTTGAGAAGAGGACAGTTAATTACTAAGTAATCAAATTTGAGGCAACAATCATTTTTCTTAGATTACCAATTTAAACATTTAAATTTAAATACGTTTAAAACTTTAAACATCTAAATGCTAAAATTACTAACTGTTTAACTATATAGTTTATATTTTATTTTAAGTACATAGTTTTATGGTAGTTTATCTATATAAAGATATTAGATATAATAATATATTCGAGAATTTTTCAGAAAATAAAGGAAAAATCTAACTAAAATGAAGCTGTTGAATGAATAAAAGTGAGTGATAAACGTTAGAAGCAAGTTTTAACAGCAAAAAAACCAGGAGATTGAAAATACCTGGCAATTGGAAATCGTCTGAAGTTTTAGTTAAATGTCTTTTGAGTTCACCATTGCCAATGTTTTCATTAGCTGTATGGATTCCTTTCCTAGCTGGCCTGATGATAAAAGCCGATGCCATTGCTGTAATTGTTGCAAAATTGCGGTGCGATGTGGGTAATTGTCTTGCTCAGCTAAAAGTTCTATGATTGCTGCTCTTTGAGTCGGTCCCCGTCCCAGAATTCTCAGCCACAGAGTTGAAGCGTCTTGAGGAAGTTCACTGGTTACCACAACGGTAGTACAAAATGCTGGTGGAAACTCGTAAACTCCTGGTATATTGATGGCAGATGGCTTTGCGGTAAATCCTTGGAGATATCGTTGTCCGATAGAGGGCACAATTATTAGTAAGGTTTTATCATCCTTCTCCAGGGAATCATCTTTTTGTTTGTTTTTATTGGTAGAGCTTTCAGCGACAGGAATAATACTATTGTTGGCTTCTGATTTCCAGGTTAACCAATGATGCATACAGGTTCGTAAATCCCATTCATCTGGTGCCCAGCGCAGAGTATCAATAATGCAGGGAACTGATAGGAATTTTTCTAGTAACCCTAAAGATGTCTTCGGCTTTTCTGAATTGGGTTCAAATAGTACATCCACCAGTTCCGCTTCCCCAATTACCTCTGGACTGACCATTATCCGGTCATTACCAGCATTAATTCCCGCAAGATACTCTGTTCCCCAATCAAGTCGAGAGGGATGTTTATAAATTCTTAAATTTGGATTGCGAGGTATTGGTTCATTGAGGTAAACAGTTCCAAAATCACTGAGCAACACCGAGAGATACTGTTGAGCAAAGATAGCAAAAGCAGGACGAAACATAGGAGTTTTCTCGGACTATCTACATTATTAAACAAACTAGCTTATTTAGCAAATATTGGGAATACTTATTCACTTAATTAATAATAAAAAAACACAAATGATTGATAGCTCAATAGAATTTCAATTTTGAAATTAAATTTATTTACATACTTTATAATTTATTTTTGGGTAAATTAGTTGACTTCAAAGCTAGAAATCACAAAATAATGTTTGTGTTATATAATACCAACTACATTTATCGTAAATAAAGCTAAAAACATATTTAAATATATAAAATTAAATGTGTTGTTGGGATTGTATTAAGTTTAAAAAGTAGCTTAATGAATTTGACCACCTCTTACTTAGGGCTTTGTAAATAAGTAAATTTACTGAATTATTAAATAACACAACACGTCAAATCCAACGCTATAATCGCAAGTCGAGTAAACACTAGGAGAAGTGATTTTGGCTACTTGGATTTTATTTGAACGCTCTGCCAACGATGAGCCACAGGTATCAGCAATGTCTGGTGGTAAAGCTGTCGAGCGCTTGTCAAGCTCATCAAAAACAGAATTAATTATGTTTTTGAACCGCTTTCAAGCTGCAGGGACTTTTTTAGTAGCCAGAGTAAAAGATGATTTGGAAGCTACAGATTTATTACCAGAAGATGTTTCTTTAGTAGAAGATGCCACACTCGGAATCACAGCAGATGTTTATAAATTTTTCCGTAACGACAATGGTCAACCTGTTGTTGCAGCAATGCAGGGGGATGAAGCGGTAGAAATTTTAACTGGTAACCGTAGGGATGCTTTGATTACATTTTTGAATAAGTATCCGAACGCGAGGAGATTTGACATAGCAGCAGCAGGTAGCAAAATTCCTACGGTTATAAATTTACCAGATAGAACTCCTATTTATCGCGGACGGGGAGTAATGTTAGAAATTGGTCACGGGCCAGGAACGCGATTCGACCCCGGTGCAATAGCTCCAACAGGAGAGACAGAATACGATTTGAATATAATTGCTACAAATGCTGCACGACAAGTAATTGTGGCTGCTGGAGTACCTTGTACAGTAATTGATACCCCCCAAGCAAACTTGCAAGACCTGTATAATATCGGTCTTCAAGCAGGAGGTTTTGACGTTTTTTGTAGTGTTCATCATAATGCTTTTGATGGTCCTGGTGGTCGCAACCCACAAGGTGCGGAAGTATTAGTTCACAGGACAAAAGCAGAAGCAAGCGACCGTCGTCTAGCCGCTATTATGACTGCAGCAATGGCAGATGAGTTAAATATCAGTAATCGCGGTGTTAAAGATAACTTAGCACTTTTGGTTCTCTCTGGTGCAGAAGATACAAATGTTAGAGCCTCTGTACTTGCAGAATTATATTTCTTAGATGCACCTGTTCCCAACCGTCAGGACTGGTCACGACGTGGAGGGATAGCGATGGGTCAAGCAATTATTCAGTGGTTGAAAGAAACTGCGAGAAGAAGCTAGAAATAAATTATAAAAATTCGCGTGTTGTAGAGACGCGAATTTTCGCGTCTTCCTAGCTACAAAACCGTGAGAGTCAATATTGATTGATATGACTCATAGATGTATTAAATAAAACTTTTATTGAAGTTCATATTAAATAAAATTACTAATTCTTGTCTAATAAATTTTAAGAAGCTAATGTACTAAATACTTTTGTATCAAAAGGGTGTAGTTTAGTTTATTAGCATAGCTTGTTAACAAAAATGGCAGAATACGATAACCTGTGCAAAATAATTGCAGAAAAATATCCCCGCGATTTTTCCCGTTGGTTATTAAATCAGGAACCAGGAGAAATTGAAATTCTCAAATCGGAGTTAAGCATCGAACCAATTCGTGCAGACTCAGTTATCTTCATCAAAATAGATAACCGCATTTTACATATCGAGTTTCAGACCATAACAAACTCAGAACCATCAATTCCTTTTCGGATGTTAGATTACTCCGTGAGGTTAATACGTAGATATGAGCTACCTGTAACGCAAGTAGTAATTTTTTTGCAAGAAACAAACAACGAAATTGCTTTTACCGAACAATATATAAATGAGACAACTACCCATAACTACCGTTCTTTACGAATGTGGGAGCAAAATTCAAACCTGTTTCTCAATAATGATGCGTTATTACCACTAGCGTCGTTAAGCAGAACAAACTCACCTCAAGCCCTATTATCCCAGGTTGCCCAAAATATTGCTAGAATTTCCGATAGAAATACTAGGCAGGACACTGCTGCTTATACGGAAATTTTAGCCGGTTTGCGGTTTGAGAAAAATGTTATTCGTCAATTACTGAGCGAGGATATTATGCAAGAATCGGTGATTTATCAGGATATATTACAGAAGGGAGAAAGACAAGGAGAACAGCGAGGAAGACAGGAAGGGAGACAGGAAGGGAGACAGGAAGAAGCTGTTCGTTTTTTAAGTCGTCAGTTAAACAAACGCTTTGGTGAGGTGGATTCATCAATAATTGAGCGCATTCAAGTATTATCGACAGAACAATTGGAAGCTTTGGGAGAAGAATTTATTGATTTTACTCAGGTTTCTGATTTGGTTGACTGGTTAAACCAGCAAGGAAATATTTAACTGATAAAAAATCTGAAGAAGCATTCCTACTCGACCAAATTGAAGAAAACCCCTCTTCCAAACCTGTAGAGACTGTAAATTTACGGTCTCTACATTCATTTTTGGAGATACTTATACAATGTTTGTATCCAAGATTTTCCGGAACGAGATGAAACAAAAGTGTATATACTTAAATTAATTAATTAATACAATTATTGTTTTATACGTTACATATACGGAGTAACCATTAATGGGTTTGCATGGGAGAGTAAGAAAAAAAATAGTCACAGCACTAATGTCAGCTTTTCCTACTAGAGATAAGTTGGTCATGATGCTATGCTACGAATCAATTATGGATGAATCTGGAGTTACTATCGGTTCTGAGTATGAAAATATTGTTTTCCAGTTAGTCGGAGAATTGGAAAGTCAGGGTAAGTTAATAAAATTAATTCAAGGTGCTAATAAAGAAAATCCTGGTAATTGCGATTTAAAATATGTAAATGAAAAAATGACCAATTGCTAAACGCAATTTATATTTTACTGTAAACAGCCAAAATGTCTGATTCTCCCATGCTTGATATTGGAGATGCTTCCGAAAAAAGCTCCGAGAAAGACCCAAAAGCAAAGTTAATTGACCGCTTGCTACAATACTTGGATAGTAGAGAGGAAACATGATTCAACGGGCGATCGCAATTCACCAACAAGCAGGATTTGGCCCGACAGCTCGTGAGATAGCAGAAATTCTCTGGTTAGCGGTTCATCTCGATGCACCAGAAAAGGCACCCTCCCAATCACTAACTCTACCAAAACAAAAGCCAGAAAAAAGCAACGAGTCCGAAACTCCTGACCCAGAAACCAAAGAAGAAAATCCAGAATTATCGTTTGAATCTTCAGAACCAAGCGCTGGAGCATACCTTCCCTCGTCTGGTTCCTCAAAAAGCGTAGAAAGTCGAGAAGCAATACCAATAAAATTACCAGCAGCAGTAGCAATAAGGAACTCACTAGCTTTAGGGAGAGCGCTTCGTCCTTAAATAGACAAAGAGAAGAAATTAAGCGAGAAAAACAGCGAGCAAGGTATTTCAGCGAAGACCTCGGAAATAATATTAATCTAGAAATGGTGGCTATCCCTGGTGGTAAATTTATGAGTAGAGACCGGATTAATACGGTCTCTACAAGGTTTTTGGGTTATCAAATTTTCTTAACCGACAAGTATTGTAAGTTGTTCGCGAAGCGTGTCCCCTTAAGACAAAATTTGCTGTATTTATACCTTTGTCATAATGGTGTCATATTCAACTTTTACATTAAAAATAACACAAGCTTCAATTAGCTCCTTACACCACACAAAAGCTCTCTTATCAGTCTAAGCATAAGAGAGCTTTTTTATTTCTCTGTGAAATAATTTATAAATACTCAAATTTTCAATAACATAGCCATAATAATGTTTTTGTCATGATGATGTCATATTTACAATTTATATTAAAAATAACATAAACAATCAGTTTGCTTCTTACACCCTTTTAAAGCTCTCTTGTTCATCCAAGTCAAGAGGGCTTTTTATTATTTTTAAACAAGATATTTGAAAATGTTTGACAAGTATAAATATGAACTACAAATATATTTTTCGTCTCAATATAAGAAAAGCTACCCGATACCCATGAAATTTATTTCAGGGTTGTTGTAAAATTTTGTCCAAACTAATTTAGGACTGCTATAAATTACCAAAGAAAACAAATTTTATACCTGAAGCTATTTTTTGATTATCAGTTTTACTACTTATAAATTAAGCCTTTCGAGTTTTAACTAATTCCTTACTTATCAAATGTAAGTTATTTATTTATCATTTGTTATGTACAAATAAAATATTTTTAAGCTGTTAGCAAAAAACGTATTATTTTGTGAAAAGAACAGTTAAAATACCCTTCAGATGCATCATCAAACCTAATATCAACATATCTCATGCAATGACTCGATTTATCCACGATAAATTTGCCAAGGATTTACTGGAAGAATTATTAAAAGATTATGGAACAGTAGAGCCAGATAAAAGAGTAATAGGAGAAGTAACAAGAATAGATGTTTTATTTTCTCCTATAACACCACCAAATACAAACTTAAAGCCATTAGGATTATTAGGAAGGTTCTTAGAATTTCCAGCTTTGATAGAGCCATATCGTAATCCAGTAACAGAAGACGAAGCAACAGACTGTCTTTCTAAACTCTTGCTAATCAAAGGGGAATTGACCAGAGAAGCAAACCGGAATGACACAACTCTCGACAGGTCAACAATACCAAAACTATGGATAATAACTCCCACAGCATCCCTACCGAGATTGTCGGGGTTTAATGTATCCGAAAAATCAGATTGGTTACCAGGAGTATATTTTCTGGGAGAGTCTTTACGTACGGCTATCGTCGTAGTTCACAAATTACCTAAGACCGAGGAAAGCTTATGGTTAAGGCTTATGGGTAAAGGAGCAGTCCAAAACCAAGCAATTGACGAGTTGGAAGCGCTACCATCAAATTACCCATATAGAAAAGTGGTACTACAGTTAGTTAAAAACTTTTACCGAAACTTAGACTTGGACGAAAATAAAACAGAGGAAGACAGGAGATTAGTTATGCGGTTACAACCACTTTACCAACAAGACCAAGAGCTGGCAAGAGAGGAGGGAAGAAGAGAGGGAGAACAACAAGGAGAACAAAATCTAATTATACGTCAACTTAATCGACGCTTTGGTGAAATTGATTCATCCTTAACTGACCGTGTTCGGCAATTATCGGTTGAGCAATTGGAGACGTTAGGAGAAGCATTGTTAGATTTTTCAGCCATAAATGATTTTGAAACCTGGTTAAATCAACACAGATAAATTCACACATAACTGTAGAGACCGAATATATTCGGTCTCTACAAGGGTTTCAAACAGCGCATAATTAATTTCCGGAGATGTCTAATAAAGCCTATTTATTGAGCTTAATAACAAAGCCTGGGATTTTGCCAAGAACTTTGACTATTGATTGGAGTATTTTTTGCTACAAGATGTATTTTACCACCAGCATCAACCATCCAACCAGAAGCTTCCACAATAGAAGGCTGAGTGGAGACAGACAGAGAAAATTTTCCGGGTTTATTTTGTTCTTGTTCAGGACGCTCTACCCATTCTGCAATGACACTAAAATCTTGTAATCCGTCTGTAGGACTCTCTGGTAAACCCCCACGGCCTGTAACTGTAAAGGAATTTCGTCTATTTTCGTCTTGGGGAGCGCAAGCTGTGGCAATTTGTCTTGTAATGTCAACTAGACCAGTGGGAAGTTCGACCAAGCCACGACTGGGGTCTACATCAGGAGTATTGATTTGTACCACACCACTAAGTGACGGGTCTTGTATAGAAATAGCAGTGATATCATTTGTTGGGAGTGTACGCGGGTCTTCTTGGCTACTCCGTAATTCTATCCCAAAAAGACTTGTTGCGTTGATAGTAACTTTACCTCCCTTGCCTTCAAAAGCATTGGCGGTAATATCATTATTTTGCAATGGTGTTGCAACTATAAATCCATTAGGAGCATCGATTGTGATGTTACCACCATTCCCAGGGTTATTATTATTACCTGCGGTAGTGGAAATTAGGCTCCCACGTGTCATATCGAGTAAGCCTAGCTGCGACAGCGTAATATCACCACCATTTCCTGATTCAGTTGTTCCTATCAAAGAAGCTTGGTTATCCAAAGTGATTGATTGAGCTTGTATTGTTAAATTACCTGCGCTACCACTTGGATATTTGTTACTGACTGAAATTCTAGCGCTATCTTTAACAGTTAAGCTGTTAGCATTAAGAGTTAAATTACCTGCAATTGCATTATTGTTAACTGAGGTTAAATTGTTGCTGTTGTCCTGGTTCGGAGAAAATGCTGCCTCAGTTAACAAAGCGCTTTTAACAGGAGTTAAACCTATATTTCCTTTACCAATTACCCGCACGTCGCTCGCTGTTACCTCAATATTTCCACCCTTAGCTCCATCAAAAGAGGTACTTGTTACCAATCCTCCATTCTGAATCAGCAACTGTCCGACATTCAAATTCAAACTACCGCCTTCACCTGTACCATAATTGTTAGCTGATATTTTTGCCCCGTTTTCAACAGTGACTGGTCCTCTATTGGTGTTAATTTGCAAGCTCCCTGCTTTGCCTGTAGTTATAATACCTGTCTTTCTGTCTCTCGGCTCCGCAGTAACAAAAATACCACTACTACCCTTAGTTAAATTTGCGTTTGGTAAAGTCCCGCTTAGTTCTATCGAATTAGCTTCTATGGTAACATTCCCCCCATTTCCAGTTTTTCGCGCTGAAGATGATATCTGGGCACCATCCAAGACAGTTAGCTTCTCTGTTTTTATATCAATATTGCCTGCATCACCTAGTTTTTCGATATTTTCTGAGGTTACTTCTGCGACTTGAGCAAAAATACCAGTAGTACCTTCTAAGTTACTATTACTACTACTACCAACAAGTGTGATAGAATCCCTAGCAGTTATTTTTACATTTCCTGCTTGACCCACTCCAAAGGTAGAAGCATCTACAGCAGCACCATCTTCAATTAAGAGTTGTCCTGTTTCAATAATTATATTCCCACCGTTACCAGGGCTTTGAGAAAATATACCACCTGGACTATCTGAGGGGGTAGCTCCAGTTAGTCTGACTGACTCAAAAGCATTGACTATAATATTTCCTGCTGTACCGTTATCCTTAGTTGCTGTTGTTATTACTGAAACATCTTCAACATTTAAGTTATTAGCGTTGACTACTATATCCCCACCTCGTCGTGAGTCTTCAGTTAAAGACTCAATTTGGGATTTTTCTTTAAGTGTTACATTGCGACCCTGTAGTTTGATATCGGCTCCACCAGCACTAAAAATAAACGCTTCTTGAAAAATATTAATATCCTTAAAATCTTGAACGCCTATATAACCGAGAGCATAGCCATTTTCTGGCTGATTCAACTGGACTAACGTAGCAGGAGCGACGCTACCTAACTCAATTCGTCCTCCTTCCAACGTGCCTCCTTGTAGAGCGAGATTACTTCCTACCAAAGCTAGGGTTTTTCCTGGGGAAACTCGCATAAAAGAACCTTGAGACGTAATATCACCAGGATTGACTCCAAATTGCAATCCAACAGGAACGCTGACTGTTAATAAAGGAAGACCCTCACGAGGAGTTGCACTAAATTCTTTACCATCAGCAAACTTCAGACTATTCGCAGTACTCGCTACAAACGAACCACCAACTTCTAACCGAGCGTTTCTACCAAAAAAAATACCATTAGGATTGAGCAAAAATACGTTTGCTTCTCCGTTCGCTTTAATTAAACCATCAATATTAGAAATATTATTGCCTATTACACGAGTAATAATATTTTTAATATCAACAGCGTTATTAAAGTCAGCCGAGCTACCTGTAGGAACAGAAAATTCTTTGAAACTGTGAAACAGATTACTTCCTTCTTGAGTTCCCCCAGTAATATTACCGTCTGGTGTGACATTAGAATTATTAGGTAAAGTTTCATCCGGAGTGATTTGAGCAAAAACCCTGCTACTGTTAGAAATAATTACTCCAGCAATTAAAAATACGCTGCAAATATTTTGCTTACAGATTGAAGTAAAGCTCAATTTGGTTACACCCCACAAATACTTTATATAATTTAAGATGCTCTCAAATTAATATAACGCTTCTCATTAGGATGAATTCATAACAAACAAATATTTACAATAGGATGTTGTCGAAAGCAGCATCCTAGATATACATAGTTAAATATTAAACTTTCGCCTTACTTTTTCTCCGCAGCGATGTAACACCAGTTCCAACAATCAGCATACCCAAAACAGATGTAGGTTCAGGAACAGTTCTAGCTTGGTCAGTTTGAGGTGTTATGGAAGGATTTAACAGTATGGTTGAAAGCGGATTACTCAAGCCATATCGTTCAATGTTCTCATTGTTACCTATCTGGCGTCTGAATAGCCCTTGAGATGTTGTAATTTGGGTAAATGCTGATAAGGAATTAACGAAATTAGAATCAGTAGATGGGGTAAATAAGAAAAATTGACCAGGGTTTTCGTTGAAGGTCAATTCATACTGAACAATATTATTACTAGTAAATCTATTTGCATTTAAGTCTCGTGTATCTGTTCGCAGAGACTGAAAAACATCAAAACCAAAGTTTCTTTCTAGCTGTTGTGGGGTTACCCTAGATGCTGTTATATTTCCAGACGCAATTGAAAGAGTTTCCGAAGGCAATAGAGCATCTGGATTGCCAAGCCTTCTAAAATCTCGAACTGTTCCTGGGAAAAAGCCTAGATTACTATCAGGATTTACATCTAAAACAGATTCATCTATTTCAAAATCAACTCTCACTCTTGTTCTTTGGTCAGAAATTCCAGAAGTACGTGGTCGAGTACGTTCTCTTGGTATTGGTACTTGTGCGTTCACTGAAGTAGTCAACAAGCAAGTGGAGAAAACAAAAAAAGCAGTCGCGGCTATAGTTTTTATCGGATTCATTAAATTCACTAGACACTTCTGATTTAATTGCGTGATTATACATTGATAATTTGGATTTGTAAATCGTGCTAGTAAGTATAACTTTTATACAGGATTAATTTTATACAATTCACTTCAATAATAAAATTACTGATTGTTGGATTGGAAATACCTGGCGATTGGAAATACCCGGCGATTGGAAATCGCGGCTACACAAGGAAAACCCGCCTTCGCGGGTTGTGTTTATTAATTATCATTCAATTCCCAGTTAGAAAAAATAGATTGTTGTTGATGGTGGATGGCTTGATTTCTAATATACTTAGCTACATCATTTATGCCTTCATGGCTTACTGTAAAAGCTCCATAGCTCCCCTGCCATTTAAAAAAATGACCTGGTTTAATTTCATGGGTAATAAAATGGGATGAACCACCTTTAATATTTTTTATTAAATCAGATACGCTTAATGTTGGTGGCATACCCATCAATAAATGTACGTGGTCTTCTATACCACCAACTGCAATTACGGTTCCTCCTAATTTTTCACAATGATGAATTATTGTGGCATAAACTTTCTTTTGAATATCAGGTGTAATTAATGGTAGCCTATCCCAGCTTCCCCAAATAAAATGCAAATATAACTGAGTAAAATTGGAGCGCATTGTACTCTTAATAAATAAATAGATTGGTTAATGAATTATAAGTGTTGAATCTTTAACAATTCGATTTTACATTGATTCAAACATATCGGCTTGAGTATTTTCTCTGATAAATAAAAAATACTTAAAACATCTCTTCAACCCGCGAAGGCGGGTTTTCCTTGTGTAGCCGCGATTTCCAATCGCCGGGTATTCCCAATCACCGGATATTCCCTATTGCCATCACCGGGTATTCCCCATCACCGGATATTCCCTATTGCCATCACCGGATATTCCCTATTGCCATCACCAGGTATTCCCCATCACCGGATATTCCCTATTGCCATCACCAGGTATTCCCCATCACCGGGTATTCCCCATCACCGGGTATTCCCCATCACCGGGTATTTGCATCACCAGGTATTTTCAATTACCGATTTTTCCCAATCGCCGGGTATTCCCCATCACCGCCAACGGTTTTGTAATTTAATAATTAACTTCCCCGATAAATACTATAAGACCAAGGAGAAACCAACAGAGGAATGTGGTAATGAGCATTAGAATCAGCCACAGCAAAACAAATAGGAATTTGGTCTAAAAATATAGGACGGGGGAGATTTTCAAAATGCTCAACGAAATACTCACCCACATGAAACACGAGTTCGTAAACTTGTACAACAAGTTCTTCATTTGCTAACAAAGGAGCATCAGTACGACCATCAGAATTTGTGCGAACAGTTTTGATCAGAATTTTCTCACCATTATTCGCAGACCATAAAGTAATAGGGATATTAGCACCAGGACAACCCCTAGCAGTATCCAGAATATGAGTTGTTAATCTACCCTTCATATCAAATCCCTTTTTTATTTATCACTCTGAGTCTTTAAGAGTTAATAAACTATTATACTTTAGGTGGATGAAATTCATGCCAATGTCGTGCAATATCAACTCTACGGCAAAGCCAAACGTTCTCGTGTTTTTGCACATAATCCAAAAACCTTGCTAAAGCAGCAGCACGTCCAGGTCTCCCTACCAAACGACAGTGCAATCCCACACTCATCATCTTTGGAGCAGTTTCACCCTCAGCATACAGAAAATCAAAAGCATCCCGTAAATAAGTAAAAAATTGTTCCCCGCTATTAAAGCCTTGATTAGTCGCAAACCGCATATCGTTATTATCTAGAGTATAGGGAATAACTAAATGAGGCTTTCCATTATAGTGAACATAATCGTAAACCCAATAAGGCAAATCGTCCGCATAACTATCGGAATCGTAAAGAAAACCTCCCTCCACCACAACCAATTTACGAGTGTGGGGACTATTGCGTCCGGTGTACCAACCCAAAGGACGACTCCCTGTGACACGAGTGTGAATTTCTATTGCCTTTTGTAAATGCTCCCGTTCTTCGGCTTCACCAAAATATTTATAGTCAATCCAGCGGTAACCGTGACTAGCAATTTCCCAGTCCAACCCTAACATTGCAGCCACAACTTCAGGATTTCGTTCCAAAGCCATCGCTATCCCATAAACAGTCACGGGAATATTTCTCTCCCCAAACAACCGATGTAATCTCCAAAATCCTGCTCGACTACCATACTCATAACAGGATTCCATATTCATGTGCCGTAAACCCATAAAAGGTGAAGCACCGACAATTTCTGACAAAAAAGCCTCAGATGCTTGGTCACCGTGGAGAATACAACTTTCCCCACCTTCCTCATAGTTAATCACAAATTGAACTGCAACACGAGCCTCGTTGGGCCACTTTGGGTCAGGTGTGTTGCGTCCGTAGCCGACTAAATCGCGTGGGTAACTCATAAAGATTTTAATGTTCTGCACCTAATTATTAATATAAATGTACAATCAGGATTATTAAATATAAATATATAATCGGGCGGGCAAGGATGCCCACCCCACAAGAGTTTTGTATTTATTTTTTAGTTGAATATAAGAGTATAGCAATTAAAATGAAATCTGCAAATGCAACCGTGTAAACCGCATAGACATTATAAAATCCCGTTAAATTAAACACCATTCCTAAGGTGATTCCAGATACCAGACTCAAAACCAGAAGCGGAACAGCAGAGTATATACCAACATATTTGATTACTTTTATAGAAGCAGTAAAGACAGCAGTTGTTATCACAGCCCAATATCCAGTTCCAAAAATCCCCGCGATTACCGCTCCCAGAGCAGTTCCTTGCTTAACCCCAAATTTAAAATTAGATTGAGAATGATACCTGTAAAAATTAGCCAAGTTTGCAACTATCACAGCAGCCATTAAAGTTCCGACACCAGCTGCAAGCAAAAGCATTGTGATAGGTAAAAAAGATTTAGCGAACAAAACAAACTTAATCAAAGTCAAAATAATAACCGCGACGAGAATCAAACCCCCAAAATTTGCACCCATACTCGTAGATGAAAATAAAACTCCAACAACAGCACCAAAAATTACACCTAATAAGCCTCCTAACATCACCTCAACTAAAGCACCAGCCCACGTTATAGTCAAACAACTAAAGAACACCAGAGCGACATAAGCATAAGTTAAAAGCATAGTGCAAGGTTATATAGTTGTTCTATTCCTGGTTAATCACCAAAATAAAAGTATCGTTATTAACTTTGCGTGTGTTTGTATTTGCGTAATTTCGCTTAGGCAACTTAAACCAAATCCGTTTGTATTGAAATTATTCTTCCTTTGCGTCTTTGCGGCTACCCTGCGGGAAAACCTCCGGTTTATGCGTGAGGTAATAATTCCGATACCACCGGAAACGATATTATGCCTTAACTAGGGTAATACTATCTCTTAATAACCCTGATATGTCTTGATTATAACTATATTCTGATGCCGCTAGCGTGCTTATAAATACCCGTACTCAAAAATAATCATTTATGTTTATCTAATCCTATAAAAGTATTAAACAGCACACTTGCTCCTTGCGTGCATTGCTCAGGTGTGGTATACTCATTTTCAGAATGACTAACACCAGCTTGACTAGGTACAAAAATCATCCCCATATCTGTAATTCTACCCACTTCCAAAGCATCATGTCCAGCGCGACTGGGTAAATGGCAGTAGGATAGTCCCATTTCCTGACAAACAGTTTCAATCGCTAATTGAACTGTATCAGCAGCGGGTGTAGGTTCAACGCATAATAGAGGTTTCATACTTATTTGAGTGTCTGTTTGCCCAGCTATTTCTATTATTACCCGTTCCAACTGCTGTTGCATTTCATCCAAACAACCCAAAGACAAATCCCGCATATCGACGGAAAGCTCAACCAGTCCAGGAACAATATTAACCGCATTAGGCACAACATTTAAATAACCAACCGTCGCTACAGGTTGACTCGGTATTCCCAAAGCAATTTCCTGCACAGCTAACACCAATTTTGCGGCTGCAACAAGTGCATCCTGACGCATATTCATAGGTGTTGTCCCAGCATGGTTAGACTGTCCAGTAATAGTTATTGCCATACGACGCATTCCTACCACGCCTTCAACAATACCAATTTCTTTAGACATTCTCTCTAATACCATACCCTGTTCTACATGAAGTTCCACAAATGCAGCCATATCCCCACGTGACCGCTTAGCTGTAATCAAATCTTGCCAATTACCACCAATTTTTTCCAAACATGTTTGAATCGACTCCCCAATTTTGGTTTGATAACGTTCGGGAGCATCCAAAAGCACAGTCCCAGCCATCGCTTGACAACCAATCATTGTGCTTTCTTCATCGGCAAATACAATCACTTCGATGGGATAATTTAAGAGTGTATTGTTATCTCGCAATGTCTGCACAATTTCAATTCCCGCTAAAACGCCTAATACTCCATCAAATCTTCCACCACTGGGAACCGTATCAATATGGGAACCAGTTGCGAGTGTTGGTGCGTTTTCTATTAGACCTGGGTAAATACCAATTAAATTCCCTGCTGCATCAGTACTTACTTTCATCCCCGCTTCCAGCATCCACTGCTGCACTAATTTTCGAGCTTGTATGTCTTCGGGACTAAAGGCTAATCGACGAATAGCACCGTTTGGTTGTAAGCCAATTTTTGCCAGTTCGTTTATTTTATTATGAAGGCGCTCGCCATTCACGAATAGTTTGTGAAGGGTGGGAGAGGTGACCATACATGAGCTCCTGAAGATTGTGAAGGGAAAAGATTTATGGGATTAAAACTACTGTATCAATAAGATATAAAAGTGGCAAAACAGGGCTGGTCATTGATACCAAGTGGTAAAATTTAATTGATAATCCAGCGAAGGAGCTATGTATGACTCAGCAAGAATGGTTAATTGATGAGGCTATAGCACCCGATTCTAAGTCTATCGGACAACAAACGAATTGCGGGTACAAAAAATAAAGGTACGGAATATCGGTTAGTTGAGGACGATTGGCTGATTGACAAAAGCTCTTATACTGAAAACACCTTAAAATAATCTTGCTTCCTTCTAGACAGGAAGCGGGCTGGAAGCCCGCACTACAAAATAAGATAAATTTATACATTTGAGATGTCCCCAATTGATATGACTCATCGATGTATTAAATAAAACGTTCGTTGAAGTTCATATTAAATAAAATTACTAGTTCTTGTCTAATAAATTCTAAGAAGCTAATGTACTAAATACTTTTGTATCAAAAGGGTGTAGTTTAGTTTATTAGCTAAAATGGCAGAATACGATAACCTGTGCAAAATAATTGCAGAAAAATATCCCCGCGATTTCTCCCGTTGGTTATTAAATCAGGAACCGGGAGAAATTGAAATTCTCAAATCCGAGTTAAGCATCGAACCAATTCGTGCAGACTCAGTTCTCTTCATCAAAATAGACAACCGCATTTTGCATATCGAGTTTCAGACTATAACAACCTCTGAACCATCAATTCCTTTTCGGATGTTGGACTACTCAGTCAGGTTGATACGTAGATACGAGCTACCCGTTACGCAAGTAGTAATTTTTTTGCAAGAAACCAGCAACGAAATTGCTTTTACTGAACAATATATAAATGAGACAACCACCCATAACTACCGTTCTTTACGAATGTGGGAGCAAAATCCAAGCCTATTTCTCAATAATGATGGGTTATTACCACTAGCGTCGTTAAGCAGAACAAACTCACCTCAAGCCTTGTTATCCCAGGTTGCCCAAAATATTGCTAGAATTTCCGATAGAAATACTAGGCAGGATACTGCTGCTTATACAGAAATTCTAGCCGGTTTGCGGTTTGAGAAAAACGTTATTCGTCAATTACTTAGCGAGGATATTATGCAAGAATCGGTGATTTATCAGGATATATTACAAAAGGGAGAGAGACAAGGAAGACAGGAAGGGAGACAGGAAGAAGCTGTTCGTTTTTTAAGTCGTCTGTTAAACAAACGCTTTGGTGAGATAGACTCATCAATAATTGAGCGCATTCAAGTATTATCGACCGAACAATTAGAAGCTTTGGGAGAAGAATTTATTGATTTTACTCAAGTTTCTGATTTGGTGAACTGGTTAAACCAGCAAGAAAATATTTAACTGAGAAAAATGTGAAGACGCATTCTTACTCGACCGAATTACAAAAACCCTCCTCTCCGAGCTTCTACCCGTATCGGTAGAGGAAAATTTTCGTTAGAATAGAGACTAAACATTATTCATCGTCCTCATTGTGTGAGGCTATAAGATTATCAATCTCTTCTTTATGGGTATTGTAATAAACCCAAGTAGCACTGAGGTCAGATAGCATAAGGCTTGGGTAATTGCGGAGTAATTCATTTGTATCATCGCCCTGTTGACTTAAGGAAATGATTGTCCAGACAGGTATACGGGTGTTGCGAATACGAGCATGACTACCACAAATTCCCGGTGTGCTTTGGATGGTTAAATTTTGTAATTTTTCTTGCAGAAAGGCGTTTTCTTCTGGGGCTAATAGCAGTAGCCCTAAATCATAGTACTTCCTAGGATTTAAGGTCAGATTTGGTTGCTGAAATCTTGTGTATGAGCTAAAAAACACTGCTTGGTCTGAAAAAATAAGGCTTAGTAATAAAGGTAGCTCATGTTCATGTTAAATATAATTAAATAAAAAGCTATATAGTCATCGTTTGTTATTTAATAATTATTACCTCATCTATGTCCGCCTAGTTTGGAGTGAATCCAATCAAGTACGTATAGAGAGGAATGTTTTAATTAAATAATATGACTTTGAATACTGCCATAGTCAAGCCACGGTGCGACTATTTCAGTAACCCTAACAGGGGGATAGTGGTCAAGGATGTTGTCGAGCCAGTAGCTAGTAATAGCGAACGTCGGGCAGTTTCCAAGTCTACGAAGTAGCGCTTCTATTCAGTCAAAGTAAGTTATACCGCCGACTTGGACGGGGAGAACTAGATTTTACCAGGTTTTTATAAGCGGTGAGGGATTCGATAATTTGTACCAGAGAATCAATCAGTTTGATATTCATGGCTTTGTCATATCACATCCAAATAATTAGTATTGTAATCATTTGTTTAGGGGGACGAAGCAATCATAAGAGTTTCGATAGCTTTACATTTTGTTACATCCAGTGAGTTAATCGACCGCTTGCTACAATTTGTGCTACAAAAGCAAACAAATTTTATACCTGAAGCTATTTTTTGATTATCAGTTTTACTATTTATAAATTAAGCTTTTCGAGTTTTAACTGATTCCTTATTTATCAAATAGAAGTAAATTATTTATCATTAGTTATGTACAAATAAAATATTTTTAAGAAGTTAGCAAAAAATATATTATTTTTTAAACAAAACAGTTAAAATACCCTTCAGATGCATCATCAAACCTAATATCAACATATCTCATGCAATGACTCGATTTATCCACGATAAATTTGCCAAGGATTTACTGGAAGAATTATTAAAAGATTATGGAACAGTAGAGCCAGATAAAAGAGTAATAGGAGAAGTAACAAGAATAGATGTTTTATTTTCTCCTATAACACCACCAAATACAAACTTAAAGCCATTAGGATTATTAGGAAGGTTCTTAGAATTTCCAGCTTTGATAGAGCCATATCGTAATCCAGTAACAGAAGACGAAGCAACAGACTGTCTTTCTAAACTCTTGCTAATCAAAGGGGAATTGACCAGAGAAGCAAACCGGAATGACACAACTCTCGACAGGTCAACAATACCAAAACTATGGATAATAACTCCCACAGCATCCCTACCGAGATTGTCGGGGTTTAATGTATCCGAAAAATCAGATTGGTTACCAGGAGTATATTTTCTGGGAGAGTCTTTACGTACGGCTATCGTCGTAGTTCACAAATTACCTAAGACCGAGGAAAGCTTATGGTTAAGGCTTATGGGTAAAGGAGCAGTCCAAAACCAAGCAATTGACGAGTTGGAAGCGCTACCATCAAATTACCCATATAGAAAAGTGGTACTACAGTTAGTTAAAAACTTTTACCGAAACTTAGACTTGGACGAAAATAAAACAGAGGAAGACAGGAGATTAGTTATGCGGTTACAACCACTTTACCAACAAGACCAAGAGCTAGCAAGAGAGGAGGGGAGAAGAGAGGGAGAGCAACAAGGAGAAAAAAAAGGAGAACAAAATCTAATTATACGTCAACTTAATCGACGCTTTGGTGAAATTGATTCATCATTAACTGACCGTGTTCGGCAATTATCGGTTGAGCAATTGGAAGCGTTAGGAGAAGCATTGTTAGATTTTTCAGCCATAAATGATTTTGAAACCTGGTTAAACCAACAAACATAAATTCGCACATAACTGTAGAGACGCGATTTATCGCGTCTCATTTATCGCGTCTCATTTATCGCGTCTCATGTAGATTTTTAGCCCCTAAGTGTGTGAAAAAGGGGATTGCTTCGTCGTTCCGGAGCGCAATGACAGAAAATGCGATGAGAGGAAACAGCAATTAGGAATTAGCGGTTAGCAATTAGCAATTACCCATTAGCTATTACCCCCCCAACATAAGTAGCACGAATCGCTCGGTCATCACCCATAATAATCAGACTAAATAATTTGTCTCCCAACTCATCCAAAGATTTAGCTGTTGCCTCCGGGTTTCTAAATGCCATAATAGGGGTAGCTTGAGAATCCACAACAATAAAATCGGCTTCCTTACCCACATCAAAATTGCCAATTTTATTTTCCAAGGACAGCGCTCTAGCACCACCCAAAGTTGCTAAAAAGAGAGCTTGAAAAGGAGAAAGTTTTTGCCGTTGTAACTGAGCTACTTTATAAGCCTCACTAGCTGTTTGCAGCATAGAAAAACTAGTACCCCCACCTACATCTGTAGCGAGTCCAACTTTAATAGGGGTATCTAAAGACTTAGCTTTTTCAATTTTGAATAGTCCGCTACCCAAAAAGAAATTAGATGTTGGGCAAAAAGCAATAGTAGCATTAGCCTCAGACATACGTTTAAATTCATCGTCCGAGAGTTGCACCCCATGAGCAAATATGGAACGCTCTCTGACTAAGCCAAATTTATCATAAACGTCTAAATAGTCTCGACAATCAGGGAAAAGCTGCTTCACCCATTCCACCTCATCGATATTTTCAGATAGGTGGGTATGTAGATAAACATCAGAGAATTCTTCTAAAAGCTTTCCAGTCAAATGTAATTGCTCGTTGGTGGATGTAATCGCAAACCTGGGAGTAACAGCATATAGCAAACGTCCTTTATTATGCCATCTTTCGATTAAATCCTTACTTTGCACATATGAACTTTCAGCAGTATCCAAAAGAAAATCGGGTGCATTTCTATCCATCATCACCTTACCCGCAATCATCCGTAAATTGCGTGCTTGTGCTTCCTCAAAAAATGCGTCTACAGATTCTGGATAAACTGCTGCTAATACTAGTGCTGTGGTTGTACCATTGCGGAGTAGTTCGTCAAGAAAAATTCCAGCTACTTTCCGAGCATAAATTTTATCCTGGAATTTAGCTTCTGTGGGAAATGTATATTTTTCTAACCATTCCAAAAGTTGTTCCCCATAGGAAGCGATAATTTCGGTCTGGGGAAAATGAATATGAGTATCAACAAATCCCGGCATAATTAACATACCAGGATAAGAAGTTACAGGTATATCTATGTATTTATCTTTTAGGTTTTCGTAAGTTCCGAGTTCTTTAACAACACCATTTTCGATAATCAATAAACCGTCAGGGATGTAACGTAAGCTTTCCTCAGGGGAAACATAAAATGGGTCGTCCACAAAGTCTAATAGGTCACCACGATAAGCTTGGAGAGATTTTGATACAGCCATTTTGAAACCCCCATTAAGTTATACGACCCACAACCATATGTAGACCTGTGCAATATATATTTGATTCAAACGATATCTATTATATTTAAAGCTATGATTTATTCAATCGCCCAAGTAAATCAAATGAGTCAAGACGAATTCGTCGCAACCGTCGGGTTTGTATTTGAGCAGACCCCACAAATAGCTCATCAAGCTTGGATTCAGCGTCCTTTTGCTAGCGTCATGGATTTGCATGAAAAAATGGTAGCAGTTGTAAATGCAATGAGCAAAGCGGAACAGTTAGCATTAATTCAAGCCCACCCAGATTTGGGAAGTAAAGCAAAAATGGCGGAAGCGTCGGTAAAGGAACAAAGGGGAGCGGGTTTAAACGAATTAAGCCAAGAAGAATACGAGCGCTTCCATCAACTTAACCAAGAATACAAAAATAAATTTGGCTTTCCCTTTATTATTGCCGTCAAAAATCATAATAAATCCAGCATTTTAGAGGCTTTTGAATTGCGTTTGCGAAATCAAAAGGAAGCCGAAATTCAAAAAGCAATAGTCGAAATTACGGAAATCGCCAAGTTTCGACTGCTGGATTTATCCAATGTCAATTCTTAAACCCACGGAGGTGGGTTAATAGATTTATATTTTACTTTTATTTCAAAGGGGCCCCCATAATTACTTTAGCGATTGCACTCGTAACATCGATGGGATTTTCGTCAAGAAGCTGTTTGTACCAAAGTTCTGTGACTTCGGGGTCTACTCCATGGATTTGGTCAGAACGCTTACGGGCTTTTAGTACTATACTACTAGTACGTTCCTTTCGTTCGCTTTCATAACGTTGCAAAGCGTATTGCACACCAATGTTTGTAGTCAGCAAATAATGGGTCAAAACATACCCATCTTCCATTGCTTGGCAACCACCTTGTCCCAAATCAGGACATGTAGCATGGGCAGAATCTCCCAAAAGCGCAACTCTACGGCTTACCATTTTATCAATTGGGCCAACATCATGAATTAACACCCGGTTTGTTTCAGCTGAATCGAGTCTTTGAATCAATTGCTGTACAGGTTTAGCCCAACCTTGAAAAAAATGTATTAGGTCAGATTTAATATCTCCCAATTCCTGCGCTTTTTCCTTCGACATAGGTACATCAAAGAAAAAGTAAAAGCGATTATCTGCAACTGGCATCATGGAAGCTCGTTTATGCTCCCCCACATAAATTACCCAATTATCCTTCGGTGCTAAATCCTCACTTGCAGCAACCAAACCATTCCAATTAACATAACCACGGTAACCAGGGTACACCTCCTCACCCAAAACGTAGGTACGGAGAATAGAACGAATCCCATCAGCAGCAACCAATAAATCTCCAGTAGCAGTACTCCCATCCTCAAAAATCGCAGTTACTTTATCTCCCTGCTCTTCAACCCCAATGCACTTATAACCAAGCTTAACCTCACCAGGAAAGGCATCTAATAAAACCTGTTGTAAATCGGTTCTTGCTACAGGATAGGGTCTTTGTCCAACTTCCTCAACTAAAGGCTGAATATCAATATCATTAAGCAGCTCACCTGTGTGGTTGAGGTACTGCATTTTAGCCATCAACCCGCCAATTTTAGTAATATTCTCGCTCAAACCCAAACTATTAAGAACCTTTACCCCATTAGACCAAACAGAAATACCCGCACCAGCAGGACGCAATTCCCTTACACGGTCATAAACTTCTACATCATAACCCGCTTTACTCATTGCAATCGCAGTAGTCAAACCACCAATACCAGCTCCAATAATCACCACTTTCAAATTATTCATAGCTTTTAGCTTACATATAAAAAAAGACATAACAAAAAGACCCCTCCAAAACTAAGATAGACTTTCTTTCTTTTATTCCCCCCCTTCCCTAGTAGGGAAGGGGGTAGGGGGGTTAGGTCAATATGTCTTAGTTTGGTATAACCGAAATTGTATCCATTTGTATCTCTAATTAGGTAATAAGTATGACAACAACAGCATCTACCAAAAAAGTTTTCATCTGTGGTTCCGCACTCAGGGGACAACCAGACCACGGAAATCTCCAATCAGCCAAATTCCTGAAATCCACAAAAACAAAACCAATATATAAACTACACGCAGCGGCAGACGGATGGCATCCAGCAATTTACCAAGTTGAGTCAGGTGGAATCAGTATTCCTGGAGAAGTATACGAATTAACACTTTCAGAATATGATTACTTAGTATCAACAGAGCCACCCAACATGTATCCAGATGATGTGGTGCTGGAAGATGGGGAAATAGTAACAGCAATTTTATACCCACGAGAACTAGTGGAAAAATATAACTGGCCAGATATTTCCCATTATGGTGGGTGGGTAGCCTATAAACAAGCTAGTTAGTAACGGACGAAATGTAGAGACCGAATTAATTCGGTCTCTACAAGGTTTTTGGGTTATTGAATTTTCGGTATTGGGGGCGGGCGGGCGGCCTACCCCACAAGAGTGAGGGTGTGAGTGTTATTTTTTTTTGTATCTCACTCAAGAGAGCTGCTGTAGGTTGTAACATTCCTTTCGGGAGCGAACGTTGTTAAAATATTGTATGGGAGTAGAAAAAAAGCCTTTACCTCATTTACTTTGTATCACAAATATGCTTTTGCATGAGGTAGACGTACCAGATGTTCGTCACGATAACACCTTAGCTCGACCGCTACGAGATTATAAACCAGGAGATAAGGTAGATGTTATCCTCACTAATCCTCCTTTTGGTGGGATGGAAGAAGACGGTATCGAATCAAACTTTCCAGCGACTTTACGCACTAGGGAAACTGCGGATTTATTCCTAGTACTCATCATGCATTTGTTGGTAGATGGGGGACGATGAATCCAAGCTTCTCGAAAATATCCCCGCAGACACTAGCAAACTAGAAACCAAAACAGCTAAAAAACCCAACAAAAAAATGCAACAGGACTGTGTAGAAGCAATACAATTAAAACTACCGGGCTTTGAATAACATTCCAGCCATCTACTCAATTATTTAAAATAAGAGATTTTTTATGAGTATAGAACAAAAAGTCAAAGAAATAAGTGCAGTCCAAATTACCGAATCTTTGTTATCAGACCTAGAAGAACTATCAAGATGTGCGGGAGAGCCTTCCTCTGCTGTTTTTGCTGATAGTATACTGCGGAAAATGCGCGAGATGGTTGATAAATGTATGGGTGACCCATATACAGAGGTGGTGGTAGCACTACATGATGCACTAGCACATCAAAATTTGTGGCTTGACTATACTGGAGAACAGTATCAAGGTGCTTATAATTTATTTTTGTCTTTAGTTAATCAGGAAACAATTGATAATACGATAGTTGAAAACTCAATTATAGCTTTGGCAAATTTAGGTTTTAATACCCTACCTTTTAGCGTCGAAGATGTCGAGCGGCTAGGTGAGACACGCGGAGGAGACCAGAAAAGTGATAAAAATGAGAGGGCAAAATGACTCAAGCATTACCTAAACTAGTAACTTTTGATGAATTTACAGAATGGCGTCCAGAGGATGGACGTTATGAACTACACGATGGGGTAATAGTTGAAATGCCACAGCCAACAGGTGACCATGAAGATGTTGTAGGTTTTATAGCGGGTCAGATAAGCTATGAATATATTCGATTAAATTTGCCTTACTTTATCCCAAAAACAGCACTGGTAAAATCTCCCACAAGTGAAGCAAGCTACTCACCTGATATATTATTGTTAAACCGCACAAATCTTGTGAATGAGCCATTATGGAAAAAAAAATCTACAGTAATTCAAGGCGCTTCAGTTCCGTTAATTGTAGAAGTTGTTTCCACAAATTGGGATGATGATTACTACATGAAATTTGGTAAATATCAAAGCATTGGAATTACCGAGTACTGGATTGTTGATTACCTAGGGCTTGGAGCTAAAAGGTTTACCGGGAATCCTAAACAGCCTACGCTTTCTATCTGTCAATTGATTGATGATGAATACCAAATTAGTCAGTTTAGGGGGGAAGAGCGTATTATTTCTAATCAGTTTCCAGAGCTAAACCTAACCGCACAACAAATATTTAATGTTGCTTCATGACTCCCCACTTACCAATACTGCTCGCTTAAGGTATGTAGAGACGTTACATGTAACGTCTCTACAGGGGTTTCACCCTTCGCGATTTGCTTAACCGAGCAGTATTGCCCTGCTTACAATTCAATAACAAAACTCTTTCGCAGATGAAAGTTCGGTTCTTCTCCTCTGTGGGCTAAAGCCCAATAGCTAAAATTACCATTTTTTTGTTTAATTACTGTAGCAATACCTACTTCGATAATTTGGTCTGGGGGAGCAAACTTATCCAAATTAATACTTACAGCAGTGACCAAACCATCGGTTGGAAACTGGACGGTAAAAGGGAGTTCTGTAAACAGAATTTCTTCTTGCATCCCCTGACGATAGCCTTCAAAGCTATATACATTCCAATGTCCAGAAGGAGAAAGGTTAAATTCCCAGTAAGATGGTGAATCTTTAATACCTAGAAAAAACTCAAAGCAGGTTTCTTCCCATAATCCATGTTTTCTAGCTGCCGTGTCAGATGATACATTTGAATCCGCAGCTATTAATACGTCTTTCAGGTCACCAAAAAGTGCATAAGTAATGGTAAGTTCATTTACATAACGAATGATATTACCTGAAATTCTTAAATCAGGTTGTACTTGATTATCAGGAAAAGGTTTTAAAGAAAATGTCTGCTCGTTCATTTTTATCTATTACTTGATATCTTGGATAATATTGCGAATAGTAGTTTCCTGAGATTCAATGCTCTCGGTTAACTTAAACTGAACTAGTGCCCTTTTAAGGTTATGTTCAGGGTTTTTTACTTTGAAGTAGACATTTCCCGCTAAATAGTCTGCAAAAAACCGAAGTCCCAACTCAAAGGTGATGAGTCTAATTGCGTCGTAGATGTAAGCGTAGTCGTTTTCTGTGAGAAATTCTTTTGCTACAGAAAGGTAACCCTGTAAAATACCTTGACACAAGTCAGTATCAAAATGAACCCTTTCCCATTCATCTGTTTCTTCGCCAAGAGGATTGCAACCCGACCGCAGGCAATCACCAATATCATAATGTACCAGACCGGGCTTAACAGTGTCTAAGTCTATCACACTGACAGCTTTCCCAGTTGCAGTATCAAACATTACGTTATTAATTTTAGGGTCGCCATGCATCAGTCGTAGTGGTAGCCGACCTTCTGCTTTAGCATTTTCTAAAACATGTGCCCAAGTTTTACGACTTTCAACAAATTGTGAGCAATAATTGACCTCGCTAGATTGCTCTTGACTGGCTTTAGCTGCGACTTCTTCATAGTGTCGTATGTAAAGGGGTGTAATATGAAACCCTTCGAGGGTATCGGCGAGTTTTTCGCTTTGCAAGTCGCTGATGAGGTTATGGAACATACCGAGGGCATAACCAATTTCTTTGGCATGTTCGGTATCGTGCATAACATCAAAGGACTGCGAGTCTTTAATAAAACTAATCGCTCGCCAAAAAGACCCTTCAGCATCTTGCAAATGGTTTTCAGCATCCTCAGTCAACAGTACGCGAGGTACTTCCCAGCGACGTTCGAGAGGAGTAGTTTGTAATCTTTTTTGAATATGCTCTGTAAAAATACGCATATTGTTCATCACCATATCCGGTTGACGAAATACCTGAGTGTTAATACGTTGCAAGATAAAATTATTATCCTTAGAAGAGTCGAGAGTTACTAGGAAGGTGTCGTTAATATTACCACTCCCAAAAGCTCGAACGTCTATAATTTTACCTTGAAGGGCGAATTGATTGGCTATGGCAATAAGGTTATCCGTGCCCAGTATTTGAAGATTTTCCGTGAGATTTTCCGTCATGTTTGTTGATTTTATGCTACTCCCCTCGCAATTACACTAAGCAATAGGGGATATGGTAGCGCATGTTTTACTTTTGTGATGTATAAATCAGTCGATTTATCTTAATCGCAAGCCAGATAATATAGGATAAGTGTTAAAAAAATACTTAGTTATCTTAAATGTTTTTATATCGTGTATTAGTGTATTGGTTAATTGTTAACCAATATGTTGGAAGGAAATATTGATGACATCTACAGAATTGGAAAAAACAGCACTGAGCGAACAAGAAGTGCAAAAATTATGGGAAGCGTTCAAAGTATTTGATGGGGACACTAGCGGTTGTATCTCAGCCCAGGAACTAGGCCAGGTAATGCATTCATTAGGTCAGAGTCCAAATGAGACAGAACTGCGCGACATGATTAAGGAAGTGGACGTTGACTTATCAGGTAATATCGATTTTGAGGAGTTCAAAGCGCTTTTGATAGCCCAAAAAGGAGACCGAAAAAGCCGTCTCAAGTTAGCATTCAGCGTGTTTGATGAAGACGGTAGTGGTCTAATTACAGCCCAAGAATTGCGCGGTGTGATGAGTCAGTTTGGGTTAACAGACAAAGAACTGGATGATATAGTGCAAGAAGTTGATGGTGATGGGGATGCCTCAATTGACTTTGAGGAATTTTGCAGCCTGGTGCCAGAGGAATCAGAAGTAAAAACAGGTTATAAAGACTCGCCAATTTCTCCTACTCGCGAGTTCAAGCCAACCGCAACTTCAACCAGCACTTCGGCTCCTACCGATAGTACAGTTGCCGCCACCCCCCAAGTAGCCAGAGCCACCACAGAATCGACTCCCCAAGCAGCACCGAGCGAAATAGATACGGAAGTCACACGGTTAAAAGAATTACTTTCTCAACACCCACAGGGCGAGACAAAGCGCGGTACATCCCGTCTACAAATGCAAATAGGTCTGTTTCGTCTTATTCAAGGAGCCGCTTACCGTTGCTTCCGCGAGAGTTTTTCCGCCAACCACGAAACCCACCTGCGCGTGAGAAACCTACCTTATAGAATTACTGACTTTGTAATGTTTGTAAAGACGGCGATGAAACTTTACAAAGGGTTAGATTTAATACCCTCAGCTTGCTATCCTTTGCTAGATGCAGTAGTGGAATCAATCACGGATGAGTATGCTCGACTAGAGTCGCGGATAGAGAACTGGCAAACGCTAGACAAAACGCCCCAAATGCAGGCAGAAGCAAAAAAAATGCTTGAGGTACGTACAAAGTCTGCCACTGTCAAAGAAAAATTTGCGGCGGGTGTTGAGTTCGCAATAACAATGAAGAAGAAACATTTGGGCTTGCGTGATATCGCCGAAGGCGTTCTTGCTATTAACGAACTCAACCGTCTCAGACAGATGGATATTAGTTCGGAAATGGCTGCACCACCAGCCAAATCGGCAGGAGACCCCAAAGAGTATCTTAACAACTGGAACCGCGTTATCCTCACAGACGCTTCCGAAGAAATAGATGGTGCAATGATGCCAGTCGCATATTGGTATGAGGAGTTTATGCCAAAGCTGCTAGTGGCGTTTAGTGTCAACACCGCCGAAGATATTCATAGTAATACAGTACCAGACGAGGCGGCTTTAAACAATTGGTACGAGTCTACCCAAGCAATAGGAGAGTTTAAACGCTATGGAGCAGATGTTGCAGAGTTCTTTCTCAAATGTACTCCAAAACAGAAGCTGATGCTCAAGCAAGCATGGCGATTGACACACTACTACTTGAATGGAGTACAGAAACGGCGCGAACGCCAAGAGTTTGGCCGGGAGTCAGGTGAACTTTCGCAGTACGTCTCATTCATCGACATATATTTAAATCGAAGCCATGTCAAAGACGCCCAGATGCGTGTTAGTTTCCCATACTACATTGGTCCAGCAGTGTGGCGTTTCTTCCACACCACCCCAGAAATTGTATGTACTAAGACAATAGAAGAACAGAAAGCCCTGGTAGAATGTTTTAGGGATTTCTTCAAACTTTTTGCTAGTATGTATCCCTGTCCTTACTGCCGCCATCACCTCAACGCTTATGTCGTGCAAAACAAGGAGGTGGATATGTACCCTGTAGAGTATCTTTTGCTTGGACGCGACCAGCGGATTGCTGAGTTTGATGTATCAATGGATGCTAAACTGTCTACTGTGGTGGATGGTACTTCACTGCGCTTATTTTTTTGGAAACTGCACAATACAGTCTCCTCATCCATTGCTCGCTCAGAAGATTGGTATCAAAAGGATGAAAAAGCCTTCTACACCACCCGCTATTGGCCTAGCCTTGATTCTGAACTTGCACGAGCCAAAGCGCTCAATCATGTCAGTATAGCCGTTGACCGTATCTATCGTCTTTATGGTATGCTCAAACCAGCATCACGACTAGCAGGGGTAAGAGCAACATTGCAAAAGCTGTTGGAGAAGGATGATATGCAGGGTATTCAAGAGGCTTGCCATCTGGCACAAGATTATATCCATGAATTGGAAGAAGCTGTCGTTCGTGGTAACTTCTTGCAAGATACGTACTACTTTGACGATGACCTAGTAGACCAAGCTCCATATTTCACCCCTGATGAGGAACAGTTTGCCCGCAGTGGTATATTTGTGGAGATTTAAGGACTCCCAAAAAATAAATACTAATTTCTTGTGGGGTGGGCATCCTTGCCCGCCCAGAGCAGAGGACAGGCTTCCAGCCTATCCCACAATCAATAATCAGAGCAGAGGACAGGCTTCCAGCCTATCCCACAATCAATAATCAGAGCAGAGGACAGGCTTCCAGCCTATCCCACAATCAATAATTAGAGCAGAGGACGGGCTAAAATGCCATCCCACAATCAATAATCAGAGCTAAAACTTCTCAAACTGTTGCCAACAAAGATACAATGCGCGTGGTACATGAAAACAGCCCTTCCATTTACCACCCTTAAGGTTTAACAGTACTTCCCCACGACGATTGAGATATCCAAACCACTCACCGTATTGTGCATCTGCAAAGTGAGACCAAGAATAATCGTGCAATTTTTTATACCATTCCCAAGACTTTTCTCGTCCGGTTAAACGGTAACCCATAGCCAGTGCAACTAAAGACTCTAAATGTACCCACCAGAGTTTTTGGTCCCATTCCAATTGCTGTGGAGGATGACCTTCTGCATCCATAAAATAATACAACCCGCCATACTCTTTATCCCAAGCAAAATCGAGGATATTTAATACTACATCAACAGCTTGGTTTATCGTTTTAGTATCGTTACTGCGGCGAGCAATATCCATAATAAACCACATCGCTTCGATACCATGACCAGGGTTAATTAATCGTCCTTCAAAACAATCCAAATGGGAACTATCAGGAGCAATATTTTCATACATTAATCCCCGTTCTTGGTCGAGAAAATCGGTCATTACTTCTCGAACAGTCATATTTAATACGCTTTCCAGGGTTTCCTTCGGTAGCAACCATTCCATCTCCAAAGTGAGATTGGCTAAAATCATCGGTACAGCCAACGATTTCATAGGACGAGTACCGGCATAAGTTTTGTTATATTTGCCTTTGGGATTATCTTTACGACGTAAAACATTATTATAAGCCTGCATCGCCACTTCCTTAGCTTGTTCATCCCCAGAAGCGAGTGCGTATTGACTAAAAGCCATTGCAGCAAAACAATCAGAAAATATATTATAAGGTTCTACCAGTGGCTGACCTTCACGGGTGAGAGCAAAATACCAGTTACCTTCATTATCTCGACCATGTTCAGCGAGAAAATTAGCTCCATTACGAGCGATAGAAAGCCATTGTTCGCGTTTTTCTAGCTGATTGTACAACGTAGAAAACATCCACACCTGGCGATTTTGTAGCCAGATAAATTTGTCGGTGTCATAAACTTTACCTTCTCGATTAAGGCATGTAAAGTATCCCCCTTTTTCCCAGTCAACTGAGTTTTTTTCCCAAAACGGGAGTACATCTTTCAGAAGCGCATTTTTGTACAGTTCTGCTAGCGCTTTAAAATCCTGCTCCATATATTTTCTCCCCCTTCCTTGCATGTCAAAACGGTTAGAGTAAACTATTATTACTTAGAAAACATCAAAAGATAAGTAAGCACGGAAACGTATAGTTACGAGTAACTACGAAGAAAACGCGGTAAATCTTTAAAATCGAATTATAATGACAAATGTAGTGTATTTAACAAATTGTTACATACCATATGTCAAGCAAATTGTGGTGTATTGGGGCTTCAATTCTAGGATTTTTATTACCTAATTCCTTCGGGTTAAGTGCGAAAGCTGTTGAAGCAAAAACATTTAGTTCACAATTCGGTTCACGGCCATCAGCAACCTCTCGCATCATGGTAGTACAAACTTATGAATGTAATAGCTGTACAACTACCGAGGAAACATTCTATCACTTGGAATCTGTTGGTGATAGCAATAAGATGCAAGGTTATAAGGCATTGGAAGGCAAAGATTACGAATTAGCATACAAATTATTTCGCGCAGCAGTAGATAATTACCAGTCATCTTTAAAAGTTAGAGTAAATGAATATGGCTTGGAGCAAGCTAGAAACAACGTCATGGGAAAAATTAGCGAAGCTCAGCAAAATTTGCAAGAGTTAGAAATTTTACGTAGGACATATAGATAAGACCTAACCCCCCTAACCCCCCTTCCCTGCTAGGGAAGGGGGGAAAAGAAGCGAAGAAGTTTGGTAATGGTTTTTTTTCTGCTCGCAGCAATTTTCATGTCTTTTATTCCCCCCTTCCCTTGTAGGGAAGGGGGGTAGGGGGGTTAGGTCTCCGTTACTCAAAAACTATCTTGAGGTCGCATCCGCTCGTCTCAGTTGTGGATAGTATCTTGGCTGATTTTTAGGTAAAGGAGCAGCTATTAGTAGAATCTTCTCTAATAACCAAGGAGCAATACGGTTACACCAAACTGCTAGATGACTTTGCCATCCTACTAAGATTTCGGTTGATTCTTGTTGTAACCCATTGATAAGTGCTGTAGCTACCTTTTGGGAGGTCATGGGTAAGACCCAGCGAAATAATTGTAAATCTTTCACCATGTCAGTGTCAGTTAGGGATGGTAGTAAGGCTGTAACCTGAATGTTATGTTCTGCTAACTCTCCACGCAAAGCTTGAGTGAATCCTACAATCGCGAATTTTGTGGCTGAATAGGTTGCCATTGTTGGAGCTGCGACTTTCCCCATTAAGCTAGAAACATTGACGATGATTCCTTGTTGTTGGGTAACCATACGTCGAGCAACGAGACGAGTGATGGTATACATGCTGACTAAATTAGTTTCTAGTTCTTCTTGCACGTTAGATGGTTTGGAATCTAAAAATGTTGATTGGTGTGCGACTCCAGCACAGTTAACAAGTAAGTGAATTGGGCCGTAATCTCTCCAAGCCTTAGCAATGGCAATATTTACCTCTACCGTTTGTGTCAAATCTAAAGGTAGAAGTATAACTTCTGTATCAAATGCTTCTATTTCTTTAGCTACTTCAGCTAAACGTTGACAATTTCGAGCGACTAACAGCAATCTTTTTACTTTCTGTTTTGCTAATTCAAGAGCGATTGCTCTTCCAATACCACGAGAAGCTCCGGTAATTAAAGCTGTTTTTCCTTGAATATCCATTGCGAAAATCTCCTGAGTTAATATCTCACTTGCGTACTTATACCTATTGGTTAAGAGACTAACAATGAGACAATATTTCACCCGTAAATTCGGGTAAAGTTGAGCTAGATTATTTGGTGCGGATTTTCAGGTAATCATGTAACCCTACTCGCATACGCTAGCAATGGGATCAGCTCTCTGCAACAAATCTTAAGAAAACAGTAAAATTGTTACATTTCGATACATACTACTCAGGATCACAAAAGAATTTAATAAGCAAAAAGACACCAGCCTACAGTTTTGAGAACTCTGCTTTGGCTGGTTGATAGTCTTTTTTCAGACTGTAATATTTATGAGAAATTGTCATCACCATTTAAGGTATCTCATATCACGTTCCGTCAATTGGCTTCAAGTAAATTAGCGAACAGCAAAAAAAGTTAAGATAATTCGTAATTGGTAGTTATTTGGCCAGAACTTGGAACCAGATTAATTACGAATTATTTTGTTAACAGCGATACAAATTCAAACGTAATCGACATCGCACCCTGCTTAGTCCAAACCAATCTCGTCATAACTATTTTCCTAGCGGCCGGAACCACGGCTATCACCATAGTTATGGTGGGGACAAACTGGCCAGCATCTCAGTGTTGTAGTTTTCAATTGACATACCTCGTTTGTAGTTTTAAATACAACTGGTAGATGCTTTAGCAGAGTAATAACACTGATAACTAATGTATATAATGTTAGCTGGAAATAAGATAATTTGCAGGACGTGGGAGTAACAGATATAAATTTATTTATATATTTGTTTGATATAGGAGTCATAAATAATTGATGAACACAAAGAAACCTACTATCTTATGGATAGCGGATTTATAAGATTGACAATTTTTACAAAAATTATACTCAGACAGAAAACTTAGTATTATTGAAGCAATAGTCTCTTTAATGCAAGTTAACGTAACCACAAAAGTAGAAAAAATTAATCACTAAGCCTTCTTCTCTGCCAGGAATTTGTGTAGTGATGCGAATATTTTTACCTTGATTTTTCAATTATTCACTATCTACACCATTAGCTTCTTGTAACTTGTCCCAGTGATATCAATAATGCTATTTTAACCTAAATAAAAAAATTCTAGAGACACACTCCTACAAGGAAATGTACCCTAGAATTTATTTACCTATGCAGTAGCACCCTGATGAATAATCCACATATCTTTCTCAATGCTGTTCAATATTTTTCGTTAATGAGAGTTTAAATATTTATTCGTCTGTCAGAGATAATTATATTGTATTGTGGTACATTATACTTTAATTGAGGCATAAAGAATGGAGCTAAGTGAGTATATTGAATTGCTTGTTCAATTCTATTTACTTCTCAGCTTTCGGAAGTTATGCAAAAATTTAAAAAATACGATTGCTATTTGTATTTTGGACGCATAATCTTTACGGTACGGAGTTGTCACAAAACTTCTTGTTTCATTTGGGTGATGCACATTGCAACCCCTTTTTCATAATATGCAGCCTCGTTAATAAAAACTGGGTAAACGGTTGAGTCACCTTTATAAATAATTTCCTCTCCATCAAAAGTTAAAAAGATGGGGTCACCAGGATGTAGTGGTTGATAATCCTGAAATTGCAGTCGAGGATGAATCATTGCTTGAATTTCTCCTAACTCATTTCTAGGAAAGTCTACTGTCTTACTAGTTTCATAAAAGGTGAGGGTCGAAGTGGATTGTGGAGGTGTTCCTTGGTTGTAAGCTTCGATGTAATCTAAAATTGTCTGGATAAGTTCTTCTGTTTGGTTAAATAAAGCTGCATCTAATATCCCTTGAGCAACTGGCCCCACCTCTACAGTACAAGAGTACTCAGCTATTGAGTCTAGATAAGGGCTGTCTTGATACTTGGTTACAGAATAAAGTATCTTCACTCTAGGATTAATAGATACCAAGTAAGCAGCTAACTCTAGGTTAAATCGATGTTTGCTTCCCAGAATTATCGTTAATCCCATATTTGCAGTTGTGCTATGCAAATCCAGGATTACATCTGCTGGCTGAGTACCGATGGAACTAAATGTTTGATAAATTACCTTAGCTCGCTGCGATTCATAACTTGAGAGATTTAAATTTAGTAAATCTTGACGTCGGAAACAACGGTTTAGGTCAGTATCAACGTAACGTTTACCAATTTCAAAGGCTTTGGGATTCGCTAAGATAGTGCTACTCTCAAAGCTAAATCGCTTAATTAAATTTGGTGTTTTTTGGAATTTTTTAACTAAGTAAATACCCGTAAGCTCATTGCCGTGAGTTCCTCCGACAAGAGCAACACGCTTAATTTTTTTCATTTATGGTTGTAAATCTCGTATTGGTTAAGTCTCATTTACTACTCTAAATATAGTTTATTAAGGTAATTCAAGAATTAACCTGCTGATAATCAAGGTTCTTAAGATTGAAAACTAATCAAATAATATTCAAATCGTTCACGAAGTTGTTGGACGGTTAAATCTTTAGTCCAGTATTCTACTAGAGCATGACCGAAAGCTCTTGCGTTACGTTCTGATGAGGATGAGTTATCTATGAGCAAAGGCCAAAGGGTTTGTAAGTCAAAGTTTAATATATTTGTATTATTGGGATTTAATAACGAAAACAAATCATATGCCATTTGCAGTTTCCCAATCACCACCGGTAACTGTTCTGCGGGAATTTTTTCTGATAATAAATATGCTAAATTTGGGGAACCTGTTGATATGGTGGAAAGAAATTGAAGAATTGGACTTTTTAGCAGAGCTGTCAATCCTTTGGTTGTTGCCATTATCAAGGTGTAATTTTCTATAATATTTGCAGCCGCAACAGTCCTAGCTTCTAAATCTCGCAAAAATCTCGCTAAACGCGACTTCTTCGCTGGGGCGATCGCCTCGATTAAAGCCAAAGAAAGTGCGTCTGTTCCCCAAGCGGTTCTACCTGTTTTGCTATCACTGGTAACGACGGGTAAGATTTGTGTGGAAAAATCTCCCAATAACTGAGCACGATATTTCGTACCTTCTCGGATAGAAACTTCCTTGGGACGTTCTCCCCATTGCCAATCGTATGGAGGTTGCCACTCACGGATGGGACGAAGCTTATCGACTTGTGTCACTACCGTAATTATAGGTAAGTCGGTAACGTTGGCTTTAATTTCTTTGAGAAAGTCTACATCAATTTGTAAAGATGGGTCAAGAACTGGGGTAACTAATAACAACAAATCAGCATTTTTAGTGTAATCTAGCACTTCTTGCCTGAGTTCGGGAATATTGATTTGTTCGTAGCCCGGTGTATCCCAAAGGGTTAGGGTTTCAGTATTTTGATTTTCCCAGTAATAACTCTGAATTTTATCTGTGCTAGGTAATACATCTACCTGAGCGAGTTCCGCAGAAAACAGAGTATTTATTAAACTACTTTTCCCAGCTCCAGTTCGTCCAATCAATAAAATATTAACGGGCTTTTGTTCAACAGTCTCAACAGGTTCGGCTTGAGCTAAAATTTCCCGTAGAGTTTGAGTTTTCTCGGATGGTAAAGCTTGTTGTGTAGCGGAAACAGAAAAAGACGATGGTAAAGTGTTACCTCCATAGAGAATAACAGCTTGACGACATAAATTTGTGAGAGCAGCTTCCCGTAGAAGTTGGCTAAAATTTACAAGTAATTGCTGGTTAGCTTGATTAGAATAACCCTGACTAGCGCGTTTTGCGACTGCTGCTGCTGGGTTTAACAGCCACTGTGCAGCACCCCAGACTCGCATAAATTTACGCGCAGATGGTTCTAACTTTTGGTAAACTTCATATGCCTGAAAAGCTTGTCCAATAGTAGCTTGATTGAGAGCAGGTGCTAATTTTTGCATCCACTTATCAAGGTCATCCACCGTTCCCCGAATCAAACCGTAAGCTTGGGGGACGTAAATATTTAACAAAGGATACTTTACTTCTGGGTGATAAATGCGAGCGATACCAACAATTAAATCCAGACAACGCTGCCAAAAAGTTTGCCAATCCTCCCAAAAGGGGACATCGTTTTGGGATGTAAGAAGAATTTCCTTGAGTACGACTTGAGCTTGATTTGTGGTGCTATCAGTTTCTGAACCTGGAGTAGCTTCGACAGTAGCTTCTAGCTCTTTATTAACCTGTGCCACAATATCTTCAATATGGGCAACTGCTGGCTGAGTCCACTTAACTAACAACCAACGCCAAACAACTAATGCAAGAGTGAAAACAGCCCAAACCCAACTAATACCCCAAGCTTGGATTTGTAGAGATGCTGCGACCAGCAAGAACCCAATGATAGTGGCGATGGGAAGGCATAAAATTAGCCATTGCCAGATTTTTAAGCGTACCATATTTTTTAATTAGGTAAGAAGGAAGGAGGAGAAACAAGAAATTTTTAATTAATTTTTAAATATTTGTAGGTTGGGTTGTTCCCGTAGTGTGAAACATCGTCATGGTTGGGAAACTCAACATTTTCAGTTGTTTGTTGGATAATGAAGTCTTATTATAATTAGCTTTATTATAATTAATTATGGAAAACCAATGGGTACTTGGTAAAGAATTTAGATTTGAAGCAGCACATGAACTACCTCATCACGACGGTAAATGTGCCCGATTACACGGACATAGTTGGCGTGGAGTAGTTTATGTTAGAGGAACAGCCTTAAATGAAAGCGGTTCAAAGGCTGGTATGGTGATTGATTACGGAGATATAAAAAAATATTTACAACCACTTCTTGATGATTATTTAGACCACCACTTTTTGAACAAAACTACAGGATTAGAAAACCCTACAAGCGAAGAACTTTCCAGATGGATTTATGAGCAACTTGAAGAACGTGGGTTACCAGGATTGATTGCTGTAAGAATTGATGAAACTTGCACTTCGACTTGTGTATATACAAAATCAGAACAGCCAATCATACAAATGTTTTCGGGAAACACAATATTTATTTGACACTCCACAGGCTAGAAGTTTTAATCTTTTTGACTATCTAAGAAATAAATCCATTTATCTAAAGAATATTTACCTATGAAGACATATTTACAAGCCATTAAATAAACAAGTAGATATACTGTGTATAAAAAATATTACGGCGATTAAAATGAGCCACTGCGGTGGACGGGTTTCCCGGCATAAAGCAAGTGGCGTCGCAAAGACGTCGCTTTTCATCCCTGCTCTCAAGAAACAGGGCTTTCATGCTCCTAAAACTTTCTCGTAAAATAAATCGCAGGTGGAATTGACCAAATTTAAGCAGATTGAGTGAACCCGTCAGAAAAATACATTACTTTACCACCATAAGCGCGGTATAAATTATCTTGCGTCAACACATCCTGTCGTGAACCAGTAGCTATCAGTTCCCGATTCAATAAAATTAAGTCATCAAAATGGGTAATAGATTCCCCCAAATCATGGTTAACAACTAATACAGTGTTACCAGCTTTAGCCAACTCGTGAAAAACTTCAAAAATTACCGACTGAGTTTTTTGGTCAATACCCACAAAAGGTTCATCAAAACAAAAAATTTCCGCTTCTTGGGCTAATGCACGTGCTAAAAACACCCTTTGCTGTTGTCCCCCTGAAAGTTCTCCGATGGGACGAGTGTAAAATTCACCCATTCCCACCCTTTCCAAAGCATTTTTTACTACCTGACGACTAACCGTAGAAAAGCCTCGCAGCCAGCCTGTCTTCTTGACTCTACCCATCATCACCACATCCCACACCGTAGCGGGATATGTCCAGTCAATTTGGCTACGTTGGGGTACGTAAGCTACTTTATCTAGTTGCTGTGTCAAAGCTTTATTTTGATACAAAACCTGACCGTTACTGGCAGGGACTAATCCTAACATAGCCTTCATCAACGTACTTTTCCCTGCACCATTGGGGCCAAAAATACCCGTCAGTCTTCCTGGTTGGATTACGCAGCTAACACCTCTCAGTGCTTCCTGCTTACGGTAGTGAACCCCCAAATGGGAAATATTCACAGCTTTTGCCTTATCGATATCCTGATTTTTAACCACCTCTTGCGGTCTATGACTTGAGTTAGTTCTGGAATTTAAGAATTTTGGGTAGAAAGAAAGAGTTTCCATAGAAGTTATTGAATAATACTTTCTTTGAGCTTACTATAAAAATGAGAAGAATATGAAAAAATCTATAAATAGAAGTAATATTAGTTATAAGTTAAACTCATGCTTAAGATGGAGGTTATTAGGGTGAATGTGAAATTGAATCACAAAAGCATCAAACAGAAAATTATTCTTTCAGCTTTTTGTCTTTTACCTTTTACCCTATTTAGTTGTACCCAACCAGACGCTAATAATAACAATCCCGCAGCAAATAATAAACCACGTGTAGTAGCAACTAGCACAATAATCGCAGATATTACCGAAGAAATAGCTGGGGACGAAATTCAATTGACTAGTATCTTGAAAGCCGGTGCTGACCCTCACGTTTATGAAGCGACACCACAAGATGGTAGGTCTTTGGAAGAAGCAAATTTGATTTTGTATAACGGCTATAACCTTGAACCAGGAATAATTAAGTTAATAAAATCAGTGGGAGAAAAAACTCGTTCATTTGCGGTGGGGGAAGTCGTGAAACCGTTGCAGATGACACAAGAGGGAAAAGGAACAGTTCCAGACCCTCATATTTGGGGTGATGTCAAGAATGGGGTTGCAATGGCTAATGCTATCCGTGATGAATTGATAAAAGTATCACCGGAAGACAAGCAAGAGTTTACTGATAATGCTGCAAAGTATACCGAGGAATTAAAACAGTTAGATAGCCGGATAAAAGCACAAATTCAAACTATACCTGCTGATAAGCGAAAATTGGTGACAACTCATGATGCTTTTCAATATTACGGTCGTGCGTATGGATTAACAATTGCAGGAACTTTGATTGGTATAAGTACAGAGGAACAACCTAGCGCTCAAACAGTGAAGAAGTTAGTGGAATCGATTAAAAAGATTGGTGTACCAGCAATTTTTGCAGAAACTACTATTAATCCTGCTTTAATAAAAACTGTTGCGGAAGAAGCAAATATAAAATTGGCTCCACGTCAACTTTATTCTGATTCTATAGGTGCTGCTGGGAGTGATGGGGATTCTTATATAAAAATGATGGAGCAAAATACTCGCACTATTGTGGAAGCGTTGGGGGGAAAGCCTGAAAAGTAAGTTAAAAATTTTCTTAGGGATTATTATTCTGGCTGAGACACAAGGGCGGGCAAGGATGCCCACCCCACAAGAGTTATATCATGTTTTTGAAATGTTTTGTTAATTATTTACACCTTTCAGATTCTTCGCTTTTATAGATAAAACTTGGTAGCCTTCACCTTGTGGCATACATTGACCGTTTGAATCAAGAGGACAAGCAACTTCATGATGCGAAGGTCGAATTCCTTCACGGTAAACAACTTGTATTTCAACTTGCCGATTATGAAATGATTGTAACAGACTTTCAGAAACTTTTTCGGAAGGACGTAACACTAAGCTGCGAGAATCTTTGGGATTAGTAATGAGAAAAAATTCTTCATTTTTATAACTTCTAACTGACCTAATGGGAGGTATAGCTTCATAAATTAATTTTCCCTGCAAAGTTTGTACTTGTGGTTGTCTTAAATTATTAGAAGTAGTGTTAGGTCTTTTAGAATTCTTACTAATGTTGCCATTTGCTGTATAATTAGATGTAAAAAGTACGCTAATTCCCACAAATATAAATAGAAAATATATCAGTTTTGAATGTAACATAGGAATTTCAAATATAGTGATGCAATAATCATAGATGGAGACACTCATAAAATGCCAAGAGATGTCAAGTAATTTAATAGAAAATTAACAGTATTCCCCATCTGAGTTAGGAATTTCTTCATAATTCATAAAATCTTCATGTATTGTACGTAGCCCCCTCCCCGTTGCGGGGAGGGGGTTGGGGGTGGGTTTTCATGTGCGAATTAGGTCATCTATTGCAAAAATTTAATTATCGCGACATTAATCTCTTTTGCTGCACCAGTAGAAGCATCATGACAGCACTTAGCAAGAATTTGCAACTTAGAATTAGGCAAACACTCATGCAACTTCTCCCCATCACTTTTCGGGAACCAGCTATCATGTTCCCCCCACAGAATCAGCGTAGGACATTTAATTGCGTGCAATTTATTCTGAATATTACTCAACAAATTAGGTTTATTTTCTCGCCAATTTTTAATTTCTTGGGCAGCAATTTGTAACTCTTCCGTAACCTTAGTCAGCGTACCCGGAAATTCTACAAAAGGATAAGTCATCCAGTAAACATCATCCTGGGTAAGAATCGACGGGTCAAACAGTACACCACGTCTTTCTATTGCCATCACTTCCCTAACCAACGGAGCAAACAAATTACTTAAACGTAAAGTATCAACAGCTTGCACTATTTCCAATGGTAATTGCGACAACAATGACATACCCCAGTGAGGTAACCGTTGAGCAAAAATAGGTACATTTACTACAACTAATTTAGCAATTAATTGAGGGTGTATCTGAGCCAAAGCAAGAGCAGTTAACGCTCCTAAAGACTCTGACACAACAATAGCAGCTTCATTACACAAACCCCTAATAATTCGTTCTAATTCAGTAATTTGATGTCCACTTTGCTCTCGACGTGACACAGGTTTTTCGGAAAAACCGTATCCTTTAGCATCAACACAAATTACCCGAAAATATTTCGCTAAAGGCTGGATACTGAAACGCCAATTGTAACTCCAGCTACCCATACCATGTAATAAAAACAAGGGTTTTCCCGTACCTACCTCGCCATAAGCAATCTGCACGGGATAACCATAAGCATCGCTAATCGTAAGAGTCTGACGCCCTTTGGGAAAGGTCGCTTGCCACCAATCTTGCATTAATTTTTTAGTAACTAACTTAACTACCGATTATGATTCCCCAAAGCAGTCTTAGAAGTATCACAGGCAACGCGACCAATACAATAGCAGTCAGTAACAATACTGCCAGCACCCCAAAAATAAACCATCCGTCTGCGCTACTTCTTTGACTGGGGAACTTTAAGTATTCCTCTAAGAGCTTGATATTATTAGTGTTTGCTGTCCAAGCGAAATCAAAGAAATCTCCAATAATTGGCACAGCTCCCACTAAACCATCAATAATTATATTAAAGACCATTCTACCCAAAGTCGCTTGAGGAGCACCCAATCTTGCAGCCTCTAGAACAATGTAGGAAGAAAACATTACCCCTAAAAAATCTCCACCACCAGGAATCAATCCCATAATTGGGTCAAGACCAATACCAACTTGGGTTCCTGGAATAACAACCGCTTTATCTAAAACACGAGCAAGTTGACGTAAACGCTTCAATGTAGGAGCTTTAGCATCTGGTTCAATAGTAGAATATGGAAGAGGACGGTCAGTCATGGGTTTATGTATTTACTTTGTTTAGTCGTTAAATATTTTACGCCCAAGCCCATTAATTTCAAGTTTAGTTTTTATGTATGTAACTTATAATACTGGTTAAGAATTATTACAACATGTAGAGACGCGATTAATCGCGTCTCTACGTCGCGTCACACATTGCATTACGCCATCACATCCCCACATTGCATTACGCCATCACATCCCCACATTGCATTACGCCATCACATCCCCACATCGCGTTCTCAAATCATATTTTCTTTGATTTACCAGCCCGCATCTCTTCACCAATAATCACATTCAATTGGTCACCAACAAGAACAACAGCAGCACTCATCCACAGCCACAGCATTAAAATTATGACAGTCCCGACAGCACCATAAGCCTTGTTATAGTTACCAAAATGCTCCACATAGGAACGGAACAAAGCTGACACAATAGCCCATAAAATAGCCGCCAAAATCGCTCCTGGTATAATGGGTGTACTACCTCGCCAATAACTTGGTCCCCACCGATAAGCTAAAGAAAAAGCAATAGCAACAACAAATAATGCTAACGGCCAACGGAATAATTGCCACTGACGCAATAAAAATAAAAAATAAGTATTTTCTCCAGCCAAGGATTTTAATAATAAGTCACTAATAAATATTAAGAAAGATGCAACAACTAAAAGTATAACAATACTAATTGTTAAACCAATAGAAATAAGTTTAGCTTTCCAAAACGGACGTATTTTTTCAGAAGGAGTTTGATGAATAACATCAAAAGCAGTCATAGCAGTACTAAACGCACCAGAAGCAGTCCAAATTGCAACAGCAAAGCTAAGAGAAAATAAACTACCATTTCTTGACTGAGCAATTTCTCTGGTAGCAAAATCTTCAATTAAAACCATCGCTTCCTTAGGCGCAACTTGAGCTAACCCCGTTGCCATTTGTCTAAAAGTATCCTGCAAAGAATCTTGAAATAATCCAATAGCCGTCAAAACAACGAGAATAGCGGGAAACAGAGACAACATCGCATTAAATGCAATTTCCGACGCCATTCCCAAAAGTCTTCGCTTAACTGTGCAGACAATAGTTTTCTTTATAGTGCGGCAGTTAATGTAGCAAAATAAACGTAGAAACCGTAGCATGGTTAAAATAAAAAGTAAAAAATAAACAGGCAGCAGTCAGCAATCAGCAAACACCAGTCAACAGTCAACAGACAACAAAAATGCTAATTAACTATGAGCCAAGACTTAACGCAACAGTGGTTAGACGAGATTAAAACACTTAAACAACAGATTGTCCAATTGCAACAAGACAAAGACGCAGCTTGGACTAGTGCAGAAAAATGGCGTCAGCTATATAATACAGAGTCAGAGCAACGACGTACGGATGCTCAGATGGCACAACAAACCATAACTTCTTTAAAAACAGAAATACAGCGTCTTCAGGGTATTGACGAACCCACACTCAATGATGCTTCAACAACCGACGCAATTCAACAACAAGTAGCACAATTCGCATCTTTAGAAGAATTGCAAACCAAACTGGTCGCATTCATCAAAGAACGCGACCGCTTACAACTAGCATTAAAAACCGAACAAGAAAATCACGCAGCAACACGCAACAGTCTAACAACAGCATTAGGTGACGCCATTGATAGCTTAACGAGGGAGAGGGGAAAGAATTAATAATTCGCAATTTGCAATTCGCAATTTGCAATTCGCAGTTGTAAGAAGGCAATTAATTAATTATTTAATTGTTAATTAATTGCGAATTGCGAACTGCGAACTACGAATTGTTCAAAATCCCATAGCAGCAGCCACAGCACCAATTTCTGCGTCAATACCGCCTTTAAACTGGCTTTTACTGTGTTTAATCGCTGTATCTGGGTCTTTTAAGCCATTACCTGTCAGAACACAAACAACTGTTGCGTTTGCTGGTATTTGGTCTTTGACTTTTAACATGCCAGCTACGGAAGCTGCACTAGCGGGTTCACAAAAAATACCTTCCTCTGATGCTAGTAATCTATAAGCATCCAATATTTCTTCGTCGGTGACTGCGTTGAAACCCCCTGCACTGGCTTCTGATGCTGCAACTGCTTTTTGCCAACTCGCAGGGTTTCCTATACGTATTGCGGTTGCTATGGTTTCTGGATGTGCTACTGGGTGACCGTTAACCAAAGGTGCTGAACCTGCTGCCTGAAATCCCATCATCCGAGGTAAACGCTGGCATTTTCCTGCTTGGTGATATTGACAAAATCCCATCCAATACGCTGTAATATTACCCGCATTACCCACTGGTATGCATAACCAATCAGGAGCATCACCTAATACATCGACTACTTCAAAAGCTCCTGTTTTTTGACCTTCCAGACGATAAGGGTTAACCGAGTTGACTAAGGTAACAGGATAGTTTTCCGCCATTTGACGAACAATTTCCAAAGCTTGGTCAAAATTACCTTTAATTGCTAGTACTTCGGCACCATACAATAAAGCTTGTGCTAACTTTCCTAAAGCCACATAACCATCGGGAATTAAGACAAAGGGACGCATCCCACCACGTTTAGCGTAGGCTGCTGCTGCTGCTGAAGTGTTACCTGTACTAGCACAAATCACCGCTTTTGCCCCAGCTTCCTTTGCTTTGGAAATTGCCATTGTCATCCCACGGTCTTTAAAGCTACCAGTTGGATTCAGACCGTCATATTTGACAAAGACACGTACACCTTTACCAATAATTCCTGCGATTGTGGGTACTGGTATCAAAGGAGTATTACCTTCCAGTAGCGTCACAACGGGTGTATTTTCGCTCACAGGTAAATACTGGCGATATTGTTCTATCAATCCAGGCCAGGGTTGGCGATGATATTTAGCAACAGACAGGCTCAAAGTCACAGGTTTTACTTCACACTTGCTTCTACATTAAAGATTTGTAAATGAGGGATTACGGCTCAACATTTACACAACCTCGTTAAAATTCTATTTTATCCCCTTAACTGCACCAATCGCAATTCGCATTCGCAATTCCCTACTCCCCACTCCCCCACTCCCGGAGTTGGAGATATTACAACAGCTAATGAAATGTATAAAATGTTTTAATATATCTTCACACTTTACTATTATAATATCTCTTTAGTGTGTGAGTTGAGTTTCGTAGTGGGAGATTACCGATGCCTGCATCTAGTGCTGTTAAGTCCAAAACTGAGTCCTATAGTCCAGCATGGGAGCAAAATAAGTCTTGTTACCATGCTGACCAGCAAGTTAAGTTAATGAACTTGCAAGCTGAAGTTGATTTCCTGTTGCAAGAATTGCAAAATTTAAAGACGCAACGCCTTGCAGAAAATACTGAGATAGAAAGATAACTTTTTGTTTCAGAAGCAAATGGAGTCACATCAATTCAAAATTCAGAATTCAAAATTCAAAATTAGCCTCATAATTGAAATTAGGGCAAGAATGTACAAGTTTAATAAAATTTATCTCCGTAATTAAAATTAGGGGCTTGTATCTTAATTGATTAATTCAAAATTACTATTTTCTCTTTAATTTTGAATTATTTTAGACATTTTGCCAAAATATTTGCCAAATTTATCTTAAATATTTACCACCAAGCCATTAAGGCTACTCGAAGCGTTGATTTTTATTTGACCAACGTCTAATACTGTAGCCGTTAGTATTTTCTACCAGCAAAGTTAAAGGCTGGTCTTGATAAAGTTTGGCGATAGCGGTCATTGATTGCTTTTGTCCACTCTTAATATCAGCCTTAAAGTCAGTATATATTACACTACCAGTATCTGACAATATTAAAGTACGGGGACGGGGAAAGTTTTTCGTTTGTTCAGAAGCTGAACCCTTTGTTTTAATTAAGGATGAGATTGCTTCGGCGGATATGGTGATAATTTTTTCTGGTTTGCCATTACCTGTTAAATCGATAACTTGAACAGGCCAATGTCCTAATTTTTGTCGTAACTCCTGAAAATTGGGTATATTACCAGCACGTAACTGACCAGATTGTTGTAATGAACGCCATAAGGTCGGTAGCATTACCTTTACTGCTTGGGGGTCTTGTTGAAGAAGTTCCTCAATATTCATAGGAGATGGTTGTACCCATTCTAAAGCAGTATTAGAGAGTGCTAAAGTTCGGGGTTGATTACTAGGTTGATTACTTGTCTGTGGGGAAACTGTTTCTGAATGAGCAAGTAAACGTAATGCTCCATTTTGAAATTTTACGCCTTTAATAGTTCCCAGGGTAGTTTGTTGTTCTCCATTGGGTTGCCAAAGAACTATTTGAATAGTAGGGTCAGATTTAATTCCTAAAATATCCCAGAAAAATTTAGCGGTGGAAGTTTCGGGTGGTTTTAAGTTGTTAAAAGGAAAAGGCAACCAAGCTTTACCATCATAAAAAGCTGTTACTTCTATTTCATACCATTGGTTGTCTGTTTTTTGTAAAGGTTGTGTCGGGTCTAATTGTAACCAGTCTGTGGAATTAAACTGAGTTATAGATTTTGCCGCACCGACAATTTGGCTAGAATGAGAAGTAGGAATTTCAAGCTTTATGACTTTACCTTGAAGTTGGTCTAATAAACCCTGAATGTAAGTAAGGGAATCTTTAGGAATTTTCGTTTGCGTCTTTAACCAGGAATTAGCACGTTCGGGGCTTTGACTAGCAGCTAAAATTAAAGCACTCCAAGCTTGTGCTTCTTTTTGATTTGGTTGAATTTGTAGAGTCGCTTCTGCTCTACTCCACAATCTTCCACCATCAGATTTTAAGAAAGTTCTAATTTCTTGAGCATTTTGTGGTGATGCTTCAAATACTTGTAAAGCTTTTTGCCAACGACCGTCAATTAAATCAGCCAGCACTTCTTGACTGGGAGAAGCCCAAGTTTTTTCTGCTTGAATTTTAGTAAGCTGGGAATGCAAACGAATTACATCAATTTGAGCTTGTGCTGCAGGAGTTATTTTTACTTGACGCTGTTTTTTAATTGATTCCAACCGTTCCAAAGCTGGTGTCCACAGTCCAGTACGAGCAAATAAAATTGCATCTTCATAGGCAGAATTTTTTAGTGCTGGTGGTTGTAAAGAAATTTCTGCTAGTTGAATGGGGTTGGGAACAAATTTTGCAGGTTGAATTTGATAAACTCGCAATTGCGGTTCCAAACCCACTGTTTGATTTACAATTAATTCTTTTGTAGCGCTACCAGTTATTTGTTGCCATTGAGGCAGTTGTTCAGTAGTGCTTGTCCAAGGCAACATTAATTGCAGGTGAGAACGTTCGGGATTGTACTGAAGAATATGTCCGTAAGTTACTATTCCAGTTGCTGAAGAACGTTTTCCTTGTAAATAAAACCAAATACCTGGTGATGGAGTCTCTCCTTCAAAACGTTGAATTGTATTTAAAGGCATAGCAATATTGGAACCGGGAGTTTCGGTAGTAGCATTTAATAAAGGTGCAACTACAAATGATTCTTCTGGTCCTTCGACTGCAAGTTGTGTTGTTAAGGAGTAGTGTACTTCTGGTTTTGATTGAAATTCTAAATCTTCTGGTGGGTCGTAAACTCTGATTTCAACTAAATATTTACAATCTGATTGGCAGTTAGCACGTTCTTGGAAAATAGGTAATAAAAAAGATTTTGTTATATCCCCTGATAAAGGTAAAATATCTCCAGCAATTTTTCCTTGTTGGGAAAGAATTTCTTTAATTTGTTTCAAAGTTTTAGGACGCTCTTTTCCTCCCAAGGAGACTCTAGCCCATTCTGGTAAAAAGATATTCAGCCAGCCAACTTTTTCTGGGTTGAATATTAATAAAATGGAAATCCAAGCAAATAGTGCAAGCAGACCAATACTACTTGACAAAATAACAAATGCCAACATTGATGTTCCCCAAGTTTTTTGGGTTTTTTTAGTTTTTTTTGCAATTTTTTTCACGACAGGTCTGGGAACAGGTGTTGTTGGGTTTGCTTCAGAAGGTTTTGACCTTACCCTCCGTTTTTGGTGGTTTGCCATTATGGTTGACGGTTGACAGTTGATGGTTGACGGTTGACGGTTGATGGTTGATGGTTGACGGTTGACGGTTGACGGTTGACGGTTGATGTTTGATGTTTGATAGTTTACAGTTGACGGTCAGCAGTCAGCAGTCAGCAGTCAGCAGTCAACCAAAAGATGGTATTTTCTTTTATACTCGCAATATTGCGTAATTGCCTATAAGTGCTGATGTTAGAATTTTCACAAAATCAGTAAATCCCCTCAGGTCATTAAGAAACAATTGTCAATACACTCACTGTTTATCCCCGTCAATAAAGTTTAATAAAGGGTGTATTGAATGAATAATAAAAATAAAATCTGGGCAATTGCCTCATTATTAACCTTTGGGGTAGGTGGTATAGAACAAAAAGCTATAGCACAAACCAATGTAGAGACGTTACATGTAACGTCTCCAGATACGATGTATCTACGCGATGTAACCTCCCTATACCATGTAATATCCCAAAATCCATCCCCTAGCGACCTGACGAAGGAGACGTTACATGTAACGTCTCTACATGAACCGATGTCGCAGGTAACTTCGGTTTCACAATTGCGAGATGTACAGCCAACAGATTGGGCTTTTCAGGCTTTACAATCTTTGGTGGAACGTTATGGTTGTATTGCAGGTTATCCGGATGGGACTTTTCGAGGGAATCGTGCGATTAATCGGTATGAGTTTGCAGCAGGTTTAAATGCTTGTTTAAATCGAGTTAATGAGTTAATTGTTACAAGTACAAATGATTTAGCTCGTCGCGAAGATTTAGCAGCTGTAGAAAAATTACAACAAGAATTTGCTGCCGAATTAAAAACTTTACGTGGAAGAATTGATACTCTAGAAGCAAAAACTGCTGAATTAGAAGCGAATCAATTTTCAACAACAACTAAGCTTACAGGTATTCACGTAATTGGGATTCAAGGACGTAGTCGCAACCGTGCTGATATTAGACCCAGAGATGGTGTAAGAGATACAACGGATTTAGGAACGAATATTAATTTAATTTCTTTAACTCAACTCGATTTAACAACGCAATTCGATAAAGAAAGTTTTCTTGTAACAAGTCTTTTTGCAGCCAAAGGTAGTACATCACCAAGACTTAGTAATGATGTAATTCTTGGTTATGAATTTGATACCAATAATGATGTTCTATTAACTGACCTACATTATCATCGAATGCTAACTGATAATTTAGCATTTATGGTAGGGACAACAGGTGTTGATATGCTACGTGCTTTCCGAGGACCGAATCGGGTAGAAAGTGGTGCTACAGGACCATTGTCATTCTTTGCTCAAAGAAATCCTATTTTAAATACAGGATATTATGGTGGTGGTATTGCTTTCGATTGGCAATTTGCAAAACGTGCCAGTTTACAAGCAATATATACTAGTACAAACCCAGGAAATCCCGCTCAGCGCAGGGGTTTATTTGATGGGAATACGACAACAGGGGTACAATTGTTGGTGACACCAACTGATAGTATTGATTTGAGTTTATATTATGTAAATAATTATTCTACAAATGGTTGTGTATCTCCTTTCGCAGGTGATGAATGCTTAACTGCACCTAGACCTAACGGCACAAGAGCGGCTTTACAAACTAATGCGGTTGGTACAACTGTTAATTGGCAAATTTCACCTCGCTTTTCTTTAGGTGGTTGGGTTGGCTATAGTAATTCTAATATGCCAGGACAAACAGGAAAAGTGGAAACAATGAATTGGATGGCATATTTTAACTTCCCTGATTTATTCGGAAAAGGAAATTTAGGAGGAATTTATGTTGGACAACCACCTAAAATAACCAGCAGTGATTTACCTGTGGGCAATAATCTTCCCGACTTTATTAATACAGGTCTAGGACGTAGCGGAGGACAACCGGGAACTACCACTCACCTTGAGGCTTTTTATAGATTTAGAGTTACAGATAATATTAGTATTACACCTGGAATAATTCATATCTTAGAACCAGGTCATACAAAAGATAGTGAATCGATTACTATTGGTGTTTTACGTACTACCTTTTTCTTTTAATCAACTTAGGAAGATTACATATATAGGGACGTTACATATGTAGAGACTAAACATGTCTAGTCTCTACATTTTGGGTGCGTGAGGTATTTATAAAGCTTTTATATAACCTTCTCGAAAACACTTACATGTATAAATAATAAATAACTTAATAAATTAGCATAAATAAAAAATTCTCTTTCAGTAGAATTTCTCTTATCTCAAAAGTTCGGTTTCCCCTATAGTTTACTTAGTTGCGCTACTTGATGTTGCTTCTCAAAGCAGATAATCATTGACAGGTGCAACTACTAGCGGCATTTTTTTCGGCTGAAGACAAGACAAAACAAGACGAATTATTAATTAACAACAAGTCAAGTAGCGCAATAAATATATTTCCATCTTTGCATTAGTTGGAAACATAATCATTTTTTGAAAGATAAAAAAGGAATCCCAATGCATCAATATAATCGTAATCTGCTAGTATTTGCGTTAGCAACAGTTTCTGCATTGATTGTAACTCCATGTTACGCACAAAATGCAGCAGAAGCAAATAAAAGTAGCGCTGACAATAGTACAACGCCATCAGCATCAATTTCAGGGACAACTACTAGCACAAATGCGACTTTAACATCTAACTCGGATAACTCTAAGGATTCAGCAAAGGCTAACACAACAGTAGTTAGTCAGAACGATAGTCTACCTACGACCCCTAAAGCTAATCCGAGGGTTCCAGTCTTCAGCAGAATTTTTCCGATGGCTCCCTTAATGCAGCAGTAATTGCTAATTAAGGCTTGTAGTTGCGCTTTAGCGCATCTTAATATTGAGCGCTAAAGCGCAACTACGAAGCTAATTCATTAAAACCTCTTCATAACGCTTACCTGCACTTTCCCAAGTAAATTCTGTTTCTACCATAAGCCTTGCATTACGAGATAATTCTGCTCGTAGGTTCGCATTATCAAACAGTTGGCTAATTGCTTTTACATATTCTGTGATTGTGTTGGCTCTTAATGCCTTAAGCGTAACATTAGCACCATCGACACTTAAACCTTCTAAACCACGGTCAGTTCCGATGACAGGAACACCAGCAGCCATTGCTTCTAGAGTTTTATTTTTGATACCAAATCCTGTTCGCATTGCCACAACACATACAGTGGCTTGATGTAAATATTCTACCATCGAAGGTACGCGACCAGTAACATTAACCCCAGGTCTTTCATTAAGTGCTAAAACTTCGGGTGCTGGATGTGAACCAACAATATCAAAAGTAGTATCAGGATAAAACTTTTGAATTTCTGGTAACACTTCATTACAGAAAAAACATACAGCATCCATATTTGCTAAATTATCCATCGCACCAATAAAAATTAAGCGGTGTCCGGAAGGGTCGCTATTGCGATAAGGAAAAGAAACTAAATCGACCCCATTGGGAATTACAGAAATTTGACAGTTAGGATTAAATTCCTGCATTTGGATTTTGTCCTCTTCTGTTGTCACCACAATCGAAGAAAATTTTGGGCAGTAGTTTTGTTCGTAACGTCGCAACAGGGGTAAATTAATTTTATCTCGCAGGGTATTTTCAGAAATTCCCGTTTCTATTTGATTTCGACAACTACCATAGACTGAGCTATGAACGTTGACTATGGTTTTGATTTGTTTTTGGAAATCAGGTTTAATATAAATTTCATTTACACTATGTTCGCAGGTTATCGCATCACATTTACCCGCTTGGACATATTTATTAATCCACTCTTGCATTTCTGGTGAGTAGCGGTTGAGTACGCTAGGTGGTGTCCCTTGAAAAAGAAATGTACTAAAACGCTGAATTTTTTTAATTAATCCGGAAGCGGATTCTGGTGGACGTTCAAAAACCACTAATTCATCTACGCAATCCCTTAATCCCTCGATTTCTTCCTCCGTCACTCCTGGTTCCCGTTGAGTCAACAGGGTAAGAGTATGGTTTTGACGGAGATATTTCAATAAATTAAACGTCCTTACCTGAGTTCCCCCCCTTGTTGCGGGATAGGGAAAGGTGGAAGATAACATTAATATGTTCATATAACTAATAATCTGGGAATAATAGTAATTAGAGTAACGATAATTATAGGATTACCTGTGGCAACCCTTGATGTCATCAGAATTTTGCCCATGTAATATCTAACGTTTACTCAAATAATCGGGGAAATACGGAGAGACCTAACCCCCCTACCCCCCCTTCCCTAAGAGGGAAGGGGGGAAAATTTAAACTCTCTTCCCGTCTGGGGGGGAATTTGGAGAGGGGGTCTTTAGGTGAACATTTTTTAATTTTTTCTATTTTTTCTAACTATGCCTAAAGTGAGCGTTTGTATCCCTACTTATAACAGAGCTAATTTTTTATTGTACTCTGTGAATAGTGTGCTAGCACAAACATATCAGAATTTTGAAATTTTGATTTGTGATGATGGTTCTACTGATAATACGAGCGAGGTTGTTCAACAGTGGAATGACTCTAGAATTCGTTATATCAGACAAGCTGTAAATGGTGGTCGTAGTCGCAATATGCGTTCTGGCTTTGAAGCAGCTACTGGAGATTATTTTATTAAATTTGATGATGATGATGCTCTGACTCCGAAATTTTTAGAAAAAACAGTCGCTGTCTTAGATGCAGAATCAAATATTGATTTTGTTTGTACCAATCACTGGATTATTAATCAACAAAACGAAAGAGTTGAATCAGCGACAAAAGAAAATTCTGCTAAATGGGGAAAGGATAAACTCCAAGGGTTAGTTCCTGATTTAGTAAGAGAAACTTTTGTTAAACAAAGTTTGCAAGTTGGTTCAACACTATTCAGACGAAGCGCTTTGCAAGAAGTTAATTTTATGCGTCCGGAAGCTGATGGATGTGAGGATTTTGATTTATTAGTCAGGTTAGCGCTGGCAAATAAGCAGGGGTATTTTTTATCAGAGTATTTAATGGAATATCGGATACATGGTGGTCAAACAAGCTTGAAACAAAATTTACATTTTTTGAGAGCTAAGTTATTTTGTATGGAAAGCTATAAGTTTAGCAATGAAGAATTAGAAAAAATCCGTTTACATAAATTAGCTCATCTTCAACAATCGCTGGGATTAAGATTGATTGAAAATGGCGATACTATGGAAGGACGAAAGTTTTTACAGGAATCTAGTAAAAGCTTAGGCTTTTCCAGTAAAGTAATGATTGGTATTTTGTGGTCTTATTTTCCTAAAGGCTTACAACAATTTGCTATCGAGAAGTTCCGCAATATTCGTCCTAAAAATTATTCCGAGAGAGTCAGAGAAGGAACTTAAAATTATAGTATCAATAGTTAAAGTATTATTTATAATAATATTAATCCCCTAACAGCTCAAGTTGATAGGGGTTCAAATAAATTAAAAATCTCATTAGAGCAATTAAATTGTGATATCGGGTAAATGTCTTGCACCATGAACAATGCGAACAATTTCAACACCTCCACTAATCTGCCGATAAAGGATTAAATGCCGTCCAACAGGGAAATAACGCAATTCAATTGCAATATCAGGACGAGCTTGACCGATTGCTGGATTATCAGCCAACATTTTACATTTCGCATCAATTCGCTCAATGAACTTATCTGCAGCTTCAGGGTTATCAGATGCTATATACATCCATATATCAATTAAATCTTCTTCAGCTTTTGCAGTGCGAATTAATTGTCCCACAATAGTTAAATATCCTTCTCAGAATTTTTTTGCAAGCGGCTACGAGCTTCTCTCTTAATTGCTTCAATGTCTTTATATTTACCTTTACCGCTCTCAATTCCTTCAACCCATAAGCGTCGAACTTCATCTATATTTTGCAATTGAAGTAAACGTTTCTGCTTCCAGTCACGCAGAGCTTCCCGGATTACCTCGCTACTACTAACGTATTCGCCAGATTCTACTGCATCATGAACCAGTGCAGCCATTTCTGGCGTCAAAGCGACACTCATTTTTTCAACATTAGGCATAAAACAACGTCCTTTTTACTCTAAAGTAGCAAAGATTCCTACCAAAAGCAATATGAGAAGTGCTAGAATCCACAAGTATGTTTAACCTTTTGCATTTTCAAATATTCTTTAAAATATTCAAAAACTTCACCGTGATGTTGAATGTGACCAAGTATCAATAATATCCAGCATTTTCTCGCTAGTAATAGCTTTGACAAAACCTTTTCCTCTTTTAAGTTTGGCTGTATTCACTACATCATTAAGTGATTCAAATTTTTTATTTTTACGTTCTTTAATTATAGCTTCTGCGATTTTAGCCGCTTTTCCTGCTTCAAATCCTGCGCTTATTAATTTTTTAACAATTTGGGATGCATCGAAATTATTAAAAACTTCTAATGGTTCGGCTTGTTCTTTTCGCTGGCTTTTCAATTCTTTGATTTCATATTCTAACTTAACTTTTGCGGTCGCTTCTTCCAACAACTGATGAGCTATTTTATCAAAGCGTAATTCAAAATTAGTAAGAAATTTATCTAAAGTATCAGAACTAATACCTGAGTTAATATCACCTCTGATTGTGGAAGTCGATTTTTGCTTTCTAAATAATTTAATTTGTTGAGTTAAAAGCTCCTCGTTTTCTTCTTCCACAACAAAGACCCCAATCATCTCACCTTTCTTGGGGTCTATTTCTCTAGCTCTAGCAGCAGCATAATATTCAAAGTCTCCGTCTACCACTTCGTAAGATTTTAAACTGGTTCGACGGACTATTATGGGGTTGATGACACCTTCTGATTCTAAAATTAACTTTGCAGCATCTTCTAGCTCATCATCTGCAAATAATGAGCGAGGAGCATTACAAGTAATTTTTTTAACTGCTACAAGCGAAGTAGATAATTTCATTCAACCATCCCAATTTTGTTAAATACTTCTTTTACTAAGGACTCAAATTCTTGTGCAGAGAGCGAATTGGGTTTATAATCAAGTACAGAGAGAGGGTCAGCGACTTCCATCTCTCCGATTTCTAAAACTTTTTCTGAACATTTAGCCAAATCGTCTCTCTCATAAATTACGGTCTCAAAAACATCAATTCCGTATCTTTCTACAACTTTTTCGATACGAGTTTTTAAAGTATACTGCATAAATTTATTGTTGGTAGATATCTTACTGGGTAAAACTCCTAGTATTTCAAGTGGTGCTTTTCTGAGTTGCTTTTTAAAACTATTGATTCCCTTGACAAATTCTTTTACATTTATTAAGCCTTGATTTGCGAAGGGTTTCAAATCTGATGGGATAATCAGATAATCTGCTGATATCAAGGCAATTCTGGCATACAAGTTTAGAGAAGGTGGAGTGTCAATTAGGACAACATCATATTTATCTTCGATTTCTTCCAGCTTTTCAATTAGTATACCCCTGCTGTAATCTAAAGCATTCAAGTCAGTTTCGTTTTTGATTAAATCTATGTGTGAGGGGACTACGTAGATTTCTGGATTAGTGAAGCTGGATTTTCTCGCTACTTCGGAAATGGGGAAAAATTCTTCGGAACTTAAGACATGAAATATGTTTGAGTCTTTAATGTCGTCGAAGTCTTCGTCATCAAATTTTACTAATCCGGTCGCAAAGGTTGTATTAGCCTGACTATCTAAGTCTATTACTAATACTCTTTTGCCCTTTTTTCTGATTGCTGCAGCTAGATTAACTACTGTTGTTGTTTTGCCGACGCCACCTTTATTATGGTAAATTGCGATTACTTTCATGTAATTTTCTATTGCTTGTTTGTTTAAAGCTATGTTAGCTTTTATATCATTCAATCACGAACAAGCAACGTAGGTAAACCTCTATACCCGCTCTTGCACTCAGAAAGATAGATATTAACACCAAAACTAAGTACAAGAGAAGTCAAACTAACATCTAATCTGCTGCGTCTGGGTCAGCACCCAAATCTCTCAACCTCCTTTTAAGTTCTTCTACTTGCCTTTGTGCAGCTTCTTTTTCTAGTCGCTCAGTTTCCGCTCGTTGTTGTGCAGCTTCTTTTTCTAGTCGCTCAGTTGTGGCTCTTTCTTTATCTGTAAGTACTAACTGATTATCTCGACCGAAAAACCGTAATTTGGATTCGTAAATTCCCAAAAACTTTAATACACTCTAGCAAAAGTTCTATTTCGTCGCGGTGTTCGTCACTTTCCAAGGGGGGTTCATCGCTCCACAAATCACTTTGTGGTAAGATTATATCCTCTGAATAAGTATTATTATTTAATTCTGCCGGGTCTTGTGACTCTTTTGCAACTATCATAGTAGTTGGTGGCTCTTTTATCACATTATATCTTTTATTCAGTTTCTACATAATTTCTTTCTGCTATTACAGAATACACTACAAAATTGAATTCCGTAGGATGGGTTAGGCGCACGATAATTAATTGTTTTATGCGACAAATATAATGCGCCGTAACCCATCATTATCTCATGTGTGTATTTTGTATTTGGAAGTTTTTTTAATAAGCTGTCGGACATTTTATTGGCAATCTGGTATTTTATTAGTAATTGGGCAGTTTATTAGCAATCTAGCATTTTATTGGCAATCTAGTATTTTATTAGCAATCAGGTATTTTATTGGTAATCGGGTATTTTATTGGTAATCGGGTATTTTATTGGCAATCTGGTATTTTATTAGCAATCTAGCATTTTATTGGCAATCTAGCATTTTATTGGCAATCTAGTATTTTATTAGCAATCAGGTATTTTATTGGTAATCGGGTATTTTATTGGTAATCGGGTATTTTATTGGTAATCGGGTATTTTATTGGTAATCGGGTATTTTATTGGTAATCGGGTATTTTATTGGCAATCGGGTATTTTATTGGCAATCGGGCGGGCAAGGATGCCCACCCCACAAGAGATGTCAAATTTTTAATTTGTTAAAAATAGAACAGCTTATTAGTTAACAAGCTCAAAAGATTAAAATTTCAAAAGCCAGGGAATAAATTCCCTGCCTGAAAGCTAAAGTCGTCTTAAGACGACTAGTTTTCATAATTTATACATGAGCGCTTTTGAAGAGTTCGCTTTATTTTTCTCTAGATAAAGTTTAGTTCAATTGATTTTTTATTTTTTACCTGTGGGAACTAAGTGGTAAAAAAAATTGTCTAAACTGGTTATATGAAAGTACCATAACGCAAATTTTTGCTACTGTATAAATAGTGTCAGTTATCATTCTTTGAGTTAAGGTGGTACGGTTAAAGTTGAAATAATATTGCTATACTTATGGAATCTATTGAGTTAAAATTCATACTAAAGTTGCTTGGCTGTACTAATTACCGTTCTAGTCTCTCAGCAAATGCTTTTAGTGGCTTTAAAGGGAAGGATAAAATTTGTCACAACTTGGGTACTCAGGAACTCATAGATTACTCTCGCGAAATTGCTTCTGTAAAAATTTTATCTCCTGGTCGAGCGTTACTGGAAATTGACTCAACGGATTTACCGATTAGCCCTCAAGAACTAAAGGTGTTGGAGAAAGTTGCTAAAGAATCTGGGAAAATTGCTCCTAGTAAACTTAAACTGCCTTCATCGGTAAAATCGGCAGACAGGGAAACCATACTGAAAAATTTAAGTGAGCGTGGTTTGGTTGAAGTTGAAAGCAAGCTCAAGGCTACGAAAGGTGAGGTTTGGTTGACTGAACGCGGGATTGAGTATTTACGGGATGATTTCAACCCCAGTAAAGGTTCCAACCCGGTTATTAGCTTAGAACTACTAGGTAATTACACACGCTTTTTGCGGAAGCATCTACGTGTTAAGCCAGAAGAACTCTCTGTTTTAGCTTCTAGCAAGGTGGAGTCGTCTTCTGAAACAATTATCGATGTCATCAATATTACTGATGACGAAATTTTACAAACTATCCAGAAATTAGATAAGGAACTGGGTACTGATAATTATTTACCGATTTTCCACTTACGAGAAAAGTTACAACCACCACTTTCACGGGATGAGCTGGATAAAGCACTTTATCGACTACAAGCAAATGACCAAATTGAGCTGAGTACATTACTCGACCCAACACCATATACATCAGAACAAGTAAATGCAGGGATTTCTCAAAATGTTGGTGGGTCGCTATTTTTCATAAGTATCAATTAGCATCTAATATTTTTTCACTTTTAATTCTTATAATAATTTCACCTGAGTTCTACCACCATGACATCAATTGACGAACTAATAAAACGTGAGGTAAATCCATTTGACCTAATCAATACAAAAGTCGGCAACTTTTGGGGGGAATCTCAAGACTCGACACAAACAGTTGAGTCGATTCATCAAGAAGCGATTAATGAAATTGATGACTTATTAAACTTAGTTGCCAATGACTATCGTACTCGTACCGCATTACTTGTTGGTGATTCGGGTTCTGGTAAAAGCTATTTATTAGGAAGGTTAAAACGAACTCTTAATTCTAAAGCATTCTTTACTTATATTAGTCCTTGGGCTGATAATGATTATGCTTGGCGTCATGTGTTGCGCCAAACGGTTGATAGTTTGATTCAAATACCGGAAGGTCAGCAGGAGTCTCAGTTGATTTTATGGCTTAAGGGGTTATCAGCTTTCACCAAACGCAGTCTTAAGCAAAGAATTTTTAATGATAATTTTTGGCAAGTGTTATATAGCGACCGCAAAAAATTTATTACGCATCTTAAGAATACTTACAAAAAAGAAGGTATTTATAATTCTGAAATTTTTTTTGGTGTGCTGCACGACTTAATTGACCCTGAATTATATCCATTAGCCTGCGAGTGGTTGAGAGGAGATAATTTGAGTGAAGAGTCAATGCAAGCTTTACATGTAAAGCAATGTATTGACTCTGAAGATGCAGCCAAAAATATTTTAGAAAACTTTGGCAAAATAGCTACAGACACTCAACCAATAGTGTTATGTTTTGACCAAGTTGAAACTTTACCGAATTGGTCTTTAAATCCTCAAGTTTTATTTAACATAAATACAACTTTTCATAACGATAATCTTAAAGGTTTTTTAATTATCATTAGTGTAGTTAAAGACCCGTGGAACCAAATTGTTAAGCGAATTGCTCAGTCTGATAAAGCTAGGATTGAACGACAAGTAAACTTAAAACCGATTTCTCTTGACCAAGCCGAAGCTTTATGGAGATACTATTTAAAGCCATTGCATAACAGAGCTGATAATCTACCTAAATCACCTATTTTTCCACTTAGTAGGCAAATTTTAGAGCAAAACTTTCCAGGTGGTAAGACACATGCTAGAACCTCTATAAATCTGGGTAGTATAAAATATAGAGAGTATAAATTGTCTTTGCCGTCAATCGTTGCTGGGTTATCAGGAGCGACAAAGAAAGGTGGTGGAGAAAGCATTACAACCGGAAAAATAACTGAAAAAGAAAGATTTTATGCAGAATTTAAACTAATCTGGCAGAAAGAGTATAGAAAAACTCAAACAAAAATCGCTAAAATCAGCTTACTGGGAGCAACTGACCTAATTCAGATGTTAATGTTCGCCCTTGATGCATTGCAAATTCAAGGTATCAAGCCAAAACTTTTAACCGGAACGTATGCGAGCTATTCATTAAGCTATCAAGCACCAGGAAAAAGGGAACGAATTGGAATCATTTGGACTGAAGATTCTAATATGAACAGCTTTTTTAACATCATGAATGCTTGTCAAAAAGTTGTTCACAATAATCTTTGCAGTTCGCTGTACTTGATTCGTATTAGTAGTGTTGGGAACTCCAAGTTAGTTGGAAATAAACTTTATCAACAAATTTTCCAAAATAGCAAAAATATTCATATTAAACCTTCTTTGGGTGCGGTTCAATTGTTGGCAACATATCGCAGTTTGGTCAATTCAGCACAATCACAAGAACTAGTTGTAGGGGGTAAGACGATTTCTTATTCTGAACTCAAAACTTTAGTCAGTGAAACTAGTATTTTACACGACTGTACTTTATTGCAAAATTTAAACTTACTTCCACAGCAAAAAGTTGACGTAGATTTTAAACCTGCCAAAGACTTTTTATTGAATGTAGTAAAAACCCAAAGCTTTATGGGTGTACCAACTTTGATTAAGCAAGCAAGCGAACAGTTTTCACCAGAGATAAACGATGTGAAAATTGAGCAATTGATTAAAGAACTAATCCAGGAGAATCAAGTCAAAATTTTTAATCCAAAAGACAAGATTCAAGAGCAATTAATTTGTTTAGTGGCATAAATAATTTATTACGCCTTTAATCTTATATCCTTTTGTATAAAAATAACCCCAATTCAGGCAAAATAATAATCAGACTGCTCTTTCAGTCCTCTTCCAGAGGACTTAAGCTTTTAGACAGGGAATTTATTCCCTGGCTCCCTGGCTTTAGTATAAAATTGAAATCCTCCTTTTTATATATGAGATAATATTTGTATCCGAATCAATGCAATACCTCACACAATCTACCGAAATCAGAGCAGTAATCGCAAAATTAGCATCAGCAAAAACCTTATGGTTAGATACAGAAATAGCCGACTGGGACACCCCCTATCCTAAACTATCTCTCATCCAAGCTTTAGCTAATTCCACAGACTCAATTGCAAACTCAGCTTACATTCTAGATGTATTACATAAACCTGATTTGGCAGCATATTTTATTGACCAAATCATGGCTAATCCAAAAATAGAAAAAGTATTTCATAACGCTCCCTTTGACCTCAAATATTTGGGAGGAAAAGCAGCACAAAATGTAACCTGCACTTTAAAAATAGCGAGAAAAATTACTCGCGAACGCCTAAAGGTATCAAATTTACAACTAAAAACCTTAGCAGCAGAACTCTGTCACTTTCCCAACGTAGACAAAGAACAAGGAAGAAGTGATTGGGGACAGCGACCTCTAAATCCAAAACAATTGCAATACGCAGCAATGGATGTATTGTATTTATCAGCCGTGCATCACCGATTATTACAAACTGTTAAACCTGGTGCTAGCAATAATATATTTAATATGGAAAACGGCTCAAAACAGTTAACAGAAAAACCTGAACTTCCTTCTTTAACAGCAACAAAAGTGCGAGTAGCTTTTGAATGTTCGCGTCTATTTTATTTAAAAGAACGCTTTGGAGGAAACACATTATTCCTACCAAAAGATTCAGCTATAGGTATCGGAAGCATCTTTCATAAATTAGTTGATGAATTTATAAATTTAGCTATTCAAAATCAACAAATTCAAGATTTATTTAAATTAGAAGCATCACAGTTACAGGTAGAAGCAGTTGCCTCACAGATGCAACAGTTATTTTATAAACTTAAATTTTATCCTTACTTAGAACAGGCTATAAAAAAAGACACTAACCAAGCACAAGCACTATTAAAACTTTGGCAAGGCTTGCAAGGGCTAATTAGACATTTTGCTCAACTACTCATAATAAATCGCCGTTATTGTAATTCAGCAAGCGTTATTCGTAACACTTTTGTAGATGAAAACAAAACTCTAGAATACTACATTAATCTACCTGACGGAACTAAACAAAGGATAGCAGGTGAATTTGATTGCTTATTATATAATTTTGAAAATAAGCGCTTATGTGTGGTGGAGTTTAAAACTTATCAATCAGCAGACCCATCAGCGCAATTAGCTCAAGTTGCTCTTTATAGTTATATGTTATGGCAGAAGAAAAAAGTAGCTGTAGACTCAGCAGTGTATTGTGTTCTGCCAGAATTTAAAGAATATAAATACACGTGGGAACAGTTAGAAAATACAGTACATCAACTAATTCCCCATAAATTGCAACAAATGCAGCAATGGCTGACTTGGGAACCACCAAATCTTAACCCTCCACCATCGACAACTCAGCCTAATTTGTGTGATATATGTCCGCAACAGCAAAAATGTCAAACTTATTTTGCTGTAGGAAATAAAAATGAACCAGATGTTAATCCTATTAATAAGAAAACTACTCCCCCTATAAAGAATCCAGAACCAGTTAATGCTGATGCTATAGGAGAAGAATTAGTCGCTACACTACAATCATTTAATATTGGGGTAGATTATTGTGGAGCATCTGTTGCACCCGCTTTTGTGAGAGTCAAATTAAAACCTCATCTGGGTGTAAAAGTCGGTGCAATATTAAGATTATCTAGCGATTTACAAGTGCAGTTAGGTTTAGAAAAACCACCTATTATTGCTCCTCAACCAGGATACATTAGTATAGATTTACCACGTCCAGACCGACAAATAGCTTACTTTGAAGATTATATCCAGCAAAAGACTGTAACAGTAGCATCACCAGTAAAAATTGCCGTTGGGGTAAATTTAGAAGGAAAATTGGTAGAAGCAGATTTATCCGACCCAAACACTTGTCACTTTCTGATTGGGGGTACAACCGGAAGTGGTAAAAGTGAGTTTTTGCGTGTATTGCTTTTGAGTCTGCTGATTCGTCATTCTCCAGAACAATTACAAATAGCTTTAGTTGACCCAAAACGAGTCACTTTTCCAGAGTTTGAAGGGATGCGATGGTTGTATTCGCCAATTGTAAAAGATAGCGAACCAGCTATTGAGCTAATGGATGAACTAGTCGCGGAAATGGAATCCCGTTACCAAAAGTTGGAAAAAGCAGGTTGTAATGATTTAACTAGTTACAATAAAAATTCTCGTCAACTTTTACCACGTATTGTCTGTATCTTTGATGAATACGCTGATTTTATGTCGGAAAAGGAAACTCGCACAGCGTTAGAACAAAATATTAAACGACTGGGTGCAAAAGCTCGTGCTGCTGGGATACATCTGATTATTGCGACCCAACGTCCGGAAGCAACTGTTGTTACACCGTTAATTCGCTCTAATTTACCAGGAAGAGTTGCTTTACGAACAGCAAGTGATGCTGATTCAAAAATTATTTTGGGGGGCAAAGATGGGGCAGCAGCGAATTTACTAGGTAAGGGTGATTTACTTTATCAAGTAGGTTCCCAATTACACCGTTTGCAAAGTTTATTTGCGGAAAAAATACAACTATAGGAGAACAACGAACCGCCAAGAAGCCAAGATAGCCAAGGTAGTCAAGAGAAGAATCTAGAGACTAAACATGTTTAGTCTCTATATTTTGATGTAATGGGAATAACACAATTTTTATTGGGATACAAATTAAAAACTAATCAAAATCATCTTGATTACCGATTCTGTGGAACAGTTGGATTCGGTTGATAGGTGGAATTTGAATTCATCTGAATCGTTATGAATAACGCACTTGCAGCTAATGCAATCGAAACTGCTGTCACCGTCAAAATATTTGATTTTCGAGAACTAATTTGTCCTTGTTGATAAGCAGTATTTTTAATACTTACTTCTCGTCTAGACTGCTCTAAAATTGATTGTAAAGCATTTATTTGCTCATCTTCTAATTCTTGGAAGGTATCTTGCCTAAAAGCTGTTTCGATAATTTTTACTTTTTCTTCTGCAGATGCACGGTAGAGTTCCTTCTGAACAATTTCATAAGGGTTGACTTTTCTTACAGGTTGATAAGGTTGAGTTTTAGGAGTTGATACTATCGGTTGAGATGGTTGAATTGGAGCATTTGGTTTCACAAAAGGAGCATTTTGTCTAATTTCTTTTCTGGTTAAATTATAATTTGGCTTACTACTTTGCGATGCTTCCTTTGTTGGTGGATTGGCTTGATGTTGAGTAACTTTATTTGTCTTTAATGACCACTTATAATCGTTATCTTGTATGACAAGATGTTTTAAGGAAGAATACAAATAATGATTAACTTCTCTACGTTCAACTCCCAGCATTTGAGCTATGCTCACTGCTCTTAACGGAGTACCCTGGTTTAAAATTTCTAGAATTTTAGCTTCCAAAGCATTCATTGCAGCCCCCAATAATTACATACAGATATTACTACAATGAATATTCAAGAATTGGATTTTAATATCAGTATATTTTCTGATAAAAAATTAAAGATAAAGGTGTGCTAATATTTGCTTGATAATTCGACACACCCTATTAGCTTTTATATAAATAAAAGATTAGACCAAGTATCAATAATCTTTATCATTTTATCGGCACTTATTGCTTTTACAGATTTAACACCAGTTTTAGTTTTAGTTTTAGTTTTAGTTTTTACTCTTTCTATTACATCGTTCAAAGACTCAAAAGCTTTCCTGTTGCGTTCCTTATCGATAATTTCAGCAGTATCTTTAGCTTTTTTATCGGTAAAACCTGCTGTTTTTAATCTAAAAATTAAATCAACTAAGCTTGAAGTATTAAATGCTTCTATTGCGGTAATTCTTTTGGGCACTTGGCTTTCAATTCGCTGAATAGCTTCGCTTGAATTATGTAGTTTTTGTGTAATTTCTATTCTCAATTCACTAAGCTGTTTTTCCAAAGAGCTAAGCTCTCTATTTATTTCTACTGGTTGTGAACTAGTTTTTTGTGCAGGAGCTTTAACAAATGCTTGGGGAGACTCTACTCCCTTAAGAATAGTCGCTTGCTTAAGTACTAAATCTTCCATTTTTGGTGAAATTACAAAAGCATTGACCATCTCACCTTTACGAGGATTTTTTTCTCTTGCTCTCACCGCAGCATAATATTCAAAATGTCCTTCAACAACAGTATAAGTCTCGATTCCTGACATTTTGACAACCAAAGGTCTAATAATTCCTTCTGCTTGGATAATCATTTCTGCAAGACTATCCAAATCAGCCTCTGCAAAATTAGAACGAGGAATATCAGAAGAAATACTTTTAACATCTACCAATGAAAAATTAGCCATTAATTTACTCCTATTTTCTTTAATACTTCCATAGCTAAAACATTAAACTCTTCTGCAGATACTTGAGATGAAGACTTTAATTCAGCAAATTTAATGATAGATTTAGGGTCGGGATACTCTAATTCACCAACAGTTAAAACTTGGTTCATAGACTCCGACAAAGCTGTTCTATCATAAATGACTGATTCCATCAATGGTAGGTCATAACGTTCGGAAATTACATCCCGTTGTCTTGGAAAAGTATGTTGTAAAAATTTGGCATTAGTTGAAATTTTGGAAGGGAGAACACCTATTATATTGATAGGTGATTTACCTATTACTTCTCTGTATTCATTTACCTGTCTGACAAAACTTTTTACTGTTGGTAAGCCTTGATTTGCAAATGGTTTTAAATCAGATGGAATGATTAAATAATCAGCTGCTATCAGCGCAACTTCAGCATACAAATCTCTAGAAGGTGGAGTATCAATAATTACAATATCATAATTATTCTCTACTCGTTTTAGTTTGGTGACCAATCGCGCTCTACTAGCTGCTATTTTATTAAGTTTATCTTGGTATTCAATTAAGGTTATATGTGAAGGAATTATATCAATTTCAGGATTATTAAAATACTGATATTTTTGAGCAATGTCTTGGATAAAATTAAAATCTCCGGATTCTAAGATATGATATACATTTTTATCTCTTAAATCATCTTCTTCATCAAACTGAAATTTTACCAAACCTGTAGCAAAAGTACTATTTGCTTGAGAATCTATATCAATCAAAAGTACACGTTTACCTTTCTGACTCAATGCTGCTGCTAAGTTAATTGCAACAGTGGTTTTACCAACGCCGCCTTTGTTATGATAAATTGCAATTGTTTTCATTGTATTTTGTCTCGTAGTATCAAAAATATTATTAGAAATATTTGGAACTGTAACATTAGCAGTTTCAGCTACTGGAGTTACTGAGTTGTTTTTTAATGGGATTTCATTGAGCGAGTTCCTACCAAGTAATGCTCTGATATCTCTTATTTTTGTCTCAACATCCTTCCCAAAGCACTGAAAAATTAACTGAATATCAGTATCAACTTTTTGATAGATTCTAATTTCCTTACCATTAGTTAATAGTCCATAGGCTACGTTTAATTTAGTTAAATAAAACCTAAGTCTAGGAACATGATTATTTAAATTTTGCTTAGGGTGCTTTGCTTCCATTACCACACTTAAGGGTGAATTAGCATCTATTACAAAAGGAATTACTTGTGCCGCAAACGCCAGAAAATCTAAGCGAATACTACCAACAGCTACCTCTTGATGCCAAGCTTCGGGAGTATACCCTAGCTGGGGTAATAAATATTGAACGATGAGCTTGCTTTCTACTTCGCTTTCGTTACGGCATAGTTCAGGATTAAAAGCCAATCTCTCCCCCTACTTAAATACTGATATAATTATTATCAATAATATCAATTATTCAGTATTTTCTCGATTGTGTTTTAAATATCGGGAGATTTTGTTATAAATTTTACTTATATGTAAGCATAAAAAATCACTATGCTTACATCTTGCACCACAAACAACGACAATTGAAATTGAGTCTATATGCCTAAAATCAGTTAGCTGATATCTTGCACATTACGTATAAATAACTAATATGAATGTTTAAAAATTAATACTTATACTTAAATTAAAATGCTATTTCTAGTCCTCTTTAGAGGACTTTAGCTTTTAGACTCTTAATTTATTCCCTGGCTGTCGTGGAAAGAGGTGACCAAACTTAAGTGAATATAGTTATGATTGTGACATGATTTTTTAGTGGTGCAAGATGTGAGCTAGGGTGTATGAAGGGCTTCAGTGATTATATTCACAAAACATAAAAGATAGCGAACCTGCTATTCCGTTAATCAATAAAATAGCAGTAGAAATGGAACCTCGCTATCAAAAACTGGAAAGAGCAAATTGTAATAGACCAGTAATTCGCTTTTGACCAATAGCTGGATTTTGACGTTAAAGTTGATTTATTGGTGATTAAAAAACAGAAAAATGGCATACAGTGACTTTACACTTACCAAAGTACGCGATACATTTAATCTAAAAATTGACGAAAAACGTAACTTATTTTCAGATATATCGGGAGTAGAGTCATCGGCAATATTAAAAACACTTTTAGAAGAATATATTCAATTAGCAACCGCAATTAATACCGAAAAAGCTCGTTCCGAATTATTAATTGCACAAATTTTGACAGAGACCAGGCGACAATTACAATACAAAATATCATTTTTTTCAGGTACGGAATTCAATGTTGATTCTAGTCAGGGTTTGAATGGATTTTGTGATTTTCTACTTTGTGCATCAGAAGAACAATTTGAAATTGAAGCACCAGTAATTACAGTTATTGAGGCTAAAAACGAAAGCCTAAAAAGTGGAATTGGGCAATGCATTGCGACTATGGAAGGAGCTAAAATATTTAACCAAAAAGCTCAACGAGAAATTCAGAAAATCTATGGTGCAGTTACAAGTGGAACCAACTGGCGGTTTTTGGTTCTAGAAGGGAATATAGTTTTTATTGATAACCGTGAGTACTACATCAGTGAAGTAGAAAATATTCTAGGTATTTTGCTGCACTTTTTCCAAACGGATTAATATTTTGATGCGAGAAAAAGGTACAATAAGTCTTTTGTTCATAAAAGCAAACTTTTCTTAAAATTAATTAAACCCATAAGTTATACAACCGACAAAGAAGGCTATTTTCCTTATGTAGTCACGATTTCAATACTCAGTTGGGTTCTCGTCTTTAATTTTATTTCCAAACAGCCAGAAAAGCGCTAATATCTTTTTTGCGTCCTTTGCGTCTTTGCGTGATTTACAAAATATTAAATCAACAGCGCCAAGTAAACGAAGAAATGCGTCAATAGAGGAATTGAAGCAATGGGATACGTAATCGCAACAGCTAATATGAAAGGTGGTGTCGGGAAAACCACCTTAACTGTAAACCTCGCAACATGTTTAGCCAAATATTTTAGTAAAAGGGTTCTAGTACTAGACTTAGACACACAAATCAGTGCAACCCTATGTCTGATGTCTCCTGTAGACTTCGCCAAACGCCGCAAACAAAGACGCACATTTCGGTATTTAATAGACGAGATAATTAACCCAGAGCAAGGTGAAAAGTTAACCATCCAAGAAATCATTCAATCTCAAATTTGTAATCTATCTGGATTAAATTTGTTACCTGGAGATATTGACTTATACGACGAATTTGTCATTTCCGAATTGTTACATCAACAAGCATTACACTTAGGCGAAAACGACTTTGAGACCATTTGGAACCGATTTGAGCGAGTATTACTCAATAAAATATTGGAACCCGTTCGCGACAACTACGACTTTATTCTCTTAGACTGCGCTCCCGGTTATAATCTTTTGACTCGTAGTGCTTTAGCTTGTGCTGACTATTATATACTCCCCGCGAAGCCAGAACCGTTATCTATCGTCGGTATCCAGTTACTAGAAAGACGCATCGCTCAATTAAAAGATAGCCATGAAATGGAAGCCCAAATTAACATAGAAATGTTGGGTATTGTCTTTACGATGCTAAGCACTAACCTGCTAAATAATCGATATTACAAACAAGTAATGAACCGCGTAAACCAAGATTTTGGCGACGATAAAATTTGTCGAACTCAAATACCTATTGATGTAAATGTCGCTAAAGCCGTTGACAGTTTTATGCCAGTAGTTATAAGCAGTCCTCAATCCTCTGGTTCCAAAGCCTTTATTCAATTAACCCAAGAATTGCTGCAAAAACTGCAAAACAGATAAATGTAGAGACGCGATTTATCGCGTCTCTACAGAACAATATAAACTATTGATTAAATCTCGCTAGTAATTCCTCACGGGATGATTGCAGCAGCAAAACACTAAACTCTTCTGGTGACAATACCGAGAGTGGTTCAACAATAGTTCTTAACTCTTCATCCAAAGAGCCAAAGCGAGTGCGTAGTAAATTTTCTATCGTAGTTCGGCGTTCTATCTGTCTTCCTTCTTGTCTTCCTTCTTGTCTTCCTTCTTGTCTTCCTTCTTGTCTTCCTTCTTGTCTAGCCTCAGCTAACTTTTGCGAATAGATAGGTGATAACGCCATAATTAACCTCTCATCATCTTTATTTTTCTTGTTATTTAATTCTAGGGTAGCCTTTAAATTCAACAACACATCAAATGCCTTTGAACGCAAAGGATTATCTTCAGGAAGTGCTTCAAGTTCTTCAACTGCTTTTGCTTGAACTTTCCCTCTGCCCAAAAGCCTTAGCCAAAGGGTGTCTTGGGTAACTGGTAACTGATGAATCACCACAATAGCCGTTCTCAGAAAACTTCCTAGAAAATAAATTCCTTTACCCCAATTTTTTTCATCTTTAGTAGTATTAAAACCATTTAAAATTATCTCAGATGCAGTTGGCGAAAGTATCCATAATTTTGGTACGTCTGCTTGCGACTGTTCTTTTTCATTGTCTTTGTTTTGACGTTTGAACTCAAAATAAGTATCAAAATATTTGTTCATGCAACTGATAATTTCATCAGGTTGTGCCGCATTTCTAAAGGCTTCAAACAGAGCAGAGGTCTCAGCAAAACGCCCTAATAATCCCAACCCTTCTATATTACTATCAACTTGAAATGAACGAGCAAAGTACACATCAATTTCTCGTATTTCAGCTTTAACTTTACGGCTTGTGTCTACTTTAACTAGAGGTTCTAACAATACTTTAAGATAATCTTTTGCAAACTCGTCATGAGGAAATCTGCTCATAAATTAGCCCTGACATGAGAATTTAATCATCATAAAGCAAGGTTTTTTGATTTTCAAATAAAAAGTATATTTAGAGACATAAAATTATTATTAAGACAATTTCCAATTTTTGAAAAAATAAGTAGTGGGAGCATCTTGCTCCCTTCAGTATGTAATAGACATCTCAATACTGCTCGGTTAAGCAAATCGTGAAGGGTGAAACCCATGTAGAGACGTTACATGTAACGTCTCTACATTCTTTTTCGGAGAGTTTAATAGCAGCCCTTCCAGCCTGCACTACAACATTTGGGGTGTTCAAAACTCCCCAGACAACGCGGAAACACACCGCTCGCAAATCAAAGGATGTTCCGCTGATTCCCCGACATGAGTCGAGTAATTCCAACAACGGTCACACTTCTGTCCATCAGCATTAACTACACCAATAGACCATTTTTCCGACCGTGATTGATACTTCACTCCTTCCAATTTTGCGGGAGTTTCCAAAAGTTCCACCTGCGAAGAAATAAACATGTAGCGCAACTCGTCCACACCATTATTACCTTCGCTCATAGGCTTGAGTGCATTACGCAATTCTTCCGAACCAACATAAAGTAAAATTTTGGCTTCCAAAGAAGAGCCAATCATCTTATCTATCCTGGCTTGTTCCAGCACCTTATTAACATCATCGCGAATATCCCGCACTTGTTGCCAAAAACCAGATGATTCAGGATTCTGCCATTTTTCATCCAACTTCACCCAACCAGCCTCAAACACTGATTTATAAGGTGTTTTATAAGGAATAAATTGCCAAATATCCTCAGCCGTATGAGGCAAAACAGGAGCAATAGACTGTGCTAAATTCTCCAAAGCAATACTTAAAACCGTTTGACAACTGCGACGACGGAAAGATTTAGCGGCACTGATATACAACCTATCCTTAGCAACATCCAAATAAAAATTGGATAAATCCACCACACAGAAGTTTTGCACTGTTTGGAAAAAGCGGAAAAATTGGAACGTATCAAACGCATCCGTAACTTCCTTAAACACCTCAGTCATTCGGTACAACATATAACGGTCAAGTGCAGGCAATTCTTCATAGGGAACTGCATCTTTTTCGGGGTCAAAATCATGTAAATTCCCCAACAAAAACCGTACCGTATTGCGAATTTTATTTCTAATATCCACCAACTGTTTAAGAGTATTTTTACCCAAACGTTGGTCGTTCGTATAATCTACCGATGAACACCACAACCGCAATACATCCGCACCATATCCGGGTTCTTCTTTTTGATTTTTACCACCTTCAATTACAATCTGTGGGTCAATCACATTCCCCAAAGATTTACTTTGCTTGCGTCCTTGTTCATCCAAAGTAAACCCATGAGTTAACACAGTCTTATAAGGAGCACAACCTTTAACCGCAACACTAGTTAACAAACTCGACTGGAACCATCCACGATGTTGGTCTGAACCTTCCAAGTACATTTCTACTGGGTAATCTAACTCGCTACGCTGCTCAGCAACCGCAGCCCATGAAGACCCAGAATCAAACCACACATCCATAGTGTCAGTACTTTTACGGTATTTTTTACCATTACCACGATACTTCTCTGGCAACAACTCATCTACCGAAAGTTCCCACCAAGCATCAGAACCCTTCTCAGCAAAAATAGCTTGAATGTGAGCAATAGTTTCCTGATTTAATAAAGGCTCCCCAGTTTCCTCATCATAAAACACAGGGATAGGTACACCCCAATTGCGCTGACGAGAAATACACCAATCAGAGCGGTCAGCCACCATCGGTGTAATACGATTTTCACCTTGAACCGGAACCCACTTAACAGAAGAAATTGCCTTTAAAGCCTCATCCCTAAAACCTTCCACCGAAGCAAACCACTGTTCCGTAGCCCTAACAATAGTTGGTTTCTTTGTACGCCAATCATAGGGATACTTATGAACGTAAGCTTCCTCCTTCAATAAACAATTAGCAGCTTTTAAAGCATCAATAACCGCTTGGTTACCATCACCCAAAACATTCAACCCAGCAAATTGACCAGCTTCTTCAGTAAAATTACCATTATCATCCACAGGAGCTAAAATAGGCAAACCGTAACGCTGACCAACGATATAGTCATCCTGACCATGGCCGGGAGCAGTGTGAACTAAACCAGTACCAGAATCAGTAGTTACATAATCACCACCAATCACAACAGGGCTTACCCTATCAAACAAAGGATGGCGATAAGTAGAATTTTCCAACTCCTTTCCTTTAACAGTAGCCTTAACCGTTAAATTGACCCCCAAAGTATCAGAAAGACGCTCCACCAAATCGGTAGCCACAATCAAGAATTTAAAACCAAATTCTAAGCCAACCTCTTCACTTTGCGTCTCTGCCGCTTTGCGTGATACTTCCACCACCGAATAATTAAGCTCAGGATTCAAAGCCACAGCCAAATTAGCAGGAATTGTCCAAGGAGTAGTCGTCCAGATAGCCACACCCAACTCAGGCAAAAACTCACCCAGTTGAGACTTAACCCCCTCCGACAAACTAACCATCCCAAAAGCAACATAAATACTGCGAGAAGTATGAGCTTCAGAGTATTCCAGCTCAGCCTCAGCCAAAGCAGTATTAGAACTGGGACTCCAATAAACAGGCTTCAAACCACGGTAAATATAACCCTTATTTAACATCTCACCGAAAACACCCACTTGAGCTGCTTCATACTCAGGTGACATAGTTAAGTACGGATGTTCCCAATCACCCCAAACCCCGTAACGTTTAAAACTTTTACGCTGGTCATCCACCGCAGCCAAAGCAAAATCTCTAGCTTTTTGCCGCAAACCCAAAGGCGTTAAACTTTGCCGCTCGGCTTGCTTCATACTTTGTAACACTTTCAACTCAATCGGTAGACCGTGACAATCCCACCCAGGAACGTAGCGAACTTTACGTCCACGCAACAGTTGATACCGATTAATAATGTCTTTAAGAATCTTATTTAAAGCATGACCAATATGCAACGAACCATTAGCATAAGGTGGCCCATCGTGTAGTATAAATAATTCGCCTGGATTTTCTTGAGACAGGCGTTCGTAAATTTTATTATCTTCCCAAAATTTTTGGATTTCAGGCTCACGCTTAGTCGCATTAGCCCGCATATCAAATTTCGTCTGAGGGAGATTTACCGTATTTTTGTAGGTTCCAGTTTCTGTCACAGTGATGATTTAACGAAAAAATAAAGAGTTAGATTCTCACTATTATCGGTGAGAAAATCCCAGGTGTTCAATAAAATATCAAAATCCATACTTCATATTGTAATACAGTTGTAATATTTTGGTGGAAATGTTGATTATTATTGTAGAGACGTGACATGTCACGTCTCTACATTTGATAAATTTACAACTAACCGTCAACAATCAACACTAAGAAGCTCCTGGTGTGTCAGGTAGCAACGTGTCATCAGTTTGAAGATTGGTTGGTTGGTTGGTCACCAAAACGGTTGGTTGGTTAGTCATCAAAACAGTATTTTGTTCAGATGGCTTAGTTGTTTCAGACTCGTAAAGAATTGACGCTTTAATGGCAGCAATTGCATCAACCGCGTTAATTTGTGGGGTATTAACCTGTGTTTGTGATGCGTCTGATTCAGTAATAATTGATGCTTTTAGACCAGTAATTACATCAACTGCTTTTACCCCTGCTTCTTCTATAATGACTGTCGGCTCTGCTTTCGGGACTTCTGGGGCAAAGGTAACAAATTCAACCTTAGGCGTTTCGCTTTCGGTAGCAATAGAAGCTTTAACATCAGCAATTGCATCGACTGCTTTTACCTCTGTATCCTGTGCTATCTCAGTTGGGGTAGACTCGTCAGCTTTACGAGCCTCTGGTTCAGCCGCAATAACATCACTACTCGGAACAGATGTAGTACTTTTTTTATCAGCTTTAGGTGCTTTGGGAGTTCTTTTAAAAACATTACCAATGTTACCAATAGTACCACCGACAGCACCACCAACTCCTTTAAAAGCTTGACCAACTCGTTGTGGAAGGGAAACCTTAGTAGTTTTAGCACTAGTAATTTTAGCTGCCTCGGTACTGGCTGCTTCAGTTTTGGCTACTTCGGTTTGTTGTGGCTTGGGAGTCAATTGGCGACGTAGTTGCAGAGTTTGGGTTACAGACCAACCCAACAACGATACAGACGCCACATGACCGAGAAAAAGTCCTCCTGTAATACGACGTGCAAAGACCCATAAAATCAAGGCGTAAAAAAGCCCGACACCACTCCAGATAAAATCATTCTTGCGGTGGATTTCAGGGAAAAAGAAAGCCGCCAAATATATAGCTAGGCTACCAAGACCTACCGCCAACGCCAGGATATGTGCCAGCATTTTGTGGTTACTCCTTACAGTTCGTAGTTTTATGGAAATTATCCACTAGCTACTTTTACAAATGTTATCCTTAGGGACTAGAAGCTAGGGAATAGGGTTTTAGGGTTACAGTTAGGGGGTTAGAGGTTGGGGTCAGGAGAAATAGATTTAAGGACTAAAAATTCAAAATACAGAATTATCGCTCCTTATTCCGTATACCACAATCCCTAGTCCCTATTCCCAACGGGCCAAAGACAGTCTCCCCATTTATTTCCCTACTCAATTGTGCAAGTTTTGCAAGCAAATTGTGAATTCTGACACAAATTTAAATTAGTTATTTGTGTCAAATTTGGGTTTTTGTATTCTTCTTCAACTCTTAATGTCTTCTTTAGGGGAGAACGGAAAATCTCGGACTACCCTAAAGATGAAAACAACCGCACAAGTTAGCCAGCAAATTTTATGACTCTACAAAGCTTTGGTGTGATTGGTTTGGCCGTAATGGGCGAAAATATAGCTCTTAACGTTGAGCGTAATGGCTTCCCCATCGCGGTTTATAATCGTTCACGCGACAAAACCGACAAGTTTATGGCGGAACGTGCCGTTGGTAGAAACGTGAAGGCCGCTTTTGACCTTAAAGACTTCGTTGCTGCTCTGGAACGTCCCCGTCGAATTCTAGTGATGGTACAAGCAGGTAAACCCGTTGATGCGGTGATTGACCAATTGAAACCAATGTTGGAGCCGGGTGATATTATTATCGACGGTGGCAACTCTTGGTTTGAAGATACTGACCGTCGCACGAAAGAATTAGAACCCGCAGGTTTTAGATATATCGGTATGGGCGTCAGTGGTGGTGAAGAAGGCGCACTTAACGGTCCTTCGCTGATGCCAGGTGGTACAGATACTTCTTACGAATACCTTTCACCTATTTTCACAAAAATTGCTGCCCAAGTTGATGATGGCGCTTGCGTTACTTACGTAGGTCCAGGTGGTGCAGGTCACTACGTGAAAATGGTTCACAACGGTATTGAGTATGGCGATATGCAATTAATTGCTGAAGCCTATGACTTGCTAAAAAACGCTGCAGGACTTACTGCTCAGCAACTACATGAAGTATTTAGCGAGTGGAACACTACCGATGAACTCAATTCCTTCTTGATTGAGATTACAGCAAATATCTTCCCTTACACCGACCCAGGTACTGGTATCCCTCTGGTAGATTTGATTGTAGACGCAGCCGGACAAAAAGGAACCGGACGTTGGACAATTCAAACCGCATTGGAGTTAGGGGTTGCGATACCTACAATTACAGCTGCGGTTAACTCTCGGATTATGTCTTCTATTAGACAAGAGCGTATAGCAGCATCCAAACAACTTACCGGGCCTAGCGGTAAATGGGGTGGAGATACCAAAGAGTTTATCAACAAGGTACGGGATGCATTATACTGCTCCAAAATTTGTTCCTATGCACAAGGGATGGCACTGTTAAATACAGCTTCCTCAACTTACACTTGGAACCTGAATTTAAGTGAAATGGCACGTATTTGGAAGGGTGGCTGTATCATCCGTGCAGGTTTCTTGAACAAAATTAAGAACGCCTTTAACGAAAATCCAACATTACCTAACCTGCTTTTGGCTCCAGAATTTAAACAAACAATTCTTGACAGACAAGCAGCTTGGCGAGATGTAATTATGACCGCTGCTGCATTAGGTATTCCTGTACCAGCATTTAGCGCTTCTTTGGACTACTTCGACAGTTACCGTCGCGAGCGTTTACCCCAAAACCTCACTCAAGCACAACGCGACTACTTCGGCGCACATACCTACGAGCGTGTTGATAAAGAAGGCAAATTCCACACCGAATGGGTGCCCATTACTGAAGCGAAACATTAAATTTGTTAGTGGTTGACGGTTGACTGTTGACGGTTGACTGTTGACTGTTGACGGTTGACTGTTGACGGTTGACGGTTGACTGATAATGATTAATTGTCGTCGCGTATTCGTAAGCGGATGCTGCGCGTTCACTTCTTGGAGCGTAGCGCTTCCTATAGCAGAAGTGGGGAAGAACGAAGCAAGCTCCTCCGCTTTCATTTAGTCAACCGTCAACCGTCATCAGTCAACAGTCATCATTCCTTGTATTTTTCCCTCAACTCATCCAGTTCATCATCAATAACATTTTTCTTTACTGATTTAGTTTGTGATTGTTGCGACGGATTTGGAGGTTGATTTTGAGGTTTCGCTTTATTAAGAAACATTGTTTTCATTTCTTCTAGTTCCCTGTCTATTTGGCTCTGGGTTTTGTGAAGTATTGTAACGGGTGGTGAAGTAGGTAATGATTGAGTTGTTGGTTTTGTGATTATCGTATTTGGAACAATAACTGATGAATTTTGACCTAAGTCTCTTAAAACTTCCCCTGCTGTTTTATAGCGATTCACTGGGGCGTTTTCTAACATTTTATTGATAACAAGAATTAACTCATTACTTACGTTAGTGGGAACATATTTTTCCCAGTACCAAATACCATTATGAACGTCGTAACATTCAAAAGGAACACGTCCAGTTAATAAACGAACGCAAGTAGCACCTAAACTATAAATATCACTAGCAAAAATAGCATTTCCTCTTAGTTGCTCTGGAGCCATATATTCTTGGCTACCAATAATAGTTCCACTCGCATCAGGGCTATTATTAGCCACAAATTTGGAAGCCCCAAAATCTACTAGAACCGATTTGATATCTTTTACTCGTAAAATAATATTTTCTGGCTTAATATCGCGGTGAATTACCTGTCTTTCATGGCAAAAGTGCAGCACAGGCAATAAATCAGTCAACAATCGGCGAATTTGACCTTCGTTAAATGTCCCTTGTTGCGACAATTCCTGCAATAAATTTTGCCCGTCGATAAATTCCTGTACGAGGTACTGTCTTTTATCTAAAGTAAAATGAGCTAAAAGTGATGGAATTTGAGGATGTTGACCCAATTCCTCCAAACGCACCGCTTCATGGTTAAACAACTCCTCCGCTTTCTGCATGGTGCTAACACCTTGCGATTGGGGGTAAAACTGTTTAATTACACAAAACGGTTTTGAAGGTTTATCTTCGTCCACAGCCAAAAAAGTTCTACCAAAACCACCATTTCCTATAGGTTTAATGGCTCGGTAGCGTTCTCTAAGTAGTAGCTTTGAACCACAACTTACACAAAAATCATCGTTATCGGGATTTTGAGGATGACGACACTGGGGATTCAGGCAATAGCTCATGGCATGGTGATGCTATGCAAATACATATCTTCTCTATTGTGACCTAGTTATTGACTATATGTATAGGATAGTATTATATATCACTTAGTAGTCACTGGTATTTATCATAAATATTTTCCTCTGGGTCGTTCCATTCCTTAAATCCCATTTCAGCCAGTTGCGTTATTGCCATCCAGTCTATTTCTTCCTCAATTTCTGAGATTAGTGCCAAAATTTGCTTTTGAGGTAGTTGTAAAATCATTTCTTTGATTTCTGCAACATTTGGGTTTGATATAGTTTTTACTTTTTTCATAGTATTCTTATATTCCTGTTGAAACAGAAACAAAAATTTTTAATTTATTGTCTGTTATCATCTTTGTTACTTTATTTATTTACACTCTCCTAAAAGATTAATTTATCTTTACATTTATGTATATATTATAAAAATAATACTGATTATATTAATTATTTGGTCTTGGTAATCTTAGTTGTTTGCACATACACGGATTAAATTTTTTGACACTGCTAAAATCACTCCAATTCTGCCAATTTTGCCATTTGGCTACGTATCAACTTTTGTACACTCACTAAAGTCCTATTTAACTCATAAGATTTTATTTTAGGATTTTGTAAATAAGCTTGTTGTTCTTCTTCAATCATTTTTATATCCTGACGTACTAAACCATCAAGTAATTTTTGTGCGGAACCAAACAAGCTTTCTTTGACAAATCTTCTAAATTTGACTGGCAATTTATGTAATCGCCAAAATGCATTTAAAGAAGTAAAATGAATTAAATATGCCTTGGTTTCGGTCTCGTTTATAGGGCATAGTAAACAATAAATCTTAAAATCTTGTCCCAAAGTGGAAACCCAGTGAGGATAAACATAACTAACGTTCAATGGTTCTGGGTGCAAGCGTCTTAAAGCTGGGAAAAACAACTGGGAAATAGACCAAATTTTATCTATTTTGTAATAACTTTGAGCCATGTAATAAGCATCGACACGATAATCATCTTCCTTAATATTTTCTAATGCAGCTGAAGCCCAAGCTTGATAATCTTGATGTAAATGTCCGTGATACATGTCCATCAGATTTTCAATTAAATAAGAAAAATGTGCTTGACAATTAATTACAGCAACGGTGGCAATATAATTCAAATGTTCCCATTCCGGAAGCCCCATTGGTTGTTGTAGAGACGTTACATGTAACGTCTCCGTAAATGTCTCCGTATTTAGCCCATTTACATGGACGGGGAATAACCAAATAAAACCGTCTTGTTCTTTAACGGGATAGCGACGAATTTGACAATTAGGTATTTTTTGATTTTCTGCCAAGTAAGGAACTTCTGAACAATTACCCGATGTATTAAATTTCCATCCGTGATAAGCGCATTCTAAGTCGTCCCCAACCACTTTCCCGTGACTCAGCTTTACTTGACGGTGGGGACAGCGGTCTTCCAATGCATGAACTTGAGATTTGCGATCGCGAAATAGAACGATGGGTTGTTTCCAGAGGGTAACACCTACAGGCTGTTGTCCCAGTTCTGTGCTACGAAGCACAACATACCAGTGATTGGGGTTAATACCCAACATACGGACATCACGACTCTGGACAGCTTGAAGGTGAGAAGACATTATTGAAGGCATCCTTAAATTATCAACTTTTACTCAGCTTGGTAAAGGATATATTACAAGAAATATTTGTGTAAAAAGCAAGCAAAATGTTTACCAAACTTGACTTAGCAGTAATCGTTAAATAAAGTCTAAACTTAACCAGTATGGGTATCAAGGAAAAATCTGTATGACAAGTTACCAATCTCCATCAGAAGCAGTCACAACTGAAGAAGCCATAACCAATCCAGAAGTTATCGACGAGCTAATAGAGATGAGCAAGGATATTAACCATGTGGAAGTAATAGAAAACGTCATCAACAGTGTGTCCCAAGAAGGCACAGCAATGGAAAATCATCCCTCCGAAGGAGGATATTTATGGAAATTTAGCTACGGAAGCGTAGAAGTATTTGTGCAGCTTACGGGAACAAGCGGTGAAGATACCATAACAGTATGGTCTTCCGTGCTAAAATTACCAGCTAAAGATGAACCCAAATTAATGCGTCAACTGTTGGAAATGAACTGTTCTAGCACATTTGAAGCCCGTTTTGGCATAATCGAAAATCAAGTAGTGGTTATATCAGCACGGCAATTAGAAGAATTATCAGCAGGAGAGGTCTCTCGCTTAATAACTATAGTGGCAACAATTGCTGATAATAATAACGAATCCTTAAAAGCAGAATTTAATTAATCAACAGTCAACCGTTAACAGTCAACAGTCAATAAATGCAATTAATTCCATTCCTTGAGGCTGCTGGTAGGGTACAAATGGATACAGACAGATGGCTGCTAGAAGAACATTTGTTAGGAAAGCAACCTTCAACCTTACGTTTTTATACTTGGTCACCAGCAGCAATTTCCTTAGGTTATCACCAACACAAGTATCCAGAATCTTGGGAAAATATAATTTGGAATGGTAAAAAAATAGATATAGTAAAACGTCCTACTGGTGGAAGAGCAGTACTACACCAAGGTGATTTAACCTACGCAGTAATAACATCTGGGCTTCATGGTAATCGTACTCAGGTATATCAAAAAATGTGCGAATTTTTGATTCAAGGGTGGAAATCTCTAGGGGTAGAATTACATTACGGTACAGCAGGACGCGGTTATATTCACAACCCTAACTGCTTTGGTACAGCGACAGGAGCGGATTTAGTTATGTGCGACGGGGCAAAATTTATTGGTAGCGCTCAACTGCGACGAGGTGAAGGGATTTTACAACATGGTTCGATGCGTCTGTTTCAAGATGCTGGATTGTACACTCAGGTGTTTGGGGCAGAATCTTTTACCCCAGTAAAACTTCCCCCAGACATTACCATTGAAAAGATTGTGACAGCTTTAGTAGCTGCTGCTCACGATTGTTTTGGTACAAAAAGGTGAATAAAGCGAGATTTTTTGGCTATTGTTGTAAGATTTAAAATTATGACAAATAGCCGGACGCAACACAATCATCAATTAATTGCAAAATAAAAGCCCATAACTTCGGGGCACCAGTTTCAACAGGAGCCATCCTTTTCATGACCTGTTCCCGTGAAATACCATGAATTCTCCATGTACCACCCTCAGTTTTTTGGTTATGTAGAAAAGGCTGTATTCTATCTAAAGCCGCAGCAAACTTAGCATCTTGTGTACTTTGTTCCTCGAATTCATCCCAAAGCATTCTCAACTCCTGTTCTTGCTGAGTTGGCAACATACCAAATAATCGATTAGCAGCTTCAACTTCTCGAGAGGCTTTACTCAGATAACCTTGCACATCGTAACAAAAAGTATCACCAGCATCAATTTCTACTAAATCATGAACCAACAGCATCTTGATAACACGACCAATATCAGTCCCAGGTGGTGCATATTCTGCTAGGACAATAGCCATAACTGCAATATGCCAAGAATGTTCCGCTGTATTTTCTCGACGCGAACTATCAGTTAGCAAGGTTTGGCGTAATATTAGTTTAAGCTTGTCGATTTCGAGAATGAATTGAATTTGTTGAGAAAGTTGATTAGTTTCCACAGAATATAATTAATTTTTTACTTGCAGGAACAAAATATAAAATCTTCCACTCTTTTAATTCAAGGCATTTTATCCAACGCGGAGGATACATTATGCATCGTTTAACTTTAGCTGCTTTCGCCATCTTAACAGCCAGCATTATTATTCCAGCAGCAAGAATACGTGCAGAACAAAATAATCCTACCATTACTCGTCTAGTAATGCGTGACCGGATTGTTGTCATCTCCCAAGGGGAAGATGAAGTGAAATATTCCGTAAAAACAAAAGATGGTGATGTGATTAACGCTAATCTCAATGAAACCGAATTAGCAGCAAAACATCCTGATATTTATGAGCAAGTCCGTCCAGCGTATGCGAGTGATAACAAAATGCCGACCTTGATGATGCTGGAAACGACTGGCAAATAAGGTAAATATTTCATATCTGGAGACGTTACATGTGTAAAGACGTTACATGTAACGTCTCTACATTTATTTTTACTTACAATGTGCTGTGAACGAAAATCTTGTATTTCCTGTACATAATCCTCCCCAGAAAATTAATAGTCAAATTGCATTATATGCAGGTATTGAACTGTATATACTGCGTCTTGACCTAATGCACCCCTCGGTTAATGGCAACAAATGGTTTAAATTAAAATACAATCTTTTAGAAGCGCAAGAAAAACAAATTAACACCCTGCTTACCTTCGGGGGTGCTTATTCAAACCATATATTTGCAACTGCAGCGGCTGGAAATCTTTTTGGATTAAAGACGATAGGAATAATTCGTGGGGAAGAAATTTTACCGTTAAACCCGACCTTAAGTTTTGCTCAGCAGCAAGGTATGGAGCTTGTATATTTAGACCGCAAAACTTATCAGCAAAAGAATACAAAAGCAGTTGAAGAAGAACTACGACAGCGTTTTGGTGAAATTTTTTTAATTCCAGAGGGTGGGTGTAATTTAAATGGAATACGTGGCTGTACAGAAATAATTCCAAATACAGAGCAATTTGACACTATTTGTTTAGCTTGTGGTACAGGTACAACTTTAGCGGGGATTACACTTTCATTAAAACGAGAACAACGAGTAATTGGTTTTCCTGTATTAAAAAATGGGGATTTTCTTAGACTAGAGATAGAGAATTTATTGAAAAGTTATTTAGCATCAAACCGATATATTCCTGGTGATAAATCTCTATTTTGGGAACTCATATGTGATTATCACTGTGGGGGTTACGCAAAGGTAAATGACGAACTATGCAGTTTCAAACAGCAATTTGAAGAGACATATAATATTCCACTTGACTATGTTTATACAGCCAAAATGTTTTACGGTGTAATGGATTTATTACAAAAAGGATACTTTTCCAAGGGACATAAGTTGCTTTTAGTTCATACAGGAGGCTTGCAAGGTAATTATGGTATAGAACAAAGATTAACTGGTAATAACTAAAGAATGTAATAACTTATCAAATATCAAATTTTTACCTTGTGATATTTATGACATATTTTTTTGATATTACTTTGAAATAATAGTAGTTATATCTACTTATTTATTTTTAAAAAATGTTATATTAAAATTAGTCAAATTCTCATATACCTCCATTGTATGGTAATTAGGAGGAAGTTATGCAAATAGAACACACAGAAGAAATAGGTAAAGTTTTCACAACACTGACTGTAATCAATCGTGCTGACCAAATAAGAGCCAAAGATGGGACTATTTCGCCAGAAGAAGTACGCTCTGTCACGTTAAGTAATGTTTTGGTAGATACAGGAGCAACTACTTTGTGTTTACCTAAAAATTTAGTAGCTAAACTAGGGCTAGAGCTACAGAAAGAAGTAGATGTTGCTACCGCAATGGGTATTGGGAAGGCAAGAATTTATAGAGATGCGACGATTTTATTATCTGGACGCGAAGGTACTTTTGAGTGCTTAGAATTACCTGGAGGTAGTGATGCGCTTTTAGGCGTGATTCCATTGGAAGCATTAGGATTAGAACCTGACTTAAAAAATCAAAAGTTAAAAGTTTTACCCATAAGTCCGACCGAAACTTATCTAACTATTTTGTAGAAATTACAGAAAAATTGGGAATTGGGAATTGGGAATTGGGAATTGGGAATTGGGAATTGGGAATTGGGAATTGGGAATTGGGAATTGCTAATTGCTAATCGGGCGGGCAAGGATGCCCACCCCACAAGAAATTACAAAAGAAATTACAAAAGAAATTACAAAAGAAATTACAAAAGAAATTACAAAAAAAATTACAAAAGAAATTACAAAAAAAATTACAAAAGAAATTACAATTTAATTTTTTACTTCCTCATCCCCCCACTCCGAACTCCCCACTCCCTAATTCTTAATCCCAGTCGCAGCAATACCCTGGATAAACTGTCGCTGTCCAATCAAAAATAACAATATAGCTGGTACGGTGGCTATGGTGACTGCAGCCATCAACAAAGGCCAGTTACTGGTAAATTGTTCTTGAAACTCTGCCAAAGCCAACTGTACAGTCCTTAACTCCGGTCGCGTAGTAAAGACTAATGGCTTAAATAAGTCGTTCCATTCTCCGATAAAAGTAAATAAAAATAATGTCACCAAAGCAGGACGTGCAAGTGGTAACATAACTTGCCATAAAATTTGTAACCTGTTAGCCCCATCAATGGCAGCAGCCTCTTCTAGCTCTACGGGTATCGATTGAAAATACTGCCGCAATAAAAAAATACCAAAACCATTTACCGCAGTTGGTAAAATCAATGCTCCGTAAGTGTTTATCAAATTCCCCCACTTCAGTACTAGAAATATAGGTATAACTAATAACTGAAATGGAATCACCAAAGTAGCCACAACGATTAAAAGTAACGCCTGTTTACCGCGAAATTTTAACCTAGCTAAGGCATAACCCGCTAAGGCAGAAGTAATTATTTGAAATGCGGTAACTACTAACGCAACAAAGGTAGAATTGGCAAACGCCAGTAAAAAATTACCGCGTTGCCACGCATCTCGGTAATTCGCTAAAGACCAACCGTTTTTCGGTAAAATTTCGGGAGTAGCACCCGCAGGCGCAAAGGATACTAGAAACACCACCAACAACGGCAAAAGGATGATAACCGCACCCAAAAGTAACACCGCTAGATTTAATAAATTACTAAATTTTAGACTCCTGTCTGGTTTAAACATTTATTTTCCAAATATATATGTTTTTCTATTTCTACTAGAGCATGACACCCCCCAAACGTTAATCTATAACATAGTGACTTGTTAAGTTAGATTAAATCCTCGAAAATTTTTACCCGTCTTAGACGTGTATTGACACCTTGTCAGGGATTCTGTACCTGGTATCTTCCTGGGTACGGCTTCCAATGTCTACCACCAAACGCAAACTACCTACGGGAAGCCTTTTCCCTGAAGTTTGCGAGGTACTGATGGGTAAAAAGAGCAGTGGAAGCAAGCAACCTTTACCTTCTAGGTACGGGTTAAAATCAGATTTTAGTATTAAATGATTCACACATACAGGAGTGAACATTCCATGCAGCAGTTAAAAGAGCAAGAATTAAACCAAGAGCTTGCCGCAGAAATTGATTTCCGCAGCGAAAAATACAAGGATGCCTATAGCCGCATTAATGCGATTGTCATTGAAGGGGAATTTGAAGCCCACGAAAATTACATTAAGCTGGCTGAGCTGCTGCCAGAAAATAAAGATGAACTAGTTCGCTTGTCAAAAATGGAACAGCGTCACAAAAAAGGCTTTGAAGCTTGTGGACGCAATTTGCAAGTAACTCCCGACATGCAATTTGCTAAAGAGTTTTTTGCTGGGTTACACGAAAATTTCCAAACAGCAGCAGCGTCCGGAAATGTTGTTACTTGCTTGTTAATTCAATCTTTAATTATTGAATGCTTTGCAATTGCAGCTTACAACATATACATTCCAGTCGCTGACCCATTCGCTCGTAAAATTACTGAAGGTGTTGTAGCTGAAGAGTATACGCACTTAAATTTTGGAGAAGTTTGGTTGAACGAAAATTTTGCCTCATCAAAAGCCGAGCTTGAAGAAGCAAATCGCCAAAACTTACCCATAGTTTGGAAAATGCTCAACCAAGTAGAAGACGATGCAGCTGTTTTGGCAATGGAAAAAGAAGCCTTGGTCGAAGACTTCATGATTCAGTACGGAGAAGCACTAAGTAACATCGGGTTTACAACACGCGATATTATGCGCCTTTCTGCCTACGGACTAAGAGCTGCTTAGTAGTCAAGTGATTTTGGGTTTTGGAAAAATCAAAATATGAAATCCAAAACCCAAAATCCATAACCATTTTCCATAAGTACACGCCTGGTAAAAATATTACATGTTTGGTCTCATAGGACATCTTACGAGTTTAGAACACGCGCAAACGGTAGCTAAAGATTTAGGTTACCCAGAATATGCTGACCAAGGGCTAGATTTTTGGTGTAGTGCTCCACCCCAAATAGTAGATAGCATCAAGGTTACTAGTGTTACCGGGCAGACAATTGAAGGACAATATGTCGAATCTTGCTTTTTGCCGGAAATGTTGGCTAGTCGTCGTATCAAAGCGGCAACACGCAAAATTCTCAACGCAATGGCTCATGCCCAAAAGCATGGCATAAATATCACGGCTTTGGGCGGTTTTTCTTCAATTATTTTTGAGAACTTTAATTTAGAGCAGATTCCTCAAGTCAGAAATATCAAGTTAGAGTTTGAACGCTTTACCACTGGTAATACTCATACAGCCTATATTATCTGTCGGCAGGTAGAAGAAGCTTCCAAACAACTTGGTATTGATGTATCACAATCAACAGTTGCTGTTTGTGGTGCAACTGGTGACATTGGTAGTGCCGTTTGTCGCTGGTTGGATAAAAAAACTGATGTTAAGGAACTGTTATTAATAGCCCGCAACCAAGAACGCCTAGAAGAGTTACAAGGTGAACTGGGACGGGGTAAAATAATGTCCTTAGAAGAAGCGTTACCTTTAGCTGATATCGTAGTTTGGGTGGCAAGTATGCCCAAAGGCGTGGAAATTGACCCCACGTCGTTGAAAAATCCTTGTTTGTTAATTGATGGAGGCTACCCCAAAAATTTAGCAAGCAAACTTCAGCATCCCGGTGTATACGTCCTTAATGGCGGAATTGTGGAACATTCTCTTGATATTGAATGGAAAATCATGAAAATAGTCAATATGGATGTTCCTGCACGTCAGCTCTTTGCTTGTTTTGCTGAGTCAATGCTGCTTGAATTTGAGAAGTTATACACGAACTTTTCTTGGGGACGCAACCAGATTACCGTAGAGAAAATGGAGCATATCGGCCAAGTTTCAGTAAAACACGGCTTTAGACCTCTTTTAGTTTTTTAGCTAAAAGTTAAGTAAAGAAAGACAGATAATATATGCCAGAGAGCAGAAGGATACATCATGTATAATGTAGTATTTTTTAAAACTGTAACCCTATTGGCTGAACCGAGATAGGGTATCCCTTGATAACTTATTACTTATATCACCTTCTGCTCTCTGTCTTCTGCCCCCTGTCTTCTGCCTACTTTGTAAATCCTTTGACTGTTTATTACAAAACCTAAAATGGCAACACAAGAGCGCAAGCCTCTACTGTTAGATTTTGAAAAGCCTTTAGCTGAACTGACTAACCGCATTGACCAAATTCGGCAACTTGCAGAAGAAAACGGTGTTGATGTTCAGAGTGAAATTCACAAGCTCGAAGCACGTGCTACTCAATTGCGTCAAGAAATTTTCAGCACTTTGTCTCCTTCCCAACGCTTACAAGTTGCGCGTCATCCCCGCAGACCTAGTACTTTAGATTACATTCAAGCTATTAGCGATGAATGGATAGAATTACATGGTGACCGTTGTGGCTCTGATGACCCTGCTTTGGTTGGTGGGATTGGTCGTTTAGATGGTCAACCTGTCGTCATGTTAGGTCACCAGAAAGGACGTGATACTAAAGATAATATCGCCCGTAATTTTGGAATGGCTACCCCAGGTGGTTACCGCAAAGCTTTGCGCTTAATGGAACATGCTAATAAATTTAGTATGCCCATTTTAACTTTTATAGATACTCCAGGTGCTTTACCCACTGCTGAAGCTGAGTATCAAGGTGCTGGTGAGGCTATCGCCTATAATTTACGAGAAATGTTTCGTTTTGACGTACCCATTATTTGTACCGTTATTGGTGAAGGTGGTTCCGGTGGAGCTCTTGGGGTTGGTGTTGGTGACCGCGTTTTAATGTTTGAACATTCAGTCTACACAGTTATCACCCCCGAAGCTTGTGCAGCAATATTGTGGAAAGATGCAAGCAAATCAGCTCAAGCAGCGGCTGTCTTAAAAATGACATCTGTTGACCTAAAGAACTTCGGTATTATCGATGAAATTTTAACCGAACCCTTAGGAGCTGCTCATTCTGACCCTATAAAGGCTGCTACCACACTTAAACAAGCTTTGTTACAAAACTTAGAGGTACTACGAGATTTGAGTAATAGCGAACGACGTCAGCAACGGTATGAAAAATTCCGCAAAATGGGTGTATTCCTAGAACATGCTCACTAAAAATTTGCTCATGCTCGCTTCAAAGCTGAGTAATGCTATGATGTATACCTATGGCATTTAAAGGTTCTTAACAATCTTTAATGAAGCCATAGGTGTTTATATTTTCCTTTGGAATGCATAAATAAATTTGATGCAAAGACTTATTAAAATTTGTAAATAGTTATAAAATGTGAGAACATGAACATATTTGCGGTTGGATAGCTTTTTGTTCGGTCGAACAAAAAAAACAAATGAACTGTCCATATTAGCTATTTAGTCTAGCAACTTTAAAGCAAGGAGATATTTAAACTTAATGTTTATTTAATAATTGGACATAATAAAGATACAATCATGTGCGAGGGATGTAACTTTATATATCTGGGGTAGACGCTGTAGCAGCCAAAATAAAAAAGGTTAGGAAGCATTATGTCCGAGCGAAAATTGCGTGCCTTGATTACAGGGGCAAGCAGTGGAATAGGAAAAGCAACAGCGTTAACATTTGCGAAGGCGGGAATAGATGTCGCCTTAGTGAGTCGTAACTCTGAAAAATTAGCGGACGTAGCATCAGCAGCAACCCATGCGGGGGTATCAGCTTCATGTTACTCGGTAGACTTAGCTTTAATTTCTCAAGTTAGAGAAAAATTTGCAGAAATAGCCAAGGATTTTGGTGGTATAGATATACTTGTCAATAATGCTGGTATAGGGTACACAGGCAGATTAACGGAAACCCCTTTATCCGATTGGCAGCAGGTATTAGATTTAAACTTAACTAGTGTATTTGAATGCACTTTAGGAATATTACCGCAAATGCGCGAGCTAGGTAAGGGTACAATAATTAACGTAGCCTCGATAGCAGGCAAACAAGCATTTGCTGGTTGGGGAGCTTATTGCGTTAGCAAAGCAGGTTTAATTGCTTTTTCTCAAACATTGGCACACGAGGAACGTGCCAATGGAATTCGTGTGACAGCAATTTGTCCCGGGGCTGTGAATAGCGGGCTTTGGGATACAAAAACCGTTAATGCTGACCTAAATCGTTCAAACATGTTGACACCAGAGATAGTCGCCGATTCAATTCTATACACTGCCTTATTACCGATAGCAGCGGTAGTAGACGAATTGACAATAATGCCCAGTGCTGGTGTTCTCTAACTGGTGTTCTTTAAAACAACAAACCTTTCAACCAAGACTCACATCATGACTATTGCTCGTTCCAACGGTTCCAATACTTCTCAGTCTCCATTAATTCCTGATTTGGTAGATGTAGTGACCAGACCTGACCGTAATACACACAACGGAAAACAACCAAATTTACAGCCACCAGGTGAGGAAGAACTGGAGCAGATGAAAGTTGCTGTCAGGAGCCTATTGGTGGGTGTTGGAGAAGACCCGGAACGCGAAGGGCTGTTGAAAACACCTAAGCGCGTGGCTGAGGCATATAGATATTTGACGAGTGGCTACTATCAATCTTTGGAGGAGCTGATAAACGACGCCATTTTTGATGAAGGTCATAACGAAATGGTGTTAGTGCGAGACATTAATTTCTTTAGCCTATGCGAACACCACATGTTACCGTTTATGGGCAGAGCGCATGTAGCTTACATTCCAAATCAGAAAGTTGTGGGACTAAGCAAGCTGGCTCGTATTGTAGAAATGTATTCTCGTCGCTTACAAGTTCAAGAAAGACTTACCCGTCAAATTGCCGAAGCCATTCAAATGACTCTAGAGCCACGGGGTGTAGCTGTGGTAATGGAAGGTACACATATGTGCATGGTTATGCGTGGTGTACAAAAACCGGGTTCTTGGACAGTTACTAGTGCCATGATGGGTGTATTTCAGGACGACCAAAAAACTCGTGAAGAATTTCTTAACTTAATTCGTCATCAACCGGCATTCTTTTAGGGGACTTGGGAATGGGGAATGGGGAATTGGGAATGGGGAATGGGGAAGAAAAAGAAGTAACCCCTCATCCCCCTCATCCTCCCTACTCCCTACTCCCTACTCCCTACTCCCCAATTTCTCAAACAACTTTGCGACTTTTTCTAAGTCTTTGTCTCCGGGACTAAGTTCCACACCGCTAGACAAATCGATTCCGTTCGGTTTCACTTGGCTGAGGGCTTGCAGTATATTGTCTGGTGTTAGTCCTCCTGCCAAAAACCACGGGCAATTAGGTTGAAATTTTTCTAACATTGTCCAATCTAAAGTTTTACCTGTACCGCCTAATTGCTGTGGATGGTAGGCGTCTAATAGTAAAGTATCGACAAATGAAGTATAATCTATTGCTAATTTTAAATCTTTTAGGCTGCGAATTCTTAAAGCTTTGATGATTTCTAGTTGTGGGAAAGATTGACGTAGTTGCTGGCAATATTCTATAGATTCATCGCCATGTAATTGTATGCCAGTTAAGCCCGATTTTGTTGCGGTTTCAGATATTTGTTTAATATTTGTGTTGGCAAAAACGCCAATTTTGTCAATGTGATTTGGAAGCTGCTCAATTATAGTGTAGATAATCTCGTCTGATATATAACGTGGTGACGAAGGGACACACATAAATCCCAATGCAGTAGCTCCAAACTCAGCTATTGCTTTTCCCTGTTTGGGTTTGGTTATTCCACAAATTTTAATTCTCATATAATTTTCAAAGATTTGTTTCCGAAACAATAATAATTTTTAACACAAGAAACAATACTTAATTTTAACGTAGAAACTTAAAAGAACACTTGTAGTTTAGAATAACTTAGTTGTCAGTAAGCTCACTACAGACAGCGTCAACTACCCACACTAACACTTCATGTGTAGTGTGGGCTTGCGGAAAACCTAGTTTAACTAGGCTTGCGGTACGCAGAGCAAGAGTTGGTTAGGGCGTGAGATTTGGTAGGGTTACACGTTCGGATGTTTTCCTAGTCCGTATCCTCTGTATTGCCTGGTCGTGAACAGGAGATAAGCCTGCTAGATTGCCCGAAGGAACTGGGTTTTATAACCCTAAATACAAGTTTGCTAGTTCTTGGCTTTATCAAGCATTAAAAACTTAGCACCCCGCAAGGGGATTTGTTTGATTTGTCGCTGTCCCCTTTCCTCGGACTACTGCGTAGGAAATTGGGCAGGGGACGCAACAAATCAAACCGGGCATTCCTCCCGACACCAAATCATAGATTATGGTGTGGGACTCCTGCCCGTTCTAGTTGATTTGTATGACACAGGAGACAGAACTTGATTTCATCAATTTTACTAACAGCCTCAACTGTACCAGCTACACCAGTGTGGAATCCCACAGTCGGAGCAATTATTAGCGCAAGCTGTGTATTAGCTGTATTGCTGGCTTTAAAAGTTAAGCAACCTTTAGTTGGTCCGAGAATGCCAGGTTTGCCACTTAGCATTCCAGCATTCGTTGGAGCAATGGCTTTTGGGCATATTCTTGGTGTTGGTATTGTTTTAGGGTTAACTAATATTGGCACTTTGTAGGACTTGCTGAACAAAAAGGACATATTCAACGTCCTTATAAGTTGAATAGCACTTATTCAGTCACAATTAATTGACAGCCCTAAAAATATTACCTTAAGCTTTAAAGTCAGGTAACTAATTTCAGGGCTTTTTACTGTATTCAATAGGTTCGTAGTAGCGCTGTCTTCGCATTTTAAATAAATTCTTAAATAAATTCTTCAATTAATTCTCACAAATCCAGCCTGTTCAATCAATTCCTGACGGGGAGATGTAAGAAGCAAATTAGCAAAAGCCTCACCAGCTTTTTGTGACCTGTCACCATCCTTCTTCATTATGACAAATAATCGGTTGGTCGGTCGATATTCTCCACTACGAAATGCAACAGCATTGGGTTTATTTTTATGCTGTTTTGTACATTTATCAGGGGGCACAAGTGGCTCTTGGTACGGAGGGATTAATTTGTTTTCTCCTAAGGGTAAAGTTTTGATTGAACATTGAGTAACTAAATGTGCCGCAGAAGATATATAAATGCCACCTTTATCATATTGGACTTTTTGGATAGCTTCAGTAATACTTAGTGCAGGGGTTGATTTTTTAAGAAACTCTTGTCCGTTAAGAATCGTCTGTTTAATTATATGAGTATGACTAGAATTTTCTCCCTGATAAACTGTAATTGGTAAATCTCTTGATTCACCTAATTGTTTCCAGTTAGTCACTTTACCTGTCATAATATCTCTAAGTTCACTAATTGTTAAGCCAGATTTTGATAAATTTAGATTAATATTGACTGCAACAGCTGTGGCATCAAATGCAATAGGAATTTGTTTAAGCTCAATCCCTCTTTTCCGAGCTTCCTCATATTCTTTATCTGCAATACTGCGTGAGGAGATAGAAAAATCACTTTGCCCATCAAGCAACCTTTTGATACCGAACTGGGAAGCAGATTGTCCAGAAGTGTGACGAATAAAACTCAATTCAAAATTAGGACAAACATTTTTAATACTATTTTCTACTTTTTCCCGGAAAGATGTCCAGGTTGTGCTGCCACTGTAGCTAAATTTTCCATCGGGAACCTGATTCAGCATACAAACTAACGGATTATAGTTATTTATCCACGTATAACATCCCCAAATAAGCCCTGGTGCGATAATAATAATTAGCGCAGCTTTTACAACTATTGGCAACTTAAACAAAGAGTATTTACGAACTGAGGAAATATTATTTATAGTAGGGGGTATTGTTTTAGTAATATTATGATTCAGTTCTTCCATTTCTTGTAGAACTGACGATGCTGTTTGGTATCGTTGGTTAAAATCAGTTTTTACCATTTTATTTAAAACTTTAACTAAGTTTGAACTTACATTTATTTGAGTAAGTTCTCTTATTTCATCAGTCCCAGTATTTCTGGTTAATAGATGAGGTTTTACTCCTGTCAATGTTTCAATACCAAGCATCCCTAAAGCATAAATGTCGCTACATAATTGAGGATTTCCCTGAGCTTGTTCTGGTGACATATATCCTGCAGTACCAATAATTGTTGTACTTGGTTCTGCCAAATTTTCTTTGACTGCGCCAAAATCAATTAGTACTATCTTGCTATCTTGTTCACTTTGAATCAAATTAGCAGGTTTAATATCTCGATGAATTACATCGTTTTTATGAACAAAGATTAATATTTTTAAAACTTTTATTAGCAGATTAATCGTTTCAATTTCTGATAATTTTTGACGTTGATTTAATAGTTTGGCAAAGTCATCTCCTGGGATAAATTCTTGCACTAGATAGAAACCTTCATTTTCTACAAAATAAGCCAGTAACTGTGGTATTTGTTGATGTTCATCACCAAGCTTTTTGAGAGTTTTTGCTTCTCGTTCAAATAATTTTTTGACAATTTCAAAACGTGACGAGCTAGTAAAATGTGGTCTAAGCTGTTTGACAACACACCAAGAGTTGAAACGCTGCATATCTTCAGCTAAATAAGTTTCACCAAAGCCACCATGTCCAAGCCTTTTAACAATTTTGTAACGATTAGCTAAAATTCTTTGTAGCACAGGTTAATAGCCTATAATTACACGTAAATTTTAATATAGTTTTAGTAGCAATTGGAATCTGATTGTTACAATAATATCAATGTTTTTATTTTGTAATCAAGGATTTTTCTACCTTCTGGGGGATACACTAAACTACCCAACGAAGGAAGAAATATCGATAGCATGGGACGGAGCATAAGCGTGATAGTTTATGCAAATAGGATAAAAGTTATGCTCTCGCAAATTCTTTTTGCCGTTCAAGCAACAGTTCCCAATACTGGGTCAGAGTGGAACTGGAATAGTGCTCCAATCATTACCGCAAGCTGTCTGTTGTGTCTTTTTATTCTTCCTCGCGTCATCGAAGAACCCCATGTAGGACAAAAAATGCCTTTACAGCCTTTTTCTTCGCTGTTTAACAATCCCAGTGTTGGAACATTCATAGCTTGCATGGCTGCAGGTCATGTCATCGGCATTCCTGTCGTTTTAGGGCTGAGAAATCTAGGTGTCCTTTAAGAACCTTATTATTATTAAACGCATTTAAATCTGTAGAGACGCGATTAATCGCGTCTCTACAATCGCGTCTCTACAATCGCGTCTCTGGGATATTGTTTTGTATTTTATTTATTCTCTTAATGCTCATAGAGATGCATAATTGATTATATATATAAAAAATAATTTGTATTTTACACCTCTACAGGAAATACCTCAATTTAGGAAAAAATAATGCAAACAAGTTGGAGAATAGGCTCTTTGTTTGGAATTCCGCTGTTTTTAGACCCCTTATGGTTTGTGATTTTGGGGTTGGCAACTCTTAATTTTGGGGTCGCTTACCAGGAATTAGGCTCTGTTAATGCTTGGGGTGCTGGTGTAGTGATGGCACTGTTGTTATTTGCTTCAGTGTTATTACATGAATTGGGGCATAGTTTAGCCGCGAAATCACAAGGAATAAAAGTTTCTTCGATTACTCTTTTTTTATTTGGTGGTGTTGCCTCAATTGAAGAAGAATCGAAAACTCCAGGTAAAGCATTTCAAGTGGCAATCGCTGGACCGTTAGTTAGTATTTTCTTATTTTTATTGCTGCGTTTGGGGGCGAATGTTTTAGCAGACACCAGTATATATTATGCGATGGTGACTGATTTGGCGCGAGTGAACCTTATATTAGCTTTATTTAACTTGATTCCCGGTTTACCTCTTGATGGTGGTCAAGTGTTAAAAGCGGCACTTTGGAAAGTGACAGGTAATCGCTTCCAAGCTGTACGGGGTGCAGCAAAAGCAGGTCAAATTTTGGGTTGGTGTGCGATTGGCTTAAGTTTTGTAGTGGACTACTACACTCATGAGTTAATAACAGGTTTGTGGATTCTGTTATTAGGATGGTTTGGGATTAGAAATGCTACGAGTTACGAGCGCGTAACTAGATTACAAGAAACTTTACTGGAAACTTGTGCTGGTTCGGTTATGACACGGGATTTTCGTATTGTTGATGCGAATCAAAGCATAAGTTCGTTTGCTAATTTATATGTACTAGAGGGTGTAGCTTCACAGATTTATTTTGCGGAGTCTGATGGACGTTATCGGGGGATGGTTTCTATTAATGCTTTGCGTTCTTGTGAGCGCAGTCAGTGGGAAACTAAGACTGTGATGAGTATTGTGCAGCCTTTGACAGAAATTCCTTATGTTGAAGAGTCCACGATACTGGCAGAAGTAATTAATAAACTGGAAAAAGAAAATTTAAACCGTGTCACCGTACTTTCTCCTGCTGGTGCGGTTGCTGGGTTGATTGATAGAGGAGATATTTTACGAGGGGTTGCTTCTAAGTTAGGGTTGGGAATTAGTGAAGCCGAAATTAAGCGTGTCAAGGAAGAGAATATTTTTCCTTCTGGTTTGCAACTGGGTGTGATTGCAAAATCAGCGATGGGTTAATCAAAGAACAAGAACCTCACAAAAGAACCGCAACCCACAAAAGAACCCCACCCCCAACCCCCTACCCCGCAAGCGGGGAGGGGGCTACGATTTTTGGAAGGCTTCGCACCTGGCAATGACAAAAGGTGATAATAATGAGGAGTTTGATATTTTACTTTTAAATTGTGTGAGGGAGTAATTGATAATGGTTTATGGTTGGATTATGGCGATGGCTTGGGGGATAGGGTCTATTCTCTGGGTAGAATTGGTAAGGGATTTTTATCATACTTTATCCCATCAATGGCCTCTATTATATAAGCATCACGTTTGGCATCATCGCGTATTTCGCCGAGATTTAACTTTTGCGAATGCAGAAATTTATCGACAAGCGCAGTGGCATAATGATTTTCCAGAATGTTTGGTAATGCTGGCTTTTTCCGTAGCTTTGTGGGGAGTCTGTTATTTTATTACTCCTGAATATCAATGGGCTGTGCTAACTGGTACTCTTTACACATTACTATTTTTAGCTAGTTGTATTGCTCGTGGTAGTGGTAGTGAATGGGCAAGAGAAGTAACAGATTTAACCCATATGCCAGGTCAGTTCAATTCTATTCCTGGAAATTGGTTTGTTAATCGAACTTATCATTGGCGCCATCATTTTGATAATGATAATGCGTACTATTGCGGTACTTTTACTTTAGTAGATAAGCTTATGGGTACAGCACTTTCTCTCAAGGGTAAGACAATTGCAGTCACTGGTGCATCTGGTTCTTTAGGAAAATCTCTTTTATTGCATTTACATTTAGCTGGAGCAAAAGTAATTGCACTCAGTTCCAAAAGTGATGCTGTGATGTTAACGGTGGAAGGTAAACAATTACCTATAAAAACAGTTTCTTGGCAAATTGGACGCGAGAAGGAACTGGCTGATTTATTAGAAAAAGTAGATATTTTGGTTCTTAATCACGGGATTAATGTTCACCAAGATAGAACAGCGGAAGCTATAAGTCAATCTTATGAAATTAATACTTTCTCTAGTTGGCGACTTATGGAAATGTTTTTGGATACTGTCAGAACTAATGAGGATATTGCTACTAAGGAAGTGTGGGTAAATACTTCTGAAGCGGAAGTTAGTCCTGCAGTGAGTCCACTATATGAACTTTCTAAACGAGCTTTAGGAGATTTAATTACTTTACGACGTTTAGATTCCCCTTGCGTTATCCGTAAATTAATTTTGGGACCGTTCAAAAGTAATCTTAATCCTATTGGGGTTATGTCTAGCGATTTTGTTGCTAAGCAAATTGTGGCTTCAGCTCGACGCGATTTACGCAATATTATTGTGACAATTAATCCTTTGACTTTCTTGCTGTTTCCTGTCAAGGAATTTTTTGTTTCTTTGTACTTTAGGCTGTTTAGTCGTCCTAATGGTTTGTCAGAATTAATTGCAGGGTCTCAAGCGACTGAACGTTAGTTCATAAGCTTACGTAAGGCAATTAGTTTACAGAAGTACAATTGGTTTACAAAAGTACAATTGGTTTACAGAAGTACAATTGGTTTACAGAAGACAATTGGTTTACAGAAGACAATTGGTTTACAGAAGTACAATTGGTTTACAGAAGTACAATTGGTTTACAGAAGACAATTGGTTTACAGAAGACAATTGGTTTACAGAAGTACAATTGGTTTACAAAAGACAATTGGTTTACAGAAGTACAATTGGTTTACAAAAGACAATTGGTTTACAGAAGTACAATTGGTTTACAAAAGACAATTGGTTTACAGAAGTACAATTGGTTTACAAAAGACAATTGGTTTAC
>JAHHIC010000049.1 GCA_019359035.1 Scytonematopsis contorta HA4267-MV1 | reverse complement strand
AGAAGTACAATTGGTTTACAAAAGACAATTGGGCGGGCAGGGATGCCCACCCCACAAGAGTTAGAAAAATTACAATTATTTAGTTTGGATGTGATTATGCGACTTGATGCGGCTCTTTCGCTTCAAGTAACGGCTTTAAGCTATCAAAATATCCTTGCTTCCACAATTTTGTGATAGCATTCTCCATCGCACTTTGGGTTAACTCAGGTATTACAATTAACCCAGGCGGCGCCAAAAAAGGAGAACCATATTCCACCTCGTCTTCCAAATCTTGCTGCAAGCGGATGGGGTCGATAAAGTACACCGAGTAGGTCTTGCCATCAGCACAGTGAACGATTCCATCATTTCTGTAGCCTTTCTGAAGCGTTTCAGCCTCGTCTCTTTCATCCCAGCCATATTTAAAGGTAAGTTTGGGTGTATTTTCCATGTTGCTATTCCTCTGGGACGGCTTGTATTTTGCTTAACTTTTCTTGGTATTGTTCGTAGGTGAGTAAATTTGCTTCAGCGGGAACTATCTCGTGATGGACACTATCGCGTCCTTTTTGAACAATTTTTAATGTATCAGGTAAAAACAAGATTTTATAGGAACCTCCAAAACGCTTGACACAATCGGCATCTTTATGAACTGAGATGCCATGCGTTGGCTTAACATAATTTGTTTGAGGGTCTATTTTCACTTCGTAGGGTTTTGCCTGAAAATTGCTACCCCCTCTGTAAAAAGTAAATGCGCCTTCGTTATTCATTCAATACTTTTATCATCATTTACTAAGCTAGCATAAAGCGTATAAGCCTTATCAGGTATTTGTTTTGGGTCGAGTATTCCTTCTACCTTGCTCGCATTTAGTACATTATTGCTTCAACTTTCACTTATATTTATAGCGGTTCTCAGTTAAGTGCAGTACAGAGAAAAAGACAACATCCTTGTGGGGTGGGCAAATTTTACCGCTACACAAAAATTAAATAATATTTATCAGCGGACTCATTGTATTAGATGGCTGGTTCATAAATGACGAAACTATTTCCACACTAGATTTACTAGTTTCCCAAGAACAATCTAACAAAAACTCAGCAACATTAGCCAAAGTATCCAAGCCAGCTGGAGCAAATTGTAAGATTGTTTCTAATAAGATTTCAGTAATAATTGGCTTCCAGTTGACTAACATAACTTTAACCCAAACTCACCCTTGGTTACTAATACGGGAGACACCTGGCAATTTATGCTGTCCTAAACAAAACCCACAAAAAAAATGTAGAGACGTTACATGTAACGTCTCTACAAATCTAATTACAAAGCTATAGCGTTTATCAGTCAAGTAAGGTACAGATTAAAATAGCACAGTATTGTGGGGTGGGCATCCTTGCCCGCCCTTGTGTACTTCACCAGAGCAGGAACAGCTATAATATTTTTAATTAATTTCCTGGATTTGCAACCTAATAATTCTTTCACCCACACTACCTAGTTGCAATTCCATCATTTCACCTCCAAGAGGTTCCAAACAAGTGAGAAGCGCACGCAGTTTAGGCGTAGAAGCACCTGTATCCACATACAACCTATCAGACAAATTACCGACACGCTTCCAAGTCATGTATAATTTCGCTATAGTTTGTTCCAATTGCGAAGCTTGATTTACTAAGTCAGCAGCGACGCTTAAGCATCCCAGTCGTTGTGCTTCCACTAAAGCAGTTTCGATATCAACTTCTTCGACATTCAAAGCTTGGACTTGAGCCGCTGATTTTAAGTATTTAGCCAAAGAACGAGCTTCAGAAGTTGCCTGTTTCAAAGTATCAACATCAGGATTTTCGGCTATATCCTCTTTGATATTCCTTTGGTGAACTTCTGGTAATTTCTCCATTTCCTTCACCAAGGGTGCTAGGTAGCGTGGGGGAAGAGAATTTTCGGCGGCTTTTTGCTTGACAGGTTCTGGTAATAGGTCACTGGACATAGCCATCCATTCGTCCGAGAGTTGTTTTACCTCCCTTCGCGTAATGCGATCGCCTTTTTCAGCAGCCTCACTCACCATAACTTGGACTTCGGGTGCGGCTTTAGCAGTTTCCATAAAAGCGCGTTTAGAAAAATTCTTGATAGCACTTTCCTTGAGCCGACCATCTTCTAAAAGGGTATCAGCGCTATTAGCCAGTTGAATTAAATTGTAAGCCTGACTTTTGGTGATTTCTCTTTCCTTGAGCCATTTAAGAAATCCCGTACCCCGTCCGTCACCCCCTATTTTCTCGCGGTCGCGGACAGCGCGTAAAATTCTTCCGCGCCAAATATCGGTTTGCAAGTCAAATTTGTCACATACTTGCCACGCAACATCCAGTTGGCTGAGGAAGTCAATGTCAGAAATATCCTCATTTTCTGGGTCAGGAATTTCAAAAGCTAAATCTTGTGACTGCTGCAGCGCCTCAGCCAGGTCATTCATGTGATTGTCAGTCGATTGCACAGCTGTTACTAGGAACTAGAATATTAGATAAATACTAGAATTTAAGGTAAGTTACCCTAAATTCTCCGGCAATTACCAGTGTTTAAATTAAGAGCTACTCGCAAATGAGTGCTAGCAATCGGTTTATTATCACACAATGTGGGGTCACATCAATTCAAAATATCCGAAGCGGACGCTGCGCGAACAGAATTCAAAATTCAAAATTACTATCTTTTCTTCAATATCTATTGACAAAAACGTTTTTTTGTGGATATCCATTATAAAATCAAACTATCAACCCAATGAACCAGGTAGATTACCTTAGAATCAGTCTAATAGACCGCTGCAATTTCCGTTGTCAATACTGTATGCCAGAAGGAGAAGAATTAAACTACATCCTCAAGCAGCAGTTACTAACCAACGAAGAACTACTTACCTTAATTAAAGAAGTTTTTATTCCCGTAGGTTTCACCCGCTTTCGTCTCACAGGGGGAGAACCTCTACTACGTCCCAATGTAGTAGAAATAGTTAAACAAATAGCATCTTTTCCAGAAACTAAAGACCTGTCAATGACTACCAACGGTTTTGTACTAGCACCAATGGCACAAAACCTCTATGATGCAGGTCTACGAAGAATAAACATTAGTTTAGACTCCCTGGACCCCGTAATCTTCGACCAAATTATTAGTAATCGAGGCCGTTCCCGTTGGCAAAAAGTTTGGGATGGAATTCAAGCAGCATATGAAGCAGGTTTTGACCCATTAAAACTAAACGTGGTAGTAATCCCCGATGTTAACGACCGTGAAGTATTAGACTTAGCAGCCTTAACTATCGATAAAGATTGGCACGTCCGCTTCATTGAATTTATGCCCATTGGTAACGGACATTTATTTGGTGACCGTGGATGGATATCATCCGAAGAACTGCGGCAACGTATCCATAAACGCTGGGGATTGACAGAAGGACATGTCAGTGGTAATGGTCCAGCAGATGTATTTCAAATTCCGGGAGCAAAGGGGACGTTAGGCTTTATTAGTCAGATGTCCGAATGTTTTTGCGACAGATGTAACAGAATGAGACTGTCAGCAGACGGCTGGTTGCGTCCGTGTTTATTAAACGAAGCAGGTCAAATAGACTTAAAAACGTTGCTACGCGAAGGAGTAAGCACTCTTCAACTGCGAGAACAGGTAAGAGAACTGCTAGCAATTAAACCAGAAATCAACTTTAAACTACGAGATTCAGGAACAAACGTAGGAAATTATACGCGCACAATGTCGCAAATAGGAGGGTGATTGTTAATGGTTGACTGTTGACTGTTGACAGTTGACGGTTGACTGCGAACAGTTAACAGTTAACAGTATTAAGCTTGACGTGAGTAGTACTCAACAACCAGCAGTTCGTTAATTTGTAACGCCACCCATTCGCGTTCGACGACGCTATTAACCTTACCAACTAGATTATTTTTGTCCATTTCCAAATGGCTGGGGACGTTGGCTAAACCTGGGTTCTGCATGTTGGCTTCCACCAATTTCTTAGATTGTTCTCGGTTTCTAACGCCAACAACTTCTCCAGGACGACACTGGTAACTAGCAATATTAACAACTTTACCGTTAATAGTGACGTGACCGTGATTTACCAACTGACGCGCAGCAGGGATAGTAGGAGCCATACCCAAGCGGAAAACGGTGTTGTCCAAGCGCATTTCTAACAATTGCAGCAGAGCTTGTCCGGTAGAACCAGTTACACGTCTAGCTCGACGGACATAACGCAGTAATTGTTTTTCGCTCAAACCGTAGTTAAAGCGCAGTTTTTGCTTTTCTTCTAATCGTACAGCGTATTCAGAGCGCTTTTTGCGGTTCTGACCGTGCTGACCAGGGGGGTAAGCGCGTTTAGCACTTTTACGGGTTAGTCCTGGTAGTTCGCCCAAGCGACGAGTAATTCTGAGGCGTGGCCCTCTATATCGGGACATTATCGTTTCCTAATCTATCGTGTTTAAATTTTACCTAGAGTTATATCTAGAGTTGACATTAAGAGCTTGTTGTCTTTTAAGTCAAATACTGATTATATTACAAATTGGATTTTTTAACACATTATTCTCTTAATTGTTTTCAAAAAAGTGTTCGCGACGACAATAAGCGTGGTATCTTCACGCATCACGGATTCCATCATCGTTATTACTGCTCTTATTTGATTACCACGGTGCATTCCAACGAATAATCCCCTTACAATATATCTTGCATAAATCCTTATAATTTTTGGTGTTTGGAGAATAGGAAATGTTAGGAAATAAAATAACAAAAACTGCTCGTCGCGAACAAAGTAAATTTAGAATTGCGATGAAAGTTGCTGCACCTGCATTAGCGGTAGGCGGATGCTTAGTAATGAATGTACCCACTATGGCTGTCACTGGTTCATATAATGCGAATGATTATCGCGTATGTGCTGGAAGACTTTTAGCTTTAAATATAAGTCCTGAAGTTGTATCACAAGCTTGTTCTAGCACCCTGCGTCCTAGAGATTTGTCAGGATGCGTGGCTAGCATTCAAAAACAAACGGAACTTTCGGCAACAGACGCGCTATCGACTTGTAGAACAGCAAGACGTCCTTCAGAACTAGCAACTTGTGTCGTTGGTATTAGCAAAAGTACTAAAGAGCCAGCAAACCCTGCAATTTTAAATTATTGTAACCGCAGCTTATTGCCAATACGTTTTGCTCAGTGCGTGGTAGGATTGCGTGCTGAAATTGACTTTCCTTCGGCACAAGCAATGGATAGTTGTATTGATGCTAGCGAGCGTATAGGCAATTTATCACCCACATTTATACCAGGGAATCGAGGAACAGTAGAATTTAGACCTACTTTTCAAACTACTCCGACTCCCAACACAGCCCCATCAAACGCAATTCCAGCAAGAGATTAATTGAATAGTTTTTATTTTAAAGCCCCACACCAAGATATTCATGGTGTGGGGCTTTTTTTAGAATTAAGTTAACGTGGGATTAAGTTAACAGAATATGTGTTAGTCTTCTTTTTTACCAAATACCATTTGTAAAATCATAGGTATACCACCGTCTTGGTGATATCTATCAGCCCAAGCGCGGATGATTTCATCCAATTCAGTATATGCCTGCTCAAAACGTTCCAGAGGAATATCTAGTTCTTCCAAAACGCGCATTGTATCAGGTCTTTTTTCAGCCCAATCTCGCATCATGCGAAAATACCTAGCTGTATCTTCAACCATGATGTAAGTACGCTCTTGCTCGTCTACTGGCGAGTAAAATGGACGAGTTAAAGCGTAAAAAGGCATACCCCAAGGAGAATCAATACGGGTTACCGTACCAGAATAAAGTAAACGGCGCTTGATATGCTCCGCTAATGCTTCACTCAATTCCATGCGGTGCTCTTCAGGCATATCTTCTTGAGAACGCCTGTGCAAAAATTCAATTAAATCGAGAAATTCAAACGAGTTGATTAGCTGGGCATCAGGTAGATTGGATGGGAGTTTTTGTTCTATTTGTCTTTTTTCTTCCGCTGTCAGACTTGTACCGGGTATACGGGGTTTCCCAGGTTGCCACGGAAACTTCTCCATCCAGACATAGGGGAATTGGATCAGATAGCGCGGCTCTTGGGAACCAAGCATTTTTAACAGCTTGCCCTCGGTTAGCGCTTGCCTAACTTCCTCTACTATCGCTTTTACCCGCTTCGGCTCTAAGTGATGTAAGTGACCAGTCATTCGCAGGTTTTGCCCCTGCTCCAGATAAGTCATATAAATTGCACACTTGGCTGCTGTTGCGGCTGCATCCAAAAAGGCCCCATGCCTGTGCCCACTCGTCCGCATAGCACTAAAAGCCAGATATAGCATGATCTGATCCATTGCACTGGGGCTAAGGCGTTTGATCAGATCGGTGTCGTTAGTCATATTACAGACAATTAAATAGCACGTTTACAGAGTTTTCAGTCACAGGAAAGTAAGTAGTATACACCCGACTGACGGCAATTTTTTGAATTTTGAGTTTAGTTTATCTATTATGCGTCAAATAACAGCTTTATTGCCAGTCATCAATGGAACTTTATCGTATTTTATTGTACGCAGTACCCTGATAATAATATTGTATTTTTTTTCCATAATGTGATTATGGCTGTTGACTTCCTAAAATATTAAAAATAGACAGTCAACTATAGGCTATGGTTACCACTAACAGGGATTATGCTTATCTTAGTAAAAAGATAGATTCCTTTAAATCCGAGGTTATATCCTACGGATGTATACGTAGATTTATTCAGTTTTATCGTCATCAAGTAAACACAGTAATTAAGAACAAGGGTAATTGCAAGTGCTAAATGATGCTTATCCTTTTTACTGCTTCTCTGCAGAATTGTCCGCATTTGTTGAAACAGCATCTGGGATAGAGATTTTCCCAAGCGCTTTCATAGGGCTGTGGATATAAGTTAACTTCCAAGAAAAGGTGGTTTGAATTGATTTGTTAACTATTCATTAACCATTCGTTAGCTTGCCACACTCTCTTCAAAGGTTCTTGTTCTTAAGCTACACCCTAAAGTGTCGATAACATCCTTGGGTATGGGTATTATCTATTAGGCTTAGTCATTAACCTGAAAACAATTAAACACTTTCAAGTTAAGTATTTTTGCGTTGTTTACGATTATTGGTTCATTTTAGCAATTTGATTTGCGAGACTATGTTATGCAAGTTACAATTTAATATATCTAAATTCTACCAAGATATTACTCATAATCCATATTTAAAGGTGCTAGGATATAAAATATTCTATACATTAGATTCACGTATTTTCGATAGCGAGAGGATTATTAAAAGCGTAGAGACTAAACATGTTAGTCCCTACATTTAACATTAGATTAATTGGTATTCCTCGCTGGTTTGATTGTCTGTTTTATTCTTTCTAAGCTAAAAGCCGCAGCACCAGAAGTCACAAGCAGAACTCCCACAACCTGGAAAAACTGCAAGCTTTCTTGAATCATAAGTCCAGCAATAATTACGGTTAAAGCTGGCACTGTAGCACCAACTACCGCAGAACGAGTGGCACCAAATTTACGGATACCGATATTGTTCAGGATGTAACCGCACAAAGTCAAGGCTCCCAATAGGAAAGCACCTAAGATGATTTCTAGCAAATTCGCTGGGTCAAATCGTAAATTCCATTGGGTTGGTACTACCATTAAACCAATAAAGCTCATTAGCAGCATGGTCGCGAAGTTGATTAGAGTTAATGTCACCGGATGTATTTTTGCTGCGGATATACGTGTCAAAATTATGTACAAAGCAAACATACATCCCGAAGCTATTGCTGTGGTGCTACCCAAAGAAAAATTTCCTCTACCCCCTCCTTTATCAAGTACTAACACCAGCAAATTTCCTAAAGTAATCGCGGAAAAGCAACCGGAACGGAACATGGTAATCCGTTCTTTAAACAAAAACCAAGATAAGAAACCGCTAATAATGGGATAGATAAAAAATAGTGCGACAGCGGTTCCAGTGGGAATATTGCCAATAGCAAGGTAAATAAGCAGTTGAGAGAAAAACAAAAAGACACCACTAACCACGGATAAAACCAAAGCACGCTTAGTTGCAGGATTGAGGGCTGTAGAATTTCTTCCTCGTGTGGAGTCTAACAAGTTTTGAAAATCTTGCCACACTCGTGGATGCATGATGGGGGCTAAAACAAACATTATTGGAACAACAACCATCATCCTAAGCATCAAAATCAGCAAGCAATTACCCACTGTTGGTAAAATTAATGGTTCTCCACTGGATAAAAGTGGTGATTTTATAAAGAAAATCGCTTTGATGGCAACATTATAAAGTGAGGAGACTAATGTTGAGACAATTACCAACACTAAACCTGTTCGTTGTTGCCAGAAACTGAGATGAGAAGATTGTGTTTGCTCATTTAATGTTTCTGAAGTGGGTGGTTTTTGCTTGGTTAATGGAGTCTCTGGTACAGGAAACGGGACTGGAGACTGAACTTGAGATTGAACTTGAGAACTATCTTCGCTTGTTATTTTTTCCTTTCTTGAGAGTCTCCAGTTAGGAATTCTAAATTGGTTATTTTTTGCTGTTGATTCTGGAGTAGACTCTATAAAATCTTGCTCAGAATCAGGGACAACAAAGTTTTGTGTTATTTCTGGATTTTGCTGTAAGCTTTGTTCTACAGGTTCTTCCTCTGGAATAAATTCTGTTGTTGTGGGTAAAACTTCTGTTTGAGTAGAAATAGGATTTGGAACTTGAGTTGCAGATGAATTACCAGTTGAGATTGGGACTTGTGAGATTGGGATTTGCGAGATTGGGACTTGAGTTGTCCCATTATCTTGTCTATCTGCTGTATCTAATTGATACTTAAGACGGTTGACTAATTCAGCTAAAAGTGCTTCTCCCTGCTGTTGTTGCCCATGCATTCGTGACAACTGCTGAGAAAGGCTGCTTTGATAGTTATTTAGCTCTTTTTGCAAGGAATTAAAGGTGATAGTAAGAGTATCGTCTAAATTTCCCAGCACACGCTCAACATTACGGTCAACGTCTTCAACAGCGTCGCTTTCAGAATATTTTTGTGGTTGCTGTTGGTCGTTATTGTTAGGATGCAAAGAAGCTTGACGGGCTAATTTTTCTAGTTCTGATTGTAGTTGAGTGGATATGTGATTTGCTAAAACTTGTCCCAACTGACGCATCAAAACTTGCTGTTCAGTGATTTGACGTGCCTGTTGCAAGTGGTCTTTTTCCTCTCGCAACCCACGAATCTCGTCTGACAGACGATTTTTGTCACTTTCCAGTCGTTTTACATCTTCCTGTAAAGACCTGAGCAAATTATCTTGGAGACTTTGTAACTGCTGAGTTACAGTCCACAAGACACTTTCGGCAGCCTCTGAACCAGAATTATCTGCTCGTAAATTTTCTGGTTGATTGTCGAATCCCCCCATTAGTTTTATACCTCTGACTCGAAGAGCATCAAGCAGCTTGGTCTTGTCTAATCAAAACTTAATAAAATCTAAACTGTACCACTAGTTGTCACAGACTGTACTTATTTTTTCAGATTAAGACAAAAGCATTAATTAACTTACATATCACAAATGGTATTTTGTATCCGTAAAATTATCATTGCAGAAAAACACATATTTTTTAAGGGGGGATAGGGAATTTTTGGCTACTGGGTTACAAAAGGTTGGCTGATTTGACTATTTTCACTCTTGTACTGTTCTTCGATGAAACATGCTTATCCGGAAAATTGTGTACGATACCACAATGTAGAGGCTAGACATGTTTAGTCTCTACACGGGGGAATGCATTATTTAGGCTCAAAACTATAGCCGTCAACAGTCAACAGTCAGCAGTCAACAATTACTTACCCTGATATTGTGGATGTTTCTCCCAATCAAAAATTTCCTGCTCAGGTGGTTTACGCCAAGTGATTTTTCCTCGCACTGTATCCATTAAGGTATTTTCCACCATACTAACCAAGTTATCCCAGGATAAATTTTGGCGTTGGAGTAAATCTTTTAATCCATTTAAAGCTGCTCGTGCTTTATTTTCTTCCTCAAAACCTAAAGGAACATCGTCCCGTAGCAAATCTCTTTGAACAGCTATTATTCCTTGTCGCACAGCTGTCGCTATTTTATGGTGGTACTCAGTTTTACCATTATGCCACTGACGCTGCCATCCGCGTTTGCTTGTAGCGTATAAACCTGGTAGACGATTCAACGCATAGGCTATAACTTCATGGACTTTAATGTGTTGAGAAACTTTTAGAGGTAATAATTTAATTTGCTCCTCGACTTCCTCTATCACCAATAGTTCCATCACATTTCGCCACTTTTTTTTAATTGGTTCATTAGAATATTCAATTACATCATCATCTGTGGAAGAATCGTTATAAGCATGAATATACATATGTCAGGTTACCCCATATCTAAAAAGATTTTCCCAGAATAAACTAAGACAAGAGGTCTCTTGTCCCGTTGTTTAATTTTTTTTTAATCAGTCAAAAAATTGATTTTTGCTTACGAAATGCTACAGTTTATAGTCCGTAAAAAAAGTTATGTTTAATTTTTGGCTACATAATTAACAGTAGACTTCTTTTATACTTTGCACTATTTTTTTCTTCAGTAGCATCGGAAGCTTTACGTAGAAAAAATATGTATAAAAATTAAAACATTCAAATAATGAAGTAAATTTTCAGAAAGTATTTATACTGAAACAAATGAGTTTTGTTACATCTATCTATACCTAGGTTAAGGTAGAGACGCGATATATCGGGTCTCTACATTTTGGGTATTAGGGATACATTACTTAGGACAGAAAAAATAACAGCACTGAGAATGGCACTGATAGGAATTGTTACTAACCATGCTAAGGCTATTCCTTGGAGGGTTTTAAATTGAACTGATTTAGGATTTTGCACTAGTCCAATTCCGACTACACCACCAACTAGTGCATGAGATGTAGAAACGGGCAATCCAAAACGGGAGGCAAGTAGAATGGTGGTAGCGCAGGCAAGTTCGGCACAAAAACCACTACTGGGTTGTAAAGGTATGATGCTTTCGCCAATAGTGGTGATAACTTTTTTCCCAAAAACAGCTAAACCGAAAACAATTCCAGCACCCCCAAGGATTAAAATCCACACGGGTATTGTGATGTCATCACCAGGAACACTACCAGTTTTACTAACGTAAACAATGGCTGCTAAAGGTGCTATGGCGTTTCCTACATCGTTGGAACCGTGAGCGAAAGCAACGAAACATGCGCTTAGGAGTTGATATTTGGCGAATATTTTTTCTAGGGGAGTGGGGAGTGGGGAGTGGGGAGTGGAGAGGGAGGATGAGGGGGATAGGGGAGAACTGTTTTGTTGTGATGTTTCTAATTGTTGCCAATTATAAATACTGATGCTAAAAGCTGCAATAGCACCTACTAATAAAGGTAGGTCATGATTTGGTATATTTATACCTAATTTAATTATTAAAAGATTTGTGACTGGTTGGGTCAAACTTGGCAGCACTATGACACCAAAAATACTTAACAGAACTACACTCAACCAGGGAATCCACTCGTTCAACTGTATTAATTGATTTGGCTGGTCTAAAATCCAACGTTTGACTTGACTGTATAACAAGACGGCTATTATACCGCTGATTACCGGGGTTATTACCCAACCTATAGTAATTATGCCAATTGAGGACCAATCAATTCCACCAAAGCCTAAAGCCACCCAGCTAAATCCAGCAATCGCACCAACAACAGCATGAGAGGAGGACACAGGTAAACCCCGTGAGGTGGCAATTTGTAACCATAGACCACAGGCTATAAGTACAGAAATCATGCCAGCAACTAAAAGTTGGGGTGCATTGGCAAATAATTCTGGATTAGCGATATCGGTCGCTAAAGTTTTGGATACTTCATGCCCAAATAGTATAGCGCCAGTAAATTCTAGTACTCCGGCAATGACTAGTGCTTGTTTTAACGTGATTGCTTTTGAACCGACGGAAGTTCCCATCGCGTTAGCAACGTCATTGGCTCCTAGATTCCAGGCTAAATAAAAGGCTAGCAGAGCAACTAATATAGTCAGCATTTTTATTTATGAGTTTTATGAGGAACTACTTAGAGGATGTTTTAGAAGTATCAATGTTAACAAACAACCTACCCCCTAACCCCTAATTCCAGTCTTCTTCTTCTTTTTTACCCCGACTTTCGTAAATTCCCCCTTTCTCATGAATTTGACGGGTCATCTCAAAAAGTCTCTCTTCCGTGAGTCCCCACTGCTGCATAATCGCATCCAAATCCTCTTGAATATCTCGCGCACCAGGGAAGCCATGATAACGAATACGCAGCCTAGCCAATTCAGCTAAATTTAAATTAGTCGCCTCTTGAGAAAAAAGACTCTTCACAATCGGGCGGTCGCGGTTATATAAAGGATGTAGTTGGTCTTTGCTCATTTGTTTGTTGACTGTTGGCTGTTGACTGTTGGCTGTTGACTGTTGGCTGTTGGCTGTTGGTTGTTTCCCCACTCCCCATTCCCCACTCCCCACTCCCCATTCCCCACTCCCCATTCCCCATTCCCCACTCCCCAAAAATAAAAGACGGCTACCCTACCCCAATGCATACGGCTCTCACTACTGCCAAGTAGCGTAAACTAAAGATACATTATCCTTAAGATAAGTAAACAAAAGTTCAGGTTAGGGTGAAAGAGATTTTGCCCGAAGCCCAGCAGCAAGGGAGCAATGACCCGCCATATGTTTGAACATTTTACTTCCGAAGCTATTAAAGTAGTTATGCTCGCCCAGGAGGAAGCGCGTCGTCTGGGACACAACTTCGTAGGAACTGAACAAATTCTCCTGGGCTTGATAGGAGAAGGGAATGGGGTTGCTGCCAAAGTGCTGTCCGAGTTGGGCGTTACTCTTAAAGATGCACGTCGAGAAGTCGAAACTATTATAGGTAGGGGTTCAGGTTATTTACCCCCAGAAATTCCATTTACACCCAAAGCTAAGACTCTTTTCGAGCAGGCTTTTAAAGAGGCTCGTGCTTTAGGACATAATTACATTGGCACAGAGCATTTACTTTTAGGTTTAACAACTGCCGGTGAAGGTGTGGCTGCGAAGGTACTAGAACACCTCGGGCTAGATTTACAAGAAATCCGTACTGCTGTTATTCGTCGTCTGGGTGAGGCTACACCTGTTGGTGGTGGTAGCAGTAGCTCTGGTTCCAGACGTGGAAACCAAAAGTTAAGTTTAGAAGAATTTGGTACAAATCTTACTCAAAAAGCTAAAGAAGGTAAGCTTGACCCCGTGGTCGGTCGTGCCAAAGAAATTGAGCGGACTGTACAAATTTTAGGACGCCGCACTAAGAACAATCCAGTATTAATTGGTGAGCCTGGTGTAGGTAAAACTGCTATTGCTGAAGGTTTAGCTCAGCGTATCGTTAATCAAGAAGTGCCTGAGTTGTTACTTGACAAGCAGGTTATGAGCTTGGATATGGGTTCTCTGGTTGCAGGGACTCGCTTCCGGGGTGACTTTGAAGAACGCCTAAAGAAAATCATGGAGGAAATTCGCTCCGCAGGCAACATTATCTTGGTGATTGACGAAGTTCATACCTTGGTTGGTGCTGGTGGTGTCGAAGGTGGTATGGATGCTGCGAACATCCTGAAACCGGCGCTTGCAAGAGGCGAACTCCAGTGTATTGGTGCTACCACCCTTGATGAGTACCGTCAGCACATCGAACGCGATGCGGCTCTCGAACGTCGTTTCCAGCCAATTATGGTAGGCGAACCTTCTGTTCCAGAGACTATAGAAATTTTACATGGTTTGCGTTCAGCTTATGAACAACACCATCGTGTAAAAATTTCTGACGAAGCTTTGGAAGCAGCAGCTAATTTATCTGACCGTTATATTAGTGACCGCTTTTTACCAGACAAAGCAATTGACTTGATTGACGAAGCTGGTTCTCGCGTGCGTTTGCGTGCTTCTCGGAATACAGCCAGCAATGAGCTAAAGCGGCAACTACTTGCGGTTAGTAGAGCGAAAAATGATGTCGTAAAAGCACAAGATTTTGAAAAAGCTAGAGAACTGCGTGACCAAGAGTTAGAAATCGAAGGTAAACTCCAAGCTGAAGCACAAATCGATAAAGCTGTCAACACTCCCGTTGTAGACGAGGAAGATATTGCCCAAATCGTAGCTTCTTGGACAGGTGTGCCAGTTAATAAGCTCACTGAGTCTGAATCTGAGATGTTGTTGCACTTGGAAGATACTTTGCATCAACGACTCATCGGTCAAGAGCAAGCAGTATCAGCAACTTCTCGTGCAATTCGTCGCGCTAGGGTGGGATTAAAGAACCCCAACCGACCTATTGCTAGTTTTATTTTCTCTGGTCCAACTGGGGTTGGTAAGACTGAATTAGCGAAATCACTTGCAGCGTATTTCTTCGGTTCTGAAGAATCGATGATTCGCTTAGATATGTCCGAGTTTATGGAACGACACACTGTTTCTAAGTTAATTGGTTCACCTCCTGGTTACGTAGGCTACGACGAAGGTGGGCAACTGACAGAAGCTGTGCGACGCAAACCATATACTGTGTTGCTGTTCGATGAAATCGAAAAAGCGCACCCCGATGTGTTTAATATGTTGCTGCAATTGTTGGATGACGGTCACTTGACTGATGCTAAAGGTCGGAAAGTTGATTTCAGAAATACTCTGATTATTTTGACTTCCAACATTGGCTCTAAAGTGATTGAAAAAGGTGGTGGTGGTCTTGGCTTTAGTTTTGAAGACGGAGCCGAAGCTAGTTACAACCGCATCCGCAATCTGGTAAATGAGGAGTTGAAAAACTTCTTCCGTCCAGAGTTCTTGAACCGTCTCGACGAAATTATCGTCTTTACTCAACTCAAGAAAGAAGAAGTCAAGCTAATTGCTGACATTATGTTGAAAGATGTGGGTAAGCGCTTGATGGAGAAGGGAATTGTCCTGGAAGTAACTGAGCGTTTTAAAGACCGTGTAGTCCAAGAAGGTTATGACCCCAGCTATGGTGCTAGACCTTTACGTCGTGCGATTATGCGACTGCTGGAAGATTCCCTTGCTGAAGCTATGCTATCCAGCCAAATTATCGAGGGAGATACGGTAATTATCGATGTTGATGATGATGGCCAAACTAAGGTGATTAAGTCACAACCCCAAGAGTTAGCTTTGGCTTCTGCTTCCTAATTTTATTGATGATGTCCTCACCCTGGAAGGGTGGGGGTACACGAACAAAGCCTGCCTACGCAGGCTATTTTTTTGAGTTCGTGTTTGTGGGCTAAGGTTTATACACCTTTTGCCGTTTTTGCTGTAACATCTTAAAACTACTCAAATCGCCCTGCTTAATATCGGGGAGTTATTGAGGAGATTCTTTGGCAAATATTTGGTGAGATGGTATTCACTATTTGACCCTTGGTAGTTTTACTAAGGGTTTTTTTTAAGAAGCGAGGCTTTTTTTTAAGAAGCGAGGCTTTTTTTTCAAGAAGCGAGGCTTTTTTTTCAAGAAGCGAGGCTTTTTTTTCAAGAAGCGAGGCTTTTTTTTCAAGAAGCGAGGCTTTTTTTTCAAGAAGTGAGGCTTTTTTTTCAAGAAGTGAGGCTTTTTTTTCAAGAAGCGAGGCTTTTTTTTCAAGAAGCGAGGCTTTTTTTTCAAGAAGCGAGCAAGATGCTCGCACTACATTTCTACCACTAACTGTGGATTAAAAAATTTGTTTGGCTCATCCGGGTAGCCGCGTGGATTACAAATTATACGGGTTGAGCCAATTTTATAATCTAGTTGGCTGTGTATATGACCATGAATCCATATTAAAGCGCCAGATTCTGAGACAAAATCATCAAAATTTGAAGCATATGCAGCACTTAAAATATCTTCTTTAAATTGCGCTGGGACTGATTTTCGACTTGGAGCATGGTGTGTGATTATCGCAATTTTTCCTATATCAGAATGTAAATTAGTTTTTAGCCAATTGATTGATTTTTTACATATTGCAGCTGCGTCAATTGACCTTAATTTTGAGTATTTTGGATTAATTCTAATTTTTTTAAAATCATTCATAATCTGACTAGCTTCATAACCAGCAATACGTGGACTACCGAAAAGTTCAAAGTCAGTCCATAAGGTGCAACCAAGGAAAGTTATATCTTCAATTTTTAATAAATCATTTTCTAAAACATGTACATTACTTCCTTGTGAGTAATCTTTGAGTTTTTGTATTAGCTTTGGATAAGCACTACCATAGTACTCATGGTTTCCCAATACATAAATTACTGGTTTGCTAGAAATATTTTCAATTGCCCAAATAATTCCTTTTTCTCTTAAATGAATATCACCTGCTAGAACAACAACATCAGCATCTGTTTGGGGTATATCAAAAGGCTGAAATTCAATATGAAGGTCGCTCAATATTTGAATTTTCATAGATGATTTTAAATTATTTATGTTCCTTAACAAAAATCGTAGCCCCCTCCCCGCACGCGGGGAGGGGGTTGGGGGTGGGGTTTCAGGTGTAGGGACGACCATATTTTAGCTAATATTTGTTTCTAATTCCTCACCTTCCACCACTTTTTCCAAGTAATCCGAAACCTCACCCCAATCATCAAAAGCATCCTTAATAAAACCAGCCAAAGGCACAGCAATCAAAAGTCCCAACAACCCACCAACATAAGTACCAACAATTAAAGAAAGAAGTACCCAAATAGGTCTAAGTCCAGTAAAGCTACCCAAAAGTCGTGGTGCAATTGCTTGGTCGATTAACTGGTCAATTACGACAGCAAAAGCCAAAACTTTAATTGCGAGCCAAAAATTATGTGAAGCGATAATTAAAGTGATTAAAGCGAGACCAACAACATCACCAAAGGGAATTAAGCTTAAAGTTCCTATACCTAAACCAAATAGCAAACCAAATTTAACTTGCAAAATTAAAAATAATACCGTCAGGGAAACACCCATCAAAAAAGCTAAAGCGACTTGACCAATTAAGAAATTTTGGAAATTTTTCTGAATAGAATTCTGTATCTGTGTAGCAAATTTCCAAGGTAGTTTTCTGAATAAACCTTTCCAAATCCTTTCCCCATCTGCCAACAGGTAAAAAGTCAGTACAACTGTAATTAGCGCTTCAGAAATACTATCAATTGTTTCCAATATTATGCTAAAAAGTCTATCTCCAAAAAACTCTAAATCTTGTGGCAATTTATCTGTTAGTTGAGTGACCAGATGACTAAAATCAAATTGAAATCCTTGATTAACGGCCCAATTATTTAAAAGTAGCAGTTTTTGTTCGCTGGAATCAATCCATTGAGGTAATTCTTTAGCGATTTCATTAAATTGGTTGATAATTATTGGGAGTAGCGTAATACCTAAGCCAATTATAATCAGCAAGGTGGAAATAAATACTAAACCTACAGCTAAAGCACGTTTAACTCCTCTTTTTTGGAGAATCGAAACCGGGTAGTTTAAAATGAAAGCCAACAAACTTGCCATAATCAGGTTTGTGACTATCGGGTGAAAATATTGAACAAGTCGAAATAATAACCAACCATTGAGAAAAAATAAAGGGAAAATTAGCGTTATAACTAATAACTGAAGCAACTTAGAAAGTGAAAAGTTCATGCTTGGGAGTGGGGAGTGGGAGAGCAAACTACAAATTCAAAATTCAAAATTCAAAATTCAAAACTCAAAATTCAAAACTCAAAACTTAAAACGTCCTAAATTCCCGCGAACCATTCATAACCCATATCTTCCCAGTATCCCTTATAACGGGACAGTTGGCTAACTAAAGTAATGCGAGTTATCCATTTACTTTGTTTATAGCCAAGTTTAACAGCAGAAGCTAAACGCAAAGGAGCACCGTTTTCTCGTGGTAGTGCTTCACCGTTTTTCTGGTAAGCTAATAAAGTTTGGGGATGGGTAGCAGAAGCAATATCCCAACTTGAATAATAGCCATCGGCAGATTCAAAATAAGCAAATTTAACATTTTCTTTGGGTGAAGCAAGAGCAACAATATCTCGTAAGCGGACACCACCCCACTGTACAATAGTTGCCCAACCTTCGACACAAACATGGCGAATAATCATTGAAGTTAATTGCAGTTGTTGAATATCAGCCATACTTATATTTAAAGGATTATTTACTTCTCCATCGATAACTAAACGATAATTAGCTGGGTCAATAGTTGGATTACCCCGAAAACTATTGACAATTAAGCCTTCTGGTTCGATATCTTTAGTGGAGAATTCTGGTACAAGTGTTTGGGGTTTAAATATTAAAGTTTCCACCTTTTCGTTTAAAGGTTGGGAAACAACACCAACAAGACCTTCCCCAATCGGTATACCACAACCACCCAGAAGTAAACTAGTACCAGATAATCCAGAAATTTGTAAGAAGTTACGTCTTGTAAATTTAAAGTTGCTCATTGGTAATTGGTAATTGGTAATTGGTAATTGGTAATTGGTAATTGGTAATTGGTAATTGGTAATTGGTAATTGGTAATTGGTAATTGGTAACTAATTAAAACCACTGCCACTCCCCACTCCTCACTCCCTATTCCCCACTCCCCACTCCCTACTCCCCACTCCCCTTCCAAAGCATAGAATCCGTCAACTCCTGTCCTCCTGCTTTTTTACCTAACCAAGCGTGAAGAAGCACAAATAAAATGACTAATGGGACTGAGAAAAAATGTACTATACGCAAAGCCTGCCAACTACCAAAAGTATCCACAATCCAGGGGAATTGAGCAGGTTTATACATGCCAATACCTGTATAAATCGACAATAACAAGATAGGAATAATACTGGTATAAACAATTCGATGCCAAGCATAAACCAGTCTTTTGGGGTTTTGAGTTTTTTGCAAAGCCTTCAAATCATTTGCACCCACGAATCGATGGCGCCATCTACGGGTAACTAAAATGTAAATCCCATACCATACTAAATTTAGCGAAAAAAGCCACATTGCTGCAAAATGCCAATGCCTACCTCCTGCAAGCCAACCTCCCAAAGTAAATATAGAGGGAATATGTAACCCAGCTCGTCCACCAAATACTGGATTAGCATTATAGATTTGTAGTCCGCTTGTTAACATCACGAACAAACTAATAATGTTACAAGAGTGGAAAATCTTTGCTCCTATTGCTTGAGTGGGAAGCTTTTTACTTCTGGGAGGAACTGTAGAAGTTGAAGTCATAGATATTTTGGGGTTAATTAGTATTAATCGGTATTAATAGGTATTAAAATTATCAGTTTATCACTCATAAGAGAGAAAATATTCAGTAAAAATTCCGTCACACAAGGACTTGCTTTATTAGAGTTCCCATATTATAATTTCATTACTCTGATGGAAAGATGAAATAACATCTAGATAACATCCAAGTGACATAATAAAACCAGGTTTTTAAGCATACTGGTCAATAAATCTTGCGGTTACACTATTTTAAAAAAAGAATAGCAGCAATAGCGAATGGCGAGTTTTTATACCCGCCATAGAGCTTCGGCACAAGACATTGCACCATATATTGATTGTTTAAATTGTAGAATCAATTGCCTTGAATTTGGCTAAAGTTCTTGGTGCGAGAGTTAACTCAACCAGTTACTCTGCATTGTCCCACAGGAATAGGGGTTGACTTGTATTTATCGCTATCGACCTTCTTTTCGATAAAACCGACTTTGGATGATTTCAAAGGTAGAAAATCTATCTTTCTACTGTCAGTATCACTCTGCTGTTCTTGGTCAAGTTGGTAATTTTTTTTAAGTAATCGGATGTAGGTGCGGTAGGGGATGTAGTGTAATGGGTCGTACCCATGAAAACGCAACATCAGAACACAAGCCCACGAATACTGTCTGGTAAGAATTGCTGTGATAATCTCTTCCAACTGTTTGTTATTCATTGTTCTTCACTGTCTAAATACACGAAAAAAAATTTGTCGAGTCATGGGGGAACACTTCATATCCTACATTCACAGTTTATATATGTAATTCAATATTATTTTATTACAGTTTAAAAAAAATATAAATGTTTAATGAATTTTATGTGAAGTGTATAGTGATTCTACAAATTCATTTGGAATAAAAACCCTAAAAATAGTTATTTCGTTGAATAAATTGATACTTATTGATAACCGGAGAATGCGATTTTTTCGGTTAAAAATATTAATTAGAATAGCTATTAAATTTTTGTAGAATAAAATGATACTTTAGCAGAGTTATCATACAAGCTTTATATAGTTTTTTGGCAAAATCATGTAATAATATCAACCAGTATAAATTTTAGATAAATGATACTTGGTTTTAGCTACACAAAATGAATTGAGATATAACTAATACATGAATATAAAATAATATAAAAATTGCCAAATTAGGAAATTAAAGTTGATTAGATTTGAAAATTGCCAAATTAGGAAATTAAAGTTGGTTAAACTTGAAAATTTCCTAATTAGGAAATTAAAGTTTATTTAGTCAAAAAAAGAAATCCTGACAATATTATTTAGATAATAAAATTTAATCTATCAACCCAAAAATGTAGAGACGTTACATGTAACGTCTCTACAAGGGTTTTACACTTAAATTCAGAAACTAGCGTGTTTTCTGATATCAGCAAAATGTCTTACTGGTGTATTTACTTCAATTAAAAGCTCTGTACCTTCACCTAATCTTGAGTTACATTTTAGTTTTCCATTATGTCGTTCAACAATAATTTGTTGGCTAATTGACAGTCCTAACCCTTTACCTTTTCCTCCCAGCTTAGTGGTAAAAAATGCTTCAAACATATGTCGTTGAATGTGAGGTAATATACCTTTACCGTTATCAGAAATACGAATCACTACTTTTTGCTTTGCCGATGGTCGCTGGTTAATTCCGCTATTTTCGCTACAACTGATTAACGATAAATGACTAGTAACTATTTCGGTACGGATTTTAATTTGGGGAAGGAAAGAAAAATCGAACTTCATTTTTTCTTCCAAAGCATCAATCGCATTAGTCAAAATGTTCATGAATACCTGATTTAACTCACCTGGGTAACATTCGACTAATGGTAGGTCTCCAAATTCTTTAATGAGTTGAATCCTTGGCTTTTCTGGTTGTTCTTTTAAGCGGTGCTGCAAAATTCGCAACACGCTTTCTATTCCTTCGTGTATATTAACAGCAGTTTTTTGGTTGTCATCTTTCTGAGAATAGTTCTTTACAGCACCGACGACTTCTTTAATACGCTCAGAACCAGCACGCATTGACCACAGTAGTTTTACGAAGTCTGTTTTCATCCAATTCAGGTCAATATGCTCTAGTTGACAGGTTATTTGTTCTACTGGTTTAGGATAGCTGTGTTGATAAAGTTCCAAAATACGGATGAAGTCTTCAGCATATTCACTAACAAAAAGGAGATTTTTGTCTATAAAGTTAACAGGATTAATAATTTCGTTAGTAACTTCTGCTACATGTTCTCCAAGAATAGCTATTTTCTCGTTTTGCAGTAGCTGCTGTTTAATTTGTTTGTAGTCTTCCAGGATAACTTCTTGCTTTAAGGATATTTCCTGATTATGAGCCTTGGACCATTGGAGTTGTTCGGCTAATTCTTCTTGTTTAATGGCAATGGCTACTTGCACTCGCAGAAGTTGCAGGGCTTTTATTTCCAACTCTTTCCAAGAGTAGGAGTGATTACAGTGGTGGACAAGTAACATTCCCCATAAGCGATTTTCTGTTAAAGAAGGATTTTCGGTTTCTGTTTTTAGGAGAATGGGGACGACTAAACTGGCTTTGACTGCAAATTGATTGAATGAATCAAGTTGGTTAGAATTTAGAGGAGCTGTAATAACGTTATCAATAGCATTAATGTCACCTTGCTGGTAATCAGAAATATCAGTACCGCTAAAACACTTACCTGCAATGTCCAAACCTTTGAGCGGTTGTACTCCAAATCCTAGTGATTCAAAAGCTACCACACCACTATTATTTGGACGACAACGATAAATAAGTGTTCTGTCAGCTTGGAAAAATTCCCGCACTTCCTCTACTACAGTTTGCAGTACCACTTCTAGTTTAGAAGAAAAGGCAATACGCTCAGAAACAGCCAACATCAGCTTTGACTGACGAGTTTGTAATTGGAGAATTTCTTCTTTTTCTTTTTCGCTAGTAATATCTTTATGAGTTCCAGTCATACGTATGGGTTTACCAGAGCTATCCCACTTAAAGACTTTACCTGTATCAAAAATCCACTTCCACTTACCGTATTTAGTTAACATTCTAAATTCGACTTCGTAGACTGGTGTGCGTCCTTGGAGATAGTCTTCCAGGACTTTTATTACTCTTGGTAAATCTTTTGGGTGTACAAGTTTTTCAAAGGATGTATGATTATCAACAATTTCTGCGACTTCATACCCCAACATTTGTTTCCATGAAGGAGCATAATATGTTTTATCTGTAATTAAATCCCAATCCCACAATCCCAAACCACTTGCTGTTAAAGTCGCTTCGACAGTCGGTAGTGTACTTTCGCATAAATGTAACACAGGTGAGACTGTTTGCATTGGCTGTTGCTGGTTGCTTGAAGGTGACAGTTGAGCTTTCAGATTGTGGGTAGCTGCTTTTTTAATGTACATAGGTGCTGTGACGTTAAGGAAGTATCCTGAGCTATTTGCCCTCATAAGCACCCTGAAATCGGAAGTCCAGAAAGTTCGAGAACGTTAACACGACGTTAACTTTTTTCACGGACAATAGAAAACTGAATCAATCACTTCTACTAGTTGTAATCCTGGTAGTCAAAAGTTAAAAGGAACAATTTGCTCTCAATTGTGAACACTTAGGTCATCTACTCTACACATCTGGCTACTTTTTTACTATAATTCTTTTTTAATGTCGATTGAATAAAAATTTTTGTGTATTTTAATTTACAACTAAATGATGCAAAAATACAGTAAACCTAGTAAGGATAAATTTTGAAAAATGCGTATAGCAAATGTTTCATATTTTTGTAAAAAAGTCAATATTGTAACTGTAGCTGATTTTAAATTACTACTTTCTAAGTAGTGTAAGCTGAGGCTACATTAACAATAGTTAATAGAGCATAATTTTTTACTTAGAGAAAATACTTTGTAGAATTAATACGAGATGACAATAGATGAAATCCTACTCCTACTTAAGGCAACCCAACCAAATGGCTTAACGCCTTTGCAAGAAAATATTTTGCGCTCATCATGGGATGGTAAAACTTATACTAGTATAGCTACAGATGCTCACTACGGAGAAGAGCGTGTTAGAAAAGTAGCTTCAAGTTTATGGCACTTGTTAAGTGAATTTTGGCAAGAACCGATTAATAAAGTTAATTTCCGCACCATATTAGAACACAGAAAATTAACGAAAACACAGCAACAATTAATTAAAGAGTTTAATCGAACCAAAACTGCGATTTCCTTAGAATTTCCGAGTGGTCCAGTATCATTAGAGTCTCGATTATATATTGCTCGTCCACCTATTGAGGAGCAAGCATATGCAGAAATCGCTGAGCCAGGAAGTTTGATTTGTATCAAAGCACCCAAAAGAATGGGAAAAAGCTCCTTAATTTTACGTATTTTAGCGGAAGCAGAAAATCTTGGTTACCGTACTGTGGCTTTAGATTTTCAACAAGCAGACAAAGTTGTTTTTGCCAGTTTGGACAAATTTTTGCGCTGGTTTTGTGCTAATGTCAGTCGTGAGTTGCAGCTGTTACCCAAGTTGAATGATTACTGGGATGAGGACATGGGTAGTAAGGTGAGCTGCACAACATATTTTCAAAATTATTTGCTGTCGTCTGCCTCTAATCCTCTGGTGCTGGTTTTGAATGAAGTAGACTGGATTTTTGAATATCCAGAAATTGCTGGTGAATTTTTGTCTTTACTGCGTTCTTGGCACGAGCAAGCTAGACGGGTGGAAATTTGGCGAAAGATTCGCTTGGTATTAAGCTACTCAACAGAAATTTTGGTTTCTTTGGGATTAACTCAATCCGCATTTAACGCTGGTTTACCATTGGTGTTACCGTCGTTCACGAAAGCACAGGTACGGGATTTAGCACAACGTCATGGTTTGGATTGGAGTGGTGGTGATGAAGTTGAGAGTTTAATGAAGATGCTTGGGGGACATCCTTATTTAACTCGCTTGACTTTTTATCATCTTATAGGTAAGGGTGGGTTAGAAGGTAACCTCAGTAATCTGTTGCGAAAAGCACCATATGGAGGCAGTATTTATGATGAGTATTTAAGGCAGTATGTCATAGCTCTACGAGAAGAATCTGAGTTAGCTGCTGCTTTTTATGAGGTGATTAATAGCACTATTCCTGTAAAGCTAGAACCGATACTAGCCTACAAATTGCAGAATATGGGACTGATTTCTTTGTCAGGTGACCGAGCGACTGTATTGAATGAGCTGTATCGTTCTTATTTTAGAGAACATCTCGGAGGCAAAAAACTGACTGAAAGTGATTCTCGTGTGGAAGAGTTAGAGAGAGAAAACGAACAGTTACGGGTTCTTTCAACGTTGGATGAGTTGACTCAATTTGGGAATCGTCGCTATTTTAATAATTATTTACAAATTGAATGGCAGCGCTGCCAGAGGGAACAGGGAGCCTTATCATTAATACTATGCGATATTGATTATTTAAAATATTACAACAAAAGTTATGGGAGTAATGCAGGAGATGACTGTTTACGACAAATAGCCAATGTGATTAGGAAATGCGTCAAACGTCCTTTTGGAAATAGCGGTTTACCAAATCCGGGCAATAATATTCCAGGTAAAAGTCAAAATTCTGAGCAAAATTCAGCCTTTCTAGCTCGTTACGGTGGTGAAGAATTCGCGATACTTGTAGTAGCAGACGCAACAGCGGCTGTATTAATTGCTGAGAATATCCGCGACCGAGTCAAAGATTTAGCGATTCCTTGCGAATATCCTGGTATCGGTGGATTACCAGCTTCTGTGTTGACAGTGAGTTTAGGAGTTGCGAGTATTGTTCCCCGACCGGATATAGAAGCCGAAAACTTGATTATTACAGCAGAAAAAGCTCTCCATCAAGCGAAAAGGAAAGGAAGAGACCGCGTTATTATTCTTGGTTAAGTATTGTTGTACACAGCTATTTGCTTTTGGGGTTTTATTTTCAAGCTTTAGTGATAAAGGTACATACTCCGTAAACGATTGTATTATGATTTTCATGATGGGAAATAAATGACTTAAAATAAATAACCGTTTACACCATGATTAAATACACCTATTACAAACCTCAACATGGCTATTTTACTAAGTTATTCCATATCAGCCACGGAGATGTCAAGCAAATATCAGCAAACATATAATAATAAATTCAATTAAATTAATTGTTATTACATATACAAAAGAAGGGTTCGTAGCGTTGAGTGATTTTGAACTTTGGAAACTGGTGTATCATCTAGCTGGACCGACGCTGTTGGGTATAACAGATGAGGAACCTTTGGGTTCTTTGCCTATACCAATACGTACGGCTGTTTTAAAAACGGTTGTAGAATATCCTGGGGAAGTGATTGAGTGTAAATTACTAGAAGAGTCTTTGCAATTCACTGTTGGAAATTATGAGTGGATAGATAATTGGCGTTACAAAAATTATCAAATTGTCGAAACAGGTTTACCTTGCTTAAAGCAACTATTACAAGAACTTCCCAAACGATATCCTATTTATCAACAAGTAGCTTTTGCATTGCTGTGTCAATGGGTCAGGTCTGGTAATTCTCGTTTGGTACTAGTAGACTACAAACCAACAGTCGCAGCTTTTAGTTTAGCGGTGCTGGATTCTGTTGCGTTAATAGAAAAAGTAGCAGAATTATATGGGTTAAGTATAACTTTACCAGAAATAGATATTTATTTAGTCGGTTCAGTAGATGAATATGGGGTAAATAAACTACTTAGCTATTATCAAGGAGCAACTAATTATCTAGATTCCAATCAAACAACTATTCGCTTACTGACAGTGAATGAATTACCAGAAAATGTAGATTTTACTTCTACAGGTGAGTCGTTAAATAATAGTTTAGTTGATAATAGTTATACATTTGCACAATTAGAAAGTTTTATCGTTCCTTTTGCAACCGAAGTAGGGGAAATACCACCATCACTACAACCAATTTCTATAGTTAATAGAATTGTATTTGATTATTTTGCGCGTCGTTACTTTTGTATCCCCGAACTTAAAGCTGAGCAAGTAGAGCTAATAAGAAAAATACTGAGAAATGAATCAGTATTGGGAATTTTTCCAATAGGATTTGGAAAATCTTTAGTATTTCAACTATGTGCATTGTTAGTACCGCGCACAACATTAGTAGTTAATCCATCACGAGTATCAATTCGTAATCAAGTACATACTTTAAAGCGATTGGGATTAAAATGTGTAGAATTAGTTATTTATGGAGAGTCAAGTTCACAAAGAAGAGCAAAGTTGAGTGATTTATCATTTGCTCGCTACCGATTATTATATATTTCACCTGAACGGTTTCAAATTACAGATTTTAGAGCTTTCTGTGAGGAACTAGCAGCAAGTAACCAGCAATTACCTGTATGGGCATTAGTAGTTGATGAAGCACAGTGTGTTTCCGAACTAAGACATGATTTTCATCCAGTGTCTTTACAAGTTTCCCGTTTGCGGGAATGTTTGACAGTAGCTTCTAGGATTGCAATACCAATAATCGCACTGACAACAACAGCTTCAGAATCTGTAAGAAAAGATATTTTGCGAGTTTTGGGGTTAACAAATGATAATGTTGTAGAGTTAGCAAAAAGTAAACGTCCAGAACTGAGTTTTTCTGTACATGTTGTCGAAAAACCAGAAGATAAACCAGGAATATTAGTGCGTATACTTCAAGAAGTTATTCCCCAAGCACTAAACATTTCCTTTAATGAATTACTTCCCAGAAATCAAAATCCTCCTTTTCCCCATACAGGAATAATTTTTGGGTTATATGCTGACTCTCAGGGAAGAAGAACTTTTTTAGAAGGAGTACATAATATTGCTTATGAAGTCAAACAACGCCTTTTGATTGATGGTAGCTTAATTCAAGCATATGCTAGTCGTTCTCCAGATTGTTGCCCTCGATGCGGTTCTCCGGTAATTCAAAACGAGACACAAAAATTTAATAAAAAGCGTAGAGAAGTTTGTCGCTGTCTTGAATGCGGAGCATTTTTTCCACCAGTAGAAAAAAAGAAATTTCCTAATTGGGAGAGACTAATTCAACAGCGACAGGATGATTTTCGAGATAGCAATTTTTCTTTATTAGTAGCAACTAGGGAGTATAGCTTTGGAATTGATAAACGAAATATTCGATTTATTATTCACCATAGTCTATCTAGAAGTTTAGAAGCATATTACCAAGAAGCAGGACATGCAGGACAGGATAATCAGCACGCGCATATCGCTTTAATTTTACATCCACCTCATCCCGAATGTCAAAAAGATTATATTGATGCAGGTGTCGCAGTCCAACCCCCTTGTGTCGCAAACAAACAAAATTATGATTTTTGGCTTTGTCCTTATTATGAAAAACATTTATGCGATTACGGTCATCAAGCGAGATTAATTAGAAAACAATATCCGGGTTTAACAGAAGAAATTAGTAGCATTGTAGATACTTATAAAAAATTACTTACAAATGAAACAATCATTATCAACGGAGAAATAAAAAATCATCAAACTCAAATTGCCCTACATCGGCTTAATCAGTTAGGAATTGTCCAAGGTTTTTCGTTGAAATATATTCATTTATCTAAAATTGAATATCAAGTATCTTTTAAGAGACAATGGACTTTAGAAGAAGTTGGTAATTGTTTAAAGGAAGTTCTGCGGCAAAGATATATTAGCGAAAAATACGCTCAAGCGCAAATCAATAAAGTATTTGCCCCATTAATTAACCAAAATCTTGATAATGTCAGAGAGTTGGTGTTAACTCAACTTTTACATATTTTGTTAGAACGTATTTATGAAATAGTTGTACGAATGCGGTATCAAATGCTTTTCAACCAACTAGAATATGCTCGATGTCATTTAGAAGCTGTTTGTAGACGAGTAGTTCTCAAAGGAATTTACGACAATAGTAAAGACTTACTTGCTCAAAACCAGCGTTGCGAGTTTTGCGATGTATGCAATCCCAGTTTAGAATTTGATAGAGAAGAAGCAGCTGAATTTACAGAAGATAATAGAGTTAATAGCATCGTCGAACAAATTCCTGTAGCATTGGAAAGATTTGATGCCCAAATATTGGAAGATGTGTTAAAATTCACTATCGAACATAGAGCAGAAGCTAGCATGTTTGCCCGTGCAATAAATCGCTTGGAACGCGAACCGACTAATTTAGCTGCACTTTATTTAGGGGGTGCGCTAGTTCGGTTACGTCATGGTTCGTCAAAATTAGCTTTTGAGTATCTAAAATTTGGCTTCCAAGAAGGCATAAAACAGGGACTACCTGCTGATAGTCTTTTATTGTTTTATCAAGAAGCAGTAAATTTAAATGCTGAAGAGGCTTTTAGCTGGCTAACTCAAGTTGGTGGTGCTTGGGATAATCGAGAAGGTTTTAAATTTTTGCTTAAGGAAGCAAAACAAAGGTTTGGTGCAGAATCTTCGCACTACCGTATTTTAGCTTCACTTTGGAAAATTAGAAGTTTAAGTCAAGTCAATGATGATTGTGACTATATCAAGCCAGCACTAGCAATTTTAAAGTTAGGTTTTTAATGTTAAAATAATATATAAACTGGGGTGAAATTTATGCCAGAGTACTTGAATGGATTAGACCAATTAGAAAAAGAAATAGCTAATTACCGTAGTAAGTTTCAAGAGTCTTACGAAGTTTTAGATGATTTGGCAAAAGTCAAGTTAGAATTCGCAGGCTTTTCACAAAAATATCAAGAGTTGGACGAAGATTATCAAAAGTTAGCCGAATATATTAAAGAAGCTAAATCTACATTAAAAAATTTACAAACTGATTCTAAAACCCAGGTAGAAAGATTGACTCAAGCTGAACAACAATTAAATGAACGCTTTAATATTTTAGAAAAAAATATTTTAGACAATATCCAGCAAAATCAAGGAAATTATGACGAACAACTCGCAAAGCTGGAACAAAGAATAGACCAACGCTGGGAAAAATTCCGCGCTGCTATTGAACTACAAAATCAAGAGCAAACGGGAGAGTTTGATAGCTTGTTGGAAATTGCAGTCAAGAATTGGGACAATCGCTTTCGAGATTTTCAATCAGCTTTAGATAAAATTGATAAAAAATTAGAGGTAACTACAGGCTTAATTCAGGAAGTTAAGTTGAATACTAAACAGCAGTTAGCTGCTGCTCAATTGCGTGTTAACCAAACTGAGGAGTCGATTTCACAGATTAATCAACGGATTAATGAGACGGAAACTGCTGTTTATATTGTTTCTGGTGTTGGCTGTGTATTAGCTGCTTTGTTAGCTTTGTTACCTTTTTGGTTGCAGCGGAATAGTGATTTTATGTATCGTCAGGGACAACCACAAATTACTAATCCTAGGTAAAAATGCGCTGGGTGTTGTGAATACTTTGTAATTTTTTCTACAAATTACACGCAAGTTAGCCTATTTTTTTAACTCAAGACCCGAACAAATTATACTGCGAAAGGTTAGAACTGCCTGTAGATATTATGCTGGACACAGGTTTTTCCGGGTGGCTAGCGATAAACGAACAGGATTTACAAGGACTTGATTGGACTTATTTACAGACACGAGCGCAAATAACAGCACAAGGGGAAATTGTACTATTGCAATTACCTCATCAATAAATTCACCAATTCTTCTGTGATTGGGAAACCCGTTTGTTTCTCAAAATGTAAAAACATAGGACTGGGATTTGCTTCCAGGAATATATACTCTCCGTCATGATTGTAACGCCAATCAATAGCCGTCCATTCCAGATATAATGCTTTGGCAATATCTTGACATTGCTGTTGAATATTTTTGGGTAATTCAACGGGTATTAACTCAGCTGTTTGGTCTGAGCGGAAATCTAGACAATGGCTACGTATTTCCGCAGAAAAAACAGATTTACCAATTACATAGCTGCGAATGTTTGTTCCAGGTACATATTCTTGTAAAGTGACTGGAGAAATACTCAAAGCTAATTCTAATCGCTTGGATTCTAAAAGAGATTCTGTTAATTTTTGAGTATGAGCACCTCCGTAAACAGGCTTAAAAATAACTTGTTTATAGGCGTTGGCAAAGCTTATCACTTCTTCTGAATTATTGGTAATTAGGGTATCTGGAATCCTGACACCTAAAGTTTTAACAGTATATAGTTGAATAGGTTTCTCTTTGTGGAATTCGTAAGCATCCCAAGAATTTACCCAGCGAGATGGAATTGCTTTAATTAAAGTTCGCAATGCACTAATTGAATCTTTCAATGCAATATTTTGTTGAGATGAATCATCCAAGTAATGAACGCCAACGCCAGAAAAATTACGCCAAAAAACACTGTGAATATCTTTAATATCTAATTGACGATTGCGGTCAAATTTAATAGTACCAGCTTGAGAGTGGGGTTGCCAAGACATGCGTAGCTGACTTGGAAATAAATGAGTATCAAAATAATCAACAGTCGCGCCTGCTTTTATTAAAGCTTGTTTAAGGTGTTTGGCGTGGATATCCTTAGCATTACCAATAATTAAAATATTCATATTTTTCTCAAATTTAATCAATATTCAGAACATCAACAATTAAGTAGGTTAGAACTTAGGATGGGTATTAGCGTCGCAAAGTTTTGTTTGTAGTCAGGGCTTCTGCGATTGAATCTAGACGCTTATTTCTGACTACAAATTTAAATTTTTGGACAGTGGATTCAGTCGAATGGCACCAAGATTTGCCCTTCACAAAAGTGAGGGCTAAAAGCTAAAGTCCGTTAAAAACGGACTAAAACTGTAGTTGTGTTTGAATTACAACCCGTTTTTAACGGGTTTAAGCTTTTAGCCCTCACTTTAGTTCAGGGGTATCAAGAGGCTTTTCTTAGTGCCATTCGGCTTTAGTCTTGCTATATTTGCCAAACTCAGTCTTTCTGAACTGAGTCTTTTTTTCGCAAATTACTAACCTCATTCTTCGCTAAGAGCTTGTGTGATTAAATCAAATCATCACCTCCTTCTTCGCCAATAGCTAAGGTAGTAGCACCTTCTTCGCCAACAGCTTGTGTAATACCACCTCCTTCTTCGCCAAGAGCAGCAGTAGTACCATCGCCTTCTTCGCCAACAGCTTGTGTGATTAAATCATTACCACCTTCTTCGCCAACAGCTTGTGTGGTATCACCTCCTTCTTCGCTAAGAGCTTGTGTGATTAAACCATCACCTCCTTCTTCACCAATAGCTTGGGTAGTACTATCGCCTTCTTCGCTAAGAGCTTGTGTGATTAAACCATCACCTCCTTCTTCACCAATAGCTTGGGTAGTGGGAAGATTAGCATCTTTACTGCAAACTGCTGTGGGGACTTGTGCTTGCTCCGTGTTACTTATTTGTGGAACATAAACACCTTTTTCGAGTTGATGTAATTCCATTTGAAATGGATGGACATAACGCATAAGTTTTCTCCTGTGGAAATATATTTCTACTGTCAGCGTTTTAAAAATCGCTAACCACTATCTTGATTGTTTTTTAGATAGATATTGAAGTTGGCAATGTTAATGGATGGTAAGTTACCTCATTAATCAGAGAAATAATCTTTTAATTAGAGGTTTTTTCAGAGTTGTCTAGCTTGTTTGATGTCGTGATTTTTCCTTCCATATACATATTGTATCTCGACGTAATAACACTGTTAATTAAATATTTTTAGGCACTCAGGAAAGCAATAATTAATTATTTTTATAACCATTCATACCCTTAGAAAAGAGAGGTCAAAAACTGCCAGAATGTATGTCGCAAATATCTCTAGTACAGTACGGCGGAAATAAATCTACCATTCAAAATCAGTAAAAAGCTTTTATTCTAAGCTTTTGCGCCATCTGCCATCTGCCTTCTTACTTCTGCCTTCACGTACTAGTAGTTTTAAGTGTGACCCCAAGTAAAAATCATTCTATACCGGAACAGTTGCGGTTATCAGACCAGGGCAAACGCATCTAAATTCTGTAAGCCTTGCGGGGCAAGAATTTCAGAAAAATGAACCAAAACTAAATAATCGCTGAAACCTATGCTCTGTAAGCATTCTAAAAATAAGGTGCGTTTGCCCTGGTTAGCGAAGTGCGTAACCCACCGAATTTAATGATAGGGGTGCGTTTCACGTGCGTTAACACACCCTAAAAGAGCCTTCCCCTGGCAAGTAGAGGTCGAAATCGCCCAAATCTGGGTCAATGTACGTATGGATTGGGTCTCCCGCCGCCACCGCCGCCGCCGCCCCAGTTAGTGGGGGTCAGAATTTCTACAACACAGTCATAGCAATTAGCCGCTCCAATAGCGACAAGGCAGGGCAGAAGTCCCAACCCTCCGGTTGTTATAAAAGAAGCAGTACAAGCGGCGGCTGCCCAACCACACGCTGCATCACATGCGGATGATGCACCGACAGCATTAGTTGCTTTTTTAGCAAGCATTGCAGAGCTTACTTTTCTGCTAACTGGTTGAGCTTGGATTGGAAGTTTCATGATTGTTTCTCCTTGTTTTAGGTTTGATTGTTCGTTCTGCGAGGTACGAGTGGAAAAATTCCTCCCTCACAGGTTAAGTCGTGTCTGATAACGGGCAGACACAGCCCGAAAGAATGCTTTATTCCCTTAACTACTTAGGCTGACATAACCTCACATCCGCCGGGGTCATTAACGCAATCCGAAGTTTCATGATTGTTTCTCCTTGTTTTAGGTTTGATTGTTCATTCTGTGAAGTAATAGTGGGAAAATCCCTCCCTCACATATCTAGTAGGTTTTTTCTATTCGGATGATCCCAAACACCGTCCTTGTCCTGAGTTGGGACAGCATCTACTAGCATAAACTTAGCAATTTGGAATTATAGACAGCAGGCAGCGGGGTTTGCTAGACAATGAAGGGCGACCCCTAGCTTGCAGCCACGACAACCGTCTTGAACTGAGCATCGACCAGCCCAGTCCTCGCAGCCCTCCAACTGCTCTTTCAATGGGATACATGCCGGGTAAACTAGTGCAGTGCCATAGTTAATTCTTGGCGTACTGACGTTTCTCATGATTGGTTGGGATTGGATTGGAATTTTCATGTTGTTTTTCCTAATTCTCAAGGTCTGATATGTGATTTAGAGCCTTCGCCAAAAACAGCCTTTGCATTCGTAGGAAGTCTTTGGCAGACAGGTTGAGCTTGAACGGGAAGTTGTATCATGATCGCTCCTTGGGGATTGAATTAGCTGGCGACAGACCAAGAGCGGACTCGACCGATAGAAACCGGAATCGCATCGCTGACATCCACTGTGAACCGATAAACCTTTCCGGCTCTACGACTATCTTGTAGGTTAAAAAACTGTAATTTAACATCGTAGCAATCAGAATCGGCACGACAGATCGGACTTTTCTCCACCGTAATGGTGTCCAGTCCAACATCGGCAGCCGTACCAGTAGACATCACATCGGCAATCTGGAAAGCATTGGTCGCGGAAAAGTTGAGCGCCCGTTCCTGGGGTGTTACCCCTAAATTACGAAACTCATAATAAATCCGCTCTAAATATTCTCGAATCTTATTGCTATACTCTTCTTCTGAGGGACCCGTGGGATAAGTCTGTCTTAAATTTTCAATCAAGGCAGCAACCGACCATCCGTATATTCCTCGCACTTCTGGGATGATGGCAGGAACAATTTCACCCGAAAGCAGCCTCACACTGCCCGCTATATACCCTGGAATCGAAACCCGCTCGATGTTCTCGTCGTCGCCCAGGAAGGAGCGTAGTCGCTCATAAGTCACACTAGCATAAGCACCAGAAGGCATGATGGCATAGATGGGCGTAGCATCTAGGTTCAACGTCCAAATCAGCGATTGTGCTTCAAAAGGGTTTTGTGCGAGATAGTCGAGTATATTCATCCCTTCAGGTATGGCTTGGGTAAATGAATCTCGACGTGCTTGAGTACCGAAATCATAGCCTAACTTTCCTAAAGCATAAACTAACTGAATTTGCTTGCCAGCGCTACAAGAAGCACACTCAGACGGAGTCACTGAAGAATTTGTTTAGTTGCTAGCAGTAATCATCATTGGGTTTTCCTCCATTGGCATAGTTGTTATAGATGTTGATTGATTCACTTCCGCAGCCTGAACACCTATCAATGAAGACTGTAGTATTGGTTGTTTCAACTCGAATTCAATCACTTTACTTGGCTGAGATTGTTCGATCTCATTGTTCGCTTCTTGGGGTTGGATCATAAATTCCTCTGGTGTGTAATTTGTGATTTGTTGAATTTCTCCTGTGGTAATCAGGGTATGTGCCCTAGGGACATTAAGCTTTCCGACTAAAAAGCGTTGACACTCTGAACTCGGTTGTGGACAGGGCAAGGCACTTTGAAGAATAGACTTACAAACAGCTTCCGGATTGGGTTTGCTGCCTTGTTTCAATTGCAAACTGAGCAGTAATGCAACAATGCCAGATACGATAGGGGTTGCAAAGCTGGTGCCGCTCATCGTTCTAGTTCCACCACCCGGAACTGCGCCTAAAATAGTTTCACCGGGAGCGAGAATACCGTTTGTTTGGTAAGCTTCGCCCCAATTACTAAACCCCATTGGCTGTGATTGAGCATCCATTGCTCCTACAGCTAGTACAGACGCGATTGCGGCAGGAAGATGCAGACAAGCGCAGCCATTGTTTCCAGTTGCAGCAACAATGAGAACATTGTTATCTCTACACAATTGAACAGCGTTCGTGAGGAAAGGATCAGGTTCACCCGATTGAGTCAACTGACCGCCGCTAATGTTAATGACATTGGCTCCTTGCTCCACAGCTAGGGTAATTGCGCGTGCTAGATCGAGTTGTGAACAAGGCTCTAAAGACCCTCCTTGCCCATCTGCAAACACTGGAACAATCAAACCTCGACAACGGGGGGCAATTCCAGGAACAGAACTACCCGGTCGCCCAAAGATAATACTGGCAATATGCGTTCCGTGTTGTGCAGCAGATCCAGACTTGGCAAAACCAGAAACTAGAATTTGAAGCTGCATAAGATTTGCGCCTTCAAAGCACGGATGAGATTGGTCAACGGGACCATCTAGAACAGCGATACAAATACGAGGATCGCCGAGGGTTTCAGAGCAGAGAGCTTGCAGTCCCGGTAATGCATTCGTTAAGTTGAGTGGTGCAGAAACGTTTGCTCGGTCTCTAGTTAAAATATTCACACGCAAATCCTAATAGATATCTTCAACAGGAATATCTGCAATCTGCTCATCTTCACAGAATATCCAAACTTGTTTGTAGGTGCTGTTCAAAAGAACTTTATCATATCGTGCTTGTACCCATGTGACGACTGGCAACCCAACACTTGGCTGTTGAATCAAAACGAGTTGTAACATCAGAATTTCGGGATTGATTCCCTGGGGTTCTTTCGGGAAAAGCATTGGTACAATTCGCGTGTCATTCACTTTCACCTCACCCACAACATGAAAGTCATCGGGTTTAGGTGGCATCAAGTTGTTCCATGCATACCAATCGCGAGTTTCCTCTACGCTGCAAGTCATAACAGCTTGCGTTTCAATAATTTCTTGCATTTTCGGTTTTCCTGAATTTGATGATTATATTTGATTGATGGACAAATGGTGCTGGTAGTACAGCAAAGAAACTTTGAAGGTCTAAATTTTTTCCGTACTTGGTCATGTTTTACCCCGTTACATAATCTACCCAGCATTTTTGTGTTGGCAGAGTACTAGGGGTTTATCCTTAAGTTGCAAGTCATTCTCGAGCTAACGTGGAATTTCCTGATGATTCGCTCCAGAATCCAGCTTCCTTCACATATGTCCTTGTTTGATCTGTATGATATACCCAACGCTGGTTCTTACCTTCAACTTCCACGATCCAGCCTGGAGTCAATACTGCTGAACAAACGTCTCCTAGTCCCTGTAAATCAAGACAACCATTGCTCCATACTCTGTATTCCGCTCGAATAACTTTCAAGGTGTTACGGTCAACATTCGTCTGACGTTCAATCTCCTGAAACACAACATCAAAAGCACCGGAAGTTAACATATCTGTATAGTTTTGCATTCGTATTTCTCCTTGTTAAAAATAGGTAAAACTTGTTGAATTTGCTCTAGCGTTGTAGAACTTAGCTACATATACATATCGTATCTTGACGTAATAACTTTGTTAATTAAATATTTTTAGGCACTCAGGAAAGCAATAATTAATTATTTTTAGGTAGGTCTTTATAAGATTTTAATCTATAAACTATAATTGATTTCAATAGAATAAATATTTTTTTATAAATAAAATTATATAAATAAGCAGCAGCAACCAACTGCTGAAGCAATTACTCACTACTGTAATAATTTATAACCAGATAATTCTATAAAGTTAGCTCTTAATAACTAGATATACTACAGGTAAATCAACAAAAAAATTTACTTTTATTCCATTGAATTCTAACCTAGTTTACAACGTTGTTTCTCTCTCCAAGCACGGGGAGTATTATTATAGTAATCACGAAACTGGCAGTAAAAATGATTGATATTTTGATAGCCTACATCTAAAGCAATCTGCTCAACAGAGTAATTAGTTTCTAAAAGTAAGCTACTTGCTGCTACTAGTCGGCGCTCAATAATCCAATTATTGACAGTTTTTCCGGTCAGTCTTCGCACTAAGTCGGTCAAATAAGCTGAAGAATAACCAACAGCTTGAGCTACTTCTTTTAGTTTAATATTTTGATGATAATTCAATTCAATGAACTCGAAAACCTCACGCAGTCGGGGAATAGATGGAAATATGGATTTCTGAGTATTTGATTTTTTATTTTCGGTGGTAGTAGATAATTTCTGATGTCCTAACTGAACATTAACAATACCATTTTCTGTGATAATTACCTCAAAACCTGCTGTTGACAAGCATTTAATTAAGAGGTTTTTTGTTTCAGGATGTTCATCAATTAATAAAATATTACTCATAGTTTTTCCTAATATTGATTTTACAAGTTTGATAATGGGACAAATACGAGGTTGCCCTACACATTACTCAGTCAATAAAAAACCTCTTTATCTGAAATATGACCATTCTTAACAAAAGTTAACAAAAGCTTTTAAGTTGTTTTTAGTAACGTCATTAACACACAATTCAGCAGGATAGTATTACCCTGATGGGTGCTTTTCCAACAACAGAATCACATCAAAAAAAGTACTCTTAAAGGTACTTCGATGCAGTTTATATTTATCTAATAAAAAATCCCTTTTAAATACCATCGCACAGATGTTTGTCGTTAGAGCTAACATTCGGGTTTGTCTGCAAATAGCGGCGCACCCAATCACAACCACGCACCATTAAATCATCAAGAGTTAATTTCGACAAAATTTCTAAATTCCACAAAACCACAGTTCCAGATGAACTTCCTGAAGCCAACAGCTTTCCCGAAGGGCTAAAACTGACACTACTGACCCCTACCCGATGTCCTATGAGGGTAGCAATTTCTTTATGGGCAATCACATCCCAGAGTTTAATGGTTTTATCCTCACTAGTGGAAGCCAGCAGTCGCCCCCAATACTGCTCGGTTAAGCCCAAAAATCCAAAAATACGTAGGTTAGGTAGCTCCACTCAACCCAACATTTTCGGTAGTTTGTTGGGTTTCCGTTATTCCTCAACCCAACCTACAAAAATCCTTAACCGAGTAGTATTGCAGTCGCCCCAAAGGATTGAAACTAACGCTAACGACCGAGCTGCTATGTCCCGTAAGGGGGGCGATTTCTTCACGCTCTGCAACATCCCAAAGTTTGATGGTATTCCCCCTCAACAACGGTCTCAATGTCGTTTTTTCAATGTTGAGAAACTAGTTGATTGGGCTACCAAAGTGATAAATCTTTCTCATGATACTTTGTTTGAACTCATACCAAATAAGGTTTTAAACAACAGGATTCATCTAAATCATTATTTTTAGCTACTTGTTCTTTACAGTATTAATGTATTAATTTAGCTGACATCAAAAACATCAAAGTCAACAGCCTAGCCTAGGGGTCATCGCACCAAAAAAGGTTTTTTGTATTAGTCCCCACGATTTTAGAAGGACGTTTTGCTTGTCGGTATTATGTCTGGTAATTTATCCTCCACTAACCGCAGGGGCGGATACTGGTAGGCAGCGATAGTCGTTAGCATAGTACAACAACCTACAACAATGAATATTAAGCTCATACCTGCATGAGTTCCTGTACCGATAATTTTTCCGATACTGACTGCGATTAGACTATTGTCCATCATTAAAGGTTGAAAGATTTTTTCTACTAATGGTCCAGAGACCAGATAAGCTAGTAAGCGGAACAAACTACCAATCATACTTCTCACTGCAAAAGCCCTTCCCTGTAAGTCAGGTGGAACTTTTCTTTGCCAAATGACTTGATTAGAACCATAGATGATTGGTGAAGCAAAAGAGATAAGGAAAATAGAAAGGGTGAGGAGTGGGAGGGAGGTGTATAAGCCCATAAATAAAATACACAGTCCTCCAAGCAATTGAAAGCCGAATAAGCTGTAAATCAGTTGTTGCGAACCTCCCCAAGTACTAATCAATAGACTGCTTGCCACTGAACCAATACCACCGATAGATACTATGATACCAACGACATTAGTTGAGGTTATTGACAGCACAAATGGGGTAAATAGCACGTTAAAGATAGCGAAGAAGAAGCTGTTAGTAGCCATGAAAATCAGCAATCCTAGCAATCCTTGTCTGTCAGTAATGTAAGTCCAGCCATAATTAATCTCTTGCAATAGCGAATTTCTGCCCACTTGTTTTGTATCATCAGTCTTAACAGTATTAATTTCAGGGAATCTAACTAAAAATAAAGTAATTAAAGAAACAAAAAACGTAGCGAAGTCTAATAGAATAATTCCCTCAATGTGGATAATTCCCAGTAGTATTCCTCCTAGTACAGGTGAAATTAATTGGGTAGCAGACCCCGTTAGTTGCATCATGCCGCTAGCGCGGCTAAGATGCTGTTTAGGCACTAGCAGGGTGGTGGTAGCAGTATAAGCTAGTCCCTGCATGGCATAGAAGGTTGAACTAATAGCAGTAGCCAGGTAAATGTGCCAGATTTCAATCCGATTGGTGACAATGAGAAGAGCGATCGCCCCAGTAGCCAAAGCAGCACCGGAGTCACTGAGAATCATAACCCAGCGGCGATTCCATCGGTCTACTAAGACACCAGCCAACGGAGAGGCAACAATCAGTGGTAGGGCACCAGATATAATAATTAGGGAAAACTGGGTAATTGACCCAGTGCGCTGGTAAACCCAGATGCCTAAAGCAAAATCAGTGAGGCTGGAACCGATTAGGGAAACCAGTTGTGCAAACAAGATGAGAATGAAAACTCTCATGCCAATGTGCGTGGGGAAGTTTATCATATTTTTTGCTGCCCAAATCATCTATTTGTCCCTATTTAAGGGAAACGAAAATAGGTTTTTATGACTGATGAATCAAGAGAATTTATTCCCACAGCAATACTGAGGGTAGTGCTTCTGGGTATGCCAACCGAAGTAACTCGTAGCCAATGCCAGCCGTTCCCTGAAAGAAGCCGGGGTTGAATACATGGTTGGGCAAGTTAGCAAACAATTGATATCCTCCCGCAAGTTTTGCTCTGGCTAATACCCAAGCAGCTTTTTGTTGTGCCATTGTCAGCAATTCAGGGCGAGATAGTTTTTGTGCCCCCAGCAACAACACTTCGCAGCGACCTAAATTGCCACAGCAGAGATGGTCTACCCCTTGCAAGCTATACGAATGAGTCGTCTGCAATGCTACTTCTATATCTTGATGGATTTCCGAGGTTTCTAAAATCGACAAACCACCCAACCGTCCTAAGCCAATGCCCGTAGCACCATGACACCAACTAACTGTATTAAAACCCGGTTGACCATTTTGTTGAGTAAAAGAACGGAAATCAGGCCAGTTAGCAGCTTTTGTTGAAAAAACACTGCTTTCATAAGCAATTCCATCAGAGGCAGCCTCTAAATAGTTGCTGTCCTGCGTTACTGAGTAAAGTCTTAGTAGGGCATAGGCAATGCCAGCCGCTCCGTGAGAAAAACCTGTTAATGGCTTATTCTCAAAACTTTTCCAAGTTTTAGGGGAACCATTAATACTAATCCGATGTTCTAGCAAATGCTGACCACAGGCTACTGCTTTGTCTAAAACTGTCTTTTCACCAGTTTTGTGGTAAAGTGCCAACAGTCCTAAAATAGCTCCTGCTGCTCCACCCATCACATCCAACTGTTGGTCAGCAGCAATTAGTTCGGGAGTAATTAATTTAGCAAATAAGAGGGCATCTTCAACCAGGGCTGGTTCTTTTAGAAAATGGCTGATTTTAACTAGAGAATAAATGATTGAACCAAGTCCACTAGCACCACCAATACTAATGTTTTTAGCAAATCTTTGAGTCAAATCTGCATTGTCTGACTGTAAAACTTTGCACGTATACTGTAAAGCGCCCAAAGCCAGATGGCGATACTGACTGCTACCTCTAAGATAATCCAAAGCTGCCAGAAAAAGAGCAATGCCACAATTGCCACTGTAAAGACTTTCATCCAGAGGTTGGAGTTGGAATCGTTCGACGTTGGGAATATAGCTTAAGGCAATCCAGTAAACACTGCCATCAGCTTCAACGATAGCTTTGGAATAAATCTCAGCCGCAATCGTATCAGCAGAAGCTAGCAATTGTTCGCTGTTTACTGAGAGACTTTGCTCTTCTTCTTTACAGAGAGTCGAAACTGCAAATGGTTGTCCATTTGAAGGTAATTCGCTGATTGACCGAGCTACTCTGGCATAAAAAGCTCCCTGGATAATTGCTAATTGTTGGGCTAAATCTGCCTCATCAAGTTTTTGTAACCGAGAAAGCACTTGATTATAACTGGGTGCAACAAAAAATTCTTCAATTGGTCTATCGAGTCCAAAGGTAAGGTTATCACTGTTGGAATTGGTTTCAAAATAGGGAATATCTAACTGTTCCATTGCCCTTAGTTCTGAGTGCAAAATTGACCAAGCTTTTGGCTGATTCTCTGTTGTCAAAAAAGCACGGGCTAAAATATCCATTTCAATGCTGCGGTCAATCCCATTTTGGAGAAGTTCGGGAGTCAAAGTTTTTTGTAAGAGGATACCGTATACTTTAGTAGCACGGAAAATAAAACGTACTGACTGGGCTTGTAGGGTTGCCAGAGGGCTAGGCTTTCCTAACAAGAATTGTCTTTTGTCAATTAAGAAGTGATACATCTTCCTAAATCCCTCAACTAGCTCCTCAAGATAATCATTTGGGGATAGAGGCATTCCATTTAAAATAGCCACATTTTTTGCAACTGGTATCGTCACAGTCTGGTATACCTGGTGCATATTATCTGTATTAACAGACTTCCATTGCAGTAAACGCCAGGGTGATGCCTGTGGGTCAATGCTTCCCAGACCGCTGATATCGTAAACAATGCGGTTATCTTTGTTAATATCCCAGCAAGGCAGCAAGCCTGTGCGAAGAACTGAATCATTCCAGAACTTTTCATTAGAAACCATTTGAACTGTGGCTTGTGGAAAATCTTCTAAATGCTTCTGTTCTGGGTGCATCAGGGTTTCCATGTCTATCAGTACCAAATGTTCGCCACTGGCGATTAAATTCTCATGGTGACAGTCATTCCCCCCCAAGGTATACAACAAGCACAGGAGCATTCCTGCCCGTTGATAAAACCGCCGCGCTGCTGCCTCGTTCTCACAAGGTTGTTGTTCCACATATTCCACCCAGCCATAGGTTGGGCGATTGAGTACCTTAAGTATCTTAAAATGTAAAAGTACATCTTGCTGATTGCACCATTCTAAAAGCTCGTTAAAAGCAACTTCTAAACTTAAATTTCTAGGTTTATAAACTAGCTTTAGACCTGACTCAAAAGTTAGGGCAATGACACAACGTCCTCCCTTATGGAGGTCAGATAAATTCGATTTGATTTCAACAACTTTTCCTAGCTCTATTTGAGACTGACTAACTCTATCAACATTTGATTGTGAGTGAATAAAAGCTTGCTCAATTTCGGATTTATCCGCTTTTAAGTATTGCAAAAATTCTGCTGTTGCTTCTACCCAAAAATCAATTCTAGTTGCGATTAATCTACCGAGTACAGGATATTTTTGGAAAAAACTTAGTAGTCCATCCTTTAGCAGTTTCTGTACGAATTCCTGGTAGTAAGTTTTGTTAGGTGTAGCTTTGGTTTCTTTTAGCAGAATGTTTAGTAAACTTTCCCCTAGAGGACGAAAATGAGAAAATTCCAATTCCAGGGTTTTTTCACATAGATTTAGCAAATTGGAGAGTAAGCTGCGCTCTATTGCTAAGTATGCTTCTTTAGAGAGCAGTTCTAAAGGTAAACAGTCAGGAGATAATGAATCAAAACCTAGACGGGTTAGTAATTTCTGTCGAGCCACAAAGCAAGCTGGCAGTAGTAAGTCTTCAAATGGTACAGGTTTTTTGGGGTCAATAGGGGCTTCAAATTTTAGATTTTTGATGGATTGCTCATGAGCAGTTTGAATAATTTCTTTTAAGGTTGTCGCCCAACCTGGGAGAGTTTGAGTATCCATAACTTTCACTGTTCCCGTGGCTGAACGCACGGTATCAATATTCCATCCAGCCCAACGCAGCCGCTTTTGAAATTTTTCCCAGTTTCCACTAGCAACTACCTGACACCAGTAATTAAGGTGTTCATCACTCAATTTTTTTTTATTGGCTTCGGTGGCATCAATTCCAAATAAATTATGATTAAGACGTTCGGATAATGGGCTAGCTTGAGCCACAATATCTGTGAGAGCGGATTGAGTTAGGGCAAATTTATTTGATGTCAACATTTATTTGTATTTCCATCTTGAAGTAGTTAAATATTGCTGCACAGGGTAGGGAGAAAGTACAAATCTGGATAAAGAATAATGACCAGCAATTACTGCTAAGGTAGCCAGCTAATGGCTGGTCTGAAAATCATTGACTAAAACTAAAACAAACAGAAATGTTCAACCGCAGTTATTTCCCCTAAATTTATGGGGATTCCTTCTGCCTTCTGCCTTCTGCCTTCTTAATCAAGCCCTATGCAATTACTGCAAGTAGAATAGCTCCCACCTGCGGAAGGCACATCGAAATCAATACTCCTCATCCGTGAATCATCCAAAGTCCGCCACAAGTTACCTATTGCAGCTTCCACTGCGGTAGCGGCTTGTAGTTCCTCGATGGTAAAGTAGTAGCCGTACTTTTGACCAAACTCAAGTGCCATCTGGGAAAGACTTTCCAAATCGGTTGCTATTTTGAGTTTGTTTTGTAGTTCTTGGTTGCTCAATACTGCTTGGAAAAACTGTTCCAAGTTGCTTGTGTTAGCTGTGCTTTGTGCTTGATTTAAAGTGATAGTAGTCATGTTTTTTTTCCTTTGATAAATAGAGTTTTTTGGAAAAGGCAAGGTTTAGCTTTTTTGCTAACCCCTTTGCTCTTTCTTAATATCAATACTATTCTTTTCTAATTGGTTTGATAATTAACTATTTTTTGGTACTTATAGAAGCGATAATTAATTATTTGTAGGTAGTAATAAGTTTTTTCTCTATATAAGCTGTATTTGATTAATTCAGGAGAAATAGATGAATATGAAAAAGCTTATAAAAAAAGAATTAGTGAGGAACTGCCGAAACAATTACTCACTACTGCAAGAATTTATAACCAGGTTTATCTCCTTTATTTAGCCTTATTAATTGAGATAATTTCACTTTCAAATAGTAGTACGTTGCTTAATTATAACTATTATTTAAATTTTCTTGTTTCTGTTTGGTTCTAAGCTACTTGACAACACTGTGATTCTCTCCAAGTACGCGGAGTATTTTTATAGTAATCACGAAACTGGCAGTAAAAATGATTGATATTTTGATAGCCTACATCTAAAGCAATCTGCTCAACAGAGTAATTAGTTTCTAAAAGTAAGCTACTTGCTGCTACTAGTCGGCGCTCAATAATCCAATTATTGACAGTTTTTCCGGTCAGTCTTCGCACTAAGTCGGTCAAATAAGCTGAAGAATAACCAACAGCTTGAGCTACTTCTTTTAGTTTAATATTTTGATGATAATTCAATTCAATGAACTCGAAAACCTCACGCAGTCGGGGAATAGATGGAAATATGGATTTCTGAGTATTTGATTTTTTATTTTCGGTGGTAGTAGATAATTTCTGATGTCCTAACTGAACATTGACAAGACCATTATCTGTGATATTCACCTCAAATCCTGCTGTCTTTAAGCATTTCATTAAGAGGTTTTTTGTTTCAGGATGTTCATCAATTAATAAAATATTACTCATAGTTTTTCCTAATATTGATATTACAAGTTGGATAATGGGACAAATTCGAGGTTGCTCTACACATTACTCGGTCAATAAAAAACCTCTTTATCTGAAATATGACTATTTTTAACAAAACTTAACAAAAGTTTCAAAGTTGCTTTTAGTAACGTCATTAACACACAATTTAGTGGGATAGTATTACCCTGATGGGTACTTTTCCTACTTGATTTCCATCAATTTTTATTGGTGCAAGATGTGAGTTAAAATTACTGGAGATATATAAGGCTTTTTACACCAATATTCACAAGAGAAAGAAAAATGGCTGACACAAAAATTATTAATTTTTCAGGCTATGAGTGGCAAGTGAGACGTAATGGAACAGGTAACCCTGGTTCAAACAATTGGAGCAGCGATAATGTCTGGATTGACAAAGATGGTTATTTACACCTCAAGATTACTCAACAAGATGGAAAATGGTACTGTGCCGAAATTTACACAACAATGAATTTGGGATTTGGAAAGTACCAATTTTACGTAATTGGTCGCATAGACCAGTTTGACCCAAATATCGTATTGGGATTATTCAATTTTCCTGAATCTGTGGCTCCAGATAAAGAAGAAACAAATGAAATAGATATTGAAATAGCAAGGTGGAGCAGTTCTGAGAATCCAAATGGTAATTTTGTTGTTTGGCCTAGTGTTACTGAACTAGATAGAACTTGGCATAACTTCAGTTTTTCTCTGAACGGAACTTACACAACACATCGATTCGATTGGACTAGTAAAAAGGTAGAATTTCAAAGTCTTCACGGTCATAGTAACAATAATGAAAATCAAATAGCCGCTTGGTCTTACCAGCCCGATGATAGTCTTGAGAGGATTCCCCAGCAGCCTTTGAGAGTACATATGAACCTTTGGCTGTTTCAAGGTCAGCCACCAACTGATTTACAAGAAGTAGAGGTTATTATTAGTAATTTTCAGTTTATACCAGCTTCCTAATAGGAAGTTATAGTATATCTGGTAAAGGGCAAGCAATACACTACTGATACCAGAGCGAACAGCCGAACCCATAAAACCAGTAAATAAGGATGAACCTTATGCTTTATTAAAAAACCCGTCACATCCTTGCCATTCCATCACAGATTTTCTTATCTTGATTGCTAATATTGGGATTATTTTCTAAATAATCATGCACCCAATGACAGCCGTAGGCTCGTAATCCTTCAAAATCTAAATATAAATTCCAAAAAATTAATCTTCCCATATTATCAGCAGAAGCAAGGGTATGACTATTAGGAATAAAATTGAGGCTCAAAACTGAATCATTATGTCCTTGATAAGTTTTTAACTTTTTGCCATCTATACTCCAAAGCTTAACATTATAGTCCTTGCTAGCCGTGGCTATCATCTTGCTATCTGGGCTAAATCTGACTCGAAAAACTCCAGCTTCATGACCTGTCAAAGTAGTGATTAATTCACCCTTATTTGTCCAAAGTATAACAGTTTTATCTTCGCTAGCAGTAGCAATCATTTTGCCGTTAGGACTAAAGCTGATACTATGAACTCCATCTTGATGCCTGGAAAGAGTTTTAATTAATTTACCTTCTCGTGTCCAAAGTTTGGCATTTGTGTCCCAACTTGCAGTGGCAATCATTTTGCTATCTGGGCTAAAATCAACACTATTAACTATGTCTTTGTGCCCGTCAATACTCTTGATTAACTTGCCATATTTGTTCCATAGCTTGACAGTTTTATCTGCGCTAGCAGTAGCGAAACTCTGACTGTCGGGGCTAAATTTAACACTCCAAATCAAACCGTCATGACCTTTGAATGTGCGAATTTTCTCAGCTTTGTTATTCCAAAGAATCACAGTTCCGTCTTCAGTTGCCGTAGCAATTTGCTGTCCATTAGGAGCAAAACTAACATCATTTACACGACTATTATGTTTTAGTAAAATGCTAATTAACTTACCAGATGGGGTCCAAAATTTGACAGTTTTATCGGCGCTAGCAGTAGCAATTCGCTTACCATCTGGACTAGAAGCAATACTATAAATAGCACTTTGATGTGCCGGTATTACTTGAAGCTTCTTACCTTGTATCTGCCAAAGTTTGACGCTTTTGTCTTTACTTGCAGTCGCAATCATTTTATTGTCAGGACTAAAACTAGCTCGCCAAACCCAGTTTTTATGTCCGATAAGAGTTTGCAGTTTCTGACCATTCTTATTCCAAATAATTACGGTTTTATCAGTACTGGTAGTAGCAATCATTTCACCATTGTGGCTAAAACTAACACTAGTTACTGAATCTTTGTGGTCATTTAAACTTTTAATTTCTTTACCGTTAATATTCCAAAACTTGGCTGTACCATCTTGGCTTGCAGTGGCAATCAACTTACCATTCGGGCTAAAGTTTACGTACCAAACCCAATCTTTATGCCCTTTAAATGTTTGTAATTCTTCACCGTTTATATTCCAAAGCTTTACTGTACCATCAGCACTAGCAGTAGCAAGAGTCTGACTATCTGGGCTAAAGTTGACACAATATATCGCCTGATTGTGTGCTTTAAAAGCTTTGATTTGCTTCCCATTTAGATTCCAAATTTTTACATTTCCGCCATAATCAGCAGTAGCAAATGTTTGATTTTTAGGACTAAAAGTCACACTGTAAACTGGATTTTCATAGGCATTAATGGTAGTAATTAATTGACCTGAGATTGTCCACAATTTGATAGTTTTGTCCCAACTCGCAGTAGCAATTATTTTTTGGTCGAGGCTAAAACTAACGCTGTGAACTAAAGCTGTGTGTCCTTTTAGGGTTGTGATTTGTCTCCCGTCTAAACTCCATAGTTTAACTGTTGTGTCTCCACTGGTAGTAGCAATTATTTTACCATCAGGACTAAAGGTAACATCTATGATTTCATCTGAATGTCCTATTAATCTGTTGCGTTCTTTGACTTTGTAAACCGCTTCTTGCAATAAACCACTAATTTCTTTTTGAGTATGAGCTTTTTCGTCAAGAATAAATGCTAAAGGGCTGATATTACTGAGTTTTTTCGATGTCTTTAAACTTGTGATTAGTGCATCAAAATCCCGATTTGATATCAGCTGCGCTGCAGTTGTGGCATTGAGAGCTTCGATTTCATTCTTATTAGTATTCTGCCCTTGCCACCAAGCTATTCCAGCCAGCATCAAAGCTAACACTAAACCACTCGTCAGTCCTAAAATAGTCAGTTGTCGCCCGCGCTTTTTCTTCCTACTCTCACGCTCCCGAAATTCCACACTTAGCCCAATAAAACTTCTCTCTACTGAACTCAATTCTAAAAAACGTTGTCTTTCCCAATATTCTGCATCTGCCAGTGGCTTTCCTCGCAACAAGGCCCCTTCATCATTGCCGCAAGCCTCCCAAGTACGCATTGCTGCCCGCAACTGCTCTTGCCAGTGGCGAAAGTCCCGGTCTAGTTGCATCCACTGATGTAATTTTCCCCAACTACGTATTAAGGCTTCATGAACAACCTCTACCGTATCTAAACCAGTTTTCTCATCCCGTCCCGTCACCACTAAACGGGCATTAGCCAAGCGGGTTACCAAATCCCAATTTTCCTCACCCACCTCAGTGCGGGTAGCTACGCGGCGGATATCTTCCGTTCCTTCTCCTGGATGCACAAGTTGGATAAAAATTCGCTGCGTCCTTTCTTTTTCCTCGAAGTTCAGCTGGTTATATGCTTGGTCAGCATAACCAGCCAATGCTGCTTCCACCCCCCCAATTTCATCGTAAGCAGCATGGGTCAACTGGACCGAAAGCTGTTTTGTCCAAAGCCTAGCTAAGGCAAACTCCAGTAAAGGTAAATCCCCTGGTTCAGCACTCACAGTGGAAAGAATGCGTTCCACTAGCCCCTGTTCAATTGTTACACCCAGCAACTTAGCAGGCTTTTCTACCGCTGCTTGCAATTCCTCGTCCGTCATCGGACCAAGTTTTAAGTCTGCATACTGCAACGCATCAGCAAAGGGACGATAAGACAACGCTTGCCCCAAAAAATCTGCCCTGAGAGTGATGACAAAAGTAAAATTACGACAATTATTAATTGCTGACAATAATCTATCTAAGAAAGCTTTGCGCTCTTGTGGGTCTCGGCAAAGGGTGTAAAGTTCTTCAAATTGGTCGGCAACTAGCAATAAACGCTGGCTGGGGTCTTCAAAGAGGATATTATCCACGACATCCCGCAACCCATTATCACACTGTTGCAGGTCGCTAGCAAGATTTCTAATCTCCCGCAAGCGTTCAGTGCGACTAAGTACGGGTGGCATGATTTGGGACTTTTTTTGATGGTGGGCTGTACTAAAATGGAGTTCCTTTTGGGAAACAAGGGCAGTTGCAAGAGCAGTTGCAAGATTAAATAAGGGTCTAGAACCAGGTCGAAAGTCAATAATATGCCAGTTTCCAGAATCCCGCAGACGCTTCACCAGACCAGCGAACACCACACTAGACTTACCACTGCCACTAGAACCAATGACCGCAACCAAGGGTTGATTTTGCACCGCATCCACCAACATATCAGCGAAAGATTCCCGTCCAAAAAAGAATTGTGCATCCTCCTCCCGAAAAGCGAACAAACCGCGATAGGGACTTATTTCGGTGGGACGACGACCTAAGTCTAGCCAACTTTGTGGGGCTGTACCGACATTTTGACAAATCATTGGCAACCAAGAGGCACAGGGATATTTATCCTCAAGACCATGCAACTTTAACCTTGCTTCCTTCGCTGCTTGATATAAGGACTTGCCACCATTGGCAAAAGCGACTAGAAAATGCTTTAAAAATACCTGTGCCACTTCATCTGGCACTTGTTCCCGCATGACAATAATTTGGGGAATCTGTAGCGCTTCTAACTCGGAGGCTAACCCCAAACCATCACAGGAATTGAAAATCGCCACAGCTAAGCCGTTGCTGGTAGCTTTTTTCAAGCCATATTTGAGGTCATCGGTAGTTAAGCTTTCTTTGTTTTGATTAATGTATATTCGACCACTATCTCCCACAGTTTGGCTATGACCTGCAAAAAACAGGATATCCCAAGGTCTCTCCCACAAGGAATCGTTGATTTCGTGACGTTGGGGCTGCACCAGAAAAGTGACATCGGCATCAGGTAAACTGTTGAGCAACCTTTGGTCTGTTTCCACATCAATACCAGTGCTGTTGCCCAAAATCGCCAGAATTTTGACTTTATCTCTGGAGGTAGGCGTTTTCGCTGTTATAGTTTTTTGATAATCGGTTGCACTCAAAGCCAGTTCCGCATTGGGATATTCTTCCACCAAATCCCAAAGATGCCAAGGTATTTGTCGCAACTGCTGACTAGATGTGCGAATTAACACGCGCACCAATTCTTTTTCTTGTAATTCCTTTAACCAACTCTCGCGGATGGGGCGAAAAGACTCCGAACGCAGCCAGTTATTTAGTCGTTTTTGCAACTCCGACGCTGATTTTTTGCAGTCTTCGTACTTCTCAGTAATGGAACCTGAGTAAGTAACTTTTATCGCTTTGAGAGCGCGAGTAGAACTCCCCAAACTACGATAATTTGACCGCCACTGGTCAATTTTGGTTTGTAATTCTGTAACTGGTGGTAGATTCCCAGTGACTTCTTTATGGGGGCTAAAACCTTCATTAGCAATTGAAAGCGTTACCCGTACGCCCTGCTGTAAATCGCCATCTAGCTTTAAGGCAACTAACTTTGTCATTGGCAATACCACAATTGTGTGATGCACAAATCATCATAAGTATATATCTATAGCTACATTGACTCAAAGGCAATTTCGCATTCAGATGTTTTCCTTTAAATAAGTTGAGATTTGATTCAAAGTATTTATAGTTTCTATAAAATCTACTTATGCACTAATTTATTGAATATAAAAGGCAACTCTTTTTGTGGAAGCATCCAATATTCTTTTTAGACTCATTGCGGTTGAGTAAAAGTGCATAAGTAGATTTTCTCAGCAACTATAAGTACTTTGAATCACACCATTATATACAGCACTTTGCAGGTAAATGAGGTACACCAATTTGATATCTAAGCTTTTGTGGGGTGGGCATCCTTGCCCGCCCGCTTATACTGCGCTTAACAGAAATCCGCTGTATATAAAGCTTGATGCTATCAAATGCATAATGATAAATTGGCGCGATTGTTGTGTCGAGCCATCCCAGATTCTTGCCCATTTGATAGTAAAACCACACTACTAGAATTTAGTCAATAGACAAAAAAATGAGCGCGCTTACTCTGTCATATTGAAGGGATTAAAATAAATAGTAGGAGAAAGTATGAGCAATATTTTATTAATTGATGAACATCCTGAAACCAAAAACCTATTAATGAAATGCTTGGAGACAGCAGGATTTGATGTTATTAGCACGGAAAATGGTCTTGTTCGCGTTCAGCTAGCACATGAAAAATTCTCTACTACCATCGAAAGTACAAAATTAAAGACTACTGAGTCTATATTTCCATCTATTCCTCGATTACCTGAGGTTTTTGAGTTCATTGAATTGAATTATCATAAAAATATTAAACTAAAAGAAGTAGCTCGAGCAGTCGGCTATTCCTCTGCTTACTTAACTGACTTAGTGCGAAAACTTACTGGAAAAACCGTTAATAATTGGATTATCGAGCGTCGGTTAGTGGCAGCAAGCACCTTACTTTTAGAAACTAATTAGGGGCAAATATAGCGAAGCTGTCACCAGGGGCAAACTAAACAGTTTAGTTTAGATTATAAAGCTTATTATAACTGGATTCTCTCAGCATTCAAGCCGCAGTTTCAATCGGCAACCTTTCATTCAG
>JAHHIC010000048.1 GCA_019359035.1 Scytonematopsis contorta HA4267-MV1 | reverse complement strand
TCTGTATCGCAGCTAGAAGAATTGCTAAAAAAATTGCTAAACGAAGGTGGACTGATTATTAAATGGGAGCGTAAGATTAAAAATAAAGGCAACGCGGTTTATTAAATTTAGCTGCGTAGCAGCTTAATGCACCATTATTTTGGTTGTAAATAAACCTTTGGTTGGGAGTAGTAGCGCTGCTACCTAGTTGAAAAGATGTTGCTTCCAGTACACCTTCTGCTTGAGTTAATCCAAATTCTCTGCGAGAAATAAAGATTTTATCCCCCGAAGCAGCATTAAAATCGGTGATAATGTCGCTAGAGTTGCGAGTAAGTGCATCATTGAGATAAAAATTGTCTTGACCGTTGCCACCTGTCAGAGTATCTCGACCCAGACCACCGTATAACTGGTCATCGCCTAAATCTCCTAAAAGGGTATCATTTCCGTTGCCACCCAGGAGAATATCATTTCCCTGTCCGCCAAAAATGCGGTCATTTCCATCTAATCCCAAAATTTCATCTGCTAAGGAACTACCGTTGAGGACATCATTACTGAGGGTTCCCTGAATTGTGTTTAAGATTAATAGATTGACTGTGGCTGTTGATGTACCTCCCTTACCATCGTTGACTACATAGTCAAAGCTATCAGTACCGAAGTAATTAGTTCCGGGATTGTAAGTATAAGTACCATTGCTATTATTTGCCAAACTACCATTGCGCGGTTGCAAGCTGATATTGCTAATAGTCAAGTTGTCATTATCAATATCGGTGTCATTTTTTAGCAAATCAGAAGAAGTGAAAGTTATGGCTCTATTTCTTTTTGTTGTAAAACTTTCACCTGTTGCAATTGGTGCATCGTTAATACTATTGACTGTTAAATTTACAGTACTAGTCGCTGTATTACCCTTACCATCACTGACAGTATAAGTTAAGCTGTCATTACCAAAATAATTTGCTTTTGGTGTGTAGATATAAGTCCCGTCACGATTATCTACCAACTGACCGTTGCTAGGTTGAGTAATTCCTGTAAATGTTAAAGCGTCCCCGTCTGCATCGGTGTCATTGCTCATTAAATCAGCAGCACGGATGATTAAAGAAGTGTCTTCGTTTATTGTTAATCTTTCACCAATAGCAACGGGAGCGTCTTCAATTCCATTAAGTGTTAAATTTACAGTACCTGTACTAGTACCACCTTTCCCATCGCTGATGGTGTAATTAAAGCTGTCAGCACCGAAATAGTCAGCTTTTGGTCTGTATGTGAAAGTGTGATCGCCGTTATCGACTAAGGTTCCATTAGTGGGTTGAGCAAAGCCAGCAACAGTTAAAGTATCACCATCAATATCAGTGTCATTACTAATAAGGTCAGCAGCACGAATAATTAATGGTGTATCTTCGTTGGTGGTGAGACTTTCGTTGGTAACGACGGGGATATCATTGACGCTGTTTACTTGGATAGCGATGTTAGCACTGTCTTGCAGAGAAGAACTGTTAATACTTCCTTGGTCATTGACATTGATGGCTACATTTGCTAAACCTGAAAAATTAGCGTTAGGGTTAAAGCTTAAGCCATTAAGAGCAGCATTAATATTTGCCTGAGTGCCAGAAAAGGTCATTGATGTGTCAGAGGAACCATCCCCATCAATGAAAGTTAAGCCATTGCTACCGTTTAGAGTGAGATTTCCGTTGCTTGCTGTGAGGGTTACACGTAAGGGATTATTTCCTGCATCAACATCAGTGATGGAAATTATGTTGTTATTGCTTGCGTTGAAAATTAGGGGTGTGTCTTCATTGGTAGTTTGAGGTTTAGGTTCAATTTCTTGTGACCATAACTCTCCACCTGTACCGCTATTATTATCACCTGTGAAGTAAAATGAGCCATTAGCGTAAGTCAAATTGCTAGAATTGGAAATCATCCGACTAACGACTACTGGATTACCTTGGTTATCTATCTTCCATAATTGTCTACCTTCATTATTGTTAGCTGTAAAATAAAGGGATTCGTTGACAATTCTAAAGCTTGAGGGAGAGGAACCATTAGCACCAGGAAATAAATCTGTAATCAGAACAGGATTTCCCTGATTGTCTATTTTCCAAAGTTCAGAACCGTTGGTATTGTCATAAGCTGTGAAATAAAGTGTACCGTTAAAGTTTATCAAGTTATTAGGGTTGGAACTATTTAAACCAGGATTGATATCTTTGACTAGAACAGCATTTCCTTCGCTATCAATTTTCCACAGTTCTCTACCATTCAAGTTATCTTCAGCCGTAAAATACAGCGTACCGTTAATATTCGTAAAGTCACCTACAAAAGAGGAATTAGAACCAGGATTAATATCCTTAACTAAGGAAGCGTTACCTTGAGCGTCAAGTCGCCATAATTCCGTGCCATTAATATTATCAGTAACTCCAAAGTAAAGAGTTCCATTCACATTTGTAAAAGTACTAGGCCAAGAACTGATAGAGCCAAAAGCTATATCCGTAAGTCTGACAGCATTGCCTTCGCTATCTAATTTCCATAGTTCCGTACCATTAATGCTATCTTCCGCTCTAAAGTAAAGAGTTCCATTGATGTTAGTTAAATTGCTGGGACTACCGGATGCAACAACAATGTTTGTCACCCGAAGCGGATTACCCTGACTGTCTAGTTTCCATATCTCAGTGCCGTTGCTGTTGTCCCATGCAGTAAAATATAGAGTACCGTTGACATTAATTAAACTGCTAGGCCAAGAGCCGCTTGAGCCAGGAGCGATATCTGCAACCCGTGAAGCATTTCCTTGATTATCAATTTTCCACAACTCACGACCGCTTGTACCATCTTCAGCTGTAAAATAAAGCGTATTGTCAACTACAGTTAAGTTACTTGGACTAGAATTTCTGAAACCAGGATTAATATCTGCGACCCTAACAGCATTACCTTGTTTATCAAGTCTCCATAATTCTCTACCACTGTTACTGTCATCAGCAGTAAAGTACAGGGTTTCATTTACATCAACCAAGTTACTTACTAAAGAACTAAAAGCTCCTGGTAATATATCAGCAACTAGTTTTGGTTTATTGGTAGCAATTGAGTTAATTACCGGAGCATCATTAACACTATTAACTGTAATTGTAATTGTGTCAGTATCTTCCTGAATAATCGTATTACCATTAATTAATTCAGTTGTGTTAATTTGAATGGTCGCTGTACCATTAAAATTGGGGTCAGGAGCAAAGGCTAAACTTCTTAATGCATTATTAATCTCGAAAACTCTACCAGTAAATGTCATGGTAGTATCAGCAGAACCATCACCTGTGATATAAGATGACGATGGAAGAAAGGAACCAATACTTAAGCGTCCATTAGTTGCAGTTAAGGTAACTCGCAGAAGATTATAAGAGCTGGCGTTGCTGATAGAAATAATTCCTGCGCTAGGATTACTTAATGGTAAAATTCTATCTTCCCCAGTTGTCAGCGTAGTTGTGGTGATTGTGTTTAAAGAAGGAATTACAGGAACAGGGTTAGGAGTAGGTGTACCACAAACCCATAATTCTCTACCAAATAGGGTATGTTCGGCTGAGAAAAATAAAGCTCCATTGACATTTGTTAAATTAGTTGGGTTTGAGCTTCTAATTCCTGGGTTAATATCAGCTACTCGCACTAATGCACCATTTCTATTATCAAGCTGCCATAGTTCGGTATCATTAACTGTATCTGTGGCTGTAAAATAAAGAGTACCGTTGACAACTGTTAAATTACTCGGATTAAAATTATTGCTTAATCCATTCATTGATGGAATTTGTTGAACACTATTACTGTTACTGTCAACTCTCCATAAACGAGTTCCATTAATTTGGTCACTACCAGTGAAATAAAGAGTACCGTTTAGGTTAGTTAAATTGTTAATTTCCTGTAATGATGAAATAAAAATTGTTCTAGGTATATTACCATCAACACGCATCAAGCTCATTCTACCCATACTATCTTCGGTTGTGAAGAACAAACTACCGTTGACGTTTGTTAAGTTAGATATACTTGAATGTGTAGATATTCTGATAATTTGATTGTTATTTTCAACCCTAAATAACTCAACTCCAGCAGTAACATTACTAGGAACAACTGAGGTAAAATATAGACTCCCGTTAACATTGGTCATGTTAGAGACATTACGGGAGAAAAACATATTGACAGGATTTCCGTTACTGTCCATCCTCCACAACTCACTAAAACTGTTAGATACAACATTAAAATAAACAGTGTTGTTGACATTAATGAGGTTGAAATTATTTAAAACAGAATTAAAGGATGTAATCCTAGATGGAGGTGTATTGCCATTAAATCTCCATAATTCTGTTCTAAAATTATCAGAAGCTGTAAAAAATAGGTTTCCGTTAGCTGCAGTTAGGTTAGAAACATTGAAATTTGGAGGAAAAGGAAAATTAGTAACGGGGATTGGATTACCACTTTGATTTAATTGCCATAATTTATTTCCAGTTCCATCATTTGCAGTGAAATAAAGATTGTTATTTAAATTAGTCAGATTGCGGACATTTTTCAGGATAAATTGCGGATTTGTTGTACTTCCCCCTGGAATTGTCACTGGAAATCTATCAATTCTATCAAGAATACCGTCATTACCCATTCTCCACAATCCAACACCAGTACCTTTATCGTTGATTGTGAAGTAAAGATTACCATTTAGCATTATCAAGTTTTGCGGTTCCACACCAGCAAGACCGGAAGCTAGTTCTGGTAATAGTCGAGGTTGGGATGGGGGAGTATAGTTAGGTGCAGACAATGCTTTGTTAACTTGAATATTAATAAAGTCTCTATCAACCAGACGATTGCTGTTTCCTGTTCCACTACCAAGGTCGTCTGTAATAACTTCTATCCCAGCTACACCTGTATAACTAGCGTGAGCGATAAAACGCATTCCTAGCAAAGCTGCATTAATGTCAGCAATATTACCTCTAAAAGTTACAGTCGAATCTACGGTTCCGTCTCCGGTAATGAAAGTTAAACCATTTGTACGACTTAAACTAATGCTACCGTTTCTACCACGTAAAGTTACTTCTAATGAGCCATTTCCTGCATCATCGTCTCTGATTAATATAGTATTACGATTTGCGGTATTGAAGACTAAAACTGTGTCTTCAGTCATGAATTGTGTTCCTTGATTTATTGGTAAGATATTAACCGGAGCAATATTTACCCTTTGTGTGTCAATAGCCCAAATTTCTCTGCCATTAGTGGGGTTTTCTGCAGTGAAGTAAATCGTACCATTGATTACAGTTATATTACTGGGATTAGAATTTCCACTTCCTGGATTTATATCTGTGACTAAAAGAGGTCTGCCATTACTATCAAGTCTCCATAATTCTGTACCATTAATACCATTGTTGGCTGTGAAAAATAGCGTACCGTTAATATTGGTTAAATTTGCGGGATTGGAACTAGCAAAACCTGGAAGTATATCCGCAACTAGAGATGCTTCACCTCTATCATTTAACATCCATAGTTCTCTACCTTGGGTGGAATTTTCTGCGGTAAAGTAAGTGATGCTATTTATTTGAGTAAAATTAGTAGGGTTAAAAATAGAATTACTTGTACCGAATTGTCTAACTTCGAGAGGAGTAAAATTATTTTGATTGTCTAATCTAAAAAATCTATTTCTGGTAGTACCTTCAGGAATTGTTAGATATAAATTTCCATTAATGTTGGCAAAAGTAAAGCCAGTAGGCAATTGTGGAATATTGGAAATTAAAGCTGGATTTCCTTGGCTATCAATCCGATATAATCGAGTTTGATTATTGGCATTTGTGGCTGTGAAAAATAAAGTATTTTCAAATACTGTTAAATTTTGTGGATTAGAACTTCCTTGACCAGGATTGATATCTGTTACTCTAATTGGTCTATTGTTACCTTCTGCTCTCCATAGCTCTCTTCCATTTGTACCGTTGTCAACTACAAAATAAAGAGTATTTCCAACTTGAGTTAAATTATCTGGGTTAGCATTAATGCTTCCTGGATTATGGAAAGTAAATTGTACTGGCTGTCCATTACTATCAAGTCTCCAAAGTTGATTTCCACTATTAAAGCTTTTACTGAATCCACGAAAATATAAGGTGTTATTAATATTCGCTAAGTAAATAGGACTAGTAGCATCTTTTGACCATAAATCCACATTTGGAATTCTAACCCCATTTCCCTGACTATCAAGTGTCCATAATTCTGCTGAACCAAAACCAGGAGATACAGTAAAATATAGTTTACCGTTAACATTAGTAAGATTTTGAATATTACCAAAAATATTTCCAATGGGTGTACGCACCGGAATAGAATTACCATTGCTATCTAGTCTTGTTAGGTAACTTCTACCGCTACTATCATTCACCGTAAAGTACAAAACCCCATCTATATTAATCAAGTTTTGTGGGTTAGCACTTGCGACACCAGTAAATACTTCACCAACGATTTTTGGTTGTGATGTAAACATTTTAATGGAACTCCTATTTGTTGTGTGTGAGGAAATAACTAATTAAATAAAATTTGCACCATAAAATAAGAGCTATTTGCTTATAGCCCCTTTGCTGATTTTTGAATGCATAAATTTAAGTTTCAATTTCAATAAATACCTACTTGCGTCTGTGTCTATAGATTATGACAATCTGAGCGAGAAGTAGATGATTATCTAAAATTAAATACCATCGTTATTCTTATACTAAAATAGCATTTTCCAATAAGTAATCAATGTTTTATAAGTGATATGCTTTGAAGATTGCGTTAATTATTTTATGTTACTTATTGCATCAATACAGTAATAACTCGTAAGATTATTTGTATATACAATGCTATAGCTACGAAGTTAAGGTAATAAGTAATACACGATGCTAAACTCATGTATGATATTTTAGGCAGTTATACTAGTAATCGACCACAGACGCTATGTTAGTACTGTACTACCAACTAAGATAGCAGAAAAGCTAGGTTTAGATATTCGGTGTTATGAGACAATTAGTTACGCAGATGGTAGACAAGAAACAGTTGGAAGAAGTGACCCAATAATTATTGAGGTACAAGGACGTGAAACTAGGGGAGATGCGTTAGTTGCTGAGGTGAATGAGGTGATAATTGGTCTTATTGCTTTAGAAACGTTGGATTTTGTGGTTGATTATGAAAATAGGCGCTTAATTCCCAACCCCAAAAATCCTGAATACCCGGTGTTTCGTGTTTGACCTTGTGAATTTAGCTAAGTCAGGAATAACGTGATATTAAAGGATTTTGCCCAAATTATCCTTGATTACGTGATGTCTATTGTAGAAGTAAAAACCCTTGCTTAGAACTACGTATTATTTACAACACCAACACGGAGGGCAATCCGTTTATACTTTTTTGCATCATAGGGTATACCACTATGCATGACTTGGGAGTTATCCCAAAACACAATATCTCCAGGTTCCCAAATGTGGGCATAAACTGGTGTGCTGTTTAGAATCGTTCCAAACAATTCGTGCCAATAATCTTTGGCTTCTTCGGGTTTGTCTTCTAGCCCCTTAAGAATCGAAGTGTCTGAACCTAAGTATAATCCTTTACGTCCTGTTACTTTGTGAGTTGAGACAATAGGATGTAATTTTCGAGGAATTTCTACCCCTGGTTGTGGGGTTATAGGTGACAGATGGTACATCCACAACTGCTCTAATTGTTGTCGATGTTGGGGATTGAGATTCTGGTAGACTTGCTGCATATCGAGAAATTGAGTAGTGTGAGGGTTTCCATCCGTTCCTTCAGGAGGAATTTCCACACCATAAAGCATCACAACATAGAGGGTGTTCATATCTAGTCCCTCTGTTTTGGGGAGGTGGTCTTTGTCATGATGCCATTGCCAAGCAAATTTGCCCGTGACCTCTTGAGAAAGCCCCTTGGGATTACCTAAAATGGAGACTCCAGGACTTTGTAAGTCTGGATTGGTTCCGGGGTCTGGAGGTTTGAGACGACTACCAAGGGTTGAGTCACCGAATGTGCGTATGGCAAATTCCTTTAACTGGGATGCCGTTAGTTTTTGCTTTCTAACAACAATAACCCCATGTTCCCAAAGAGATTGCTTTAATTGATGGACTTGTTGGTCTGTCAAATCTGCAAGATTGCAATTTTGTAAAACTTCCTTGCCCAGTCTCGAATGTTGCTGTACGGTCAACATAATTATCCACGGATTGGATTGGAATTAATGTAACCAGATTTTACCGCAAAATTAAAAAGGGAGGACACCAAAAATTAGAAATTGCCTGCATCGTTCCCACAATATACGATAGACGCGACCGACAAGACGTGGAGAACAACTAACACCATTGTTAAACCAAACGCGAATAATTTCACAATTATTATTAAGTACAACTAACTGGCTGTAGAAATTGATAACTCAAAGGAAAATCTACCTAAAGGAATAGTTACATAGATAGATTTTAATAATAAAAGTAATACCACTGACAACAATTATTACATTTTTTGCTTTAAAAGGAAATTGAGTCAATGGAAATGCTCATCATTGCTTTATTTTTGGGGATAATGGCTATAAATATTTATTATCCAAAACAGCAACCACCAGTGAAAATAAAGTACAGATTGAGCGGCATACCTGTTATAGATGTTACTTTTAATCGCAAAAATAAGTATGAAATGATGCTTGATACTGGATGTAGTGGTACTGTAATTTCAGCCAATGTTGCAAAAGCTCTGAAGGTAAAGGTTGTTGGTACAGAATTTGCAAGACTTGCAGATGGGAGCATAGCTGAGTTTCCATGGGGTTATATTGATAAAGTAGAAGTCGGCGGAATTCAGCGCACCGATTTAAGAGTAGGTATTGCAGACAGCAGAATGGGTCTTTTGGGACAAGATTTTTACGGCAAATACAAAGTAATCATTGACCCAAACACAAACGAAATTGAATTTCATTAAGAAACTTCCAAGACACAAAAAGCTTTTGGTAAAACAATAAAATGACGCCAAGAATTTACCGAGAAAAGTAACCCCGAGTACCTACAACTTCTTGAAGTACCTGGCGATTGGTAAAAGCCCGAAACCCAGCTTTTCATAAGTAAAACGTGCCGGGGCATGACCAGGGTCACCTCCGGTCTCGACCATCGCAACAGACATCCCAGAACCCTTCATCCAATCAAGAGCAAATTCCAGCAGAGCAGCGCCAATACCTTGACGTTGATAGTCTGGGTCTACAGCGACCATGTATATTTCTCCCATACTGTCCTCCACATGGAGTTTCACAGCTACAAATCCTACAGTTGAAGCAGAGTCGATGGCAACCCACACCTCTGTGTCGGCAGCAGCACAGACTTCCTCAACAGCTTTTTGCTGGCTTACACGCCAACCATCGGGGTAGAATAAGTTGTAAACGTCAATATCCATCGCTTTTTGAATCGAATCAAAGACTGGAGTCCATGCTCGAAGCGAAAGACGAATAACAGCATCAAGTTGACTGGGGTCATATGGTTCGATGTGCATTTCGATTAATTCCTAGTAAACATAAATTTTAAAGCAACAGAGAACTAAAGCTTAATTTTTAGGCAATCACCTTTATAAAAATAACCATTACGAGGAAGAAAAAAATAAGCTCCAAATCCACTTGAGACAGCCAGCATAATAATTAAAAAATTTGCTGAACTTAAATTGCTTTTTTGGCTATTTAGTTCTAAACTTCCAGCTAGTTCTTCCCTTTCTTTATAAATAGTCTTAAGTTGGTTTTGAACCGCATTTAGTTGCTGTTCAATATTTGGTGTAATTGCTTTGGGGTCAATTTCTGTTATATTTGTGTATTCAACTCTTCCGGTAAATCTTTGCCATACACCGCGTAAGCCTTTTTTGCGTGGAAGTTCAACCGTTTTAGAAACTGTTGGAAGCGAGTCAGTAATTTTGTCGCGCTGCTGTTCTAAAACTTTTTCTTGGTGTGTTAAATCGTTGACTCGCAACTTATTTTGGTTTATTTGATTTTCTAGGTTATTTATTTGAATTGAATTACCAATAAATAATAAACCCGCAATAGCTATCGTGGATGCATAAGCAATCGAAATACCTTTTGTTAATTTGGAGGTCTTTGCTATTTTATTAATGTAAATATTTACTTTAGCCTCAATAAACTCTTGAGGTTTTTTATAAGTCACAACAGCAGACTCAACCCATTGATTGATTAATTTATACAATGGGTCATTAAGATTAGATGCATCATTGTACAAATTAAGATTTTTTGCATCTAAGTAGTTAGACCCAAATTCTTTTATTTCCGTAACTAAATTTCTTAAGGGGTCGTCAATAATACGGAGATTCCTTATAGCTCTTACTTGTTCTGTAAAATGATTAGAACCACTGTAAAAATCTTTAATTTGTAGATTATTAGCATTAGTCGCTAATTCTTCGCTAGTAATTTCAATAGCTTTTATCACCAGCTTAAGATTTTTTGCATCGTATAGTGACATATGTTGATGACTTTTGCTTTACTTAAGCGATTTTAAACTAAACGTTAGCAGATAATTATTACATTTAGCTTTACAAAAATAGCGACCTCTGCTTATTAATACTCAATTTTGCCATTGTTTTGGAATAATTATGGGTGGAATGGTGAGGTACTCCCAGCTTTCCATAGTTTACAATATAAGTACCCAAGTACTAAAAATCGGTAAAGAGTAATGAATCTGTCTTTAACACCAGAAGTGGAGCAATTTATCCAAACGCAGCTAGAGAGTGGTAAATATGAAACTGCAGAAGAAGTTGTTCTTGCGGGTATTAAGCTTTTGGAAGAACGGGAAAGGGTTTACAAAGGGCGATTTGAGGAGTTGAAAAGAGAAATTTCGATTGGTATTGAAGCCTCAGAACGTGGGAAAGTTATAGATGGAGAGGAATTTTTTCAACAAATGCACCTTCATCTGCAACAACGTCGTCAGCAGGCAGATACATAAAATTTCAAGTTCATTGAATATAAGCGGGCGGGCAAGGATGCCCACCCCACAAGAATTTTGATATTTTTTGGTGTACCTAATTTATTTGCAAAGTGCTGTAAATAGCTACAAACTAATTGTATTTTTGCAAAATTGGGATACTTCCACGCAATCTGACGGCTTCATCTAAAATATCTTTTGCATCTAATCTTTTGAAGTAAAGTGCTGCATAATTTCGCTGTCTTTTTGTCCCATTAAAAAGATAATGTCTAATTCGTTCTTTACCGTGGTTAGTATTAACTAAACCAAGGGTATAATCAATGAGCGTAGAAGTGGCTGCGTTATGGTCATTTTCCAAAGTATCCATCAATTCATCAACATCAGATATCTCTCCTGAACGTGCTGTCGCGACGAAACAATCATATCGGTTACTTTTTTTGGCATATTCTTGAAGTATTGGTTTTAGAAATGGTTCTTGACGATTTTTAAGCAAAGAATAAGCAGCTTGTTGTACTCTCCATAATTTATATGACAAGGCTTGAATGACAAATTCTAAGCCAGCTTTATCATAATTTAATGCATCTTGTAAAGCAATAATTTTTTGCTTAATATCCGCAGATGCAAAACGTTGCTTGACTGATTCTATTCCTCCTAATACTAAAGCATCTGTTGGGGCTTTTACTTGTTTTCCTAGTACAGCATCAAATTCTCTTGGCTGATTATCTTGCATTATTTCTACATCACCTTAGATAAGTTAAAACACATTTAAACTACATATTTTAATTTTTCTAACTCTTGTGGGGTGGGCATCCTTGCCCGCCTGCTTTATATGGACGGGCTGGAAGCCCATCCCACAAATGAAGGAGGAAGGATAGGAATATTATTTTAGTTTTACTATTGCTCCTTTGTTGACTAGGCTTTTTCCTGTCAGTAAGTCTTTTACTGTTACTACTAATACCCTCTGTTCGTTCACCTCAAACTGCACCGTTATCCTATCAATACCTGTTTGTCCAGGTGGTTGTAAATGGGCCACACAAACTTGTTGATGGTGAGTTTCCAACGAACGAAAAGTATCTTGTTTGACCAGCTGTCCGCTTGTCATTTTACCCGAATTATCATAGATAACTTCCGCTTGAGACACCTCCGCAACTTCCCCAATATCCAGACGAATTTCTCGCTGTCCCTCAGTGGCAACTTGCAAAGTCAAAACTTCTGATTTTGCTCCCGGATATTTAGCTCCTTTTTCTATCAAATTAAAATAAGAGTAACTTCTGCTATGGGGTTCCCAAAGGCGAATAGCGTAACTATGACGTAGATAATCATCAACCTCAGTCATTTCACTTAAAGCCAATGCGCCATGTGCTACAGCTTCAAAGGGTTTATCTAGCTTGACTCGTTGGCGTCCAAAATAAGAAATAACTAATTGTTGTATTGCGGGTATTTGACAAGTACCTCCCACTAGCAATACTTGTTCTATCTCGGTTTTGCTAATACCTTTAGAAAGGGAAATCGCTAAAATTTCATCTATTGTTTGTCGCAGTTGTTCTAGTAATTGGCGATTTTCTAGAATTTCGCTAAACTCGTCTCGGTTCAACTGCAACTCGTGGGACATAAAGTTTTCATCATCAAACCAAGCTTCTTTGGCTTCATTACTGCTGGAAAGTCGAATTTTTAAACTTTCTGCTATTTCCAGCAAGTTCATAAACCCAATTTCCCCCACTTCATCACGGTTAGATGCGATTTTTTGCAGGTAATGTTCGACTATCCAATTATCAATATCTACACCACCAATAAAAGCATCCGACTTGGCAATAACTTCTGCTTTAATTGTTTGTTGCTCAGCAGTCGTTTTGACAGTTCTAACTAAACTTAAATCCAGTGTCCCACCACCAAAGTCAATCACCAAAACCACTGTACCGGGACGTTGAACAGCATAACCTAGAGCTGCTGCTGTTGATTCATCAACAATTTGAATGGTAGGAATATTTAGTTTACTACTCAGGTTGCGGAACCAATCGAGGTATCTTTCAAATGCTCCTACTGGTACAGTGAAAATAGCACGACTGGGTTCTAATTGCTCTTCTACTTGTGCCCAAATTTGCTTGAGGAAAAGTTCTGATACTACCTCCGCAGAATAACTATTACCATCCAAAATTCGTTCTGGTGGCACAAAATCCGCAGCTAAATCGCGTTTAAAAGCACGAAATGTCCGTTCTGGTTGGGCAAAAGCTAAACGTTGTGCCCGTACTTGTTCGCCTAAAATGATACTGTTTTGCCCTTCTACATACATCAAAGAAGGTACAACGCTTACCTGTTCACCAGCGATTTCAAAGCGTCGAGAGATAGTATCAAATTTCAGTGTACGTGGTGTTTGCGTAATTATGTCAGTAACACAAACGACTGTGTTGCTAGTACCAAAATCAATTACTACTGTTGTCATCTGAATATTATTTCCCTCCAGGCAAAGTACGGCTGACTTTTGCTGGACAAAGTATTTTATCTTGATGTTGATATCCAACAAATCTGATGTAAACTAACTCACCTTCCGCAATATCTCCCACATCAGGTTGATGGATTTGAGGATTGTAAGCTACTTTTTCCCAGGGTAATCCTATCGGTTCATAACCCCATTCGGAAAGCAGGTTATCTAGAGGTGTAAACATCGACAGCAGGTGTAGCTCTGGTTTATATCCCACCATTTTATGGATACTGGGATAGTTGGTTAGCAATGTTTTTAGCTTCTCAAATGTGGAATTGCAAAACTCTTCGGTAAGTTCTGTACGCTGTTCTCGTAATTCAGAATGCAGTCGTAATCCTTCTTGACGCAATGTTTCTTTTTCTAAAAGCAGTTGCTGCAATTTCTGCTGCAATTCCAAGTAATTATTTTGGGTTGCTTCCAGTTGCTCTTGCAATAATTTGATTTGCGACCGCTTTTTTTGAGGCTGATTTATCGTAGTGTGGATTACTGGGATGGCAAAAAGTAGTGCGAACACCCCAATCGTAACTGTTAGATAGCTAAAGAAAGAAAAAGTCCCCATAGCTAAAAAATTGTCTAAAATATTTTGTGGGATATCTGCTATCATTTTTATCCCCTCCTATTTTTGTTTTAGAGACTGATTTTCTTTCTGAGTCAGGTGTTCTTCTCCCTCGTAATACTCTGGAAGCAGTTCTTGATTCTCTACCTCTCCCAAAGCTTCTTCGATTCCAGATGTCGTACTGGTACAACTAGCACCTGAAGCTCCGACAACAGTTTCTGTAATTTTACCGTCTTTACCGATGCGATATTCCACTTTTTGATACTCTGCCATATTTATTAATTTTGTTTTTTCTAAAAAATAAACTTATAATTCAATTAAAACACGTGTACTAAAAACAGTCAACAGGATGAGGCTGTTGACAGACTATTTTGCTATGAGTGGCTAGAAAACGGTTGCTGAAGTGGTCAGTTATACTAGTGGCATTATCTTGGGGATAAAGTCAAGAGCATAGACAATTCTGTGTTTATGTTAGCCTGATTAATAAAAAGTAACAAACATAAGCTGAAGTTTGAAAGTTCTGGGGATGATACTGAAAGCTAGAAAAATGTTACATTTGGTTTTGTCATCGGCTTAATTATAATTTTACTAGCGGTCGTAAGCCGTGAGTAGAAGGCTTATATAATACTTTCAAGGCATTCCTCTTTATCTAACATCTGTATCAATTTCTGTGCTTGTTGTTTAGACAAAGAACAATCAGCCTCACTTGATAAATATTCTTCTGGAACGGAATCTAACCAATCAGCAAATGAAAGTTGAGACAAAACATCAAGAATACAATCTTCATCTTCTAGCTCTAGTTCATCATTTTCCCAACTTGACTTAGATTTTCGTGCCCAAATTGCTAGCTCTGCGGAGGTTGTTTTAGCTTCCAACCATCTACTAACCTGATGTGACACTTGACGTTTTGTAAGATGTTTAGTCATTTGATTGTCTCCTTTACAAATTTACAAAGAGCTTTATCATATCTAGCCTTAACCCAAGTTTTTGATTCTACATCATATATACTTAACCACGCTTCTGTTAGTTGACCTGTATTTGGTTCCTTGAGGTAGTGTTTTTTAACTTTTAACCCGTTCTCTTTCTCTTGTTCTACACGAATTTGTCTTGGTTTACCAGTTTCTCGGTCAATCGTCTCATACCAAGAGCGAACATTCCCATGTTTATCAACCTCTTTTACTAGTCTTGCACCTACGGATGGTCCTTCACTAGTAGCTGGTTTTATTGGCTCATAATACCGAATTTTTCCATTTTCTAGAACTTTGAAACACTCTGCCGTCTTGACTCTCTTATTATGTTTTGGAAAATCTTCAGGATTAATCACAGTTTCCAACTCCCAGCCTTACCATTAATCGAAGGTGGCAGTATTTCAATTCACTTGCACACCTCGGTATGAAATTAATACATTCATCAATAAAACATGATTTATTAACTGAGCAGTGATAATTTAATTAAATTCAATAATCACATACGAATCAGATGATGTTAGGGATTTTGATTACTTTAATCACTAAGTAAAAAAGCTGAACTAATATGTAAATCACTATTATATTGTCTGCAATGCTTGAAAATTAAAACTTAATAATGTGTAAAATAGTGTAAAGACGGTGTCATAACCCATGTATAATTCATTCAATATGCTTTATCAACCTTAAAATATAGATGCTTTGGTACAACATACAGAAAACTGGGTGCAATTAGTTAAGTGCAAATATTTAAACATTATTTCGCTAGCTAAAAATATTTATACTGGGTACGCATCTACTACATTGTAAATATTTTTGTAAAAAACTATGACGCGACAGGATTTTGTAATAGCAACAAGCCATATTCTTCTCCTGTTGCTTCAAATCCAATAGCTCTGTAAACAGACTGAGCAGCTATGTTATTTCTTTGAGTAAATAAGATAGCCTGCTTTACTCCAACGGAACGTGCGTGTAACAACGCTCCAGCGACAACAGATTTTGCATATCCATTACCACGTAAATTGGGAGGTGTCCAGACTCCACCAATTTGCACAACATCAGGTAATTGAGCGTTAAAAGTGCAGTAAGCTAAGGGCTGTTGTTCTTTAACAAGACAAAAATGAGCTTTATCTAACTGGCGATTTTCCACAGTTCGACGACACTCATGCAGCAACTTTGGAGTATCTGCTTTTCCCAATGCTTCCACCGTATAAGCAGCACACCAATTACCTAGCAACTCTAACTCTACAGGTAATGGTAAGCGACATATAACTTCTCCTGTTGTTAAGGCATCGGGAACTTTTAAATCACAAAGCGTTAAAGAAAATAAAACTTCTCGTTCGTCAAGGCTAATCTGTTTATCTCGAAGTCCCAAGATATCCGTAGCAGCTTCAACTTGCTTCCCAGCTCCAGTAATCCCAGAAATCATTCGACCTGATTGAAGCACAGCAGCTTGAACCACTTCCTTAAGATACACAGGAGCTTGAGGAATTACCATCCCGTTCCAGTAATGTGCGGCAACTGCAATAATTTTTTCATCTTCAATAGCTGCAACATATGTACCCTGAAATCTTTCACCATTGTCCAATAGTCCAACTGCACGCAAGTTTGACCGTAGGAACATTGAGGTGCTTGCATGTTGTGCTAGAAAAGCCTCAAGAGCCTCTTCATCACCAGGTTTTAAAGTCTGAATCGTGGGCATTTGTAATGTTCTGGAGTGCTTCCCCTTCATTAAAGCATACGAAGTTGTATAGGTGTAAAACTTATTATGGTTCAAAAGTTTCAGATATTTTTGCCGGATTCAAGCGCGAAACTGCATAACTAGATTTTGCTGTCCCTATAAATAGATATAGAACACAAAACACACTCTATGGAGAATCAAACATATAGTATTTCTCCATAATTATTTAACAATTGCCTATCTATTTAAAGGCAAGCGACTATAACAAATTTATATAACTAAACCACGGAGACTTACTCCAACTTAAAAACCCAGTTATCACGGCTGGGTTTTTGAGTTTTTATTGTAGTTTAAGCGTTTCAAGTATTTTGGAGTGATTTAATTACGAAGCTGCATAACTTGATTTTCCTGAACCTATAAATATATAACACAGACCACACCATTACGGAGAAACATAATAAATTTGCTTCTTCGTAATTATTTAAAACCCGCTTGTGCTTATTACAAAACGAGCGGCTATAATAAACTTATATACTAAACCACGGGGACTTACCCCAACTCAAGCCCAGTTATCATAACTGGGTTTTTGAGTTTTGGATATTCTTTTCATTCCTCAAAATATAGCCAGCCAGGAAATAAATTAAGAGTCAAAAGCTGAAAGACAAACTAATAATTTTATGAAAATGCTTTTTGAAAGCATCACAACCACCATTGCTATCCCAATATTCTTTAAAAGTGGGCAAAGTTGCTATTTCCATTACATTACCACCCTGATAATAAAGAACTTCAGGATACCCAAACACATTATCAGCTTTTGCAAAGGTGGGTAGATATTCAAAATTAATTACCCACAGAGCTTCAACAATCCGATAAATATTGTAATCACCTTCCCAAGTCTCTCGTTCATGCTTGTAATCTAAAACTTTGACTAAGTGAGTTACATAACCTTTTTGTCTCAACAGAATTAAATCATCCTTCTTTGGTTGGTCTGCATTACTTGTATTATTCTTCCAATTGAGCTTAAATAAGCTCTCAATATTAAAATTTTGATAAGCCCATAAATCACCATCTGGGTGCTTTATGTTTTTAGTCCATTTTAAATTTGTTAAATCCATAATTACCGAAGCCTAATCTAAATATGGTGACCTTAATATATAGTTCCCCAATTCATATATAGAATTAACAAACTGTTCAAAAAAGCCCAAGTAAGCAGCGTATTTCTAGTCTTGAGCTATTTTCAATTAAACTTCTATAGCATATTAACTAAAGAAGAAACACTGCTGGTAAATTGTACTAGTTTATTTGCTGGTATCAGGACATAAGTGTTTGTTGCTTTCGCTGACATTAGGATTATTTCGCAGGTAATCGCTTAGCCAGTCGCAACCTAGCGTTAGCAACTCATCAATATCCAAACTTTTCAGATTTACTGTGCCATTACTATTACCTATAGCTAGTAACTTACCATCTGGGCTTAAACTCATACTAGTAATGGTTGAATCACTCTCATTATTATTTTTAAAGGTAAAAAGTTCGCTACCATTAAGATTCCAAAGTCTAACAGTTTCGTCGTCGCCACTCCCTGATGCTATTATTTTGCCATCAGGGCTAAAGCTAACATCACTAACCGTATTGTTGTGTCCTTTGAAAGATTTGAGGAGCCAGTTGTTACATCTCCTTTCAAAGTTTTAATCTTTTTACCCTCAAGGCTCCACAGATGGACTGTACCAAAGTGCAGTAAAGCAATTGTTTTGCCATCCGGACTAAAAGTTACGCCATTAATCCATGAATCCTGATTAAAAGTTACGCTATTAATCCATGGATTATACTCATTTTTAATTGTTTTAAGCAATGTTCCATTACGGTCAAATAAGTTTGTACCTTTAGGAGCAACTAACGCCAGTATTTTACTATTTGGGCTAAAGGCTATATAAGTGTTTTGGTCTTCTCTAAAATCTCTTTCTCTTCCACCTTTTACCCTTTCAACAACTTTAATTAAAGTCCCGTTGATGTTCCAATAAAACATTTTACCATCGCTATTAATTGCGGCTAGCATTGTGTCATCAGGGCTAAAAATAATAGTAGCACCAACACGACCTATATCATTAACCTTTTGTCCTTTAAATGTTTTCAGTAAAGTACCATCGAGTTTCCAAAGCTTGACTGTTCCATCTTCCCTCATCGAAGCAAGCATCTTACCATCAAAACTAAAGGCTATTTTCAAACTCTGTTCATTAAAAGTTCTGAGCAAACGACCGTCAATGCTCCAAAGTTTTATCTTACCCTCATTACTTGCTGTCACTAGAATTTTACTATCTGGACTAAAACTTACATCAGCAAAACTATTTTTACCATCCGTTATTTTTGTGATTATATTTTTTCCATCAGCGTCCCAAATTTTGATAGTATTTTTATTGAGTGTAACAAGCATTTTCCCGTCAGGACTAAAATCTCCCTTGCTGCCATCAAATCTATTCCGCTCTCTCACACCATAAACTACTTCTTGCAATGCTAGCACCACTCGCATTTTAGTATCAGAAGCAACTCCTATTGCTGACTGTAATTTTCTTCCTGCTCTCACCCCTTCTATTAAAGATTCCAACTCTTGATTAGAGTTTAGTAGTACTTTGGAATCCGCACTCATTGTATTTAATTCAGCATTAACCCTACGTATTTCTGCTTGTTGCCATTGCCAAAAAGCTCCGGAAGCAAGAATTATAGCTCCAGCCAATCCACTAGCTAAACTAAAAATAGTCTGCTTGCGTTTGCGTTCTTGCTGTTGCTGTTTCTTTTCTCTTGCTAACAAGCTTGCTTTGATATATTCTTGCTCTGCGGTTAATTCATCTGTCCGCTTTTGTAACCAATCTTCAGCATCAGTCAGAACTTTGCCAAATAATAACCCATCTTCAAGCCTACCATTAGCATCCCACTGGTGCATTAAAGTGCGTAAACCTTGTTGCCATATGCGGAACTCCCGGTCTATTTCAATCCAACAGCGCAGTCGTTCCCATTCCCTAATTAAAGCTTCATGTACAATTTCTACAGTTTCCAGCTCAGTTGTTGAATCACGTCCCGTAACAACTAAACGATTTGAAGCAAGGTGCGTAACCAAATCCCTATTTTCTAACCCTACTTCCGTGAGCAAAGCCAAACGCTTTGTATCGTCTGTCCCTTCTCCTGGACGTATCAACTGGAGAAAAATACGTCGTGCTTGTTCTTTTTCTTTTTCGCTGAGTTTAGCATACACCTGTTCAGCATAACTGACTACAGCTGTCTCTATTCCACCAATTTCATCATAAGCTGCATGAGTCAATTACGTCCGTAGTTTGTATGCCATTGGTCAAGTGCTGTCTTCAGGTTTGGGTTGGGAGGTAAACTTCCAGTAATTTCTCTAATGAGAGTATTTTTTGAAGAGACTATTGTTAGCGTGACTCTCACTCCCTGGAATAAGTCCCCATCCAAATTGAGAATAATTAACTTTGTCATTACTAATATTACGATGCTAATGTTCTAACGAGTTTCAAATATATTTGGATAAGATAATCAGCTCGAAATGCACCCTATAAATCTGGTCAAATTTTATTAGGTCGCGATTGCGAGTTTTATGCACTAATTTTTAACAATTTTTTTCACAAAAGTAGTGCGTTCGCGCAGCGTGCCGTTTCGGCTTGCATCTTGCTCGCTATCTACCTCGCTGTCTAACCCGCTATCTAACCCGCTATCTAAAATAGACCAGAAAAAGAAGTAGAGACGCGATTAATCGCGTCTCTACCAAGCGTTTACGAAAATGGGCTAAAAGCTGGTTGCGGTTGCTTCGTCGTTCCTCCTCGCAATGACAGTTCCGTTTGCAATAACAGTTCTGTTTGCAATAACAGTCATCAGTTCATCTCGTTGTTGCCAAACTGTAAATATTTCCTCTCTTCCGTCATTAAGTGAATTGAAATCAACTTGATAAACCCCATTTACCTGCTTCAATCTCAAACCCAATATACCCATCAATCGCTTGAGAATTTTTACTGTAGATAATTGTTCTTTCCGTCCTACTAAATCAATATTCAAAGCTCTTTTGATATGTTGACTGCATTGGAACACAGTATTTTTAAGTGATAACAAATCAGCATCATGTTCAGTAAATTTCCTTCCGGGTTCCAGAAATTGTTGCATCCCCAAAGCTCGCAATGCTTCAATTTTTAAGGTATAGTTCTTTAAATCCGGTAAGAAAACTTTTCCTCCTCCGGAAGATAATTGTTGATTCCATTCTTGTTTATCTCGCAGATGGAAATATACGCTTTCGTGAGTCAGGTAATAATGCATCAACAATTGTAAATAATAACCTTTGTCATCGCGTAATTTCAACTGAGGTGTGACTTCAACACCATATTTTTTGCAAAGAATAAATTTATTAATTTGATAACGCTCTTCATCGGTGAGAGAATGTTTAACTGAGAGTTTTTCGTATTCTGCGGAATCGATATTTCTTGCATCCGCAACAGAATTTGCAATTGCTAACTGATTTTGTCGCTTAATTTTTTTAATACTACTACCGATATCTTTTGTTTTCTGACGACCTTTTTCCCAATCTCTACGGGTTTTGACTATTTCTGAAATTAATCTTCTGCGAGTTTCTGAGTCGTCGGGGTCGGTTGCTAAAAATGCTAAGCGTAAATCGCGAATAATATTTTTGTGAATTGCGTTACTTCTCACCCAAATTTGATGACCGTCTCTTGTCAAACCATCTTTCATGGATTGACGGTAAAGACAAATTGAGGAATTAACTTTTACGGCTAGTTTTGCCCATGTTCTTAAATGGATGGGGTCATAAACTAAGGGTAAGTCTACATCTATTGTATGTAATGGACTAAGGAGAGCTAAATTTTCTTTCTGATTTTCCTGATACCAGTTTGACAATAAACGATAATTAGTACTACCACTACCAATTAATCCAATACCACGTTTTGCACACCAAACAACACGGGGTACATCGTCACGAACTCTTGCTAATGCTTGTCGTGCTTCCGAATCAGGTATTACTCCTTGGAAAATTCCATAAACTCGGTCGAAGTGTTGCACGTCAATACTAATTCCCGTTCCCAAACTGGGAGTAACGAAAACTGCGTCGTATTCGCTAACTTTTTGATTTATTTCTGCAACAAAGTCTACTGCAGCATGTCCTGGTGTGTTGGTTGTATAACTACTGACGACTAAAGTTTTGGGAAATAATTTGTGTAATTTCCCTAAACGTTCTTTCAGGTAACGTTCAACTGTATCGCAGCTATAACGTCCTGCACGACTGTCGGTAGTAACATAACATTTTCTACCTGCAAGTAAATCTAATTCCAATTGTTGAATCAAGGGTGTTGGGTTGGGAGAATCATAATAAGTTACGTCCCATCCTTTTACAGGTTTCCACTCGTTGACTATTACCCAAGGAGTTAATTGAGTTCCTGCTAATCCCTGTAAATATTCTAGAGATACGTCCGATAAATCTGCATCTTGAGCAATTACTAATCCCCCAGTTGTTAAAACTGTGGAAATTAATTGCTGAAATCTCTTTAATATTTTAACTCGTTTATCCTTACAAGTCTCACTATGGAGTAAATGCCATAAAGATTGTTCGACTTCATCTAATATTATAATTCCACCTTGCCAATCTTCAGGATTTAGCTTCCAAAGGGAATCGATGCATAGTCCTAGAGAATTGCGAATTGCGAATTGCGAATTGCGAATTGGAAGGGTGTTGGTGGTGAAAAATTCTCTTTTTTTGCTTGGTTGGTTTATGTCGTTGTTTCCTAGTCCCCATTGAATCCCGATTTTTTCACACAAAAATCTTCCCAGTTGAATTCTATGGGTAATTAATAAGACGGGTTGGTTTTTAGTTTTGGCTTCCTTGACTACTGCTTGCAATGCTGTGGTTTTTCCTGTTCCTTTCGCGGATTTTACTCCCACTAACCCCGATTCTGGTAAGGGAATTTCTCCTAAATATCTCCGATTTATTGTCTCGACAGCAGGAAATGTTAATTCGCTATGTGGCTTGATGCTAGCAAGATAATTTTCTAAGTCAACACTTTGACGATAAATGTTATCAAAGGCATTTATGCTTTTAGCAACGATAAACTCGTCTACTCCTTTTTCCTTTCCTGGGAGTTGAATCACTTGAACAGGACAATTTTTTTCTTGGAATAATAATCCCAACTGGGAAATCGCGTTATTTACAGCAGCTATTTTTTTCTGTTCTGTTTCAAAATCGAAACAAATATAAACGCTGCGTTTCGTTATTGTAAATCCCGCTAGGTCGGGAATCAGTTGACGACGCAGGATTTTACCATAATCATCCTTAACCACACGATACCCACTGGTGATTCCTGGAACTGCAATGGCAATATAACCGATTGTCAACAAAGCAGCAGCTTTCTTCACTCCCTCACAAATAATGATGGGGAGGTTGTTCTGCATCACCCACTGCCAAAAACCTGTTGCTTCCCCGTCTTCACTCATCCTGATATTTTCGGGAATGCTCACGTTATAACGTTCTTGGACTTTTTGCCAAATTTCCTGCGTTACCCTTAAACAAAATACCCTTGTCGAAGTGATGGGAGGATGCTCGTATTTTATGAACTTACCTTTCTCGTTCTCTCTGGGTTGATTGGGCTTAAAACAACCCCACTCCATATTTTGCCATTGGTTCAAAGGGTCTAATCCTGAACACCACCAACCACCAGAAGTTATGTGCTCATAACGCTGTAACCATGCGGTTTTTACCATTCCCGTATTGGTACGGGGGAGTTGTTCGGAAATAAATAGGTAATCATAAGCTGTTATGCCTTGAAGCGACTTAAAGTTTAGTTGTGTTAAGTGTAAATCTATGCCACTGCTATTGACAAATTCCTCAAGGTGTTGTGGCTGTAGTTCTTGCAGGTGCATGGCTGAGACTCTCGTGGAGACAACGGAATCTAAAACTTAGCACGCTCTCGGTAGGTTTGATAGAAGTAATTTTGACAGTTTTTGGTTGCTTTTTGTTACCAGGTTGCGGGAGATACTTCGGTTGGTGATTAATTACTCGATTGTACGCTTTTGATTGAGGTAATGATAAGCTTGTATTGTGATTTTTATTCGCAGGAAAGTTTTATAAATCAGTGGAAATCTCTATTAGAATTTTTAGTACACTTAATAAAATCAATATAAACTTTCTTAAAGAAATAACAATTTATGTAAGGGAAACATTTTAGATAAAAAATAGTCCAGAGAGGGGACTATCTGCACAAGTACAGAGAACGCAGAAGAATTTAAATAAGATTTAAATGTATTTAAAAATTACGTATATGATTGTTATATTTAGTAATATTAAAATAATTAAATGTGTTGGTTTTGTGATAAGCACAGCAATAATATTTTATTGGATTTTTGGTGAACCACTATTTTTTAGGAAGCACGGAAAACATGAAATAGCTGAGTTTTCTAGAAATAATCGTACATACTTTATTGAAAAACATGTTGATGATAGTGGTTCTGGACAATATACTATTTATACTTTGTCAAAAGTAGAAAACAACCGAACTATTAAAATTGAAGAATTTACCACTTGTGGAAGAATTAAACTGGAATCGAACCGAATTATTTTCTTTAGACCAGAGTTATATCATTGTGGGTTATTAACTGCACCTCTTAATGATATTTTTAACCCCAATACTTCTATATTGGAATTTACTCAGGATGGAGAAAGACTTTTAGAATCACGCTAGTAAGAGAATAAAAAGGCTCCCTTGGCTTAGATGAGTAAGAGAGCTTAAATAGGTGTAAGAAACTTACTGATTGTTTATGTTATTTTTAATGTAAATGCTGAATATGACACCATCATGACAAAGAAACGTTTTGATTAAAAGACTTTTAGAAGTAGGATAATAATATAATAAAAAAGCTCTCTTGGCTTAGATGAACAAGAGAGCTTTTATGTGGTGTAAGGAGCAAACTGATTGTTTATGTTATTTTTAATATAAATAGTAAATATGACACAATAATGACAAACTAGAGATTCATATGGCAATTTATGCTTGATGGGTAATCTACCTGCTGGAAATTTTATAATAAATTATCCGGGGAAGGCAGAGGGCAGAGGGCAGAGGGCAGAAGGAAGGAATAAGTATATAAGGTAACAAGTAATACCTTCTGTTCCGTCTGCCCGGAGCCAACGGGGTATAAAACCCCACCGTCTGCACGGTGTCTACGCTCAGTTGGGGTCTAAAACCCCCATGACAGCGCCTTCTGCCCTCTGCCTCCTGCCTTCTGCCTTCGTTTATTGCGTACCCAGGGAAAGGAAAGCGTATGACTGTAACTCAACAAATATTTACATTCGAGGAATATCTTAAATACGATGATGGAACAGACACACGCTATGAATTGGAGCGAGGGGAACTAATAGCAATGGGACAAGCACGGGGACAGCATGGTGAAATCATGCACTTTTTGGAGCGAAGGTTTAATAGCGAAATTGAAAGGTTGGGGTTAGACTGGGTTGCGCGTCAAGCTGCGGTTGGTGTTTGTGTTCCGCAAGTTGGCAAGCGAGACACTTCCAGAGTACCAGATGTCACTGTTTTACCTGCTGCACAGTGGAAATCATTAAGGTATCGCGAAGCTGTAATTGAACTGGATGAAAAACCACCACTATTGGTTGTAGAAGTTGTCAGCACTGGAACAGAAATTCGTGACCATCGCGCTAAAAGAGCTGAGTATAATATTATTGGTATTCAGGTATATATCCTAGTTGATTTTGTTGATGTTGACCAAAATAAAAAAGCTGTTGATAAACGGGTTACGGTTTTAACATTAAATGAAGGGCTATATGATGATGCTGTTTTTAGAGGGGATGAAGTTGTCGTGATACCAACTTTTCCTGAGTTACATTTAACAGCAAATGAAATTATTAATGCTGGCGATAGATAAAAAAATCTTCGCAATAATTTAGTTATAAAAAAACTCTCTTAGCTTAGATGAACAAGAGAGCTTTTGTGTGGTGTAAGGAGCAAACTGAAGCTTGCGTTATTTTTAATGTAAAAGGTCAATATGACACCATTATGACAAAAGTATAAATAAAAAGGATAAATAAACGCGATAATAGGACGCGATAGTAGAGACGCGATTAATCGCGTCTCTACAGAATGTGGGAGGTACAGTTGTGGTCAAGCCTGAAATTGACATTGTTCGCGCTCGTGAAGACACGCCGGGTTGTCGGACTGTTTTACATTTTAATAATGCGGGTGCTGCCCTTATGCCTACACCTGTATTGGAGGTAACGATGGGCTTTCTTCAATTGGAAGCTAAAATCGGAGGATATGAGGCTGCAAAACTGTCTCAATCTACGGTGGAACGGGTGTACGAAGCTGTCGGCGTGCTAATTGGCTGTGAGCGCTCTGAAATAGCTATTATTGAAAATGCAACCCGCGCCTGGGATATGGCATTCTACGCAATTCCGTTTCAAGCAGGTGACCGCATCCTCACTTCTGTTGCTGAATATGGCAGCAACTATATTGCTTTTTTACAAGTTGCTCGGCGAACGGGAGCAATAATTGAGGTGATTCCTAACGACGAATTTGGACAGGTGTCAATTACTGCACTGAAAAATTTGATTGATGAGCGCGTGAAACTAATTGCCATAACCCATATTCCCACCAACAGTGGGTTGATTAATCCTGCTGCTGAAATAGGAGCCATTGCCAAAGCTGCGAAAATACTCTATTTATTAGATGCTTGCCAATCGGTGGGACAAATGCCAATTAATGTCCAAGAAATTGGCTGTGATATTCTCTCAGCAACAGGGCGAAAATATTTGAGAGCTCCGAGAGGGACTGGGTTTTTATATGTTCGACAAGGTTTAATAGAACAATTAGAGCCACCTTTTTTAGACTGTCATGCTGCACACTGGGTGTCCAAAGATGAGTTTAAAATACGCTCGGATGCTCGTCGGTTTGAAAATTGGGAAACTAACTATGCAGGAAAAGTCGGGTTAGGAGTTGCAGTTGATTACGCTCTCGCTTGGGGACTTGACGCCATTTGGACAAGAGTATCCCACCTTGCAAGTACACTGCGAGAGTCTTTAGGCGATATTAAGGAGGTCAAGCTGCAAGATATTGGGCTTGAGAAATGTGGAATTGTCGCATTTACTATAAATGGAAAAAATCCGCAGGATATTTGCCATGAACTGAGTAAACTAAACATAAATACCTCTGTTTCAGGGGCTTCATCGACGCGGCTTGATATGGAGGAACGAGGTTTGGAAAGCGTTGTTAGAGCTTCCGTTCACTATTATAATTCCCTAGCCGAAATCGAATTTTTTTGTGAAGCAGTAACACGCATTGCTGTTTCTGCATGACTACGATTATTTTGTACTAGTAAAAAGATTTCTTCATCCTTTGCGCCTTTGCGCCTACCCTGCAGGAAAACCTCCGGTTTATGCGTGAGATAAAATGTGATTCATTTACCTAAAAATTGCTGTAAGTCCACAAGGGCGGGCAAGGATGCCCACCCCACAAGAGTTAGATAAAGACTGTAGAGACGTTACATGTAACGTCTCTACAAGGGTTTCAGATGTATAAAAGTCCGTTGGGTGCGAGAACTATCTATTTAGATTTTCCCGGTCAATTCCTTCACCTTAGCTATAATACCTACTGGGTCAATACCTTGATGGGGGAACTGTTCCCACAGACCACCGCAACCTTCTTTATGGGTACCGAGGTAAGCATATTTGGGAGTAGAACCACGTTCTAATAACCAAGAGCCAAAACGACTACCCAATCCAGTACGACGGTTAAAGGCTTCTGTTACTAAAACAAAGGGTGCTTTACCGATTTTTGCCATCATTTCTTCATCGACGACATTCAAAGTAGATTTATTAATTAAACCCACATCTAACCCTTCCTGTTTCAAACGTTCCACAGCATCGAGAGAACGGTAAAGTGCATCCCCATAGCTAACTATATAGCCTGCTGTTCCTTCTCTAATCACCTCGTCTTTACCAGGGACAAATTTGTAGCCACTACCAAAGAAGTCGTTACCGTTATTATCTTTGATATTGGGTACTTTGGAACGGGTGGAGAAAATAAAGCGTAGTCCTGGGTCGTTAAATATTGCTTCTACGCAGGCTGTCATTTGATTGTTATCTGCTGGGAAATACAACCGGGTTTCGTAGCCGTCATCCAAGCCATTATCAGCGAACATGTTATTGATACCAAAGTGACAGGTATTATCTGCCATATCGTCAATACCTGCGTGAGAAAAGTGGCAAAGGACGTTAGAGTAGTTCAAACGTGCCATTGTGATTTCAGAAATACACATTTCCAAGAAAGCACTAAAGGTGGCGAAAATTCCTTGTTTGCCTTTTTCCATCCCAAATCCAGCAGCAGCGGAGAAGTTTCCTCGTTCCATAATACCGGAGGGAATGAAGATTTCCGGGTATGTGTCGTGGATTTTTTTCAGTCCGCAAGAACCTTCTAAGTCAGTATCAATTACTTTTACTTTTTCTTTGCGCTCTGCTTCACTCATACGACTGAGAACACCAACTACAGCTTCACCAAATACGTTGCGGTTAGCTCCCCACTTATCGCTGGAACCCAAAAATTTATAATCTTGTGTGGGTTTTTTGATGTTTTTCAGGTGTTCGACTGCTGCTGTTTGACCACGAGATTCTAGATATTTAATTGCTAAATCTACAGAAATCACGTCATGTCCGTGGGTCGAACCTTCTAATCCTGCGATTCCAGGGCACATGGGACGTTTGTTTATTAAAGCAATTGGCCCAGGTGTGTTAATCGCTTCGCAAAGACGACGGTATAAATCATCTATGTCTTCTCCGTCTCCTTCAAGTACTTTTAAGCCATGTCCTTCTAAGGTTTTGGCGACGGTAAAGCCAGGTAAATACTTAGATGGATGTCCAGCAATTGTGACGTCGTTGTCGTCAATAATTAATTTGACGTTGAGATGCTGAGCAACAGCTAAGCGAGCAGCTTCGGCGTCGTTTCCTTCTTGTTGAGAACCATCGGAACCCAAACAGAAAGCAACTTTACCAGGATTTGCCATGACTACACCGTTGACATAAGGCCACATATGTCCTAGTCTTCCAGAACTGAATTTCACACCGGGTGTTAGTCCTAGTTCGGGGTGTCCTGGTAAGTGGGAATGTGCTTCGCGATAGCGCATTAGTTGTTCAACTGGTAAGTCCCCATGCAGTGCTGACATCAGGTATTGGGTTGCTACTCGGTGTCCTGCTTCATCAAAGAAAATCGGCACGAATTTCTCTGCTGCTCCTCGGAAAAATGCGTCGAGGATTACTACTTCTGGCACTGTATCATAGGGTCCACCTGTGTGACCGCCGACTCCTTTTGCTGCTCCTGTTGCTGTAAAGAAAACTATTGCGTCACGGCAAAGTTGAATGTTCGCTTTTAGGGTTTCTCGTTGTTCTGGTGTGAGGGTGGGATTTGCTGGATTTAGGGTTAGGTGTTTGTAAGTATCTAGAGCGATGGGGAATTTTGTGGTAGCAGCAGTGGCGATAGTCATAATTTAGTTCCGAAATGAGGATTGATTGGGATGGAAAAACAAAAAATCACAATAAATACATGAAAAAGCATGGGCGGGCAAGGATGCCCACCCCACAAGAGGTAAAAGGAGGTGTAGTTAAAATCAATACATTTAATTATGCATGAATGTGCTTGAATTAATTATTTAATACAGGCTAGTACAGGTAAACGTGCAACAAGCTGCACGTCTATACTAAATAAGTATAAACTCACAAACGTGCAATTTCAAAATAAAAAACGCAATATCAGGAAAAAAAATTATGCTGACCGCTGAGCGACGACAATTCATTATGGAAATTCTCCATCGCGAGAAAAAGGTGCTTTCGTCGGAGCTCAGTTTGACTCTAAAAGTTTCTGAGGATACGGTTCGTCGAGATTTACGGGAATTGGCAGAAGCAGGATTATTGCAGCGCGTTCATGGAGGAGCGCTTTTGACTTCTCCTGTAACAGCGAGTTATGCTGACCGTCAAAAGCAAGCACCAAAAGAAAAAGAAGCTATTGCTCGTGCTGCTGCGAAATTGGTTTGTCCTGGACAAGTGGTAATTTTAGATGGGGGTACAACTACTCTTCAAGTAACCCGTCATTTACCCTTGGACTTGCAAGCGACGGTCGTTACCAATAGTCCACCAATTGCGATCGCACTAGCAGAGCATCCCCAAATTGAGGTTGTGATGTTGGGAGGACAGCTTTATAAAAAGGCTTTGGTGAATGTGGGAACCGTCACGATTGAAACATTACGGATGATTCGTGCCGATTTGTGCATGTTAGGGGTATGCAGTTTACATCCGGAGGTGGGTATTAGCGTATCGAACTTAGACGAAGCACATGTGAAACGAGCAATGATTTCTCGTTCGGCTGAAGTCGTAGGGCTAGTAACTGCGGCAAAATTGGATAAGGCAGCTCCTTATATAGTGGAGTCAATTCATGCTCTAACTTACTTAGTAACCTCACCAATAGTATCTAATGAAATGCTAGCTTCCTACAAAGACTTAGGTTTGACCCTTGTTAGTGGGGAGTAGGGAGTGGGGAGTGGGGAGTAGGATTAACCAGAATTTAATTTATTTAGTATCTATCCACAGATATATATAGTGTAGTTCATTGCAAACTTCGTTACAAAGATAAATTTAGTGAACTGTACTGTGTAAACCGATTAATTGGGCATATTAGACATTACATAGCAAAAGGAAAGCTAAATAAACATAGCCTCTTATTTAAGAACTCGAATTAGAAGTATCTAATTAACGAAATTTATAAGAGATTAGTCTTTTCTAACTCAAGTATTATTCTGTAAATTCACAATCAGTATTAGATATCACAAAGTAATAATGAACAGATTTTTTCAGTTTTCTGCATCATCAACTCTATCTTTAGCACTACTAATTTTCACAATTCAAACAACAGGTATATTAAGAGCAGATAATAAAAACATTTGCCCAAGAGTGAGTAAATCAGAGATTGCTAAACTATTTGACCGATGGAATGCATCATTAAAAACACTTGAACCGAATGAAGTAGTCAAAAATTACGCAAGTGATGCTGTTTTATTACCTACAGTCTCAAATAAAGTTAGACATAATTCTAAAGAAATGAAAGATTACTTTGAGCATTTTCTACAAAAAAAGCCTGTAGGGAAAATTGACGAGCGAAATATTCGTATATATTGTGATATGGCTATAGACTCTGGAAGATACACATTTAGTGTCGTTGACCGAAACGGAAAACCAGGTCAAGTCAAAGCGCGTTATACATTTGTTTATAGAAAAATAGTTGACCAGTGGCTGATTGAAGAACATCATTCTTCTATAATGCCAGAAAAATAAACCTCAGTTTTTCGGTCAGACAAATATTAATGATTTACTATACATTGTTTTACAAGCCTTGTCAAGATGCTACATTTACGGTCTTAGCATTGTCTTTTAGAAATGTTTAATAAGCATTTCACAGCAAATTGAATATACGGATAGTTAACTACTATTTTATGAGAATGATTTTTGTTAATTAATACAATGCCATCAGATTGACACACAATTGTCATACAATTTTCACAACCTTAAAATAATATTGTTGAGTAGTTAACTAAAGTTAACAAAAAGTAATATTATAGTAATTGCTATATACTTAAATTTATATATAGCAATTGCTGTTCAACATAAGGAATGAATTAAATGAATGCAAGCCTTATCCTGACAAATATATTAAATCCGCCAGTACTATTTTTCTTTTTAGGAATGCTGGCGATTTTTTTGAAATCAGATTTAGAAGTGCCTCAACCTTTACCGAAATTATTTTCGCTTTACCTGTTACTTGCGATTGGATTTAAAGGTGGATATGAACTTGATGAAAGTGGGATAAATCCACAAATTGCGATAACATTGATAGCTGCAATTATAATGGCTTGTGTAGTACCTATTTACTCATTTTTTATTCTTCGAGCCAAACTTGACACATACAATGCAGCAGCAATTGCCGCAACATATGGTTCAATCAGTGCTGTTACTTTTATTACCGCTCAATCATTTCTTAAGGTACTGGGTCTAACACCTGGTGGACATATGGTAGCAGCGTTAGCATTAATGGAATCTCCAGCTATTATAGTTGGGATTGTGCTGGTAAGAATGTTCGCTAAAAGTAATGGAGATGGAGATAAAGACTTTTCCTGGGGTGAAGTTTTACGCGAAGCATTTCTCAACGGCTCGGTATTTCTTTTAATAGGAAGTGTAATAATTGGAATTTTAACAGGTGAAAAAGGTTGGGAAAAGTTGCAACCATTTACCCAAGGTATTTTTTACGGGGTATTGTCGTTCTTCTTACTTGATATGGGAATGGTAGCGGCAAGAAGAATCAAAGACTTAAGTAAAACAGGTTCATTTCTTATCATATTTTCGGTATTTATGCCAGTTGCAAACGCGATTATTGGGATTATTATCGCCAAGCTCATTGGTATGGGTCAAGCAAATGCGCTTTTATTTGCAGTTTTATCTGCAAGTGCATCATATATTGCGGTTCCTGCAGCAATGCGGATGACAGTTCCCGAAGCAAACCCCAGTTTATATGTTTCGATGGCACTTGCTTTGACTTTCCCATTTAATATCATCGTAGGAATTCCTTTATATATGAACATTGTCAAAGCGATAGGCATTTCATAGGCAATGTACCGGATAATTGAAAATTAAAAACTTAAAACCTAACAATCGAAAACTAGAAAATCAAAAGTGGAATATATAAAACGCATTGAAATTATTACCAATGCTCTAGAAGTTGAGCCAGTTATTGAGATTTTAAATAAGGTTGGAGTTAGTGGTTATAGTATCATCAAAGACGTGACTGGTTCTGGCGATAGAGGTAAAGTCAGAGATGATTTAGAAACAACAGCCTTAACTAATGTTTATGTGCTAAGCGTTTGCCAGCAAGAAAAAGAAGAAGAATTGGTAACAGCAATCACACCTATCCTAAAGAAATTTGGGGGAGTATGTATTGTTTCTGATGCCAAATGGATAGAGCATTAGTTATAGCTATTTTTCAGGTAATTATACCGCAGTAGAGGCCGAATTAATTTGGTCTCTACAAAGGTTTCAATTTGTGCAGTGTGGCTTAAATGAGTGAAAACTGCCGTAATCTAAACTCTTGTGGGATGGCAAAATGACTACCCAGATTTTTCTAGTAAGGATATTGCTTAGAAGGTATTAGAATATTCAGCCGTCATATTTTGTTAAACCACTCTAACCAATTCACTAATGTTGCAGCCTCAAAAACATCCTCGATAGCATAATCTTCAGCCGTAGAGTGATAAATGTCAACTTTTTTTTCTGCTGATGAAGGGCAGAATAAACGAACGACTCGCTTTGGGTTATGACGTGTCCAAGAAAGTCTAATTCCTCCCTCGTCATCTGTGGAAACAGATGCTTTAGGAAAACTGCTCCCCATTTGGTCATAAGCTGATGATATTAAATTGAGTGCTGTTTTAAAAGTATAATCGGATGGTTTGAGAATACCATAATCATCCTCATCCTCAGCCTCCAAAAGTTCTATAATACGTTTTAGCGTAATTGTAATACCTTGAACTTCTAAGGCAGCAGTCATTGTATCTACCTCATATACTTTGTTTTTATTCTAACTCCCTGTAACATAGAAATTACTTCATATAATGACTAAAAATTATAAGCTGATGTAGCGAATAATTTACTTGTTAACTTCATAGATAACCTATTCTTTACATATGACAAGTTTTACATATATTTTAAAAATTTAAAAACTTAAAGCCTCCCAGCAAACAGCTAAGAGGTCTAAAATTTTTACTGCAAAACTTCCAATTCACTAATATTAGTTACAACTTTACGTAAGGTTTCGCTAAAATATATAACTTCGTAGTTAGGTGCAAGTCCTTTTTGCAGCTGCTTCCATAGTCGAACTCCTTCTTCTTCAAAAGCTTTTTTCGCTTCTATGCTGGGAAAATCAGGAGAGTCTGTGGGGTGAATGGCACGCTTGTAATGCTCCCCTAAACCGTGCCATTCGCTCTAGTGTATACTCGTTAGTTTCCCTCGTAAGGTCGGGGAGTTAGGTCAGTTTTAAGCTCCTACAGCCTCCTTCGCAGCATAAAGCACCTCAGCGTTAATATCCTTAATTCCACGCTCCCGCGCAAATTTTTCCGTATTACGCTTCACCTTACCGCGAACAAAACCAGGAATTTTATTTAATTCAGATGTGCCATCTTTAGTCCAGTTAAGGTCAGAATCAGCAGTAACACCCTTAGTAATAACTTCCTTGGTATCGTGACCACCAAAAATTTCCAGCAAGTGGTCTTCCATACCCAAAGTGAAGGAATTATACACCAAATCTGTAATTTGGTTAGTACCTTCGTAACCCATAAATGGCTTATAACCAATAGGGAAATTTTGAATATGGATAGGTGCAGCAATTACACCGCAAGGAATATCCAACCGCTTACCAACATGACGTTCCATCTGAGTCCCGAAAATAGCAGACGGTTCCACACGAGCAATCCAGTCCCCAATTTCTGCGTTATCTTCGCTAATTAACACTTCGTCACAGTATTCACTCACCTGTTCTCGGAACCAATCTGCATCGTATTTGCAATAAGTTCCAGCCCAAACAACGTGAATACCCATTTCTCTTGCCAAAATTTTCGTCATCGCAGCAGCGTGAGTATTATCTCCAAACACCACAGCTTTTTTACCAGTTAAATTTTGGCAGTCAATCGAGCGAGAGAACCAAGCAGCTTGGGATACATGTAGAGTTTGCTCGTTAATGAACTCTTCGTAATTAACATCAAGACCTTGGGCGTTTATCACCTGCTGCATTTTACGGATGCATCTAGCAGTTTCTACAACACCCATTGGAGTAATATCTACGTAGGGCATTCCGAATTGTTCTTCCAGGTACTTAGCTGTAGTCAAACCGAGTTCACGGTAAGGACATAAGTTAAACCAAGCACGGGATAGATTTTTTAACTGATGTACAGAAGCGCTTTCAGGAAGAAGTGTATTAACTTCAATACCCAAGTCAGCCATTAAGCGCTTTAACTCGGTAGCATCATGCTGGTTGTGGAAACCGAGGGTGGAAACACCGATAATGTTAACTGAGGGTTTTTCAGTTTTATCTGAAGGAAGTTCGCCTTTTTTACGAGCCTTTTCTGTATAGAACTGGACAATTTGTTGTAGAGTCCGGTCAGCCGCTTGTAGCTCGTTGTAACGATAGTGGTTTACATCCGCTAGCATTACATCACCCTTAGAATCCAGCTGTGCCCGTTCAACAAAGTTGTGCAGGTCTTCTTGCAAAATACTCGATGTGCAAGTGGGGGTAAGCACGATGAGGTCGGGGTTTTCTTCACCGTCTTTACGAACAATATTATCAACAACTTTTTCTTGGGAACCACGCGCTAAGACGTTGCGGTCAACAATACTGGCTGTGACTGGGGTAAAGTTTCGCTCCCGTTCCAACATCGAGCGCATCACGTTAAAATAGTCATCTCCTAACGGAGCGTGCATAATAGCGTGAACATTTTTAAATGAACTGGCAATACGTAGCGTGCCAATGTGCGCGGGACCTGCATACATCCAATAAGCGAGTTTCATAACTTCTTTTCTCCCCTTTTTTATAAATTGTTGACTGTTGACGGTTGACGGTTGACGGTTGACGGTTGACTGTTAACGATTGACGGTTATCAATCAGCATTTAGCAGCCAACAGTTAGCAGCTAATAGTTAGCAGTCAACAGACAACAAAACCGATTCTCGCAAAACTTTGAGTATCTTTGATAGATGGGTTATAAAAGTTGATGTTGTCTTCATAGTTTGAAAGTTTTTACTAATAGGTATTTGGACTCTCAAACGAAATAAAACTGAAAATGTCGGAAAACTTATTATAAATATACATTTCATATAATAATTTAATTAAAAATTTTGTCTAATATTTCGATAAAAATTAATAAAAAGTAAAGAAATTCGGTAAAAACGAATGCTTTAACTACCTAAGTTATCCCGGATGTATTTTTTTAGATAATCTGAAAAAATTATTAAATATTTGGGGTAGGTATTGCGTGCTTCATAGTGCGTCAATCACCCTCGACAATCATCAGGTGGGTATCTCGGTCAAAGTCAAGATGAAAAAAAATTGTCTTAATTCTTCTATCTTCTGCCTTTTATTTTGTGCTTTCTGTGTACTGCTGAGTTCCTGTACTATAGGTAGTATGACAAACTTAGCGTTGGGTGAAGAAAAAAATACAGATAAGGGTAGTGATGTTAAGACCACAGATTTACCGAATGTAGAACAACCAAAAACTATTGTTTCACAGGATTTGAACATAGAAGACCTACTCAAGCAAATACGGTTTGCTGGGTCAGCAGAAGAAGAGTTTGCCAAAGCTTCATTAGAAAGTGCCAAAAAATCTGGTGGAAAAGACTGGGGGAAAGCTGCTAAGTTTTATGGTGAGTCGGCTATGTTTAAACCCAGTACTGAAAATTTGATTGGTTATGCAGAGTCAAGTGTGATGACTGGTCGCATCGTAGGTGATAAAAAAAACTCTTTAGCAGCAAAATTACAGGATTTTCAACGAGCTATAAAAACTTATCGGGTAGCGATTCTTTTAGGAGAGCGAACAAATCAGCCGTTAGCAGCAAATATACGCCAAAAAGTGGATGCTAATATAACTTGTTTGCAAGCTTTTCTAAAAAATCCTGACCCTAATAGTCCAGTTTGTAATTTGGTATCCCAGGCTTTAAAGGAAAGTCGTATAAAATAATTATGTAGAGACGTTACACGTAACGTCTCCGTGACTCAATTTACGAAGTCGGCTGAGATTTTTGTTTTATACGCTTTATCAGTTCAGCCTCGATTTCTTCATCTGTTGTACAAAGTACTCCCAACACAAAGTGTATGGTGCAGGGCTTCTTACTGATTAAGCTAAATGATTCATGAAAAAAAATTGGATAATTACTGTTGACACTCAACAGTCAACAGTTAACAAGCCTACGCAACAACTAAGCGTCGCAAAGATTCCGCACGACGTTTAGCTGTGGCGTTTTTGGGGTCAAATTTTAGTGCTTCTTCATACATTTCTAATGCTTGTGTGGACAATTTTTTCTTCTCATAAGCGTGACCGAGGTTATTAAGTGCGGTTACATAATCGGGTTTTAATTTCAGTCCTTCTTTATACTGTCGAATTGCTAAATCGTATTGTTCTTGAGCAAAGTAAGCGTAGCCTAATCCGTTGTAAATTGGAGCTAAATTTTCTTCTCCGTCTTCTTCTGCTGATTTCAAGGCTCTTTGAAACAGGCTTATAGCTTGAGAATAAACTTTTTTCTCTAGGTAAATACTACCGAGTTCGTAATATTCTTGGGTAGTTCCTTTGTCCTTAGTCAGCTTTTTCCGCAAGCGTGACAGAGAGCCTTCCACTCTACGAGTTTTGAAAATCTGGACAAAAACGGTCACAACCGTGAATGTGAGTAACGCTACTAGTATTCCCAGATAAACAACTGCTAGATTACTGTCCATTGTCTTTTATCAACTTTTAAAACGTTCTTCTCTATTATCTAGGAATCAGGAGTGGGAGGATATAAGTACATATTAAAAGTTAAGAAACTGCGCTAAAGCGCTACTACTAACCTATTGAGTCAGGTCTAGGGTTAGGTCGAAGGTTGGGAGACCCCAATGTTTTGCACGTTCTTTTAGCCATCCTGATTCTAAGTAGCCTGCTATTGCTTCGTTTATTTTTCTTCGCAATTCGTCGTGCTGCAATCCTTTGGGTATGACTACGGATAGTGGTTCGGTTGAGAGAGGGGTTGATAACAAGCGGTATTGGCGATATTGTTGTACCCATCCTGCTAAAACGCTTGCGTCTGCTGCGAAGCCATCTGCGCCATTTTTTTCTAGTAGTTCTAATGCTTGTTGGTATGAATTTACTCCCACTAACTCAGCAGTGGGTATAAAATACTTGATTCGGCTTATTGTGCTAGAAGCTTCAAGAACAGCTATTTTCAGTTTTGTAAAATCACTAAATTTTTGCAAGCTAGTATTTTTTGTAACTATGACTGTGCCATCTAGGTAGTAGGGAATACTGAAGTTAACTAAACGAGCGCGAGAAGCTGTAGCGGTGACTCTGGCAATGGTGAAGTCAACTTTATTATCTAATACTTGGGAAATGCGGTCGCGATTAGTAACGGGTTTAAATTTGACCAGGTTAGTTTTTCCGGAATTTTCTTTTCCCGAATTTGCTTTTCCCAGTAAGTCTTGTGCTAAGCGTTGGGCTAAATCAATTTCTAAGCCTTGTAAATTGCCGTTGATATCTTTAAATGCTAAGGGACGTAAATTATCTTTGACGGCAATTTTAAAATGACCACGTTGCTGAATGTCTGAAAGTTCGACGGCTAAGCAGGGCAAGCTTAAAAAGGCAAAGGGTAAAAGGTAAAAGGTAAAAGTTAGAAGGGAAACAATAATTTGTTTACGTGTGCATACCATTTTTTTATACCTAACGATTATATATATCGCGGTTATAGAAAAGCGGCTATAGAAACCAAGTTTTCCTGCGCGGACTTATCATAGCCTGGGAAAGCTAACTTAGTTTGTATAGTAGCAAGCAGCACTTCGTCCTTCTACCTTTCCCTTTTACTTTATTGGGCTTGCTTTGCCATTTCGGTGACTTTGGTAAAGCCAGCAGGGTCTAAAACTGCCAATTGAGCCAACATTTTGCGGTTGAGGTTGATATTGGATTTTTTGAGAGCTCCCATGAATTTGCTGTAGCTCATACCTTGTTCGCGTACTGCTGCGTTGATACGAGCTATCCACAAACGACGAAAATCGCGTTTTTTACGCTTGCGGTCACGGTATGCACTTCGTAGCGCTTTCATGACCTGTTGATTAGCAGTTCTAAAGAGAGTGGAGTGGGAACCCCGGTAACCTTTAGCGATTTTGAGAATTTTATTGCGGCGTTTACGTGCTACGTTACCGCGCTTTACCCGTGTCATAACTTAATATTCCTGAAAAAAGAGACTAGTTTACAAAAAAACAACTTACAAATATGGCATCATACCGCGCACGTTGTCAGCATCGCATTCTTTAACTAAGACAGCTTTGGACAGTTCGCTTTTCTTCTTAGAACTTTTCTTCTCTAAGAGGTGGTTTTTGAAGGCTTTGCGACGGACAATTTTCCCTGTGCCAGTTGCACGGAAACGCTTTGCAGCGGCTTTACGAGTTTTGAGTTTGGGCATGATAGGCTTTAAATCGACACAATCTAATATATTACTACGTTTTTAGTCTGTCTAGCTTCTCAGCAGAACAATTAATAATGTAGAGACGTTACATGTAACGTCTCTACAGATATAACCTCTATGTGTTTACATATTTTATGTATTATACGTAGGTAATTGTAATGATGCGTTTATGATGAAGTATACTGTTTTAACACTGATGAGTTTGGCTATGAGCTTGCTCACTATAGGAGAAGCACAAGCAGCTAAATGGACTACCTTGCAAGACCACTGAGTCCTCTGCTGCGTTTGCGTATCAAGCTAAACCTAAGTGGTTGTTCTGTTTGAGTCACAACTGCTTTTCTTGTGTCCTGTGAGGTTTGTCCTTTTGCTCCTGTAAAGTATACGTTAGCGCTACTGAATGTGAGGGTAAATAATAATATCCACTTCATCGGTCTAATTTTAATTAGTTAATAAATGCACGGGCTGATTATGGATTGTCTGATGATTTGGGTGCGTTCAAAGATGCACCTGCTAAACCAGCACGGGGTCCATTTAAACGTTTTAATTTATTGCTAGGAGATTTTGGTCTAGGAGTAGAAGTTCTAGTGTTTTTTGTTTGAGATACTTTTGTTGATACGATTAATGGCTTTTGCGCTGGAATTTGGAATGGGTATAAAGCAGCGCTGCTTAATAAAATAACGAGTACAAATATCCACTTCATAGTTTTCAGTAAGTATAATTTTATCTATACAGTTGACTCGGTTTTGCTATAATAGTGGTCAGCTACGGTAACTTTTGGATTCTGAGTTATATGTATAATTAACTCATTAGAATTTATCTGGTAAACTTTAATAGTTGACCAGGAAAGGTTTAATAGATTAGTAATATAGGCTCACTAAAAGGGCTATAAATGGGCTAAAGTCCAACTACGAACCTTATCAGTTAGCTTGATGACTTTAACTACACTTCGTTTTATCCGGATTCCAGGGAAGTCCTGAAATGAAATTAAAAATACACTATAAATCAAGCACCCCTTGGGGTGAATTTATATTTTTTGTGTAACATCCCTGAAAAAATCATTACTATTCCACCTGTTGTCACTACGGCGATTAATGTTGGTACAATAGGAATAACAGCACCTTGTAAAAATAAAAAGCTACAACCGACCACGTACAAAGTTATTGTGGAAGACGCGATTGTGATAACTTGATATCGAGGTGTTCTCCAACGCCACATGGCAATAGCGACTAGGGCAGACCATCCCCCAACCCAAAGAATATCCAGCCAGACAGGCCAAAACCATAATAAAGGACGATTATCCAAAGCTGCACTCAAGAGTTGGTTAATCATTTGCGCTTGTATTTGTACTCCTGGGACTTGTGGAGCATAAGGTGTTAACCATTTGTCGTGAGATTTTTGGTGGGTAGCACCAATCAGGATAATTCTATTTTTAATGTTTTTTATAATAGATGGATTATCTAATATGTCACCGATTCTAATAGGTTTAATATCATAATTATGATAATTAACTAAGATTTGAAACCCTCCTAAATTTGAATTGATATAAAAACCTGGGCTATCTTCATTCAAACGTTTAATCAAAGTTTTACCCAGTTGCAAGTATAGACCATTGTCGTCAAATACAGCTTCTATTCCTTTTTGCTGATAAAGATAATGAAATGCTAATTGAAAATTAAAGGAAAAATCAGATTGACAGGGTGATGTCGGTTCTAAAGGCATTGACAAAACTTGACGACGTAAAACTTTATCTATATCTATTGGTGCATCGCTAAAACCGATATTATCGGGAGGAAGTCCGGGGGGAGGAGGGTTTCCTACAACGTCATCTATTGGGTTTGCGACTTTACAAACTCCAATTAAATTAAGACCTTCAGGAATTTTATTTATAGGAGTATTACGGTAGAGGTCTAACCCAACTAAAGTGTTACCATTTTTTTTCAGGATTTTGAGTAAAGTTTTTAAAGAATCATCTGATAGTGACCTCATTGATGAAGATTCCTGCTTTTGTTTATCCAATTGTTTTCCAACATCGATATCATCTATTGCAATAATCGCAATTCGCTCATTAATAGTTTCCTTACGACTTATCAACATTTGGTCAAATGCTTTAAATTCTAAAGGCTGAAGTACTCCTAATGACCTAAGAGTCATGACGATTGTTGTCACTATTAAACTAGTAAAAAATGCGTTTATCAAACTATGTTTACGAACAATAGAATATGCAACTTCGCTTTTCATTTCTTGCCAAGTCGGAGGTACTTGGACTAAATTTTGATAAATTACTGGTAGCCAGCTAGCATAAGGAAATTTATTTTCTAAACCTTGGAGTTTTTCTCGTGCTTCTCTGACTGCAAGATAAAGAGGATATCCACTAGAAAATGCGACTAAAAAATGTTTTAAAAATTCTTGTGCGACTTTATCCGGGACTGGTTCTCGCATCACAATTACTTGAGGAATATGTAAGGATGCTAATTGCTGCGCTAATCCTAAACCATCGCAAGAGTTAAAGATTGCTAATTTTAAACCACGGCTAATAGCTTTTTGTAAAGCATTTTTTAACTGAGAAATTTCTAAAGTTTCGTTAGAATTAATATCAATTAAACCTGTACCTTCCTCGGTGTGACTGTGACCTGCAAAAAATAAAATATCCCAACCCTTTTCATCCCATAATTGATTATTTAATTCCTGAAGGGTGGGCTCTACTAAAAATATAGTTTCTGCATCAGGTAAATTTTTTAATAAATTCTGGTCTGCGACTACATCTATATCGGTGCTATCTCCCAAAACTGCTAAAATTCTTACCTTTTTGCGAGGTGTAGATTTTGAGGGGATTTGCTCGTAAACAGTTGTACTGACTGCTAGTTCTGCTAGAGGATAACTCTCAAAAAAGTCCCACAAATGCCAAGGTAGTTGCCATAGTTTTGTATCTTGGGTTTGCAAGATGACGCGAATTCTCTCGGTAGTCTGTAGTTTTTCATACATTTTTTCGCGGATGGGACGGAAACTGTTGGAGTCGTTTAACCAACTTCTGAGGGTGGAAGTTAAGATTTGAGCAGTATTACCTATGGAAACATTTTTTACTTGTTTGGCTTTGGCTTTGAGACGTGCGGGTGGACTGACTGAGCGATGAGCTACTTGCCAGGAATTGTAACAACGGTCAATTTCCGGAATTGGGGGTAGATAGCCATCGATTTCTGTTGTGGGGACTGCACCATCTTCACCTATTTGTAAGATGACTTTAAAGCCTTGTTCAAAGCTTCCTTGCATTAGTTTGAGAACGACAAGTTTAGCCATATTGGTAATTGGTAATTGGTAATTGGTAATTGGTAATTGGTAATTGGTAATTGGTGTGACGGGTGATTGTGTATTTTTCTGCTTTATTGGAAATTAGCTCTTAATCGTCAATTACATAAAAAATGCTATTCTTTATAGTTTAAAGAATAGCAGAAATTCATATTATATTTATATTAGTTTTAAAAAAAATATTAAAAAAATTAACAAAACCCAGCTGATTCATCAAACTGGGTTTTATAAGTAAAATATATCAAGTATATTTTTTATAATAATAGTTTTTATTAAATACTTGATATAATTTTAAATTTAAATGACAAAGTCTTCGGTAATACTAACATCTCTTAAAGTGATTTGTACTTTGAATTTATCTCCAGGTTTACCTTCTTCTAAGTCTAGTTGTATCCAGCTATCAGCATTTCTAGACTCTGCTGAGGTAATTTCTTCAGAGTTCTCATCTAATACAATTAACTTTAAGCCTTCGGGAAGAATAGAATTATCTGTGGGCAAAACTTGCAGAAGAATATCAACTAATTCATCTTCTGTTGTTTTAGTAACTTCTACAAGCAAAGCGATTTTGTCGTCTGCAAGTTGAATCCCTAAATCAATTAACTTAGCTCTGCTGACGTTAATATTTTCCAATCTTTTTCTACGATTACGAGGATTAACCCCAGCAAAAACTAATTCTGGAGATTGCCAGTCTGGTTCAAATAAGTTTGCTAACCAGTCACTGATAGTTACTACTCCTGTGGTTAAAGATTTAATAATTGGCTCAAAAACATTACTTGTTTCTAGGTAAAGCTCGAATTCATCAAGCAAATCTTCTAAATTACCGAGCTGATTTAGATGTAATACCTCAGTATAAATATTTTTTATAAATCCTAATAAGATAGCTTCATTAGATTTTTCATTGATTTCAACGACTACATAGCCAATTCTATTTGTACTTACTTCTTGGGGAATATGTACTACTTTTGCTTCAGGTAAAACTGGACGACACTCTAATGTACCAAATCCTGGAATTTCTAAATCACTAACATCCATTAATAAAGAACTGACTAAATTTGAACTCATACTGTTCTTGAAGTCAGTTTCAATTTCCATACACTGACAGTAAAAGTTTACTGCATAAACTGCTAAGCTATTCAAATAAACCTGCTGGGATTTTTCTGGATTTTTTTGCCCTTGACTAAAATTAATTGCTTGTTTATAAGCTTGTGCAGTCAATGGAACTTTGAACTCTACGGGACTAATTGTATAATTCATAATTATATTTTTGAGAATTAATAACTCTGAAGAAAGTATAGCAAAATCAATCATCATAAGTACTCCTGAAATATTGGAGTGAAATGTTTAATACAACGTTGATAAAAAGTACTCAATGTTGGGACAGGTATCTGAAAGAAAAGAGAAATATCTTTCCATGATTTTTCGTCTAAGCGTTGAATAGCAATAGCTTGAAAATTCGCATTCGGATTACCTTCTATATACTTTTCTTTAAATAGCTTATCCGGGTCTTCCTCAATTAAATGTCGCACATTTTCCCAATCTGGGGAACGAGTATGAAAGTTAGTTTCTTCTATTTTATCTAGGAGAGTTCTTTGAAAATCCCCTTCACCCTCATTTTGTCTAATCGGTTCATCTAAAGATTGCTGTTGTGCTTGCTTGGTGCGACGATTAATCACATTAATAAATCGTCTCTCTAATATAAAATTTATCCAAGTCATAACGCGACCTATGCTAGGGTCAAAATTTTCTATATTTCGGCATATATACAGCCAAGTTTCTTGCAGTGCCTCATTGTACACCTCTTGGGGAAAGTCAAATCTTCCTCGACAAAAAATTTTGTTGGAATATTGCACCTCGTTTATCAGCTTAGTCAAAGCTTTTCGTCTTGCTTTGCTTTTGGGTGGATAATTTTTAGCAGCAAGAGCTAATTCTTCCAACCGATGGTCTAGTTCATCCATAGAACGATTCACTCTACTGGTAGACTTTTGTTGATTTTCCCAGGCATTAGGTGTTAATTGCAACACTAGTGACGGTTTATTGTTGTTTTCGGGTGGTAAATCAAGCTCTCTCAAGTTGGTTTTGCCCCTGGTTACATGGAAGTATACATATATAACCTTGGCTTACAGCAGTTTTATGCAAAACCAGAAAAAAATTGTAGAGACGCGATTTATCGCGTCTATGGTGAGAGTCAAGAATCGCATTCCCAACAACGCACGCAAATAGAAAAGACAGACAAAAAAATAATCACCTCTACTAATATTTGCAGCGGAGTTGGAGTTAAAGCAAAGCCCCACGCTAGAGTAAAAGCTCCAGTGATAGCCGCTGACAGACGGTAAACTTCTTCTTTAACTATCATTCCCACAAAAATAATTATCAGACCAGAAACTAACAGTAATAAGTAGGTCATCTTGTTTTTAATGTTACTACGTGAGGTGGAGTTGAGTCAGGTGGATAAATTAAATCAACTTGTACTTGTCGTTGTGTATTCCCAGGTATAACAAATTGTGCTATGGGTTCCAAAATTTGACCTGTTCGATGCCACAAGTGTACGTAGCGACTGACTCGTTTACCTTGTTCATCAATATAGCGTAATCGTACTGTCCCTCGGAAATAAGGAAAATCGAGCGATGGTTTACGGAAGCGCAGCCCTTTTTGAGATAATTTGTCTTCTTTTATTGGTGTTTCCAGGGTCACCGTTACCGTTTTAGCTTCCTTCGTGTTGTTGCTTAAAGGGAAATTCAAATTATATTCGACCGTATAATTACCATGCGCTTCGTAGGCTGTATCTGGATAGCGCACTAATAATTTTGCTGTTTGATTTTGTTCAGTTCCTAAACGACCACCCCGTAAGGTTGCTAAAGCATAAGAAATTCCTTGACCAGATTTAGGAATTGTGAGAATTTTGTTTTTAGGATTGTCGGTAAGTGTTGCTTGCCATCGGGAACCTTGAGATACACCTGCTACTCTTCCGTAAATTAATTTTCCACCGGTAGCATTTTCGGGAGTGGGAGTTTTATCTCGCGGGCCTGCAAAATTACCTGTATTTAATAAATCTTGCCATTCCTTTAATGAGGGTGTGCGGTCGCTGTTGTCTATATTTTTCTTGGCAAACATCGCTAAGCTTGCAGCGTATACTTTACCACTACTTCGCAAGCGAATAAAACTAGAACGTCCATTTACTGGTTTTTCTAATCCCCGCACTTGTATTGGATGATTTAATAACATTCGGCTTTGTTTCGCTGGAATCACCAATTTTGCTGGAAAATCTTTTTGACGTACACCTCTGAGTACATCTGCGACCGCTCTAGCACCTGGACCGGAAAATGTTTTACCTTCATTGTTTTCTACGTATGGCGGGAGTGTTACAAATGGTGCTTCTGTCATTACGTAACTTGCCGCTTGCAATACATCGACTGTTACAGGCTTGTTTCCAGGATTATTTAACATCACTCCGATGTAAAGTGTTTGTAAATCCTTAGGGGTGTGGGTGTAGTGGTGAGCAAATAAATCAAAAGAACCTTGGAATGGGAAATTTAGGTGTGCAGCAGGAGTTTTTTTCCCATTTGCAGGAAAAGTTGAGAGTAAAATTCCTTCGTTTTTAATCCACTCTGGACTGTTGCTATTAAAAACAGGAGTACTATCCAGTTTGCCCGGTAACGCACGTACTTCTGTTGCTTGTACTATTTCTTGAGGAACTGGGGTTGTAGGAGTTTGGGCTGTTGTACTTTTGATAACACTTGCACATCCAAAGGCTTGGCTGGCTCCTAGTGCCAATGCTAAAAGTTTTAAATAATTACGCAGTTTGTTTGGTTGCTGAGTAGATAGCATTAATGCGGTCTTTATATAAAAAAATGTATCTAATATGACAATCAGTTAGTCGCATAAGTTCCTTGGAAGCGAATATACAAATTTACAATCAAACACGCATAATTTTCAACAGATGGATTGTAAATCATATTGAAATGTTAATATCACACCTCTTTCTTGAGCAAAAATTTAATCTAGCCAAATAAATTAAAATTTAATTAAGGCTATAAATTACCTTTTTAGTCACGAAAGTAAACCCCAGTTTATGATTATTAACATTTATAACAGCATGTATCAATGCATAATAAATAGTAGGGTAATTTACCTAAAATGTGGCTTATGTATAATCAAACTTTCAAATCCTTTGCTAGCAACAGAACTCTCAAAAAATGGGGGTTGTTTATTGCTATCGCAAGTCTTATCTGTTTAGTTAGTGTAGATGTATTTGCAAGACCAATATATCCTCCCTATGCTTTGTTTCAACCTTACGCATACCGTCGATATCCTTATCGAACTTTTAAAGGAAGTATTGCTGATAGCCTTACAAGAGACAGCAAATTTAAGAATTTCGTCGATGAGTTAAAACAAGCTGACCTCCTGAATCCATTACAGGAAGCTTGTTCACAAAAAGAACCTAGTTGTCTGACAATTTTTGCTCCTACTGACAAGGCTTTTAATGCTTTATCGGAAGCTCAGTTTAAAAAATTCAGCGAACCTGAAAATCGTGTCAAAGTCTTGAAATATCATATGATTCAAGGCTCTGTGAGTAATCAGGATGTAGATAGCAAAACTAAACTGACTATGGAAGGTAGCAGTGTAAGAATTGGTGATACTTCTAATGGTTCTTACACTATCAATGATGCAAATACTAAGCATCCTTCTACTCTTGCGAACAATGGTGTAATTATTGAAGTGGATAAAGTTCTTTTACCTCCGAATTTTTAATTTCAATAAAAGAACCTAACCCCCCTACCCCCCTTCCCTAGGAGGGAAGGGGGAAAGATAAAGACTCTCATTTGTAAAGTAGAAATAAATCGTGTTCATTTACCTAAAAATTGCCGTAATTCCCCCCCTTCCCTAGCAGGGAAGGGGGGGTAGGGGGGGTTAGGTTCTTTTATTGCCAATTACCTACTAGTACAAATGGTGCCCAATAATGGGGGTGACTGTAGGATTTGCTCTCTAAAAGGCTAAGTTGTGCTTTTTGTAAAGCTTGTATTCTATTTGTTTTATTCTTTTTGGTTTCTTTCAACTCGCTATAAAACCTACCCATTAATTCAGCAGTGCTTTTATCTTCCACTGACCAAAGTGTTGCTAATGTGCTTCTTGCTCCTGCACGTATTGCAACTCCAGCAAGTCCCAAAGCTGCACGTTTGTCTCCACTAGCTGTTTCACAAGCACTCAAAACTAGCAGTTCGATTGGTACACGCTGATTTATTTGGGTGCTTTGCAATAATTTATTTAAATCTTTGACGTTTATTCTACCATCCCAATCCAAAATGAAAGTGTCATCCACATTGGAACTAAATTGTGCGTGAGTTGCAAGGTGAATAATAGGGAAACGAGAACCTGTCAGTACGTTTCTGATTGTTGTGCTCAGAAATTGGTTGTTGAGAATCGGTTCAGATGAAATTCCTAATTTCTGAATGTTCTCCAGTTCTAATGCCACGTTCTCCAATTTACTAAAACCCTTATGCGAGTCAAAATCTGGTCTGATTTCGCTTAGTCCAGCCGTTAGCGCTCTTAAATCTCCTACCGCTGTGATGGGCTTTGGGTCTACTAATTGCAGTCCCGGTGCAACTGCGATCGCAAATTTTTGTACGAGATATTCCTTGGTTTTCGGGTTGTACAATATGGACATTGGCACGTTCCGCAATTCCCCATCGAGTACGAAGGCCAAGTTTTTCACTTTAGGGTTAGCAGCTAACTCAGCTTCAAAGGGTTCAATCAGCCATTTATATAACTCGCTGTACAATAATCGTTGATTTTCAAAGATTTCTTGCCTCCCCAAAAGTTGCTCACTGGTCAAAGATTCAGGCTTCTCATCTATAATAATTTGAGGCTCCCGTAAAGAACTACGTACTTCTTCTATTGTAGTTTCTAGTGCATCTTGCTTGATATCTACAGTATGCAAGACAAGGGGTTTATTAGGAGCGCTGAAAATTACTCCTAACTTTTCGGGAAGAACAACCGTGTAAATAACAGCCGCTGTTGGGTCAACTTTATCTGCTGTTTTTGATTTTACTTTGACACAAGCTTCTCGAAAGAAATTATTGATTTCTGCTAATTGCAAAGATTCGAGAACAGTACGAGCTTGTTGGAGACGTTCTTGAGACTTTTTGCTTGTTTTGGATTTTGTTAAAGAATCGGCTGATTTTAAGTCTAATTGTACCAATTGTCGATATATTGGCTCAACATTATCGCGAAAAGTAAACTGTATCTCTGGGTTAACAGCAACTAAATCTCCTCGCAATACTTGTAAAGAATTATAAGCTTTGGTGTAAGCAGCAATAGCATCTTCGATTTGTCCTTTTTCTTTATATATTCTCCCTAGTTGCCAGAAAAATTGATAGGCTATATCAGAAGATTCAAATGTGGAAGTGATATTCAAAGCTTCTTTGGTCAATGTTTCAGCTTTCGATAAATCTTTATCGGATTTTGATATTTCGTAAAGTCCACCTCGGTATCCTACAGCATAGGCTTCGGCTGATTTATCACCTAATAGTTTGGCTTGTGTGTTTGCTTGGATTAATATTTCTTCGATTTCTTGGAAAGTGGGTAGCGATGACCTAACCCCCCTACCCCCCTTCCCTATGAGGGAAGGGGGGGGATTTAATGACTCTTGGAGGTTTGGAGAGGGGTCTTTTTGTGCGATTTTGATTAAACTATTAGCAAAATTAAGTTGCAAATAAAGATTTGTGCGACTGGGAGGTAAATTAACTAACTGAGATTTGAGAGCAGTCCATAATGTTTCGACTTCAGATAGTTTATCTAGTTTCAGCAATAAACTTAATTGATTTAACTGAGCTTGTTGACGAACACTAGGTGACGGAGAAAGCTTAACTACTTCCTGGTAAATATCAATAGCTTCTTGTTGATAACTTGCACGTATGCGACGAATTGGTTCAGCATCTTCTAAAGCTTGTATTGTGTTACCTAAACTTAGATAATTCTCAGCTTGCTCTAAAGGTGAATTCAATTTTTTTGTAATATCAATACCAGCTTCTATAGCTAATCGAGAGTACTTAAGCTGACCGATAAATCTTAAAGATTCGCTCAAGTTTCTCAAAGCTAATACAGTCTTCAAAGAAGGTGATTCATTTTTATATGCTGCCAGTTTTATCCTGAAATCTTCTTCTTTTAAATCGCTCAACTCTTGACAAGTTTTTGCGGTCATTTTATCTAACACTTCTAAAACTGTTTTGCAAGCACGGGGATAAAGACCCAAATCTTGCATTGCTTGCGCTTGATTCATTTTACTCTGAGCTAGCTTTTCGGGAGCTTTCATTCCACTATAGATTTTACTCGCTTCTATCCAAGTGTTTAGCGCGTCGTCTGATTGTCCCATTTCTCGCTGTAAATATCCTTGAATATCTAAAACTTGCGCTAGAGTTTTTGATTTTTCTTGATTTTCTGGCTTATTTTTTAATAGTTGTAAACTTTCGGTAATGGCTTTTTTGGCTTTGTCAGATTGTCCTAATTGTTGATAAGTTAAAGCCAGATTACTTAAAGCCATCGCTTGATTTACATTATCACCTTGATTGCTAAAAACAGTGGCTGTTTCTTGCCAAAGTTTTGCTGCTTCTTGAAAGCGACCCTGACGGTATAATCCTATTGCTTTATTGGTTAATAGTCGCCCATCTTGCTGTGTTTGCTGAACTGATATATTTGAATTTGATGCTACTTTTGCAAATACTGGGATTGCTGTGGAAATTATAAACAATAATGCCAAAAGTAAAAATGAGTTTCTTCTTAATAAGCGTTTTAATATCACTTTGGTTATATCTCCTTGCTTGGTTGTTACGGGGGATTTTGGTAGGTGGGATACAATTGTTGGAAATTATTGGAACTATTGGGAATTATTGGAATTATTGGAACTATTGGGAATTATTGGAATTATTGGGAATTATTGGAATTATTGGGAATTATTTGAATTACTGGAATCATTGGGAATTATTGGGAATTATTGGGCGGGCAGGGATGCCCACCCCACAAGACAAGAGAGAACAAAGCTGCAAGGTGCTGTGAATTAACGTGATGGACACACAGCAGTATTTTGCTGGGTGCGTTGAACTCCTGCACCTGTTGGGTCGTATGCAGTCAGAACGACTTGACCTTTTTCATTTGTTACCCACCCTTGAGCGGGTACGATTTTTTTGTCAGTAGAGTTATTTAAACTTGCAGTATTACTTGCAGTTGTATTGCCTGTATTGGGAGCAAGATTTACTAAATCGACTCGTGCGACACCACTGCTAAGAGGTTGATTCGGGTTAGTCGGTAAACCACCGCGACCTGTTTCGATGTATTCATTACCTATACCCTCCTGACAAGGATTTCGGGCAATTTGGTCGGTGCGGTTTGTGACGTTTTCTGGTAATTCGACTAAGGCTTGACTGGGGTTAACCTCGTTGGTTAAGTTGATTTGACCACTCAGTTGTGGGTCTTTTTCGGAACGGGCTGTAATATCACTTAGTTCTGTTCGTTGCGGTCGAACTTGTATCCCGAAGACACCTCTTGTCTTGATATTAATGTTGCCACCACGACCTCCAAAGGAGTCTGCGGTGATGTCGCTATTTTCTCTGGGGAAAGCGACCAGAACACCTGCATTAATATCGATATTGCCACCAGAGCCAGAACCACCATCACTACCAGCACTTGTGGATATTTGACTTTTGCGACGCAGCAATAATAAATCGTTTGCAGTAATAGTAATTTTTCCGCCTTGTCCGCTTGAACTGGCTGTGGTAATAAATCCTTCCTTGTCCAAAGTCAATGTGCCTGCAACAACCTCTATATTACCTGCATTACCCGTACCTGCGCTATTACCAGAAATACCAGCACCATCACTAACCACCATGATTTTAGGGTCAATAAAAATGTTACCTCCGTTGCCTGTAGAACCAGGGGCTGTACTTGCAAATATGCCACTTTTCGCACCTTGGTTATTGACGATATCTGTAGGGTTTCTGAATTTAGAAGCTTCTTCTAAACGTTGGTTATAGTTAGGGTCGCTACCATCAATGCTAATTCTATCAGTGATTTTCAGAGTTATATCTCCAGCATTTCCAATGTCACGAGTAGTTGTGATGATTTGTCCACCGCCAGTTGCTGTAAAAATATTGGCGTTAATGTTTATACTGCCACCATCTCCAGTATTTGAAGTTAAGGCATTTACTACTGCACCGTCAGCTATGCGAAAATCATTAGTAGTAATAATAATATTACCCGCTGCTTTGTCAACAGTAGCAGTTGTTCCTCTCTCAGCGCTGGCGAATATACCACTAGAAAAACCAAAAGGTAGTGTGCTAGAAAGTTTCCCAGAACTAACGCCAGAAATATTGACAAAATCTGTCGTGTTAATACTAATATTTCCAGCTTTTCCTATTCCACCTGGTATACCATTTGTTTCACGGAAAACAACGGCTCCTATTTGAGAACCACCTGTAAGGGTGAGTGAACGTCCTCTTATATCGATATTACCAGCATTCCCTTCTCCCCCTGCTTCTACACTGCTTCTAATTTGGCTAGAATTAGCTAGTGATATGGCATCATCAGTTCGCACTACTATGCCACCTGCTTTTCCTATTCCGAAAGTACTAGCCTGTATTAAGGCGCTATCAGTTAAGGAAAGAGTTTTGGCTGTTATATTTATATTTCCGCCGTTACCTTGTAGTTCTTCGTTTCCCGCATTACCTGATGTTTCAGAAAATACGTTACTAAGAATTCCACTGGGGAAAAATCCTTGTTCTCCGGCAAAATCGATATTTCTAAAGCCAGAAAAAGAAACATTACCAGTAGTTTTAATGTTGATGTTACCTGCATTTCCTTGCCCAGTACGAACCAAAGTTTGCATTTGAGAACCCTCCAAGAGGGAAAGATTTCTGGCAGTTACATTTATCTCACCAGCATTACCTATTCCTCCAGTTTCTACAGTACTGAAAATAGTACTTCCTCCAACAAGACTTATATCTCCATTTCTGGCTTGAAGTGTTACATTACCCGCATTACCTAGACGCCTTGTCAAAGTTTCGATAAAAGAGCTATTTAGGGAAATACTCTCCAACGCATTAATTGAAACTATTCCAGCATTAGTTGACTCAGTTGTTGTGCTGCCGATACTATCATTTGTGGCGCTGAAAGAAACACTTGTAAGTTCTACTTTTTTGGGTGCTGAATTTTCATTACCAATTAAAATTTGCCCCAGTTTGCCACGACTTTGAATAGTTCGTTCATTATTTGGTCCGATAATATTGCGACTGCTTACTGAAATTAAATCACGAGCATTCAAGAAAATATTGCCAGCAAAACCAGTACCAGAATTAGTAACACTTAGAGTTGAATTATTTAGAAAAATAGACCCTTGAGGAGCATTTATCTTAATCTCGCTAAATAAACCAGAATTTGTATTGTTATCACTACTCTCAGTAGAAACAGAACTATCAGTGATATTGACTGAATTATTATCTGAAGTGATAGAAACACGTCCCGCAAAGCCATTACTAAAAATGCCGCTTTGAGTTGCCAAGGAAATTTGCTCGCGGGCATTAAGCTTTATATTGCCTGCAAATCCATCAGTATTATTATTACTTATCAATTCAGCTCTATCACTTAAGGAAATAGACGAAGCATTGATATCAATGTTGCCAGCATTCCCAGATGTTCCCGAAAATACGTCGCTACGAACTCCACTGGGGAAAAATCCTTGTTTTCCGGCAAAATCGATATTTCTAAAGCCAGAAAAAGAAACATTGTCAGTAGCTTTAATGTTGATATTACCAGCATTTCCTTGCCCAGCACGAACCAAAGTTTGCATTTGGGCACCCTCAAAGAGGGAAAGATTTCTTGCAGTTACATTTATTTCACCTGCATCTCCTCTACCTCCAGCTTCTACAGTGCTAAAAATGGCACTCCCATTTGCAAAGGTTATATCTCCATTTTTTGCTTGAAGTGTTACGTTACCTGCATTTCCCAAACGATTTGTTGAAGTTTCAATGAGAGAGTTATTCAGTGAAATATTGTCTAATGCATAAATTGAAACTATCCCAGAATTAATTGTATCAGTCGTTATAGTGAAAACACTATCATTGGTAACACCTAAAGAAACACTTGTAAGCTCGACTTTTTTGGGTGCTAAATTTTCATTACCAATTAAAATACGCCCAAGTTTGCCACGACTTTGAATAGTTCGCTCATTATTTGGTTCGACAAAATTGGGACTAATTATTGAAATTAAGTCACGGGCATTGAGTAAAATATTACCAGCGAAACCTGTACCAGAATTAGTAACACTTAAATTTGAATTATTTAGAAATATAGAGTTTTGGGGAGCATTTATCCTAATCTCACTAAATAAATTAGGGTTTGTATTATTATCAATACTCGTAGTAGAGACAGAACTATCAGTTATATTTACTGAATTGTTATCTGAAGTGATAAAAACACGTCCCGCAAAGCCATTACTAAAAATGCTGCTTTGATTTGCCAAGGAAATTTGCTCGCGGGCATTAAGCTTTATATTGCCTGCAAATCCATCAGTATTATTAGTACTTATCAATACAGCTCTATCACCCAGGAAAATAGAAGAAGCACTAATATCAATGTTTCCCGCATTACCTGATGTTTCAGAAAATACGTTACTAAGAATTCCACTGGGGAAAAATCCTTGTTCTCCGGCAAAATCGGTATTTCTAAAGCCAGAAAAAGAAACATTACCAGTAGTTTTAATGTTGATGTTACCTGCATTTCCTTGCCCAGTACGAACCAAAGTTTGCATTTGAGCACCCTCCAAGAGGGAAAGATTTCTGGCAGTTACATTTATCTCACCAGCATTACCTATTCCTCCAGTTTCTACAGTACTGAAAATAGTACTTCCTCCAACAAGACTTATATCTCCATTTCTGGCTTGAAGTGTTACATTACCCGCATTACCTAGACGCCTTGTCAAAGTTTCGATAAAAGAGCTATTTAGGGAAATACTCTCCAACGCATTAATTGAAACTATTCCAGCATTAGTTGACTCAGTTGTTGTGCTGCCGATACTATCATTTGTGGCGCTGAAAGAAACACTTGTAAGTTCTACTTTTTTGGGTGCTGAATTTTCATTACCAATTAAAATTTGCCCCAGTTTGCCACGACTTTGAATAGTTCGTTCATTATTTGGTCCGATAATATTGCGACTGCTTACTGAAATTAAATCACGAGCATTCAAGAAAATATTGCCAGCAAAACCAGTACCAGAATTAGTAACACTTAGAGTTGAATTATTTAGAAAAATAGACCCTTGAGGAGCATTTATCTTAATTTCGCTAAATAAACTACCTCCAGTTTCTACAGCACTGAAAATAGCACTTCCAACAAGATTTACATCTCCATTTCTGGCTTGAAGTATCACATTACCCGCATTGCCCTGTCCAAAATTACTGGCAGAAATTGTTGCGTTGTTGAGAGTTAGGTTGTTGGCATTTAATTCGATGTTACCTGCATTCCCTGTTCCTCCAGAATTGACAGTGTTTCGTAACTCAGCACCTAATGAAGCATTAAAGGATTTGGTATTAATATTGATATTTCCCGCATTGCCAGAACTACCACTTGCTACTTGTTGGTAAATTCCAGCCCCAAATCCAGTTTGTAGTCCCACACCAGAAATATTGAACTCATTAGAATTGATGGTAATATCACCTCCGTTTTTTGTCCCAACACCTTCAATCCCACCAACAAGTCGCCCCCCATTAGTTGCTGTAAATATATTGCTATTAACTACAATATCTCCTCCCCCATTTCCCCGCACGGCAACTCGTGCGTCATTTATTAAGCTAACATTTGAGAGCAAACTATTTGCAGGAAAGTTCAACTTAAATGTATTGCCAGTAATATCTAATCCTATAGTTCCCGCTCCTGCCAATCCTCCTAATTCAATTCTTCCACCGGCAGCAGTCAGTCTCCCACCCTGTTCTACACTAACGTCACCCCCTACCAACGCCAAAGAATTTCCTTGTTTGGACTGAAGACCTACAGGAAAATCAGTATTATCGAGCACCACAGATTGGTTGGTAATGTTTCCCGGATTATCCCGAAATCGCAATCCGATGGGTGTATTCACCGTTAACAACGGCGGTGCTAAAGTATTGCTAGCACTAAATTCAAAGCCATTACCAAACACCAAGCTATCTGCGGTACTAGCAAAAAAAGAACCACCAACATCCAAACGAGCATTAGGTCCAAATTGTATTCCCTTAGGATTAATTAAAAATAAATTAGCATTGCCTCCTAACACCCCAAGAGTTCCCAAAATATTTGAAGGATTTCCACCAGTGACACGAGTCAAAATATTTTGAATACCTGCTGGATTAGCAAAGTAAGCTTCTCTTCCCCCACTAATACCAAATTCTTGAAAACTATGAAAAAGATTTCCTCCGCGAATTGCACCCCCGTTTATTGTGTCGCGAATTCCAGCAGTATTAACAACAGAATTTTCGTTACCAAGAGTATTATCAGGTGTAATAACTTGTGCTTGCACCTTGGCTGTTTGGACAGAAGTAAAGCACCCCAAAACAGCTAGAAAAATAGTGAATGAAAATAATGACTTATTAGTTGTTTTCATGATTTGAATAAATTCCAAAATAAATTAAAAATCTGGAAATTGTTGTCGTCAAACTTACTCAGGAGAGTATTTAAAGAAATGTTTTTTTACGATTGCGAATTTATTTGTCACTTTATTATGCCTTTTAATTTGTATATGTCGATTAACGTGCATGACAAACAGGCGTCTTGTTTGGGATGCGTTGAACACTAGTACCCGTCGGGTCGTATGTAGTCAGAACTATTTGACCTTTTGCATTCCTTACCCACCCCTGAGCAGGGATGATTTTTTTTTCAATAGAGTTATTTGAATTAGAAGTATTACTTGCAGTTGTATTTCCAGTGTTGGAAGCAAGATTGACCAAATCAACTCGCACTACACCACTGCCAAGGGGTTGATTGGGATTAGTTGGTAAACCACCGCGTCCTGTTTCAATGTATTCATTACCTATACCCTCTTGACAAGGATTTCGGGCAACTTGGTCGGTACGATTTGTTAGGTTTTCCGGTAATTCGACTAACGCTTGACTGGGATTAACCTCAGGAGTGGTAAGGGTAACTTGACCGCTCAATTGAGGACTTTTTTCAGAAAAAGCAGTAATATCACTCTGGTCTGTCAATTGCGGTCGAATCTTAATCCCAAAGACACCTGTTGTCCTAATATTAATGTTGCTACCACGACCACCAAAAGAATTTCCTGTGATGTCACTATTTTCTTGGGGAAAAGCAACAAGAACACCAGTATTGATATTGATATCGCCACCAGAGCCAGGACCTCCACCGTCACCTGCGTTTGTGGATATTAAACTGTTACGACGCAACAATAATAAATCATTTGCGGTAATAGTAATTTTTCCCCCTTGTCCATTAGAGCTTTCTGTGACGATAAACCCTTGATTGTCCAATACCAATGAGTCTGCTATAACTGTCACACTACCTGCATTTCCAATACCGAGACTACTGGCTGTGATACCTGCGTTGTCTCTAATAACCATGATTTTTGGGTCAATAAAGATGTTTCCTCCATTACCTGTGGAGCCACGAACTGTGTTCGCGAAAATACCGCTTTCCCGTTCTGGATTAGTAACTCCAGTTCCAGAAAGTTCTATTCTGTCAACTACCTTTAGAGTTATATTACCTGCATTGCCACGGTCTAAAGCTGCCGTGGTTACTTGTCCACCACTAGTGGCTTCAAAAGTTTTGGCATTAATAACAATATTCCCGCCATTATCATTATTGGCTGTCTGTGCAGTTACAAGACCATCGTCTGCTATGCGAAAAACATTTGTATTAATATTTATGGCGCCAGCAGGACTACTTGAGCCTTTTTCGCTACTGGCAAAGATACCACTGCGAAGCTCTGGAGAAGAAATTTCAACACCAGAAATATTGATAAAATCTGAAATATTAATCTTAATATTTCCTCCCATGCCTATATCGCCAGGGATATCCTCTACTTGACGAAAAAAAGCAACCTGTATTCGAGAACCATCTATTAAGGTAAGCGATCGCCCAGAAATATCAATATTACCCCCATTCCCTTCACTTCCTGGCATTACATTGGTCGTTATATAACTTGATTTAGCTAATGTGATAGCGTCATTAGCTCGTAGCAATATATTACCTGCATTACCTTTTCCAAAGGTTCTGGAACTGATAAGTGCATTATTTAGAGAGAGTTTTCCTGTACTAATGTCAATATTACCAGCATTACCTATAGCGTTTGTTTCTACATTACTTATGATTGAACTCGAAACTTCATTGCTCCCAATGCCCGAAGCAAAGATAGTATCACTAGCTTGGATTTTCACCGTACCCGCGTTACCTACTCCAAAAGTACTGGCATTAATAACTGCGCCATTTGTTAGAGAAAGTTTTTCTGTGATGATATCGATACCACCAGCGTTACCTACTGCACTCCCTTCCACAGAACTGAAAACTCCAGAAGAAAGTCCATTGCTTCCTACCCCATCAAAAGAAATATCTGGAGCTGTAATTTTGACTGTACCTGCATTTCCCCTACCAGAAGTTCTAGCATTTATAACTGCACCATTTGTCAAAGAAAGTTTTCCTGTAGAGATATCAATACCACCAGCGTCTCCTAATCCATTTTCAAACACAGCATTGAAAATTCCAGAAGAAAATCCATTGTTTCCAAAGCCATCAGCAAAGACTTTATCAGTAGCCAGGATTTTTATCCTACCAGCATCTCCGAGTGCAAAAGTACTGGCATTTATAATTGCGCCATTTGTTAGAGAAAGTTTTTCTGTGATGATATCGATACCACCAGCGTTACCTACTGCACTCCCTTCCACAGAACTGAAAATTCCAGAAGAAAATCCATCACTTCCTACCCCATCAAAGGAAATATCTCCGGCTTGAATTCTAACTGTTCCTGCATTTCCACTGCCTAAGGTGCTAGCAGTAATTCTAGCGCCATCGCGAAAAGATAAGTTTTGTGTAGAAATATCAATACCACCAGCATTGCCTGTAGCTTTTTCTTGCACATTACTTCGGATTGAACTGGGAACAAAATTGCTTCCAATGCCCGAAGCAAAGATAGTATCACTAGCTTTAATTTTCACCCTGCCTGCGTCTCCTATCCCAAAAGTGCTGGCATCTATAACTGCGCCATTTGTCAGAGAAAGTTTTCCTGTAGAGATATCAATACCACCAGCATTTCCTAATCCATTTTCAAAGACAGCGTTGAAAATTCCAGAAGAAAACCCTGTGCTTCCTACTCCATCAAAAGAAATATCTCCGGCTTGAATTCTAACTGTTCCTGCATTTCCCCTGCCCAAGGTGCTAGCAGTAATTCTAGCGCCATCGCGAAAAGATAAGTTTTGTGTAGAGATGTTAATATCACCTGCATTGCCGATAGCATTTTGTTCCACATTACTTCGGATTGAACTGGGAACAAAATTGCTTCCAATGCCCGAAGCAAAAATAGTATCGGTAGCCTGAATTTTTATATTACCTCCGTCTCCCTTACCAAGAGTGCTAGCATTTATAACCGCACCATTTCTGAGGAATAAGTTTCTTGTAGATATTTCAATACCACCAGCCTTTCCTAATGCATTTTCAAATACAAAACTGAAAATTCCAGAAGAAAATCCAGTATTTTCCACCCCATCAAAAGAGATATCGCTAGCTTGAATTTTAACACTTCCAGCATTTCCTCTACTAAAGGTGCTAGCAAAAATTGCACCACCATTTGTTAGAGAAAGTATTCCTGTTGTGATGTCAACACCACCTGCATCGCCTACAGCATTTCCTTCCACATTACTGAAAATTCCAGAAGAAAATCCAGCATTTCCCACCCCATCAAAAGAGATATCGTTCGCTTGAATTTTCACAGTACCTGCATTTCCCCTACCAAAAGTGCTAGCACGAATTTGAGCGCCATTTTTCAGAGAAAGTGTTCTTGTTGTGAGGTTGATGCTACCAGTGTTTCCTACAGCATTTTCTACCACATCGCTGAAAATTCCAGAAGAAAAGCCACTCCTTCCTACCCCATCAAAGGAGGCATTAGTAGAGTTGACGGTAATATCACCTCCTTTTTTTGTGGCTATACCGTCAATTCCACCAACAAGTCGTCCCCCGTTAGTTGCTGTAAATATATTGGCGTTAACTGCTATGTCTCCTCCCCCATTTCCCCGCACAGCAACTCGTGCGTCGTCAGTTAAGCTGACATTAGAGAGCAAAATATTTGCCGGGAAATTCAACTTAAACGTATTACCAGTAACATCTAACCCTACAGTTCCTGCTCCAGCCAATCCTCCTAACTCAATTCTCCCACCCGCAGCAGTCAGTCTCCCACCCTGTTCTACAATAACGTCACCCCCTACCAATGCTAAGGAATTTCCTGGTTTTACCTGAAGACCTACAGCAAAATTAGTATTATCCAGCACCACAGATTGATTAGTAATGTTTCCCGGATTATCCCGAAATCGCAACCCAATGGGTGTATTCACCGTTAACAAGGGTGGTGCTAAAGTATTGCTAGCGCTAAATTCAAAACCGTTACCAAACACCAAACTATCTGCCGTACTCGCAAAAAAAGAACCACCAACATCTAAACGAGCATTAGGCCCAAATTGTATTCCCTTAGGATTGATTAAAAATAAATTAGCATTACCCAATACCCCAAGAGTTCCCAAAATATTTGAAGGATTTCCACCTGTGACACGAGTCAAAATATTTTGAATACCCGCTGGATTGGCAAAATAAGCTTCTCTTCCTCCGCTAATACCAAACTCCTGAAAACTGTGAAAGAGATTAGCTCCTCTCAGCGCTCCTCCATTTATAGTGTCGCGATTTCCCACAGTGTTGACAACAGAATTTTCGTTGCCAAGAGTATTATCAGGTGTAATCACTTGTGCTTGTACCTTCGTTGTCTGAGTGGAAGTAAAACACCCCAAAATGGCTAGAAAAATAGTAAATGAAAATAATGACTTATTAGTTGTTTTCATGATTTTAATAAATTCCAAAATAAATTAAAAATCTGGGAATTTGTCTTGTTAATCTTGCTTAAGGGGGTTGACAGATAGTCATTCTTAGGGATTGTTTAGTAAAATGTCCTGGGATTGCTTCGTCGTTCCTCCTCGCAATGACAGTTAAGGGAAGGGGATTGCTTCGTCGTTCCTCCTCGCAATGACAGTTAATATGCAATGACAGTTAACACGCAATGACAGTGACAGTTCTTCCTTGGCGTCCTTGGCACCTTGGCGGTTCGTTAAAAAGGACTATAATTAATTGAAAAATACCAACCATCCTCCTGCAAAGTCCTATCACCACTAGACCGAACATCACTCAACCCCCATCCATAATCAACACGAGCATTTAAAGTCCGACCCATTTGCCACTGCAACCCCAGACCAATACCGACCAAAGCATTAGGGTCAGGACTACTACCCCCTCCACTATTCCAAGCAAAACCAAAATCAACAAAAGGAACCACCTGTAAAATCCCCTGAACCTCCGGAACCCGAAACACAGGTAACCTCACCTCAGCAGACCCCAAAAACCCATTATCAGTCAGCAAAAAATCTTGACGATAACCCCGGACACTCTGCAATCCCCCCAAACCAAATTGCTCCAAAGGAACAAGACTCGTAGTAGCCAGTTGAATATCAGAACGTAACACTAGCAGCATATCTGGAGCCAATAGTCGCACATATTGTCCCTGTCCGCGCCAAGAAAAAAACCGACTGTCCGGTTCTACTTCATTAATCGTCGAACCCAAAAATCCCACCCCCAAATTAAACTGCGACCTCAAAGCCAAAACCTGCTGAGAGTCCCGTTTTGTATACTCCTGAAAAAACCGTATCGTCGAAAGCCGAGTTTCCCCATTAGCATCAGCACCAATAGACAAAGGAAAATTTTCCCCCAAAAGTTGAGTCTTGCTTTGCTGTCGAGACAAAGTTAAACCCAAAGCTAATTCCTGAGTAGGAGTTCGCAAAATAGGCTGACGGTAACCAATATCTACATAAAAAGAATCTCCCGTAATATCAACCCGGTCAAAAGGAGGTTTCACAACTTCAGTACTCGTAACACCACCCGCTAAAGTCAAGGTTCCATCATTTGGATTCAGTGGTATAGAGTAACCTATATCAAAAGCATTACTACCATCAGTATTCGTATATCTAAAATCGAATCCATCACCAAACCCTAACAAATTGCCTTGATTGACCCGAACACCTCGACGAAAACTTCCCACACTAGGAGAGCGACCGTTATCAGCAAAGAATTCAGTTCTGAAGGAATCAGCTTCAGTCACCCTAACTTCCAGCAAACTCCTCTCCGGTCGTGAACCCGTTGATAATTCAGCAGAAACATTCTGAATCAGGGGGTCAATTTGTAACAGTTGTAAGGCTTCCACCAAACGGTCACGATTCAGAGGAGTAGAAGCACCAAGTCCAATACGACTCCTGACATACTCAGGATTTAATCGTCGAGTACCAGAAACCTTAATATCCTCGATTCCACCTTCAACAATCCGAACTTTTACGACTGCTCCCTGTGGGGTTAAAGCTTGGTCAGCAGTAATAACAGCACCAGAATTGACGTACCCAGAATCGGTATAAAGCTTAGTGATAACAGCTTCAACTTGCAGTAACTCAGCGAAAGAAAGAGGACGGTTGAGGAATCCCTCAGTTACCTTGCGTAATTTTTCCTGACTAAATGCAGTATTTCCTTCAAACTCAAACTTAGTAACAGTAATATTCCCTGGAATCTCAACGCTGGGTTGCGATGGAACTGGCTGAGTGGGAACACCCAAAGGAGGTTGTGGTTGCGGTTGTGGGGTTGGTGTCTGCTGTTCTGGTGGGGTCGGGGTGGTTCGATTTGAACCTTGAGAGATAATTAATTTTTGTAGAGAGGTATTTTGAATAACACTTTGAAAATCAGTTTCCACAAAAGGTTCATTTTCCTGTTCCATTTGTGTGAAATCATCTATACTCTCTTTTTCATAAGAGCTTTCACTATCCAAAGGCTTTTCTGGTAAAGTTTCTGCCCAAGCTCCACCACAAAATAAGATGATAAAGACTTGTAAAACTAGTGAACCAGCTAGATAAGGCTTAATAAACCTCAAGTACCTGATATAGTTCATGATTTGCGCTCCCCAGTTAATATTGGCATCACCCCAAAAGTTCGCAGCATGTTAAATGATTTATTTTTAAGTAATTTTACTTAACTAGATTTTATTTACCATATATTGTGCTTTCTGGTCATCATAATCATAATAAAAGTTAACTAAGTAAGATTTAGATATATAAAAAAACAGTATTTAAGGAGGTGCTGAGGTATAAAAAAGACAAAAAAAATAAATATGACTCTTTAATCCCTTAGATGATGCCAACTCTTAAACCCACCTCCGTGGGTTTTCCCTGTGTAGCCGAGAATTCCATTCGCCCGGTTAAATATTTTAAACTATTAAACTCTAAAACCACCCGGTCAAACCACCTGGCGAAACTACCCGAACAAACCACCGGGCGAATGGAATATGCCTTTATGGGCACGCTACGCGAACGCGGCTACACAAGGGAAACCCACGGAGGTGGGTTTAAAGGGATGGGTTGATATCAAAAAATCGTGCTTTTTGCTAAAATAGTAAAGAAAATTATGGTAAGTTCACTATCATCACCGAGGTACAAACATTAATAAAAGGTAAAGAAATTTGTCCGCTAAAATATCACTGTAGTATTTACGACCCGTAATATATGAGTAACACGGTAAAAGATGTGGAAGACAAACTGCTATACGAGCGATATAGAGTACTCGGTGAGTTAGGACGAGGTGGTTTTGGGGTCACTTTTTTAGCTGAAGACACAAAGTGTAACAATTCTCAGTGTGTCATCAAAAGGCTAAATTCAGAATATGCAGAAGTTGAAACAGCAAAACGATTATTTCATCGAGAAGCACGAATATTAGAGAGCTTAGAGAATAGTCATCAAATACCGAAATTTTTAGATTTTTTTCAAATCGATAATAGTTATTATTTAGTCGAAGAATTTATAGATGGTATACCACTGAACAAAATGTTAGGAGGTAGGTGGGCTAGAAAAGATGTTATAAATTTTTTACGACAAATATTATCAATATTAAACTTTATTCATCAACAAAGAATTATTCATCGTGATATTAAGCCATCAAATATAATTCAAAAAACAACAGATAGAAAATTTGTTTTGATTGACTTTGGAGCAGTCAAGAAATTAGAGGACAATCAACATGCATCCCTAACACAACAAGGAATGCAAACCAAGATAGTAACTCAAGGATATAGTCCCCCAGAGCAAATGGAAGGAAATGTATGGTTTTGTAGCGACATATATTCTCTAGGAGTGACAGCAATACAACTTTTAACGGGGATGCATCCCACAACTTTAAGAAGAGACCAAAATGATAACGTAATATTACCGGATGTAGATACTTGGTTAGCTAGTATTCTGAAAAAAATGGTGTACTACCAACCAGAAGAACGGTATCAATATGTCTCAGAAGTGATTAGTGATTTAACAAGAGAAGAAACCAGTCCTTTAATACAGCAAAATCAACGCTCAACACAAGTACCTAGGATGAATTCTCAGATGAATACAGTTGATGGCAACAGTAATTCTTTCCTGAAAAACAGAAAGCCGATACCGCTTGCACTCTCAGCTGTAGCTATAATTGTAGGGCTAACCTCAACAATCGAATTAATAAATCCATTTATTAGACCATTATATCATTTAAATAAAGGCAATGAACTGCTTGACAAAGGTCAACCGGATGCAGCATTAAAAGAATTTGACCAATTAGTTAAAATTCAACCCTACTCGGTTCAAGGATGGCAAGGAAGAGGTGACGCGCTTTTAAGTTTAGGACGTGATTTAAAAGCCTTACAATTTTATAATCATGCCATTTCTTTACAGCCAAAAGATATTAAAGTATTGAGTAAAATATATATTAATAAAGGAAAGATAGAATATAACCAAGGGAACTATAAAGAAGCATTAAGTACTTATGAAAGAGTTATAGATTTAAACCCTAATAATCCAGAAGGTTGGAGTGGAAAAGGTTTAGCTTTAATAGGTTTAGGTAAGTCTGAGGAAGCATCAGAAGCGTTTGCTACACTCAAATCAAAAAACCCAGAAGAACCGAGAATTTGGCAGGAGATTGGTTTTGCTGTCGAAATTTCTAAGGGACAATCAGAAGCAAAGCGATATTTTGAAGAAGCTCTTGAAAGCTATAATGATTTAATTTCAAGTCAACCAAATAATGTAATAGCTTTAACTGACCGAGGTTCTGTGTTCTTAAAATTAAGACGACCACAAGAAGCTCTTGACTCTTTTAATCAGGCTTTAGCGGTTGACAAGAATTTTTATGAAGCATTGTTAGGTAAAGGCAATACATTAGATATATTAGGCAAGCCTCAAGAAGCACTTGCTGCTTTTGATGAAGCGATTAAAGTTCGTTCAGATGATTATCAAGTATGGGTAAATCGAGGTTGGTTGCTATTACAAAAAATTAAGAATCCTAAGGAAGCTTTAATTTCATTTAATAGAGCAATTCAAGCTAGAGAAACATTTCATCCAGCTTGGTTAGGTAAAGGATTATCTCTTTTAGATATAGAAGATAATGGTACTAAAAACGAAAGACTACAGGAAGCGTTGACTGCATTTAATAAAGCTAAAGAATTAAACGATAAAGACCCTTATGTTTGGGCTAACCGAGCTAGGGCTTTAAAAGAATTAGGTAAAACTCAGGAAGCAAGGGAATCAGAACAAAAAGCTCGTGAACTAGGACTACCTCCCGGTGCTATTGATGGGATGCAGTGAGCGAGCGAAAACCCCACCCCCAACCCCCTCCCCGCACGCGGGGAGGGGGCTACGAAAATATACAGAAATATTGTTGATTTTTGTTTGATTTTTGGGAATATTTGGAAATATTTATCGTAAATCTTAGCCCCCTCCCCGTAAACCTACCGCGTACACACAAGTCTCGAAATAGTTCTAAAGTTCCACAAAATAACCCCGAACTTTAGTTCAGGGATTTTATGGACTTACAGCAGTTTGCGGGTAAATGAGGTACATAGGTTTAATACCAAACTCTTGTGGGGTGGGCATCCTTGCCCGCCCGGTTGTATTTCACTAACTAGAAATTTGCTGTATGTGTACACGATAGCCCCGTAAACGGGTTGGGGTTTTCAGTGTCACGAGGGATGCTAAACCTAGATTTTTTTATTTTTTAATCAGAAATAAATCCATATCTTTAGGGTTGGCGTAAACCTATTTGAGAAGCAAACAAAATGACTGAAGTAAATGAACAAGAAATGAGCAGTTTATGGCGTGTAAAGTGAACATCTGATTCCACTACAATAAAACTCACAAATAAATTCAGATGTCTCGACTTATATAGGTCATCCAAACAGTGTATAGGAGCAAAAAAATGAAGTTAGGAACAAAAAAGACAATTAAAAACTTCTTACAAAAATATAATTCTGATAAAGTCAAAGCATTTGCAGGATTAGGCTTGATAGCCTTAAGTCTGACTCTAGGTCTCACTATTTTAGCTCCAAAATATGTAACAGCTTCCGACCATGATGATGGTGAAGTGGATACCAAGGGACGCAACGTAAATTTAACTGATTTATATGTATTCCGGGAGCAAGACCAAAACCCTTCTGCGCGTAAAGATGACTTAGTTTTTATCATGAACACTAACCCGCGCTCCGTAGCTCGGCAACAGTATTATTTCAGCACTAATGCACTTTACGAATTTAAAGTTAGTCGTGTTGCTAACAAAGATGAAACCCCTACAGGTAAAGAAGATATCGTTCTGCAATTTCAATTTAGCCCACCTAACAACAACGGTGAACAACAATTTAGACTAACAGCAATTGCAGATGGTAAAAAGAGAAGTTCAGAAGGTCGGACTACCTCATTAAACGCAAACCATAAAAACCCAACCATCAATAACTTATTTCTAGGGAATACACGAGTAGACGTATTCGCTGGATTGCGGGAAGACCCCTTCTTTTTTGACGTTGAACAATTCTTCCGAGTTCGTGCAGGAGCTTTGGGTATCGGTCCTGCTGTGGGTTTTCGTCCTACGAATCAAGCAATTGACTTTGCTAAAGGATATAACGTCAACTCCATTGTAGTCAGGATTCCACGCTCCTTTTTAGCGGGATATTCTAATGCAACGACTTTTGACGTTTGGCAAACTATCTCAGTCAGGGACCCTCGGACTGGTAAATTTCAACAATTTGAGCGTCTAGGACGACCAGGAATAAACGAAGGTTTGATTGTTACCAACGACTTTCTCAATGCATTCAACAGCATTCCTCCAACCGCTGACTTAAGTCCTGCTGCTGCACCTGTTGGAGCAGAAGCGAAAAAAACGCTCAAAGCTCTTGGCAATGACAATCAACGCACAAATGCTTTATTGGGTGCTTTTCTTCCCGATGTCATGCGGATAGATACTAATATTTCCAGTGGTTATGGTAATGCTCTCAATGCTAAAGGTAGCCCTATTGCTGGACGCAAGCTAGCTGATGATGTGATTGATATCACTTTAGGTGTACTTACAAATCAGGCGGTAAAAACCGATAATGTGTCTTATGAAGGTACTCCTGGCAATCCATCCCAAGGTCACAAACCATTAGAGCAGCAATTCCCTTACTTAGCACTACCAAACTAAAAAGAATTTGTAACCGACCCTTATTCAAGAGGCTTGTAGTTGCGCTTTAGCGCCTCTTCTCTTTGCAGGAATGAGCGCTAAAGCGCAACTACGAACCTAATTACAAGTGTTCATAAAAAAGAAAAGTAATGATGCAAGCATTCTACAAACACCAACCAAAAATCCCTAAAGTTATTTGGCTACTACTATCAGCATCTATTGCAACTGTCTTGATAGTAGCTGTTTCAGTTCTTTTACATTCAAAGTCTAATAAACTAGAAGCTCCATTAGCCTATAATTTCTCTCAATCTTTACCTGGAACTGATAATCGTCGGACTAAATTATTGGAAGAAATTACTTTTTATCAAGAAAAAAATCGTCAAAATCCTCAAAGTGCCTTGAATTTAGCTTCCTTAGCTCAAGCCTACTTGAAAATGGCAAAAGCAACAGGCGAAAATAACTGGTACTTATTAGCAGAACAAGCAGCAAGGCGTTCTTTCGCTAGCTTACCCTTTAACAATCCTAGCGCAATTATTGTACTTGCCCGTATCGCCCAGGCTAGGCATGATTTTAGCGAAGCTATTCGCCTATCTGACCAAGTATTAAAATTGCAACCTCGTAACGAAAATGCCCTTGCTATCTTGGTAACATCCAACCTAGCAACAGGTAAATTAACGGAGGCAAAAACAGCTGCTGATACCCTAGTTAACAAAATTCCTACCCAAGGTAGTTTAACTTTACAAGCCTTGGTACTTAACGCACAGGGAAAGAATAAAGAAGCAATTGATACTTATAAATTAGCTCTCATTGCCGAAGAAGCTGGAGAAATGGGTAGTTCAGCTTACACGCGAGTATTACTTGGACAAATTTACTATAAACATGGGCAACTAGAGCTAGCAGAAAAACTATACAAAGAAGCACTGCGGATATTACCAAGAAATCCTTTGGCTCTACTACACTTGGCAGAATTGGAAACTAGAAAAAGTAATTATAATGAAGCACAAAGCCTTTACGCTCAAGTTCTACCAAATTCACAACAATCATCAACAATTTTTGACCATACTGTTTTGCTAAGTCAAGCAAGAATCAAGCAGTTACAAGGTAAAAAACAGGAAGCAGTCAATATTTTAAATAAAGCCGAAAATTTATTACGACAAGAAAATGCTAGCGGACATACAAACGGAAGCTTTGGACATCGACGCGAATTAGCAAGATTATTATTAGAAAAGAATAGTACTCAAGATATCACCGAAGCTTTATCTTTGATGCAATCAGAAATCAAGATTAGACGTGATACCCAAACATTAGATACTTTAGCTTGGGTTTTATTACGTTCCGGACGCACAAAAGAAGCCCAAAAAATTATTCAAGAAGCATTAGGTTCGGGTGTAAAAGATGCAGGTATATTTTACCGTGCAGGAATTATTGAAAAATCATTAGGAAATAAACAGCAGGCTTTAGCCTACGAAAAATTGGCTCTAGAAACAGACCCCACATTTGACGAACAAACTCGACGTACATTGGGACTGGGGTTAGAAAATTTTGGTTTTTAGTAGAAGTAAACAAATGAAAATAAAATTGCGTAGTAGATACTGGCTTTGCATTTTTTCCTTTATAGGAGCCTTTTTAATTTCATTATCACCTGCTCCTAGTTATGCACACTGGGCAGATTTATCAGTTGCAGAAATAACCGTAGAAAAGGCCCAAACCGAAATAATATTGACTTTTCCTACTGTTTTAGTAATTTCTGCCGATGATAACCAAAATGGACAAATTTCAACAAATGAAATTGCTAATCACAAAATCGCGTTAGAAAAGCTTTTAAGTAGTCGCATTCGTTTGGTTAATCAAAAAGAACAAGAAGGTGAAATCTCTATCGCACCTTCAAATAATTTACCATCAAATATTCAAAGTAATGACAAAACTCATACAACCTTGGAACTAAACTACACTTGGTCAGAACCAGTTGATGGACTGAAAATTGATTATAATTTCTTTCTTCCAAATGTACCTACAGCACATTGTCTCGCTACTGTTATTCAAGAAGGACGAACCCAAAACTTAGTATTTACACCAGAAAAACGCGAGTTTTCTTTAACTAATAGTTCTCTATGGCAACAAGTCGTAAGTTTTGTATTATTGGGAATTGAACATATTCTCACGGGTTACGACCATGTTTTATTTTTAATTAGTTTGTTAATGCTAGGTGGAGGATTTAGTTACTTATTAAAAGTAGTCACAGCTTTCACAATTGCCCATTCTGTCACGCTGTCATTGGCTGTTCTCAATATCGTTTCTTTACCTGTTATCTTTGTTGAAAGCGCAATTGCCCTAACAATTGTGTATGTAGCATTAGAGAATTTTTGGCGCAAAAATACGCGAGGACGTTGGTTACTCACTTTCGTTTTTGGACTTATCCACGGTATGGGTTTTGCTGGTGTACTTAGGGAGATTAATATTTCTCAATCTAACTTGTTTGTTTCATTAGCTAGCTTTAATATTGGGGTAGAAATTGGTCAAATTTTTATTGTCTCTATTGCCTTTTTGGCTTTTCGTGCTTTACGAAAACAACCTTGGGAATTAACTTTTCGTCGGTTAGTATCTGCTGGTGTTGTTGCTATTGGGTTATTTTGGTTTGTTCAACGAGCTTTTGGATTGTTTGGTTGATTAAGCATAATAATTTAGAGACATTTATAGACATGTAGAGACGCGATAAATTTTATAGACGCGATAAATTTTATAGACGCGATAAAATTTTATAGACGCGATAAATTTTATAGACGCGATAAATTTTATAGACGCGATAAATTTTATAGACGCGATAAATTTTATAGACGCGATAAATTTTATAGACGCGATAAATTTTATAGACGCGATAAAATTTTATAGACGCGATAAATCGCGTCTCTACATTTTATTTCCAAACCCTCCTCCCCCAGGAGTCTCAATCACAAAAACATCCCCAGGTTGCATTTCCACAGTTCCAGTACTATCTAAATTCTCTTGACTTCCATCCCGACGTTGCACCCAATTACGTCCAATAAGTCCCACTCCCCCACCATTTAAGCCAAAGGGAGCAACTGAACGATGGTTAGAGAGAATATTTGCAGTCATATTTTCCAGAAATTTGATACGACGGATAACCCCATTACCTCCCGAATGTTTCCCTTTACCCCCGCTATTGGGACGCAAACTAAAGCTTTCTAAAAGTACAGGATAGCGAGTTTCTAATACTTCTGGGTCAGTTAAGCGAGAATTAGTCATATGAGTTTGAACTGCGTCTGTACCATCAAAGTTAACCCCCGCTCCCGAACCACCGCAGATAGTTTCATAATATTGATATCGCTGATTCCCAAAAGTAAAGTTGTTCATTGTCCCTTGAGAAGCAGACATTACACCTAATGCTCCGTACAAAGCATCGACAATAGCTTGGGATGTTTCCACATTACCCGCAACCACTGCTGCTGGATAAGTAGGGTTAAGCATACAGCCTTCGGGGACAATAATTTCTAGGGGATTAAGACATCCCGCATTTAAGGGTATATTATCATCAACTAAAGTCCGAAATACATATAAAACTGCTGCTTGAGTTACAGCTTTAGGAGCATTAAAGTTACTATTTAGTTGTTGGGATGTGCCAGTAAAATCAATTGTTGCGCTACGTGTTTCCCGGTGAATAGTTACTTTTACTTGAATTTGCGCTCCGCTATCCATTTGATAAGTAAAAGAACCATCTTTTAAAACATCAATTGCTCGTCTGACCGCTTCTTCCGCATTATCTTGCACAAATTTCATATAAGTTTGGACTGTATCGAGTCCATATTGAGCAACCATTTTTCGGAGTTCTTGCGCTCCTCTTTCGTTGGCTGCAATTTGTGCTTTAAAATCGGCTATATTTTGGTCAGGATTACGTGCTGGATAGCGATGATTTAATAGTAATTCTCTGACTTGGGTTTCTCGAAAGTTTCCTTCTTCTACTAAAAGAAAATTATCAAATAAAATTCCTTCTTCTTCTACTGTAGTGCTGTTACTTGGCATCGAACCAGGAGTTATTCCACCAATATCCGCTTGATGTCCACGAGATGCTACGTAGAAGAGGGGAGTGGGGAGTGGGGAGTGGGGAGTAGTGGGGGAATTGAGGAAGACGGGGGTGATGGCTGTAACGTCGGGAAGGTGGGTTCCTCCGTTATAGGGGTTATTTGATAGGTATACATTTCCTGCTTTAAGGGTGTCGGCTTTATCGTTTATTAAACTGCGGACACTTTCGCTCATTGAACCTAAGTGTACTGGTATATGAGGTGCGTTGGCTACTAATAATCCTGATTGGTCGAAAATAGCGCAGGAAAAATCTAGACGTTCTTTAATATTTACTGATGCTGCTGTGTTTTGCAGGACAATCCCCATTTGCTCAGCGTTAAATTGATATAAATTCTTGAAGATTTCTAAACGAACTGGGTCGGGTTGAGATGTTGTGTTCATTTTAAATTTAATTAATATTGAAATGTTGGAAAATTGTTGCTTTCACTTATCTATGTAATTTGGAATCAGCGTTAACAAGTCAGTAACTCCTACATCTATTCCCTCTTGGAATAAAAGTGTAGTTACTTGTCCACGATGATGTGTTTGGTGATTAAAGAAATGAAATATCAGGCTTCCAAATTCTTTAACTGCTGGTATACCTTTCATATCATTGTATCTCAGGTAATAAGATAAATCGCTTTCGCTCAGTTCATTACACCAGTTGATAATAATATTATCTAATTTTGTACGCTCCTGGAAAAGTTCCCCGAAGTCGGTGTAGAGATTTTGGTCTAGAGATTTTGGTTGCTCTGTTTGACGCAGTGGTTCAAGTTCTATATGGTTTGCTGGATGTGTGGAAAATCTTTTTAACCAAATAATATCAGCTACTATTATATGATTGAGCGTGCCTATTACGGAACCAAAGAAGGCTTTTTTATTTTCTTTTAATTTTTCAATTGGAAGTTTTGCAGATGCTAGATATAGGCTTTTATTCATCCACTGGTTGTATTGAGCCATTAATTTAATTTGGTTAAGTGATATCATATTACACACCCCCTGAACGGTTACAAACTAGCTTTTAGGTCAACAGAAGCCTTCTTCAAACCGAATGTTCCACTTTTTGCTGTAGGCATTTAAACTAAATAAAGGTCGCCCAGTCATTTGACCGTAAAATACAATACTACTTGAACGAAGAATTTTATCGATAATATATTTATACAAACAAATGAATAATCACGTAAAATTGTGGTATAAAATATATTCAAACATATTTAATGAATGCAAAATGAATATAACGAAAATAAAACAAAGCATTAATGAGTTAGATAGTTTCTGTAAAACTCTATCAAATAAAAAACAATTAAGCAATCAAGAAATAGAAAACTCGTTGTCTTTTGGTTTGCATTCTGGACGATTACACCAATTGCTCGCTTGGGTGTAGGTATTTCACTTTTATTCTTACTGCAGGTCTCACTCCATCACGGTGAAGATTAACAAGAGCATAACTGCGAATGCTGCTGCGAGGTCCTACAAATGCTGCGCGAGATGAACTTTCATGAAGTCGAGTTCTCAGCCACCACCACGAGCAGCCTTTTTTTTCTCCGTTTTCAACGATATAATCCTTTTCAATTTTTTTATCATACACATATAACCAGCAACCATCGTCTTTTTTTACTTTGGCATATTCTGTACCTATTGTTCGTCTGGTTATATTGCTATTACTGGTATCAGTAAAGGCTTTTACTTCAGCAACACTGAGTAAAAAAACTTTATCTTCCGTATCAGGACTGTTTTGGCCATTATTTGTACAAAGAGTAGTTAGTATTTGAGACTGCTCAATGATATTGAATGCAATGTCATAAAAATGATTGTTCAACCACTTTCGCAGGTCGCAGGTCTGCCAAGTAACATCAATTAATTCACTATGATACCGTTTGCAATCTAAAATATATTCGCTTAAGATAAATAATTCGCTTTCTGATTTTTCCAACACCCGCCACTTTATCGGTACTCGACTCAAACCGCCAGATGTCTGTAGGTAAGCACCAAAAACAACTATGTCACCAGTTTTTACATTTTTATCTATTTCGTTAATATATCCCATAAAGTTTAACTCTTGTGCCGTAAGTCCCTCACTATACCGTAAGGTTAGTGATTACGGGAATAACACTCTCTGAAAACAAATATGTCAATGTCAAAGGGAATAAATCACCCTACGACGGTGACATCAGCTACTGGAGCGAGCGCAATAGTAAGCTCTATGACGAGGAAACCTCTAACGCCTTAAAAAGGCAAAACCATACATGTGGACATTGTGGATTAAAGTTTACTAGTGAAGAACGAGTACACTTACACCATATAGATGGGAATCACGGCAATTGGAAACCTAACAATCTAATTGCAATACACGAGTCCTGTCACTTGGCATCTTGGCGGTTCGATAAATTTATTATATATTTTTACGAACCGCCAAGGAGCCAAGGAAGCCAAGAAGGTAAATTTTAATTTCTATTCATAATCGTTGCAAAACTAAATGATTTCTTTCTGTTAATTGTGCTTCCCAGTTTGGTTCAACCACAATGGTACTAATTTTTTCTACTATAATCGCAGCTCCTTTTATAATATCTCCCGGTTGTAAATCTTCCCTTCGGTAAACTGGGGTATCATACCATTTATCGGCAGTAAACATTTTGACTATTTCTACTGTTGCTGAAGCTTCATTTATATTTCTGGTACGAGTTATCAAAGGTTCTTCAGGAGTATCCATTTTCTGAATTACTTCTACTGATGCTGATTCTACAATTAAAGCTTTTTCTAATTGAATAAAACCATAGCGAGATTTATGTTCTATTTCAAATTCTTCTCGCATCATTGCCACATCCGAACTAAAATTAATACCCAAAGTAGAATTAGTCCCCTCATATTTTAGATTCACCTTCCTAACAACCTCCTCCTCTATTTTCCCCCCTTCCCTCTCAGGGAAGGGGGGTAGGGGGGTTAGGTCAGCTTGGGTTTCCAATGTTTCCATTAACTTTTGTAACTGAGGAATTAATGCTCGTGTCAAAGGTTGTTCTACTCCGCTCTCTTTTATCGCTCGCACATCAGCTAATCCCATTCCGTAAGCTGAGAGAACTCCCGCATAAGGATGCAAAAATATCTGTTTCATCCCTAACGTGTCCGCAATCAAACAAGCGACTTGCGCTCCCGCTCCCCCAAAGCAACAAAGCACGTACCTGGTTACATCATAACCCCGTTGCAGGCTAATCTTTTTCACCGCATTCGCCATATTCTCGACTGCAATGGGAATAAATCCAGCAGCGACTTGTTCGGGTGTGCGGATATTTCCTGTGGTTTTGGCAATATCTTGAGCTAATTGGGTAAATTTAGAGATAACAATTTCCTTATCTAAAGGCAAATTACCATCAAGTCCAAAAACAGAGGGGAAATATTGAGGATGAATTTTACCCAACATGACATTTGCATCAGTCACAGCTAAAGACCCCCCACGACGATAACAAGCAGGCCCCGGATTTGAACCAGCTGATTCTGGTCCGACACGATAACTAGAACCATCAAAAAATAAAAGCGACCCACCACCGGCTGCAATAGTATGAATATCCAAAACTGGTACTCGCATACGTGCTCCGGCAATTTCTGAGTCCATCTGTCGTTCGTATTCTCCTTTAAAATGGGCAACATCTGTGCTTGTTCCCCCCATATCAAAGGTAATTACTAACTCAAAACCACCTCTTTTACAAGTTTGTACAGCACCAACAATACCCCCAGCAGGGCCGCTTAAAATACTATCTTTACCTTGAAATTGTTGAGCATCAACTAAACCTCCGTCAGATTTCATGAACATTAATCTGACTCCTGGTAACTGACTTGCTACTTGATTGACGTAACGACGCAGAATAGGAGTTAAATAAGCATCAACGACTGTGGTATCCCCTCGACTCACTAGTTTCATTAAAGGGCTAACTTGATGGGATACAGAAATTTGTGTAAATCCAATTTCTTGAGCGAGTTCAGCTACTTGTTGTTCGTGTCGGGGGTAGCGGTAGCTATGCATAAACACTATGGCACAACTACGAACGCCCAAATTATAAACTTTTTGTAAGTCTTCTTTAACTTGTGTAATATTTATTGGCGTTAATTCATTCCCTTTCGCATCGTAACGTTCATCAACTTCAATCACCTGCTCGTAAAGCATGGTTGGTAAAATTATATTACGCGCAAAAATATCTGGACGATTTTGATAGCCTATCCGCAAAGCATCTTTAAATCCTTTAGTAATTACTAACGCAACTCTGTCTCCTTTTCTTTCTAAGAGCGCATTTGTAGCCACTGTTGTTCCCATTTTGACAACTTCTATTTCATCGCAATTTAATGCTTCTTTGCCAGAAATACCTACGATATCTTTAATTCCTTGGATAGCTGCGTCTTGATATTGTTCGGGATTTTCGGAAAGTAATTTATAAACTATTACCCATTGTTGGCTTGGAAGGGGAACAATTAAGAAGCGTTCGGGATGTTCTGAGAGTCTGTTTATGATTTTTTGCTGGTCTGTAACGGCTACAAGGTCTGTAAACGTGCCACCTCTGTCAGCAAATACTTTCAACATGACTCTAAATTTCCCCTGATAATATTTTTAATATTACACGTATTATAAACTCCTGTAGTGGGTTCATGAAGTGGAACGGAGCGCTAACGCACTACAAAATTTGATAAATTATATATAGTAATTCAGTACTTAGCTCACCATGACCAGAAGCCTAGCAATCGCAGAAGATATTACAACTTTTCGTCAAGTGCAAGAAAAGTTGGGTTTAACCTTATCTGAAGATAGCGAATTTTTCACAGAGTGGATGGCTGAGTTACCTGAATTAGACGAAGCAGAGCAAACTCGCTTAGCTCAGGTACAAAACAATTATCTTTATCAAATCTCTGATGGTATTCTTTTGGAAGAAACCATAAAAATGGTTGTACTTTCCCCATTACTGGAATTAGCAGGCTTTTATCAAGCTCCCTACAAGTTTAGTACAGAAGTGTCTGTTGATATCGAAGCACAGGGAGATAACGACGAGGTATTACGAGGACGTATTGATGCACTGGTTTTACAGCAAAAACTGTGGATTGTTTTAATAGAAGCGAAAAAAACCACTTTTGATTTAGAACTTGCTATCCCCCAAACCCTATCTTACATGGCTGCACATCCAGAATTAGAACAACCGCTTTATGGGATGGTCACCAACGGTAGCAGCCATTTGTTTATCAAAACTTTAGGGAAACAATATGGAATTTCTGATATTTTTTCAACACGTTCGCAGTATCGATATAATCTGAACGAGGTGTTAAAAATTCTCAAGCATTTGGGACGTTTGGTTGCTGGGGATAAGACATAGTATTTCTTTGCAGAGCAACATATTGTGTAAAACCCCACTGAATTAAACAGCAGGGTTTTGTGTAAAAGTTTTATTTACTCCTCTTGGTTTTCAGCTTGCGTAATTTCTTGTTGCAATTGTTGCACTTGTTCCACCGTTAAACTAGTCGCCTTCGCAATCACTTCAAAGGATAATCCTTCTTTAAGTAGATTGACAGCAATACGCTGAACCTCTTCTTCTCGACCTTGCTCTCGACCTTGCTCTCGACCTTGCTCTCGACCTTGCTCTCGACCTTCTTCTAGACCTTGCTCTCGACCTTCTTCTAGACCTTCAGCTATAATTGATTTATAAATGACTGACTCGCGCATAATATCTCTCCGTAATAAACGTTTAATCACCTCTTCCTTCAATACTAACCCAGCCAAAATAGCAGCAGATGCCGTTACATTACTTTGTGCATTTCGGTCAGTAATAGTTTCAATTTGGGCTGCGACTGCCTGTAAAGTTCTAGCTTGATTATCAGTATTGCTGAGAACTGCGAATGGAAGTAAGCCCGGGGTCTGTAGAAAAACATCAGTTGGCTGCTCCCACATGCGAATGACTTGGAAACTATGAAAAGTTCTTTCTAAAGAAAATGTATCTTGTCGAACTAGCTCTGAATCAATCTGTTGCAAATAAACAACAAATTGAAGCATTCGTTTATGAGGGAAACGTCGATATCCACGCAAACGGTAATCCGTCATGCGAAAAGGGATTTTCGGGTCTGGGTCAGTCTGAAATTCGATGTGCAGAACAAGGTCGTCCGATTGCAACAAAATGATGCTGTCAGCACGAATTGGTTCGAGAGAAAGTTCTTTAGGACTTAGCTCTGTAAGTTCGATTGGTTGACCTAACAGCCAAGTAGCAAAATTGGTGGGAAATTTTTCAGCAAGGAATTTGCAAATGTTATCGTACATTCAAAATATCATCGTTTTGTTCTAATGCATAACGATTATGAATCAGTTTCAAAACTAATTTTTAATCAGATTAAAATAATTTACAGAAACATAATTGATTATAAAATATACCACTGAATTACATCGCGATTCACAGGCTACGCAAACGCTTCTCTACATTGTTGGACGGAGATGTCTCGTATACAATTTAAATACGTAACAGCTTACTACTGCAGGCTGACATAAATAACTTACCAGCTTAAAACCTCTGGAAGCTTTACTACATAAGCTTTATTTCCTTTTGCCCTCTGCCTCCGTACTTCTGCCTTCATACACTACCTCCCATTGCGAAGTATATTTAGGGCATTACTGACGCGATTACCTGGTTCGCGGTTAAAGCGAGCGTTGGGGGCTTGGATGATTTGCAAAACTTTCGTGAATTCTGCGATAGCTTGTTGACGCTGTTGTGAAGAAAGATTGCCGTTTTGCCAAGCGGTAGCCGTATCCCGTGCAATTTGTCCGAGAACCGTCGCAGCATAAGCAGGTGAGTGTTTCCGATTACCGATTAAAATTGTTCGCAGTTTGGGAACCAGATCCAACGCTGCAACCCCCATATCCCCAATCCCGATGATTGCGTTATTGCGTTCGTCATCGCTCTTTGAGTCTAATCGCGCTTTGTAATATGGTAAGAGATAGGAGGCTGATTGGGAACCATAACGCCGCAACTGGGTTAGTGCTTGATATTGAATCGATACGTTGGGATGTTGTATCAATCGTCCGATAACAGGTAAACCTTGATTTTGTCCCAAGCGGAATAATGTCCAAGCTGTTGCTAGTTGCATCCAGGGATTATTATCCTTGAGGGCATTTTTCAGGGCAGGAATAGTTTTGCGATCGCCCAATCGACCCAGTGCAATCGCTGCATTTACCCGTACCAGTTTTTCGGGGTTATCGGGGGCTGGTGGGTTTTCACGGAAATAGGGAATCGCTGCTGACAAAGGAATTTGAAACAACTCACCTGGCTTTCTGGGTGGTGGTACATAACGCCCATTATCTTGTAATAATTCCAGCAGGTTAGGAACTGCAGACTGAGCAGAACCTCCCATATCACCCAGCCGTTGAGCAGCTTCCAAGCGCACGATTGGCTCCGGGGCTTTTAAAGCTTGTACTAATCCTGGTAATGCTTTTGTTCCTAACAGTTCTAAAGCACGACTAGCAGTATCGCGGACGTACTCATCCTCATCTTTAAGGACTGCAAGTAATACGAAAGTGGTGCTTGCATCTGCTTCCGAGCCGAAGACTTTAGGTAAAAGTGAGCGATTATCTCGAAATAGCTGGGCAGCATTACGGCGCAATGCGGGGTTGGGATGCTGTATAGCTTCCAACCAGTAAGCAAGTAAGGGCGTAGAAGCTCCGATTTCCGCCAACGCCCATGTAGCATTGAGTTTTACCCAAGGGTCGCGGTCTTGTAGAGCTTGGGTGAGTGGTTGTGTTGCGGCAATTCTGGCAGGTAAACCAATTTTACCCAAGGCCGCTATCGCAGTAATCCGCAAAAGGCTTTCGGGGTTTTCTGGAGGGTTTGGTGGGCTACGTCGCTCTTCGGTGCTTGACGAAGGGGAAAAGATGGGTATGCGAGATGGAAGACGTAAACTTGGTAAACTCGGTAAACCCCCAGGTAAACCCCCAGATGGCACTATTGCTCTTTGGGTACTGCTCATCATCTCAATCAATGCGGGGATGGCGGGAACTGAAGCATCGGTAAGGTTTCCTAGAACCTCTGCGACACCGCTTTTAACTAGAGTATCGGGGTCTGACAGTGCTTGAAGCAGTTCCGGCACGATATTTTGTTGGCTATTATTTTGTCGGCTATCACTGAGTTGTTGAATAATTTGGCGACGTTTTTCCACATCCGCAGTGCGGAGTTGTTCGACTAATTCGGTAACGACAACGGGTTTTGTTGAGGTGGGTGATGTCTGTGATATTACTGAAGACGAGGGACTAGATTTTGTCATTTGAGCCGCGACGGATGTTGTACTAGCAGAAAAGGTTAAAACCGCCAACAGCTTAACAGCAAAATAGATTCGACAATTCATCATACTGGGTAACTAGGATTTAGAATAATGATTACTGACGGATTATTATAAACATTACGTATATAGATATACTCTGATTTTACTAACTCATTCCGCACTACGCAATAGTGCGAGGTCACCCCCAACTACAAAGCGAGATACAATGCAATCAGAAGACACTTTTATTTGGGCGTTTTTTTCATCGTTAAACCTCAGTGGGAATTCTATCCTGATTGGAGTAGTCTTTGGGACTATCCCAATAACCAATACCCCTGAGTATTCGATTTTCAAAAACAGTAATCACTACCGCTTCTTTAGCTTTCCAAAAGTACTCTACAGCAACCAAGCTTTTCTCTTTGACACCAGGTCTCCCTAAAACTTTTACTAGTTCTTCTGCAGCAATTTGCAGGGTTATTGGTTGACGACGAATAAATGTGGTACATTTAGTACTAGACATATAATTGGAGATACTATACTCTCCTGTAAATTCGGCAACTGATTTATAATTTTGATTGACAGATTTATTGACAGATTTATTGGGGAGTTGAATTACATTCTCCTTAAGGCTGATGATTAGCAGTGGTGTTTTATGCCAGAAGCTTTACTGACACTATTCTCAATAGGCTTCTTAGTTTCTGGTGGTAAAATACAAAGGGGAAATTGTTTATTTTTTTTGATAGCGTTGAATCAAAGCGATTGCGGCTTGATAGTGTTTTTCGACTAATTCTCTTGGGTAAATTATTTGAGCGTTTTCGAGATGACGGTAGACCCAAAGCATAAATTCGTTTAAGGAACGTGGCGGTAGGGGGACAATATAGTCAACATGGCTTGGTTCACCTGTTGTTTCGTTGCTGGGACCGAGGGTAATTTTTTGTTTGAGATGGCGACGTTCGCCTTCTATAATAAATTTTGTGACGGGAGGAAAGAAGCGAACTTTGACGGTGACAAATTCTAAGTTTCCTTCTAGTTCTTGCTGTTGTGCTTCCACTTCCCCTAAAAATAAACCCCAACCATTTTCTAGGAGTTGGTAAGCTTTGGCTAAACTTTCGCGCTGTAATGATACACCGCGTTCGCTGTCTTCTATAATTCGGCAATAGTTACGGAAACGATTGAGTCTACCGATAGCTAAATGTTTGTTGTGAGTATATTCGTAAAGTAGATACCAAGCGATGTCATTGTAAATTAGTTGTAGCGGATAGACTCGCTGTAGTCCGATGTGAGTATTAGTGTAGGGATTGCTACTGCGAGATATTTCGATAGCTTGTCCCGAAATTATGGCTTTTTCGAGTTTCGATAGTTGATGAAAGAGGTTATCGCGGTTTTTACCCAGTGCAATCATTTCTTCTGGGTCTGTATAAACTATTGCTTTGTTCAGATATTGACGAATGGGGTAAAAAAATACGCCACCTAATTCTAAATCTAAACCTCGCAATCGCTGGGTGAGGGTTTCGTGAATGCGTCTGATTTGTGGGTCACCTTGAAATTTGGCTTGGGAGTCTAAGGCATTAATTGCTACTTTAAATTCGTCTAGGGACATGGCTCCTGTACCGAGATAATAACCCCAGCGATACATGCGCTTGTCGAGAATTCCGTATTTACGCAGTGTCTCTAAGTCTTTACGCAGGGTGGGAGTGGAAGGGTAGCCTATGGGTAGGTCTACTTTGAATTCTGCTGCTACTTCTAAAAAACGCAGTCGTACTTCATCAATTGCATCGTGGTGCTTATCTGGGGAGTTTTGTTTTGGGTTCATGGGGTCGGGACAACCAACACCAGGATATTGAAGAATGGTTGCGATTAAGAGTAGCAAGCGCTCAAAGCTTTGATGTTCGGCGTAACGATGCATTTATGACTGCAAATTGGTTTTTATATTTAACGTAATATATGATACTACTTATTGCCAAGAAACAAAAAATATTGCCCATAATTGTTTGTTATCTACGGCTAATTCTGATGTAATTGCTTTATCAGCGATTTTGTCCGTATTCAAGAGAATATTTTCTTTTACGAGCATGTTGACCGCAAACAAGAGTATCTTATGTTTGTAGTGAGGACTTTAGTCCTTACGTCAGGACTAAATTAGAGCACGAGCACGTTTTTAGTTTGTTGAAAACATCTAAGGGGAGAGATGTGTTTTCTTTCCGGGTGGAGCGCAAAATTGAAAATTTTCGAGACGGGAAGAGTTGTAATTTTGTTTGTAGTCAAAACTAGATAAAACTCTATCCGACAATTGATAATTCATTATTGATAATTTGTAATTCATGAAAACTCTTTATGTTTCTGCACAGTATTGCTATGTGACGCTTCAGCAGGAAGCTTTGGTGATTAAACAAAAGGATAAGGTTTTATCGGAGGTACAGTTACCTTTGTTAGAGCAGGTTTTGATTTTTGGTTCGTCGCAGATGACTACTCAAGCTATTCGCGCTTGTTTATTTCAGGATATTGCAATCGCTTATTTGTCGCGGATGGGTTATTGCTATGGAAGGATTTTACCAATAGCGCGCAGTTATCGGCAACTATCGCGCTATCAACAACAATTGGATGTGGTTGATAGATTGGTGACAGCGCAGAGGATAGTTTGCGCGAAGTTGAAAAATTGTCGAGTGCTATTGCGACGTCAGAAAAAACGTGTAGATTCGGATGTTTTGGATAAAGTACTCCAAAGTTTGGATTATTTTGCTGAGGAAGCTAAAAAAGCTGAGAGTTTGGATCAGTTGATGGGTTTTGAGGGTGCGGGTGCGGTACAGTATTTTTCAGGATTTAGCGAATGTTTGACCAATCCCAATTTCGTATTTGGTGGTCGCAGTCGCCGTCCTCCAGGTAATCCCGTAAATGCGATGTTAAGTTTTGGCTACCAATTGTTATGGAACCATTTGCTGGCTTTGATTGAATTACAAGGGCTTGACCCTTATTATGCTTGCTTACATCAAGGTCACGACGGACACGCAGCACTAGCGTCAGATTTAATTGAAGAACTGCGCGCTCCTATAGTTGATTCTTTAGTGTTTTATTTAGTAAATAAAAATGTCATGGACGCGCAGAATGATTTTGAGTATCGCGATGGAGGTTGTTTTCTAAATGATAGCGGACGTAAAAAGTTTCTCAATGCTTTTTTAATTCGTATGAATGAGGAAGTACAAATTAATTCTGAAGAAAAACAGCCTCGCTGGGATATTTTGACAACTCAAGTTAGAGCTTATAAGCAATTTGTTTATCAGCCAAGTCGTGCTTACAATCCTTATCAAATCCGCTAAGTTTATATGTTATTATATGTTGTAGCTTATGATATTCCTTGCGATAAACGACGTAAAAAAACTTCAGATTTATTAGAAGGTTATGGGCAAAGAGTTCAATATAGCGTATTTGAATGTATGTTGACCGCATCCAAATATCTGGAACTTCGCAAATGCTTAAAAAAAGTCATCAATTTAGATGAAGATAACCTACGCTTTTATCCTTTATCCGGTCATACTCTAAAGCAAATTGAAGTTTGGGGCGGTCTTCCTATTATTAAAGCTCCTGATTCAATAATTATTTAGGAGCAATTGCGAGGGATAAGAACAATCGCTGGAACACCTATTTTCTCGTTTTATCCCTCGTCGCCTTACTATGTAAGCTTTTCAGAGGTTTTATATTCGCTTTTTGGTCGGCTTTTTGGCAAAAAAATCTTATCCCTCGCAAACTACCTCTAGACTCCTTGTATGGTCAGGGTTTAAAATGGAGGGGTCTCCAAATATTGGGGAAATAAATTCAATGGAAACGTTTTTGAATTCCCACAAATCGTAAATTACGTTTAGTCTCGTCTCCAAATATTGGGGAAATAAATTCAATGGAAACTCTAACAACTCATCGAATTCTTCCATCTTGTAATTTGGGTCTCCAAATATTGGGGAAATAAATTCAATGGAAACATACCCGATGCTCCCCCTTCCTTTTCCCAGCGCACAAAGTCTCCAAATATTGGGGAAATAAATTCAATGGAAACGCCATAGTTTAGAAGATATACCCTAGTTTTTTTTCCACGTCTCCAAATATTGGGGAAATAAATTCAATGGAAACTTGGTATTACTAAGATAAACGTTCTTACAGCCGCGTTAGTCTCCAAATATTGGGGAAATAAATTCAATGGAAACAATTATGTTTTTGTCTTTGTTGTCGAGATTAACAAGTCTCCAAATATTGGGGAAATAAATTCAATGGAAACTAACCAGCTTGAGCAAACTGCTGAACTGTTTTGTGTTGTGAAGTCTCCAAATATTGGGGAAATAAATTCAATGGAAACTTACCAAGCCCGATGAATACTGCTCCTGTATATTGTCTCCAAATATTGGGGAAATAAATTCAATGGAAGCTCACAGGTCATACAGTTGAGTAATCGTTGCTTTATTGTCCTCAACATTTGGGGACAATAAATTAATGGTTTAGCCACGATTATTTTTTCTAATCTGAATAGAATTATTAAATTACAATTTTTGGTGAGTACAGGATTAATTTATTTAGTTAGCTTGTTATTCTTCACATTCAGCTACAAAGTTATGGCAAAGCTTTTAAGATAATCATCTCTAAATTTTAAAGAATAAATTTCATAACTAACAACAAACACCAAAATAAAAATATCAAACAGTAGCAACATATAAATTTATGCTGCATTACGCTGTTACTAACCCGAACTAGCTAGAGTTTGGGGTAATTTATTTTCCCTAACTTCTTAAATCAACATCTATTACATCCATCTATATTAGGCATACAGAGAAAACTATATTTGTCAACAAAAAAGAAAATATCTTTATTTTTTGCAAAAAAAGCCAACAGCCCTCAAATTAATTTATCCCAGCCTAAGCATTAAAAAATCTCAGTATTTTCAATTTAAAGACAAAATCGAAAAAATAATCATACAATAGAGAGCAGTAACGTCCCTAGGTTTAATACTGATATTATTAATCACTAAGATATACTGCATGACTATATATACAGCCATTAGTTTCGCCCCAGTCCAGGGTTTTATTGAAAAATCGCGCAAACTGAGAGACTTATTTGGTGCTTCTTTAATTCTCTCCTATATAACCTATGAATTAGTAGCAGTTGCAAATAATACTAATACTGTCGAAGACGTCATCTCTCCAGGATTAATTAATGTCCAGCAAGGGATGCCAAACCGCATTTTAATTAAAGGAGAATTTACACGAGATGATGTAACTAAAACCTTACAGTACACGTGGAAAGGGATATTAGAAGAGTGTCGGCTGTGGATAGAAAAAAAGATACCAGCAAAAGACCAATATTACTGGGAAAAAGAATGGTTGCGATGGCAAATGTACTGTTGGGAGGTATTTTGGGGACATGGAGAATCTCCCTCAGCAGCAATGCAAGATTTAGAAACACGTAAATTGCGTCGCGACTGGACGGGAATTAACTGGACTGGTGAAAGTTCGAGTTTGACTGGAACCGATGCTATTGCTTGGCCAAATTTAGGAAAGCTCAACTCTCACCCCGGAAATCAATTAAGCAAAGAAGAGAAAAAAGAATTAGAAAATTTTTACCAACGTCTTGCTTATGCGTTGGATATAAATAGAGAATCCGACCTACCACAAATTCAAGAAATACCAGCAAATACTCAAGTAGAAGGTAAATTTCTTAGTCCCCAAGAGCGATTAAGCATTCCCGAATTAGTTAAACGCTTAGTAACTCGCGATTATATTGCAAATAAAATCGGGATGCAAACTCAAGGTATCTACGTTTTCTCAGAAGGATTTACCGACGTAAGCCGCAAAACCCCCGACGGTCAAGGACTATGGACGGGTTGGTTTATGGGAGATGGAGATAAAGTTGGCGATACAATTAAAAAGATTTCTGAAGAATGCGGTGATGAGGGAATTAAAGAATTTAGCGACGCAATACGTCAGTGGGGAAATAATTTTTCTCAAAAATTTCCGAGTGATTTGGGTAAGATAATCTATGCTGGAGGTGATGATTTTTTAGGCGTAATTTACAGTCCCGACTCTCATCAACAAATGCCACCATTAAAAGCCTTAGAATGGTTAATAGAATTACCAAAAAAATGGCAAGAACACGGTCAGGAAATTAACTTAAGCGTCGGGTTTGTTTGGGCTGGTTCTAGCGTACCCCAAAGAGACATATTACAACATTGTCGAGAAGCCGAGAAAAAAGCCAAAAAATTAGGTCGCGAGCGCACGACAATTCGGGTTTTATTTAATAGCGGTCAATATATACAGTGGACATGTCCTTGGGAATATTTACGTATAATCAAACAATATCAAGACCGCGACGGTAAAGGTTGGGGAGAACAAGCTAATTGGGGTCATATTTATAATGATTTAGCACAATTAAAAGCCAGACACGCTATTCCCAGTAATGCGAAAAAAGAACATATTAACGAAAATATCGCTTTATATTTATATGATGCTTACTTTAATCAGAAAAAATCCGACAACAATATCTCCAGCAATTATATATCAAAACACGCTCAAAAAATAGTCGGCAGCACAGAAGGACAGCAAATTATAGATTGGATATGCGGCTTAATCAATATTGGCTGGCATTTAGCAAATTAGCAAGACTTTTTTGGGTTTTATTTAGTTAATCCTATTCCCTATTCCCTACTCCCTACTCCCCACTCCCTCTTTTATGTTTAAATTTATAATTTTAATCCATCCCTTAGGCTTAATGTACGGTAGTGCAGGAGGTTTTCTTTCACCAGAAAATCTTGTCGGACGTTCGGGTAGTAAATTTCCACCGGAAGCTGCTACTTTAGCTGGACTATTTTTTAGTTCTAACAAAGTCAAGCCTTTTACTACTCAAGAAGAATTAAGATGTAATTTACATGTTGCTGGTCCTTTTTGGGCTGAATGCGATAAGCCAGATGACTTTTACGTTCCCATTCCTTGGATTAAAATTATTGGGGACGAAACTGTAGATGAGTGGAAACTTTCTCGCGGAAAATGGTTGCGAGAAAAAAAAGATATCGAACCAGCATATCGCTGGCAAAATATTAATTATTGGAATGATTCTGCAACTAGCTTGAAGAAGAATGAAGCAGTTCGTAAGTCACCTTGGGAATTTGTCCCAATTTTACATCCTCGCACAAAAGAAGACGAACGTTGCACCTTACCAGAAGATGGTTTATTCCTAGAAAATGCCGTCAAAATGGAGGATGACACATGTTTAGTTTACCTTTCAACTCACGAATTACCCGAAGGTTGGTATCGATTTGGTGGTGAAAATCATCTTGTCGAAATTACCTCCCTTTCAATTCTTGAAGATAGCTGTATCTACGAACTTTTAGCTAAACCAATCGAGAAAAGTTGCGCTTTAATTACACCCGGACTTTGGGGGTCAAATCAACTTTCTTACCGCTACCCCAAACATCCAGATTTTCCTAAACAACGTCCATTAATGCTAACTGACAGACCAATTCCCTATCGCTATCGTTTGGGAGATGGAGAAAACAATACAAACAAAAACGGAAGCGGACGCATGAGTCGCGGACGTTATGCTGTTCCTCCCGGTACTGTATATGTTTTTCCCCAATCTTTGTCAAAAAATTGGTCTTCTTGGTCGGATGAATGGTTCCCTCAGGAAGGATTTAGCTTAAAGAAAGTTGGATGTAATTTATGTCTACCTATTGATATTGAAGGAGTCGTATAATGTATAGTAAAGCTTATGGAATAATTCAGACATTTGCACCACTTCATGTAGGAGCAGCAGCTGGAGAAGAAAGCGGTAATTTAAATTTAATCTTCCGCGACCAGTTTACCCAAACGGGAGTTATTCCTGGTAGCTCCATTCGCGGTCGGATGCGTTCAGAAATGCGTCGTCAGAAAAATGAAGATGAAGCAAACAAATGGTACGGTAAGGAAGCAGAAGCAGGAAAACCAGATAGCACAACAGAATCTTTAGTTAAATTCGAGTACGCTTCTATTGCTTGGTTACCTGTTTTTTGTCCCGGACAACCGATAGTTTGGGTAACGTCTCCTCGTTTGCTCAAACGTTATCAGCGAATTGCATCTAAAAATTCCGGTTCTCCTCTCAAAAATCTTAGCGTACCCGCACCATATACTGCTTCGCAAACTTTAAAAGCGTTGGATATAGAAGGTCAGCAAAAGCTATTTTTTAATTTCGGTTTTTTAACGATTGAGAAAAATGCTAATTTATTACCTTGGTTTCCTTTGAGAGAAGAACTCCCAGCGGTTGTCGTTGGTGATGACGAAATCGCGATGATTCACGATATGGCGCTTTACCGTCAAAGTCGAGTCGCATTAGAAAAAGATGAAAAAAAAGCCAAAAAAGGCGCATTTTTTAACACGGAAGCTTTACCGGAAGATACTATTTTAGCTTTCCCTATTGCTCTTAAAGATGAAAAAACTGGCGAAAAATGGCAACCTTTTAATGGAAGCGATTGTGCTGATATTTATCTTGGAGGTTTGGAGTCAATCGGGTTTGGTCACTGCGAGATGACATTATTTATTTAATCATTACAAAATCTAAAATCTAAAATCCAAAATCCAAAATCCAAAATTAAAAATCGAGGAGTTGCTTCATGGCTTGGGAATCTTATAATTTAGACCAATACGCGCATGATTTGGTCATAAAATATCGTAATAAAAAAGACGCGCTCAATCAAGCTTATAAAATGCGCTCGACTGTCGCTTACGGTTTGGAGCGTTTTTGGGGCGAACATTTACGCTTGTGGGATAGAGAGATAGATAAGGCTAATTATTGGAAAGATACTTGGAATGCTTTGGCTGAAATTATGTCATATGCGGGGGTGCAAATTCCTAATGATGATATTGAGTCTGGTAAAGATACTGAAGCTATCAAAAATATGGCGGATAAATTATGGAGTTTTGATGTTAAACAACGTAAAGTCGCTATCGCTGTATTAACACAACTATGCGATTGTATGGTTTGGTGGACTCAGCGATACAAATAAAGGAAGCATCCCAAATGTGTAAATTTATCGTTTTTGTAGTGCGGGCTTCTAGCCCGCTTGTGTGACAAATAGGGAGCAAGATGCTCCCACTGCAAACTTTTTTTGCAAAATTGGGATGCTCCCCAAATAAACATATTTCTTAGTCAGCAATTTATAGCGGTTCCCAGTCAAGTGAGGTAGATAGTGCATTAGTAAAGTATTGTGGGGTGGGCATCCCGAACCGCCCTTCCGTACCTCACCAGAGAGGGAAGTGCTATAAGAACTAAATTCCTAACTACAAACCTTAATTAACTAATTATGAATGAAAGCGATCGCATTCCCTTGATGTTCCAAGCGCAGTTACCAGCAAGGGGAAAAATTCAATACGCGGGAAATCCCAAACCTGCTGCAAAATGGGTAAAACAATGGTTAGAGGGTTGTCCTCCTATAGCAGAGGATACTGGAAAAGATGTACCAGCATGGAAGCGCAGAGCAATTAATCCCAAAATAAAATTACCGCAGTTTGGCAAAAAAGTACAAACAATGGAGTACACCCTAACGTGGCGAATGGTAACTTCCGGTGGTCAAGATGATGGCATAATTCGCCCAGTCATCGGCGCAAAAGGATTACCATATTACCCAGGTGCGAGTATGAAAGGAGCATTTCGCCGCGTTTGTCCCCTAGAACTACTAGAAAAATATTGTGGTAGCAAAGATAAACCAGGAATTTTACGCTTTCATGGTGGTTATCCAGTCGATATGTCTTGGGGTGATAAAAAACGATTAATGGATTTAGTCCATGCTCAAGAAAAAAAACAAATCATCACTAATGATGTCACTACTAATGCTAATGTACAAATTTCTCTCTATAAAACAACCTTCAAATTCGGCATTTCCGCTAGCAATTATCTTACACCAGAAGATTGGCAAGAAATCCAAACAATTTGGGAAAAAGCATTATCTCAAGGAATAGGTTCTAGAGTCAGCGCTGGTTATGGTTACGTCAAGAAAGTTGAAAACGGTCAAGAAATCACAATCAAAAACCGCGATAATATTCTCCTATCCGTCAACCTACGCGGTCAAGGACTAGCTTCCTTATTATTAACCCCCGATAAAACCGAAAAAATTCCCGAATTTCGCCCCAACATATTCAAAGCTGCATTGCGAGGACATACCTTGCGCTTATTAGCAGGTGTCACCGATGAAAATACAGCACAAAAAATTACTAAGCAACTTTGGGGTGGTTTTGAAGGTAAAAATGCAATTGTTGGTAAATTGGGAATTAATTTTACTCCCAGAGAATTATCTTTCGGCGAACATCGCTTCGGCAAAGATTATATGCCAACTTACGATTTAAAAGCTGGCGAATTAGATATTATCACCTGCGCGTGCGAAACAGAAGAAGAGAAAGAAAAATTAACAAAACTCGCCAAACAACTAATTAGATTTACCTTACTCCTCGGTGGTTTTGGTAAATCTTGGCGTCGAGTAGACCATCGCAAATTCTACAACCAATATTTCCAGCACAATAGTAAAGCCATGATTGGTTGTCATTGGGAATTCACAAAAGAATCAGTCGATTTATATATTCTTACCAACAGTCCCGATTTACAAAACATTAGCAAATTCCTGATTAACACCCAAAAGAAAATCATTGAATGGTTAGAATACAATCAAATTAAACCCAGTCATCCAATTAAAACATGGCGAGAAGTTTGGCATCCCAGCAAAGTTCAAGTATTTGCTAAAATAGTCAAACAAAGCGAAGCCGTTCATTGGTTTCACGGCGAATACTTGAAAAATAAATCTATCAAACAAACCAATTTAACTGGAAAAATTAGCCAAGTTGGTAGAATTTGGCATCGCATGTATCCGCGCTATGTAATCAATAAAGATAGAAATATAATTCATATAGGAGGATATATAGAATTGTTGACGATTTTTCCAGACGATTCGCCAACTACTCAAGATTTTTTAACTTTTTTAAATACAGACAGCAGCGGTTTTATTAAAGTTTTTGGTTAGAGAAATATTATAGCTGGCATAACTTGCATTAAATTCTAATTATAGAGGTAAATTCAGATGAATATTTGGATAATAACAACAGGTAGTAGTGATGTACAATTAAAAACCAAAGAGAATTGGAATCATCTTTACAGACAAATTAGGAACAAATGTGATAATCGTGACTTTTCCCCTTCCCGTCCAACAAATGCTGATGGAGATGAACCTTTTCAAGTTCCAGCACGGGTGATGGGAATTGTCTACGGAGAAAATATTGAAGAGTATGACAATTTATGTTTCCCTATTTTCGAGACTTTATCTGCAAAATTATTTGAAATAAAAGCCACACCTGATAAAATCATAGTTATCACCACCGACCAATCAGAAATTTTTCCCGATAGCGAATATAAAAGAAGCAATAAATGTCCCTATTGGCAAGACACCTGTAGTTTACAAGAAATATTTAAGCTTTATTTCCTCAAGAAATTTCCCAACACAAAATTAGAATTCTGCGAATTAAAACCTTTCGCAGATAGTAAAGGTTTGGACGATTGGAATAATACATTAACTTTAGTGCAAGATACTTTAGGAAAGCTACAATTTGCTTCATATGATACCATCTACGTCAGTCATCAAGCAGGAACACCCGCTATTTCTTCCGCAATTCAATTTATGAGTTTAGCCAAGTTTGGCAAACAAGTAAAATTCCTCGTTAGTAGTGAATATAAGCAAAATTACACTGATATAATACCTAGTTATAATTATTTGCGTGCAATTCAAATACAAGAAGCCAAAGCACTTTTAGAAAGATATGATTACGCAGGTGTAGAGCGTTTATTAAAACCTTATTTACAAGATACAACATCTGAAATTCGCCGCTTATTAAAAATTGCAACTCTCTGGAATTATGCGGAATTTGATGAGTTTGCTAAACAAAGAGGAGAAGCTGCAGAAGAACGAATCAAAAATTGGTGGTGGATTGGTTATGAAGCTGCTTATTTAGCTTTAGTACGTTTAGAGCAGGAGAACACAGTAGAAGCTTTATTTCATAGTTTTCGCGCAGCAGAAGGCTTAATTTTAGAATGGGCTATTAATAAATATGATAAATATATAGATGAGGATGATAAAGGGTATAAATTAAAAGATACTATTTTGAAAGTGTTGCCAAAATATGTAGGTAATCTTTCATTTAAGCAACAAGCAAATTTTAGAGAATATAGAAATATTCCCCTTTATAGCGATACGCTTTTTAAACTACTACAAACAGCACGCCCAGAATCGAAAACCCACCCATATATGAAATTAATTTGGAATGATGCAAAAGATGAAAGAAATGAGCAATTTCATCGCTTATTAGGTTTAACAAAAAAGGAATTATTCCGAGCGTGGAATGCATCAGAACAGTCTGAGTGGGAAAGAAAAATTTTAGGTTGCTTAGAATTTATTTCTGGACAAAAATTTCCTTCTTTAAAAGCAGCAAGTTTGATGTCTCAAGTTCACGATGAATTAAGAGAGGCTTTAAATAAGTGTCAGCATAACTTACTTAGCTGAAATAATTAGCTATTTATACGATATTGTGAACGCAATGACAGGGGGGTCGCAATGAAAGAAGTAGCCCCCTTCCCGTGTGCGGGGCTACCGTGTACACATAAGTCTTGAAATAACCCTAAAGTTCCCTGAAATACCCCTGAACTAAAGTTCGGGCTAAAAGCTGAAACCCGTTGAAACGGGTTTGAATTTGGACTCTTGTACTTTATTTCAACCCGTTTTTAACGGGTTTTAGCTTTTAGCCCGAACTTTAGTTCAGGGGTTTATTAGACTTATGTGTACGCGGTAGCGCGCGGGGAGGGGGTTGGGGGTGGGGTTCCGCGTGGGGGGACGACTATATATTAATTACCCCTAAAAGAAGTTTGCACAGTTAAAACCTGAGGTGGGGAAGCATCAGGAGGATAAAGAAAGTCCACCTCAACCAACCTGCGCGTGCCAGGTTTCATATTTAACACAGCCAAAGGTTCACCAGGTTGACCCCTGCGTTGCACCAAATGTACAAACTCAGTCTGAGCTTTTCCTTGGTCATCGTTATAACGAACCCGCACAGTCCCCCGGAAAAATGTAGCCCTAGCAGGAGTAGCAAAAAAGCGCAGTCCATTTTTACTCAAATTATCTTCCTTAAGAGGAGTCTGCACCGAAACACTAACAGTTTGCTGTTCCTGTGTATTATTGTAAAGCGGCATTTTCAGGCTATATTGAACACCATAATTACCATGAGCCAAATATGCAGTATCCGGATAACGAGCTAACATCCGCGCACTTTGAACTTGACCAGTACCCAACAAACCACCCTGAAGCGTACTAATACCATAAGAAAAAGCTTGACCGGGCTGAGGAATAGTCAAATTTCTGGCCCCCGGTTTATCTACAATTGACGCACGCCATTGTGAACCTTCCGCAACACCAGCAACACGACCATAAATTCTCCGTCCTGGTTGGTCAGGTGGGGTAGGTGTTTTATCACGCGGTCCAGATAAGTCACCGTTTTGTAACATATTGTCCCATTCTTCCAAACTTGGGGCACGTTCACTACCATCAGGATTAGCTTTCGCGAACATAGCCAAACTCGCAGCATATATTTTACCGTTACTCCGCAGACGCATATAAGTAGAACGTCCATTTAAAGGAGGAGTTAAATCTTTAACAGGTATCGGTAAATTCATCAACATTCGACTTTGACCAGGAGGAATCTCTATGAAAGCCGGGAAATCTTTTTGTCGTCGTCCACGTAGTACATCATTCATCGCTCGACTACCTGGCCCAGCAAAAACAGTACCTAAATTATTTTCACTAAAAGCAGGTAATTCAATAAAAGGTGCATCGGGTTGACTTAAATAACTAGCAGCTTGCAAGATATCCACCTTTACAGGTAAAGTCCCTGGATTATGCAAAATAACTCCGTGATAAAGCGTTCGCAAATCTTCGGGGGGTTTAGCTTCGGCAATGTGATGGGTAAAAACATCAAACCTGCCACGAAAGGGGAAATTGAGGTGCGCTCCCGGTGTTTTTTTACCTTCATTCGGAAAAGTAGAAAGCAAAATACCTTCTTTCAGTACCTTTTCTGGACTATTACTATTAAACATCGGTATGCTGTCCAGTCTACCGGGCAAAGGACGCACTTGTTGAGGCTGCACAACTTCCTCAGGTGGTGGTGGTGGTGTAGTTGCTGGTGTAGAGTTTGGTGCTGGGATTGGAGCAGGAATAGGTGTTGGTATTACTACTGGTGCTGACGTTGGTGTGGGTATTTGGGCAAAATGAATTTGAGCTATCGGTAGAAGTAGTAACAATGGCAACATATACTTACAGATATTTTAGTTTTCACAGACGGAAATCATTTCATGAAAGTGCCAGATTGTGAAGCAGTAATAAAAAATCATTTAAAATCACTTGTCTATTCTCTTTGGTCAAAATTGGAACGTGAACAAAGACGCAAAGTGTTGTTGGTGAATGTTGAGCTAAGTAGTCTAGTACCCGATAATACAAGCCTTCGCATACAAATTTTCCACAATCATGACTAATATCAATTGTTGTCGTTCCCCTTACCAACTGTTCTAAATCAATTGACGTTTGTAATACACTTTCGTCACAACAAGCGACCTTTTCCACACTTAATAATTTCTGTCGTTCAGCCATCCCACAACAAATGATGCCATCAGGATGAAAGTCATTGATTTTTTCAATTACCCGACTACTAGCAAGAGCAATATCGACTGGTAGTTTTCTTAAAAAAGTTAAAGACCCTTCTGTAAAGTGAAGATTGGTCACTTCTCCCAATAAATCATCCGAGGAATTTGACTCGTGATGAGGCAACCAAATGTCAAAAGAAGTTAATAAGAATCTTTTCTCCATAAAAAATATTATTTACAATATAAAAAAGACTCCATAATAATAATTGAAAACGGAGCGGGTAAATGGCGGTGATTGCAGTAGTAGACTACGACATGGGAAACTTACATTCCGTCTGTAAAGGACTGGAAAAAGCTGGGGCAAATCCAAAAATCACGGATTCTCCAAAAGACTTGGACAAAGCTTCTGCTATTGTCTTACCAGGAGTTGGAGCTTTTGACCCAGCGGTACAACATTTGCGCTCTCGTGGGTTGGAAGAACCCATCAAAGCCGCAATCGCATCTGGCAAACCTTTTTTAGGGATTTGTTTGGGACTACAAATTTTATTTGACTCCAGCGAAGAAGGTATCGAACCAGGACTCGGAATTATTCGTGGAAAAGTTCGACGTTTTCGTCCGGAGGCAGGGATAACTATTCCTCATATGGGTTGGAATCAGCTGGAACTTACCCAACCAAAATGCTGTTTATGGGAATATTTACCACCCTCACCTTGGGTGTATTTTGTCCACTCCTTTTATGTAGACCCAACAGATGAACGAGTTCGCTCTGCCACAGTTACCCACGGTAATCAAACTGTAACCGCCGCTATAGCCAGGGATAACCTTATGGCTGTCCAATTCCACCCAGAAAAATCTTCCAATATTGGACTGCAAATTCTCTCTAATTTTGTTTCACAAGTAAGAGAAAGAGTCGCGGCATAATAAAATTTTATTTTGAGATAATCATTTGTCAGTTGTCGGTTGACGGTTGACGGTTAACTGTTGACTGTTGACGGTTGATAGTTGACGGTTGTTAGTTGTTAGTTGTTAGTTGTTAGTTGTTAATTGTTATTCTAATGACCAATTACTAATCGCCAGCAAATAAAAATGAGTCTGAGAATATACGGTAATCGATTGATAAAAACTTTGCCCGGACAAGACACTCGTCCTACTAGTGCGCGGGTACGTGAAGCTGTCTTTAATATTTGGCAGGAGAAAATTACAGGGTGTCGCTGGTTGGATTTGTGTGCGGGTAGCGGTTCGATGGGAGCAGAAGCTTTATGTCGAGGTGCTAGCTCAGTGTTGGCAGTCGAGCAATCACCCCGTGCTTGTGCCATAATTCAGCAAAACTGGCAGCAAGTGGCAAGCGAAGAACAAGAATGGAAAGTTTTACGCGGTTCAGTTTTGCAACAGCTACCAAAGCTTTCAGGGATGCAATTCGACCTAATTTATTTAGACCCACCTTACGACAGTGGTTTATATCAGCCTATTTTAGAAGCTATTGTTCAATACCAACTATTAGATATATCAGGGGAAGTCGCAGCAGAACACCGTCCCCAACGATGGACATCACCGGAAATACCCACTTGGGAAATTTGTCGAGAGAAAGTTTACGGAAATACTGCACTCACTTTTTATAGGGGAGTGGGGAGTGGGGAAAACAATTCGCAATTAGCAATTCGCAATTGAGAAATGGGGAGTTATGAGTGAGAAATTAACAATTATTAACTCTCAACTCACAAACTAACGGTCAACAGTCAACCATCAACAGTCAACAGTCAACCGTTAACCGTCAACTCTTAACCCCCACCAACTTCGTTTGGACGCTTGTATTGGGTGTAAGCCTTATAAAACAAGCCTGCAAGGGTAATGCAAACCAACCCAAGAACTATACCTAGTAGTAGAGGTTCAACCACTTTAAGTCTCCTTGTTGCAATTATTTAACATTCGTTGCCTGTTTGTAATTTTACCAAATTCGGCGAAATCCCGCTCCCGTAAGTTTTAAAGACTAAAGTGGCTTAACAAAAAGGGTCTCTCGTGCTTGCTCTTAAGGTCAAGAACTTTTAAGCTATGTGTATGAAATGAAAATTTTTTTGTACATTTAGACATTAAAAAGCAAGCCCTTTGGATAACCAGATTACTAAAACTGATATTTTTATTCAGCGGGTCGTCATTATGACGATTGCGATTCTGCTGGCAGTTCTTTTGGGCCTTTTTGCCGGACGTTTGGTACAGGCTTCTGACCCATATGTCAAAACTGTGTTATCTATCACAGGAGACCCAATCCAAGGACACGCTATTTTTCAAATTAACTGTGCTGGTTGTCATGGCTTAGAAGCGGATGGAAGTGTTGGTCCCAGTCTACAAGCAGTTTCAAAGCATAAATCTCGCTACGGATTAATTCACCAAGTTGTTAGTGGGGAAACTCCACCAATGCCAAAATTTCAGCCAAACCCTAAGGAAATGGCTGATTTATTAAGTTATTTGCAATCCCTTTGACTTTAAAGACCTAACCCCCTACCCCCACAGACCGAGGAGGGAATGGGGAAATAAAAGACTGTCTCCCATTAGTTCTTTCCCCCCTTCCCTTGTAGGGAAGGGGGGTAGGGGGGTTAGGTCTGATTTTACACTATCGTGAATTTGCAGTATTAGATATTACTTCTACTGTACCGAGATTGGGAACTGTCATTCTTCCTATTAAGTCGGTGACACCCAAAGTTTCGTAACCCACATCAATGGCATTTAATTGAGTAACTGTTTCCGGAATCCTAAAGCTGAAACGGACTTTTGATGTAATACCAGGAGCTAATTCCGTAAATATTCTTCTTTCGTTCCGCTCCAGTTCGTTCAATTGGACTCGTTGAGCAACGTATACGTTACTGTTGGTATCTGTAACATTGGTTTGATATTGTTCTTCTTTGGCACCAAAACGAATTTGCCGATGTATCCGACCACGATTAGTGACTGCAACATCACAAATTACTGTGGTTTTAGCTCGCTGACAACCACGAGATTCAAAGCTGATACCGAACCTGCGGTCGATTTGTTGCGTCGGAACATTTTGTCCTTGTGAGATTTGTGGTATTTGCGCTATTTGTGGGGATGCTAACACGAAATTAGCGCTTGTTAATTCAGCACCCAAAATAAAACTAAGTATCCCTACTTTTTTACTAATTTTCCACACACCATTCATAAAATCTCTTCCCTGTATATGAAATTATCTATCTTTGTTAACACAATTCTTGACCGTAGGTATAGTAGTACGGATTACAAAGTATACACTAAAATAGAATTTTTTTATTTGTGATTTTCAAAGGTTCGTAGTTGAGCTTTAGCTCTAGTTTATATCTTTAAAAGGCGCTAAAGCGCTACTACGAACCTATCTAACTAAATTGCTGAGCGTAAAAACGAGCATAGCGACGGGAAAGGGCTAATAATTGCTCATGAGTTCCTGACTCTACTATTTGTCCTTTCTCTAAAACTAATATTCGGTCGCAACGTCTGACTGTACTTAAACGGTGAGCAATAATAAATACAGTTCTTCCTTCCATTACTCTTTCTAAAGCCTCTTGTACCAGAGCTTCTGACTCTGAGTCCAGTGCGGAAGTCGCTTCGTCAAGTATTAAAATTCGCGGGTTAAGAAAAACAGCACGAGCAATGGCGATTCTTTGCCGTTGTCCTCCTGATAAAGTTAAACCGCGTTCCCCAACCCAGGTATTATATCCATTGGGTAGCTGGGTAATAAATTGGTGAGCGTTGGCGATTTTTGCTGCTTCGATGACAGCTTCGATATCAAATTCCGCTTGTCCAAAGGCAATATTTTCGGAGATGGTTCCTGAAAACAAAAGCGTATCTTGGGGAACTATACCTATTTGTCGTCGCAGGCTATTAAGAGTAACGTCTTGAATATCTATGCCATCTATAAAAATGTTACCTGTATTGGAGTCATAAAAACGGGGTAAAAGATTTACAAACGTCGTTTTTCCTGCTCCTGAAGCACCAACTAACGCAACGGCTTCTCCTGGCATTACTAATAAATTTATATCTTTTAATACTGGCTCACCTTTTTTATACGCAAAAGAAACACTGCGATATTCCAGCTTCCCGCTAACTATTGGCAGTAAAATTGCGTTTGCTTTTTCTTCTATGGTTGGTTCAATAGCCAATATTTCAAAAACGCGGTCAAGGGAGGCTTCAGCTTCCTTAAACAAATTATAGTTAACGGTAGTATGACCGATGGGGTCAATCAATAAACCAGCAGCAGCAAGAAAGCTAAGAAACTTTCCTGGTGTTAAATTACCTAAAGAAATTTGCCAAGCAGCAAAAAATAACAAGAACAAAAAACTTAATGCCTGTAAAAAACCAGATATTGGAATTTGAATTGCCTTAAGTCTTTCGGTATAATACTTTGCTTTCAAAGTCTGTTCAGCTTCACGACTGAACTTGACTACTTGATAATCTTCTGCAGCGAAAGCTTGTACTAGGCGAATTCCACCTAAAACTTCCGTCATAATAGAAGATAAATCGGAAATCCGGTTTTGACTACGACGAGATAATGTTTGTAACCTTTGTCCAAACCAAGCGATTACCACACCCATAAATGGTGCAATAATCAGTGTGGCTACGGTTAACTCCCAACTGATGTAAATCATATAGATGGGAATTGCCACCAACTGTAACAAACAAGGAATAAAATCATGAAGCAACTTATGTATAACTTCACCCACTCTATCTACATCTTCCGTCATACGGTAAGATAAATCACCTGATTTTGCCTTCTCAAAGTAAGCCAAGTCAAGCTTTTGTAGGTGAGCGTAAACTTGTGTACGAAGATTAAAAGCTGCTTTTAAAGACACTTTAGCCATGTAAATATCTTGCACGGCTTGACAAAATCCGCGTATAAGAAACACGCCAGTTAAAATGCCAACCAGTTCAGCAGTTATAGACATGTTACCCGTGCTAAAGGGTTGTGTCAAATGGCGTGCAAAATATATAAGCATTAAGGTCGCTATCACATATCCCACAATGCCAACAAACCCCCTAGCGATATTCTGCCACTGGGGACGGATGTAAGGTAGAAGTTTCCAGTAATTCGAGCGAGTTTTCAAGCTGAAACATCCACAAAAAGTTATTTATAAGATGACGCTATCAGCTTTTGTGTAGTTTCTCAAAGTCAAATAATACTTTGTTGGCTGTGGACGGTTAACAGTTGACTGTTGACTTAGAGTTTTATGAGTGTTTTTTATACCCTACGCTGGAATCATAAATATTATGTGTAAATTCGTCTGCGTATAAATACTAGTAGTAAAATTAATTTTAATAAAAATTATATTTATAAAAAACCGTAATGACAATGACGGAAAAACAAAACTATGGGATATCTGTACAGGTATTTGTCGTAAAACAATTTCCACGCCTATGTCTATTGCAAATTACTCTTCAATACAACAACCAAAACCGCCTATTTTACTAGACGGTTTTGTGTTTAAACCCAAAAATTACGAATTACGAAGTAATAAGAGCCGTTAATTGTTAGCAGCTTGTACAAATCCGAGCGTTAAGCTATCGTGAGCAAGGAAGTGAGCCAGATGATAAGCACGTTCTTCGGTTTTTAGAAGAATTTTTTCGTATAGGTATCTGGTAGCGCGGTCACCTAAACTTTCGGCTTGTGCAGCTTGACGACGAATTAAGCCAATCATTGCCTGTTCTGCCGCTAAGTCATGTTCTACCATCTGACGGCAAGAATAAACACCATCTGCTTCTGGTTCAAAACAGCATAATTCAGCTAGCTTACTAAAACTTGCTACTGGCACACCACCGAGTCCATCCAAGCGTTCGCCAATTTCATGGACGTGTTCTTGAACGTCTTCATAACTCTCGCTAAAAAACTCATGTAATGAGTAAAATTCCGCACCTTCAACAACAAAATGATGCTTTTGATATTGTAAGTACAGTGCTTGGAAGCTAGCTAAAGCAACGTTAAATCCTTCGCAAACAGGCTGAGTTACGCTTTTATCCAGTAAAATTGGGTTGTCATAAACTTGACCAAAATTGCGTAAAATAGTTTCAGATGCACTCATAGTTATCCTCTCTTTAAACAGCCATTTAATTAACTGCTCGACTAAATTAATACTAACAGGTATCCACGTAAATTAATCTACCTAAAAGACTATTTTTTATACTTGATAATTTTTATCAAAGAATATTTTGCGATTAATTTTTAATAGTGAATCAGTTGATTTTATAAATCTATGTATGATTACACTGCTAGGGTAAAAATCCAGTGATTTACCACAGGGAGATAGGCATTGATAAATACATCAGGAAGTAGCAAAAATTTTTAATAGAGTAATATTCTGAATTTGCTCGCACATTTGCAAGTAGAGTTATGAGGGTACGATTTGTCAAATTGAACAATTTGGCAGGCTGACATACAGAGTGTAAATTTAGCTCGTTGTGCTATTGCCATGCAATTGGCTAGTTTATATCGGTAAAACCACTTGGATTCGTCAGCAGCTTGCTTTAAGGCAAAAAGGTTTTCCTAAATCTGATAAAAAAGTACTATACTTTAACCCTAGTACGAGAAATGTCCCTATTGACCAAAAACTTATTGCTTTAGACTGTCCTGGAGTGCAAGTTTTTACAGAAACTCAACAGTCTGAGTTTCTTCGTGAGCTAGAATCGGCAGATGCAGCTTATATAGAATTAGGATGTAACTTAGGGTTAGGTACTATTGAGCAAATTTTAGATGATAGACCTTATTATCCAGTTGCTATCTTACCTCCACTCATGAAAAGGTCTAAATGGCATTCTTGGGCAAAAGAGATTTTAACTGGTAGCACTGTTGACACTAGTGTTTCACAAACTCCAGTGTGGCGTGTAGCAACTACTGGTAAAGTCTTCTCTGAAGCTAGCCTAGAAAAATTTTGGGACGAAATTATTCAGGAAAAAAATGGAAAGATTACCCGTTTTAAGGGACTTTTCCATGTAGCTGACAGTTGTATACTTTATGCTGACTTTGCTGCTGGTGTACCATTTATAAATGTTTTAGAGTTAGATTTATCAGTTAACTCGCAATGTAAGCTAAGGGATTTTACAGGCATAGAAATTGTAGGCTTATCATTGAACAAAGTTGCCTTACAGAAAACTTTAGACAACAGCTATTTTTTTAAATATTTTAATAGTGCTTGAATTCTTGTATAGGGTTTTAATGCTATTTACTAAATTCTTAACTCGGTAGGGAGATTAAATTAAGTTTGTAGTTGTCCTGAAGTGTTCCATAAAAGAGATTTACAATCTTTAGAGAAAAAGCTAGCTGAAGTCAAATAAACACATAGCAATTCATAGTCTGGTGAGGTACACAAGGGCGGGCAGGGATGCCCACCCCACAATAATTCACTAATTTAATTATGTACCTCACTCGACTGGGAACCGCTATAATCATTACGTCTGCTCAATTATACAGACGCTGATATATTTTACCTGAAAATAATAGTGGGTCGAAACTTTGCCAAAAACCAAGAATTTCCTGCCCTAATTTGTCAGGGTATAAAAAATGAAAAAAATGGTATCCATCAGGACATTCCCAGATTTTATCCTCTGATTTTAACCAATTTTGCCACTTGTATAAGGCTGGTGGATTTACAATTGAATCGGTTTTGCTACCACATACCATTAATGGCATAGAAACCCCACCTTGAGGCAGATTGGCTAACTTAAAAAGTGAGTGGAGATTGGGAGATTTTTCTAAGTCTTTACCCAAAGCTGTTACTAAATTATTAACTGGGTAGGGAGGTTGGTTTCCAAATAAACTAGTAACGGTGTGTACTAAAACTTGTTCGCGATTAGCTGGTAAAGCTTGTCTTTGTAAATAATAATGTGAATGCCATGTCATCGCTGGTTTGGCACTTACTGCAAGCAGGGTTAAAGACTTAACTAGCTGAGGATATCGACGAGCAAAAGTTAAAGCAACTACGCCACTAATACCATGACCGATTAAATGAGTTGGAGAATCTTGCTGTTTTAAAAAACTATATAATAACTCCACTGCTTTATCAATAGAACTGCCTTCATCTAAAGTTTGAATATATTCCCACTGAGCAATATTTAGATGTTCAGATAGATATCTAACTAATGGTTGGTCAAAATGTTTTAAACTAGGACTTGTACTTAGGTAAATAACATTAAATAATTCAGACATTAATACTCCATACAGATTAATTATGAATTAGAAATTTTCAATTGGGAAATGGGGGAATTGGAGTTGAAGAATTAGAAACTGTACATATTTTTTATCTTTCCACTCCATACTCCCCATATAGTTACAAACTAAATTCTTTCTTCAACTGAGCAACCCAAGCCTTAATGCGGTCATCTGTAAGGTCAGATTGATTATCTTCATCCAGCGCTAGACCACAGAATTTGCCATTTTTTACAGCTTTAGACTCATTAAAATCATAGCCATCTATTGATGTATAACCAACAGTTTTACCACCCTTTGAAGCAATCTTTTCTTCTATGATTCCTATCGCATCTTGAAAATTATCTGCATAGCCGATTTGGTCTCCAGTACCAAAATAAGCAACAGTTTTTCTACTAAAATCAGCACTATCTAATTCTTGGTAAAGTCCTTCCCAGTCACTCTGAAGTTCGCCGATATTCCAAGTTGGACAGCCGACAATTATATATTCATAGTCATCAAAATCGCTAGCATCAGTTTCAGAAACATCATGTAAAGTCACAATATCTCCTCCAAATTCATCTCGAATGATTTCTGCGGCTGATTCAGTTTTACCTGTTTGAGTACCGTAAAAAAGACCAATTTTTTTTGACATTTCTAACTCCTGATTTACGCTAATTAATACTTGAAGATTGGATAAATACTATTGAGTATTAACCATCGGGGATTGAACCATATCACTATTCTGAAAATCAAACCGAAATTCACTTAAACGGGCGCGGATGGCATGCCAAATGTGCCCACACAGAAATAAAGTTGCCAATACAATATGGAAAGTTGCTAGCCAACCACGAACAGAAACTATACCAGTTGCAGTTTCAATCACACCGACAGGACCATAGAAAACTTCTGGATAAACGGTGTTGTTGACAGTGACAAAATAGGCAGCAAAAAAGCCCATATAAGCTAAAGCGCCCAAACTGTAGGATAAATAAGCTTCTCCTGACCAAACAAAAATGTTTTTTGTCCAAGGTAAAGGGCTACTTATCAGATGCCAAATACCGCCTCCTATACACATCAGACCTACCCAGATATGACCACCAACAACGTCTTCTAAATTATTCACAGCCGCCATTCCTGACACACCGTGGATGGGAAGCAAGTAACTAAAGATTCTCAATGGGTTGAGTGTGGGATTGCTAATTACTCTCACATCACCACCGTTAAACCAAGGGTCAAAAAGTCCACCCCAAAACATTGCTTTTGCTACTAACAGCCAAGCCCCAATGCCCAGAAGTATCAAGTGAATGCCTAAAATACTGGTCATTTTCCGCTTATCTTTCCAATCGTAGCCAAAGAAACCAGCGAAGGTTTGGTTCGCAGACAACACATCTGGACCGCGTAAAGCATGATGAATACCACCCGCACCTAGCACGGCCGAACTTACTAGATGCAAAACGCCAATAATAAAGTAAGGGTAGGTATCAACTATTTTTCCACCCACACCAACACCCCAGCCTAAAGTTGCCAAATGAGGTATCAGAATTAAGCCCTGTTCATACATTGGTTGGCTGGGGTCGTATTTCGTGATTTCAAACAAGGTCATTGCCCCAGCCCAAAGCACAATCAATCCAGCGTGGGCAACATGAGCACCCAAAAGCTGTCCCGAAACGTTAGTCAATCTGGCATTCCCTGACCACCAGGGAATTGAGTCCCGCATAGCCACGCTAGTCATGACTTACCTCCTGAAAATTTATCTAAATCGCGAAAGCGTTATTTCAATTAATGATTTATTATCTCAATAAGCTCTTAAGGTATAGTAGCAGAAGTATTGAGATTTTTTGTCATCTTGTCAAAAATTAGAGCTTAACTTGTATTAATTCCCATAGATGTTCAATGAATTCAACACAGCTTGCGACGAATTTTTTGAGAAGCGTTACAATTTGCAGTTTTTGGCTCAAAATCACGACAGCAAATAGCATTCTCAGTACAAGCTATAATCGGATTTAACGTACACTTGAGGCGATGGTCATTGGTGAAAAAATCACAATTATGGCAAGGAATTTGATGCATTCTTTTGACTTGAGAAGTACCTTCTTTTAAAGCCACTAGTGTAGTGCAAGCAAATGCGATTAGCATCGAAACCCAGAGACACATAAAAAATATAGCTAGCATTACTTATCCTCGTTGATTCCTAGAAATATATCCAAATAAGTGCCTGCAGCTATTTGCTGTAAACTGCAAGCATGAAAATCTATTAAGCTGTGTTGATTGTTAAAAAGTCTCAATTTTTAGTTTTAGATTTTCCTTGTTTAGGTTTGACGAGAACGATAGGAATGCCAGATGAAGCCGAAGAAAGCCAAAACGCCTAAGAAGAACTGGATATTGCTTAATCCCAGACGCTCTACCCCATAAAATTCTGTCGGAAAAGCTATCGTGTTATAACCCACAAATACGGTAGAAATAAAAGCCATTAAAGCCAAACCAAGCAAGCTGTAAGAAAGGATTTCATCCCCGTTTTTGATTGGAAAAACTCGTCTCACTAGCCCAAAAGGCTTGATAATAATATGCCATATTCCCCCCGCAATTAAGATAGCTCCAATCCAAATATGACCACCGATGACATCTTCTAAATTGTCAACGCTTGCCATTCCTAAAATAGTCCGACTACCATCTTTCATCCCTAGCAAGTAACCAAAAATTTTCGCTGGGTCGAGAGTTGGATTACTAATAATGCGAACATCTCCAACAGCACTATCATAAATGCCACCAAAATACATCGCCTTTAGCACTAAGAGAAACGCACCTAAACCTAGGAAAATTAGGTGATGTCCTAAAATTAAACCTAGCTGCTTTGGGTCATTCCATTCATAGTGAAATTTTGCTGCTTGTCCCCCAGCATTATGTAAAATCGCTGGACTACGAAAAACATGAAAAAGTCCACCTGCGCCTAATACAGCAGATGCGACTAAATGTAACATTCCTATTACAAAATACGGGTATGTGTCTACTATTTCCCCCCCAGTACCAACACCCCATCCCAGAGTAGCTAAATGAGGAAGAAGAGTTAATTTTTGCTCGTACATCGGTATATTCGGAACAAAACGCAATGCTTCAGATATAGTAGTTGTTCCTGCCCAAAACATTATCAACCCTGCATGAGCAACATGAGCACCTAATAATTGTCCCGATAAATCAGTCAATCGAGCATTTCCAATTAACCAAGGTAAATTTGTTCCTGCAGCAAAAGTTCTTTCAGTCGTGATTGTCATACCTTAATATCTCATCAACATAGAATTTGTGATTTTATATTTCCAATTACTGAAAATATAAAATCTTAAATTTCAAATCAATTTACGAAGTCGTTTCTAGAGTATTCAGTGCTTTTTCAACTTGTTTAAAGTCAACACCAATTGCTCGTAGCGCGTGCCACAAGTGACCTTGCAAGAAAAAGAAAGCTAAGAAGAAATGTGCATTTGCTAACCAAGCTCTAGACGTATAAGCCCCGTTTGCTAGTTGAACAGTGTCAGCAAAATAAGGACAAACACCGAACTTAACTTCCAGAACTGGCCCGTAGAACTCCACTGGATAGGCTAAGGTATTCACCGCACAGAAGTAACTAGCGACAAATCCTGCCAGAGCAATTCCACCTAGAGAATAGGAAAGAATCGCTTCACCAGAGAAAATCAACAGTTTCTTTGCCCAAGGTAAAGGCTCGTTGAGAATGTGCCAAACACCACCACCAATGAGTATCAAACCGACAAAAATATGACCACCAACTAAGTCTTCTAAATTATTAACGGTAGCGAAGTGAGTTTGGTAGCCATAAATAACTAATGGGTTCAGAGTTGGGCTGGTGACAACTCTGACATCGTGAATTGTCGAGTCATACAGTCCACCAAAAAACATCGCCTTTGCTGCTAGTAGTAAAGCTCCTGCTCCTAAGAAAAGCAAATGATGTCCCAAAATGAAGCCCAATTTCTTGGGGTCGTCCCATTCAAAGTGGAATTTACGAGCTTGACCAGTTGCATCTTTCAGATTTCTGGGACCTTTGAATGTGTGAAAGAGCGCACCCGCACCCAAGACTGCTGAAGAAATTAGATGTATAGCTCCGATAACGAAATAGGGATAAGTATCAAGAACCTTACCCCCCGCTCCCACACCAAAACCCAAGGTCGCTAAGTGGGGTAGCAAAATCAACCCCTGTTCCCCCATAGGAATTTCTGGGTTGTAACGCGAAAGTTCAAAAAAAGTGAACGCACCAGCCCAAAGAGTCGTCAACGCGGCTTGAGCAACATGAGCGCCAATGAATAAGCCTGAAAGTTTGGCGAATCTAGCATTTCCAGCCCACCAATCATACTTAACGTTAGGATTATCGTATGTTTGCATTAGGTACTTTGTACTCCTTGTTGCAATTAGTTTGCAAATATTTTGACTGATATTTAGCTATCAAGTTCAGCATTTGAGCTTGTCTCTTGACTGAATCGCAGCTTCAGACTAAGGATATTAGGCATGACTACCCCTAGAAGCAACCGCTTAAAAGCAACTCAATAGAAGATATTTTGCTGCCTCTATTGAAATAGCTAATTAAGAGTAGCTCTCAATAACTTTAGTTTATTAAAATTTTTTGTCAATAATTTGTTTACAAAAAGTAATATTAAGTGTTACTGTAATTTGAGAAATATCTCAGATATTCGTCTTTATACGTAAAAAACAGTATTAAACTGTGCTTGCGCGCCATGCATAACACAAGCCAGTGACTTTAGTCACTGTCTAAAAGCTAAAGTCCTCGTCATAGGACTAAGAAGAAATAAGAGTTTCAGGAGTATTTTAAATTTTGTAAAATATTTGTTTTCGATGTATTACTCAGTCCTCTTATAGAGGACTTCAGCTTTTAGACAGTGACTTTAGTCACTGGCTGGCTGACGAGCGAATTGCACAGTGGCTGGAAATATTGAAGCAACATTTTCCTAGCGTATCTTTGGAAGCTGCTTAAATCAACAGACATCTCCGTCCCAAAATGTAGAGACGCGATATATCGCGTCTCTACAGATGATTTACAGTACTAACCTTTCGATTTATTCGCCAATTGCTCAACGAACTCTCTATGCTCAGGCGAATTTAATCCCAACTGCAACACTTCTAACACCCGTGTCATCTGATTATTTAACAATGCCTCCACCGCTAACCACAAGCCTGGAAACACCTGCGAGCGAATAATGCCATCTTGTTCGGGAGACAATAATATATAGTCACCATCTGTTAGACGAAACCAGTCTATTTGGTTTTCGTAAGATTGCCAAATGATATACTCCAGCACCCCATTACGACGATAAGCTTGCTTCTTGCTGCCTGTATCAATTGCTGTACTACTTGCGGCGATTTCCACAATTAGCTCGGGTGAGCCTTCAATATAACCATCGTTGCTAAGTCGGGTTTGCCCACCCGCCACAGATTCAATAAATAGCACCGCATCCGGTTGCGGTTCATTATCTAAATCCAGTCTAACAGTTGGTTCGATGCTTAAGTCAACAAAAGAAGTCATAGCTTGATAAACCCCTAACCAGGTCATCACTCGACTATGGGGTTTGCCATGCTGCTCATGTCTTAAGGGAGATGCCACGTAAACGATTCCTTCAATCAATTCTGCTTTTTTAATGTGGGGTGCAGCCGTATAACGCCGCTCAAATTCAGGACGAGTTAGGCGATCGCCATTTTCCAAAGGGGGCATATCCTGGTTTTTTGGGCGGGGCTGACGGGGCAAGTGAGTCGTCATGGCAGCCTTCTTAACTTATTTGTTCCATCTTAGAACAATATGATTGTATCAGCTTTTCTTGTTACCTAAATGATGAACAAACTTCTTCGGGACTCACAGTGTAAGGGGCAAAGAATTCATTGTACTCCCATCGACATAATGTGTTCTAAGAAAAATTTCTAGTACATGCACAACAACTTCACCTCAATTTTGATGTTCCGACGAACTGCGGCTCAACGCTGGTAAAATATTTACTAATAAAAAGCAAATAACAGCAAATACTATACCTAATCCAAAAACTCCGCGATAACCGATAGTTTCAGCCAATTTTCCACTGATAGCAGCAGCACCAATACTACCCAGCACCCCAGAGGAACTTTGCACAGTATAATCGGTTCCTGGTGTATCTTCTCCGCTTTTATCCATCATGATTGTAAAAGTTGTTGTTGCCATTAAGCCACCTACTAACCCCGTGCTAATAGCAACAAAATACAGTACAGGCAAACTTTTCCAACCAAAACTAGGAAGGAGGTAAATCAAACTAGCAAATATCGACAGCAAGCTAAAAAGGAATAGCGACCACTTTCTCCCTAAAGTGGAAATCAACAAACCTCCTATAAGTCCACCTATCATCAAACAACCGTAATTAATAGTTCCTATCAACCAACCGATATCAGCCAGTGATAAACCAATATCTACCAACAATGGACGAAACATAGTACTAGCAATACTGCTACTTGCAGAATCAAGCAATAAAATGAGTAACCAACACCACATGCCGCGATAGTGAAAAATATTCAATAGCGAGGTCAAGAGGGAATAGGGGGTAGAGGGTGGGGAGTAGGCGGAAAAATCTTCTTTGTGGAAAAGTACAGGAATTAAAGCGACCAATGTTATCACCGCAAGTAGCAATAAACTTGGTTTCCAACCCCAGCGTTCAAGTAAAATTAGCATAGTACCTCCGCCGATAATGCCCCCCAAAAAACCACCTGCACTTTGTACCGCATTACCAATACCGCGTTCTTTGGGTGCGAGTAAACCAATCGCAAGTGCATCTGTGGCAATATCCTGACTTGCACCTGTGATATACATTAATCCCATACAAGCGAGTAAGGTATTAAAGTTTTGCTTGATATCCAGAAATGCGCTAACTGTTGTTAAGAACGCAACAATAACTTGAAAGCAGATAATCCAAAATCGGTAATGACCCCAACGAGTAAAACCGTAACGGTCAATTAATGGTGACCATAAAAACCTGAGAGTCACAGGTAAAGCGAGGGTTGGTAACAAGCCAATTGCTTCCAGAGAAAGTCCTTGCTGACGCATAAAAATAGGTATAGCACTATACAAAAACCAAGCGGGCATATACTGTGAGATGTATAAGCAACCAATAAGTAGATATTTTTTCAGGTTCTGGATATTAATCACTTGGGAATTTTGAGTTTTGGATTTTTTTTAACACTGTTAGAACCAAAAACGTAAAGGTAAAGCAATACTGCTAGTTTAAGCTCAAAAATATAACAATTCGTAGGTTGGGTTGAGGGAGGAAACCCAACATTTTCAAGGCTTTTGTTGGGTCTCGTTCCTCGACCCAACCTACAAATACCCAAAACCTACGCAGTATTGAAAGGTAAGGGAAAGCTAAAAGTTTACCTTTACTTGAACACCATAAGTAGCTCTATCACCGTAGTAACCGAAAGCTTGTCCAAATTCTAAAGCGTTGGTAAGGTATTTAGTATCAAATATATTGTTAGCAAATAAGTAAACACCATATTTTTTACCTTCATAACCAACGCGAGTATTCACCAGAGCAAATGATTTTTGTTTGAATTTGTTGGCTTCATCAAAGGTGTAACTACCAAGACCAAGCAACTCAACTCGTCCCAAAAATCCACCAGGACTACGGTATTGTGCAGCTAAATTATATGTAAAATCTGGTACGTAAGGTAATTTATTGCCATTGTAATTTACACCACCAGCTTGAAAATTACTAAACTCAGCGTTTGTGTAGCCAAGTCCCGCAACTAAATCTAACCCTTTAACTGGTGTAGCGCGAACTTCTAATTCCAAACCGTGAATATCGACCCCCGCATTAGTAATTGTATTGCTCAAAAGTGAATCGCTAAATACTGATACTTGGTAATCATCAACTTTATGAATAAATCCAGCTAAATTTACCGCCAAACGGTCATCAAACCAAGATGATTTTAACCCTAATTCGTAGTTCCAAGAAGTCTCTTGTTTAAAAATTAAATCGTTTTGGGAATCTGTTCTATAATTAAGACCACTTGGTTTATATCCTCGCGTGATGCTACCATAAGCAGTTAAATTTGGATTAAAGCGATATTGCAAAGCAAATCGAGGAATCACAATATCATCGCTGGTTTTGATATTATTAAAAGGGTCGCCTAACGGTAGGGAAAATCCAGATACATCTTGAAAAATTCGCCTTCTATCCATTCGGCTGCTAGATGACTCGTAACGCAAACCCAAAGTTAATGTGAGTGGGTCAATAGGTCTATAATCAACTTGTCCAAAAGCTGCATAGGTTGTTTGACTTAACTCAGCAGGGCTAATATTTGAACCTGCTGACGGTAAACCAAAAATAGCAGCACCCGCATCACTTAACTGTAAACCACCAGAGTCTTTAAAATCTCGCGATTCGTAGTAGCCTCCAAATAGCCAGCGAAATTTGCCATCTGGATTGGGAGATTGAAGTCGTATTTCCTGACTCCAAATTGTTGAGTTAGATTCACCGAAAACGCGGAATAAATCATTCGATGTTCCGTCTGCATCTGTGCTGGAATTATTTTGTGAATAGCGTCGTGCAGTAATCGACGTAAGTGTAAACCCTGCATTATCGTGGATAATTTTTAACGCTTGTGAGTCTGAATTAGACTGCGAAAATCCGATATGGTCGTTTGTAGTTTTGTACGAATCTTGCTGACTTAAGGGAATGATTATATCCCCATCATTATTAAGTCCTGTATAGGAACCAATCAAAGAAACAGTCCAATCTTGTGAAGGTTTCCAAAGAAACTGTCCGCGTACCGTACCGGATGATTGGTCACCGACGTTTTCATTAAGAAAAGTATTTTCAAAAAAACCCTCACGTCGCGCATATGCACCTGATAAGCGAAATAATATTTTGTCAGGAATTATCGCATCACTTAAGGATAGTTGTAAGTTTAAATTATTGTAATTACCGTAACTCGCAGCCCCTCGTATTTCTGGTGAATTTGTTGGTTGACGCGAGATAATATTAACTACACCTGACTGTGTGTTTCTACCATAAAGTGTGCTTTGAGGTCCCCGCAATACCTCGACCCGTTCTAAATCAGCAAGATTTAAATCGAGAAACGCACCGTTATCGTAGGGAACATCATCAATGTAAAAACCAACTGAGTCGCGGTTAACTACGTTGTTATTCCCTAACCCACGAATACTATATAAACTAAAATTTCTGGATGAGTTGGGTAGAAAGATAAAATTTGGGGTGTTTCGAGCAATTCCTTCTATCGTGTTGATTTGCGAATCTTCCAACTGCTGTTTAGGAATGACTGTGATGCTGATGGGAACGTCTTTGACATTTTCCTCAAATTTTTCAGCAGTCACTGTTAGCTCAATGGGTTCACTCTCTGGTTGGGACTCCGGATTTTGGTTTTGTCTTTGAGTAGTGGGGTTTTGTTGCTGTTCTGTTTCTGGTTTTGACTCCGGATTTTGGGTATTCTGAGTTGGAGTATTCTGAGTTTGAGTATTCTGAGTTTGATTAAGGGTGGGGTTTTGCTGTTGTGATACGACTGGTGTAATACCAAAAACTAAACCTTCCTCACCATCAAATAACTCAGCTTTCGGTACACCACTTTCACCTATAATTTTTAATTGAATAATATTACCAGGTTGCTCGATAACGCTCACCTCAGCAATTCCCGCAAAGGGTTTTTCTTGGCGAAATATATTACCAGAGGATAATTTTAACTGAGAATTAGGAATCTCAATAATAAAACTCTTACCCTCATTTCGTGCATTCGGTTTTAATCTATCTGGTTGCTTTGTTTCTAAAATGACTTCAAAACCGTTGTCTGTAGCCGTTAACTTTACTCCCGTGACTGAAATAATCTCCCCAGCTTGAGCTAATTTTGTTGATGGTGTTGCAACTGTTGTAGTTGTCTCAGTCATCGATTTTGCCCACCCTGGTTGAGCAAGTATCACTACAGCAGTACTTACCAAGCACAAACTACTCAATAACTCGCGTTTTTTTTGCATAACTCCTCACACGTCCAAATAGTTTTATCCCCGTACTTTTAGTTAGTCAGCGCTTGTAACTGCGCTTCGCAAGTGTGTAAGCGTGTGACTCAAATAAGAAATAATAGCAATAAGCTTATGATAAATCTGAGGTATATTTCTAGCCCTTTTGTGTCATTGCGGGATTTTTTTGTTACCTTGATGGAGTTTTTAGTTTAGAGACCCCAAAGTAGAGACGTTACATGTAACGTCTCTACATTACATTTTTTGAAATGCCTTGGGATTAATTCCAAATTTTTTCTGAAATGCCACTGTAAATTTACTACGGCTTTTGTATCCAATTGTTCGGGAGACTTGTTCTATTGAAATTTCTGTATTGCGTAGTAGCTGTTGTGCTGTGGTGAGTCGTAAATCTCGTAGATAGCCAAATGGTGTAGTTCCAAATACTTGACGAAAGCCTGCTTTTAGTTTGTAGTCGTTAATTCCCACTGAGCGAGCTAGCTCTAGAATTGATGGTGGGTTGTGAAAATTAGCTGATAATAATTCTTTGGCTTGATGCAATCTTTCGATATCATCTTTTTTTAGATGTAAACGCTGTATAGAGTCAGATTTTTCATTTGTCCAAGCAGTAAACTGAAGTGAAAGCAATTCAACAGCTTTACTTTCTAAAAACATTTTTCGCATAAATCCTTGATAGGGACAGTCAAGAATTTGTTGAAGTGCTTGGCGCATTACTGGAGTAGAATAACCAAGTGATTGGTGAAAGCGTTGTGGCGAATTTTCTTCGATTAAAAGACGTAGCTGTTGCGGTAAAGTTTCAAATCCTTGATTAAAAGATTTTAGATAACTTGGAGAAACATATATCATCAACACATGAACTTTTTCTCTTCCTTGCCAATCTTCAAATTCTCTAATATTAGGTAAATAATATAAGTAATTTTGACCGCATATTTCTTCATATTCATTTTTTATATCTACAGTTCCAGGAGTTAATACCCGCGAATTTCCTGTAAGGTAGAATTTAGAAATTAATGGAGAGGACGCTTCGTGATATCTATCTAACCTTAATGATTCTAATAGTTCTAAATTTAGGATATTTATGGATATACCATCCCGAAGTGCAATTGTACAATCGCCTCCGTTACCAATTTGTGACGGGAGGTAATTTACCGACTCCGAAGCAGTTTGAGAGTAAACCAGTTCACCGCGTTGTTCTGCTTCGTAGTAAAGTTCATCCCAGTCAGCTTCTGTAATTACTCTCAGCATAAAATTATAATTTCTCAAAAACGGCTTTTGTCATGTTTGGAAGCTTCGCGTGAATGTGGTATAATCCTACCCTATTTAACGTAAAAGTTACAAATTTTTACACAACAAATAAGAATTAGCAGTGATGATACATGATTTTCCAGTGACTCTCAATAGGGAAAGCTTAAAAAGGTTAAAGTCTCTGTAAATTAGACGACGAAAATCGACAAGTTATAACGATGCCAAAACCAGTGATAATGAATATATATCTAGAGATACAATTTCAAAATATATGTACTGTTTTTGATTGTAAACGATTATATTATCAATCAACAAAGCTTGTGTAAGAATAATTAATATTAGGGTAATGTCTATGGATATTCCTGATTTTTTAAAGGAAAAGCTCAATGCAGCAAAATCCTTTTCGATTCAACTTAGAGTCGGCGAAGATTATACGCTATTAAATCCAGTTATAGCCTTGACTATTACTGACTTCGATATGTTTGAAGGCAATAATAAAGTTATATCCCGCTATCGATTAAAAGAAAAAGATGATTTAACTGATTATAGTGATGATATCGAACTGGTATTCGTCGAGTTGCCCAAATTTAACAAATAACTTTCTCAATTAGAAACATTATTAGATAAATGGTTGTATTTCCTCAAAGCAGCAAACACCCTCCAGTCGGTTCCACCCACTATGGAAGAAGTACCAGAAATTAATCATGCGTTTGAAGTTGCAAGAGAAAGCAAGTTAAGTAAAAAGGAGCTAGAATTGCTGGAAAAACGGGAGATGTTTCTTCACGATAGCAAAAATGCAATTTTGAAAGCGCAACGGGATGGTGAAGCTAAGGGTCGAAAAAAAGGTAGAGAAGAAGGTATAGAAGAAGGAGAAAAATCGCTAATTCTCCGTTTACTAACTCGACGGGTGGGGGAATTACCCCAAGAGATGCGTCAGCAGATTGAATCTCTCTCACGGGAACAATTAGAAAATTTAGGTGAAGCGTTGTTAGATTTTCAGAAGATGGCTGATTTACAAGCTTGGTTGGAAACCAGTGGGAGTTGCTAAACATATCCTTAACCGAGCAGTATTGAAATCACTGCGGTTCTTATTACTGTTGATTGGGTTCAGAAAACAGCGCTTTTAAGTCTTGATACCCACTAACAACCCTCAAAATCTCAATTCCTTCTTCCGTTAAACGGTAAAAGATTAGGTAACTATCTACTGGAAAGCTTCTTAAAGAAGATGCCAGTTCATTTCTACTACGTCCCATGCTAGGGAAGTTTGCCAGCCTACGACACTTTTCATTTATGCTGTTGAGCAGGCGGTCAGCTGCATCATAACTGCTTGTATCAGCAATGTAGTCAATAATTCTTTCGATGTCCCTGCTTGCTGTTGGAGTAAATCTACAAATTTGACTCATTGGTTTTCCTGAATGCGGCGCTTGGCCAGTTTTTCACGCAGGCGATTAAAAACTGTGTCAGCGTCAATTAATTCGCCTCGTTCAGCTTCTTCTAATCCTACAGCTATTTCACGTTGTAATTCTTCAAAACGCCCCTGGTAAATACGCTCGCGTTCTTCTAGTAGCTTTAGTGCAGCAATAATCACTTCGTTAGTTGAAGTATACTTTCCGCTCGCAACTTGACTTTGGATAAACATCTCAAGTTCAGGGGTAAGTAAAAGTGTCATATCAGGTGACCAACTTATTTCAGCAGTGTCTTTATATTTCTATAGTATAAATGATTTAGTGGAAAATTTTTCCAGTTTTTTGACTCAAGATGATGGCTCCTCTCTCTGGGTGGAGTTTTGCGGCTTCTCTTCGGTTGGTGGTTTTTCTGGTTGCTGGGCTGCTGTTGTCGTAGATGCGATGGCAAAAATCAACCCCGCATTATCATCAAATAACTCAACTGCAGGTAAAGCTTTCTCCCCAACCACCGTCACCCGCACAGTATTTGGGGTCTTGTCAACTTTTGGTGATGGTCATGGCTGGTGACTGGGGTAAATGTAAAAATTATCGCAATTTATTGTCAATAATTTTATCACAATATAAAAAAAGCCCTGAGCTAAAGTTCTGGTGTCGTTGGCGCTATTATGCTTGACAAAATTAGTGCTTTATGGTATGAAAAATTCCAGCGCGATATTCAAAAAAAAAGAGTGGGATAAACTCTGGGAAGAAACTACACACATAATCGAGCAGAATCCAGCGTCAGAATTGATTAATACTTTAGATGAAGTACCAAATTTAACCCAATTTATGGTCAACCTCTGGGTGAAATTTTTACGACCGATTACCGAGAGCTAATCGAAACAGATTCGTTAGGGATTTACGAGAGCGAAAAATTTTGGAGCCTTCCGCACTTTTGGTGATGTCCTCAAGGCAGAGGGCACTTATGCTGAGGGTAGAAGTAAGAAAGGGGGAAGGAAGAAGGAAGACGCATTGAGGGATATAATTAAGGCGGCACTTCAAACTTACCATGAGCTACAAAGAACAATTTATCTGGAAGAGAGCAGTTCAATTAGCAATTCACTGCTACAAATTTACAAACTTATTTCCAAATTCAGAATTATACGGTTTAACTTGCCTTTCTTAGGCGTTCCGGAGTGTCTGTTGCATCCAATATAGCTGAAGGCTATGGAAGACGCTCCAGGCAAGAATATATACACTTTCTACACCCCTGCTAAATCTCCAAAACCACGGGGAAAATCCCCAGGCTGAAAACTAGAGCAAACACGTAAGCGTAGAATTAACTACCCTGTCGTCAAAAAAAGAACTAAAAAACGAACTCAAAACCAACCGAAACCAGCTTAAAAAGTTTATTTCTTCAATTTTTATACTGAGGCACATCAAATTCTTACTGTTGTGCGGCTTTGCTGTATCTTAGTCTAAACTCCAGTTGTTAAGAGTTCCCCAAGAATACTGGTCTGTTTTTAACACAGTAAAGCTAGTTCCCATCGGCCCAACCATTTTTAAGAATTAGGAAAGAAATTTTTTACTCTCCATGTACTAGCCTAACTTAACAATCTTATCAGCTAAATAAAAATAGCGGTCATCGTGGCTAATTACTAAAACAATTTTGCCCATTGCTTTTAGTTCCATTAAAATTTCTTTGTAAAAAATTTCTCGAAAATAAGGGTCTTGGTCTGAAGCCCATTCGTCAAATAAATAAATCGGTCTATTTTCTAAGAAAGCAATCAGCAAAGCTAGACGCTTGCGTTGCCCTTGAGATAAATCTATAGTTGAGAATATGCCATCATGCACTTCTACTTTATGATTCAATCCGAATTTTTTGAGATAACTGTAAGCCTTATCATCTAAATTTTTTAAATTGAGACCCAAAATTCTGTTAAATAAATAGAAGTCGGAAAATATAGCCGTAAAAAGTTGTCGATAAGCTTCTCGATTTTGGTCAGTAATAGGTTGCCCATTAAGCAAAATTTTACCTTTTTCGGGAATGTATAGTCCAGTAATTAATTTGGCAAGAGTAGACTTCCCAGAACCATTCTTACCGACAATGAATACTAGTTCTCCAGAGTTAATCGTTAAGTCTATAGGACCTATCTCAAAATTATTTTGTTTGCCTTTGTTGTGGTAACTATGAGTGAGTTGAATAAAGTCTATTTGATAAGAGGAAGACCCGGAAGGAAACTGAAGCAAAAGCGAATCCTCAGCTTGTTCGGAAAGCACAAAACCTAATTTATCAATTTTTTGCAAGGCAACATTAGCTTGAGAGAAAATCGAGAGGTTTTGTACGATAGTTTGTACTGCACGGGTTAGATAAGTAAGTGTTAGAACGTAGCCAGAGAATAATTGATTGTTAACTGGCAATACTTGGGGTAAAGCAAAGACAACTAGAGCCAAGAGAATAAGTTGCTGAAGTTCCCCATAGCTAGTAGCAATTGCAAAAAATTTAGAAGCTGCTACTCGATAATTTAGTAAAGATGCTGCTGTTTTTTGCAAATATTCAGAAAGAAAAGTATTTTGTCGGTAACGATGCAGTTTTAGTTCCTTTACTCCGTCTATAATTGAGCGAAAATCTTTGAACAGGCTGTCTTGTTCTTCTCTAGCTAGTTTGTCAAATTTAACAATAATCCAAAACAAAAACTGTACCAGGATAGTTCCTAAGGCAAAGGTAATTACGGTGACTAAAAATACCAATTGAGAAAGCCAAATTAAATAGACCAGACAACCAATTATCACAGTAATGTTAATCAAGAAAAAGGGGAGACTAGAGACTCCCATAGCAATTGAGCCAGTATCATGGGTTAAAGTCGCTAACAAGCGATTTGACCCCAATTCTTCCAAATGTTGTAAAGGACAAGATAAAATCTTGGTACTTAAACGCAATCGTAACTTATAAATTGATGTTTCAGCTATTTCAGCAAGGAGAACTTGTGTGATAAAATTAGTTATAAATGAGACCGCTAGCAATCCAATAAAAGTCCAAATTTGGAAACTGCTGACTGTACCCTTTTTGTTAACCGCCTCGTTAATTAAGGCAATTAAAAATATGCTAGAAAAACCACTTATTACCGCAGTAAAAAATACTATTATAATGGCAGCCCGAGATGTTTGCAGCAGAAACGATATTAAATTCATTTAAAACATTGCTCCTCCATCGACTTCGATGGTACTAGCAGTAAAGTAGTCACACTCGATAATAAAACGCATAGCCAGCCAGATTTCATAAGGTTTTGCCATGCGACCCAAAGGAATTTTGGCAATCATTTCCGAGTCTATATCTCCAGCAACTACTAATGCTCCTGCACGTGCTAGTTCAATGGCAATGCAACGTCCAATGCCACTAGCAGCGCCGGTAACTATAGCTCGAACATCTTCTAATTTCACGTCAATTCCTCCACAATGATTTGCTACTAATTTTTCTGTATCTACAAACTACTGCAAATAATTTTCGATTACATTAAAATTTCTTGTATAGCTGTGCTAAGTTCTCTCACTGATGGTTCTTGCAAAAGGCTATCATGGCTACCTTGTACTGTTCGGACATAAACTTGTTGGCTAGTTAATTTATCCCAATCTAAAGTTGAGTTACTTGGGAATTGTTTTGCTAATGCTTCGGTTTTAAATAAGGAGATTGAAGCATTAATTGCTTTGGGTTGGTAACTAAGACTTGCATAAGAATTCGCTTTAAATACATTAACAGCTCCGGAAATAAGGTTTTTGTCTGAATTGGGAGTAACAAGTTGATGATGTTGCAATACTTTGAGTACATATTCTAATCTTTGTTCTTCATTCAAAACTGATAGTTCTTCGTAATTAAGTTTAATTTCTGTGTTAAAGTAAAGCCCAACTTTTTCGACAAAAATAATGAGTGAAGTAATGTCATCATCTGGAATTTCCTCAATTTTGGTATTAAGAAATGGAGGGTGAGTATCGATAATAAGGAGATTTTCTACACTTTCACCTGCTGCTTCTAGTTGAGAGGCAATTTCAAAAGCTATTAATCCGCCTAAAGAAAAACCTCCAATTAAATAATTACCCGAAGGTTGTATTTCTCGAATTGCTTTCATGTAAGTAGAAGCCATAGCTTCAATACTATTTAAAGGTTGTTTTTTGCCATCCAAACCTTGTGATTGTAGCGCATAAACTGGTTGATTTTTAGCTAATTTATTTGCTAATAACGAGTAAACTAAACCATAACCACCTCCTGGATGAACTAGAAATATGGGTTTTTTATCTCCTTTTACTTGTAGAGGAATTAAAATATCAGAATCAGCCGATTCTCGATTATTTTCTAGAAATAATGCTATCTTTTCTATAGTACCGTCTCGGAAAAAGCTCAGTACAGGAAGGGTATAACCTAACTGCTTTTCTATTTCCGTAATTAAACCAATCGCTAACAAAGAATGACCCCCTAATTCAAAAAAATTATCGGTGACACTAATAGGGCTGATTTTAAGTGCTGCTTCCCAAATTTTCGCCAATTGATGTTCTAGTGTTGTGCGAGGTAGAATGCAGTTTTCCGAAGGAACAAGTTTATTTAAAGTAGGTGCAGGCAGTGCTTTTCTATTAACTTTACCGTTGGCAGTTAAAGGTAAAGTTTCTAGTTGTATAAAGATAGAAGGTATCATGTAATTCGGCAACCGCAATTTGAGGTAATCTTTAAGAGCGCTGATGTTAATGTCATTATTAGTCATTACATAGGCTACTAAAAGTTTGTTCCCTGGAATATCTTCTGTTGCAATAATTACGGTTTGTTGGATTTGGGGGTGAGTGTTAAGGATTGTTTCTATCTCTCCTAACTCGATGCGGAAGCCACGAATCTTAACTTGATTATCTAGGCGACCCAGGAATTCTATATTCCCATCACTCCGGTAACGAGCGATGTCCCCTGTTTTATATAGCCGTTGTGATTTACCATCGCCAAACGGATTTAGAATAAATTTTTCTTTGGTGAGTTCTGGACGGTTGAAATAACCTCTTGCTAATCCATCTCCTCCGATGTAAATTTCTCCTGGTACTCCTATGGGTAGTGGTTGCAAGTGTTTGTCTAGGATGTATACTTGTGTGTTACTTATAGGGCGTCCTATGGGTACAGAAGCCCCTTTTACTTTTGATTGTACAACTAGATAGCAGCAGGTGAAAGTTGTATTTTCTGTGGGACCATAACCATTAATTAATTGACATTCTGGCAAACATTGAATCACTTTTTCTACATGAGGTGAAGATAAAACATCCCCCCCAGCCAAAAGTTGTCGTACAGATTTTAACTTCTCCAACTGTTGCTCTACCATTAAATGAAATAGAGCCGCTGTTAGCCATAAAATTGTGATTTTGTATTTCTCAATGACTCTTGCAATCTCTTCTACCGTAGGAAGATGAGCGTACATAATCACTAACTTAGCTCCATTAAGTAAGCTACCCCAAATTTCAAAGGTTGAAGCATCAAAAGAAATAGGAGCCAGTTGTAAAAAAACTTGTTGACAAGTGAGGTTGGCGTAATTAGTTTCTTTAACTAATCGTACCACCCCCTGATGGACAATACTAACCCCCTTGGGTTGTCCTGTGGAACCTGAGGTATAAGTAACATAGGCCAGCTTATCCGATGTAAGTTCAATGTGGCAATTTTCCTGACTTTCAAGGTTAATGGTATTCCAGTCAGTATCTAGGCACACTAACCGCGCACCATTTCCGGGTAATTTTTCAATTAACTGTTGTTGTGTGAGCAGCACAGAAACTTTTGAATCTGCCAACATATAACTCAACCGTTCTCGAGGATAATTGGGGTCAAGGGGTACATAAGCACCGCCCGCCTTGAGAATTCCTAACAAGCCCACCACCATTTCAATGGAACGTTCCACAAAAATTCCTACCAACACCTCAGGTCTCACGCCTAAGCTTTTGAGATAGTGGGCCAACTGATTGGCACGGGTATTCAACTGGTGATAAGTGAGTTGCTCGTTCTCAAAAATCACCGCTACTGCATTGGGTGTCGAGTCCACTTGCGCTTCAAACAACTGATGGATGCACTGATGCTGTGGATAGCTCACTGCCGTATCATTCCACTCTACTAGTAGTTGATGTCGCTCAAGGCTGCTGAGTAAGGGTAATTGGCAAATTTCTAGTTCGGGAGTATTAATCACTTCTGAGAGCAAAGTTTGAAAATGACCGATTATCCTAGCAATAGTTGTTTCTTCAAACAAATCGGTCTTATATTCCCAAAGTCCTTGAAGCCCTGTTTCCGTTTCCGTTATTGATAAGGTAAGGTCGAACTTAGCTGTAACTTGTTCTAGTTCTAAAGGAGTAAACTCTAGATTTGTCAATTTTAAGTTACTCATTGGAGCGTTCTGCAAGACAAACATTACCTCAAATAAAGGACTATGGTTGAGATTCCGTTCTGGTTGCAGAGTTTCTACTAGTTTTTCAAAAGGTAAATCCTGATGAGCGTATGCTTGTAGAGTTTTCTCTTTAATTTTTTGAAGCAAAGTGATAAAAGATGGATTACCACTGAGGTCGCTACGGATAACTAATGTATTGACAAAAAATCCGATAATATCTTCTATTGTTTGCCGATTTCGGTTAGCAATCGGAGTTCCCACTAAAATGTCATCTTGTCCCGAATAACGCATTAACAGCACTTTTAATACTGCTAATAATCCCATAAATAGGGTAACACCCTGAGATTCACATAATTGTTTAAAGCGAAGGTGGCAATCGCGATTAATAGTAAAAGGTATGGCTCTACCTTCATAAGTTGTGATTGCTGGACGAGGAAAATCTGTAGGCAAATTTAAAGGCTGTATTTCCCCGCTTAGTTCTTGTTGCCAATATGCTAATTGTTTTGGTAGTTCTTCTCGCTCAAAAACTGTCCGATGCCAAAAAGCGAAATCAGCATATTGTAGAGTTAGAGGAAGCAAAGGCGATTTATTTCCCTGACAAAAAGCCTCGTACAATACAGATAATTCTTTAACTACAATTCCAAAAGACCAGCCATCAGAAACGATATGGTGCATTACTGCTACTAATACATGAGTTTGCTGGTCTAATCGATACAGATAAACCCGGAACAAAGGGCCTGTTTTCAGGTTAAATGGAATCAGCACGGTTTGATTCACAGTTTGTTTAAGCTTTTCTTCTCGCTCTGACTCGGGCAAATCAGTTAAATCGATGAGGTTAAGAGCAATCTCAGCGGATGGATGAATTATTTGTACTGGATTGCCCAAATCATCCTGAGAGAATGTTGTCCGCAAGACCTCATGTCGCGTGACTATTTCTTGTAAGCTAGCGAAGAGTGCTTGTTCGTGCAAAATCCCATTAAGACGAAAGCCCACTACAATATTGTATGCAGGATTACCAGGTTCGAGTCGGTCAAGAAACCACAGTCTTTGTTGTGCAAAAGAAAGAGGTAAGTTATGCCGATTTTTAACCTGCAATATTTCATATGAAGCTAGATATTCGTCTCGATTACTCTGGGATAGCAGCTTATCTACTTCGGACGCTAGCTCGATAACCGTAGGATGCTCGAAAATTGCTCGCAAAGGCAAGGTGATTTTGAACTGTTCTCTAATGCGAGAAACTAGCTTGGTTGCTAAGAGGGAGTGACCCCCTAATTGGAAAAAGTTATCTGTAATACCCAAACGTTCAATACCAAGAACGTTGCTCCACAACACACACAGTTTGTTTTGAGTTGTAGTCTGTGGTTCAGCAAAAGATTTTTGAGTAATAGCTCTAGTTAGATTTGGTAAGGGTAAAGAACGACGGTCTAATTTTCCATTAGAGTTTATCGGCAAGCGGTCTAAAAGTGTATAAGTCCCAGGTCTCATATATTCAGGAAGTAGCTTGCTTGTTCGCTCCTTTAGCTCGTCAATCAAAGCTCTAGCAAAACGTCCTTTGAGAGGATTAAGGTAATAATTGGAACCCTTGCTACCGTTTTTTGCCACCAGAGGCATAATAATTGGGCAGCGACGCTTTTCTAATCTTTCTGTAGCTGTATAAAAGCAAACGTCAAAAAATCCAAGTTCGCTATCGGCAGAATAAGTAATAATTACTTGGCAACCAATTTCTGCAGCCAAATCGTGGAAGTCTTTAGGTACCACACCTGTATTGGTATCAAGACTGAGCAAACTCCGCAACTCTCCTACCGTAGCGTAATCTTCTATATCGCGATACCAACGGCAAATTTTTTCGTCTTGCAACAACTGAGCATTGGGAATACCACACCAACCAATAGCAAAGTTTTGTTCTTTTGATAACAAATTGCGTACGTCACTTAGTTGGTAATTTTCGGTCTGCCAATCCAGCCAAATAGGATTGATTGCATGTTTGTTATTTTTATGAACTCCTTGCTTGTGCAATACTACGTCATAACGATACTTAGTCATTTCGTTATTTGTTTTTTCCGGTTTTAAGTGAATTTCTACTTCAGCTATAGCAGGAAAAGTTAATGGCAAGTCAGCAAAGAAAATCGGGTCGAGAGTTAATTCGTTTTCATTTTCGGCAATTAGTTGCACTTTTTGTTTAAAATCTTCTCGGTTTGTACCATCTTTTTCCTGAGCGAAAGCGATGCTGGCATAAAAGTAATCTAACAGTAATAAGTTACGATTATCACCGATAAATAGACTTCCTCCCGGAGCTAGTAAATCCAAAGCTCCAGCAATTACCTGCTGAAAATACTCAAGAGAAGGAAAATATTGAGCTACCGAGTTGATAATGATAGTGTCGAAGTGTGCTTGGGGAAGACCGCTAAAATTATTCGCTTCTTGCTGTTGTAAACGAACCTGATTCCATTGATTTTGGTGCAGAATTTTTTGTAACCTACTGATAGCTTCAAAAGAAAAGTCCGTAGCCCAGTAAGAATGAACTTCGGGGGCAATGTTTAGGAGAATCATACCCGTACCACAGCCAATTTCTAACACTTGAACTGGTTTTAGGGATTTTATCTGAGCCAAAGTGTTGTCGAGCCACTGACGCATTTCTCCAACGGGGATGGGTTTGCTATCATAACTGCTATTCCAACCTGTAATATTAAATGCTGGGTCGGTCTCAGTTTCCTGATTTCGATAAGTTTCGTTAAAAGTATATTGCCATTCTTGAATTTGTTCTGTAATTAAATTTTCGTATCCGGGAATTTTAGCTGGGTCAGTTTGGGGTACAATGTAGGCGATAACTCTCACATCATCTCTGTTTTGCTCGCTTGTAATGACGCAACTATGGCGAACCCCAGGATAAGTTTGTAAAACTGTTTCGATTTCCCCTAATTCTATGCGAAAACCGCGAATTTTAACTTGATAGTCGTTGCGTCCTAAATATTCTAATTCTCCATTAGCAAGATATCTAGCCAAATCCCCAGTTCTATAGAGGCGATTTTTACCGTCAGAGCTAGCCAAGTTAGGCACCATACGCTCAGCAGTTAAATCCGGTCGATTTAAATAACCCCGAGCAACTCCCGCTCCACCTACGTAAATTTCTCCCGTAACTCCCGTCGGAACTGGTTGTTCGTAGCGGTCAAGAAGATAAAGGCAAAAATCTGGAATTGGTTCGCCAATAATGCTACCTGTAGCTTTTCTGACATCACTCCAACGAATAGGACGATAAGTAACGTGAACTGTGGTTTCAGTAATTCCGTACATATTTACCAAAAGTGGAAAATCATCGCTGTGACGCTCAAACCAGGGTTCCAGAGTTGATAAATCTAAAGCTTCTCCGCCAAAAATGACATAGCGCAAGTTGACTTCGCTTTCTCGACAAAGTACTTCTTCGGCTTGAATAAGTTGGCGAAAAGCAGAAGGTGTTTGATTTAAAACAGTTACGCCCTCGTTGCAGAGTAAATTGTAAAATTCTTCTGGTGAGCGAGTTACTGAATAGGGAACTACAATTAAATGTCCGCCAAAGAAAAGAGCACCCCAAATTTCCCACACAGAAAAGTCGAAAGCACAAGAATGAAATAAAGTCCAGACATCTTTGTCGTTGAAGTTATACCATTTTTGAGTTGCCAACATCAGACGCACCACATTGCGATGAGTGACAATAACTCCCTTGGGTTTTCCTGTAGAACCAGAAGTATAAATAATATAGGCAGCGTTATCTGGACTAAGAACTATCTCCGGATTAGTAAGTGGTTTTTTGGATATCTCTTGCTGGCAATTTTCCAAGAAAATCGAGGTAGTTTGCTGAGATTCAACTATTGGTGCGAACTCCACCTGAGTTAACAAAAACGATACCCCGCTATCTTCTAAAATATAAGTAATTCGCTCTTGGGGGGATTGAGTATCTATTGGAACGTAAGCAGCACCAGTTTTGAGAATGGCTAGGATGGCTATTACCATTTCTAGAGAGCGATTTATCAGTAATCCTACCCGCAATTCTGGTTTTGCACCGCAATCAATCAGATAAAGGGCTAATTGATTGGCTCGTTCATTTAATTGTTTGTAAGTTAAAGATTGGTTTTCAAAACTGACAGCTTGATGGTTGGGATGCAAATCTACTTGTTGGTTAAAGGCTTGGTGTAAACAATAGTCTACAGCAAAATTCTCACGCGGTTCTGAGGGCATTAATCGCTTCTGCTCTTCAGGAAGCAGTATTGGTAAGCGACAGATTGCCTCATCTGGCTGGGCTACTAAATTTTTTAATAATTCGCAGAAGTGACCAACGAAACGTCCTGCGGTCTCTGGGTTAAATAAGCTAATATTGTAAGATAAAACACCGCTTAAATTGTCTTCACCTTCGGTCACAAAAAGTTCTAAATCAAAACGAGCAGCATTTTGACTGCCTATAGAAGTTATTTCTAAGTTGTCTTGACCAAACTTAGGCTTGGGAGCATTTAATAGAGTAAAGGCAATCTGAAATAAAGGATTGCGACTAGTATCTCGTTCTGTTTGCAGACGGTCCACCAAGGTTTCAAAAGTAACTCCACTATGTTCAAATGCTTCTAGAACTGTTTTCTTAACTCTGCTTACCAGAGTCCGAAAACTAGGTTCTCCAGATAAATCGGTGCGAATTACTAAAGTATTTACAAAAAAACCTATTAGTCTTTCGGTATCAATTCCTGGACGATTGGCAATCGAAGTACCGACAGGGATATCTTCTTGCCCAGAATAACGTGCCAGGAGGGTTTGAAAAGCAGCCATGAGAGTTGTAAAAAGGGTAACATTCTCTTTCTGGCTAAAACTGCGGATCGCATTTGTTAGTTCCGGAGTTATAGTAAACTCAACCAAATCGCCTTGAAATGATTGCAAAGAGGGTCGAGGAAAATCGGTGGGAAATTGGAGGATTGGTAATTGAGCCAGTTGTTTTTCCCAATAAACAAGATGTTCTTCCCAAATGGACTCAGCTATCTTCTCCTGCTGCCAAATCGAGTAATCGGAGTATTGAATTCTTAATTCTGGGAGCGAAATGTTATCTTTTTTAAGGTTAGATTTATAGAGAACAGCAAGTTCTTCGAGAATAATACCGAGAGACCATCCATCAGCAATAATATGATGGAGAGTTAGGCTTAGCAAGTGTCTTTCTGGTTTGAGTTGCAAGAGTCTGGCTCGAAACAGCGGTCCCTCTTTAAGGTCGAACGAATATCTTGTTTCGGAAACTTTTATGGTAGAAATTTGCTTTTCAATCTCAGTTTCAGACAGCTCGCTCCAGTTTTCGATTTCTAGTTCGCTTAACACTTCGGGGTGAATATGTTGCCATGGTTCGCCATCGATTGCCACAAAAGTAGTACGAAGGCTTTCGTGTCGCTCCTGCAATTGTCTAAATGCCTGTTTCAAAGCTTGCACTTGTAGCAAACCGTCCAGACGAAAGATAGAGCATATATTATAAGCTGAAGAGGTTGGTTCTAACTCGTAAAGAAACCACAAACGTCTTTGTTGAAAAGAGGCAGGGGTTTGTGTAAGTCCGTGCCGCAAGATTGGAGATTGCTTTAAATTTAATTCGATTCCTTCTTCTTCTAAGAGTAATTTGAAAATTTCTAAGTCATTTATTTCTGAAAAATTCATAATCAATACCCCTTGATTAAATCTTGAATCAATAATAGTTTTTTGCTTTTTATTTACGTAAAAATTAATTTTATTTTCCAATGTATTGGAAAATTTCCTGTACTGCCCGCTTCGTTCCACCTGCTGTAGTACGACAAGCATTTCCAAGACGACTGCTGTTAGCTAGGAAAGAACTATCGTCTAAAATTTTTAAGGCGGTTTGTCGTAAAAGTTTAGCATTAACTACTTCTGGTTTGAGACAAATTCCCACACCCTGTGCTTCAATTTGAAGAGAAATAATATATTGCTCATAGGTTTGAGGGATTGCTAGCATCGGGACTGAATACCAAGCTGCCTCGCGGGTACCACCTCCGGCTCCATGCATGATAAAAAGGCTAGTGCGTTCCAAAATTTGTAGTTGGGGAATAGTACCTGTCCGTTGAACGATAAAGTTTGTCGGTATATTCCCTAGTTGCTCGATATCTGTAAAACTAGATATCACCATTAGAACTTGAACATCGTCAATATCTTTAAATGCCTCAATACAGTTTTGGTAAAATTCATAACCCGGGTCGTGAATGTTGCCAAAAGAAATTAAGATAAGCTTGTTTACCGATAATTGTTCCATAGAGAAGTCAGACTTAATTGCCCGCACTGGGTCACAAGGCCCGACAAAATGAAAAGTGCGGTCAAATTTTTCAATATAAGGTTGGAGTTCTCGAGGTAAATAACAAATATTAACGGGTTCTGGATTGGTAAATACATCGATAAAATCTAGCTGCGGAATATTATAGGTTTCTCGTAATTCTCGTTCGTATTGCAAAAAACACTTTTTATTTATCGATTCTTCTGAGAGTAATAGAGGTAGCTTTGGAGCGATTATCGAGCATTCATATAAACTCTGGCGATTAAATGCAGCAGTAGATATAGAATTTATTGCTGGAATATTGAGTAACTGTGCCGCTATTTTTCCCCACAAACATAGGGAATCGTGAATAATATAGTCTGGCTTGTCTGCTCGGATTGATTCAAGCAACCAAGGCAGCCTTTCTTTGGCTGTCCAAGTTATTATTGGGATTAAAGGAAACTCGTTAGCTTCTAATTTCGGTAGTGTATCGTCTTTTAGTTCTGGATAAAAACGGAAAACCGCCCCTAAAGCTTTTATTTCTGATTGAAATTCCGAAACTTCGTAGTAAATTACTTCTTCTCCCTGACGCAGTAATTCTTTTACTAATCCAAAAGTAGGAATAATGTGTCCGGCTGAAGAAACATTAAGAAATAAAACGCGACTCATAAATATTTCCTTTTTTTAGCTGTAATTTAGCTGTAAGATTTTTGAAGCCTAGTTTCCCAGGCTGAAACGATGTCTGAAAAGATTTGGTCTAAAGGTTTGGAAATTTGCCAGCCCGGATAATGTTGTTGGATTTTGTGTAAATCGCTGTAATAACAGATATGGTCTCCTTGACGATTTTGGTCTATATATTCATATCGCATTTTTTTGTTAGTTAGAGAAGTGACCATATCAAAAGCCTCTAAGATGGAACTGGTGTTGTTTTTTCCACCCCCCAAATTGTAAACTTCAGCGCTACGAGGTGATTTGATAAATTGCTCGATAAAAGTTGCTACGTCATAAGAGTGGATGTTATCCCTTACCTGTTTGCCTTTATAACCAAATATTTTATAAACACGATTTTCTAAGTTGCACTTAATCAAGTAACTGAGAAATCCGTGCAATTCTACTCCCGCATGATTTGGTCCTGTTAAACATCCAGCCCGCAAAGAGCAGGTTTGTAAGTTAAAATAGCGACCGTACTCTTGAACCATAATATCAGCAGCTACCTTAGAAGCTCCAAAAATGGAATGTTTCGAGCGGTCAATCCGAAAAGATTCGCTAATTCCCAATTTATAGGCAGTATCCGCATAATCCCAACGAGTTTCCAATTCTATTAAAGGAATTTCATTCGGTGCGTCCCCATATACCTTGTTAGTTGACATATGTACGAAGGGAGCTTCAGGAGCAAATTGACGAGTTGCCTCTAATAGATTTAACGTCCCAACCGCGTTAATATCAAAGTCATCAAAAGGAATTTTCGCAGCCAAATCGTGACTAGGCTGTGCCGCAGTATGAATAATCGCATTTGGTCTGAGGCTCTCAAACAAATTTAAAATAGTATGGCGACTACGAATATCTATCTCGTAATGTACGAACCCTTTAACGAGATTTTCTAAGCGCTTTTGATTCCAACGGGTATCTCCTTGGGAACCAAAAAAAACAGACCTTTGGTTATTATCGACCCCGTAAATTGCCCAACCTCGCTTGGCGAAATACAGGCAAATTTCCGAACCAATCAGCCCTGATGAGCCAGTTACGAGTAATTTTTTCATCTTCAAGTCTTTTGCTTTTTGTGCTGTATAAAACATAGAACTGCCAAGAGTCCTGGAAAAGTTAGATAATCAAGAAAAGTTATTTATTTATTTTGACTAACTAATCCACTAACTTCCCAATATATGTTGGCAAAAATGTCAAAAATCCAACTGATTAATTTACTGTATGGTGAAAGCCATCCACCAGTCATATGATGAATAGAATAGGACATTTTTTTGTCTTTCCATTTGACGATTTTTCCATTTATTTCCATTGGTGCATCTGGTTCAAAAATATATCCAGGACAAACACGAACTGTACTTTTTTCGTGGTATTTTTCTGCGACTATGCAATCGTTTAATAATAGAGGACCGGTGCTATAGCATACGGAATTTTCCCTGTTCCCAAATAAAATAAATGGATTAATTTTTTGGCGTATTCCTGATTTACGTTTATCTAATTCTTGAAAAACTTTCGGCCAAAGTGGATGTTTGGCAGTACTACCCATGATAGCGTTACTAAAGCCTATAAGTTTTGAAAGAATTAACTCATAGTCTTCTAACAAATCGTCTATGGATTTGAGAAATTCTATGTCCAAGTCTATATAAAAACCTCCATAGTGATATAGGAGAAAATAGCGAACGGCATCACAACGTTGAATGAGATATGGATAAGAATCATACACTTCTAAAAACCAAGGGTAATTTTCTTGGAGAAAGTTTCGGCATTGCTTATCATCCCAAAAATAATAGTCCCAGTCAGGATGAAGGTCTAAAATAGTTTGGCGATAAGGAATATATTTTCGCGGAATAGCTGCTTCGCCTTGGTAATAAATCTGATGAATAATTTTGGGAATCTTGCTCATAATTTAGACGCTCTGGTAAGTAGTTAAACAAAATTAATTACACAAAATTAAGACTACCCTTTACCTGTCACTGATGGTTAAGAATTGACTAGTCAGTTACAAGTAATTTTTTCATTTTGACCAACTACAAAGTTAAAGTTGGACACTTAGATATAATTTATCACGAGCAAGCAACAATTCATGATAAGCAGGTATGTACTCTATCACTTGAGTTATCTTCGCTTGTTGCTCTAATGTTAGTCCTTTTGCTTGTTTCCACTTGGCAATAAGTTTTTCTACGTGAGATTCGTCGTCTAGTGATTTATGTGACTGTGTCTCATGCTGCCGATATTTATACAACTTCTTGGGTATAAAATGAACATCACTTAGTAATGCCATCTGCATAAATAAATCCACTCCTTCATACCCTTGTCCTAACCACTCAGGCCACCCAGATGTTTCTCTATAAATAGACTTACGTAAAACTGGTCCGGTTTCTCTACATATTCCGGTAGCAATTGAGAAAAAAGGAGTTTCTGGAATATAATCAGGAACTTCTTCAAATCTTCCATCTGGGGATGGAAAAAATCTTGGCACTAGAGAAGATGATTCTAAATTTAAAATCCTATCTTTACTATCAATAAGCCATGAATCGCTGTAAATCAAGCCAACGTGAGGATATTGGTCAAGGTATTTAATCATTATCTCCAACATTTCTGGTTCAATACAGTCATCTCCATCCAAGAACATTAAATATTCCGACTCAGTATTACAAGCTTTAGAACCGTTATTACGCCCATTGCAAACACCACGATTTGGCTGTTTAATTAATTGTAAACGTGGTTCTTTTTTGACATAATCTAAAATAATTTCTGTTGAGTTATCGGTGCTACCGTCATCTACAATTACATAATCCCAATCTGTAAAACTTGAAGCTATTACGCTTTCAATTGCTCTTGCAATATACTTTTCTGCGTTGTAAATTGAGCTAACAATGCTAATTTTAGACATGACTATTTGACCTTGTAAATATTTTGTAAACAAAAGTTACAATTATCAAAAAACTAACTAAAAATCTTCAAACAAACTATGGATAAGCATCATATACAAAGACCAACTATGAATCTTTACATTGTGCCATTTGCGTAAGTTCTAGTTTTGATAAAAATCATTCTAACTAAAACTATTTAGTTAGTTAGTTAGCTTGGTGTTTTCTATTTTGTAAAAATTCAGCTTTTTCTTCCGGATTCATTTTTTTCATTCGTAAAAATACTTTAGCTGTTTTTTCACTCTGTCCAGTTTGCGTTTCTCTACTTACAAAAAGCTCTGCTATTTTTTCAATTGTTTGAGATTCAAATAACTCTCCCAAAGAAAGATTAATTGCAAAAATTGTCTCAATCCGAGCGTAAATTTGGGCAGCTATTAAAGAATGTCCCCCCAGTTCAAAGAAGTTGTCTTTAACTCCTATTTTTTGAACTTGGAGAATTTCTTCCCAAATCATTACCAGTGCTTCTTCTATAACATTTTTAGGTGCTATGTAATTAGCTGTAGTATCTGGGACAGAAGGGATAGGCAAAGCACGACGGTCAACCTTTTGATTGAAAGTTAAAGGCATCCGCTCAAGGAATATCCAAGCAGATGGGAGCATATAATCGGGCAGTTTATTTGACAAGTATGCTCGCAGAGCTTCGGGACTGGGTTGTTCTCCGGAGGATGTAGCCACCAAGTAAGCAACCAAGCGCTTATCTCCGGAGTCGTTTGCTATTGCCGATATAATCGCTTGGGAGATACTGGGATGAGTTTCTAAGACAGTTTCAATTTCTCCGAGTTCGATACGAAAACCACGAACTTTTGTCTGAAAATCGAGTCTCCCCAAAAATTCTATTGTTCCATCGCTTAAAAACCTAGCCAAATCGCCAGTGCAATACATTCGCTCTCCTGGTTGGCTTGCAAAAGGATTGGGAACAAACCGTTCTGCGGTCAGGTCGGATTTGTTACGATAACCTCTTGCCAGTCCACTTCCGCTAATAAATAACTCCCCTACAACCCCGAATGGAACGGGATGACCTGCAGAATCGAGAATATAGAGAGAAGTTTTGGCAATACCCCGACCAATTGAAATTGAGTCTTCTGGCTGTTTAACTTCCTGAACAGCAGACCAGATAGTGGTTTCAGTCGGGCCGTAAACATTCCATAACTCTACTCCAAGTTTAAGTAAAGATGTTGCTAGTTCTACGGGCATGGCTTCTCCACCACAAAAAGCTTTGAAGGGAAGTTTGGGTTGCCAGTCGGCTGTTAGAAGCAGTCTCCAAGTGGCTGGAGTTGCTTGCATTACTGTTGCTCCAGAAGATTTTAGCAATCCAGCCAATTTCCCTCCATCTCTAGCGGTTTCGCGATCTGTTATGACTAGACGCGCTCCAGATATTAAAGGTAGAAATAATTCTAGCAGAGAAATATCGAAGGATAAAGTGGTCACTCCGACTAAAGTATCAGCTTCGGTAATTCCGGGTTGTTTTTGGAAACTGAGGAGGAAATTAACCAAACAACTGTGAGATATTTGAACCCCCTTGGGTTGTCCCGTAGAACCAGAAGTATAAATTATGTAAGCTAAATGGTCGCTATGGGGAATTACTGGTAGCGTAGGCTCTGCTTCTGCAACTGTCAATTCTTCCGAGTCGATTAAAAGTATCGATGCTGAAGATTGAGGAATTTCAGGAGCAATACTTGTTTCGGTGATAATAACTGCTGCACCACTATCCGAGAGCATGTAATTTAGGCGCTCGCGAGGAAATGTGGGGTCGAGAGGGACGAAGGCTGCTCCGGCTTTGAGAATACCGAACAGGGCAACAAGAAGCTTGGAGTGACGCTCCAAACATACTGCTACTGGAGTTTCTGGTTTTATTTCCAACAGAAGAAGGTGATGGGCTACCTGGTTGGATTGATGTTCTAGTTCGGCGTAAGTTAACCAGGTTCTTCCTGAGAGAACTGCTGGAGCATCCGGAGTTAAAGAGGCTTGTCGGCTAAAAAGTTCGTTGACGGTGATTGCTGGTTCTTCTGAGGGATTTGAACTAACTTGTTTACTTGCTGGTTTTGGTTGAGTTTTTGATAGTCCTATTTCTCCGACAAATTCCAGTTCTGGAGCGGCTATTTTTTCGAGAACATGGATGAAATTATCGAGTTGTTGTTGTTGCTGATGAGGGCTACCGACTCCTTGTTGGTAGGCAATTTTAATGCTCATTTCTTGTCCGGGTAAGGCATAAACAGTAACGGGATAATTGTTTTTCTCTAAAGAACGAACTGAAACTATTGCCAAATCTTCGGTATTTTCTTCCAAATTATCTGCGATTGGATAATTTTCGTAAACGAGAATCGACTCAAACAAAGGTTGTCCGCGAGGAATTTCGCTCCAGCCTTGAATATCTACCAAACGACTAAAGGAATATTGATTGATTTCCAACTGGCGATCGCGAATTGTTGGCAACCAATCGAGGAGAGGTTGAGCATTATTTAATTGTAGTCGCAAGGGTAAGGTATTAATAAACAGACCGACCATTTCTTCGGAGTTTGCCAATTCTGGAGGACGTCCCGATACCGTAATACCGTAAACTACATCTTCAGAACCGCTATATTTGCTTAAAAGAATACTCCAAGCAGCCTGTACTAGAACGTTAACTGTAACTCGATACTTGCGGGCAGTGCTTTTAAGCTGGGCATAGGTTTGTTGAGATAAGGTTTGAGAGTAGGTTTTATCTTCTGTTGAGGTAGCATTTAATCCTAAACTGGTTGCTCCTGACAAACCCTTCATGGTCAATTTCCAAAAAGACTCAACCGAAGTAGATTTTTGTTGCTGCAACCAATGGATAAATTTGCGATAAAGGGGTGGTTGAGGCTGTCGATAGGGTATTCCTGCGGTTTCTGTCTGGTAAAATGCGATAACGTCGCGAAAAACAATTGGCAAAGACCATCCATCTAAAAGTAGATGATGGTGAGTCCATAAAAATCGCCATTTTCTCTGTTCGAGTTTCACTAACACGAACCGCATTAAGGGAGCTGTTTCCAGAGAAAAATCCTGTTGACGGTCTGTGTCTAGCAATTTAGCCCATTTTTTCTCGATTTCGTCTTTTTTGGTGTCAGACCAATCTTGAGAAACAAAAGGCAAAGTTACTCGTGATTGAATTTGCTGCTGAGGTTGGGGTAAATCTCGCCAAATAAAAGCAGCACGCAGGCTAGGGTGGCGCTCAACGCAGCACTGCCAAGCTTTTTGAAAGGCTGCGGTATCTACAATTCCCTCAATTTCACCGATTAACTGCTGCAAATAAAGGCCGTTTGAAGATTTGTAGTTGCTATGAAATAGCATTCCCTCTTGTACGGGTGTCAGGGGATAAATGTCTTCTACTTCTGTGTTTTCTATTTCTGTGTTTTCTATTTCTGTGTTTTCTACTTCTGGCAAAGTGGAATTATCTTGTTGCAAATGACTTGCAGTTAATAAAGCAAGACAATGTTGATAAAAGTTATCTGCAAACTTTTCAATGGTTGCTTGGTGATGTAAATTTTTGCTGTAGACAAAGCGGATTTGTAGTTTTCCGTTTACGATTAAGCCAATAATTTCTAATTGAAACGGACGTATTGCTTCTGGATTCCGAGAAAAGCCTGTATCTTCGTCAGCAGGGGAGAATGGTGCAGTTGTGGGAAAATTATCGTCGAATTGTCCTAAATAGTTAAAGATGATACCTTGAGGAATTGGCGGCAAAGTATCAGCCAATTGCGGTTGACGGCTCAGTATTTCGTAATCTAATCCGTTGTAGGGTAGTTTCTGAAACTGCTCTTTGACTATTGCCAGGTTAGCTAGGTGGTTATTGCTGCTTTTTTCTAATCGCAAGGGGAAAAGGCAAGTAAACCATCCTACCGCATCAAAAACTTCAAGGTTACTTAAATCACTATCTCGTCCGTGACTTTCTAGGGCAATTACCATGGATGAGCGATTAGTCCAATCGGTTACTGCTGCTAGCAACACTGTTAATAAAGATTCCTGAATTTTAGCTTGGCAAGTGCGAGGTAGTTCGTAAAGTAAACTAGCGGTTTCCTGCTTGCTAAAATTACATAGAATTTCTCCGACGGAAGCTTCTTTATTTTCTAACAAATTGTCAGGAAAATCTAAAGGTAAAGAGGGATTATCTACCCTTTGTTGCTGCCAGAAATGCAAATTTTCTTGATTTTGGTAATCCTGACTTAAACATTCAAGCTGCAAGGCCCATTGAGCAAATCCGACAAATTTGGTGGGTATGACCTCCTCAGAGATTGCTAGGTCTTGTAAAATAAGGCGCCAAGATACTCCATCTACGATTAAATGATGAATAATCAGCAATAGTTTATCTTGTGTTTTGGTCTGAAAATGAACTGCTTTAAATAAAGGGCCGTTTTCTAAATTTAGTTGAGTCTGAAATTCGCTAGCAATGGTCGTAATTTGTGTTGAGAGTTCTGTATCGGGGGTTGTTCTAAGGTTGATTTGATGAAAATCCAATAAATTTGATTCTGCTACTAATTGCTGTTTCCAACCAATGGCAGTTTTGGAGAATCGCAAGCTAAAGGCTGGGTGTTTTTTGGCAATTTGCAGCAAAGTATTTTCTAATTGCTCGATAGGGAATCGTTGCTTTAAATTGAGTATAATTGCCTGATTCCAATGTTCGGGATGAATAATGGGTTGTTTAAAGAACCATTCCTGAATCGGGGTAAGGGGAATCTCGCCATTAACAGGAATTATATTAATATTGGCTACAGTTGTAGAGTGCCTGATTTGGGTAGTTAGTTCTGCTATTCTCGAATGGTTAAATAAATCCTGTGGTGTAAAATCAAGACCAACCGCACGAGCCTTGGCAACAATTTGCATACCCAGGAGTGAATCCCCCCCCAGTTCAAAGAAATCGTCCTCAATACCAATAGGCGATATTCTCAGCACTCGTTCCCAAATTTCGCTCAAAATTCTTTGGGTTTCGTTTTGAGGTGCAACGTAACTTTTTTGCAGTGCCGTATTTTCTAATTCTGGTAGGGGTAGAGCATTTAAATCGATTTTGCCGCTGGTAAGTAAAGGCCAATTCTGCACCGCTACGAACAGCGATGGCATCATAAAATCGGGAAGAATTTGCTTGAGTGCAGAACGCAATTTTATTTGCCAATTATCGGGAGCATTATCGGGAGCTTGTTTTAACTCCACATAAGCCACTAAGCGATTTATTCCTTCTTCTAAAACTATAGCTTTAACTGCCGCACGCACGACCCAAGATTGAGTTTCAATCGCTGCTATGATTTCCCCTGGTTCGATGCGAAAGCCCCTAATTTTCATTTGTCGATCCAAACGACCGAGAAATTCTATCGTACCGTCAGGTAAATATCTGGCTATATCTCCAGTTTTATACATCCGACTCCCAGGAAGATGGGAAAATGGATTGGGTAAGAAACTTGCTGCAGTAAGTTGAGGAGCATCCCAATAACCGCGAGCTAATTGCTCTCCAGCAACAAAAAGTTCGCCAGGAGTTCCAATCGGTAAGGGTTCAAAGTTAACATCTAAAACGTACAAGCGAGTATTGGGTACTGACTTGCCAATGGGTATAATATCGGTATATTCTCGCTCTCGACAGAAGTGATAAGCGACGTCAATAGTTGTTTCTGCTGGCCCGTAAAGATTAATTAAAGGGACGGGTAGAGTTGAATGAAACTTTTGCCAGACTCTTTGTTTTAAGGCTTCTCCTCCGCTAAACACTAATCTCAGACTGGAACATTTAGGAAAATCAGGTTCTTGCAGCAGAACTTCTAGTAGAGTAGGAACTACTTGTAACAAAGTTACTTTTTCGGTTTTGATTGTCTCAATAAGATAGTTGCTCTCTTGATGACCAGATGGTTTAGCCATTATTAATTTAGCTCCAGTCATTAAAGCTGCCCAAAATTCCCACATAGAAGCATCAAAATTAAATGGAGTTTTTTGCAAAATTACGTCAGTTTTATTAACAGTAAAGGTATTTATAAACCACTCCATATGCCGAGCTAAAGCATGATGAGAAATAGCAATCCCTTTGGCTTTTCCGGTAGAACCAGAGGTAAAAATGATATAAGCTGTGTTTTCTCCCCGAATTTGTATGTCTAAGTTTTCTGCTGAGTAGCTGGCAATTTCGTCTTTATAAAGGTCTAAAGGTATAACTCTATTTTTAAACTCATCCCCATAATCTATCGCTAGATTAGAACTGGTGAGAATAATTTTAATTCGAGCATCTGTGATAGTCGATTTAATACGCTCATCGGGATAGTCGGGGTTGATGGGTACGTAACAACCACCCGCTTTGACAACTGCTAGAATTGCCCAAACCATCTCTAAAGAGCGTTCGATACAGATGCCTACATTGCACTCCCCATCAACACCGTGATGGCGCAAAAATCTTGCCAGTTGGTTGGCTTTTTGGTTTAATTGGCTGCTTGTCCAGATTTCCCCCTCACAAGCAACGGCAGGTAAATTGGGGCTTGTGGCTGCAAGTTGTGCGAATATTTCATGAACCCATGCGGTTGGTGGGGGGGTTAATTCTAAGCGGCCTTCTTCTGGAAAAACTACATTTTTCTCTGCTGAAGTAATTATTTTGGCTGCGTTAAAGTTAGCTTCAGGATCGGCTGCTAAGACAGTACACATTCTTAAGACGTAATTGGCTATCGTCTCTATTTGAGGCTCGCAAAATTCATTGCCGTCATAAGTTATATTAAAATTAAGTTTTTGAGTACTAACATCTTCGTTCCAACTGACGCTAAAAGGAATATTGGTTTCATCAAAAGATTGTGTTCCAATTAACTCTACCTCTGGAAAATCTAACAGTCCTTGATAAACGTGAAAATGGACGAAGTTAAAAGAACTTTCGTAAAGCGGTTGATTCTGATGTATTTTTTGTATTTCTGCTAAAGGAAAGCGACGGTAAGGCATTAATTTTTGTTCGGTGTTCCAAGTGGCACGAATCAAGTCAAGCCAAGAACCATTGGGAATTTCGAGGCGAAAAGGAATAGTATTAAGGAACAATCCTAAAAGGCGATCGCCATCTGCAACTTCTGGTCTGCCGTTAGTTACCAATCCTGTAACTACTTCATTCTCTCCCCCACAGAAGGAAAGAAGCCGTAAATGAACTGCTAGCAGAATTGTTTTAAGAGGAACTCCTAACTGACGAGCTAGCAATCGCAACTTTTGGGCAACTTCATCGTTTAAGGTGAGATTGATTTTACCCATTCCCGGTTTCTTTGTTTCGGGGAGACGAGGTATTCTAGTAAAAGAAATTCCTGCTAGTTGAAGAAGCCAAAATTCTCTTTGTTTAACGTCGGTAATAGCTTGTCTTTCTAAAGCAATAAATTTAGCATAGGATAAGTTCTGCGGTAAAGTTTCTCTAAGCTCTTCTTTGCCTTCAAGCAAATGAAAATATAAAGTAGTAAGTTCGGTAATAAAATTAGCCAGACTCCAACCGTCGAGAATAGCATGGTGTATGGCTAAAGTTGCTTGCACCAGATTACTATCAAGCAGATGAAGGTGAAATCTAATTAGTGGGGCTTTTTGCCAATCAAATTGAGTTTGATGCTCTTGGATAATAAAGGATTGTAAGTAGTTTTCCTGTCCTAATTCGCTCTCTGAGGTTAAATCTGCAAATTGAATCTCGCTTAGGACTTGATTAAGAATTACTTGTAATGGTTGGCTAAATTCTCCTAGGTAAAAGACCGTCCGCAAAATAGGATGTTTTGCTAACATTTGGTCATAAGCCTGCTGCCATACTTCGAGATTAAAAGGAATGCGAATCCGAAAACTAAAAACGTCGTTATAGGCAGTAGAATAGGCAGCGTAATTGCTATGAAAAAGCATCCCAGTTTGCAATTGCGCTAAGGGATAGGCATCCATTACACCCATCTGTTCGAGTTTTACTCTATCTTCGGGAGCAATTTGTGCGAAAGGTTGCTCTTGTTCGAGCTTATTGATGCCAGTTTTTTCTGCTTCTAGGGAAATTGCTGTAGCTAAATCAGCCAGTACGGGAAAAGAAAATATTTGTGAAAGTTCTATCTTTAATCCTTCTTCTTCTGCTAGAGAACAAACTCGAATGCTGCGAATCGAATCTCCTCCTAAGACAAAATAATTATCAAAGCGTCCTACTTTGATTACTCCCAAAACTTTTTGCCAGATTTGAGCCAGTATTTGTTCTTCTTTAGTAACTGGAGCAACAAAAGTTGTACTGAGATTAGCTCTATCCATCTTAGGCTCTGGTAGTGCTTGATAATCAACTTTGCCGTTAGTTGTCAGGGGTAATTGTTCTAAATAAACAAAATAAGAGGGTATTGCGTAATCTGGTAAGTGTTGCTGAAGATGAGCGCGTAAACTTTCAATCGTGGGTTTATTGTCGGTCGAGCAAACTAAATAAGCAATTAAATGTTTTTCTTGATTTGCATAATTGCGAACCAAAACGATGTTTTTCTTTATTTCAGGAAGCCTGGAGATGGCTGCTTCTATCTCGCCAATTTCGATGCGAAAACCTCTAATTTTAACTTGTTGGTCAATTCTGCCTAAATATTCTATATCTCCGTCTGGAAGACAGCGACCCAAATCTCCAGTACGGTACAAACGCTTATTATCATCTCCAGAGAAGGAATCGGGTGCAAAGCGTAAAGCGTTTTCTTCTGGTCGGTTAAGATAGCAGCGTGCTACTCCAGCCCCAGAGACATACATTTCTCCGGCTACCCCTGGAGGTAGAAGGTTACCATTGGCATCGACGACATAAAGGGAAAGGTCAGGAATTGGTTGGCCGATGACGCTGGCTGAGTTATTTTTTACATCTTGATGGCTAATGGGTCGGTAGGTAACGTGTACGGTAGTTTCAGTGATGCCGTACATATTAATGAGACGGGTTGCCGCTTCAGGATGGCGTTTGAACCAGGGTTGGAGAGTAGATAAGTTTAGCGCTTCGCCACCAAAGATAATTAAGCGTAAAGTTGTCGGTTCTAAAGTTGGTGACTGCTCTTCGGCTAGCAATAATTGCGCGAATGCTGATGGAGTTTGATTGAGTACGGTTACTTGACGACTGCGAATTAGTTCTAAAAAGCGTTTTGGGTCGCGACGAACCTGATAGGACACAATTTCTAAGCGCCCTCCGTAAAGCAATGCTCCCCAAATTTCCCAGACAGAAAAGTCAAATGCACAGGAATGGAAAAATGTCCACACATCTTGGCAATTAAATTCAAACCAATGTTCTGTACTGCTAAACAAACGAGTAACGTTGTTTTGGGTGACGAGTACTCCTTTGGGTTGACCTGTTGAACCGGAGGTATAAATGATATAAGCACCGTTCTCTGGTTGTAGAGATGTTGCTACAACTGGTTCCTTACTTACTTGTTTGTAAGGCGCATTTTCTCGATCTAGACAAATTACTGGTACGGTTTTTGGCAGTAAAGAAGCAAGCGTGGTGTTCGTGAGAATTAGCTCTGCTTGGCAATCAGAAATGATAAATTCAATTCTTTGGGCTGGAAAAACAGGATCTACTGGAACGTAAACCCCCCCTGCTTTAACTACACCAAGCATGGCCACAATTAGTTCCCAAGAGCGTTCTAAACACAAAACTACTCGTTTTTCTGACTCTATGCCTTGTTTTTGCAAAAAGCGAGCAATTTGGTTAGAAAGAATGTCTATTTCTTCATAAGTAAGATTCTTTTCTCCCCAAGCAAGGGCAACTCGACGACTATATTTGCTAGCAATAGTAGCAAAACGACTTGCTAAAGTTGCCCACTCGCTTTTAATTTCTGTCTGGGGCTTAGCTGCAATAGGAAGTTCCCTTGAAGAAAAGAGAGACAAAGAACTTAAAAGCCCTTCATGATTATTTGCAGCATTAATTAAAAGATTTTTCCATTGTTGTAGGAGTAGTTCCATCCCTGACGAATCGAAACTTTCCGAACTATAAGTTAATTTAAATAACAGTTCGTCTTCTGAAATTACTACCATAGTTAGGGGATAGTGGGTAGTTTCCCAAGAAGATATCTTTGTTACATCCAAACCAAAATCTTCTGCTTTTAAAGATTTATCTACAGGAAAGTTTTCAAAGACCAGCAGACTTTCAAACAGTGGTTGTCCCCGAGGTACGTCGCTCCATCCTTGAATACTCGATAGACTGGAGTACTCAAATTTATGCATTTCTACTTGTTTTTGTTGCAGCATTTGCAACCAGTGGTCAAGCCTTTCTGCTCCAGAGACTAAAACTCTTAATGGCAAAGTATTAATAAATGCCCCAACAGTTCTTTCTATCCCCCTGAGTTCTGTCGGTCTTCCTGCCACTGTAATCCCAAAAACAATATCTTCGCTGCGACTGTAACGGTTAAGTAAGATAGCCCAAGTCCCTTGAATAAAAGTGTTTAGGGTAATATGGCAATGACGAGCTAATTTTTGAATTAAAGCAGTTTCTGCAGAGTTTAATTTTAGTTTCAGTTCTGCTTTGTCCTTGTTCTTATTTTGTTGTCTGGCTGGCATCATTATTAAGGGAGTATGACTGCTAAATCCCTTCATGTAACTGCGCCAAAAATTTTCTTCATCGTGAGGATTTTTTTGTTTTAACCAGACCAGAAAATCTTTGTAAGGACGAACTGATGGCAATGAGATATCTTTTCCTTGCTGTACCGCTCGATGCAAATGCAAAAATTCCTGCATTAGTGGCGTTTGTGACCATCCATCGAGAAGCACATGATGGTGGCTCCAAACTAGTTGCCAAGATGTTTGGCTTAGACGAATCAAACTAACTCGCATCAATGGTGGACGGTCGAGTACGAATCCTCGACGCCTATCTGCTGCCAAAAATTCCTCTAAGTGCTTATCTATAGCCTCCTGGCTCAAACTGCTCCAGTCTTGCTGCTCTATCTGAAAATCTAAATCTTTAAAAACTATTTGTACTGGTTCTTTTTGTCCTTTAATAATGATTGCAGTTCGCAAAATCTGATGGCGGTTAATTAAGGTTTGCCATGCCTGATTGACTGCCTCCACAGAAACATTTCCTTCTAAGCGGCAATTTAATTGCTGAAAATAAACGGCAGATTCGGGTTCGTAAAGAGAATGAAATAGTAGCCCTTTTTGTAAAGGAGTCAGGGGCAAAATATCTACAATTTTTTCTTTTAAGTTTACGTTCATAGTTTTCTTATAGAAGTTCTTAGTCAAGTAAGGTACAGATGAAAACAGTAAAGTTTTGTGGGGTGGGCATCCCGAACCGCCCTTGTGTACTTCAGCAGTATTGGGAACCGCTATACTTAATTTTCAAATTTTTCCAGAATAGAATTTAGCTCACCATCACTCAGTTCCACTAAAGAAAAATCGCTGACGCTATAAAAATCAGAGCTACGGTTGATGCTTTCTAAATAAAAACCAAGTTGGTCAAGATAATTTCGTGCTAGTGCTTCGATAGTTTCAGCCCGATATATATTCTGACTATAAGACCAATTAAGCTGTAGGGATTCATTTTGAACAAGAGCATTAACAGCCAAAAGATTAGCTAGTTCTTGTCCTGCAAACATCCCCACTCCAGTAGGAGCATTACTAAGTTGGAAAAATTTACTCTTCTTTTGTGTACTATCTATTTGCCCTAGATAATTAAAACTTATTTGAGCTTTTTGTCTACAAAGTCTTTCTCTGAAGCTGGCGTCTGAAGATAAATAACGCAGCATACCGTAACTTTGACCGGAATGGGGAATAGCTCGCATCTGTTCTTTCACTTGTTTGAGTAATTGCTCCTGGTTGGAGTTTTTTGTCCCTCGCAAGAGAACGGGATAAAGGGAGGTAAACCAACCTACAGTTCTAGATAAATCAAGTTTGCTGCCGATATCTTCGCGACCATGACCTTCTAAATCCACTAACAAGCTATCGCTGCCACTCCATTGGGTTATGGTAGCCAGTAGGGCTGTAAGGAGGATTTCTTGTATGGTAGCACGATAACTTGCAGTTGTCTGGGTTAGTAAAGTTCGGGTGCGATCGCTCGACATTTGCACTGATACAATAGCCAGACTATCTACTGTATTTTTCCCCTGAGCTTGGTAATCGACTGGGAGATTACCATGAGGATGAGAAATTTTATCTTGCCAAAATGAAATATCTGCTTCAATTTCTGGGGAATTAGCCAGTTTTTCTAGACTGGTTGTCCACTGTCGGTAGGAAGAAGTACGAGCGGGTAAAGAAATAGACTGACCTTGTAAAGCTAACTCGTAAGCTCGCTCTAAATCTTCCACAAGAATGCGCCAAGAAACGCCATCTACAATTAAGTGGTGTGCAAATAAATAAAGTACATTGCCGTATTGTTGAAGGTTTTTGACGTACAGAAGGCGCAGTAAAGGAGGACGCTCTAAACTAAGAAGTGCTTGTTCTTCTGATACGATTTCTTCGAGTAACTCGACTTGCTGAGCTTCATGACAACGAGTAAAGTCCTCAACCCGTAACTCCGGTTTTGCAGCTGGGCCAGAGTAAGATTGTTGCCATACTTCATTATCCTGACAAAACTGCAATCTAAAAATGTCATGCTGGGCAATCACAGTTGCTAAAGCTAACTGCAAAGCCACAATATCGAGCGGTTCTTTCACTTCTAGGGCTAGATTTTGGTTCCAGTGATGGGGATGCGGTAAGTTGCGTTCAAAAAACCAACGTTGAATTGGTGCGAGGGGAACTTTACCTGTAACAGGTTCGGATATTACTACTTGCTCAGTTACGGAGCGAGCAACATCTGCCAGTCTGCTGAGGGTCTTAGCCTCAAATATATCTTTGAGTTCGACCTCCAATCCGGCTTCACGAGCGCGAGAAATAATTTGCAAACTAATAATTGAATCCCCGCCAATTTCAAAAAAGTTGTCTTCTGGATGCACTGCTTCTCGAACAAGAACTTCAGCCCAAATTTGTGCCAGGATTTGCTCTGTTTGGCTGTTAAATGTTGCTGGTTTAATGGGGGGCAATTCGGGTGGTTTTAATGCCTTCCGGTCTACTTTGCCGTTAGCTGTTAAAGGTAGGGTGTCCAAGGTGACAAAAGCAGAAGGTATCATGTATTCTGGTAGCTTTTGTTTGAGTAATTCACGCAGTGGTTCGGTATTGATTATTTCATCAGAGGCGACTACATAAGCTACTAAGCGTTTGTTATTCAGAATGTCTTCTGTGGTAGTAACTACAGCTTGTCTAATTTGGGGATGGGTGTTGAGAACTGCTTCAATTTCTCCAAGTTCGATGCGGAAACCGCGAATTTTTACCTGATAGTCAAGGCGACCGAGGAATTCAATATTACCGTCAGGTAAATATCGAGCCAAATCCCCTGTTTTGTAAAGGCGTTCGGATTTAGAATTAGAGAAGGGATTAGGAATAAATTTTTCTTCGGTTAGTTGTGGATGGTTGAAGTATCCTCTGGCTAAACTATCACCACCAATGTATAATTCTCCTGAAACGCCGATAGGTACTGGCTGTAGATGTTCATCCAGCAAATATACCTGTGTATTGGAAATGGGACGACCGATGGTAACAATGCTGTCCCCTTTCTTCACTAAAGCAAATGTAGAATAGGTTGTGTCTTCAGAAGGCCCATAAAGATTAAAAACTCGCTGAATAGTTTCCTGTTTATAAATTTTTTGAACAAGTTGATTTTGAAGTGGTTCACCTGCAAGATTAACCGTTCGTACTGAAGCGGGTATGCTAGAAGAACGGACTAACTCAGCGATTGCAGAAGGAACTGTATTAATTAGGGTGACTTCTTGGACTGCGGGTAAGATGGGTAAAGAAAGAGCGTTTTCAGCTAAAATTACTTTGCCACCAACACTTAAAGGAAGAAATAGTTCAAATACCGATAAATCAAAACAAATGGAAGTCGAAGCTAAAACTCCAGCCAAATCTTCTATTGTAAAAATATCTTTTGCCCAATAAAACAGAGCAATTGGACTATGATGCTCGATTGCTACTCCTTTTGGTTTACCTGTAGAACCGGATGTGTAAATTACATAGGCTAAATTTTTGGGTGTAATATTTGTTTGCGGATTTACCTGACTTTCCTTTTGAATTGTCTCCCATTTTTTATCTAAACAAACTATAGGTATATTTTGTACTGTTAGATTATCTACTAGATTATCTAGCAGTTTTTGTTGAGTCAGCAGCACGGAAATTTGCGAATCACAAAGTATAAAGTCCAAGCGTTCTTTGGGGTAAGCGGGGTCTAATGGTACATAAGCCCCACCCGCTTTCAAAATCCCTAATAGTCCCACAATCATTTCTAAGGAGCGCTCGATACAAATGCCTACCAATACTTCTGGTCTCACTCCCAAACTTTTCAGGTAATGTGCTAGGTGGTTGGCTCTTTGATTTAATTGTTGGTAGGTCAACTGTTCCTTCTCAAACACCACCGCTATAGCATCTGGTGTTTTCTCTACCTGTTGTTCAAATAACTGATGAATACATTTATCGGTTGGATATTTTTTTGTAGTATCATTCCACTCGCTCAACAACTGATGGTGTTCTGCTGCAGTCAATAGGGGTAATTCACCCACAGTTTGCTGAGGATTTTCTACAATCGCCGAGAAAATGGTTTGCAAATGTCCCAACATCCTCCCAATGTTTTCTTCTTCAAAACGAAGAGCATCGTAATTAATCTTAATTAACAACTCACTTTCAGGTATTGCGGCTAAAGTCAGTGGATAATTAGTTTGTTCAAAACCCTCTATCTTGCTTAGTTGTAGCGAACCGTTTTCATCTAATAAAGAACTGTCAATTGGATAATTCTCAAACACCAACAGACTCTCAAACAAAGATGTTCCCCCTGGTAGCTCGCTCATAGCTTGAATCTCAAACAGAGGAGTATAAGAGTATTGCTGTAACTCTAGCATTAACTGTTGTATTTGTTCGAGCCAAGGTACTATTTGCTGTTGGGGGGAGATTTGTAGACGTAATGGTAAGGTATTTATCAACAATCCTACCATATTTTCCACCCCAGACAAACTACCAGTCCGACCAGAAACAGTCACACCAAATACTACATTTTCTTCGCCATTATAACGACTTAAGAGTAAACCCCATGCAGCTTGTACTATAGTTGATAAAGTTATACGATGTTGTTGTACTACAGATTGTAACTGGTGACTCACCTGAGCAGATAAACGTAATTCAAGTTGCTTATAATCTGATGGTTTTTGTTGTTTTTGAGACTTTGGCTTATCTACTACTAGGGAAGTGGGAGCCTTAAAACCTTGCAAAGTTTTTTGCCAAAACTCGATTGCAGCTTTCTTATCTTGAGAATGTAACCAAGCAATATAATCCTCATAAGGACGTGGTGTTGGTAAATAAAGAGTTTCACCTTCAAGTGAGGCTTGGTAGAAACTTAACACTTCTTTAAAGAGAATCGGTAAACACCATCCATCAATAAGGATATGGTGATGATTCCAGATGAAAGTGTAAGTATCTTCGCTTAATTTAATTAACGTACACTCCATCAATGGTGCTTGGTTGAATTGAAAACCTTGCTCTCTTTGTGTTTGCAACAACTCTTTTAATTGCTGTTGTTGCTCTGTTGAAGATAGTCCTTGCCAATCAAGATTATTCCAAGGAAAATTAACCTGTTTTAGTACTATTTGCAATGGAGTTTGGCGATTTTCCCAAACAAAGAACGTGCGTAAAACGGAATGTCTATGTAAAACTTTTTCCCAAGCCGATTTAAAAGCAGCGAAATTGATATTACCTTTTATATTAAAGGTCATCTGCTCGAAATATACTCCACTTTCAGGAGCGTAAAGGCTATGGAACAGCATTCCCTGTTGCATAGGAGAAAGTGGGTAAATTGATTCTATTTTTTCAGTTTTGAATTCAGCTAATAAATTATCAATTTCTTTTTGATTTAACTGTGCTAAAGGAAAATCACTAGGTGTATATTCAAAAGCATTTTCCGAGCGACAGTGTTCTATTATTGACCTGATTGCCCTCATATAGCTGTTTGCCAAATTTTCTATTGTGGTATGAGTATGAACATTACTACTGTAAGTCCAATTCATTTGTAATTCACCTTCTACCACTAAAGCATTAATATCTAATAGATGACTGCGGTTTTGCTGTAAACTCTGGTTAGTTCCGGTAGATTCAGACGCAATTTTCCAATCAGTTGGCAATTTTAGTTGGTCAAATTGTCCTAGGTAGTTAAAACAAATTTCTGGAGTAGTAATTGTCTGTAGTTGTTGTTTAACACTTGTATCTTCACACAAGTAACGCAATATGCCGTAGCCAATACCTCGATTGGGAATTCCTCGTAATTGTTCTTTAATTGACTTAATCACTGATGACAGTTGGTCTAATTTTGGTAATTGTAATAATACTGGGAACAAGCTGGTAAACCAACCTACCGTTCGCGATAAATCTACATCCAAAAATAGTTCTTCTCTGCCATGTCCTTCTAAATCAATTAGTAGGTTTGAATTAGTCGTCCAGGATGCTAATGAAATTGCTAATGCACTTAGTAGTATATCGTTAATTTGTGTGTTGTAAGTTTCGTTAACTGACCCCAGCAGAGCCTGGGTTTCTTCTACACTTAATTTGACTGACACCGAAGCAGCACTACCAACTGTATTTTCCTGCTGAGTGTAAGCATTATCGAACGGTAATGGTGTTGTTAATGACCAGTCTTTATTCAGCCAATAGTCTAACTCTTGTTTGATAATTTCTGATTGTGCATAACTGTTTAATTTTTTTGCCCAATCAATAAATGCTGTTGTTTTCGCACTCAGTTGTATCGGTTGTTGAGTGATTAGTTGCTGATAAATTGTTTGTAGGTCAGATAATAAAATTCGCCAACTCAAACCATCTACTGCTAGGTGATGGATAATAATTAGTAAACGTGCATCACTCTCCTTACCTAAGTTAAACATCACCACTTGCATCAATCGTCCATCTGATAAGTTTAAACTGGCTTGGTATTCTGTGGCAATTTTTGATAAAGCTTGTGCTTGTTCGAGTGGGGGAGTTGATGATAAATCTACTACGGTAAATGGTACAACATCATCTAAAACATGGTTTGTTTGTGTTTGTTCGGTTACAACTGATGTGAATCGTAAACGCAGAGCATCGTGATGCTCTAGTAATTTTTTCAAGGCTCTTTCAATTAATTCGGTTTGCAGATAATTAGGAACCTGCAATAAAACTGATTGATTGAAATGCTGTACTTCTTGTTTATTTTTTGCAAAGAACCAATGTTGGATTGGTGTTAAAGGTGCAACTCCAGTAACTATACCTTGTTGAGCAATGACAGTAGCTGTTGTATTCGCAACACTGGCTAGTTCGATGATAGTTTGATTTTGGAATATTTGTTGGGGAGTAATTTGTATTCCTGAGTTTTTGGCACGGGAGACTACTTGAATGCTCAGGATAGAGTCCCCACCGATTTCAAATAAGTTGTCGTGGATGCTGACTTTTTCTTTGAGCAGCAATTCTTGCCAAATGTTAGTTAATATTTTTTCTGTTTTTGTACGTGGTGCTACGTATTCCTGCTCTCGGCTAATTTCTCCATCAGGCGCAGGTAGTGCTTTGCGGTCTATTTTGCCGTTGGCTGTTAAAGGTAGGGTGTCTAAAGTAACAAAGACACTGGGCATCATGTATTCCGGTAGCTTGGGCTTGAGGAATTCACGTAGTTGGTGAGGAGTGAGATTTGTCGTAACTACATAGGCAACTAGGCGTTTATTGCCAAGAATATCTTCTGTGGCAATAACTACAGCTTGTTGGATTTGGGGGTGAGTGTTGAGGACTGCTTCAATTTCCCCAAGTTCGATGCGGAATCCCAAAATCTTCACTTGATTATCAATGCGACCAAGATATTCAATATCACCATTGGGCAAATAGCGGGCTAAATCTCCCGTCTTATAAAGCCGACTTTCTTGTTGATGATTGAATGGGTTGGGAATAAACCGTTCCCGACTCAATTGCTGACGATTCAAGTAACCTCTTGCTAAACCCTCTCCACCAACATACATTTGCCCTGTTACTCCAGTTGGTACTGGTTCTAAGTTCTCATCGAGGATATACATCTGTAAATCGCGTACTGGACGACCAATTACACTTCTAGTACTGTTAAGGTCAGCCATTGTTAGGGGTCGATAAGTAACATGCACAGTTGTTTCTGTGATACCATACATATTTACTAATTGTGGTGTTTGGTCTCCGTGTTGTTCAAACCATGATTTTAAGATTTGTAACTCTAGGGCTTCCCCACCAAAAATAACTAGACGTAAACTAAGCTGTGGTTGTGTGTCGTCGAATTTTTCAACATTTTTTTCAACATTAATCAGTTGGTGAAAAGCAGACGGGGTTTGGTTAAGTACTGTTACATTTTCCGAGCATAGTAAGTTGTAGAAGCTTTCAGTATCTCGACTGAGCCAATAGGGGACGATTACAAGCCGTCCACCATGACATAAACCTCCCCAGATTTCCCAAACAGAAAAATCAAAAGCAATGGAGTGGAAATTAGTCCAAACATCATTTGCATTGAAGTGATACCAAGACTGAGTGGCTGCAAATAAACGAACCACATTTTTGTGCTCAATTAAAACCCCTTTGGGTTGACCAGTAGAACCAGAAGTATAAATCACGTAAGCCAAATTTTCTGAACCGAACCCAGTGTCAGGATTATTCTGACTATGTTGCTCAATTGCTCCCCAATCGCTATCTAAGCAAACGACCTGTGCATTACGTGACGGCAAAGATGACAACAACTTTTGTTGCGTCAACAACACCTCTACACCCGAATCTTCCAACATATAACTCAACCGTTCTTCAGGGTAATTGGGGTCTAGAGGTACATAAGCACCACCAGCCTTAAGTATCCCCAACAGTCCCACCACCATCTCAACAGAATGTTCCACGCAAATCCCTACCAATACTTCTGGTCCGACTCCTAGTGAAAGCAGGTGATGTGCCAGTTGGTTGGCTCTTTGATTTAATTGCTGGTAGGTCAACTGTTCCTTCTCAAACACCACCGCTATAGCATCTGGTCTGTTCTCTACCTGTTGTTCAAATAACTGATGAATACATTTATCGGTTGGATATTTATTTGCAGTATCATCCCATTTGGTCAACAAATGATGACGTTCTGCTGCGTTCAATAGGGGTAATTCGTTCACAGCTTGTTGAGGATTTTCTACAATCGCACTCAACAAGTTATGGAAATGACCAGCCATCTGTTTAATAGTAGATGCATCAAACAAGTCAGTATTGTACTCCCATTCACCCACCAATCCCTGGGAAGTTTCGGTCATTGACACTGTTAGGTCTAACTTGGCAATTGTGTTTTCTTGCTCTAACTTACTCAAAGTGACAGCAGGTAATTCTAATTTACCAATGGGTGCATTTTGCAACGCAAACATTACCTGGAACAAGGGGGAATGGCTTAAAGAGCGTTGTGGTTGTAATACTTCTACTACTTGTTCAAAGGACACATCCTGATTTTCATAGGCTTTTATTGTGGTTTTTCTAACTTGTGCAAGTAAGCTCTCAAAACTGGGATTATCTTCAAAACGGCTTCTCAACACTAAAGTATTCACAAAAAAGCCAATCAACGACTCAATTTCACTACGGTTGCGGTTGGCAATCGGAGAACCAATTAAAATATCTGGCTGACCAGTGTAACGATATAGTAAAGTAGCAAACGCCGCTTGCAAGGTCATAAATAGGGTACTATTCGACTTATGAGACAGGGTTTGCAACTTTTGGGTTATATCGGTATTTAAAGTAAAACTTTGAGTAGCACCTTGATAAGTTTGTACGCTTGGACGAGAGCGGTCAGTACTTAATTGTAATAATTCTGACGCACCTGTTAAATGCTCTTGCCAATAATTGAGCTGAGTTTCTAGGACAGAACCACTTAATTGTTGTCTTTGCCAAACTGCAAAGTCCGCATACTGAATAGGTAATTCGGGTAAGGGTGATGGTCGTCCTTCACAAAAAGCTTTATATAAACTAGATAGTTCTTGGATTAATACTCCAACTGACCAAGCATCAGAGATAATATGGTGCATTGTCAGCAATAGTACGTATTCCGTGGAACTCATCTGTACTAAAGTACACCTGATGAATGGTGCTACTTCTAAGTTAAAAGGGGTAATTGCTTCTTTTTGTACTAATTGCTGTAGTAAGGTTTGGCGTTCTTTTTCTGAGTGCTGTTGTAAGTCTACCAGGTTTATATTTGTGGTAGCTTCTTGATTAATTACCTGTACAGGTGTACCGTTAACAATTTGGAAGCTTGTACGTAGTACTTCGTGACGACGTATTATTTCTGATAATGATTGTTGTAGAACTTTTAGGTTGAGGTTACCTTTTAATAAAAATGTGCCAGGTATGTTGTAGAAGGGGTTATCGGTTTCTAGTTGTTCCAAAAACCATAACCGTTCTTGGGAAAAGGACAAGGGAACTGAGTCACGGTTGCTTATTTTGGGAATTTCTTCATATTGCGGAGTATTAGTATTCTTGTTTTTCTTATTTTGAAGTTTTAGTTCTAATAAAGCTCGCTTTTCTGGTGAAAGGTTAGTAATTTGTTGGTTCAGACTATTTTTGTGATTCATAGCTTATAGTTATTGATTTCAAAACATTTATTATGGTCATATTATCTGGCATGATATGATATCAGGAGTTTTTCTGCTTCTTCATCTGATAACCCTTCCAACTCAGCTAGCATATAAGCGATTTCTTCATCCTCTGTATGTTGAAGCTGTAACTGGGTTAAAGCTGAAGCTAATCCTGCTACATTTGGTGTTTCAAAGATTTGTGGTAGGGATAGTTCGACAGAAAATGCTTGCTTTAGACGAGAGGTAACTTGGGTTGCTAGCAGAGAATGTCCCCCTATTTTAAAGAAGTTGTCGTGGATACCTACATTTTGTACACCTAGGACAGAAGCGAAGATATTAGCTATTATTTTTTCACTGCGTGTACGTGGTGCTACGTATTCCTGAATCCGTGTAATTTTACTATTTTGTGCAGGTAGGGCTTTTCTGTCTATTTTGCCGTTGGGTGTTAAGGGTAAAGTGTCTAATATTACAAAATCACTGGGCAACATGTATTCTGGTAGTTTTGAAAGGAGGAATTCACTTAGTTGATTGATGGTGAGTGATTCATCCGATTTAACTATATAGGCAACTAAGCGTTTGTTGCCAGAAACATCTTCTGTTGCAATAACTACAGCTTGTTGGATTTGGGGATGGGCATTTAAGACAGCTTCAATTTCTCCTAATTCGGTACGGAAACCGCGAATCTTTATCTGGTTGTCTATGCGACCAAGAAATTCGATGTTACCGTCAGGCAAATATCGAGCCAAATCCCCAGTTTTATATAATTTTGAACTTTGTAGACCAGAGGTATTCCCCAAGGATGCCTTGAATTTTGAGTTCTGGAAGGGATTGTGGATAAATTTTTCTCGTGTTAATTCTGGTCGGTTAAGATAACCCCTAGCTAAACCATCACCCCCGATATATAATTCTCCACAAACACCAATGGGTAATGGTTGCAGTTGTTCGTCCAAGATGTATATTTGGGTGTTGGCAATAGGACGACCGATGATAGGCTGATTATCAGAGATTCGCAATTTGCAAACTGTAGCATCAACAGTACATTCCGTTGGACCATAAACATTGTAAAAATTAATGGTTTTTACCTGAGTTAAAGCTTGCCAACGGTCGGGGGAAATAGCTTCTCCTCCTACCAGTATGTATTTAGGAACATCATCACCCAATAGTAATCCTGCGGTTATCAACAGTTCCAGTTGTGATGGTGTGCAGTCAAATACGTCGATTTTGTGGTCTTGCAGGTAAGATAATAAGGCATCTCCATCAAATCTCACTATTGTCGGTATTATATCAAGAGTGTGACCGTAAAGTATTTGAACGAACTGTTTTACAGAAGTGTCGAAACTAAAAGACCCATTCAAACTTATTCGCAGCGGTGAAGTCTCAATTTTAGCATAAATAGCTTGATACAGACCCTCTGCAAGATTTAAAACAGAGTGATGTTCAATTGCAACCCCCTTAGGTTGTCCAGTAGAACCAGAAGTGTACATGACATAAGCCAAATTCTCTGATTTCACTCTACACTTAGGATTATCTTCGCTCTGTTTAGAAATTATATCCCAATCTGCATCTAAGCAAACTACCTGTGCTTGGTTTTGCGGCAAAGATTTAAGCAAAGACTGTTGAGTTAATAACACTTCAACACCTGAATCTGCCAACATATAACTCAATCGTTCTTGAGGATAATTGGGGTCAAGGGGTATATATGCACCTCCAGCCTTAAGTATTCCCAACATTCCCACCACCATATCAATAGAACGTTCCACACAAATACCTACCAGCTTTTCTGGTTTAACTCCCAAGCTTTGTAAGTGATGTGCTACTTGGTTAGCTCTTTGATTTAATTGATAATAGCTTAACTGCTGGTTCTCAAAAACCACTGCTACAGCTTTAGGTGTTTTTCTTACCTGCTCTTCAAATAAATGATGGATACATTTGTCTTTAGGATAATCATAACTCGTATCATTGAAATTAACTAGAATTTTTTCGCGCTCAATGTCGCTGAGGATTGGTATTTTGTCAATGACTGTCTCAGGGTCATTCAAAATACCAGACAATAGGGTCTGAAATTGCTCGACTAGACATTGAATATAGTCTTCATCAAATAAATTAGTATCGTAATGTAATTGTGCGACTAAATCATCCTGGTTTTGAGTTAAACTTAGTTTAACTTTAAATTTGTCAAAACAGATATCGCGTTTGACAATAGAAAAGCAAATATCATTTACAATATGTTTATATTGTTTAGAAAAATCAAAACTAAAGGGTATAAAAGCAGTATTTACATAACTTTTGTTTTCATCTTTATTTTCATCAATGATTGACTCCCAGCTAAAATATTCTTGCCAGGTATAAATATTATCTAATTTCAGTTGTATCTGTTTAAGAACATCCTGAAACAACAAGCCTTCCTGAAAACTAGACTTGAGGGGTAAATATCTGGCTAATAAACCAACAGAATCTTGCAAATCTTCGTGCTTTCGATTTTCACAACCAACCCCAACAAATACTTCTGGTTTTTGAATTATACGCCACAGAAGTACCTGCCAGCACGTGAGGAAAAATAAATCAATTGAAACTTTTTCTTTTTTAATAAATTCTGAGATTTGCTCTACTTGGCTAGGGATAACATTAAAAGTCAAATAACGAGGTTCAAAGCCGCTTTCCTGAGTAAATTTTTTTTCAAAAGGCAATTTTACACTTAAGCAATCAGTAATGTTATGTTTACGCCAGTAACCCTTAGCAAGAATTAGTTCTTGTTCTTCGTTATCAAGTAGTTGATTTTGCCATTCGGAGATATCAACATATTGTAGCACTTCTTCAACAATTTCTTTGCCTTTAGTAGAAGCATCATAAAACTTGAAAATTTTTAGTATTAAATTATTAAGCCCTTTGATATCAACGTATAGTGCAGGAAGGTTAAATAATAGTACAGACTCTTGTTCTGAAAGAGTGACTAATGCAGAACTAAAAAGTAAGTTATCAGAAAAATCAAAAGGTAACTGATTATATTGCTTCCACAACAATTCTATTTGAGTTAACTGTGCTTCTAATTCTATTCCCGTATAATCGTAATCGCTGAAATTTAAATTACAATTAGGAGCAATAACTTGTAACGGTAAAGTCATTCCAGGCACAGAATTAAAAGTAGTACGAATAATCTCATTACTCGATATTACTTTATCGATAGCAGTTTTTAAAGTAGCTGGCTTGATTTTGCCTTTAATTTGTACAGTACACTGGGCACGATAGGGAAAATTTGGCGAAGAGTATTGTAGTTTCCAAAGATGTTTTTGTTGAGGTGATAATTCAAAGCCTTCAATCATATCCATTTTTTTTCTCCTGTATGTATTATGAAAAATCTGAGTTTACAGATGTTAATGGGTCACTCATTGCAACTAGAACTTGCCGTTCACCTTTGTAAGATTCTCTTCCATGAGTAATACTCATATTATCAAGCATTAAAATTTCTCCTTCTTGCCAGGAAAAAATTACTTTTTCTTCGTTATAAGCTTGATTAATATGTTCAATTATAGCAGGAGGGATGACACTCCCATCTCCATAATAAGTATTGTATGGAAGTTCGTGTTCATTAAATTCGGAAAGTAAATTTGTGTGGTGAAAGAAAGCAGCATGGTTAAACCAAAGTGGTTCTTTTGTTTGAGGATGGTAATGAACTGCCTGACGAATTTGGCGAGTTTGTAAGCGCGAACCTTCTTTCCAAGTGAAGTCGATGGAGTTTTCTTGGCAATATGCTTCTACTTTGGCTTTGTCATCAGTTTGGAAAACTTCTTGCCACGGAAGCCCAAAGCCATCGTTATAATTACGAACTAACATCCATTTCTTTTCGATAAATTGATTGCGAACTTTCTCATCAATCCGCTGATAAATTTTGCGTCCATCAGCAATCGGAGTTGCACCACCGTAGGGGGCAACTTTTAGAGAGCAGAAATAAATTTTCAGTGGATATTTTATTGTATAAGTTAACTCGTTGTGAAGTAATATCGGGTATTCTGCTGGGTAAATTGTAGATGTGTAAACCTGTTCTCCTACTGTTGTCCGAGGTGAACTACGGTCTACGTATTTGAGCAATTCTCCATCAGAAGTAGCTCTAACAAACTCTTGAAATTGTTGTGTTGTTTTTACTTTAAAGCCTCGGAATAATAAAGCTCGATGTTGTAAGAGCAAAGTTTTTACCAAGTCTCGATTATTGTCAGCCCATTGTGTGATGTCTAATCCATCAACTAGAGGTTGAATAACAAGAGGAATTGTTTGTTGGGAAGAAATAAAGCCTGCTTCAATTAGTTCTGTTGGGGATAAACCAACAGCCCGACGCTTGACATTTTTCAAATTTGAAAAATTAGATGTTTTCGGTAGTGAATTTTGTTCTTTCATTATTTAAGTTGGTTTAAGTTAATATTTTTCTATCTGACATAAGACTCATTTATACAGCAGTTTGCAGGTAAATGAAGTACACAAAAAAATATCAAATTTATTGTGGGGTGGGCATCCTTGCCCGCCCGCTTGTACCCTGCTCGATTAAGAGATTTTGTAGGTTGGGTTGAGGAATAACGGAAACCCAACCGAAACGTTGTATTTGTTGGGTTATCCGAAGCGGACGCACTCGCGTTCGTCCCTCAACTCAACCTACCTATTTGGATATTTTGGGGCTTAACCGAGCAGTATTGGCTTGTACCCTGCTCACCTAAAATCTGCTGTAGTTTCAATCAGCAAAGCCTTCTACCTTAATTAAATTGCGTTTGATTTGTTTTAATTTTTTAAGGGATTTTTTCGACAATTTTTGTTTTTCTGACTCTTTGAGTAAAGGTAATTCACCCACAGCCTGTTGAGGATTTTCTACAATTGCTGAAAAAATAGTTTGCAAGTGTTCTAACATCCATTTTATTTTATCCTCTTTAAAATGAAGAGTATCGTAACGAATCTCAATAAATAATTCATTCCTGGGCACTACAACTAAAGTTAGTGGATAATTATTTTGCCCAAAACTCTGTATATTGCTTAGCTGTAGTAAGCCACCTTCATTGAACAAAGAACTGTCGATTGGATAATTTTCAAACCCAACAAGGGTCTCAAACAAAGGTATTCCCCCTGGTAGCTCACTCATAGCTTGAATCTCAAACAGGGGAGTGTAAGAGTACTCCTGTAATTCTACTATTAACTGTTGTATTTGTTCGAGCCAAGGTATTATTTGTTGTTGTGGAGATATTTGCAGACGTAAGGGTAAGGTATTTATCAACAATCCTACCATATTTTCCACCCCAGGTAAACTACTAGTCCGACCAGAAACAGTCACACCAAATACTACATCTTGTTCACCACTATAATGACTTAATAGTAAACCCCATACACCTTGCACTATAGTCGATAAAGTTAGATGATATTGTTGCGCTACAGATTGTAATTGATTACTCAACTGAGCAGAGAAACGTAATCCAAGTTTATTATAATCCGTTTTATAATCCGATAGTTTTTCTTGTTTTTGAGACTTTGGCTTATCTACAACTAGAGAAGTGGGAGTCTTAAAACCTTGCAAAGTTTGTTGCCAAAACTCGATTGCAGCTTTCTTGTCTTGAGAATGTAACCAAGCAATATAATCCTGATAGGGACGTGGTGTTGGCAAACAAAGAGTTTTACCTTCAAGTGAGGCTTGGTAGAAACTTAATACTTCTTTAAAGATAATTGACAAACACCATCCATCAATAAGGATATGGTGGTGATTCCAGATGAAAGTACAAGTATCTTCACTTAGTTTAATTAACGTACACTCCATCAATGGTGATTGGTTGAATTGAAAACCTTGCTCTTTTTGTGTTTGCAATAATTGATTTAATTGCTGTTGTTGTTCTGTTAAAGATAGTCCTTGCCAATCAAGATTACTCCAAGGTAAATTAACTTGTTTCAGTACTATTTGTAATGGTGTTTGGCGATTTTCCCAAACAAAAAATGTACGTAGAACTGGATGTCTATGTAAAACTTTTTCCCAAGCCGATTTAAAAGCAAGGAAATTGATATTACCTTTAACATTAAAGGTAATTTGGTCGAAATATACTCCACTTTCAGGAGCGTAAAGGCTATGGAACAGCATCCCCTGTTGCATAGGAGAAAGTGGGTAAATTGATTCTATTTTTTCAGTTTTGAATTCAGCTAATAAATTATCAAGTTCTTTTTGATTTAACAGTGCTAAAGGAAAATCACTAGGTGTATATTCAAAAGCATTTTCCGAGCGACAGTGTTCTATTATTGACCTAATTTCCCTCATATAACTATTTGCCAAATTTTCTACTGTGCTATGAGTGTGAACATTACTACTGTAAGTCCAATTCATTTGTAATTCACCTTCTACCACTAAAGCATTAATATCTAATAAATGGCTGCGATTTTGCTGGAAACTATGGTTAGCTCCGGTGGATTCAGACGCAATTTTCCAACCAGTTGGTAATTGTAGTTGGTCAAATTGTCCTAGGTAGTTAAAACAAATTTCTGGAGTAGGAATCGTCTGTAGTTGTTGTTTAACACTTGTATCTTCACATACATCTTCACACAAGTAACGCAATATCCCGTAGCCAATACCCCGATTGGGAATTCCTCGTAATTGTTCTTTAATTGACTTAATGATTGATGCTAGTTGGTCTAATTTTGGTAGTTGTAATAATACTGGGAACAAGCTAGTAAACCAACCTACCGTTCGCGATAAATCTACATCCGAAAATAGTTCTTCTCTGCCATGTCCTTCTAAATCAATTAGTAGATTTGAATTACCCGTCCAGGATGCTAATGAAATTGCTAATGCACTTAGTAGTATATCGTTAATTTGTGTGTTGTAAGTTTCGTTAACTGACCCCAGCAGAGCCTGGGTTTCTTCTACACTTAATTTGACTGACACCGAAGCAGCACTACCAACTGTATTTTCCTGCTGAGTGTAAGCATTATCGAACGGTAATGGTGTTGTTAATGACCAGTCTTTATTCAGCCAATAGTCTAACTCTTGTTTGATAATTTCTGATTGTGCATAACTGTTTAATTTTTTTGCCCAATCAATAAATGCTGTTGTTTTCGCACTCAGTTGTATCGGTTGTTGAGTGATTAGTTGCTGATAAATTGTTTGTAGGTCAGATAATAAAATTCGCCAACTCAAACCATCTACTGCTAGGTGATGGATAATAATTAGTAAACGCGCATCACTCTCCTTACCCAAGTTAAACATCACCACTTGCATCAATCGTCCATCTGATAAGTTTAAACTGGCTTGGTATTCTGTGGCAATTTTTGATAAAGCTTCTGCTTGTTCGAGTTGGGGAGTTGATGATAAATCTACTACGGTAAATGGTACAACATCATCTAAAACATGGTTTGTTTGTGTTTGTTCGGTTACAACTGATGTGAATCGTAAACGCAGACCATCGTGATGCTCTAGTAATTTTTTCAAGGCTCTTTCAATTAATTCGGTTTGCAGATAATTAGGAACCTGCAATAAAACTGATTGATTGAAATGCTGTACTTCTTGTTTATTTTTTGCGAAGAACCAATGTTGGATTGGTGTTAAAGGTGCAACTCCAGTAACTATACCTTGTTGAGCAATGACAGTAGCTGTTGTATTTGCAACATTGGCTAGTTCGATGATAGTTTGATTTTGGAATATTTGTTGGGGAGTAATTTGTATTCCTGAGTTTTTGGCACGGGAGACTACTTGAATGCTCAGGATAGAGTCCCCACCGATTTCAAAGAAATTGTCGTGGATGCTGACTTTTTCTTTTAGCAGTATTTCTTGCCAAATGTTAGTTAGTATTTTTTCTATTTCTGTACGTGGTGCTACGTATTCCTGTTCTGAGCTAATTTCTCCATCAAGCGCTGGTAGTGCTTTGCGGTCTAGTTTACCGTTGGTTGTTAAAGGTAGGGTGTCTAAAGTAACAAAGACACTAGGCATCATGTATTGTGGTAGCTTGGGTTTGAGGAATTCACGTAGTTGGTGAAGAGTGAGTGATAAATCTATCATAACTACATAGGCGGCTAAGCGTTTATTACCAGAAATATCTTCTGTGGCAATAACTACAGCTTGTTGGATTTGGGGGTGAGTGTTGAGGACTGCTTCGATTTCCTCAAGTTCGATGCGAAATCCCCTAATTTTCACTTGGTTATCAGTGCGACCAACAAATTCAACGTTACCATTATTATTGTAGCGGGCAAGGTCGCCTGTTTTGTAAAGCCGTTTTGATTTGTTATTTGATTTAGAATCAGTGAAAGGATTTGGGATAAATTTTTCTTTGGTTAGTTCTGAACGATTGAGGTAACCTTTAGCTAAGCCATCACCCCCGACATAGAGTTCCCCAGTGACACCAACAGCTACTGGTTGCAAATTGCTGTCTAAAATGTAAACTTGAGTGTTGGCTATGGGACGACCAATAGGTACACTACCAGTTTTTTCTTGTTGGTCGCTCAAATCTACTTGGTAAACTGTTGCTGTAATCGTCGTTTCTGTTAGCCCATATGCATTGTATAGTTTGATGTGATTACCAACGTATTTTTGCCACATAGCGACTCTTGACCATTGGACTTGTTCGCTACCGACAACCACCAAACGCAAAGAGTTTGGTAAATATTCCTGAGATTGGGATAAATTCAAGACCCACTCATGCCAAAATGCTGCTGGTAAATTTAATACGGTCAATTTTTGTGTATTGATAAATTCAAGCAAGTCTGTAAAGGAAGCAAATAGTTCCTGTGGACTTAACACTACTGTTGCACCACTTAACCAAGAAGGGAAGATTTCTTCCATTACAACATCAAAACTCAAAGCAGCAAATTGTAGCACTTTGTCCCAGGAACTCAAATTATATTCAGATGCAATCGCACTACTATGATTTACTAAATTCTGGTGTGTTACCAATACTCCTTTGGGTTGTCCACTTGACCCAGAAGTGTAGATGCTATAAGCCAAATTATCTGAAGATATCCTAATATCAAGATTTTCATGACTGTGTTGCTCTATTTCCCCCCAATCACTATCCAAACAAACCACTTGTGCTTGGTGTTTTGGCAAAGATTCCAGTAACGACTCTTGAGTCAACAACACTGATATACCCGAATCAGCCATCATATAACTCAACCGTTCCTGGGGATAATTGGGGTCAAGAGGTATATAAGCACCCCCCGCTTTAAGAATTGCCAACAAGCCTACAATCATCTCAATGGAACGTTTGACAAAAATACCTACCAACGTCTCAGGTCTAATGTTTAAGTTTTGGAGATAGTGCGCTAATTGATTGGCACGAGCGTTTAGCTCTTGATAAGTTAGTTGCTCGTCTTCAAAAATTACCGCTATAGCATTGGGTGTGGACTTCACTTGCGCTTCAAACAAATGATGGATGCACTGGTGCTTAGGATAATTCGCCACTGTGTCATTCCACTCTACCAGCAGTTGATGTTGCTCCTGTTCAGCTAACAAAGGTAAAGTTGTTATATATTGTTGAGGATTGTTAATAAGGGCTTTCAATACAGTGCAATAATGCCCTATCCATCGTTGGATTGTTTCCTCTTGAAATAAATCTTTGTTATAAGCAGCTTCTAATACCAAGTGCGTCTTTAGGTCAATGAGGTTGAAGTCAACATCGTAATGATTGAAATCTAGAGGTCTTGGGAGCAGCTTGATATCTAAATTGCCCATTGGCGCAGTAGGAATAGGTGGTTCTAGGTTAAAGGTTACAGACACTAAAGCAGGACTACTGAGGTCAGTTTTTAACTCAAGTTGATTTAACAGTTCAGCAAAGGGGTAGTCCTGATGCTCGTAGGTATCTAGCAACCTAGTGCGAGTACGAGCTAAAAAGTCTTCGGCTGTTATGGGTTCTTTTCCTAGAAAACTTTGAATCGGCAATAAATGGGAGGCATGACCAACCATTGTTTGACTTTCGAGGAGCGACCGCCCGCTAGTGGGAATTCCAACAACAATTTCATTTTGTTTGGTAAGGCGATGGAGTAAGATTAGATACCCAGTTAAAAGAGTCATGAATAAAGTACATTTTTGCTCCTTGCTGAACGCTCGCAACTGTTGGCAAAAGCCGGGGTCGAGTTCTAATTGCTGACGACTGGCTCTATAGGTTTTGACGGGAGGACGAATTTGGTCTGCTGGTAACTCCAGTATTGGTGGTTTCGTTGCCAACTGTGCTAACCAAAAATACTTGTGCGCCATCATACCTTTCGTTTGGCTTTGCTGGTTTTGCCCGGTTAAAAACTCTCTAAATTGTAAAGGTGGTTTAAAAGAGTTTACTAAGCCGTTGCAGAGGTCAGAATAGAAGAGGCTAATTTCCTGCAAAATATTTTCTGCAGACCACCCATCTATGACAATATGGTGTCCAACGATTATCAAAATATGGCGTTTGGGTGCTAGCTTAAGCACCTCAATACGGAGTAAAGGAGCGATTGTCAGGTCGAAAGGTATGCAGTTTCTTTGCCCTAGCCAGGTGCTTATTTGTGCCTGCTGAGCATTTTCTGTCTCCAGCAAAGAAGAAGAGTAGTCAATCAACGATACTTCAAGGTTCACACTGGGTAAAATTTGCTGCCATTCTCCTTGGGGGTCTATCGCTGTTCGCAGGGCTTCATGGCGATTAACAACTTGTTGAACAGCCTGCTTCAGGTATTCTAGCTCTAGATGACCCCGCAATTCCAGGTAAGCGCTAGTATGGTAAGCTATTGAACCGGCTTGTGAAACTTGAGCTAAAATCCACAGTTGCTTTTGCCCTTGACTTAAAGAAACTCTAATAGGTGTGGTATCTGGTGTGGTATCCGGTGTGGTATCTGGAGAGGTTAGTGGCTTAATAAAACTTGATAAGAGCGGCCGTTGATTGATGCCAGGGGTTTTACTGAACCTTGACCAATCAATTGGTATAATACTAACCTGAGCAATTTCGCTTCCTAGTAATTTTTGCAACACCTGGAAGCCTTGTTGAGGGTCAATTAGCTCAATACCAATCTCTTGCCAGCGCTGATTGAGATAATCTTTCCAAAGCTGTTGGAGATGAGTATCAAAATGACTGGTCACCTTAGCTTCACTCCAGCCTCCCCAATTTAGGCTCAATCCTGGGAGTCCTTGAACTCGACGATAGTGTATTAAAGCATCAATAAAAGCGTTAGCAGCCCCATAGTTGCTTTGACCGGGAGACCCCAACAAAGCTGCGATTGAGGAGAAGACTACGAAGTTATCAAGGGGTAAGTCTTGGGTCAGCATATGTAGATTCCAGGTACCTAAAACTTTAGGAGCTAGGACAGTCTTAAATTGCTGCCAAGTTTGCTGAGCCAAACCTTTATCATCAATAACCCCCGCTAGATGGAAAATATTGCGAAGGGGTGGCCAGCTTTCTTGCTCTTGATTTTTAATTTGAGTTAATAACTCAGATACCTCAGTAGCATTATTAACATCGACCTGTACGACTTTAATTTTTATCCCCGCTTTTTCTAATTTGGCTATGGTTTGCTGAACTTCTGCCGAAGGGACTCGACGTCCGCAAAGGATTAGATGCTTAACTCCTTGAGTAACTAGCCATTGAGCAAATTTAATACCGAGTACTCCGAGTCCTCCGGTAATTAAAGTCGTTCCGACCAATTGCTTGCTAGGAGTTGAGGTGTCATTTCGTTGTAAAAAATTGTTTGAACGACCAGTAAAGCCGTTGCTAAGGTCTTCTGAGGTATGAGTGATTTCATCGGCAATTGAATAGCGAACTAAACGAGCAACATATCGCTCTCCCTGATGTAGCGCAATCTCATCTTCACCTTGAGAAGTGGTTAGTTCCCTAAGTAATTCTTCGGCTTGCTCGGAAACAGAGCGGTGGGTATCTAAATCAATTAAAGCACCCCAATTTTTAGGATATTCCATAGCCACGGTTCGGGCAAATCCCCATAAAGAAGCTTGTATAAATCCAGTGGGGAGGATGTTAGCAGGTGTAACAGCTTGCTGGGTAACGAACCAAAATTTAGGAGCGGTATCTTTGGAATCAATTTTGCTGATAGTCGCTTGCACCAGCGAAAGAGCACTACCACAAATAAGTTGTTGAGCGTCCTCAAGAACATCAACAGTTAAGTTCTCGATTACAGGAGTGTTGAGACTCCAGAGATGGATAATTCCTAGAATTGGTAATTGATTGCTTGATGTATAGTTTTCTAAAAGCTCACTAAAAGCATTAGGGTCTGTTGGGTTAATTATGTGAGTATTATGAGTATCTGATGCGATGTGGTTGTTTGAAGCATAGACGAGCGAACAGCTTTGACCTTTAGCACTGATTCCATCAGCTAGCGAATTCCCAACACCTTGCTCATCTGCAAAAATTAACCAGCGTCCAGTTACTTCGGTTAAGTTTAGTTTATTGCCAGCAACAGAACTTGGTTGATTTTCCCATTTAAGAGTATACAACCAATCTAAATCTGGAGAGCGCTTCTCAAAAGTTTGAGAGTTTTGACAATTTTCTTGAAAACTTTCTTGAAAACTTTCTTGAAAACTTTCTCTCAACCTGTTCAAGTAAGGTAAATTTGCTAAAACATTTTCTTGGTCTACTCCAAAATCAATCAGACAAGCAATCTCATTTACACCAATAGCAAGTAGTTTTTCCACAATTTGAGCACAGGACTCGGGTGTGCCAATCAGCGCACTAGTTTGAACATAACGGTCATAGGCAGATGACAAGACGTAGTTTTTGTCATCCTCGGAAAGCTCCTCAAAGTTTGCTACTGATAAGCCTTGACTTTTGACCAATGATTGGAATAATCCTAAGGATGAAGAGAGATAGTTATAAAAAGGTTGACGAGCAAGTTCTCGAACTTGTTGTAAGTTATTACCAACAAAAGTATGAAGTAAAACTGTTACTTTTCCAGAAGTTGGCTCATGACCGTGTTGAGCCAGAGCTTCGCGATAAAGTTTAATATTATCAACAAGGTCTTCAATCGTTTGACCCATGAGGTTGGTTAAAACTCCAGCACCAATTTCCCCTGCTTTAATATAAGTTTCTGGATTGTTAACGATTGTAATCCAAGTCGGCAGGGTTTTTTGTACAGGCATCGGAAAAATTTTGATTTCATTGGAAGTGCCTGCTCCGTTAATAAACTGAGTCGGCTCCCCTTGCCAGAGTTTTTGGACTGTTTTAATGCTCTCAAACATGAGTTCGCGTCTGTGCTCATAAGCATCTGGAGCAAAAACAAAGTCATTGGGATGCCAACCAGAGGCAAAAGCAACCCCCACTCTCCCTTGCGAAAAGTTATCAATTACAGCCCAGTCCTCAGCAACTCTAATTGGATGATGGATAGGGAGAACAACACTCCCAGCTCGTAGCTGAATTGACTGGGTTTCTCGGGTTAAAGCTGCCGCAAGCAAGGATGGATTGGGCGAAAATCCCCCAAAAGCATGAAAGTGCCGCTCTGGGAGCCAGATAGCCGTAAAGTTATTTTTATCTGCAAATTTTGCACCTTCAAATAAGAGGGTGTACTTATCCTTGGAAAATTCAGCTTCGTAGCTGCCAAAGTAATACAGGCTAAACTGCATTACTTGATTCACTTGCAAACAGGCTTTACTCTCGTTCAAGGGTTGATGAGTCTTCCCCGAAGTCCGGTTGATTTGAAAAGCTTGTTCTTGAACAATGGGTTTGCTTTTAATAATCTCAAGAGGTTGAGTTATCGGTAGAGGGTCAGTTGCCGTACCTTGCTTTTTTAAAACTGAAAGTTGCTCTGTCATTAACTGAGACATTTGAGCAATGGCTTTCTCACTAATTTGAGCCATAGTTTGAAGCTGTTGGCTCATTATTAGCTCTAAACCTGTTCTGTCAACTTGGCTGGAATCAGGAGAATTTACATTATTAGAATGTTGGTTAATGTTTTCTGTAAAGTTTTCTGCAAAGTTTAATTCTGTTGACTGACGATTTATCTTGGAAGTTGAAACATTACTGGGAGACTCTAGTTCAAAAGTTGAGCTATTTATTGAGCTATTTATTGAGCTATTTACACTAGCAGTATTTACTTTATCTGCTAATGATTCTTCTAATTCAAGCCCATCAGGCATATGACTGACAATATAATTGCCAAGAGCATCTAAAGTGTTTAGTTCTTCAAATAGCTGACGAATAGTTAAGTTAACCCCAAAATTTTTCTTTAAGTTTTGTGCCGCTTCTAAAAAAATAATGGAATCTGCCCCCATTTCCAGCAAAGATTTGTGAATATCCACTTCCTCTGGAGGAAGCTGTAAGACATTGCCGATGAGCGATCGCAATTTTGTTATAACCTGCTCTCTGCGTTGTACCGTGCTGTGCTGGTCAGGCTGTTCGGCTTGAATCTCAGATTTTGCAGAGTCAGATTTTGCAGAGGAATTAGATAATAATCCATCTTTGTTCATGGCTGTGGGTTCTCTTGTACTATACCAATAGCTTTTTCTTTGAAATGGGTAAGTGGGCAAAATCACTTTGCGTCGTTGAGGATAATCTAGGTCAAAGCCTTTCCAATCCACTTTTACTCCTCTGACGTATAGTTGACTCAAACTGATGAGCATTTGCTGCCAATCATCCTGCCCAAATCTCAGCGAAGGCAACCATATTCCTGCATCATCTGGCAAACACCACCGTCCCATTCCCAGCAAAACTGGCTTTGAGCCACATTCTAAAAATATGTCGCACCCCTGTTTATGTAAAGTTTCCATTCCTGTAGCAAAGTTAACAGGGGAGAGTATATGACTACACCAGTATTCAGGGGTTGCGACTTCTTCTGTCGCTATCTGCCCTGTAACATTGGAAATTAACTTAATGCGAGGCTGAGAGTAGTTCACCTGCTCAGCTACTTGTTTAAACTCTGCTACCATTGGTTGCATTAAAGGTGAGTGGAAGGCATGAGAGACCTCTAGTTCTTTACTCTTAAACCCTCTAGCTTCCATCTGAGCGGCAATATCTTGAACAACCTCTTTTGCACCAGAAATCACTGTGCTCTGAAGCCCATTGAAAGCAGCAATAACAACATTTGGCTTGCCTGTTATTGCTGATTTTACCTCTTCAACAGGAGCCATTAAAGATAGCATCATCCCACCTGCTGGCAACTGCTGCATTAATTTGCCGCGAGTAGCAATCAATTTCAAGCCATCTTCTAAACTAAATACTCCTGCTATTGTTGCTGCGACATATTCTCCTACGCTATGACCCATAACCACATCCGGTTTTATTCCCCAAGCTTGCCATAACTGAAAAAGAGCATATTCAAAGGCAAATAAGACGGGTTGAGTATAAGCAGTTTGGTCGATAACAGAACTATTTAAATTTTGGTTATTTTCAGGATAAAGAACATCTAAAATAGATTTTTTTAAATAAAATTTGAGAATTTTATCGCACTGCTCTAAGGCTTGACGAAAAACGGGTTGAGTTTGATAAAGCTGTTTTCCCATGTTTACATATTGGGAACCTTGTCCAGTAAATAAAAAGGCAATTTTAGGTGATTTACTATTACTGGTAATTTTTCCAGAAAATACGCCATTAGCTTCTTCTGACGCACTAATTTTTGCTAATTTATCGGCTAATTCTTGTTTGTTAGATGTAACAATAGCTAGACGATGATTAAAGTGGGAGCGTCCAGTGCTGGCTGTGAAGCAAATATCGGGAAGGGAAATTTCTGGATGAGCATCTAAAAATGCTTCATAGCTCTTAGCTAAAGATTGCAAAGCGGATGGAGTTTGAGATGAGAGGTTGAGAATGTGCCAAGGACGCTCAGTTGTGGATGTGGCTGTTTGAGGTTGCGGTGCTTGTTCAAGAATTAAATGAACATTTGTTCCACTCATTCCAAAGGAACTGACTCCGGCTAATCTACTCCCTTCTTTTTCTGGCCAGGGAATAGCTTCGGTCGGTACTTTAACAGGAATTTTCTCCCAAGGAATATAAGGGCTGGGGGTTTGGAAGTGAAGATGGGGCGGAATTTTTTGGTGTTGCAAAGCCAAAACCACTTTCATTAAAGATGCAACTCCGGCCGCTCCTTCTAAATGACCAAAGTTAGTTTTAACCGAACCAATGTGCAAAGGGGTTTCCTTAGTTCGTCCTGCGCTTAATACTTTGCTTAGAGCCAAGACTTCAATAGGGTCTCCTAAAGGTGTTCCTGTTCCGTGAGTTTCTACATATTGAATATTCTTTAGCTCGACTTTGGCATTTTTGATTGCCTGACGGATTACTGCTTCTTGAGCAGTACCATTGGGAGCAGTAATACCATTACTATATCCATCATGATTAACCGCTGAACCTCTAATTAAAGCAAGAATATTATCTTTGTCAGCCAAAGCATCGGACAAACGCTTGAGTACAACTATACCACATCCTTCTCCCCGGACATAACCATTGGCAGTGGCATCAAAAGTTTTGCAATGACCATCTGGAGATAGGGCTTTGAGTTTACAAAGACCAATTGTTACTTCTGGAGTAAGAATTAGGTTAACTCCACCAGAAATCGCAAGGTTGGACTCTTTAGCACGCAGGCTTTGACAAGCAAGATGCATAGCTACTAAGGAAGAGGAGCAAGCAGTATCAACTTGAAAAGTTGGGCCTTGCAAATCAAACACATATGCTAAACGTCCTGCAGCTAAGGATTGTAGACTTCCTAAGCTATTGTAGGCATCAATGTTTGAGTAATCGCCAGAATAAACTGATAAGCGTGAGTATTCTTCCATAAAGAAGCCAAGAAATACTCCTGTCTGGCTACCCCTGAGTTTTTCTGGAGCCTGTCCACTATGTTCTAGAGCTTCCCAAGTTGTTTCTAATAATAGTCTTTGCTGAGGGTCAATACCTGTTGCTTCCCTAGGAGAAACACCAAAAAACTGAGGTTCAAATTGGTCTATGTCTTCTAGAAAAGCACCATATCGAGTGTAAATTTTTCCTGGTGCTTCTGGATTAGAGTCATAGTATGCATCGCAATCCCAGCGTTTTAAGGGAATTTTAGTAATAGCATCAATCCCATTATTTAGGAGATTCCAGTAGGCTTGAGGATGATTCGCTTTGCCTGGAAAACGACACCCCATACCAATAATAGCGATTGGCTCAGCTTTACTCTGTTCAACTGCTTCTAGTTTTTTAATTGCTTTGTTAAGGGATAAAAGTAACCGCTGTGGTGAGTAAATTGGCTCAATTTTTTTGTTACTCATTTTAGTTATCTACTAATAAACTTTCTAATTTTTCCAGCCCCTCTGCAATTGAGGATTCGATATCATTTTCACGAAGGTTTTTTAGGTTTGATATTTTTGGATCTGGCTGTGACGACAAATCGAGTTGCAATTTACTAGCAAGATGAATTGCTACAGATTCAATTGTCGGGAAGTTCCAAGCAATAGTAGCATCTAAATCCTCTCCTAACCATTCTCCTAAATCTTGAGCTAACTGCACTGCTACAACTGAATCTAAACCGTAGTCAGCAAAAGATTTACTGGAGTCGATAGATTGCTCTGTAAGTTTTAATTCTTTCGCTAACCACTTAATTACCCACTGTTTTATTAACTCACTGGTTGGCAAGTCTGATTTTGGGTAAGTAGTTTTCTCGGTTCCTTTGTATGCATTGATTAGAACTGGTAACTCAAAAGAGGAAGCAATGTTGTCAGATTTCCAGATTGCTACTGTTGAGAAACCATCTTCTAAGAATAACTTGCGACAAAGATAACGTTGTATTTTACCACTAGAAGTTTTAGGAATGCTAGCAGTTTTAAGCAGGACAATTCCATAAATTTGTAGCTGATGATCCTGTGATACGGCTTTACGGATAGCTTCAATTACCTCATCAACATTTAGTTTGTGCAGGTAACTCCGTTCTACTTCCTGTACTACTACGACTCTTTCTTCCCCTTCTACTTCTAAAGAGAAGGCTGCCCCACAATTAGGACGCAGTGCTGGATGACTCTTCTGAACCGTCAGCTCGATGTCTTGGGGATAATGGTTTTGCCCCCTGATGATAATTATATCCTTGAGTCGTCCTGTAACGAATAACTCCCCATCGAGTAAAAACCCTAAGTCTCCTGTGCGAAGAAATGGTCCTTCTTCCGTATCCTTTAGATAAGCTTGAAAAGTTTCTTGTGTTGCTTCTGGACGATTCCAATACCCAGAGGCGATACTCCCACCAGATACCCAAATCTCCCCTACTTGCCCTTTTTCACAGCGAATTAGCGACTCTGGGTTAGCAATAATTACTGTTGTGTCCATGTAGGTATGACCACATCCTACCAGCAATGGGCTTTCTGCCGATGAAATTTTATTTTCTACTAACGAAGTTTTTTCTGACTGGTCAGCTAGCGCGTTCTTAATCACTGGCTTTTGATTCTTATCTCCACCCGTAGTAAACAGAGTAGTTTCCGCCATGCCATAGCAAGGATAAAAGGCATTGTAATTAAAACCACACTGTGCAAATTTTTGACTAAATTGCTCTAGAGTTTGTGCTCGTAATGGTTCTGCCCCATTAAAAGCTACATCCCAACTACTTAAGTCAAGATTAGCTAAATCTTCTGGTTGAATTTTTTTGGCACATAAATCATAAGCAAAATTTGGCCCACCGCTGGTAGTCGCTTTATATTTTGAAATCGCTTTTAACCAACAAATCGGCTTTTGTAAAAATGCTACTGGAGGCATCAAAATACAGGGAGTTCCCAGATAAATTGGCTGTAAAACATTGCCAATCAGTCCCATATCATGAAACAAAGGCAACCAACCTACAAGAATAGTTTTCTCACTATGACTAAAAGCCTGATGAATCAACTGCTGGTTGTGAATGATATTTTTATGAGTAACCATCACCCCTTTGGGTGCTCCCGTAGAACCAGAAGTGTATTGCAAAAATGCCAAACTCTCTGGTTTTGGTGATGTAGGTATAAACTCTTGGGGATTTGCTTCAATGGCATCCGTAGTCACCCACTTTAACTGGCTTAATAACTCTGTTTCTTTTTCCCACCTTTGGCCAATGTCAGCCAATATTGATGTGCTTGTCAGGGCTACCTTAGCCTGGGAATCATTAACTATAGAAAGTAACCGAGACAGTTTCTGATTGCGTTTGGGAGGATAAACTGGGACTGCTACTACCCCAGCATACAAACAACCGAAGAATGCCACAATAAACTCTAATCCAGAAGGATATAACAATAAAGCTCGTTCTCCTTTCCACTGCTGGAGATGAGATGCGATAGATTTTGCACGTCTATCTAATTCTTTGTAGGTAAGGCTATCTGATTCGGTTTCTCCATCTTGGAGAAAGATATAACCTTTGTGATTCGGCTGGATTTGAACCCTTTGTAATAAGATATCAACTAACACAAATACTTTCCCCAAGTAAGTTTTTCAAGTAAGTTATTCTTCCTTTTTAATTTTGGCTTCGTAAATCGCTCGGTTAAGGATTTTGTAGGTTGGGTTGAGGCTTTGGGAAACCCAACAAACCACGGAAAATGTTGGGTTTCGTTCCTCAACTTCGTAAATCGCTCGGTTAAGGATTTTTGTAGGTTGGGTTGAGGCTTTGGGAAACCCAACAAACCACGGAAAATGTTGGGTTTCGTTCCTCAACCCAACCTACGTATTTTGGTATTTTGGGGCTATCCCTTGGAGTATTGCATCGTAACTGACCAGCGATTTCATAAAGTATTGTTCGTCTCGCTCTATGGTCAAATTAACTGCTTATATCCGGGCTACAATTATCTCTCGGTTTTATCTAACTGACACAGCTATTGAGCCATGATTTTAATTTTACAATTAATAATTGCGGCCGATATTTTGCAAATACGCCACTTGCCGCTTCTCTAGAATATTTTACCTGTGGGATTTTTCCCACGACACAAAATTTTTTTCAACAATGGGTGCTACTAAATAAACCTGTGTGGAGTTATCGCTAGCTTAAACCGAATTTTTACCAAAAATCCGTTTATTGATATCTACCCGAAAGACTTATTTGTACTACCCCCTGCCGTTTTTTAAGTCTGTCGAACTCACGTTAAATAATCACACATTTACAACGATACTACTAGACAATTTATGTAAAGTCAAGTTTATATTTGTTTACAAAGCACATTCTGCACATAGAAATATCAGCGCTCTAGAACTTTCTAGAATTTTTAGTTATTATCTCTCAGGACTTACGCAACTGTTACAACGTAAAGGTTTGTAGTTGAATATGACACCTTGTAAAATGTGGACTTCACCCTCAACTGCAAACAAATTTATATGTCTATGGGTCATAATTTATATGTCTATGGGTATAGAAAAGGCATCACCACAATCAGACGTCTAAATTTTTATTAATAAAATTGAATAACTACAGAAGATATTAATAAGTAATTCATATAATTGAATAGTTGACAAATACTTAAAACTTACACTAAGCTGTAAGGAATAATACGCTAAAACTTTTTCTTATTAGGAAAGTGCAAGATGTTAGTAAACTCATATCTTGTAATGGGGAAGGTTTTGTCTGTGTTCAATTCTTCACAGCCATAAAGACTTACAGCGTTTTTGAAGTAAATGAAGTATGTCAACTTAATATCAAAACTTTTGTGGGCAGTCATTCCTGGGCAGTCATTCCTGGCTATCTGCTTGTACTTCATGAACTTGAAATTTACTGTATATTTACTTTTGTTACTAAGTTGTCCCACGAGATTGTTACATTCTTTGTGATTCATAGCTTATACAGAGTAGGCTTTTTTACTCTTCAACTAATTTTTCAAACATCCTCTAAATGAACTTTGAAAGTGTTTCTTCACTAGAGGAACATTAATGAATTTTCGTCATGCACAAATAGGCAGATATTTTTACCTAACAGGGAGATAGATTGATGCAGAATACTCAAAATAAGCCTCGGAAGTTTTGTCTCACTTCAGAGCAGCTAGCAATATTTCATGAACGTGGGTACGCAGGTCCTTTTACCTTATACCAGCCGGAAGAAATGAAAGAATTGTGGGAGCGCGAGCGCATTGAGATGTTTGACCGTAGTCATGCTGTCTATAAAGATAGCGATGCAATTTCAGGAGTTACTAATATTTCAAACTATGATCGACATCTTGACCTTCCTTTTTTGGCCGATCATATATGTCGCCCAGAAATAGTTGACAGAGTAAGCAGTGTTTTAGGACCAGATGTTTTGTGTTGGCGTACTGAGTTCTTTCCGAAGTATCCTGGTAATGAAGGTACTGATTGGCATCAGGCAGACACATTTGCTAATGCTTCCGGGTCTCCTCAAATAGTATGGCCAGATGCTGAAGATTTCGGTGGCACAATAACTGTGTGGACAGCGTTCACTGAGGCGACTATAGAAAATGGTTGCCTTCAGTTCATCCCAGGTACCCATCGCACGATGTACTACGACGAAAGTAAAAGAATGCACTATGATATGAATCAAATCAACAAAATCAAGAAAGAAAGCGTTCGACGAGGCTTCTTTGGGTACGACTATCGCCAACTACAAATCGATCCAGATTGGAAGCCAGATGAATCAAAGAGTGTATCCCTGATTATGCGTCCTGGACAGTTCGTTATGTTTTGGTCAACGCTAATGCACGCTTCGCACCCTCATAGTGGAAAGACAAAACAAATGCGATTGGGCTATGCTGCTCGCTATGTACCGACATCAGTAAAAATTTATCCTGATACTGAGGTTGTAACCGAATACGGTAGCAGTATTAATTTGGAAAAATACGGTGCAGTATTGGTCTCAGGAAAAAACGATTTCACTTATAATCGTATCGCGACACATACCACAAAAGGAAAGGCTTTCAAGAGCAATTAATTTGTGTCAAGAATAGAAAACTCTTATAAATGAGGCGAATATATGAATAATCTAGCTTCAGAACGAGTTTGCCTAGCTGAGAAGTTGAAGCTAATTGACAGATATTGGAATCCAAAAATCGTCGGGGAACTCAATGGTCAGTTTATCAAGGTGGCGAAGTTTAAGGGTGAGTTCGTTTGGCATCATCATGAAAACGAGGATGAGTTTTTTCTGGTGATTAAAGGAGAGCTAAAGATAAAGTTAGAAAATCGTGAGCTTGTTCTTCGAGAAGGGGATTTCACGATTATAAATCGAAATATTCAGCATCTTCCCTTTGCCGAAGAGGAAACTCATGTACTTATATTTGAGCCAAAATCCACAGTAAATACTGGACAAGCGAGAAATGAGCTTACTGTTGACTGCGAATGGCTCTAATTAAATTACACATGAGAACACAACGTCTTCTAATCATCGATTTTCGATAATCATTATGATAAAAACTGTTGCTACAAATGGTCTGTTTGGAAAAGGAACTCTACCAGCTAATAATACACAGCCCAAACGCATCCCCCTTCCTATTTTGAAACAAGCTAATTGGGGATTGTTTCAACGCCAATATGTTATACCAATGCAGCCTGTGATTTTAAAAGGTGCTGCTACATCTTGGACTGCTGTCAAATCTTGGACACCAAAATATTTTGCGACTAAGTACAAAGATGTCCAAATTACTCCCAAAGTAAATCTACCTGACACAGAGGTTCCATATGTATACAAAGATAAAAATTACAGCCAGAAAATGACCATCGGTGAGTTTGTTGAGTTAATGCAATCTGGGAACCGTTGCTACTTCGATCAGGCAAATATGAACTGTTTTGAAGACCTTCATAATGATTACAATTTTAATAAATTAGGAGCATGGGATGTACATGTTACTAATCTATGGGTAGGAGCATCCACTTGCTCTGGGCTACACTATGACTGGTGTGATAACCTTTTAGTGCAAATACACGGAACTAAGAAGGCTGTTTTAGTTTCTCCAGAAGATTCTTCCAATCTCTATCCATTTGCTGATAATCACACTAAAAGCCAGGTTTCCTGTGAAAATCCAGACATCAAAGCCCATCCACAAGTAAAAAATGTAACTTTTATGGATGGATTTTTGGAACCCGGAGATGTATTATTTATTCCCAAAGGATGGTGGCACTATCTCAAGTCCTCAGAAAGTTCTATAACATTAACATGCTGGTACGGTATAGTTCAAACTCCTATGGATCAATTTAAAACTATTGTTCGCATGGGTCGTCCGAGCATCTGGTTTGCCTTTGTACGAGATTTTTTATGGCATGGTGTTTTGCAACGACCCATTGAATATCGCCTTTACGGTCAAATTACCACTGGACAAATGGCTTACGAACTACTCACCTCCTTTCTGCAATTTTGGCGTCGCTGATTTATATCATGTCCGCTTGCGTACCCATAATAAACCTCACGCATAAACCGGAGGTTTTCCCGCAGGGTAGACGCCAAGACGCAAAGAATTTAAGAGTATTTTATTATGGTCATACTACCAGACATGATATTATACGCAGACCTAACCATCCTACCCCTTCCCTCCTAGGGAATGTGGGTTTTAAGCCTCTCTCCTATCGACGGGAGAGGTTTGGAGAGGTGTCTTTTTCTTGGACGGAGATGTCTAATGTTAATTTTTGAATTGTATTTCCGCATCTTCCATCATCGCTCTACGTAAGCTAAGAGGTCGCATATCTTTCCATGTGTTTTTGATGTAAGTCAAACATTCTTCTTTAAACCCTTCTTTTCCAACACATTTCCATCCTGCTGGAATCTCTTTTTTCCATTTTGGCCAAATCGAGTATTGTTCCTCGTGATTGGCTACGACTAAATAAATAGTGTTATTTTCTTGAGCGTTCATAGCGGTATTTTCACCTTATAATTACTTAGTCCCAAAAAAATTAATCACGGTTTCTGGTTTGGTTGAGGATAATTGGGTATGCAAGGATGCAAAACCCACAATATTTTCACTAATTTAATTTGTATCTCACTCAACTGAGAAACGCGATATATAATCTTAGAGATAATCTGTAAAAAATAACCTTAGCTTTACACTCTGGTCTAATTTGATATCTATTCTAAGTTGGAAACTTTACACTTCTATAATATGGGGTTTACTGACTTTTATAGTTGTGCAAATTTCTATGTGTAATTTTCGATAGATAATAAAGACTACAAAAGTTAAGAGGCTTTTTTTACAAAGTAACACATCTAATATTAATTTTGAATTTAACTTATGCGTATCTACCCTTAGGTGTATTTAAAAAAAAATCTAAAGAATTTTTGAAAAAATGCATAGGTAGCATTAATTGTTTTGGTCATAGCAGCATAAATCATTGCTTTACTCGTATTAGTTAAGATACTCATAATCCTTACTCAAAGGGCGATAGTGCGAGGTCATCAACCTTGAGACATAATTCAAAATAAGCCTAAAGGTAGAGTTAAAAAAGTAAATTTTTTTACACACTAGATAAAAGTTGCATCTACTATTTCCAAATGTCTTAATCTGTGGAATAAAGTAACTAATTTTGTTTAGCTTTCAAAAGCAAGTGACAAGTCTTTAATTAGTGAAAGCTTTTTACTCCATGTCAGAGCGCAAAGGAATCAAATATTTTCATTACTCTAGTAATTTAATTACCTTATTGAAAATATTTGATTTAAGCGAAATTAATTTTTGCAAAAGTTTGATAATGCAGAGTTAAAAGGGAATTATTGACCCTAAGTTTTGAAATATATTACTTGCTTAACTAATTAATGCAAGGGATATATGTAGTTCTGCTTCCAAATTTCTTAGCGTAAATTCAATTTGGGTTAAATCTCAAAAATGTATTTACAAATGTACGTAATTTATAGAGGATGAATCATGCAAACAAGTAATCAGCCAACTGCAACTTTAGAAGCTTTGACTCGTGCTGTCAGCCTACCTAGATTAGTACGAGGAGACCAAGGTGAAGCTGTCAGACTCTTGCAACAGCTTTTGATTCCTTTGGGTTATAATGTTAGATTTGATGCAGACTTCGGTCAAAATACTGAGAACGCTGTCAGACGTTTCCAAGAAGACCGTAAAGACATTGCTCAGGTTGTGGATGGAAAAGTTGGCACTCTAACTTGGCGTGCTTTGGGTGATGAAGTTTTCAAACGCTTACAGCAACGTTAACAATTGACTTAGTGATTTATAAGAAGCAGACCTCATAGAGACTGTAATGTACAGTCTCTATTTTTATGTCAACTTTCCAAAAGAATATAAGGTTACGCCACTACCAAAAGGCATAGTTAAGCAATAATAGATTTCATTTAAATTCAGTACTAGGAAGAAAACCCGTTTTTTGAAGCAGGCGTCTTAATTTTACATGAGGAAGTTTTGTCTCTTTATCTTTCATATTATTATTTGCCATTTCAACAAAGAAGTCTTGCATCAGAGTAATGATGCTGCGGTATTTAACAACGGTAGCAACATAGTATTCATCTAGCTTCATAATTCCGTCAGTATGTATTTGCTCAATGTTGTCGAGTAATATAGAGCGCAGTTCATAATTTTTTAAGCCTTCTTTAATGCCATATTTCTCCATTATCCTACGTTTATCGTTTTCCGAGCATGAATCATACGGCGCCCAAATTAGGTGTCCAATATTCCGCATAACTTCTCCGTAGTCGTAAAATATGTTTTGCTCAAAAAAAGACTCTTCATCAAGAGTCAACGCAAAACTCTTGTCAAGCACCAAACCAAAATCAGTCAAATATATTCGCTCACCATCGGTTAGAATATTTTGAAAGTGCGCGTCGAAATGAATAATTTTCTTAGTCCTCAAAAAATCAATCGTCGCACGTAAATCATCTAAAGATTTTTGAAGTAAACTAGGGTTTTCTTGCAGCCATTTATCCAGAACATACGGTATATACTCTAGAAATATAATCAACTCATAATTGGCGTTGACTCTATCTAACATATAATTCCGGACGTTTGGATTATTACTTAACTTTTCAACATCCACATCCGCACGGTGTCCGAAAAAAGGAATAATCCGATAATGGTACATTAGCGGGAAGGTAAGAATTGCTTCTTCTAATACCCAGTTAGTTGTTTTGATATGGGCAATAAGTTCACGAAAATACCCAAAACCAGAGGAAGCAAAACCGTAATTATAATGTGTTGGCACGTTATAGAGGTTTTTGGTGGAGAATAGGTTGTTATATTCAATGTTCGTAACTGGAACACGTTTAACAAAGACTTTAGATTCCCCAAAAACTATAGTCTGATTAAGTCCCCAACCTGAATTTGACTCTTTTGACTCACTATTATCAAACAGAGAGCGTAATTGTGCATTATCTAGATGGGCAATTTGTGAACTGAGCGCGAAGTACTTCTTCCTTCTAAGTTCTATATCGTTATTAGCCATTTTACGAGCGTCCAGAGGCGCCTTATTTATAATAAGGTAACTCAAGTTTTCGCCAAAAACTCTTCAAGGCACTAAGTAGGTAAGCGTGAAAAAGTACCACTAGATTAAAAAATGTAAATTGCTTAAAACCTTATTTTTAAAGCCTTTATGGAGCTTTACGTAAGTTGACATAGTTGACTTTATTTGTACCCCCCTACTTAATTGCAATTTTGAATTTTGAATTTTGAATTTTGAATTGATGTGACATGTTAGGTTTTAACATACTGTAATTGAAAAATTTATTTATGGGGAATCATAGCTGCCCCAGCATAGATACCTTCTACCTTCTTAAGTAACAGTTTAAGTGCCTGACTGAAGTCACACCACGCACAAGCTCGCAATCTATCATAAGAATCTGACAAATTGCAATAAGAATTTGAAAGCAGTCAAGCATTGGGACTTAGTACACTTATATAAGTAATTGTTCATAAATAGGTAGGCGAAAATAAACTGTTGTATGTAAACAAATGTAAAATTGACGAATCACAACCGTGGTGAAGCCTTGGTGAAGACAGCGCAACTACAAACCTAGAGTGATTTATTTTTACCCACCTACTTATCAAAAGTTTTGGTGTGTTCTCTCGTCTTAATATTTTTGTGTGTTGGTGGTTTATTCCTTTCTCTGTGTAGAGACGCGATGTTCCTCGCGTCTCTACGTGTTTCTATGTTTCCATGTAATATTCTTCACAGGAAATTCTGGTTTTATTTGCTAATCCCATGACTCAATATAACTACGTTGTGATTGGTGCAGGTTCGGCTGGTTGCGTTGTTGCTAATCGTCTGACCAAAGACCGTCAAACAACTGTTTTGTTACTAGAAGCTGGAAACCCGGATACCAAACCGGAAATTAAAATTCCAGTAGAGTGCCTAAAATTAATCGGGTCTGAGATTGATTGGGGCTATTTCTCTGAACCAGAACCATACCTAGATAATCGTAAAATGTTTTATTCTGGTGGCAAAGTCTTGGGTGGCAGTAGTTCGATTAATAACATGCTCTATGTGCGAGGGAATTCTCACGATTATGACCACTGGCAGTCATTGGGCAACTTCGGTTGGAGTTATCAGGATGTTTTGCCCTACTTCAAAAAATCTGAGCATTACGAGCGCGGTGCCAACGAATACCACGGTGTTAATGGGGAGTTAAACGTTACCGACATAGAGACGCCTGCTACCATTTCCCAACGATTTGTAGAGGCGTGTGTGTTACTGGGATATGACTATAATCCTGATTTCAATGCTATTAAGCAGAGAGGAGTAGGGCTGTTTCAGTTAAACATCAAAGATAGCAAGCGCCATAGTGCTGCAAATGCTTTTGTCTCACCCATTTTTTGGCGCCCTAATTTGACTGTTACAACCGGAGCGTTGGTAACTCGGTTGTTGTTTGAAGGTGCCCGCACGGTTGGGGTGGAATATCTACATGAGAGAAAATTGCACCAAGTCAGGGTTAACCAAGAAGTAATTTTAAGTGCAGGCACAATTAATTCGCCCAAACTGCTGCTGCAATCAGGTATTGGGAATGCGAAATCCTTGCAAGCAAGGGACATTTCTGTTGTGGTTGATCTACCTGGGGTAGGTAAAAACTTGCAAGATCATATCGTTGTTCCTGTAGCATATATGTCAACTCAGAACATAGACTTGGCGATAACTAGTAGTGGAACTGAAGCTGGATTGTTTTTGCATAGCGAGGGAAATTTAGACGTGGCGCCAGATTTAGAGATTATGTTTTCTCCAATTCATGAAGCAGTTCCTAGCTCTTACTACTGTGCTTCAGGATTCATCGGTTCAGTCATGTTGATGCGTCCTCACAATATTGGCAGTGTCAGTTTGCGACGTACCAAAGGTAATGCTAAAAGAACACCTGACCCTCAAGATAAACCAATAATTCGGTTGAACTATCTGCAAAATCAATCCGATGTGCGTCTTCTAACTGCTGGAGTTAAATTAATCCGCCAATTATTTGAAGAAAATGCTTTTGACGAGTTTCGTGGTGAGGAAATTGCACCAGGTTCCCAGGTTCAAAGTGATGAAGCCTTTGAAGCGTACATCCGAGAAATTTGTAGCCCAGGCAATCATGCCGTTGGCACCTGCAAAATGGGTATTGACCAAATGGCAGTCGTAGACCCCGAACTACGAGTATACGGAGTTGAAGGCTTGCGAGTCGTGGATGCCTCGATTATGCCAACTTTAATCACGGGACATACAAACGCAGCCACTATAATGATTGGTGAAAAGGCAGCCGATTTAATTAAAGCCGCAGGCTGATAGTGCCGAAATTAATTAACGGTAGCTGAAGTCTTTTTGCCAATCATATTTTTGGGAAAAGTATTTCCATAAGAATCTGATAAATTATTGTAAGAATCTGAAAGAAGGTGAGTGTTGGAACTAATTATACTCAAGCTAGATAAGAAAAGGAGAATTCCATACTGCCATTAACAGATCAGTTAGATTTGCCTTATAAAAGTATTTACCATCTGCCTTCGTTCATCTACATCGGTCTTATCTTTCGTATAAAACCAAGACAAAAGTTTGTATTTATACTTTGTTTCTCACAAAACGTCTCTGAAAAAAACTGGAGGAACCAACTATGAAAAAGATCGCTCAACAAGCAATTGTCATTGGGGCAAGCATGGGCGGACTGCTGGTAGCGAGGGCATTAGCAGATTATTACCAGCAGGTAACAGTCCTGGAGCGCGATATTCTCCCTAACCCAGGCAAGAATCGCCAGGGAGTACCTCAGGATCGCCACGCACACGGACTATTATCGAGGGGTCGAGAGGTTATCGAGCAGCTTTTCCCTGGCATCACACAAGAACTCAAGGCACAGGGAGCGCTATCGGCGGATTTATTACAACAAACACGTTGGTTTACTAACGGAGGATATTTATACCAAAAAAGCCAAAGCAATCTAAATATGCTGTTGATCAGTCGTCCCTTACTCGAAGCTCAAGTACGCAAACGTCTGTTGTCTTTGCCGAATATCAAGATAATTGAGAATTGTCATGTCCTGGGGCTGCTGACAACTCCCGATCAGACTCGCATTGTCGGGGTGCGCTTTACCCATCATCCATCTGATGGGAGTTTTGAGTCAACACAAAACGCCGATTTGGTGGTAGATGCGACGGGGCGGAGATCCCAAAGCCCTGTCTGGCTAGAGAAACTTGGCTATGAAAAGCCTCAAGAGGAACAGGTACATGTAGGCATCAGCTATATGACTCGCATCTATCGCCGCCAACCAGAACACCTCCAAGGGGATTTATTAACAAACATCTCACCTTCCCTCCCCAACTGGCGCTATGGAGTAATCTTGGCTCAAGAAGGTGATCGCTGGATTGTCACCATTGGTGGCTATCTCGGCGATCGCGCACCAAGAGACGAAAAAGGCTTCCTTGAATTTGCCAAGTCTATACCTGCTCAGGAAATCTACGAAGTCATCAAAGATGCTGAACCCCTCTCAGAACTTTTGCCCTATAAGTTTCCAAGCAACCAACGCCACCATTATGAAGGAATGGCGAGTTTTCCCGAAAATTATTTGGTTTTTGGCGATGCAATTTGCAGCTTTAACCCTATCTACGGTCAAGGTATGACGGTTGCTGCCCTTGAGTCCCTCGCTTTGCAAAATTGCCTCAATCTAGGTAGCCAAAATCTGCAAGCACGTTTCTTCAAGGAGGCGGCTAAGGTAGTAGACATCGCTTGGAGCATATCTGTGAACAACGATCTGCGGATTACCCAGATGGCAGGTGCGGGAAGCCCGATGGTACGCTTTCTCAACTGGTATATGAGTAAGTTGCACGTTGCTGCTCGAACAGATCGAGTAGTGGCGATCGCATTTTTGCAGGTGTCGAACTTGATGGCTTCGCCTTATAGCTTGATGCACCCTAGAATTTCTCTAAGAGTGTTATGGGGAAACCTTTTACAGCTTGGCATTCCTATATCTGACATTTAATGTTGGTGGTGTTTATGCATACAGAATCTATAACGCAGGGTACGCTTTCTGCCTTCTACCCTGGTTCTCAGTTCCTCGCCCTGCATTCCCGATAAGAGAACCTATAGAAATTGACGAATTTGAACTTATGTAAACAGTCATGCAAGTCACATCAATTCAAAATTAAAAATTCAAAATGCAAAATGCAAAATTCAAAATTACCTCATTCTTAAATTTTTAATTTTTAATTTTTAATTTTTAATTGTCGAAGTATCGCCCTCTAAATTAATAAATTCAAAATTACCCATTCTTAAATTTTGAATTTTGAATTTTGAATTTTTAATTGTTGAGGTCGATTGCTTCTTTTTAACAAAATTAAATAATTGCTGAAAGCTTTGTCCATTATGGATTATAAAAATAATATGCTTTGCCTTATCAACTACATACTATTATTGATAGCTGATATAAAACTTTTGCAATAAAATTTGAGAGTGGTAGCAGTACATCAAACAGATAAATCAAATGCACTCCTAGCAAAAGCTGTGATGAAAAACTTTGTTAAAGCGTTCGAGCTTAACCAACGGCTGAATGAATCCTTGGGATTAAATCAATCTCCAATGCTCTCCAGCCGACAAATGAACTGGAATGGGATTTTGGTTGAGCAGTGCCAAAGTTCTTCTACATCGTTTGAAATAGAAGTTCCTGCCGTATCGGATCATTGGCTCAACTTACACCTGGGAAACCCTGCACCTTTGCTTCAAAAACGTGATGATCGTCTGCATGAATCAATCCGTTACAATGGGAACTGTTTCTTGGTTCCTGCTGGACAACCGAGCTACTGGTGTCGGCATTCCGAGGGTGCTATCTGCTCTCCGCTACACATTTGCTTAAAACCAAAGTTGATCGAACAAGCAGCTGAAGCTGACGAAATTGATCCACAACGGTTTGACCTCGTAACTTGTTTTGATCGGCAAGATTTACAACTTCATCAAATCGCCATGCTTCTACATGCTGAGTTGCAATCAAATGGTATTATGGGGCAGCTGTATGTCGAATCGTTGACCCAGATGTTAGTTATTCATTTGCTACGACACTATTCTACCTTCACAAAAACCATTACATCTGGGAACAGAGGCTTAACTAATCTCCAGTTACAGCAAGCAATTGAGTATATTCACACTCATCTTGACCAAGATTTATCACTCTTTCAAATTGCACAAGTTATCAATATTAGCCCTACTTACTTTGCTAGCTTGTTTAAACGTGCAACAGGGACTTCTCCGCACCAGTACGTGATTCAACAGCGAGTAGAGCGTGCAAAGTTGATGCTATCGAAAACGGATATAGCAATTGCGGATATTGCCTTACAAGTAGGCTTTTCCAGTCAAAGTCATTTAACGCAACAGTTCAAGCGTCTCACCGGAATAACACCAAAGCAGGTTCGGTAACACTATCAAAATTTGACGAAGCATTGTAAAAATCTGAGTGACACCTTCAAATGATTCGCGCCTTACCATAAGAATCTGATAAATTTTTGCAAGAATCTGAAAGAAATTGAGCGTTAGAACTAATTACACTCAAGGAACGATAAAACGTCTTTTTAGAAGCTAAAGCTGGTAATAATTGCTCTATATTAACTTCAGCTTTTATACCAATATAAAAATGTCTAAATGTCTTCTTAAAAGAGCCATACCCAATTAATTTTGTTTAACTACTTTTAACCTAAGCATTTACGGACAAGCATTCTATTACATAAGTAATTAACATGATCAAAAGTGTAAAATCACGACAAAAAGTATCGGAGTTCGACCTCTTTGGATTTCGACTCTCGTTTCAAAAGATACCGCTGCGCCACGCAGCCCTTTTCGCTCTCACGCTATTGTTTACTACCCATTTCGCCTCCGCCTGCACAGAGTCCAAAACAATGTCTACAACAATAATGCCTACAATCACCTATCCTGAAACCAAGCGGGTTGATGCCGTCGAGAAGCTTTTCGGGCAGACAATCGCTGACCCCTATCGCTGGCTAGAAAACGATGTCCGCAATGATAAAGAAGTCGCTGCCTGGGTCGAATCGCAGAACAAAGTCACCAACGCTCATCTCAATATGCTGCCAGGTCGAGATATCTTCAAGGATCGACTCAAGCAGTTGTACAACTATGAGCAATTTTCGATTCCGATCAAACAGGGCGGACGATATTTCTACCTCCATAATTCTGGACTTCAGAACCAACGAGTTCTCTATGTCCGGGACAGCGTGGATGGCGTAGGGCGTGTGCTCATCGATCCCAACCGTTGGTCAAAAGACGGGGCAACTGCGCTAGCTGAATGGTCAGCATCCGACGACGGTAAGCGCGTGGTTTATGCGGTGCAGGATGGCGGCAGCGACTGGCGCACGATCCGGGTGCTGGACGTAGACACGGGCAAGGTACTCGACGATGAAGTCAAATGGGTGAGGTTCAGCTTCACCATCGCATGGGCTAAGGACGGCTCCGGCTTTTTCTACGCCCGTTTCCCTGAACCGAAGCAGGGCAGCGCATTCCAAGCGGTAGTAGCCAACCATGCCGTTTATTTTCACGCGATCGGCACACCCCAAGTACAGGATCGGCTGGTTTATGCAACTCCAGATCAGCCGACCCTGGGGCATTACTTCGACATCACCGAAGACGGGCGTTACCTCATGATCGTTTCCACGCCCACTTCGATTGGCAACAAACTGACCGTGGTGGATCTCCAGAGTGCCGACTGGAAACCTCGCAAGCTGGTCGATACGCTCGACGATGAATGGACCGTCGTCGGCAATGTGGGTACAAAGTTCTTTCTCAAAACCACTAAGGACGCGCCACGCCGCAAGGTGGTGACAATGGACATCGCCGAGACCGATCCAGCGATCGCGGATGTGGTGCCGGAGCAGGATTCAATTCTGGGCAATGTCTCGCTGGTCAGCGGGCGGTTGTTCCTCTCCCAGTGGGTTGACGTGAAGACGTCCATTCGACGCTATACGCTGGATGGCAAAGCTGATGGTATGGTGAAACTGCCCGGTATCGGCACTGCTGGCGGTTTTAAGAGCGACCCGGATGACCCAGAAACCTTCTTCATCTTCACTAGCTACAACACTCCAGGCATAATCTATCGATACGATGTTGCCAGCAATACGGCGCGGGTGTGGGCACAACCCAAGGTAGCGCTCGACTTCAATCGGATCGCGGTCGAACAGCGGTTCTACAAATCGAAGGATGGCACTCGTATCCCCATGTTTATCGTCCGACGCAAGGATGTGACCGCAGCTGCACCGACCCTACTCCATGCCTATGGAGGCTATGGCATCCCCATGCTTCCCGAATTCTTGCCAGCGTCGCTGGGGTGGGTCGAACAGGGTGGAGTGTATGCTGTTGCTAACATTCGCGGCGGCTCCGAATATGGCAAGGCATGGCACGAAGCAGGTCGTCGTCAGAACAAGCAAAACGTCTTCGATGATTTCATCGCAGCGGGCGAGTATCTGAAGGCGCAGGGCATCACGTCTCAAAACGGACTGGCAATTCAGGGCGCGTCGAATGGTGGACTCCTAATCGGCGCGGTGGTCAATCAGCGACCGGATCTGTTCGCTGCCGCGCTGCCTGGGGTTGGTGTGATGGATATGCTCCGCTTCGACCAGTTCACGAGCGGGAAAACATGGGTAGACGAGTTTGGGTCTCCAGCACGGGAAGCGGATTTCCGTAACCTCTTGAACTATTCGCCGTATCACAACATTCAATCTGGTAAGGCATATCCCGCAATTCTCGCCACCACTGCCGACACCGACGATCGCGTGGTGCCGGGTCACACTTTCAAATATGTGGCTGCGCTCCAGGCGGCGGAGATTGGCGCCAAGCCGCTCCTTGCCCGCATTGAGACGCGTGCGGGACATGGGTCAGGCAAGCCCATCGACAAGATCATCGACGAAACGGCGGATATGTGGGCTTTTGCCGCTCACTGGACAGGGTTGGATGTGAAGCCGAAATTGTTCTAATTAGCCTTTGTGATTTACTCAATACCTTCGCGGCTATTTCGGTGACAAATCAGCATAAGAATTTGACAAATCAGCATAAGAATCTGAAAGAAGCCAAGCATTAAAACTCAGTATACTGCAAAGTAGGAAAGACAAAAGTCTAATGCAGCTAGCACTATCAGAAGAAACACAAAAGAACACAAAAAAGTCTGACTTACATAATCAGATTTTTGTCAACAAGTAAATTTAATTAAGAATGAGAAAAGGATATCTGATTTAGTTATCCACTCATTACATTTTCCAAATTTAACCTTAAACAGGAGAAACAATCATGACTACAAAAAAATCTCAATGCGATTGGAATGCTTGGTACGATACTATGCCCGGAAGTAACCCCACACTGCATGTCACTGGTAAATGCACATTTCCTAGTGATGGCTATTCGGTTAAGTTAGAGCAAGTAGAGGTTGGAACCGAACCTCCAGGAATACTTCAACTACGTTACATTGTTGAGCCACCAAAAGGTATAGTTCCGCAAGTTATTACAGTGGAAGAAGCACGTTATAACGAAGATACTAATGTTGTCTACAAGGAAGTACAAATCCTTCCTGACAACATCAAAATTCCTGTTGAACAAGTTTTTTATATAACCTAAAAGGTCGCATCTTAGTAACATTTTATGTCATGTCCGGTTAATTACCCATAATTACCACGTTACGTAGAGACGCGATTAATCGCGTCTCTACAATGTGGAAGTCTAGAGGATATTCAGGCTGAGTATGAATTTTTCTCTGAGGTTGTTAGTGCTGCAAATCAGTGGATTGAAAGTACAACAATACAAGTAATCAATGTTGAAACCGTCGTTTTACCAAATCGTATAGAAAGCACAAGTGATGATATCTACGGATTGAAACGCTACCAAATTCGACCAGTAATTGATTCTATTTTGCCTTGGAGTGACATAATTCAAGCTCATCAACGTTTAGAAAAGGGAGGAATGCGAGGCAAGATTGTACTACAATTGACCGAGTGATAAACGAGAACTCACTTCAAGTGGTAAGTAAGTCGGCGCGAAAAAACCAAACTATGTAAAGATAAATAAATACGTAGAATGTATCTGCCGAGGTGACTGAAATATGGGCGCTCGTTTAAGGGTATTTCTCACTCCTGAGCAAGACAAAA
>JAHHIC010000047.1 GCA_019359035.1 Scytonematopsis contorta HA4267-MV1 | reverse complement strand
GACGAATTGATATTTTCTCCTGAATATGTGCTAAAACTATTTTTTCTCGTAGGTCTATTGAATATGCTTTCATAAGAAGATAATATTTGTATCCTTAGTGTACCTCATAACAGCCGGAAGTGCTGTACCTGTAGGTTGGGTTGAGGAATAACGGAAACCCAACTTTTTTATTTGTTCAACAGTCAATCGTCAACAGTCAACAGTCAACAGTCAACAGTCAACCGTCAACAGTCAACCATCTACCATCAACAAAATCATGAAAAAAATTTTAGTAATTGAAGATGAGCAACCAGTTCGGGAAAATCTTGTAGAACTGCTTGAAGCTGAAAACTACGAAGCTCTCGCTGCTGCTAATGGACGCATAGGTTTACAATTAGCAAATTCTGAGAGTCCTGACTTAATTTTATGTGATGTGATGATGCCAGAAATAGATGGGTATGGAGTATTAACAAAATTACGCGATAACCCACAAACAGCGGTAATTCCCTTTGTTTTTTTAACTGCTAAATCTGCCAGAAATGATTTCCGTTTAGGTATGGAGTTAGGAGCGGATGACTATCTTCCTAAGCCTTTTACTCGCGCAGAATTATTAAGTGCTATTAATAGTCGTTTGCAAAAGCAATCTAATTTGAAAAAACAACTATCTTCCTCCCCTCAAGGAAAGGCTTTTGACTCGGAAATGTTGGTAGTTAAAAGTATGCTAAGAGGAGCATTACAGGGGGGTGATTTAGAACAATTTCAGGTTTACTATCAACCAATTATTGAAGTTAAATCAGGGAAAGTAATTGCTGCTGAAAGTTTATTACGCTGGCATAGTCCTGAATTAGGTTTAGTTTCTACGGCTGAATTAATTCCTTTAGCTGAGTCTACTGGTTTGATTATTCCTCTCGGAGAATGGGTGTTGCAAAGAGTTTGTAAGCAAATTAAAAATTGGCGTAATCAAGGATTTTCTTCGTTACAATATGTTGCAGTTAATTTATCTGCACGTCAATTTTCACAACCTGATTTATGTAAAAAAATTGCTAAAATTCTCCAGCATTACAATTTAGAGCTTAATTTTCTCCAGTTAGAATTAGCAGAAAATATGTTAACACAAGATGTTAATAATGCTATTTTGACTATGAATGAATTACGCTCCTTGGGTGTGAAAATAGCTATTGATGATTTTGGCACTGGGAATTCTTCTTTGATTTATCTAAAAAACTTGCCAATTAATACCTTAAAAATTGACAGTTATTTTATCCAAAATATTGCTAATGATAGCCAAAAAGCTGCCATTACCACAGCTTTGATTCAAATGGGTCATAATTTAAACTTACAGGTTAGCGCTAAAGGTGTAGAAACAGCGGCTGAATTAACTTTTTTACGTCAACAAAATTGTGATGATATGCAAGGTTTTCTATTTAGTCAACCTGTGCCACCAACTGAGTTTGAAAAGTTATTTCTGGATGATAAATGTCTATTCTTTTTTACTAAGTAGTTGGGGAGTAGAGAATGGGGAGTAGGGAGTGGGGAGTGGGAAATTGCGAACTGAGTGACACTCCTACACCAATTGCAAGCAATTTGGTGTAGGCTTCTGAGTCCTTTTAAGGATATCAAGAACTTCCATCGCAGTACTCTATTTTTTTTCCTGCTACGGCATTTTAAAGTGAGGGCGTGCCCTTCCCCACTCTCGGTATCCGAGGATTCCAAGATTAAACCTAGTTCCTTGAAAATTTTACAAACGGGAGGCAGCAAACTTATAATATTGCACTTCCCCGTAAAACCCCATATTTCCAGTTATCAAGGTGCAGCGTATGACTAGCAATTTAGGCTAATTCATCACAAGTTTATAATAACATAAACTGGTAAGTTTTCTACACCCAACAGAAAAATTTGCTTACTATTGTTTTGTAATTATTTACTGTTAAAAATGAATCCAGTTAAAATCTATATTACAAACAAAGATAAAACTGTTAAAATTCTTATTAAAGAATAGATTAATTTGTTAGCAACATTAAATCTTGACAAAAACTCAACTGTACTTTAATCTCTTTTACCGTAGGTAAAAATTGATTAAAGTACGTATCGTTTTTGTCGCGTAATTCATCCCGACACTAACACGAAGTGTATAGTGCGGGGCTTCTTACTGCTTAAGCTAAAACCATCCCTCTTGTTCAAGGGTTTCAACCATCTGGAGTCCTCTGGGGTCACCGACACCTAAAATGGCTGATTTTGTATCTTCTCGTACCCCTAAATCTTGGTCTTCGGCAAAGGCTTGAATTAATGCATCAATTGCTGTTGCGTAAACTACGTTATTAGGGAGTTCACGACATAGTTGACCTATTGACCAAGCACTATTACTCCTTACTGCTCCTACTGGGTCTTTGACTAATGCTTGAATTAATGGTGGTATTGCTCCTAGTACTGCTTCGTATCCGACTTTTGCCATTTGTGCTAAAGCGCTTGCAGCCCAAAGTCTTACTGCTGGTATATCTGTTCTTAAAGCGTCGGCAAGAGGTGCTAAAACACGTTTGTCGCGACAGTTCCCTAATGCCCAAACTAAACCTTTTCTTACGTGTCCGTTAAAGTCTCGCTGTAGTTGGGCAATTAATGGTTCTATTGCTTCTGGACTGGGGTTGCGTCCAATACCATAAGCTGCACTGACCCGAACTAAGGGACATGTATCAGTTAATAAATGAATTAATTGGGGTATCGCTGGAGCATATTCAATATCACAAAAAGTACGCGCTGCTATCATCCGCTTTTGTGGTTGAGGGTCTCCGAGCAGCATTAACATTTCCTCTGGGTCGGGTTTAATAACCTCTGATTCATCGCTCAGGGGTTCTATATCATCCAGAGGGTCTAATGCAGTCTCGGCTTCTAGCAGGCTTAGCTCGTCTTCATCGTACATAAATTTCAATCCTATTCAGGATGAAAAAACCACCCCAAAGCTAGCAGTTATACAATTTATAGATATAACTAGAATATTATAAGTATAGTCAAAACGCGATAGTACAAACGTTGACTGTTGACTGTTGACTGTTGACTGTTGACGGTTGACAGTCAACCTAGAGTTTTAACCATCCATAGGGATTGTGTTTCGTAGCCTAACTGATTGTACAGACTTAGTGCGGCTGTATTTGACGTAAAAACTTGTAAGCTTATCAGGCGATCGCCTCTCTGAGTAGCCCAATTTTGAGCATACTGCATCAAAGCTTTGCCAATACCCCGTCGTCTATGTTCGGGGAGGACATATAGCATAAAAATGTGCGCGTTACGTTTTCCTGTGACTTGGTCAATGGCATTACCCATCCAAAGGGAAGCTATGGGGGAGTGGGGATTGGCAAGTGGGGAGTGGGGAGTTGGAGATGGGGGGGATAGGTCAACCCAGAATAAAGGGGTTTCTGATGATAGATATTGTTCTACGGTTTGCACTAAGTGAGAAAAATCTTGATTTGGGGACATCTCATAATAAGTTTTTCTCATGAACTTTAGTAGTAGTGCCCTATCTAAAGTTGAGCCTTGACGAAAATTATATCCTGGTACTATTTCCACATTTAATTGGTAATTGGTAATTGGTAATTGGTAATTGGTAATTGGTAATTGGTAATTGGTAAGCTTCTATTGAAATCGTAGTCCCCTTCCCGCGTACGGGGAGGGGGTTGGGGGTGGGGTTTCGCGTGCAGGGACGGGTTATACAGCGGGTTTTTCTTGTATCACCCTATAGATGGTGCTGCTTGCGACTGTAATAACGCAGGTGTAAAACTAACACCTACTTCTTCTACAGGAGCAGGAGCAGCCATATCAGCGGGTAAAAATATCCGGGCACTAACTGCGACTAGAGCCGCAAAAAATACAAGTACTACGAGTAGTGGGGCAATATAAGAACGAAATATAGACATATCTCAATGACAATTTGCTAGAAATGATTATAGTAACTATCTTAAGATTTATTAAAGTTACTTGATTTATTTTAACGATATCTGCCGCATTTTCAAATTCCCAACAGGGCATTAGCCATTAGTAATTACCTGCGAAACTCCCAGAATAATACGTAATAAATCGTACCAAAAATCACAATCAAGCTAAAAGTACCGAGAAGAGTTAGTGGATTAGGCTGAAGAAACCCTAGCACTAACTGGGATAAAACGTAACCAAGCAACAGTCCAGTCAGAAAAAGAATAAATGTTGCGACACTAATAACTATTTTGTACCCCATAAATCCTCGTTGTCATCTTCCAGTCCGGGTCGTTTAAGCGCAACAAGTTTAGAGTTCCAAGGTGCGACAATAGGCAGCATTAATAATCCTGGTATGGCTGCTACGATGGTAAGCAGAAAAAAGGTAGACCAGCCAGTAGCCTTAGCCCAATCTCCTGCGGGTGCTGAAAGAACGTCTCTACTTATTGCCATTAAGCTAGAAAGTAAAGCAAATTGTGTGGTGGTGAAATTATGATTACAAAGACTCATTAAAAAAGCTACAATCACAACTGTTACTAATCCGGCACAAAAGTTTTCTATATTCACAGCTAATAGTAAAACAGAATCATTTTTGCCAGAGAGGGTGAGGGCATAATAACCTAAATTGCTGAGCAATTGCAGCAATCCAAATATCCAAAGACTGCGATGAACCCCTATTTTAGTCATAACGACACCACCAGCTATTACCCCAACAGTTGTGGGTATCATGCCAATGAGTTGGATTCCGGCAACAGCATTTTTATCAAAACCAACTTCCCGTAAGAATAAATTTCCTGTAATTCCCACCAAAGAGTCACCAAGTCTATAGAGCAAAATAAACAGCAGTATGGAACTGGCTTTAGAAGCTCCTAATCTGTGGAAAAATTCTTTTAATGGCAGAAAAATAGCTTCTTGTAAATTATTAGGTGAATGATTTTCGTGGTCTGTACCTAACAAGTCAATGGGTAATAAAACAGATGCGGTTATCCAAGCGAGCATCAAACCAGCCAGAAACCAATAAAGTACAGGTAATGCTATTTTTCCTGCAAATACACCCCAAAGCAAACTAGTTATCAATAAAGCAAGCAATCCCAGTAAAATAATATCTTGAAAAGATACTGGTGGAGCGGTTTGAGTTGAGCGCAAATTTGGTTCCCTTGGTGCCCAAACAGTAACAAGTGTAATCACTCCCATTAAAGCTGCCATCAGAAGATATACAGCATTCCAAGGTAAAAAATTAGCAGCTAAAAACAAAGCAAAAGGAAATGAAACGCCTAAAGCGATACGATAACCCAAGACCCAAACAGATGCTCCGGGTTCAGCCTCAAGTGGGTCTAAAACGTCGGTACGATAAGCATCACCAGCAATATCTTGCGTCGCACTTAAAAAAGTAATGATTAAACAGTTAACTGCTAAAACCTGTAATGTCTGGTCGTTTTGTGAAGGTTGTTGAAATGCTAAACCAGCAATTCCTAACATCAAACCGATTTGGGTAATTAACAACCAACTGCGTCTCGGTCCCAAAAACGATGGTGTGAACCTGTCTAACAAAGGTGACCATAAGAACTTTAATGAATAAGGTAATGCCAACAAACTAAATAAAGTAATTTTTCCAATATCTACTTTGGCATCTTGCATCCATAGCTGCAAAGTCCTACTCGTTAAAAACAAAGGTAAACCTGATGCGAACCCCAATAGTAACAGAGAACCCATCTTGCGGTTTTGAAACGCTCTTTGAAGCGCTTGAATTTCTTTCATGATTTCAACCTTGTTTCTCCCTAATTTTTCTCTAATTGTCAATTTCAGTTATATTGGCACAGACAGCGTATCATTTAATGCAATGCTGCAAACAAAATTTAATAGCAAAAATTATCTTTGGTATGTTTTACCAAAGATGCTGGTATTGTTCCCAGGGTTCCTTAAGTTGTTTTACTGTTATAAATTTTACTATTCCTAGCTTCTATATCATTTTCAGTAAGATATTTACCCAAATTTGACAAAAATTTGATACAAACCTTTAAGCTTCAGTTTTTCGCTACTAGTTCAATTAAATCTTCAATTTTCTTAATATTTGGGTCTCCCGCTAGATAACCTATACCGCGATGTAAATGTAAAGTGAATTGTTCCGCTAAGGTTTGTTTATCTGTTCCTAATCCGTCGTTATAACAACGTTGCTTGAGGGCTATTAATAAGATATCTGATGCTTCACCACCAAAAACTCGCCACGTCATTTCGACGTTACTATCAAGTCGTACGGGTACTAATGAAGGTGGGGTTTTTTCTGATAGGGAGCGACACAATGCCCATCGACATAGTATATTCCATTGGTCAATTTTCGTGAAACGCTTGAGTTTCAGCAGTTGCTCTTTTGCCGTTTGGGATAATCTGACTCTTTCTAGTGGTGGTTCCATAGGGAGGGGGAGTGGGGAATGGGGAATGGGGGAATTTAAGGACTTCCAAAAAATAAATCGTACTTTATTGTTTTATTGTTTTGTGGGGTGGGCATCCTTGCCCGCCCTTGTGCTGTGGACGGGCTGGAAGCCCATCCCACAATAAATAATTGGAAGTTATATGGACGGGCTGGAAGCCCATCCCACAATAAATAATTGGAAGTTATATGGACGGGCTAGAAGCCCATCCCACAATAAATAATTGGAACTTGAATTGGCTGGCTGTGTTTAATAAAAATAGCCCGGTTGGATAGTTGTTTGACGGGTAGATGAATCGTATTTTAGGAGATATTCGCGTGCTATTGCTTGGTTTTCGCGAAGTTTTTTGACTTCGGATTTACTAATCTCTGTGTCGGTAGAAAGTAATATTACTTGATGACTGGCTGATGGAAAGTAACGTTCTATTAAGTTACTGCGGTGAGAAGAGTCGAGTCTACCAAGTGGTGTGTCGATAGCTACGGGTAAATTGCGTCCAGATACTCTTGCTAATCCCCACAAAAATGCTATAGCTAAAAGTTGTTTTTCTCCTGCTGAAAGACGATGTTTGGGTACTATTTTTCCTTGTAAGTCGTATAGTGAAAGACTAAAGCTGTTGGTTTCGATAGCTATGCGATGTACTAGGTCTGATTTGTGGAGGAGGTAACGGAAGCAATCGGTGACTTGTACTTCTAACTTGTTGAGTTTTCTACGTGTTAAACGCTCACGAAAAACTTTGAGTGTTTCTTGTACTCGTGTTACAGAGGTAATGATATGCTCTCGATTTTTACGTTCGATGTTTTCGGTAGAGTATTCTTGTAGGTTTTTCTTTGTTTGTTTAATTTGGGTCTCTAATTCTGTTAAGCGACGTTTCGTAATTTCACAAGATGTTTTAATTTCTGCAACTTGTTTTTGTGCAATATTTAGGTCTTTGACTAACTTTTTATAAGCTTCTGGTTCTGCTGCTGTTTTTATTTGTCTTTCTAGAGTATCAATTTCGCTTTCTTTGTTTTTTAATAATGTTACCTGTTGTTTAGCAATATTTTTCGCGTTTTGTAAAGCATAAAGAACATTACCTAATTGACTCATACTTTCTGGGTCTGCTTGTAGCCATGATTCTTCCGGTTGCAGAAAATTTGCACGTGATGTTTCTTCGTCTTGTTCTATAAATGCTTTAATTTTTTCTATTTCTGATTCTGCAAAACCTTTTTGACTAATCCAATTTAATAACCTTTTATCGCGTTCTACTAATATATCGCTCGCGACTTGTGCTTGAGTTATCCTAAATTCCTTTTCCGCTTGGTTTTGTGCTTGAGTAAGTAATGGTTCAAGTAATGCAAGAGGTAAAATATTAGCTGCTAAATCACACATTCCTTGACGGGATTCTTCCGATTCTTTTTCTTTTTGTTCTTTTAATAGCTCCAGTTGATTACGCTCTGTCGCTATTTTTCCACCTTCGGATACGAATTTATCAAAAGCTGCTTGTTGTTGTTTTTCCGCAAGTTTTAATTCATCATTGAATTTACTTAACTTAAGAGCGGTAGTCTCGTATTCTGTTTGTTGCTGTTGTAATATTTCCTCTATTTTTTGTAAATCAGCTAGTTCTTTACTATCAGCCAATTCTTTACGTTTGCGACTAACTAAAATATCAATATCAAGCGCTAAACGTTCAGCCAATTCTAAACCTAGAAGTGCGCGAATTGCCTCAAAAACTAGTGTAGGTGGTGCATCTTGCTCAGCAAGTTCTTTTACTTGCTCACCATCAAAAAGAAATAAATTAGAAATTCCTAATGGTAGAATATTTTCAATATATTCATCCCAAATACTAACTAATGCAGTATTAAGCCACCAATCATTATCTACAGTAGCACCTAATTCTAAAATACCTAATGTGTCTTTACCATCCTTAGGTTCTTTTGTCCAATAACGGACTATTTTATATTTTACAGGTTTATCATCTTCAATATGTTCAAACGTTAATTCAATCCGAGCTTTTTCAACAGAATTCTCTTTCGTATTAACGCATTGACTAAGAAAATCGCTGTAGCTAAGATTTCCACGAGTAGAACATTGAGCACGATGACCATAAAGTGCAAGACGAATCGCATCCATTAAAGTCGTTTTTCCCCCTCCATTCATTCCTCCTAAAAGGATAATAGAACGGGAATCATCATCATCAACTTGAGGGTCTAAATTAATGATTTGCGTACCAACATATGGTCCAAAATTTTGTAATACTAATTCCAGAAATTTCATTTACTAAACACATTATTAATCGATTTTTGATTATTAACCGCCAAGTAGCCAAGATAGCCAAGGAAAGAAAGATGTCTATTTTTTAAATTTCATATTTGCCCAATTTTTATCCTTTTTTCCATCGTCTGAAGAACTTACCGGAATTTCTTCTACTCCTACAGCTAAATCATCCGCTGCATCCGTTAGCGACTCATCTGTTGCAAAATCTTCAACTAAAACATCACCCAGAGTAAGCTGTTTCACGCGATTAACATCACCCTTATCAATAGCTTCCTTCAAATCACGCTTTAAATGAGCATTTTTAATAGCTTCTTCTGGAGAGCGAGAACTAGTTCTAAAGCATTTTTCCAGTTCATCAAAAATTCCTACACGTCGCGTCTTTTTCCTAAATTGACGTTCCGTATCTAATAGCTTAGCCATTAATTCTAAATGCATGGCGTCACCATCACAAATTTCTTCTAAAACAGCCCATTCATCGCTACCCAATAAACTATAATCTGCACCGGGACGGGGGTCTATAAATTCTTGTCCAGTCACTTCTTTATATATGCGGGGTAAACTATCATCAAATTCGTGTCTTTCTTCCAGCCAAATGCGTCGAATTTCGCTCATTTCCTCTATAGTAAGGAGAGTTATATCGCGCATATCTTCTGGTGCGGTGTTACGAAGTTGTCTTTCAATCACCAAAAGTTTTCTTAACCAGTCTTCTCGTGCTTCTTTGAGATATGGCCCGGGAATTGGTTCAACAGAAATTTCTCCTTCTAAATTACGTTCATAAAGTTGAACATCTCCGCTTCTACGTCGAAAATCCCTGAGTTTACGGGTTTGTTCTGCATCTAATTCTTTACGGAAATCGAGCAACGGTTGTAACCACTCTTTTTCCTCGTCGTTTTGAATCATTGCGGAGAGCGATTTATCTTCACTCACCATTGTACAAACCCAGCAACCAAAACGGGAACTTCCGCAACTGGGTGTGGATGTGTCAACAACTAATGGACATTCGTTATCAGCACTTGCTCCTCTGTACATGGTAAATAAATCCTTGTTACTGTATTCCCAAGGATTTTCCCACTGCATTAAATAAAGCCAAACTTCATCGTTACCCCAATTTTCAATGGGACTGTACACAAGTGAGTTCGGTAAATTCATGTTGGGACTGAGGTGGTCGCGTACTCGTCTGGCTTCCCAGTCTTTCATTCTACGAGCTCGTTGGGTACTTTCTGCTTTTCTGATACCTAAAACAACAATTGCTTCCCCACTTACACGGATAACATCTCTAATAAAGCGATTAGATGGACTAATTTTTAAGCGGTCGGTACACCAGCGGAATTTACCTTTAGGTGCTGGGTATCCTTTACCAATTAAACCCACCCAAAACGTGTCTTTTACTTCTGGTTGCAGCAAATTGGGTAGAATCGGCATTTCCTGTTCTTTTGCAGCAATCTTAATTTGTTCTAAAGATTTGCGTACCCAATTAGAAACATAGGGATTTTCTACAAGAGTATCTGTCGTGATGACGTAAATCGTCTTTGTCCGTTTTTCCAATGGGAGCGCTGCAATTGCATTCCAAACAATTTGCAAAGTCGCGGTTGAGTCCTTTCCACCAGAGTAGCCAATGACCCAGGGGATAGAATCCAAGCAGTACAGTTCCTGTATTTCCGTGGTGAGAGCTTGGACATCTTCTACAAACTCAGCCACAGTCCGGACTTGATTGGTTTTGCTTTCTGACTGTTGTTTTGTTGCCATCTCTCTATATCCATATCCCACACGAAACACAAGTTCAGTTGACCTTTTTTACGCACCCGAAGGACAACCCTTGTATTGTAGAGCGTAAGCGTAAAGTTTTTAAAAACTTATTTATATTAACCAAATTATATAGAAAAATAATTTGTAATACGACCCACCATCTTATAAAAATCACTAACAACCATCATGAACGATAGTGCATCTTCCCGAGTTGCGGATACCACAGGTTCTTACTCATCCGGAGAAAACAAGCAGGTACTTTCTTTACTGCTTGATAAGCTCCTAGAAAACGAACACCAAATTCTCGTGCAAAAAACAGAGATGGGTGGTATCGAAGCTTATGTCGGTTCCGTCACTTTGGAATGGTTTGCTAGTCGGGTCGGATTTGCGTCCGGGTTACCACTGCTCCAGCAAAACTATAACTCACAAACAGGTAATATCGAAATTGATGCCGATACTATCGACGAAATTTTACAACGTCCCCTTGATTGGTCACGTCAATTACCTTTAGCACAATATTTGGTCGCACGCAAGAACCATAAATTTCCCCCTGTGTTGGTGGTAATTAATCAAGATTGGGTGGATAATCCCAAAGCTAAAGAGTGGGACAAAAAAGGACGAGCTAAAAATTCTACTTGCGATTTTACACCTTTGGACTCTGATGGCAAAGTAGGTTTACTGAATATATCGGAAGATAATGTAACTATATATGCGCTGGATGGTCAGCATCGGCTGATGGGGGTACAGGGTTTAATGCAGCTACTGAAAGCTAAGGAGCTTCAGCGTTATAAAAAAGATAAGTCACCCGATGATACTTTTATTACAGTTACAGAATTAATGGAGCAATATCAAATATCACGTGCATCCCTGCAAAAATTACCTTTAGAAAAAATTGGGATTGAATTTATTTGTGCTGTTGCAACGGGGGAAACGCGGGAGGAAGCTAGACGACGGGTAAGGTCGGTATTTGTTCATGTTAACTTAATGGCTGCTCCCTTGACTAAAGGTCAGTTAGCTCAGTTGAACGAAGATGATGGGTTTTCGATAGTAGCCAGAAAAATTGCTATAACTCATCCTTTGTTTGAACAACAAGAAGATAGAAAGCCTCGTGTAAATTGGAATAGTGCGACTGTTGCAGCAAAATCAACGGTTTTAACTACTCTACAAGCACTTAAGGAAATGTCGGAACGGTATTTGGGACAAAAATATCCCCATTGGAAACCCCTAGATAAAGGTTTAATTCCTATGCGTCCGGATAATGATGAATTAAATCAGGGGATACAGGAGTTTCATGAGTTGTTTGATTATTTAGCAAAACTTCCCAGTTATAAAATGCTGGAAGATGAGGATACCCCGGTTATGCGAAAGTTTAGTTTTGAAAAGGATGGGGGAGAAGGCAATATGCTTTTCCGTCCTGTTGGTCAGGTGGCTTTTGCTCAAGCTTTGGGTATTTTGGTATTTAAGAAGGGTTTTTCGCTGGAAGATATTTTTGAGAAGTTGCAAAAATTTGACTCGAATGGTGGTTTTAGCAATATGGAATATCCCCAATCCCTTTGGTATGGGATTTTATATGACCCTACGAAAAAGCGCATACAAATTGCCGGGAAGGATTTAGCTACGAAGTTATTAATTTATATTCTTGGTGGTACGGAAGACCAAATGGAACGGGCTATACTACGTAAATCTTTAGCTGACGCAAGAACTTTGGAAAGTAAAACCATCAGTTTTGAAGGTCGTTTTGTGGAGCCCAAGAAAGTTGGACTTCCTGCGATTTTGTAATCAAAGAGACCTAACCCCCCTACCCCCCACAGACCGATGAGGGAAGGGGGGAATATAAGATTTTTGTAGGTTGGCTCGTTCCACGAAACCCAACATGTGTTTATAGGTAATGCTATGTCGTTTGAACTTTATATGTGAATTTACACTTATTTCCTTAAGACAGAAGCAGTCTCTACTACGAATAAGATAAGAATTTTTCTGTAATTAAGTTGAAAATTTTTATACAGCTATCCTGACAAGTCGCAAATTAGCCGGATATATTGGAGACGTGATATTTACTTAGTATTTTCCTGTACTGGGTTGATGTTCGTTTTTATTTGTAAATTCTAAGCTTATTTATTGGGATATCTTATGGAAACTGTTGAAAATAATAATAAAAATCTTGTTTCACCAGATGTGAAAGATAAATTCAATATTTTGATGGAGCCGTTTTTTTCGCAGTATTATCGGGAACGATGCTATCCAGGTTTGATTTTCAAGCAGGGTAAGCGGAAAATGCTGCAAATTCATGTACCTGCTAAAGATTTATTGACGCTTTTACAAGCTAAACCTTCTACGAATAATGACCCAGACTCAGGTAAAAATCGTCCGGAAGTCAAAGGTCATGCTGATGAAATCAAAGATTATATTGTGGAACGTGCTAGTGTTGATAAACCTTGGGTTGTCGGAACTATTACGGCTAATGTTGATGAAGATAGGATTATTTTACATGAGTTAGGTCGGGGAGTTTGTATTGTTGTTATTCCCAATGGAGTTAAGTTAGATATTACCGATGGTCAACACCGTAAAAGTGCGATTCAAGCATTAGAGTTAAGTGCTGAAAGTCATTTGATTAGCGATGACGATTTTGCGATTAAGTAGGTGAACGGAAAAATTTACCGCTATGTAACGAAATGTAAACTTGATATAATCCTTTCACAGTAAGCCTTTAGCGGTCTTAACCGGAAAACCCCAAGTGTGGTTTATTTCCACCCACCTACTTACACTGATTTTAGAAGCTGACCACCGTCAATGCCAAACTGATTTCCGTGATATGGCTCAAACAAAGCAACTTGATAAATCTTTGTTGCTGTCTTTTGGTGAGTTTGAAGGTGTTGTGGGAATCGCTAAACATCTGATAGAAAATGTTTATTTGTTTCAAAATAAAATCGAGAAAATTGGGAACACTCCAGCTACTAAAAAGAAATTAATTTATACGATGAATTATTTAGTTCGTTTTATAAATTGTGTGTTTTATAATAATCCAAAGAGCGAAGACCTTGAAGGTTGTGATGTTTACCAATTATCTGAAGCTTTGGCTGATTGCTTAAATAACTTTTTCTCTTTGTGTAAAGATACAAGAGATATTGCTGATACAACAATCGATAGATTGACAATTCGTCAAATCGATGTGTTTAAGGTGTCTTCTTTGCTGGGAGTAAGTGTTGGACTAGAAGTTTTGGGGAGATTACTATATTGTGCTTACGACCCAGAAAAAATATCTTTTGATAATGAAAAAGTTTTACAAATATCGGAGCTAGACTGGTCGCGGAAAAGTAGTTTGTGGCAAAATAATATTATTCGTAAATCTGATAATAATTCCTATGAAATTGTTAATAGAACAACAACTATTAATGATGCAATTCAGACAATAAAAAATCAATTAGGTTGGGTGTAAGTTTAAAACCTAAAAGCCGATAATAACAAAAGAACAAAAGAACAAAAGAACAAAAGAACAAAAGAACAAAAGACCAAAAGACCAAAAGACCAAAAGACCAAAAGACCAAAAGACCAAAAGACCAAAAGACCAAAAGACCAAAAGCCAGGGATTAAAATCCCTGTCTAAAAGCTAAAGTCCATTGAAATGGACTGAATAAATGCTATTTTTTTTCAAAAATATTTGCTCATATCATTTTTTAGTCCTCTTTTAGAGGACTTTTGCTTTGAGACAGGGATTTTAATCCCTGGCTATTTATCTGGCTATTTATCTGTCTATTTATCTGGCTATTTATCTGGCTATTTATCTGGCTATTTATCTGGCTATTTATCTGGCTATTTATCTGGCTATTTATCTGGTTATTTATCTGGTTATTTATCTAGTTCATGTCAGAAATTTACTTAAATCAAACTCCTCTTCTTGTTTCTCATTATTGTCCCGTAGCAAGCTCAATATTAATAAAAGCCTCTCGGTATAATCTACGCTTCCATGCAACTCAGTTTGCAAAATTTCTAACCCACCATTAGCATACTCTTCAAAAATCTCATTGCACTGAATCTCGTATTTTTCGTCATGCATTGACAAAACTTTAATATCCTCTGTCTCGGTGACACCCAACAACTTAATTAACACCGAATGACCCATCGACGCAAAATATTCTAACTTAATAGGTGAAGGCTCCCGTTTAGAAATCTCTCCCAAAGCAACCCGCTTATTATGCTTAGCACCTAAAGCCGCTGCAAAAACAATCGCATCCGCAAAAGTTCCAAAAGGTCCAGTTGAACTATCCCCAGAAGTCAAAGCCTTAACTAACTCAGCCTTATCTTTAGCAACCCTGATTCTACCGCTCTCAGCCATAATTCCCTCTTTCCTATTCTTCGTGTCCTTAATACTGTTAATCAGCCTTCGTGGTTAATACTTCTTTACATTCGGAATTGCGATCGCAAAATAAAAGCGCTTATTTTTTTCTCTCTTCTTCGTGTTCATCGCTTCTTCGTGGTTAAGGAAACAAATCCTTCACAGCGACCTCCACATCTCCAAAAACCAATAATCGAAACGTTTGACCCTCATTAAAAGTCAACTTTTGTGCATATCCTTTAGCATTCGGTTCGCGAAATACGTAAACTTGACGAGTATTTACATCTAAAATCCAATACTCAGGAATATTAGCTTTCCCATAAACAGGTGCTTTTATATTCAAATCCTTATTTACCGTTGTATCAGCAACCTCCACCAACAAAAAAATATCATCTGGTGTCGGGTGTCCGTTGAAATAATCGCGAGGGTCAATACGAACAACAGCAATATCCGGTTCCGGTTCAGAGTTAGGAGAAAGGGTAACAGGTAATTGAACCCGAATATCAGCACGACCAAGCAGCAAACGGTCAAAATATTTAGACGCTCGTCGTACAGTAGAAGCATGAGGTGGTTCTTGGGGACTCATCGCTAAAATTAGTCCTTCCAGCAGTTCAACTTTATCTTCATTTGTAAGAATTTCAGTTTTTATCATTCGGTGGTATTCATCCACTGTCCACAAACGTAAGTTAGTAGTAGTCATATATATATATAGACGTGATAAATAAAAGATTTATCGTTAGTTTAGCGACAACCAAAGAACTTATCGCAAATTGTTAACTAGGAAAAACAACATTTTCATAAACAAGGGATATTGGGAAGCGAAAATTAACACTCGTTAACAGCACCTCATCCCCCTGTTCAAAAGAATGCAACTCCCAAATACCCTTTTCATTCAATCGAAAGCACTCGACGCTAATTTTTTCTGCGTCGATAAGGACATACTCTTTTAAAGTCTCGATACGACGATAATGCTTAAATTTACCTCCTCTGTCATAAGCTTCCGTACTGGGGGAAAGAACTTCGACAATTAAGCAAGGATACTGAATAAACTGAATTGCTTTTCTATCTCTTTCGTTACAACTGACCATCGTATCTGGGTAATGAAAAAGACCATCTTCGGTTACACCTAATTTTGCGTCCGAGGTATAAATAATGCAAGAACCACCTTGTAGATGATTTTTTAACGCAGTACTAAGGTTTACAGCAACAATATTATGGGGAATAGTACTCCCGGTCATTGCGAAAACTTCACCGTTAACGTACTCATATTTAATTTCTTGACGTTTCTCCCACTCTAAATAATCTTGGGGAGTCATATAATTTGGTTGTGGTACTGTAACCATAAAATTACTGCTGAGTTTACTTACAAATATAAGCCATCATCTTCAACCTCTTCATATTCGCAATCTTCTTCATCGGAGCAACAACAGTATGAACGTCGCTGGTAATGTTGCAATTTATAGGGGAAATCATCTGAGGTGTAACCCAACAATTCTACCAATTTTTCTATTGGGTACAATTTCTGCTGTTCGTCACTTACTTCCCTAACATAATTTTCTATATTAGATTTTTCGTGAGGAACTTCTAAAGTGAATTTCTCTTTATTTTGGTCATAGGGAATATGAAATAAAATTTCTGGATGTAAAGTAGATTTAAATTCAATTAACCAGAAACCTGTATGTGATAAGTTTACCTCATGCCACTTACAAAAATCATCATAAGTTAATTCCATCCCTAAATATCCATAATCTATAGGTAAGCTAGTTAAAGCGTTATAAATATCTTTTGGAGTCCTAAACCCTTTATTACCTCGCAAAATTTTCTGAAAAATTAACAAAGCTTGCTCTTTATAAAATGCAAAAACGTTATCAGATATTTTATCCTCTAATTTGCATAAAAAATTTTCATTTAATTTTTGAATTTGAAATTTTTTATTAAATGATTTTACCCAATCTATAGCTAAGTCAACCTCAGAAACTGTCCCATATTCATAGCTCTCAGGTTCTATTTCAATATAACGTTCAGGTTCATGAGGTTTCCAAATATATGGAAGGTAAGGGAAACGAATTTTTTTAGGTTTAGGTTCGTAATCAAACTTCCTTTCACGGATACAACGATTAATACGTTGTTTCTGGTGTTCGCTTAATTTTGTAATATTCCATTTATTAATAAACTTTTTTTCGTCTTCAGATAAATTGTCTAAAGTAAGTAAAAAACTTTTGAAACGAGTATATAATTTAATCTCATATTCTTTGATTAAAGCTTCATTTTCTTTCTTTTGAACATCTCTTTCTGTATTTATAAGTTGGTACTGTTCTAATTCTTGCTGATATTGTTGCATTTGTATTGCATATTTTTCTAGCTCATAAGAGTACTGTTCCTCATCTTTCAGCTTTTGAAATTCACCGCAATACAATTTAGAAAGAGAACTATAATGCTGATAAGTATCACTTTCCCTCATTAATTCATCTACAGTACAGCAATCATCAAACCAATTTAAATTTTTACCTCCTAATTTTATTTCCTCCTGCATTTTCTGGAAAAAAGGAGATTCTCCTACAATCACTTTAGTTATTTCTAAAATTCCAGAGTTGAACAATTCTTGGATTTTTTGATGTTTGATTTCATCTAGCTTATTTTTATCGTCATACCGAAAATAAACTTGCACTTTAGCCCATTGATTAATTAACACCAAAGCTTCAAGCTGACTCAAATTATTTAATGACTTTTCAACAATAAATATCATAAAAAATACCACCCAATAACTTACTTAAATATGAAAAAAAGAATCCAAATCCTCACTCCTCTTTAGAGGAGTTTAGCTTTTAGACAGGGAATTTATTCCCTGGCTTTCTTTCTGGCTTTCTTTCTGGCTTTCTTTCTGGCTTTCTTTCTGGCTACTTTCTAATTATTCTCTTGAAAATGTTGGGTTTCCTTCGTCAACCCAACCTACCTCACTTCGATAATTTCGGTATATTCAAAATCATTAGGACTCTTCCTAATTAAAGAATATCTCTCCCCATGTAAATCAATATCATCTAGCTGGCAATCATCTCTCGGAGAGTAACAAGTTAGCACATACTCTTTACCAACTCTCTCTTCCATTTGCTCTTCTACTTCAAAACGCCATTGAGTTTTACTGACCAAAACTAGTAATTGATTAGCCAACCTGGGAATAACTGTTGCTACGTGCCGACGAGAAATTTCATCTAAGCTACCAAAAGCGGAATCCATAATTAATGGAAAAGTGCTGCTTTCTGGGAGCATGAGCATTTTTTTCTTTTCGCTCCACTCCCTGACTCTATCCATGATGGCACTAATAAAAGATAAACACAAAATTTGATTTTCTCCAGTAGAAGCAGCCACAGGCATTTCTACACCGGAGGTATTTTCCATTAAAAATAGCTCGTATTTATCGGTAATTTTCGGAAAATAAGGAGTAAATGAAATTTCTCTAAAAATCTCCTGTACTCGTTTTTCTAATTGCCAGCGAAAATTCTTTTCTTGTCGTGTTTTAACTTCTGTTAATACATCAATCGCATCTCGAACTGAGTTTATACGACGTTGCACTAAAGCTTGTTTAACTTCATTCACTTTTTGTTTAGCAATTTCTTTATTCACAGCATCCAAATCAGAATTAAGTATCTCAAACTTCTGCTGGTTTCTACCTTGTTCTAAAGTTAACTCAATGATTTTCTTTTCAATTTCATCCAATCGTTTTTGTAAACCACGAATTTCCTCTTCGGGTGATTTTCTTAATCGCTCTTGAATGCTATCTAACTCTTCTTCTACTTGAGAAATAATTTGTTTGATTTCATTAATCCTTGCTTGTTCTTTATCTATTTCTTCCCAAAAAACACTTGCTACTTTATCAACTTCATCTACTTGTACTCCCATCCTAAAAGCTGTTTCTTCAACTCCTGAAGAAGTAGCATTTTTTAACAATTCTTGAATACATCTACGAGTACTGGTTCCCTCTTTTAAAGCAGCACTACAAATACAACGACCTCTATCCATTAGTTCTTGAAGAATTTCTCGCGAAACTTTTGTTGTTATTTCTCCCTCACGTTTTGAATTTCTGACAATCTCGCGAAATCTCGTAGTTGTTTCCGGAAGTAAAACAGTATAACCACGTGAGGAAATAATTTTTTTTACAGTATTTTTAGCTTTAACTAGTTGTCCTTGGTAGGATTTTTTCTGAACTTCTAAACTTTGTCGTCGTTCATCTAACTCTTTTGCAGCACTAAGCTCACGTAAGCGATTGCTGGTATCTTTCTTAAAAGTATTTTGATGTTCTAATTCTTGACCAATTTCGTAATTTCTCTTTTTAATTTTTTCAATTTCTAGCTCAATTTTTGTTTGCTTGCTTAAAATCTGACGAATTTCTGCATCTCCAATTACTTTTAATTCTCCCTCTAAACTCTTTTTAGCTTCCCCTAAATGTTTAATAGAACGGTTAATTACCTCCACACCCAAAAGCATTTTCATTGCTTCTGCAATTTCCGCTTTTTTATCGGCACGTACAATATGTTCTATGCGTTCTCCGTCAAAGAAAAAATATTTATGTAAACTACTAGGTAAAATCTGATTAATTATCTCTTCGGGTTGCTGAGTGGGAAAATACCATTTACCATCATCCCCTGCAATTTGCATATACAATTTTGTTTTTCCGGGTTCTATATCTGTTGCATTTTTATAAACCCTACATTCTCGTTTTACTCGATAGTTTTTTGCGTCATGTTCCCAAGCTATTTCTACCCAACATTCAATACTTTCTCCTTTTTGCGCTTCTGCTATCGCTCTTTTATTAACTAATTGGTCTGGTAATGCAAATGCTGCACTAAACTTTTCGTAAAGAACCCAAGTAAATGCATTTAATAAGCTAGTTTTTCCTGTTCCCGTGTTACCGTGAATAATTGTTGTGTTACGAATATTACCACCCGCTAGCATTATTTCTGGGGTTTTTCCGTAAAACGAGCGGAAGTTGCAGAGCCTGATTGATATTAACTTCATTGGACGACTTCTTTAATAATTGTTAATATGTCATCGTTGATGTGGGTGTTTAATTTTTTATCCAGCCTACTTTTTTCTAGCTTCCATACTTTTTCAATAATTTCTCGCACTTCTGGAGATGCACTTGTGATAGGTTGTTGCACATCCTCAATATTTGGCTCTTTTTTCATTATTTATAAGTAAGTATTTTGATACTATTTTATGTCGTAAATTAATTTTTTACTATCCGTAAATGCTCTGTATTCAAGTATGCTAATAAGGCGTTTGTATTGCTTGATTTCTCGTTATTTAGTGGAGATATACGTGTTATTTAAGACTTTATAAGAACACTTATCTAAACCTCTCCCCACTTCAGCAAAGCTCTTTGAATTCCCCCCTTCCCTCATCGGTCTGTGGGGGGTAGGGGGGTTAGGTCACATCAAATATCAAGCAAGTTATAACGCTTTTGTAATTCCAGTAGTTTCATCCTCGCTTCACCAGCATTATCTGCTAAGTCAGCGAATTCCACGAAGCGGAGTAGTTCTTTTCTTAATAAATTACGTTCTGTTTCCAATGCGTTTCTATCTAACTCTGGTGGTAGAACAATCATGTCAAAAATTGTAGCTCGTTCTTTTCCTGGGTGAGGTCGCAAAACTCTTCCACGTCGTTGAATAAATTGTCGGGGGTTGACCGAACTAGCTAAAATGACTGCGGTTTGAATTGCGGGAATATCTACCCCTTCATCTAAGCAACGAATTGCTATTAACCCTTGTAATTCACCTGTTTCAAATTGTTGACGCAATATTTCTCTTTCTTTTAAAGGGGTATAGGCAGTATATGTACTCACCTTATAACCTAATTCGACTCCTAAAATACGAGAGACTGCTTTTAGTTGACGTAAGTTAGAGCTTTGTCTTTCTTCTAGGGAACCGTCACCACAATAAAAAAGTGTGTGTGCAGTTTCTTTACGATTTTGCATCAATTCGCGTAAAGCATGTAGTTTGTTTTCTGCCGCTCCTATTAATCGCGCTCTTTGCATTAACAGTGGTTTTAAATCTTCGTTATTCTCAAAATTGCCTAAATCCTCTAAATTTTTATCTCTATATAATAGAATGCGTCCGATTTTTTGGGATAATTTAGCATAAGCATAACTTTCTTCTTCGGTTAGTTCTACTAAAATCGGATGGTAAAGATAATGTACTAAAGCACCTTGGTCGATAGCATCTTTTAATGTAAATTCTGGTTGTAGAACATCTCCAAAATAGCCAAATAAAGATTGAGTCCCGCTTTCATCAAAAAATCTTTCGGGTGTTGCAGACAAAGCCAATCGCAAACCAATACTACGTGGTAAGCTTTCTTCTAGTTTGGGGGCACCTAAATTATGGGCTTCGTCTCCGACAATTAATGTCTTTTCGGGGAAATATTTAATTTGCGATTGAAATCCTTCGCTGATTAATGTTGAGTTAGTTGTAATAACTGTTATAAACTGTTGAGAACCTGTATGAATATTGTATAGTTGTGCAGAAAGCTGACTTTGCCAACTACGAACATTTTCAAACGCTAAAATTGGTTTTAAATTAAATTTTTCACATTCTCTTGCCCATTGCGTGACAAGATGGCGATAAGGACATACTACTAATAATACTTGTAAGTTTATTTGTTTATATAATTCACTAGCGATTGCTAATGCGGTACAGGTCTTTCCACTACCTGTTGCCATTTTTAAAGTTCCTCTACCGTTATTGACAAACCAGCTATTTACTGCTTGAAGTTGATATTCTCGTAGCTGCACAGATGCAGGTAGTTGTGGACATCCTGGTAGTGGTCGTGAAGAAGGCTGAAAATTTCCATATCTATAACTGCCCTTATTTTCCCTCGTAGTCCATTTATATGGAGATACAAGTCTGAGAATAGGCTTCTGTGCTAGGTACATGGAAAGAGGGGAGTGGGGAATGGGGAATGGGGAGTGGGGAATTGGGAGTGGGGAGTGGGGAGTGGGGAGTGGGGAATTAATTGGGAATGGGTAACTAAGAAGAAGGTTTGTTATCACTGATAATGCGAAGGCAAAAGTCTTCATCAATAACAATTACCCATTACCCATTACCCATTACCCATTACCCATTACCCATTACCACTTTCTAATTGTAATTTCGCCAAACAGCGACGAGCGTTCCTTGCACTTCTACTTGGACTGCTGGTACTTCTATGGGTTCGTACTTGACATTCGCTGGTTGAAGTGTAATTCTGTCTCCATTACGGAAAAAGCGTTTGAGTGTGGTTCCATGTCCTTCGACTCTGGCTGCAACAATCGTACCGTTTTTAACTTGGTCGGGTTCGGCAGTTGGACGTAATAATACTAAATCTCCATCAACTATCGAATCTTCGACCATGCTGTCACCACTTACCCGCAAAGCAAAACTCTGCTGAGGGAAACTAATGGCAGTAAAATCCAGACGTTCTTCTGCTTCTGTAAAAGGCTCGATTAAACCACCTGCGGATATTGTTCCTAATATAGGAACTCCCGCTTTTGCTTGACGCAATACTCTAATTGTTCGCGCTTTTCCTTCGTTCCACTCTATATATCCCTTGGTTCGCAAATGCTCCAAACGACTTTGAATGGGTGCCGGCGATTTTAAATTCATCGCTTGCATCATCTGCCTAATTGATGGCGAATGTTGATGAGCTCGGATGTATTCCATCAACCATTGATACAGTTCTTCTTGGGCTTCGGTTAGTTTTTCCATCGGTTTCTAAGGAAGTTGAAAATACGAATGTTCCTAGAACATTAGTACTACATAAACCCCCTTTTCTACCATATATTTTTTAACTTTTGATTTAAAAATTTAGAATTGGGAGAGGAGGGTGGGAAGTGGGGAGTAGTGAGTACTTAGTAGGGGGGGTTTAAGAGAAGTGAGCAGTGATAAGTTCAGAGTAATAATTTCAGAAATTATTTACTCACTTACTGAAGAATTATAACCCATAACTGGTAAATACAAACTAATAATTCTAAATTCAAAACTCAAAACTTAAAATTTAAAACTCGCTGAAAGCTCACTGAAAGCTCAATATCTTGTTTATTTTGCTCCCAAAAGGCTTGCTAGTAAGGCTTTTTGGACGTGAAGTCGGTTTTCAGCCTGGTCCCAAACTTTTGACTGAGAGCCTTCGATTACTTCTTCGGTAATTTCTTCTCCACGGTGAGCAGGTAGGCAGTGCAGAACAATTGCTTGTTTGTCTGCTAAACCGAGAAGAGCATCATTGATTTGGTAAGGCTGAAAAATTGGTAGACGATTGGATGCTTCTTCTTCTTGTCCCATGCTTGCCCACACATCAGTGTAAAGGACGTTTACTCCTTTTGCTGCTGCTTTTGCGTCATTAGTTATGAGAATTTCGGTTTTACCAGCAGAAATTGCTCGTGCTTGTTCGACAACTACGGAGTTGGGTTCATAACCATTTGGGATGGCAATTCGGACATTCATTCCGACTAAAGCGCAACCTAAAAGGAGAGAATTGGCAACATTGTTACCGTCACCAACGTAAGTTAAGGTTAACCCAGATAAATCGCCAAAACATTCTTGAATAGTTAATAAATCCGCTAAAACTTGACAGGGATGTTCCAAATCTGTGAGTGCGTTGATTACGGGAACACGAGCGTAGTTTGCGAAGGTTTCTAATTCCTCTTGGGCAAAGGTGCGGATTGCTAAAATATCTAAGTATCTATCTAATACCCTAGCGGTGTCTTGCACTGGTTCTCCACGACTAACTTGGGTGACATTGGGGTTAAGGTCAATTACTTGTCCACCTAGTTGATACATTGCGACGGTAAAGCTGACCCTTGTGCGAGTGGATGCTTTAGAAAAAAGTAGTCCTAATACTTTTTCGCAGCGTAACTTCAATTTTTGTGATTTTAGCTGGGTCGCTAATTCTAACAGTTCTCGCACTTCTTGTGGACTGAGGTCATTAAGGCTTAGTAAGTCTCTTCCGCTTAATGCTGTCATGCTTGTGATGTTGTCGATGAATCAAATTTACTGACTTTGGCTACTCAGCTTTTACTGGAAAGTAGCAACCAGATTTGCAATTCTAGATTTGCAATTAACTTATAGTAAAAACTTTTTGTCCAAGCTTATAGATTAACTTTCAGGTGGACTATTATTTCAAAAATAAGGCTAAAGATAGAGACGAGTATGTGGAAGGACGGCGATGGTTGACAATCTTCTGTATTGTGGTATAATTACTTTTATTTTACGCTTTGCCAGCATAGCATAGCGGTTGTGCATCCGACTTGTAATCGGAAGGTCGTCGATTCAAATCCGACTGTTGGCTTTAATTTTTTCGGTGATTAGTAAATTATTTGTCGTAATTATTGCATTAATGTAATTCTTGGAGGAAGTATTTAATACTCGCCTTGGATATGATATTGAATCATAAGTATTATGACTGAGCAATATAAAATCTATTTAGATGCTTGCTGCTTAAATCGTCCGTTTGATGACCAAACGCAATCGCGCATTTATTTAGAAACACAAGCAATTATGGCGATTCTTAGTCAATGTCAATCAGGAACTTGGAAATTGATTAACAGTAGTGCGTTGGTTGCGGAGTTAAACCAAACACCAGATTTAGAAAGACTACAAAATGTCAAAAAAATACTAGCAATTGCTAAAATAAAAGTTATAACTAGTTCTTTCATTCAAGATAGGTCGGTAGAACTCCAGAAATTAGGATTCTCAAGCTACGATGCAACCCATATTGCCAGTGCTGGAAGAAGCAATTCGGACATATTTCTTACAACAGATGACAGACTTATTAAAAAAGCTCAAAAAAATTATCGATTGATTAATGTAAATATTAACAACTTTGTGCAATGGCTGGCAGAATTAATACAAACGGAGGAAAGCAATGATTAGAACCCAAAATGAAATTATCAAACAGGGTTATGATGCTTTAGTCAATTCCCTAGGAATTGCTGACGCTATTCGGTTTATCCAATATTATAGTCCTGGAAAAGGAGACTATACTAAGGAGCGTCATCAATGGCTAGATGAAAAATCTTTGGATGATGTATTAATAGAAACTAAGCGTTCTCAGTCAGACGATTTTAATCAATACGAAGAAATTATTGAGTAGTAATCGAAATAAACACTACTTAGAATTTACAGTAAAAACTTTTTGCCCAAGCTTATAGATTAACTTTTTGTTGCACTATTATTTCAAAAATAAGGCTAAAGATAGAGACGGGTATGTGGAAGGACGGCGATGGTTGACAAACTTTCGGCTTGTGCTATAATAAGAAGTCGTTGAGTTGATTTAACGCTTTGCCAGCATAGCACAGTGGTAGTGCATCCGACTTGTAATCGGAAGGTCGTCGGTTCAAATCCGACTGCTGGCTTTAAATATTGTAGGTTAATGAGGCATGAGTGGTCAGGGATACTGATGGCATTAAGAAAAGCTCCAGATACCCCCGATTTGTATTTACTCTTTTTGATTTTCTGATTGTGCGGTTTGTAGTTGTTGAACTACATCAATCGTTAAACCAGTCGCTTTCACCACTAATTCAAGAGAAAGCCCCTCTTTTAGCAAATTAACAGCAATTTCTCTCGCAGTTTCTTCCTTACCTTCTTGCCGACCTTCTTGCCGACCTTCTACCATAATTGATTGATAAATGACTGACTCACGCATAATATCTCTCCTTAGTAACCGCTGAATAACCTCTTCTTCTAATACTAGCCCAGCTAAAATAGCTGCTGACGCCATTACATTACTTTGTGTCCTTCGGTCGGCAATGCTATCAATCAAAGATGCAACTGACTGCAACTGGTTATTTTTACTACTAGTATTGCTCAAAACAGCAAAAGGAAGCAAGCCAGGGTTATTCATAAATAAGTCGCTCGGCTGTTGGGTTTACACTCCACAACTCAACCTACGAAATATGTAACCATAGGTTTGAGTCCCATATCAAACATAACCACTACCTGTAAACCACAAGATGCAATTTGCTCCTCTGTTCCCCGTAGTCCACAATATTCTCAAACCAAATTTCCCCGACTGTCTTTGGCATGGAGACCCCAACTCCAAAACCATAGCACTTTCCTTCGACGATGGTCCCCACCCCCAATACACCCCACAGCTATTAAAAGTCCTAGACCGTTACAACATAACAGCAAACTTTTTTTGGCTAGGTGCTTGTGTCAACCGTTACCCAGAAATCGCCAAAGCTATTCATGAAAGAGGACACTGGATTGGTTTACATGGTTACCTGCATGATAATTTTCCCCTGCTTTCCCCAACCGAACTAAAACAAAGTTTAGAAAAAACCCAAGACGCTATTTACAGTGCTTGTGATTTACATCCCGAAAAAGTACGTGATGTCCGACCCCCAAATGGTTTCTTTGTCCCCAACACTTTAAGGCTATTTCAACAGTGGAATTACCGTCCAGTAATGTGGTCTGTAGTACCAGAAGATTGGGTTAGACCGGGTATTACTAAGGTTAACCAACGAGTCATGTCTCAGGTAAAAAATGGCTCCTTAATTGTTCTGCATGACGGTGTTTGTGGTGGTCAAGATGTCGCAGAAACAGTTGAATATATAGTCCCTCAACTTTTAAAACAAGGATATCACTTTGTTAACATTGATACCTTATGGAAAATGAAAATAGGAAAAAAATAAAAATTTAAGAGGCGTCGCTAAATTTTGGGAACTAATTGGGAATCAATCAAAGCATCCCGAAACAAAAGCAACGCCTGTTCTTAAACAACAACAAACAACAAACAACATACAACTAATGAGGTCTAAAAATAGTCTATTAGCTGCTGAAATTAATAATAGCACCTTATACTGCTGATTAAATAGCAAGAATATATCATTTATTTAAGTAGTAAATAGTACAATTGTCCAACAGCAACAGTAGCTCCAGCACGTTCACCAGCAATTTTTCCAGTCCCGACAAAATAATCAACTCTCGATGCACCTTTAATAGCACCACCAGCATCTTGGTCAAGAACGAAACGGCTAATAGTATTATGTTCCATTTCACCTTTAGAATTAACTAATGGGAAAGGAGCGCGTATAAATGCTAAAGCTCCAGGAGGCATAAGCGTTTTATCGGTAGCAATAGAACGGTCTGCAGTTACCGGAACACCGATAGAACCATGTGCAGGTTCACCATGTTTTTCTCTAAAAAATACAAAACTGGGGTCACGAGGAATATATACGTTTAAGTCCTGAGGATATTTTTTAAAGTGGTTAAGAATATCTGGCATAGTAGAACCAACTTTGGGTATTTTGCCATCATTAATTAACTCTTTGCCTATACTTTTGTAGTCTTGACGTATAGCTCCGGCATAACCAACAGTTGTTTTACTCCCATCAGTTAACTGAAGTTGAGATGAACCTTGAATTTGCATCATATATGGTTCCAAACGGTCACGGAACCAAAAAAATTCTAACCCCTTTAATTTACCTTTAGAACCTTGTAAAGCATCAGCACCTTCTAAATCAATACGTTTAGGATGAGGTCTTGACCAAGATTCCAGGTCTGGGGGTAATTTATAAATAGGATAGCGAAACTCAGCAGTCCGCACCCTACTTGCTGTATAAACTGGTTCAAAGTAAGCAGTAAACAAAACCCGACCTTGACCGTTACTTCCCACCGATTGATAAAGCACAAATTCTTTTTGTATTGCAGCGTGTAACTCTTTGGTTGATTTGGTATTTAACAACAGTTGACGAAATCGTTGTAAACTTTTAATAACACGCTCGCGAGTAATTCCAGGTATGGGATAATCTTTATACTCTAAACTAGCGCGTTCGGTTTGCAGATATCCTAAGCTGCGGTCAAGAGAAGTTAAAAGAGCCTTTCGGTCAGCAGGTTGATTATTTACACCCTCAAAAATTGCCCCATCCATACAAGATAGGTCTCCAGGACAACAAGAAACAGGTGGTCTCGGAACTACAACAGGTGCTATTTTTTGCTCTTTAGTAGCCGTAGATTGAGGTTTTGATTGAGGTTTTGATTGAGGTAATGGTGTTTTCGGTCGTAAGGAAACAGGAACATCCCATTTTTTTACCCGACATTCTTCTGGACTAAGAGGACGATAGCCCAAACGCTGTAGAGGTACAAACACAGCCAAAGCAGCCACAGGTAAGCTAATGAGAATAGGAATCAACGAATTTTTGTGCCAAATGTTCCCAGATTTTCTGATGTCAAGCCAATTCAACTTAGCCACGGGATACTACCTGCAAAGGGTTACGCGATATTTAATCTAAAAAAATTGTAAATCCTAATAGTACCATTTGTAACACCCCCACCAACAGGCCGTAGAGACCGTATTAATACGGTTTCTACATTCCCCATTCCCAATTCCCAATTCCCAATTCCCCATTACCAATTCCCCATTACCAATTCCCCATTACCAATTCCCCATTACCATTCCCTATTCGTTCATATTACGATATGTTGCAACAGCGGAGGGTGAAATACGACTAAGGTAACGGAAAATCCAATATTTGAAGATAGTGTCCAAAATAACTGGGAAGGTAGCAATAAACAAGAAGATAAAATCGCGACTTGCTGGTAAACCCCAGTGACGAGATAAACCTTCAAGGATAATTTCCCAACCGTGTGGAGAGTGGAATCCCACAAATACATCGGTAAACAAAATGATGATAAATGCTTTCGCACTATCACTCAAACCGTAGACAAGATTATCACAAAAATCTTTGAATACAGTAATTTCTTTTTTGCTCATCAGTAAAAGAATAATAAAAGCTAATACTGAAAACATGTCAGCAAAAACATTTTTTACTGCATTGGAACTTTCTTCGCGAAATTCTTCTTTAATATGACCTGCTTCTTCTTTAATTTTCTCTTCCATAACCTCTGGAGATAACAGAGGTGTTTCATTAATTAGGCTTTGAAATTTGATTTCCTCCTCAAACCTATGTAGTTTCTCAAGAGCTTCTTCTTTCATTTCATCATTTATGAAAATTTTGGCAGTATCAGTATGCCTAAAGCGCTCAACAATTGGACCAACTACTAATGCTTTGGTAACCTGATGTGTGAGAATAGGTATTATAATTAAAAGTAATATAAACCTAACCGAGATAATTGTTCTTCTTTGAGCTTTCCGAAAATCTTTAACAACTTCTTGCTCGGATTTAGGGTCTAATTCAACTTGTAGCCTATGAATAGTATTTAAAATTGAACGGGGTAGTATACCAGTTGAATTAGCCTTACTTTGTGGTCTATTATTTACTGCTTTTTTGGGTATATTTGAGTCCTGTACTTCTATTATTTGGCTTTTAGCTGGTTCTATTTGTAAAAGCTGAGAATTGCTTATCGGTGATGGTTCAGTCCGTAAAATTTGAGAACTGTTATCACCATCTAAAATTGTATATTTAGATATGATACTATCAATAAAATTAAGTTTTCTTAAGATTTCCGCAGCGTTGGAGTATATTATGCCTTCGTGAATAGCAGCTTTAGGATTTAATTCGCTCAGGAAGTAACGACTTATTTTAAACTCCGTCAACCTCATCCGGGCTATTTGTAACTGCTTCTTCAAATCAGACTCAAAAAAATCCATTACATTTTCGCTGTAATCTGCAGATTCTGAGTCTATTTTTTTACCATTGAAGTGTTCGTCTTCAAGTGCTTTTATTTGTAATGCTGCCTTTTGGGCTTCATCCAAGGAACGCTCTGGTGTCCGTAAGTACCAATGGTAAGATGCTAGTAACCAAGGGTAAAGTTTTTGGTTAATGAAAGAATTATTCATGGTAGGCAATCATCCAACATTTTCGGAGATTTTTGACCTTTACTTAATTTACGAGGTATACTAACAAATTCACAAGGAGACAGTCTGTGCTTTCTGGTTCCCTTTGGATACTTGGTTCAAGTCGCAGTGGCAAAACTATGCGACTGGTAGAGCAATTTGATAACTGGATTAGAAGTGAATCTGATAGACCTGAATTATTTTATACTATAACCCCTCAGAGGGGAAATCATCAGGCTCAACCTCAAGTATTTCCTTTAAAGCAGCCACATCCAAGTGTTTTAGTATTAGCAGCTAACAACCATAATCGTCAGGTACTAGCGGATACAATTGTTACTTCGGTTGGCGGAAAATATCCAGTGCGCTGCAAAACACCTTTAGGTTTTCTTCAAGATGAAGTCACTTTATTTTGGCCTTTATTAATACAATCTTTAAATTTGAAAGCACAATTTCCTTTGAGATTGCGTCCAGAAACAGAGCAAGAATTAGCAACAAAACTTTGGCGTTCGTCATTAGATGAAGAAATTTTACGGCAGTTGGGGGTAAGAGAGTACCGTGCTGTTCGTCGAATTCTTGATTTGTTTCAATTAGCTGCTTATAGTGGTTGTAGGTGCGAAGATATTGGTGAATTTTCGGCTCAGTGCTTCCAGGATATTAGTGAAAATCTAGAACCCGAATTTTTTGTCTCTTTATTACTAAATTGGCGTAACTGGTGTTTAGAGCGAGGATTACTTAGTTATGGAATTATTACCGAGCTTTGGAAAGTACACCTGTTACCTAATCCTAATTATCAGCAGCATTTAGCTAAGCGTTATCAGGCTGTGTTAGCTGATGACGTGCAAGATTATCCAGCTATTGCTCGTGATTTATTTGAGTTTTTTCTTGATAGGGGTGGGTTGGGAGCGTTTAGTTTCAATCCTGATAGTGCAGTACGTTTGGGACTAGGTGCAGACCCAGATTATATTGAAGGTATAGCTGGACGATGCCAAGTTGAAAGTTTAAATCAACAACCACAAATTAGTCTTGCTTCTTTGCTAGCAGCGACGATGCAGGAATTGGTAATTGAACCAATGGCATTAATGAGTTTACCAAACACCGTGCGCTTAATACAAAGTGCTTCTCGTGCGGAACTTTTGCAAAAAACAGCAGAATATATTGCCAAAGCTATAAAAGAAAAGCGAGTCGAACCGGACGAAGTTGCTATTATTGCTCCCGGTTTGGATGCGATCGCTCGTTATACGTTAATGAACACTTTGCAAAACCAAGGAATTGCAGTCGAGTGTCTCAATGACCAACGTCCTTTGATTACCTCACCAGTAGTTCGTGCATTACTCACTGTCTTAGCATTAGTTTATCCTGGTTTAGGGCGCTTAGTAGACAGAGATGCAGTTGCTGAAATGTTAGTCGTTCTTAGTACTCGGAGTGGGGAGTGGGGAATTGGGAGTGGGGAATTGGGAATGGGGAATGGGGAATTGGGAATGGGGAATGGGGAAAGCAGTCAAAGAAGTTCTCCCTCATCCCCCTCACTCTCCTCATCCTCCTCATCCCCCACTCCCCACCCCCCGTTCCCCACTCCGAACATAGACCCAGTGAGAGCGGGTTTAATAGCAGATTATTGTTTTGTGCCACACCCAGAACAACCTAATTTACTTCCGGTAACAGCCTTTGACCGTTGGGATAGACTAGGCTACGGAGCTACTACTGCTTATGAAAAAATTTTGGCGTGGATAGAGCAGCAGCGCGAACAGCAGGAACTATATCTTATAGCCAGCCCTATTTTAGTTTTAGACCGAGCGATTCAAACATTTTTGTGGAACGGAAGCAATTTACCTTATGACCAACTAGCTGCATTGCGGGAATTACTGGAAACAGCACAACATTTTTGGGAAGTTGATACTAGGGTTAAACAAGCAAATTTAGTTACAAAAGGACAAGAGGCTATTTCTAGCGAGGGTTTAGCTAGTGCCTCTAAAACTCACTGGAATCAATCCACTGATACTATTGCTGAATTTATCCAATTATTACGTAGGGGTACAATTACTGCGAATCCTTATCCTGTTCGTTCTGTAGGTGTATCGGCAAAATCTGTAACTTTAGCGACTATATTTCAGTATCGTTCCAACAGAAAAAGTCACCGTTGGCACTTCTGGTTAGATGCAGGTTCGCCATTATGGGCAAAAGGTGGTGCTGCAACTTTATTTGGTGCGCCATATTTTCTTAGATATAGATTAGGGCAACTTTGGACTGCGGATGATGAAAAAAGTGCAGAGAATATAAGGCTGGAAACTATTTTGACTGATTTACTTTCGCGGGTTTCCCATAGAGTTTACCTGTGTCATAGCGATTTAGCGGTCAATGGACAGGAACAGTTAGGCCCGTTGTTACCGTTGGTACATGCTTGTATGGCGATGGAAAGCGATTCTGTTGCCTCGTAGGAGACATTGCTAGCAACTATTCACCAATATTTAATAGTCCCAGCAAATGAAAACCCCCTTAGAGGATGTTTGAAAAGTATAATATAAGACAAAGATACCTAACCCCCCTGCTCCCCTTCCCTACGTTCGCGTAGCGTGCCGCTTCGGCATGGGAAGGGGGGTTAAAAGCTTTTATCTAAAGCAGGGAGAGGTTTTGAAAGCTCTATTTTCTTGTTCCCCTTCCCGATGTTCGGAAGGGGTTAGGGGTTAGGTTCTTCGTTAACATTGATACTTTTCAAACATCCTCTTACGTGCGTGTCTGTTTACCGCGTACACACAATTCCATGAAACCCTGAAATAAATTATCCGAAGCGGACGCTGGCGCGAACGGGCTAAAAGCTGAAACCCGTTAAAAACGGGTTAAAATTTTTGCTGTAGTTAATCTTTCAACCAGTTTTAAAGTAGAAGAAAAGTTTTTGAAAGACCATCCAAACTTTAATCAACTAACGGGCTGTCTCGCAAGTACAAAAGCCTCATACAATGTTATATTTATCACTAATAATTAAGTAAGATGTTGGTGTTCTCATTTATGTAAAGTATACAAAGTGATTAAGATTACCCTAAGGGGTACTACTACATATCTGGAAAATTGTTCATTATCCCTGAAGGGTAAAACAATTACTAGTTAATTACCCAAGGAAAATTAACTAAATAATACATTTAGCGAGATAACTCAAATGACTGCCAAAAAAACAATGGGTTGGCTACGAGACCTACCAGACTTCAGAGACTACACTCCAGAGCACAAAGAGATTCAAATTCTCCTACAAAAAGCAAATGTAGGGATAGCAAGAGGATACAACCAATTACCCAGCACTGTGAACTTGAAAAAATGGTTTTCTCCAGTGGAAGACCAGGGAGGAATTGGGTCATGTACAGCTCAAGCTGGAGTAGGACTTGTAGAGTATTTTCAAAGACGTTCTTTTGGCAAACATATTGATGCATCTAGGTTATTTTTATACAAAGTATGTCGTAGACTAGCGCATTTAGAGGGAGATAGCGGTTGCTATCTAAGAAGCACAATGGGAGGCTTGGCTTTATTTGGTGTTCCACCAGAAGAGTATTGGCCTTACACCGACAACCCAAACTATTACGATTTAGAGCCAACTCCTTTCTGCTATGCCTTTGCTCAAAACTACCAAGCAATCAAATATTTTCGTCTCGACCCCCCCAGCTTCCCCAAAGACAAATTGTTGATGCGAATCAAAACTAATATCGCAGCTAATATTCCTTCGATGTTTGGGTTTAGTGTTTACAGTTCAATGTGGGGTGCAGATGTTTCTAAAACAGGTCGAATCCCTTTCCCAACTCCTGCTGAAGACCAAGTTGGTGGACATGCTGTTGTCGCAATGGGTTATGACGATAATTTAATGATTACAAATCCCAATCCTGGGGGAGTAACAACTAAAGGAGCTTTGTTGATTAGAAACTCCTGGGGTGAACAGTGGGGTGAAGCTGGTTATGGCTGGCTACCATACGATTATGTCAATAAAGGTTTGGCTACAGATTGGTGGTGTTTGCTAAAAAGTGAGTGGGTAGAAACAGGACAATTTACGCTCGACTAAAGGATGAAGGAAGAGGGAAGAGGAAAGAAATTCCCACCAATTAAAAGCTATTGTAGTGCGAGCGTCTCGCTCGCTTTTCAGCAGTAGCTCGTTTTTCAGCAGTAGCGAGCTTTTCAGCAGTAGCTCGTTTTTCAGCAGTAGCGAGCTTTTCAGCAGGAGTTCGCTTTTCAGCAGTAGCTCGTTTTTCAGCAGTAGCTCGTTTTTCAGCAGGAGTTCGCTTTTCAGCAGTAGCTCGTTTTTTAGCAGTAGCTCGTTTTTCAGCAGGAGTTCGCTTTTCAGCAGTAGCGAGCGAGACGCTCGCACTACAATATTTTGCGTTCCTTCTTCCTCTTCTTCCTTCATCCTGCAACCGCAGCGAGTAAAGTAATTGCGCTACCCCAAAGGATAATACCAGTAATTGTCCAAACTCGTTGATGAGCTTTAAAGTGGGCAACGCTACGCCATCGTCTACTTTTCCAAGCCCATTCATTGCCTTTCGCACCGAGAGCGATAGTCATAATCCAACCCATTGGTGGTACGATACACAAAAATCCCACCCAAACTTCATTAGTCCATAACCAAAACCAGGGTACAAGAAAAGCACCCCAATTCCAACCAACAATTTCGTCGGGAACCTGTTCTCTAGTATTATTGATACCGCAACCCGAATTATTTTTTACTGCCCTTTTCAACCAGCCCAAATGTTCTAAAGCTTCACTCACAAGAGCTTTAGAACCGACTGCATCCAAAGCTTCTTTAGCACTAGCAAACCGATTTTCTTGAGCAGGTTCCGTTAAATGTTCCAGCCAATTAAGGAAATTAGGACTAAGATTAACTCGGTCACTAAATTGAATCTGTAGATTACGCTGAGGTAAATCTCCAGGGAAAATACCTGTTAGCAAATGAATTAAAGTCGCACCTAAAGCATATAAATCAGATGAGGGAACAGCTTTACCCCCAAATTGCTCCATAGGTGTATAACCATAAGTACCAACTACTGTAAAAGTAGCTCCTTCCTTAGCAGCCTTATCTTGAACCGCACCAAAGTCTACTAAATAAATACAATTATTCTTTCCTAAAATTAAATTGCTAGGTTTAATATCGCGATGCAATACAGGAGGATTCAACCCATGCAAATCTTTGAGAATTTCTAAAATCTCGATAGCAATCCTTTTTACTTGCTTTTCGCTAAATTTTTTACCCGAATTAATTAATTCCTTGAGAGACTCACCAGGAATATATTCTTGCACCAAGCCAAACCACAAATCTTGGTCATCAATACAAAAATAATCTATACATTTAGGAATACGACGATGATTAAGTTGCTTAAGGACTTGGGCTTCCCGTTCAAACAGCTTTAAATCATCCCATTGAACATTACCACCAAAAGCCAGAAGCTTGACCACAACCAAAGATTTTTTGGGGTCTGATGCTTCTAAATCAGTCGCTAACCAAGTTTGTCGCACTCGGTTATTACCGAGCTGGCATTGAAGTTGGTAACGATTTTGTAAAATTTGTTCTATTTGGAGCATCTAACACCTCTTAATTACCGGCTCCTTTCTAATCTAGCCGCTACTTTCGGTCAGTGGGAAGGGGGTAGGTTTGTAGAGACGCGATTAATCGCGTCTCTACATTTTTGTATGCGTCTATCGATAATTTTCTCGGTAATAAGACGCGATTAATCGCGTCTCTACATTTTTCTGATTCATTACCGATAATTTTCTCGGTAATAGGCTTTATACTCTTCAGAGAGTAAAACCTCCCACCAATCCCGGTGATTTAAATACCATTCCACAGTTAAACGTAAACCTTGTTCCACTTTGATAGAAGGAGTCCAACCAAGCTGGGTTTTTATTTTAGTGGCATCTATCGCATATCTTCTATCATGTCCAGGTCTATCTTTTACAAAAGTAATTAACTTTTTCGCTGGACGCACGGGTAAATCGGGTGCTAATTCATCCATCAATTCGCATAACATTTCTACCAAATGAATATTTTTAACCTCATTATTACCTCCAATATTATAAGTTTCCCCTGGCAATCCGCGATGAATTACTACATCTAAAGCGCTGCAATGGTCGCCAACATAAAGCCAATCTCGCACGTTTTTACCATCACCATAAACAGGTAAAGCTTTACCGATTAAAGTATTAATACACATTAAAGGAATTAACTTTTCCGGGAAATGATATGGACCATAATTATTAGAACAATTAGTAATAATAGTTGGCATACCATAAGTATGATAATAAGCCCTCACCAAATGGTCACTTCCTGCTTTTGATGCTGAATAAGGACTATTAGGAGCATAAGGTGTAGTCTCGCTAAACGCTGGGTCATCAGTTCCCAGACTCCCGTAAACTTCATCAGTCGAAACATGTAAAAAACGAAAATCACCATTTTTAGAATTAGCTTCCCAATGTTGACGAAAAGCCTCCAACAAAGTAAAAGTTCCCACTACATTTGTTTGCACAAAAGCACCAGGCCCCATAATCGACCTATCTACATGAGACTCTGCCGCAAAATGTGCAACAATATTAATATTCTCCTCTTCCAACAATTTATCAACTAATTCACGGTCACAAATATTTCCTTGTACAAACCGAAAATTTTCTTGTCCGACAAAACTCGCTAAATTCGCAATATTTCCTGCATAAGTAAGCGCATCCAAAACTACCACATGGTCATCTGGATACAATTCGCACCAACGATGTACAAAATTTGACCCAATAAAACCCGCACCACCAGTCACCAACAAGCGAGTACTCATAAAATCCCCTCTTAATTATTCTTGTACCTCTTTTTACCTTATTTTCTGCATTTACTCATGTGTTAGCAGTTTAATTATTTCAGAAATACTTTTTTTTGACTTTATCAAACACACTCTTAACTCGCAATTTAGTAACGTGCATTTTTGTCAAACTCTGGATATTTGATTGCTGATTTCTTGTATGGTCAAAAAAATCATTTAACTCATCTAAAATTACCTGAAAACGCTGAATTATATTTTCCTCGCGATATTCACTTAATAATTCTGATGACAACAAAGCAGGAGTCCAACTATCTAACACCTTTAAAATACGCTTAACATCATATTCTTGAGAATAACAAGCAATTTTATAAGAATTAAATCCAGGGTCTAAATAATCAGAAAGTCCCCCATTAACACTAGAAAAAACCTGACAACCACAAGCTAAAGCTTCCATTGGTTGCAAGCCAAATCCTTCGCTCACGTTTCTTATAGCCCAATATTCAGCAGAGTCATACAGATAAACTTTCGCTCTATTAAATAATTCAGTTAAATCCTTGACGTAAGAATTAACAACAAACACATTACATTTTTGTTGTAAAGTTGGAATTAATTCTTGCATTAGATATTCCGAGGATTTACGAGCTTGAATTAAAACATCAATATCTCGCGTAGAATTTAAGTTTTTGAACTCTGGAGAAATTTCGTTAGGTAAGTAATAAATTAGTGAATGCGGTGATACCTGTCCCCAATATCCCATTGAATTTCTGCTGACAGTAATAATTGGAATACTACTAGGTATTGTAAAGTTATAACCCGCACTATGGGCATGATAAACTACATTGTAAGACGCGAGCTTAGGTACAAGTTTTGCAATATCAAATCCCCAGCAAATAACAAAAATTACATCATCTAAATTTTTTTCTTGAAGCACATCATCTAAAAACAGTTTGCTCTCTTCTCGTTGACGATAGGTGACAACTTCTGCACTACAAATTTTTTGAGCCAAATTCATTGTTTTCAGTTCTGCCCACAAACCACCACAGGCAAATTTACTGTCAGTTCCTGGAAGTAAAAAATATAACTTTCTCATAAGGCTTTTACGGTAATACAATATTCGTAATTGGGTTTACACGACTGCAGTAGCCTGCATAGAATTGTAATAAAACACAGTTTCTGGATTGTGCATTATCTCATCCATTTCCCTAGCTGCGTGTTCCCACTCGGATAATGTAACGCACTCAGCTTGTATCATGTTATCCAGAAAGCTGTGCATTAAAGTTTTCCAATAGTCCAAAAATGCTAATCGTTTTTCGGGAAAGCGCTTGTCCAAATGTTTGACGCAGGGTGTCACCTGGATGTTGCGGTATCCTGTATCCATTAACAAAGCTCCTAAACGCGAACCAATGTTGGGGTCTCCGTTTATGGAATATTGAAAATCAATACTTTTTTGCCAGTAATTCATCACTCCCGGACAAGGAGGATACAAAAACAAGCTGTTATTGAAAACCTCAGTGATATTAATGGTGCTTCCTTTTAGCATAATACGGTGTACTTCTGCCAATACTTTTTCTGGTTGAGGAATATGTTCCAGCACCCAGATAAATACAACTGCTTCTATGTCGCTGGTATCTAAACCACTTAAATCTTTGGCATCAGCTTGTATAAGATTATATCTTTCTGCCAATTGTGGAAATAAGTCTAAATTTTCGCGTGCTTTAATTAGTTGAGTTTCTGATAGTTCTATCCCTGTAACACGTAGATGTGGAAATTTATCGAGTAATAAAATTGTCTGTGCCCCAACACCAACGCCAATTTCCAAGACATGCTTTTGATTTGTGAAATCAATATGAGGGAAAATATAATCAGCTAGAACTTGGCTTTGTGATAGTAGACGTTGTTGTTCCCTGGTGTTGTAACCGTGAATATACTTCATTTTATATTTGATATCTTGGGCAATATTCATTAAAAGAATAGCAGCTTATTTACAAAAGTAAATTTTCAGTCTTTTCATACTCAACCACCCCAAAAAGCTACCCAGGAAGTAGGATATAAAATCAGACCACAAAAATGTATTACCCAAAACCAACCTTCCAGGTAGGGTACTTCTAAGTGCTACTAAAAAAGGAGTTTGTACAAGCTGCAAAAATTCAATTACACAGGTAGCGAGACAAACCCCAACCCCTGTCCAAAGGGGAGAAGCTTTAGGATATAAAAAAGCAACTAGAAAAATCCAAAATATTTCATAAGCGATACTGCCAAACATATCGACAAACCATTCTAGACCCGCTATCTGAGAAAACCTGACAATATAACCAACAGGTACGAGAATAGCCATACCTATCAGAAGTGCAATGCGGTATTTGAAGAAGGGATGACGTTTAGAGAATAGGCTGGTCATTTTTATTTTACCTTCAATAAAGTAAAATCTACTTTACGTTCTGCACTATAGCATCACAACTATTGCCATTAGCTTGACTACGGTAAGAAAATAGTAGCTATTATTAACTTGATAGCCTGTGGGAGGTACGGATGAAGGTTGTAGAAAAAAAGCCTAATTATTTAAAACTGCGAACAATATCAGCTTTTTGGTGGGTAACGGCAGCAATGTTCGGCGTATGCGGAACTTGGTATATAGTTTTACTAAATGCCGTTATTCCTATTGAAACGAGTGTAACAACCCTCAGTTGCAATCGCCAAAAACCCGACCGTGGTACTTGTCAGCTAGATAACTCAAATTTTTGGTTGTCTCGGAAGACGCAAATCCCTGTAAGCAATTTAAAGTCAGCTAAGGTTAGTACAAGGGTTCAAGATAGTATTAAAACCTATCAAATTTTAATTATTACTTCTTCAGGTGAAATTACATTTAATCCCAATCAAAGTTACAAATTGGAGCAGGCACAAGCAATTACAAGCGCTATCAATAGTTTTGTGAAAAATCGTTTGAAAACTTCTTTGAGTATTGAGAGTGCTTACAAATGGTTTTCTATCGCTGGACTTATCACTGTAAGCGTTATAGCTGTTAGCTTCTTGTGCATTATGCTCTTATGTCTGCTTCAAGGAGTTGATACCTGGATATTTGAAAAAAATATTGATGGTCTGACTATTAAACAAAAAAGGTTGTTAGGTAAAAAATTTACCCAGCATTTGCAACAGGGAGAAATAGAAGACGTAACGGTAGAAGAATCAGAAAGTTGGAATGGAGATAATATTTATCGGTTGAGCATTTTACAGGTTTCCGGTGAGTCTATACCTCTTAGCCAAGTTTACAGCTCCGGTTGGGAACGCAAGCAAGAAATACGTCGGAGCATCAATATATTTATTCGTACTCAGGACTCACCTATTAATAGTGAAAATCTAGGGATTCCATTTGCAGAATAAATCTTAAAAATGTACAAAATAAGGTATACACAATTTACTAATTAAAAATAATAATCTTTATGTCTGTTACATCTGTTTATTCTCTTTTTTCATAAGAATAAAAAATGTAATTGCCTTAAATTTAAGTAGCCGATGAACATTGACTTGTGCCAGACTAAACATGTCTAATTTGAGTTGGGATACATTTAGTTTTAGGTGCAATGTAATGAGGAAATTTTATCTGGTGTTAGCCCTATTATTTTTCGTTTTAGCAAAGGAAAATACACTAGCTTGCAATGGGGTTCAAGGAGAGAAAAAGTCCTGTCAAGCTGTGCATCGGCGACTGTTGAGTTCGGAGTCAGAAAAAATTTCTACGAAGAAATTGAGGGGTACAACCATCTTTAGAAACCGTACGAATGATAACAATTCCTATAAAGTTGTCCTACTAACTAATAAGGGTAAAGTTCCCTTAAATCCCAACACTAGTTATACTGGTAAAAATAATCAAAAAATAATTACACAGAGAATAAGTAGCTTTGTGACAAATCCAGCAAATGACTCTTTAAAGATTCAACAGGAGGATAAATGGTGGGGTTTTGCTGGAGTTATTAGTCTTGCAATTGCCGTTTTCCCTTCTTTAAAGAGTGTTTTGGATAAATTTGCTTAATTACCATTTGCTAATTGCTGATTAGAATTTTCATCCTAGATAGAAATAACCAAAAAGATGTAGAGACTAAACATGTTTAGTCTCTACGTCGTTTGAGGCATGTATTTGGTTATCAGAAAAGTCAATATGTATTAATTTCCTGAATAGCTTTGCTCTCGTATGAAAACTATAGTTAGCTAAGTAGAAACTAATATTAAGTCTAGAGTTTAGTATAAAAATGTATATTAAGATTAGTTTCGCACGGTGTTTAATCGTGTATAAGTGTGATGTAGTTTGACGTGGAGTAGAAGTTGATGAGGATAGTTAAGCAAAAACCTAGGGAGTTAAAAGTGCGAAAACTACCCTTTAAGTGGTGGTTGGTAGGTAGTATACCTATAATGTTAAGTTTGTTTACGGTTAATACTTTTGCGAAAGTTACTTCCTTGAGTTGTCGTCGTCCGGAGTTGGTTCAAGAAAATTGTCGCTTGGTGGCATCAGGTTTATTGGGAAGAACAATCAGGGAAATCCCCTTGAACTCATTGCTGGGAGCAAAGTTGGATAAAAATGTTGATAGCTATGGTGTTATCATCCAAACTAATAAGGGTGATATTCCTTTTACTTCATATCAATCTGATGCAACTCGCGATAATGTTCAATTAGAAATTGCATCTAGTATTAGCAATTTTATTAGCAACCCTCAAGAGCGGTATTTAAAAGTTGAGCAAGATGACACATGGTTAATTTTTACTGCTGGTGTGTCTTTTGTGTTTGGTCTATTTTTAATGACATCTGTTGGTGAAATTGAAACTTTTTTATTTGATAAAAATTTAGGTTTGTTTATTTTGAAAAAACAAGGAATGTTTACTGCTTATGTCGTTGAATATAATATTTGGGATATTGAGGATGTGCGAGTTCAAGAAAAGGATAATAATTACCGTATAAATATTGTGTTAGCTTCTGGGCATATTATACCTTTTACTTCTCAATATACTCCTGGTAAAGAAAGTAAGGAAAAAATTGCTTTATCTATCCGACAATTTTTAAATATAAATAATTATCGCGTTGCTGAGTTACAGAAAATTATACTTTGAATTAGTTGTTTTAAATAGCATTCAAAAGAAAAAAATAGCCTGATAAAATAGGCTATTTTTGCGGTAAAAAAAATGATTTTGAGATATTTTTTTGATTCAGTAATTTTTATGTGTTTTTTTTCAAAACTCCTGGCTCTTGCTGCATTGGCAGAACGTCTAAAATATCTGTTTGAGAACAATATTTCAGGTCTTCATGACAATCAAGTTTTAAAAGTCTCTGTCCGTGGCTTGCATTATGCAAAAGTCCCAATAAGTTATCCTTCCATTGCGAGAAAAGCGCTATAGAAGAAAATACTTCATCATTGCCGGCAATTTGTTCGAGTGGTAAGTTGCTATGTTCCCAAACACTATGAGCAACAGCACCAGCACAAGCTGTATCTTCTAAAGAAAAACTACCCTCCCAACCCGAACCTACAATCCAAACTGTCTCTGGTTGCTTATCAATAATATATTGAACCACCGCTGCACGGTTGACAAAAGCTCCTGTTAGTACAACTTTTGCATCTTGCACTCGTTGTAAAGTGCGCGTGCCATTTGTGGTACTAATAAATAGTCGCCTCCCTTGCACTAATTCTGCCGTGCAATCTAGGGGAGAGTTGCCTAAATCAAAGCCTGCAACTTTCCCACCACCACGTTCTCCCGCTCGTAATCGTTTTTCAGAAGGCCAATGCTCGCTTTCTGATATCAGTTTTTCTAAATCGCTAAACACCTGCACAGCTTCACCCCCAGCGGCTAAAACTGTTGCCATTGTGCTAGTTGCTCGCAGTACATCAACTGCGATCGCGCATTCTGGTAGTTGATTTGACGGAGTAAGTTCCGGAGTGTGATAAACGAATAGCTTCACGCGCTGAGTACACCTTATTTATTACAACTGGCGAAAATAACATTTTAACCACTAGCTGTAGCAACAATAAATTCAACTAATCACTTATATATGTGTATCTTAAAGTTATAAGGGTGAAACTCCCAGGAATTGAGATATTTTAAACAGTGCAATTTATTAACCTATGGTAAGCATATAATTTGAACAATAGTTCACCAAATTAACCAGCAAATCTTAAACAGCAAAAATTTACGCACCCACTTAACCCAAATCCTATGGCTCCTTTACCCAACTATCGTCCTAAACAATTATCCCTCGGTCCATTGGAAGCAGAAATACTAAATATAATCTGGGAACTGGGTTCAGTCACAGTAAAAGATGTACATGACCGTATACTGTCTGACCCTAACAGAGAATTAGCTTATACTTCTGTTACAACAGTATTACGCCGTTTGACAGAAAAAGGTTGGCTAGGCTGTGACAAGAAAGGACGTGCATTTTACTGGCGACCGTTACTCACAAAGCAGCAAGCTGAAGTAATCAAGGCTCACGAACAGTTACAACGTTTTCTGTCTGTAGGTAATCCTGATGTGGTTGCCGCCTTTGCTGATAGCCTGGATGATGCTAGCCTAAATCAAATAGAAGCAATAGCCAAACGTATTCAAGCAGTCCGGGAAGCACGGGAGGGAGAATAATGCATCTAATAATGATTTTGGCAGCCATTTCTGTTGCTTGGCTTGTCAGAACAAGGTGGAATTGCTTAAATAATCCTAATTGGACACAAAGGTGGCGACAAGCGTTATTTTTATTTCTATTCCCACCCCTGATGGTTTTCATGACTACCATTGCAGTGCTATGCATGGGAACTCAAGGTAAAATGGGTAACTGGCAAGCAGGCTCCTTGGGCTACGGATTTGCTTTAAGCTATCTTGCTATTTCTGCGATATTTTTAATCAAACTTGCATACCAAGGATGGCAAACAGTTAATTCAGCCCGTAATTATCCTTTGGTCGAGGTCGCAGATAAACAGGTTCGTTTGCTAAATACCAAAACCTTATTTGCTGGTCAAATAGGTTTTTGGCATCCAGAGCTTGTTGTTAGCCAGGGGATGATAGAAACTCTTGATGAAAACCATTTACATAGTGTGCTAGCTCACGAACAAGGTCACTACATTTATAGGGACACATTCTGGTTTTTCTGGCTGGGTTGGGTACGTTCTTGTAGTGCTTGGTTACCGAATACCAACACTTTGTGGCAAGAATTGTTAGTTTTGCGTGAGTTACGCGCTGACGCTCATGCAGCTTTACAAGTAGACCCTTTAGTGTTAGCAGAATCATTACTAATGGTAGTTAGTAGCCAGTCGTTATCTTCAGATATTGTCTGTGCTGCTGTAGATTCTTGTGGCAATAACCGTTTAGAACAGCGAATTGAGGCTATTTTGTCACCTCAGCAAACAAGCACGGAAGTGGATAATCAACCTTGGAATTTACTCTTGGCTTTTTTACCCCTAATCGCTGTGATGTTTCATACTTAGAGACCTAACCCCCCTACCCCCCTTCCCTATCAGGGAAGGGGGGAAATTTAAATAATTTTTGTTTGAATTAAGCCAATAATTTTTTCAAACTGGAAATCACGAGTTAATTCAGTTAAATTGGATGCTAATTTAAAATATTCATTTGGAATTTCTGAGATTAAATTTACCATTAAATCATCACTTCCTTGGCAAGCAGCATTGTGTATTTTTTCGAGTAAATCAGCAGGTATTTGTGATAAATGATTAATCAAATCTTCATCTGTTAAAGTTTCTTTGTTCTTTTGTATTTTGCCCTGTGTCTTGTTATTTTTTTCTTGATAAATATATTCAACACCTAAATATTGACTAATTTTTTCCAACAATGCTTCTTCCGAAAATGGCTTATGAATTAAATCATCACAACCGACTGATAATATAACTTGTCGCTGTTCATCAAAAGCACTAGCAGTGAGAGCAATAATTATTGTTTGGTGTTTTGTATTGTCATGGGGATTATTTTTCTGTTCCCATTCATCTGTCTGTCTTGATTTAATTAATTTTGTTGCTTCATAGCCGTCCATAATTGGCATCCGCATATCCATAAAAATTAAATGTGGTTGCCAATTTGACCACAAATCAACTACCCTTTGACCATTTTCCGCTTCACGTACTGAAAAACCTATGGAAGTTAATAATTTGACTAACATCAAGCGGTTTTCAGATGAATCATCAGCCACTAAGATACGATACTTAAGTTGGTTGTTTGCTAAACCAATTACTTTATTTTGAATTACTATATCGTGGATTTCGTTAATATCAGCAGAGTGTAACTTAATATCAAACTGAAATAAGCTACCTTTAGCAGGTACACTTTTAACTTTAATATCTCCTCCCATCATTTGTACATATTTCCGACTGATTCTTAAACCCAAGCCTGTTCCTTGTTGATTGCGACCAGATTTTGTTTGCCCAAAGGGTGTAAATAATAAATTAATTTCTTCAGGGAAAATGCCAATTCCTGTATCTTCTACTTGAAATAGTAGATGAGTTAACTGTGATTCTCTAGTATTGTGTACTTGTTTTTCTTCTACCAATGACACTCGTAAATTGACGCTACCTTGTTCTGTAAATTTAATTGCATTTCCTAAAAGATTAATTAATATTTGTCGTAATTTAATTTCGTCAGTTTTAATATACTTGGGAATATTTGCATCATATTCAAATTTAAATTGTAAACCCTGAGACTCAGCTTTGAAGCGCAATATATTTTCCAAACTATCTAGCATATTAATTAAATCAAAGCTGTTTTCAGATAATGAACTTTGTCCAGCCTCAATTTTAGAAAGTTCGAGAATATCGTTGATTAATTCTAGTAAATGTTTACCAGCACGGTTAATATATTCTAAATTTTCTTGCTGCTCTTTAGATAAATCATCGTCATGGCTCATCAATTGACTAAAACCGAGTATGACATTAAGTGGTGTCCTTAATTCATGACTCATATTAGCCAGAAATTCACTTTTAGCACGATTTGCTGCATCAGCGGCTATTACTGCTTGTTGCAATTTCTCCGTTAATTGTTGTAATTCCTCAGTTCTTTGTTCTACTTTCACTTCCAAAGTGCGGGAATATTCAGCAATACGCTCATATAACCTTGCATTTTCCAGAGAAATTGCAGCTTGAGACGTGAGAATTTGAATAATCGTCAAGCGATTACTTGTGAATGCCCCTTTCATGAAATTATTTTCTAGATAAAGAATACCGATAAGTTTGCCTTGCTTGACAATTGGCGTACATAACACTGATTTAGGTTGATTTTCAATAATATAAGGGTCACCTGCAAAGGTGGTTTCCGCAGAAATATCATTAATTACTAAAATTTCTTGGGTATGTTCGACGTAATTAATTAGCGTCAGTGGAATATCTCTTTGTGTCTGTGAATCTTGTACTTGTGAATAAGTTATTGGTAGGTTACAAACTAGTCCATCCTGGGTTTCGTTTGTAGTGGTAGTATATTGAGCAGCGATAATTTTATTCTCTTCTTCTATCAAAATAAGCGTACCTTTTTCTGCACCAGCATTTTCAATCAGAACCTTCATTAAAGTTGAAAGCAATCGCTCTAATTGCATTTCTCCAAACGCAGCTTGAGAAACTTTAATAACTGTTTCTAGGTCTAAAATTTCTGAACCATTAGGACTGCTGTAAGTTAAGTTATCTGCAACCGTGCGAAAAAGTTCTTCACTTTTGTTGTGACTTGGTTCTATATTTACAGTATGGGACAGCAATTCTGGATAAAGTTTTTCTAAATCATCAATTTTAGCTTTGGCTCCCCAACGAGCATAGCAGTAATAAGCTTGAGTTAAATAAGCTTGAGCAATCGTAGACTTTCCCCATGCAAGATAGAATTTAGCAGCCAACTCGTTAGCAAGACTTTCTTCGTTCAGATAACCATTTTCTTTTGCTAAAGTTATCGATTGATGATAATTTTCGATAGCTTGCGTATACTGTCCCAAAATTTTATGACGCTCTGCTTCTACTAAATAAAACTTATGTAAATGATTCATGGGTGAAAAGTGTGCCCATTTTTTAATTTTCTTTTGACTCGTAACGACTTTCCTTAAAAAGCTTTTCTGTTTTGACTTGGAAACACTGGGATACAAAGCTAATCGAATTAAAGAGTCGTAAAAATAAAACAAAGGAATTGATGGACTGGCAATAACTACATCTAAATACTCTGCAGCCATTTCCGAATTTTCTAAAGCTTGCGAATATTGCTCAAACAAATAGCAAAGAATTAATTTATGAAAGTGAATATCAAAAACTTCTGTTTTGTAATTAGCTTGTTTTGCTAGAGATATTCTCATATTTTCGTTATAAGCTTTACCAATTAACAAACAGGGATTTTCAGATTGTCCTAATAAATTTAAAACTACTTGTCGATAAAGCTTTAAAATACTTAAAGTTGCTTCTTGCTTAAATTGAGCAACCGCTTGAGTATAACTAAACATCTCTTGCTCAAGTCCGTTGAGTTCTTCACCCAGCAACAAACAATGATAGCAGCGAATATACGCAGAAAAGGCAGCAAATTCTAAATTTCCGGCTTCTAATCCAGCTTGATAAGCTTCTAAAAGTGGTTCTAATCCTTCTCGAAGGTGATTTTTCCAGTGATTGATAAAGTTATGAACCACCATAAAAGTTTCAGATTTAAACTCTTTAGCACTTAACTTTTCTAAAAGTTTTAAACCCAATTTACTAAATCGATAGCCAGCATCAATATCTCCCATCACACCGCAAAGAATTACACCGTAAGAAGCATACCCATAAGCAGACTGAGAAGCATTACCATATTTAACTGACAAATAAATCACTTTTAGTACCAACAGAGGCATTATTTCTGGGACTGAATTATAAGTAGAAGAACTCATACTTCGCATTATTCTAAATGCTGCTAACTGATGAGGGTCAGTCATTTTGGGTAAGTCTATTAAGTCTTCTATTTTTTTTCCTAATAAAGCAAAGTTTGTTTTGACTAATACCAATAAAATTTGTAATTTGCTTGGCTTTAGCGGAAAGTTTATACCTAAAAGCTGCAAAACACTTAACGCACTTATTACAGCTTTTAGAGGTTGACTTTGCGCTGTATATGACTGAATCTTTATTTCATATGATTTGATTTTGTCTAGTAGATGGTGTGCTTTTTGTAAAACAATATCTACCAAAGTTTCCATTTGAGAAAAATCACCAGTAAGATATCTAACTTCTGCTGCAGTCTCATGAAGTGCTAAAGTCAGTTCATATTGTGTTTGCCAGCTATTTAGCGGTAAAAGCTCCATTCCCACCTTTGAATATTCAACAGCAGTATCGTAAGCTGTAGAAGCTCTAGCCTTTTTTGCTGCTACCAAATTTAATTGTGCTAATTTATTTTTTTCTATCAAGTCAGTAATTAAATTTACTCCAAAATTTAACTGATTGACAATTTCAAAAATTTTCTCTTCCTGTTCTGAATGGGGAGTATTTTCTAAAAGTAATTTTCCGATTTTTAAGTGAGTTGATTGTTTCTCGTTTTCTGGTATTAAGGAATAAGCTGCTTGTTGAACCCTATCATGTAAAAATTTATAATTTGCTGTGATATTATCGCTATAATTTATTACTTTTTTTTGTATATTAATTGCTGAATCTTCTTGATGTAAACCTGGACTAATATCTTGAGCAATTTCTTGAAAAAATTTATAAATCTGGCTAGTTGGTAATATAAACCCTTCTTGTAGAGCTTTCCATAAAACTGCTGCTGTTTCTGTCTGAGATTTTCCCCAAACAATAGCCAGAACAGTTAAATCAAATTGATTACCAATACAAGCTGCTAACTTTAATAAATCTTGAGTTTCTTCCGGTAGTCTTCGCAACTGATACGCCATAAATTCAACAATATCAGAACTTACAGATAGCGTCCTTACTTTAGCAATATCACATTGCCAACCTCCGTATATGTCAGTTGCGATTTTTTCTCTATCAGAGGGCTGAAACAAATCAAAGAAAATTAAACCATCTTGATATAAAGAATAAAGAAACTGATTACTAAAAAATGGATTACCTTGGGTTTTTCTAAACACTTCTTCCGTTAAAGGTATTGCTATTTCGGGTGAGCAATTTAAGGTATCGGCAATCAGATTATTGAGAGCAGTTTTACTTAAAGGTGCTAAAGTAATTTGATTGACTGTTGTTGAAACGCGGATATTCTCTAATGTCAACATTAATGGATGAGCTAATAAAACTTCATTATCTCGATAAGCACCAATTAATAACAAAGAACCTGTACTAGACTCAGCCATCAATATTTGAATTAATTTTAAAGAAGCAGAATCAGCCCATTGTAAATCATCTAAAAAAATAACTAAAGGGTGTTCTATATAAGTAAACACCCGAATAAATTTTTGAAATAGCAACCTAAATCGATTTTCAGCAGCACTAGCTTCTAATTCAGATAAAGCTGGTTGCTCACCGATAATTCGTTCCAATTCAGGAATAACGCTAATAATAACTTGAGCATTATCACCCAAAGCTGCAATAATTTTACTCTTCCATTTTTCAACTTGCGTATTGCTTTCTGTAAGCAACTGTCGCATCAAATTTTGAAAAGCTTGTACCAAAGCAGAGAAAGGAATATTGCGCTGGAATTGGTCGAATTTACCCTTAATAAAATATCCACGCTGACGAACAATTGGTTTGTGGACTTCATTGACCAAAGCTGTTTTTCCAATACCCGAAAAACCAGCCACTAACATTAGTTCTGTTGCACCCGCACTCACCCGTTCAAAAGCTGCTAGCAAAGTCGCAACTTCTGTTTCCCGACCATAAAGTTTTTCCTGTATTTGAAAGCGGTCGTAAATATCGCGGCTACCCAAATGAAAATATGTAATATTATTAGTAGTTAATTGTTCTTCTAAGCATTTTTCTAAATCGTATTTTATTCCCAAAGTACTTTGATACCTTTGTTCTGTAGTTTTTGCCATTAACTTGAGAACAATATCATTTAATACTTGAGGAATTTCCGGATTTAGTTTAATAGGAGGTGTAGGTTTACGAGCAATATGACAGTGAACTAACTCCATTGCATCAGCAGACACAAAAGGCAATTGTCCAGTGAGCAATTCGTAAAAAGTTATCCCCAAAGAATAAAAATCAGTACGATAGTCAATTCCTCGGTTCATCCTTCCGGTTTGTTCGGGTGACATATAAGATAGCGTCCCCTCTAACACTTCCGGGCTTTCTATTTCTTGTTTTTCCTTAGGTAATAAAGAAGCAATACCAAAGTCAATTAACTTGGCTTCAGACGTTGGGGGATTAATAAGAATATGCTGTGGTTTAATGTCTTTGTGAATAATGCGAAGATTATGCAGTCCCTCTAAAGTAGAAACAACTTGAATCGCAATTTGGAGAAAATTGGTGATGGGTAATTGCTTTTTCTCACCCTCCATTAGCTGCTTTAAGGTAATACCCTCAAAGTCTTCCATTACTAAAGCAAAGCCATTTCGATAATCTAATAAGCTGTAAATTTTGACGATTCCAGGCAAATTTAGATTTTTGGCTATCGCATACTGATTTCTTAACTGCACAAGTTCCCTAAGTGTGGGATATTCAGCCTTGAGTAGCTTAATTTTTACGCCTAATTGGTCTGATTCTCGTTCTCCTCGAAAAATCAGAGTTTTAGAACCTTCATAAATTATGTCTGTGACACGGTAGCCTGGTAGGGTAATCATTTTGGTTAATGTTTTATAAATAAATGATTCAAGCTGTTAAATACTTTTGTATATAAAATTACCCTGAGCCTAACAAAGTAGATTTTTCTTGGCACTAAACTTTATTCTATGTGCTTTCTTTTGTACAGGGTAAATATATGAAGTTTTTCTACTGACTTAGCAAGCTACCCCCCAATATAAGAAACCCTACCCCACAATAAGAACCCCATCCCCAACCCCCCAATATAAGAACCCCACCCCCAACCCCCTCCCCGCACGCGGGGAGGGGGCTACGATTTATGATGATTTCTCAAAAATAAAAAATTAATATATTTCTGTCCATTTTTCGTAGCCCCCTCCCCGTAAACGGGGAGGGGGTTGGGGGTGGGGTTTTCAGGTGGGGGTTTTTTAGGCTTCTGTTTACTTATTTTCTACAGGTGGTTGATTTTGTTCGAGTTGTTCCTGTGTTTCTCGTACTTTGGGATTAATTTCCAAGAGAGTTTCGTCAGGGGTTGGTTCTTCCTGGAGAATTTCGATTTCTCTCTCTAACAGCACTCTTCCTTCACGGAAAAAATTGGGATATGTATCGCTAAATAAGCCATTATAAGCTGGGCTATTTATAAAATCGTTTAACAATTGGGGGTTTTCAACAGCCTTCGCAGGTAAGATAGTCAATATATTTAAAATAGCTGTCGAAAATAGAAGCGTTACAGCAAATACTCTGGACATACTTAGATACAAATAAGGTAATCCTTATTAGCAAAAAATTACTTACATCGTCTCGTACATCTAAAATCATTTCATCCTCATTTAGGAATATAATTCATAGATGATAGTTCTAGCAAAGCCTTGGCTAAATACTCATATTCCTCAGGCTGATTATAAATTTGTGAAGAAATTCTTACTAATAACTTAAACTTTTCTTGCCAAGGAACTACTTGTACTTCAATATTAAATTTATCGAGTAGTTGGTCATGTAAATCAATATAAGCATATTTTTCTAACAACTTCGGCATCGGAATAACCGCCATTGAGCCAACCATTTTATCTGGACAAGGTGGCAAAACATCTAATGCTTCACAAATAATATTTCTTCCCCGTAATGCTAACTGATGATTCCGTTGCATTAACTCATCCCAACCTCCGACAAGCAACGAACTCATATATTTTATAGCCTCAGGGACGCACATATAAGCCGTTGGGTCGCTCGTTCCCATCCAATCAAATTCTAATTGAAAGCGACTTTTATCAGTACGAGGTGAGTTAGCACCATGACTGATTGTTACGGGACGAATGGATGCTTGCTTATCACGACGAACATATAAAAATGCTGCACCCTTTGGGGCACATAACCATTTATGACAATTCCCAGTATAGTAACTAGCACCAATTTCTTTTAAATTTAACCGAATCATTCCTGGAGCGTGAGCACCATCAATTAATGTATTCACTCCTCGCATTTCTAATTCCTTTACTAATTGCTGAATTGGCAAAATTAAACCTGTTTGGCTAGTAATGTGGTCTAATAAAGCCAATCGCGTCCTTGGTGTAACTTTCTCGACTATTGCTTCAACTATTTGCTGTGGTGATTCGATAGGAAAAGGAACTTTTGCTACTACAACAGTCGCACCCGTGCGATTAGCAACGAAGTCAAGCACGTTGCGACAAGCGTTATATTCGTGGTTTGTCGTTAGCAATTCGTCATTTGGCGAAAATTCTAGCGAACGAAGTACCGAGTTAACCCCTGTTGTCGCATTAGGAACAAATACCACATCCTGAGTATCGACTCCTATAAATTCTCCTAGCTGACTTCTCGCTTTATCTAGTAAATTTTCCCACTCACGCATAAAAAAGCGCAATGGCTGACTTTCTAACTGACTTCTTAGACGTTGTTGAGCTTCCAACACAGCCAGAGGACAAGCTCCAAAGGAACCATGATTGAGAAATTTTACTTCCGGGTCAAGTGACCATAGTTTTGACCAATCCATATCTTGCAGCTTACTTAGTTTAAGGGCAACCTTATTTAGTTTAAGGGCAACATTATTTAGTCAAGGGCAACATTATTTAGTCAAGGGCAACATTATATTAGTTCAAGGGCAACATTATTTAGTTCAAGGGCAACATTATTTAGTTCAAGGGCAACATTATATTAGTTCAAGGGCAACATTATATTAGTTCAAGGG
>JAHHIC010000046.1 GCA_019359035.1 Scytonematopsis contorta HA4267-MV1 | reverse complement strand
CAACATTATTTAGTTCAAGGGCAACATTATTTAGTTCAAGGGCAACATTATTTAGTTCAAGGGCAACATTATTTAGTTCAAGGGCAACATTATTTAGTTCAAGGGCAACATTATTTAGTTCAAGGGCAACATTATTTAGTTCAAGGGCGGGCAAGGATGCCCACCCCACAAGATAAGACAATTTATTTTTGCAATACCTACAAATCAGTAGAGACGCGATTAATCGCGTCTCTACTATTTCTGATATGATTTAAACTCCCCAGGCAAGACTCGAACTTGCGACCAATCGGTTAACAGCCGACCGCTCTACCACTGAGCTACTGAGGAACGCTCAACTCTCACTATATTAGGGTAATTGTTTGGAGATGGCAAGTACTTTTCAAAAAAAAATTTCCAAAATTCTCCAAAATCCCAAGCAACTTCTACTAAGGTTCCATAACCTACTTTTCTTGCTTTTGTGACCTACTATAAGCCGAGAGCAAGTGATTTTACATACTGTAGTACTAAAATATTGTTAATCGTACCATTTATTATTATTATTCTTTAGTGATATTTATTTCAGCCCTAATCGCATCTCAGCAAGACGCGCTCGTGCTTTAGCATCAATGGTATTGGCTAGAAACCTACCATTAGATTTTTTATTTTGTTTAGACTTTTGCTGCCTTCGACAAACAGTATTTTCCACCTCGCAGCAAAATTGTTGTGCCGATATCCATTCAGCACCATATCCCTGCACCATCAACTGCTGCGTCCTATCAGATGTTGCAACAATTATTCGCGAAATAATCGACTGTGCTAAAGATGGTCGTAAAGACGCACAAAGCTTTTCTATATAAGTATCTGCAGTTTGTCCGAAATCTGTATAGTAAGTAGTAACTAACTCTGTAATGACTTCTTTACTACTACAAGTATTTTGATAATGGGCATCAAAAACTATTTGAGTCTCGTAACCCATGTAAGCACTATAACTAATAATAACTTCAATCAGTTCTGAGCGTGCAGTCTCAAGCCCCGCTGTATCGCGAGTTCTTTTTAGACAAGACCAGGCTCCTATTATATTATAGCCGTCTACTAACAACACGGACTGAGGCAAAGGAGGAGTCATGATGATAAATCACAATATTCAAAGGTTAATCCGATTCTTACTTCATAACCTTTATAGTAATCTAACCACACTCTGTAACATAGTGTTACAAATACAAATAGTTGAAAAAGGGAGTGGGGAGTGAAAAATTCGCAATTCGCAATTTGGAATTTGGAATTTGGAATTTGGAATTTGGAATTTGAATTCGCAATTTCCCTGCCAATTTGGATAATTATTTAATTAATTGCGAACTGCGAACTGCGAATTGCGAATTGTTTTCCCTACTCCCTCATTAGTCGTTCCTTAAGGCGTTGTGGTTCACCTTTGTCAACGAGTAGACCTTTTTCCAGTAAAAAAGCTCCGTCGGAGTAATTTAACTCGTCTAGACGATGAGTAACCCACAGTGCCGTAATACCACGACTTTTGACTAAACGTCGGACACTCGCGACCAAATCCGACTGGCTGTCTGGATCTAGTAAAGCTGTTGGTTCATCTAACAGCAGAACTTCGCAACGTCGGGCGATCGCACCAGCAATAGCGACCCGTTGTTTTTGTCCTCCACTGAGTGCGTAGATAGGACGACGTTGTAATGAGAGCAAATTAACTGCACTCAACGCTTCCGAAACTCTTGCTCTGACAGCAGCTATAGGTAATTTTTCTTCCACAAGACCAAAAGCGACATCAGCCCCAACGGTGGGCATAACGAGTTGATGGTCTGGATTTTGGAAGACAAAGCCCACAGGATTTAAAAGGCGAATTTCTCCTGACTGGGGAGCTAATAATCCTGCTAATAGCCGAAGTAAAGTTGATTTACCACTGCCATTACTACCCAAAAGCATCCAAAATTCTCCTTTAGGTACTTCCAGAGAGCAAGATTTGATAACTTCGTCTCCAGACGGCCAGTTGAAATTTAAGTCTCTAATTTTGATGCCCAACTCCGTCATGTTTATACCTTACTCAGCTTCAGCACCTAAGGGGACTGCAAAGAAGCCAGGAGTTCTTCCTGCTGCACCTGTACCACCTTCCTTCTGACTCATTTGAGCACCAGAAATTTCACTAGAGCGAATAGCTACTTTTTTCTCAACCTTGCCTTCGGAGGTCAGTTCTAAAATTTCTGGCTTACCGGAAGCCATAGCATCAAGAATCTGTTTATATATAGCCTCAGCGTCTTCGACTGTCTTACGTTGAACAGAAACTGGGAAGGCTGTGTTTCTGATACTTAAATCAATTGTGTACATCTAGCTTCAAAATATCTAACTTTAGCAACAATCTTAGCGTGAGAGCGAGTAGGGAGTGGGGAGTGGGGAATGGGGAATGGTAGTAGTGAAACCCCTACACTCATGAAAAATCTAAAATTACCCCAACTTCCCACTCCCAACTCCCTATTCCCTACTCCCTATTCCCTACTCCCCACTCCCTCTTCTAAAAAAGTTACATAAAATTTAAAATTGACTGGAAATATTAGAGAATTACGCATAGAATAATTAGAGAAAGTAAAAAATTGTAAACAACGTTCACGATTTGCTTACTTTTTTGCTTATGGGCAAATGTGATATGTTTGTCTATAGGTGGGTGTAAAAACCCTTGTAATTATAAATTTTTGGAGATTTGCTCTCATGACCATCGCAGTTGGACGTGCCCCCAGTACCAGAGGGTGGTTTGACGTTCTAGACGACTGGTTAAAACGCGACCGTTTCGTATTCGTAGGTTGGTCAGGGATTCTACTGTTTCCTTGTGCATTCTTATCAATCGGCGGTTGGTTAACCGGTACAACATTCGTTACATCTTGGTATACCCACGGTTTGGCTTCTTCCTATTTGGAAGGCTGTAACTTTTTAACAGTGGCGGTATCCACCCCCGCAGACAGCATGGGACATTCCTTATTGCTGCTTTGGGGACCCGAAGCTCAAGGTGACCTTACTCGTTGGTTCCAATTGGGTGGGTTATGGCCATTCGTAGCGCTACACGGAGCTTTTTCATTAATTGGTTTCATGCTGCGTCAGTTTGAAATCTCTCGTCTTGTAGGGATTCGTCCTTATAACGCGATTGCTTTCTCCGGTCCTATCGCAGTATTCGTTAGCGTCTTCTTGATGTACCCCTTGGGTCAATCTAGCTGGTTCTTTGCACCCAGCTTTGGAGTAGCTGCAATTTTCCGTTTCTTGTTATTCTTACAAGGTTTCCACAACTGGACACTCAACCCCTTCCACATGATGGGTGTTGCTGGTATCTTGGGTGGAGCGTTGCTCTGTGCGATTCACGGTGCAACAGTGGAAAATACACTGTTTGAAGATGGTGAAGCTTCCAACACCTTCCGTGCGTTTAACCCAACTCAAGCAGAAGAAACCTACTCAATGGTTACCGCAAACCGTTTCTGGTCTCAGATTTTCGGTATTGCGTTCTCTAACAAACGTTGGTTACACTTCTTCATGTTGTTCGTACCAGTAACGGGCTTGTGGATGAGTGCAGTTGGTATCGTTGGTTTAGCATTGAACCTACGTGCATATGACTTCGTATCACAAGAGTTACGTGCAGCGGAAGACCCAGAATTTGAAACATTCTATACCAAAAACATTTTGTTGAACGAAGGTATTCGTGCTTGGATGGCTCCTCAAGACCAACCTCACGAGAAATTCGTATTCCCAGAAGAAGTTCTACCTCGTGGTAACGCTTTGTAGAAATTTCTTTCACATCAAGTAACAATTTATATATTTTACCCCCGTTGAAAGCGGGGGTTTTTTAGTTTTGTCCGTTCCAACCAGAGAAAACCCCACCCCCAACGGTGACTCCCCGTATACCTACCGTGTACACACAAGTCTAGAAATAGTCCTAAAGTTCCACGAAATACCCCTGAACTAAAGTTCGGGCTAAAAGCTGAAACCCGTTAAAAACGGGTTTGAATTTCCACCCTTATCCTTTATTTCAACCCGTTTTTAACGGGTTTTAGCTTTTAGCCCGAACTTTAGTTCAGGGTTTTATTGGACTTGTGTGTACACGGTAGCCTCGTACACGGGGAGATGCCTCCCGTAGGGTCACCAGAAGAATTGGATAATTATCCAGAATTTCTGGAACGTATTCGCAAAAGTGTAGAACCACGCGATAAATCAGTTTGAAACAAGAATTTAGATTATTTTTGTACTATCGTAAAACATGTGTTATATTAGCTTTAGGTGAATAGCCCAGGGGTAAAACCTCTGCCTTTTTGAAACTTAGTCCGTTTAGGCAACAAGGAGGTGATGCCCATGATAGAAAGTAGTATATCTATGGGTCATCAGGTTACAGTTAGCCGGCTGTGTGCTGGAGCTGTTATCTAAAAGTTAGCCATAGTTATTGAGAGAAGCCTATCTTCCCTTGAAACTAAGTTGACTCGAACATAGCTAGGCGAGCTTGGATATCCTTCCAGCAGTCTGGTTGTAACCTGAAGACCCGACTAGACCGCTCTTGTTTTGGTTCATCTGAACTAAAGTGAGAGCGGATAGTTTTTGGGACACTTTTGAAAACAATTTGTGATTCAAAATTCATAATTTAAAATTCATAATTGATTAGGGTTTTAGGGATGGCGCAGCTACTCAATGATTCAGAAATTAGAGAAAAGATAAATACGCTTTCGGGTTGGACGACTGAAGGGTCAAAGTTGGTATGTACCCGAACGTTTAAAAATTTTATTCAGGCAATAGACTTTGTTAACAAGCTGGTTGAACCTGCTGAGTCTGCTGGACATCATCCTGATATTGAAATATCTTATAACCGAGTTAAGATAAACTTAACAACCCATGATGCAGGTGGGTTGACGCAACAAGATGTTGATTTGGCGCAAGTGATTTCGCAAATCAGTTAAGAATTTATCGCCATGAACAAACGATTTTCTCTGATCCCCGTAAATTATTTTGGTCAGAGGCTGGTAAAAGTCAAGTAAAGTAGATAGAATTAATTCTCGCATTACTCCATATATTAACCATATGGGTAGTACTGTGTGACAGTTCATCATGCGAACGCTTGTAACTTGTCATCTTGCTTACATAACTTATTATGAGTAGCTAGAAGACTATGTTTTTGCATAAGTCGGTCGCTTAAATTAATTAATTCTTTGTTAACCTGGATTTAATGCTCTGGTTAACTTAGCAGGAACTACAATGTAAGCAGGGCAACAAAGCATTCTGGAGCTTCTAGCAAAAGAATGAGGGTGTACTAGTTCACCCAGTCGAGGTAAAACTTGCAAACTGAATTCCGTTTTTATTTTATGGGACCGGGAACTAAGCCTTATGCTAAGGATTCAAAAAGATGTATGTTTATTGAATTCGGGTGCAGCAAACTATTCTATTTAAGGTGTGAGGAGAAAAGGATATGTCTAATCTCTTGTGGAAATCCCTAGTGGTTAGTCCAGCAGTATTAGGAGCAAGTTTGTTAGTTTCGGCTGCGGCAATGGCTGCTCCGAGCGTAGCTAACAAAGAAGTAGCTCCAGCAGAAGTATCAACTGTAGAAACACAATTCGATACACAAGAAGTTTCTACACAAAAGGTGGAGATTCAGGAAAATTCTGCAGCAATTGAAGCGGAACAAAGCCTGCAAAAAGGCTTAGAAAAAGCTTCGCAGGTAACCCCAGAATTAACCCCAGTAAAAAGCTTAGAGCAAGCTATCGAAAAAAGCCCAACCGTTGTGGCACAGGCACAAAACCCTACCAACTCTGGTGAGGTTTTAGACCAAGTTAACCGCTACAGCAACGAAGGGAAGAATAATAACAATGCTTCTCCTCAAGGTCAAATAACATCAGTTTCTCAGTTCTCTGATGTACAACCTACTGACTGGGCATTCCAAGCGTTGCAGTCCTTGGTTGAGCGCTACGGTTGTATTGCTGGTTACCCCAACGGTACTTTCCGTGGTAATCGTGCAATGACTCGTTATGAGTTCGCTGCTGGTTTGAATGCTTGTTTGGACAGAGTTAACGAGTTGATTGCTACCGCAACAGCTGATTTGGTTAGAAAAGAAGACTTAGCAACCCTACAGCGTTTGCAAGAAGAATTCTCTGCTGAGTTAGCAACCCTACGTGGTCGTGTAGATGCTTTAGAAGCACGCACTGCTGAGTTGGAAGCAAATCAATTCTCTACAACCACCAAACTAGTTGGGGAAGCGATTTTTGCACTGTCTGATGCTTTTGGAGATAGAGCAGACAGCAGGAACAATACTGTATTCCAAAACCGCGTACGTTTAGACTTACAAACCAGCTTCACTGGTAGAGACGTATTGCACACCCGTTTGGCAACTGGTAACGCGAGAAGATTTGATTTAGGAACTTCCGGTATTTCTGGTGAAGGCAATCAAACCTTCAACATTAGTGGAGATGCTAGCAATAGTAATAACGTATTCGTTGACTGGTTGGCTTATTACTTCCCATTAGGACCAGCTCAAGTTTACGTTGCTGCAGCTGGTGGTATTCATAGCGATTACGTTGCTACCAACAACCCTTACTTTGAGGATTTTGACGGTGGTAACGGTGCCCTGTCAACCTTCGCATCTTCTAGCCCAATCTTCCGTATTGGTGGTGGTGCAGGTGCTGCGGTTAGTATTCCTTTCACACCAAGTGTTGGACCTATCAAAGGAAGTTCTATCACTGTTGGTTACTTGGGTTCAGAAGCTAACAACCCTGGTACAGGTGCAGGTATATTCAACGGTAACTACGCTGCTTTAGGACAAATCAACTTCTCCTTAGGTGGTGCTGTTGCTTTGGCTGCAACTTACGTCAACGGTTATCATGGTGGTACTAGCAGCAGCCTATTTGATGCTGGTGGATTAGTGGGTTCAGACCCTGTTACAGGTAGAAATGCTGGTGTTGTGGGCACAACTGCTGCTAACCAGTTAACCGGAATAGCTAATAGTAATTCCTACGGTTTGTCTGCAGCTATTAGACCAAGCAAGAACCTATCAGTTAGTGGCTTTGTTTCCTACACAGATGTTGGACAAAGAGGAGCTAACAATGACTTTGAAGTCTGGAGTTGGGGTGCTGGTGTAGCTCTACCTGACTTTGGTAAAAAAGGCAACGTATTGGGTATCTTCGGTGGCGCACAACCTTACTCTATAGGTCGTAGAGATATCGTTGCTGGTAGAGAAACACCTTTCCAAGTTGAAGGTTTCTACAAGTATCGCTTGAACGATAATATCTCCATTACTCCTGGTGTTATCTGGTTGATGAACCCCGACCAAGAAAGAAACGCTCCAGACGCAGTAATTGGTACTCTCAGAACAACCTTCACGTTCTAAGCTATTGGTTGACGGTTCTCTGTTAACGGTTGACTGTTAACTGTTAACAGCTAAGAACAACCTTTATTTTCTAAAGTATTGATTGAGTGTGGAGACCTTACATGTAAGGTCTCCACATTTTTGTGTATTTCCCCCTTTTATATTTTCCCCATTCCCTTTTAGGGAAGGGGGGTAGGGGGGTTAGGTCTTTTTTGCAATTGTTAGTAATTTGTAGCGCAAACTAGCAAACCCCACTGGAGAACCGGAGTATACTAGAGAAAGTAGTTTGTGATTAATAGCTGTGGAATTATCTTGTAAGTCGGAATACGCCATATTAGCTTTGATAGAATTGGCAACACATTTCCAAAGTGGGGAACCGCTGCAAATTCGCCAAATCGCTGCACAACAAAAAATACCTGACCGTTACTTGGAACAGTTACTCGCCACCTTGAGACGTGGAGGTTTGGTCAAGAGTTTACGAGGGTCAAAAGGTGGTTATTTTTTGGCACGAGAACCTTGGAAAATAAATCTTTATGAGGTTTTAGGGTGTTTAGAAGGTTTGGATGTGCGGATTTGTGAGGAAGACACTAAGCCAAAAACACAGGACAGCGCTGTTGTCGATGAAGTTTGGCAAGAAGCGCGTCAGGCTGCTAATGCTGTTTTACAAAAATATACTTTAGCTGATTTATGTGAAAAGCGAGATGCACGAAAACAGTTAGATTTTATGTATTACATTTAGTTGTTAATTGGTAATTGCTAATTGGTAATTGCTAATTGGTAATTGCTAATTGGTGAGTGAGTGTTGAGAATTTTATTGACAAGGGATTAGCTATGCGTATTGCTCGTGATATTACAGAAGTTATTGGTCGTACTCCTTTGGTGCGGTTGAACCGCATTCCCCAAATGGAAGGTTGTGTTGCTACTATTTTGGTCAAGTTGGAAAGTATGAATCCTGCTGCTTCCGTAAAAGACCGTATTGGTCTAAGTATGATTAATGATGCGGAAGCTGCTGGTTTAATTGCTCCTGATAAGACTGTTTTAGTCGAGCCAACCTCTGGTAATACTGGAATTGCTCTAGCTATGGTGGCTGCTGCTAAGGGGTATAAATTAATTTTGACTATGCCGGAAACTATGAGCGCCGAAAGACGAGCTATGCTACGAGCTTACGGGGCTGAATTGGAGTTGACACCTGGAATTGAAGGCATGACTGGGGCAATTCGACGAGCACAGGAAATTGTTGATACCACACCACGTGCGTATATGTTGCAACAGTTTCGTAACCCAGCGAATGCGAAAATCCACAGAGAGACAACAGCGGAGGAAATTTGGGAAGATACTGATGGTCAAGTTGATATGATGGTTGCTGGAGTCGGTACTGGTGGTACGATTACAGGTGTTGCTTCTGTTATTAAACAGCGCAAACCCAGTTTTAAGGCGATTGCTGTTGAACCAATTACGAGTCCGGTGCTATCAGGAGGAAGACCAGGACCACACAAAATTCAGGGAATTGGGGCTGGGTTTATACCTAAAGTATTAAAGGTAGAATTAATTGATGAAGTAGTTACCGTCACCGATGAAGAAGCTATTGCTTACGGTCGGCGTTTAGCAAGAGAAGAAGGTTTACTTTCTGGGATTTCCAGTGGAGCAGCATTGTGTGCGGCGATTAAAGTTGGTCAGCGTCAAGAAAACGCGGGACGCTTAATTGTGGTAATACAACCCAGTTTTGGGGAAAGGTATTTAAGTACGCCGTTGTTTCAAGACTTGGAGCCAAGGGTAACCGCAAGTCTGAGTTAATTATAAATTTTGAAGAATGGCAGAAACTAACCATTACGACACTCTCGAAGTAAACTCTAATGCTAGCCAGCAGGAGATTAAGCAAGCTTATCGCCGTTTGGTAAAACAACATCACCCCGATACCAATCAGGACACGGGTGATAATGACCAAATTATCCAAATTAATGCTGCTTATGAGGTTTTAGGCGACACCCAAAGTCGCCTTAATTATGACCGAAGACTGCAACAGCGTTCCCAAAAATATCAAACTGCTTCAGGTGAACGCTCTTACCGAGCGGCAAATGCAGCTCAACAACGTCATCAAGCAAGAAGAAAATCTGGTAAAGATATTGATGAACTCGTTGAAGAGTGGCTGCATTCTATTTATTACCCAGTTAATAAAGTGATATCTAATATTTTAAATTCTTTAGAAAGTCAAATTGAGGAACTCTCCGCAGACCCTTTTGACGATGAATTATTAGAAGGATTTCAAAATTATTTGGAAGGTTGCCAGCAAAACTTAAAGCAGGCACAAGGTACTTTTCGCTCCTTACCTAATCCCCCTAGTTTGGCAAGAACCGCAGCACATCTGTATTACACCCTGAATCAAATTGGGGATGCGTTGAATGAATTGGAATATTTCCCCTTGAATTATGACGAAAGCTATTTACACGCAGGTTTAGAAATGTTCCGTATTGCAGCTGATTTGCACTGCGAAGCCCAAGAGTCCGTTGAAGCGATTGCTTAGTGGGGAAATTCGCAATTCGCAATAAGCCGAGGCGGCACGCTTCGCGAACGCAATTCGCAATAAGCCGAGGCGGCACGCTTCGCGAACGCAATTCGCAATAAGCCGAGGCGGCACGCTTCGCGAACGCAATTACCAATTACCAATTACCAATTACCAATTACCAATTACCAATTACCAATTACCAATTACCACTCAACAACAAACAAAAGTAGTTTATGCTGAATGTAGAGAAATCTTAAGAAATTTTAAGTTCTGCTTTCAGGATACTCATGCAATGCATTGTTAATCGCCGCGCTCAGTTTTCTGCTAGTCATCGCTATTGGTTACCAGAACTAAGTGAAGCAGAAAATATCGAAAAATTTGGTGCTTGTACCAAGTCTCCCGGACACGGACACAATTATGTTCTATTTGTGTCGATGCTGGGGGACATTGATGAATATGGCATGGTTTTAAATTTGTCTGATGTTAAGCATGTGATTAAGCAGGAAGTTACTAGTCAGTTGGACTTTTCTTTCCTTAATGATGTTTGGCCAGAATTTCAAGAAGTCTTGCCTACTACCGAAAATATGGCGCGGGTTATTTGGCAAAAACTCGCTCCTCATTTACCTTTAGTCTGTATACAACTGTTTGAACATCCTGAACTCTGGGCAGAATATATGGGAAATTCAATGGAAGCTTATCTCACCACCAGCACTCACTTTAGCGCTGCTCACAGACTCGCAAGTACTAAACTTAGTGACGAAGAGAATGCGGATATTTACGGAAAATGTGCGCGTCCCCACGGTCACGGGCATAATTATCATTTGGAAGTGACTGTGAAAGGGGAAATTGACCCTCGCACTGGTATGCTCGCTGATTTGGTTGCGCTGCAATCATGTATTGATTATTGTGTAATCGAGCCATTTGACCATAGTTTCTTGAATAAGGATATTCCTCATTTTGCTGAGGTTGTTCCTACTGCTGAAAATATTGCTCTCTATATTAGTAATTTGTTGCGGAAGCCGATTAAAGACCTTGGTGCTACTTTGCATAAGGTTAAATTAATTGAGAGTCCGAATAATTCTTGTGAGATTTTATGCTCTGAGTTGGAGTCTAATAGTGTGGCAGATGTGGCTAAGGAACCTGTTTTAGCGACGGTGTAACGGGATTAGCTAACATCTACAAAGTCCCAACCGAAGAAACCCCACCCCCAACCCCCTCCCCGCACGCGGGGAGGGGGCTACGATTAGGTGAAATTGGTTTACTGGTTTTATATTCGATTTATTAAATTTTACTTATTACTAAATAATCGCTAATTATTTATAAGCTGATTATCGTAGCCCCCTCCTCGTTTACGGGGAGGGGGTTGGGGGTGGGGTTTTTTTGTCTACTAGCTGCCAACTCTGGCTAAACGTCGCAAGTACCAATAAATTGTCCAAGCTAAAACTGCATAGAATATATTTATCAAAAGTCGCCTCAGTGAAATCCACACAATATCTGTGTAAATAAATTGGGCTAGAGTTAATGGGCTGAGACTCCTGGCTAAAAGAAATAATCCAAAAATTGCGTTTCCACCAAACATGAGAGCGAACAAAACTAAACCACGTCTCCAATTGCGTTGGGTTCGCGTCCATCCAGAAATGACGATGATGGGGTGTTTACCTTGAACTTGTCGCAGTAATTGTTCGAGTCGCCAATACATCCACAGCAGGAACGGAAAGAATCCGTAGCTGAGAAATCTTAACGGGGGACGAAACTGCGATGCACTTGATAATACGTTTACCAGTGCATGAAAAATTACAGATGTCAACCATGCTTTAAATATTATTTTCTTATGATTTTTGCGAGGAATGTTAACAAACATTGATGTTGCTAAAGCGTATGCCCAAGGAGCAACAAATACTGCGTGAACTGGTGTACCTATTAAGCGGGGTAATATATCTTCTGTCCCGTGGTAAAAGTAGTTCCAGTTTTCCTGAGCAGTAAATCCCAACGCGACTGCGATCGCACAAAGAAATACGGTGCTGGGACGTAATTGGTGGTGACGTTTAAGAAAGCCGCTAGGGATAAGAACTGCTGCTAGCTTACAGGTTTCTTCGATTGGTCCGACTGCTATTAACTGTCGCAAAGCAATACCAACAAGTGACTGTTGCATTCCTTGCCAGTCTAGAACGGAATTGGCGGTATTTTCAAAAAGTAGTCCTAAAATGAGGGATACAAAACCTGATACTGCACCAATACTAAAGAACATTAGTAATCGCAGTATCGAGGGAGCGGTCGGAACTCGCCAATAGTAATAGGCTAGCAGCAATAGAGGTGGTAATATTGACCACCGAACAAGTATTTCCAAATTCACGGCCAAAATTTAAGAAATACCTAGCTGAGCGACAATAGTGCGATGACGAGGGCTGTTGCGGGTGATGGTCGGAGGATTAAAACCAGCGTCTACAATTGCCTGCTCGATGTCTAATGTAAAATACTCATCCATATATGGCTCCGTACTTTTAAGCAAAGTCAGAATATAAGGAGGCATTTTAGCGTAAATTTCGGACTTTGGATTCATATCCATAATTGTTAGATAGCCACCGGGACGCAATATTCTTCGTACTTCTTGAAAAATCTGTCGGGTTGCCAATTGGGGTAATTCGTGACAGACCAAGAAAATAGAGACCATATCCACAGAAGCATCTGGTAAACCCGTGGCTTCAGCATCTGCATGTACCCAATTTATTTGACGATTGTTATTTCGTGCCCGATAGTTGGCTACGGCTAAAAAATAAGGAGATAAGTCTAAACCTGTAATATTGGCTTGGGGATATAAGTCTTGTAGAGCGAAAGTACTCATGCCAATACTACAGCCAATATCCAGGATATCTTTGGGTTGGGTGGCAATTTGATGTTTAACAATATCTTGGAAAGAAGTGCGTAGTTGAGAGTCACCTTGGGCACCTGAGCCTTTCCAGATACTAGCGTGAACTGTATAAGCTGCAACCTCTGCTTCTAATGCGGCATCCCAGCAGAGGTCTCCCTCGTCGTAAGCATGGAACGATGTGAGGTAGTAGTCAGGGTAGGTTACTTGAGTGTTTTGGACTTGAAGAAGTTCGCTTTCCCAATCATGCAATTTCAAGGCTTCTACCCTTTCTCTCCAAGGAACGCCAATTTTTTCAGCACGTTTAATCATCATTTGTCTAGCTTGGTATTTGGCTATCTTCCACAAGGGTTTGATTGCCAAAGCCTGATTTATTAAATTGGAAGCGATACTGAAAGGTTTGTGGTAAGTGGTAGTCATAAGGCAATAAGCGATTAACAAGAACTTTTTCACTTATGACATACTTGCTCAAAATGAGTCTATAAGCAACCGAGCAGAAAGAATTTTAGATTTAGGCTCTGTTATGGGGGTGAAATTTATTAATAATTTTGATTTACGCAAATTTTCTGAAATGTTATGTATTCAAAATCTTGATGATGTAGATTTATTGGAAAAACGTTCTTGTTAAAAAAAATAAATATTTATCTGTAATTAATTCGCATTCTATCTGGTAATATGTCCATATTTAGAGTATAGAATTTTGTCAGTTACCTGATAAAATTTCATATAAAGTGTTCGATTCGACAAGAAACTTTTACATACATAAAAGACTAAAAGTATGGCAAGAGCAAGAAGAAACGGCTTTATTAGGGATTTCCAAGATTTCGCTCTCAAGGGCAACGTTGTAGACTTAGCCGTTGGTGTGATTATTGGTGGTGCATTCGGCAAGATAGTTGAATCTTTGGTACAAAATTTGATAATGCCAGCGATAGACCCAGCACTGAAAATATTTGGTAACGACTGGAAAAATTTAGCGATTGGAGCAACTAAATTTAAAGAAGGAGTTCCTGAAGATGGTATTAGGATAGGGCTATTTTTGGGTACAGTTGTTGATTTTGTGATTATTGCCCTAGTCTTGTTTGTCATAATTCAAGTCATACAAAAATTAAGACGACAGGAAGAAGTAGAAGCCGCAGAAGCTCCACCAGACGCTGCAGTTGTTGCCCAAGAACGACTCACAGGAGCCTTAGAAAGGTTGACTAGAACAATGGAAACGACGAGTAGATAATGGATAATGGCTAATAGCTAATTGAAATTATTGCATGTTAAGTGTAGAGACGTTACATGTAACGCCTCTGTATCTATCTCTATGGTTAACCGTCAACAGTCAACAGTCAACAGTCAACGGTCAACCGTCAACCGTCAACTATTTCCCAGCTTTCGGTTTTAGTGCCAATAGCATTTCCATTTGAGTGGTTGATTTATCAGGACTCGTTGCAGTTACGCCTAAACCACGAATAGAAGTAATAATGGCATTAGCTTGTGGTGAAATTTTCCCACCTTGCAAGGTAAAGAAGCGGTTTACTATGGGACTAGTTTTGTCCATATCTAGATAAAAGTAACCGCTGTTAGGTTTTTGCAATGAACTTGTAATATTTTTAAAGTTTTCGCTTTTATCCAAGGGCTGACTCCCGGCTTTGGTTATTGTATCTGCTAACGGTCCTCCAAGGGCTATAAATACGGTGTCATTATCTAGCCAACCGTGAGCTAACAAAGCACCTTGGGGAGTTTGCCATTCGGTGATGTTTTTGCCGTCTATATTGCGCTGAGCGAGGGTGAGTTGTTGGGATTTAACTAAATTATCTAGTTTTGTCAGGGTCGCTTCTGCTGTTTTGCGGTCTGTTGTGTCAAACACAAAACCACCACCGAAACCAAATGAGGCTAATAACCCTTGGTCAGATTTGATGATTCCTAAACCAAATTCCTTGTCCATCCAACTAAAAATATCTTTATCCAAATCGATATTAGCGGATTTGGTCTGTTGACGCATTTGTTCGATAACTTGTTTGAAATCGGGGTCATTTTTTGACTGTTCCACCATTCCAGACCATAAACGATTAATTCCCTGTCCACTAACCAAAGCAATGGTGTCGGTGGGAAATTGAGAAACTATTTGGCTTTGGCTTTCTTGGTATTGGAATTTTGTTAATTTATCGTCTAAGTTAGCAACAGCTTTCATCCGCACTCCTGCATCATCAACACCGAGGCTAGCAACGACAGATTTTATTTGTTTGATTTGTGTCAGGGTTTGAGGACTTAAGGCTGATGCTTGGGGGTTAGATTTATTTAATTCTTCTACCATCCCAGCGTAATCAGGGACATAAACTTGAGCTAAGATATTTTGTACATTTCCACCTTTGGACAGAAGATTTTCTGCTCCTTGTTTGCTTGCAAAAGAAGGCTGTCCTTTAGAGGTATCAATAGCTTGCTCTACGCTTTGTTTTTCTGGAGATATAACAATATATGTATTATTTAATATAGTACTGTAAGTAGGAGTACCCTTGCCAGAAGTTTCTGTTATCTTTTCGCCTTTATAGTCAATTTCTTTGGTTGTAACACCTTTTTCTTGCTTCAACTTATTAGCAAAATTCAAAGCACTTATTTTATCTTTTATACCTACCACCATTAAAACATTAGGCTGTTTAGCTGCGTTTGGTGTTGGGGTATTGGGTGTTGCAATACCAGCTTTTGGTGCTGTGGGTGATGGAATTGGTTGTGTTGATTGAACATTTTTGGTTGCTTTTGGTGGCAACAAAGCAATCATTACACCACCAACCCAAGGTTTTAAATCTTTATCGAAAGAAATATTGCTGTCGCTGAATAAATCCTTGTTAATGCTTTCTAGACCTTGAGAAACTAATTTTTGGGCTTCGGGGGAACCGAATTGCTGTAACTTTGCCCAAGCTTGAGTGTCTGTGGTGATATAAGTTGCCATTACAGCTTTGTCTGGTATGACTTTAGCGCTGCTAAGAGCACCAGATGCATCACCTCCAGGACCACCTTTTAAATACATAAAAGCGGCTATGCTACCTGCAACAACAACTGTAGCGCCAATAACAGGAATCAGAAATTTTGATTTGTTCTCAGGCATTGTAATTTTCCTCTTTTGGTGAGATTTTTATCAAGAATGGCACAAGCTTTACTGTACAGTTGTCGGATATCTTATCCTGTCTGTCAATTTAGCGGTATTCACTGAGAATTTGGGTATTTAGCAGTACTAAGCCCGGTAAAAAGTCATTAAAAGATACTTCAAAAGCGAGCCAGATGAATCCGCAAAGTGATATCTTGAAAATCTTGTAAACTTACCCCAAAAGACAATGACAAGTTATCCTAACTTATAGGAGTGCTAGGAGTATTTGTACTCGCACTGGAACGAAAGGCAAGTTCAAGGGAATCTTAGCCCAATGGAAAAAGGGTGCAGAATTTTAGCTCGCATCAGGGGAATATTAAATAGAGGGAACTGTTGGTTGTCAGTTGTTTAGTTGTTAATTGTCGATTGTCAGTTGTAGCTTATTGGTTGTTGATTTTAAGCAATTACCAATTACCAATTACCAATTATCAATCACCAATTACCAATCACCAATCACCAACGACCGAGTGAACACCGAAATTTAGCCAATTTTTTTAGTAAAAGAAGGTCACTTAGCATCAATGTCCGAGTATTTTGATACAGAAAATCAACCCCACAAATCCTTTGAGTTACCTGGGTCTAAGCCACACTATACCCCTGACCGTCCTGGACAGGTGGAGCATATTTTTTTAGACCTCACTCTGGATATTCCCCAACAAATACTGCGAGGTAGTTGTAAAATTGCCCTTAATCCGGTTAGAAGTGGTATCGACCGTCTGACTTTGGATGCCGTAAATTTAAATATTGAATCTGTCCAGGTAGATGAGACCCCCCAAAAGTTCGATTATGATGGGGAATTATTACACATATATTTAGATGGGATTACTCAGGTTGGTAAGCGCATCTTAATTAGCATCGTCTATGGTGTAGAAAAACCACAACGGGGTATTTACTTTATTCAACCTGATAAACACTACCCCCATAAACCCACTCAAGTCTGGACGCAGGGAGAAGATGAGGATTCTCGCTTCTGGTTCCCCTGTTTCGATTACCCAGGACAATTGTCTACGAGTGAAATTCGTGTTCGGGTTCCCAAACCTTTTGTTGCGATTTCTAATGGAGAACTAATTTCGTCTGAAGAAGATGATAATCATAAGATTTATCACTGGTTACAACAGCAGGTACATCCTACCTATTTAATGACATTAGCTGTAGGTGATTTCGCTGAGCTAACTGACGAATGGAATGGCAAGCCTGTTACTTATTATGCCGAAAAGGGACGGGAAGAAGACGCTAAGCGCAGCATGGGTAAAACTCCACGGATGATGGAGTTTTTAAGTGAAAAATACGGATTTAAATATCCTTTTCCTAAATATGCTCAAGTCTGCGTTGATGATTTTATTTTTGGTGGGATGGAAAATACTTCTACCACACTGTTAACTGATAGATGTTTGCTTGATAAACGAGCAGTAATTGATAACCGCAATACCGAAAGTTTAGTTGTTCACGAACTGGCACACCAATGGTTTGGTGATTTGGTCGTGATAAAACATTGGTCTCATGCTTGGGTTAAAGAAGGTATGGCGACCTATTCTGAGGTAATGTGGACTGAGCATGAATATGGTAAAGACGAGGCTGCTTATTATCGCTTGCAAACTGCACGTAGTTATTTAGCTGAAGACAGCGAGCGCTACCGTCGTCCAATGGTGACCCATGTTTATCGGGAAGCTATAGAACTGTACGACCGTCATATTTATGAGAAGGGTGCATGTGTTTATCACATGATTCGGGCAGAATTAGGTGAGGAATTGTTTTGGAAAGCTGTTCAAGCTTTTGTGCAAGATAATGCTCACCAAACTGTAGAAACAGTTGATTTATTAAGAGCAATAGAAAAAGCAACTGGTCGAAATTTGATGTTTCTCTTTGACCAATTTGTTTATCGTGGGGGACACCCTGATTTTAAAGTTGCTTATTCCTGGGATGGGGATAGCAAACTGGTGAAAATTACGGTTACCCAAACCCAAGCTTCTACAGGGAAAAATGGCAAGAATAATGATTTATTTGACTTGAAAATCCCCATTGGATTTGGGTACAAGCCGGAAGCTGATAGTGATTCCCAACTCGAAAAACAAAACTCAACACTAAAAACTTTTACAGTTCGGGTGCATGAGAAAGAACAAAGTTTTTATTTTCCATTACAAGAAAAGCCAGATTTTATTAGCTTTGATGTCGGCAATAATTGTTTGAAAACAGTGTGTTTGCAGTATCCTATTCTGGAACTAAAAGCACAGTTAGAATTTGACCCAGACCCGATTTCTCGCATTTATGCAGCGAAAGCTTTAGGGAAAAAAGGTGGTTTGGAAGCACTTAAAGCCTTGGCAAATGCTCTCAATAATGAGCCTTTTTGGGGTGTACGTGCGGAAGTCGCTAAACAATTAGCACAAATTAAGCTCGACCATGCTTTTGAGGCTTTAGTTTGTGGGTTAAAGGATAAAAGTCCTTTTGTCCGTCGTGCTGTTGTTGAAGCTTTAGCTCAGATTAAAACTTACGAAAGTTACAAAGCGCTGAAGTCAATTGTGGAAGACGGTGACGAAAGTTATTATGTAGAAGCCGCAGCTTGTCGTGTTGTTGGAGCAATTGCCGCAGGAACAGCAGAAGAAAAACCTAAGGAAGAAAAGGTGCTAAAGCTGCTAAGAAGTGTTATGTCCGAGAAAGGTGGTTGGAATGAGGTTGTTAGAAGTGGTGCAATTGGTGGTTTAGCTGAGTTTAAAACCAGTGAGGCTGCGTTAGATATTATTTTGGAATACACTAAGCAGGGTGTGCCCCAACCGTTACGACTTTCAGCGATTCGTGCTTTAGGAAAAATTTCTGTTGGTCAAAATCCTACTAATTTAGAAAGGATTTTAGAAAGATTAGCAGAGCTTGCTAGAGATACTTTCTTTTTAACCCAAGTTGCAGTCGTAATTGCATTAGGGCAAATGGAAACTCCTAAAGCTATAGGAATTTTGCATTGTTTGGCTTCTCAGACTCCTGATGGACGGGTACGTCGTTATGCTGATGAAGAAATTGTTAGGGTGCAAAAAAATATCGGTAGCGACCATGCGGTTAAACAACTGCGAGACGAATTAGAACAAATCAAACAGCAAAATCAGGAGCTTAGAAGTCGGTTGGAAAATTTAGAGGCTAAGTCTAAATAGGCAATTGCTAATTGGTAATTGTTAATACAATTTGTTTGGTGTTTTTGTAGAGACGCGATTTATCGCGTCTTTGCCTGTTTTTATGCGAGCATGTCAAGTAAATAGTTTCACCTTTTTTGAAATTTTTATAAAAAATTATACTACTGTTTCGGAATATAAGTTTTTGATAAAATACATTTTTTTGTACTTAATAAAATTTTACTTTGGTACAATGTAATTTCTGTTAGATAACTTTAATTAAGAGAAATTATTAATTATTTTGGTTAAGTAGGAATTAATATAAATGTCAAGTACTATTATCCATGTAGAAAATTTGGGAAAAAAATATATTTTAGACCATCAGCAACAGGAAAGTTATAAAACATTTCGTGAAGTAATTAGCAAAGCCGCGAAATCTTTTACTGATAAATTCAAGCCTAGTGACAATAAAGTAAATCAATTAAATTATTCTAAGCATTCAGAATTTTGGGCTTTGAATGATATATCTTTTGAAATTAAACAAGGTGAGAAAGTTGGTATTATTGGACGTAATGGAGCGGGTAAGTCAACGCTTTTAAAAATTCTTAGTAGAATTACCGAACCAACAAAAGGTCGCGTACGTATACGAGGAAGAGTTGCGAGTTTATTAGAGGTTGGAACTGGTTTTCACCCAGAGTTAACCGGAAGAGAAAATATTTTTCTTAACGGTTCTATTTTGGGAATGACTAAGGAAGAGATTCGACGCAAATTTGATGAAATTGTTACTTTCGCTGAGGTAGAAAAGTTTTTAGATACACCTGTTAAGCGTTATTCTTCGGGAATGTATGTGCGACTTGCTTTTGCGGTTGCGGCACATTTAGAACCAGAAATTTTAATTGTAGACGAAGTTTTGGCTGTGGGAGATGCACAGTTTCAAAAAAAATGTTTGAGCAAAATGGAGGAAGTTGGTCAACAAGGAAGAACGGTTTTATTTGTCAGTCACAATATGGGTATGATTACACAACTTTGTGAAAAAGCAATTTATTTAAAACAAGGTGAAGTTATTGATATTGATGAGGTTAATACAGTTGTTTGTAAATATTTACAAACAGGTATATTTAATGAAGGGAGTATAGAACTAATAAAGGATATTGACATTGTTAGAAAAAATAAAAAGATTTTTATATCTAAACTTAGCATTATTAATCATGAAAATATAGTTAGCACGGAGATAGATGTTCGTTATCCTTTTTATGTGAAAATTGAGTATGAAGTTACCCAAAATTTGACTAATGTGGAAATATCAGTAGATATTTTTACTGGTGATGGTAGACCTGTAACTACGACTTCTCAATCCGATTATGCTCCCCATCTTTTAGAAAAGCGGGAACCTGGTAAATATCAAGTAACTATTCAGTTCCCTGGAATATTTTTTATGCCTGGTCCCTTTATGATAACTGTTGCAGCCTATGAACCAATGGGAGAAATGATTGATATTTATGAAAAAGTTATGAGTTTTAATGTCATTGATACTGGGATTAAACTTTCAAAATATAAACCAGACCATAGTATAGGTGTAGTTATGGTTGATTTACCTTGGATAGAGGCTTTACATATTGATGAGCAAAAATATATATAGGGATAATTTATAACTAAAATGGTAGAAAAAATTTTCCATGATAATCAGCTGTTAGCTCTGATTGTTCCTCACAGTTTTAATCAACCGGGAATTCACTTTTTCACTCCTAGGGATTATTCTCAACAATTAGGTTATATGCAGCATCCTATAGGAAAAGTTATTCAACCCCACATTCACAACCCAGTAATACGTGAAGTAGCTTATACGCAAGAGGTACTTTTTATTAGAAAAGGACGACTAAAAGTTGATTTTTATAGCGAAGAACAAAAATATTTGGAAAGTCGTATTTTAGAAGCTGGTGATGTAATTCTTTTAATTAAAGGTGGTCATGGGTTTGAAGTTATTCAAGAAGTAGAGATGATTGAAGTCAAACAAGGCCCTTATTGCGGTGAGCAGGATAAAACTCAGTTTAGTGCTGTTAATTCTCAAGAAGTTAAAATATGTCAATTAAACAAAGTTTAATTAAACCTATTCCTGTCAACGAACCATTGCTCAACGGTAACGAGAAGAAATATTTAAATCAGTGTATTGATACAGGTTGGATTTCTTCAGAAGGTCCGTTCGTTCAACAACTTGAACAACAATTAGCATCTCGGGTCGGTCGTCAGTATGGTATTGCTGTTAGTAATGGTTCGGTTGCTTTGGAAGCTGCGGTTACTGCATTAGGAATTAATCAAGGTTGTGAAGTCATTATACCAACTTTTACAATTATCTCTTGCGCTGCTGCGATAGTTCGTGCTGGTGCAATTCCAGTTTTGGTGGACTGTGACCCTGATACTTGGAACTTAGATGTTAAGCAAATTGAAGCGAAAATTACATCTCGAACAAAAGCCATTATGGTTGTTCATATTTACGGTTTACCTGTGGATATGGAACCAGTTTTAGAAATTGCTAAACAATATAATTTAAAAGTTATTGAAGATGCAGCTGAAATGCTGGGTCAAACTTACAACGGTCGAAGTTGCGGTAGTTTTGGTGATATCAGTACGTTTAGTTTTTATCCAAATAAACATATAACTACAGGTGAGGGGGGAATGATACTTACGAACGACCCAGAGTTAGCTCAAAAATGTCGTGAACTACGAAATCTTTGCTTTCAGTCCCAAAAACGTTTTGTTCACGAGGAATTAGGCTGGAATTTGCGAATGAGTAATCTTCAAGCTGCTGTGGGAGTTGCTCAACTAGAACGTTTAGATGAGTCAGTTTTGCGTAAGCGTTGGATGGGAAAGTTTTATACTGATTTGCTTGCTAATATTGCTGGTTTTCAATTACCTTTAGTAGAAACTGAATATGCAAAAAATATTTATTGGGTGTACGGTTTAGTTATTAAAGATAATGTTAACTTTGATGCAGAAGAAGCTATGCAATTTTTGCGAACACAAAATATTGGAACTCGTCCATTTTTTTGGTGTATGCACGAACAACCTGTTTTCAAGAAAATGGGACTTTTTGCTGGTGAATCTTATCCAGTTGCAGAAAAAATTGCTCGTCGCGGATTTTATCTTCCCAGTGGGTTGGCTTTAACTGATGAGCAAATAGAACAAGTAGTAGAGGCTGTAAAATTACTTGTATCAGCTCCTGGATTTTAAGGTTCCTAGTTTGGTTAATTAGATAGGGCGGGCAAGGATGCCCACCCCACAACCAGAGTCACAACAAGAGTGTAAATAAATCATTAATTAATAGTTGAACAATGAAAAAATTGATAAAAAAAATTCCTTTTGTAGAGCCGATTTATCAGCAGTATAAAGAAGCTGAATATCGGCGTCGTTTTGCGAATGATTGTTATGGTTGTTTTTGGGGCGTATTTGAAACGTTTGATGAAGCTATAAAAGCAGCACCTAAAACTAAAAGTATTGGTTATGATAATGCCAGTCTTGCACAAGAGTATGAACAAATGCTGGAGCAAAATAACTGGGAAAATAGCGGTCGTACATTCGCATCGTATGATTACCCAGTTGTTTTTTGGTTAAATAAAATTTTCCAGCAGCAAGAGTATCAAACACAGGAACATCTAACAATATTTGATTTTGGTGGAAATTTAGGTGTACATTTTTATTCTTATGCTAATTATATTGATTATCCACAACATTTACAGTGGACTGTTTGCGATTTACCAGAAATAATTAATGTAGGACGAAAAATAGCGGTAGAACGAGATGTTGAAAATTTAAATTTTACAGATAAATTTGAAAATATAAATCAGGATATCTTTCTTGCTTCTGGCTCTATTCAATATGTAGAAAATTTATCGGGTAAGCTTGCTTCCTGTGAAAAAAGACCAAAGCATTTGTTAATAAATCGCGTACCTTTATACGACGGTGCTAAGTTTGTCACTTTACAAAATGGTGGTCGCGTTTTTTACCCTCAATACATCTTCAATAAAACGCAATTTCTTGATGAATTAAATGAAATCGGCTACGAGTTAGTTGATATTTGGCAAGATAATATCACTAGCTGTTTTGTTCCTTTTCACCCAGATAAATCAGTTCCTTATTATTCTGGATTATATTTAAGGAATTATATAAGTGGTGAGTAAAAAAATGGCAAACAAAAAAATTGCTTTTATTCACTATCCCTACGCAGTTAATGCAGCTAGAATTGATTCTATGCCATTTGCGTTAAATTCTATAATATATTTAGCAAAGTATGGTTGGGAAATAGATTTATATTTGTGGGAAAATTCTTCAGAAAAATATCGAGAACTTTTTCCGGAAAATGTTACTTTAAAATATCTAAAAGAACCAAATATTCGTCAGTTTGGTAGAGCCAGGTATACTTGGTTAAAGTTCAGATTTATTAGAAATAAAAAATATCATTGTGTATTTGGTGTTGGACAAATAGGTGCTTATATCGCATGGGTAATTTCTAAAAATAACTATTGCCCATTTATTTATTTAAATGATGAATTTCCTAGCTTTTGGGGTGATAGTATTTGGAGTAAATCCGAAAAGCTCGCTGCAAAAGAAGCTGCAATGCTTATATTGCCAGATTCACAGCGGATTAATCAATTGCTTGAAGAAATGAATTTACCTAGCTCAACTCCAGCGGTTGGTTTACCGAATATACCCATTATTAAACCATCGGAGGTAAAAATTGACTGGTACAAACGGCTAGGTATACCTCATGATTCTATACCTTTTCTACATGCAGGTACTTTAGAAGATTGGGCACAAATTCCAGAAATTTTATGTAGTGTACCATCTTGGCCGGAAAAGGCTGTTTTAATACTACACAGTCGTGACCGTGAGAAAGTAGAAAGTTACCGTCAACAATTGTCGCATTTAGATGTACCAGGTAAAGTTTTTTGGAGTTACAATAACTTGTCGGAAGATGAGTTACATTCTTTAATTAAATTTTGTTGTGCAAGCTTTGCACTGTATCGCAACACAGGCCCAAATTTTAAATATGTAGGTTTATCCTCTGGAAAATTAATGCGTGGTCTCGCTTGTGGGTGTCCTGTGATTGCTTCCAATTTTACATCTCTTGCATTTGTCAAAGAGTATCAACTTGGAGTACTGGTTAATCACTCAGTAGAAATTTCTAAAGCAGTTGAAGAAATTATATTCAATAGAGATATTTATACAAACAAATGTCTCGACTTTTGCACGGATATTGCCTCTTTCGAGAAAGCTTGGTCAAATTTTTGTCATCAGTTAAAAGAAATTACACAATTAGATTTAATGAGTGGGGAGTAGGGAGTAGGGAGTAGGGAGTAGGGAGTAGGGAGTGGGGAGTGGGAAGATTACCAATTACCAATTACCAATTACCAATTACCAATTATCAATTACCAATTACCAATTACCAATTACCAATCACCAATTACCAGTAAAAAAATGACTATTTTTAATAACTATGCTCGTTATTACAATATACTCTATAGAGATAAAAATTATCTCCAGGAAGTAGAGTTTATTCATCGGCTAATTCAAACTCATAAACCACAAGCAGAAAATGTAGAATCAATAAATATTTTAGAATTGGGTTGTGGTACGGGTAAGCACGCAACTTTATTAGCAAATAAAGGATATAAAATTCATGGTGTTGATTTTAGCCAACAGATGTTAGCAGTGGCTGAAAATTCTCTTGCGACATTAACACCGGAACTCAAATCAATGCTCCAATTTACTCAAGGAGATATTCGTACATTCAGAGTGAATAAGAGTTTTGATGTTATTTTGTCTCTTTTTCATGTTATCAGCTATCAAACAACAAATGAAGATTTGCTTTTAAGTTTCGCTACGGTTAAGGAACATTTAAAACCTGGTGGTGTTTTTATTTTTGATATCTGGTATGGTCCCGCTGTTTTGTACCAACAGCCTGAAGTAAAAGTAAAACGCTTGGAAGATGAGGAAATATTAGTTACTAGAATTGCAAAACCGACTATTTATCCTAATGAAAATTGTGTTGATGTTAATTATGAAGTTTCCATCCTAGATAAAAAAACTAATATAGTAGAAGACTTAAATGAAATGCATAAAATGCGTTATTTGTTTAAGCCAGAATTAAGTTTTTTACTAGATAATTTTGGTTTTGAAATTATTGAGTTTGGTGAGTGGCTAACCTCTAGACCACCTGGATTTAATACCTGGGGAGTATACTTAGTGGCAAAAGTATGAACAATCACAATAATAAACAAAAAATTGCTTTTATTTATCATCCAGATGGACCCAATACTGTTCGGCTGAATACTATGCCTTTTGCAATAAATTCTGTAATTTTTCTTGCAAATTCAGGTTGGAAAATAGATTTATATCTTTGGGAAAAGCCTGATGTAAACTACACAGAAATTTTTTCTGATAACGTCACGATAAAATATATTAATGAACTACCTCCAAGTCCACTGAGTAGAATTAGACATTTGTGGTTAAAGTTAAAGTTTTCAGGAAATAGAAAATACGTTTGTGTTTTTAGTGTAGGACAAATTGGTGCTTATATTGCATCATTAATTGCTCAAAATAACAACTGCCATTTTGTTTATTTAAATGACGAATTTCCCAGTTATAGTCGTAAGGGTATTTGGTATAAATTAGAAAGACAGGCAGCGAATAAAGCTACGATGATTGTTCTCCCAGATTCACAGCGCATTCCTCATTTACTTGAAGAGCTTAATCTCAGCAGTTCTACTCCTAGTGTCGGTTTACCTAATATTCCCATTGTTAAACCGATTTTTTCAAAAATAAATTGGTACAAGCAGCTAGGTATACCTCAAGATTCTATCCCTTTTTTGCACGCAGGTTCTTTTGGAGATTGGGCACAACTTCCGGAAATTTTATCAAGCGTACCATATTGGCCGGAAAAAGCTGTTTTAATCTTACACAGTCGCTCTCCTGAAGGAGTAGAAAATTACCGTCGTGAGTTATCGCATTTAGATATACCTGGTAAGGTATTTTGGAGTTATAATTCTCTATCAGAAGACGATTTACATTCTTTAGTAAAATTTTGCTTCGGTAACTTTGCACTTTACCGCAATATCGGCCCAAATCTTGAATATGTGGGTTTATCTTCAGGTAAATTAATGCGTAGTTTAGCTTGTGGATGTCCGGTTATTTCTTCTAATCTTCCATCCCTTTCATTTGTGAAAGAGTATAAATTAGGAGTAATGGTTAATCATCCAGTTGAAATACCTAAAGCAGTGGAAGAAATTGCTTTTAATAAAGCTAGTTATGAAAATAGGTGTCTACAATTCTGTAATGATATCGCTTCTTTTGAAAAAGCTTGGGAAAATTTCTGTCAACAATTCCAGCAAATTACTCAATTAAATTTAATGCCATCTAAAATCTTTACAGGTGATAAGTATATAATTATGAATCAACCGACAAAGCTTCAAAAGTTAACAAGAATCAAAACCCCCAATTTCAAACTCTCACCCCAGCTTTCTCCAGTAGAGGAAAATGAAGAAATTGAGGAATTAGGGAGTCAGAGTAGGGGGTAGTGAGTAGGAAGATAAGGACTTTTAGTCACAGTTTGTGCTTTATTTACGCAGGATTTTGCTCTGTGTCGGGGAGCGTAATTTTACATTAATATTTTTTTCCCTCACCCTAGAAGGGTGAGGGATTTTTGCAAAATTGGGATGTTTTCGTACGTATATCGCACACAGTGTTCAATATTTATGGCTTTCTAGAAATTGCTGTATCGCCCATGTATCCGCGTAGAACATCTGTGATTCGAGAATTTTGGCGTCGCGCATTTTATAAACATTGACTGCTGGCAAATCCAGCTTTCTTCCATTACTTGGTGATATTCCTCTCAGATGCCAAAGGACGACGACATAATTTCCTGCATCTAGAAAGACTGCATCCATTTTCCTTTGGACTGGTGGCTGGAGATGATTCCAAGTTTGGGCAGCGCCTTCTACATGTTGCTGAGCGCCTGCGATACCGTGGTATACCCCTCCGTAGGGTAGTGACTCTGCATCACGTATGACAGTCTCAGCATCGTAAGCAGCGATATAGCTAGTGAAGTCGCGTTCTTCGACAGCCTTAAAAAGATGGCGAATAGTTTCTACGTTCATTTGTGACATAAATTTTCTTTCCTTTTGTAAAAATTGTTTATGGCAATGGTTTTTGTCTCATAAACAAACTTTGAAATCAGATTACACATTCACTATGCAACAATTACAGAAAGCTTTTCTTCAATGTTCTTGCGATTATTTTAAATGTTCTTGCGGTCTCTACGAAAAATGTTAGGGGTCGCCCCCACTATGCGTTTGAAATGGTAAGTGAGATGCCCTTGACTCGCGAAACCTATGACTTGAGCTATTTCCGCAATTGATAAATTACCTAAAACTAACAATTGTTTAGCTCTTTCAATACGACAATGAATTATATATTGATGAGGTGAAATACCAGTTGATTTCTTGAACAAATGAGCAAAATGATATGGACTCAAGCGTACAATTTGGGCTAACTCAGTTAAGCTAATATTTCTATCTAAATTTGCTTCGATAAAACCAACAATTTGTTTCCATTGCTGCTGAGTAAAACTACCTGTGACGATTTTTATTTGGCGTGAATTGGTTGAATATCTTGATAAAAGATGAACGGCAAGCGCATGTGCCATAGAGTCAGCGTAAAAATTACTATTTTCCCCATCAACCTCCAAGGATTTTTTAAGCGCAAAGCCAATTTGCTGAACTAATGGGTCGAACAATGCGGCCAGATGCGGAATCAGTTCAAGATGGTCGTTCCCAAAAATGTCATAACCAACCTGAGTGAGAAATGATGGTTCTAAAAATAAATTAAAAAATTCAACTTCTTTGTCCCACCGGAATTTTTGGCTGAGATGTGCTGGGTAAATTGCTAAATCTCCTGGTAGTGAATAAACTGTCTCATGTTGTCCACCAACTGCTTGCTCTAAGCGCACAGGCTTACCGACATTTATACAAATAATGTGCCTTTGTGATATATGCTCTGGAACATGACAGGGTGGTTGCCGAAATTGTGCAAAGTTAATGTTTTCCCAGTTAGCGCCATCACTAACTAGAATTGGCGACTGAGGGAGAATTAGAAGCTGATTTTTCTTGATGGAATCAGTCATCTTTACGCTTACTCCATGTGTAATTGTTGCATTTTGTCAAGTATAATTTGTACTTTTTATACTAGCTTCGGTAATAGGTTGTGCTTCAACCAGCAGATGAAAGATGGCTTTTTTAGGAAAAATTAAGATTTAAAGTTGTAGTTTAGTGCATGTTTTTGTTCCAGGCTTTACTAATAAGATGTCAGGTTTGAGTTCTGTTTACTACAATAGTTGTAACAATTGTTTACAAATGCTCTCCTTGGAAGCTGGGTTTGGTTGCGGACATTTCATAGTTAAGAGAGTTCGATAGTTTACTATAGATTTTAAGTTATGTATTTAATCAAAATTTACCTAAATTCTATTTTGTTTCTAAAGTATAGGTAAGTATTTGTACTTTTGTTTCATAATATTAAGTAGTAAATATAAATTAATCTTTTGGGACGTATTAACCCAATCGGGGTGCGATAGGTGAGGAAATACTCAAAGTCTAACCCTATAGCGCACTTGCTTAGGGTTACAGAACTCCACTAGGGGTTTATAGGAAAAGAAAAATTCTTTAATAAAGTAACAGAGGTCAATTTAGTTGTGAATTCCCAAGCTCTTACACAAAGTCAACGTCGTTATGATGCAAAAGCGATCGCCGGATATTTTCGTTATCGTCCGTGGCTAGCATGGGCACGCGCCCTAAAGATTATCTGGAATTTCGTGATATTTGTCCTCAGTCTAAAGTGGGATGATTGGCAAGGACAGGTTGAGCAAAATCAGCCGAAGCGAGCGTCTCAGTTGAGGGAGGTATTAACACGCTTGGGGCCAACGTTTATTAAAGTTGGACAAGCGCTGTCAACACGACCAGATTTGATACGCAAAGATTTTTTAGAAGAATTAATTAAATTACAAGACCAGTTACCTCCATTCGACAGTCGAGTAGCATATCAAATTATTGAAGCGGAACTAGGCAGACCAATTAAGGAGATGTTTAGCGAGTTGTCGCCTTATCCGGTAGCTGCGGCAAGTTTGGGTCAAGTTTACCACGGTTGGTTGCATAGCGGGGAAGAAGTGGCCGTAAAAGTGCAAAGACCGAATTTGCGTCCGGTTCTTTCCCTTGATTTATATTTGATGCGGTGGATTGCGAGTTGGATATCTCCTTGGCTACCTTTAAATCTGGGTCATGATTTGACTTTGATTGTAGATGAGTTTGGTACTAAATTATTTGAGGAAATTGATTACCTAAACGAAGGACGCAACGCTGAGAAGTTTGCAACTAATTTCCGCAACAACCCAACGGTGAAAGTCCCAGCAATTTACTGGCGTTATACTTCTAATTGTGTATTAACCCTGGAATGGTTAAACGGATTTAAACTGAATGATACAAAAAGTATCCGTGAAGCTGGTTTAGACCAAGAAGCAATTATTCAAATTGCTGTAACTTCTGGACTACAACAACTATTAGAATTTGGTTTCTTCCATGCTGACCCCCACCCAGGTAATTTATTTGCCATGCCAGATGGTAGGATGGGCTATATAGATTTTGGCATGATGGACCAGTTGGATGAAAGCACCAAAGAATGTTTAGTAGACGCAGTTGTTCATCTAATAAATAAAGACTATAGCGATTTAGCTCAAGATTATGTTAACTTGGGCTTCCTGAGTCCAGGTACAGATATTCGTCCTATTGTTCCTGCATTAGAAGCAGTTTTGGGAGATGCTATTGGTCAAAATGTTGGAGATTTTAACTTCAAAACTGTGACCGATAAATTCTCGGAATTAATGTACGATTATCCATTCCGAGTTCCAGCCAAATTTGCATTAATTATTCGTTCCTTAGTGACCCAAGAAGGTATTGCTCTCAGCCTCAATCCAAATTTCAAAATTGTTGAGGTAGCGTATCCTTATGTAGCGAAGAGATTATTAACAGGTGAATCACCGCAATTACGACGACGTTTATTGAATGTGCTATTTAAGGATGATAAGTTCCAGTGGGAACGACTAGAAAATATGGTTTCTATTGCTCGTACTGATGGTAGCTTTGATTTATTCCCTACAGCACGATTAGGGTTACAATATTTGTTATCGGATGAAGGTCAATTTTTAAGAAGACAACTAGTAATTGCTCTTACAGAAGATGACCGCTTGCATACAGAAGAAGTCCAACGTTTGTGGAATTTAGTTAAAGATGAAATAACCCCAAATCGTTTATTTAATGCAGCAATTGGCGTTTTGACAGATTTATCTAGAGAAAGCGTTGCTGCGATATTACCTTCTGTGACATCGTTAATAGCAAAAAATAATTCATAATTCAATACAGGAGTCACCATGTACTATTTTCCTCAACAACCGCCATATCTATTGTTAGCCATTGGTTTTTTTGCGGCATTTACTTCTGGTGTAGCTTTCACTGGAACACTAAAAGAAATTACACAAAAATGGCGTAAAAGCGGTGCGGAAAATGGTGAGTCCAGCTTGTCCGCAAAGGGAACAGTTTTACCATTTTTGGGAATTACTATTGGGGTTAGTTTATTTCTTGTTTCTGGATTAGCAATATTCGGTTTCCCAAATATACTAGCTTGTGCAATTGGTTTACCGATTTCACTTTTGACCTGTGCTTTAGTTTGGTTCCAGTTAAAAAGTATGCTGACTTTTGCTGAGCGTAGAGGGATGCAGTCTTTGGACTTGGACTCGATGAGATAGTTGATTTAATAGACCTAACCCCCCCAACCCCCCCTTCCCTAGCAGGGAAGGGGGGGCTACGATTTTCTTTATTTTCTTTTATTTCCCCCCTTCCCTCAAAGGGAAGGGGGGTAGGGGGGTTAGGTTCTTACTGTTTCACTTTAATTTGACGTAACTGATTTTTCAATGCTTCAAAATTTTGTTGCAACTGATTTTTCTTTGCAGGTGCTGAAATATTTGCGGGGGGTAATGCTGAATTTAAGTTGCGGTAATGTTCCCAAATTTCCCAATAGGGGCAACCTGGTTCAATTCTAATTCCTGCCCAATGGAGATATTGTAGTTGTTGAGATACTGTTGGGTCTATTAGTATATTTCCTTGTTTTTCAAAATGGGGAGTACCAGCCCAATTTCCTGGAGCTTTACCTTCTCTGCGAACTATATTGAAGCGATTGGGAATGCGCTTGAGAAGCATGTAGTTGATAATCGGTTGGTCAGATGTTTTTTGAGAGAAATCAAAAAATTCAGGATGTGCAGCACATTCAGCAAAAGTATTGTATAAGTCATTTTCTGAGATTAAATTCTTTTTGGAACCCCAGAAGCCACCGTTAAAGATATCTTTTACTTCGCTTTCACTAAATACTTTTTGCTCTAGAACTTGAGGTGTAAATACATTTGTGATTCCACCCAAATGTTGATAGTCGCAGCAAATAAAATCGGTAGATTGTAAGTAGTTAAGATTATCGCTGATTTTTTCAAAGACAACTATATCAGTGTCAATATATATAAACTCATCAAATGGACCGAACCAACAAGCTTGCTTACGGAATTGATTGGGACGTGCAAAAAATTTACCTCCAAAAGTTTCGTGTAATTTATTTGATAGTCTATCAATAAAATCTAAATCTTCGTAAACTTCTACACCGTAATGCGTTTTTAGAGTTTCAGCTATTCCATGATAATTTTCATCATAAGGAATCATTACAATTGGGGTATCAGTGTCATGTAAGCGAATACTGTTGAGTAGTGCAATAGCATGGTCTGTTACCTTGTCGTTAGCAATAATATAAATTCCACGAGTCATATATTTACCCTCAAATAATGTTTACAAAATAACCCCTCTCCAAAACCTCTTTATTCCCCCCCTTCCCTCCTAGGGAAGGGGGTAGGGGGGTTAGGTCTCTTAGCTGGCTAATCCAATTTTTTTCAGAACCCTTGTGGTTAAACTTGGGGGAGCGTTATAAGCTACTGCTTTTGTGGTGAATTCCGGTCTTTTTTCTGGTTCATGTAGATAGCGGTAATGTAAGAAAATATCTCGATAGGGAAAGTCAATATTTTCTCCAGCACAAACACGGGTAAATAACTGAGATGACAAACCAATGTAGTGGATATAGGTTAATTTGTTACCTTTATCGTACAAAGTATTATCTCTGACTTCAAAATGAGGGGAAGTGACACAACAACCTGTTCTTTCATTTTTTGGTAGTTCTGTAGCAAAATTATAACTAGATATTTCCGACCGCATTACCATGTAGTTTAAAATTGTTTGGTCTGGAGCCATATCATAGAGAATATGTGCTTCCCCTTGTCGCAATTTCTCTAGTAAATATTTCTGCTTTTCAGCATCAAATATTCCTTTTTTAGAACCATAAAATCCTGAACAAAAAATTTCTTTTTCTAGTCTATTCTGAGAAAATACTTTTGTTAATTTAGGCGAATGAATATTATAAACATGAGATAAGTCTGTATATTGAAAATCATAAACGACCCATTCATGATGATTTAACTGAGCAAAAATATGCTCAAGCTGACTCATTAGTAAAGTGTCAGCATCCATGTATATAAAACGATTGAACGGTCCGTCAAAAGCGCAGAATCGTCGATGAGTACCAACCCGATGATACTTGGTGCTGCCTATATTTTGCCAGTGTTCTTGAGCGGTAGGATGAGCATCCCAAATTTCGCAAGCAAATTCATCCCATCGCGCAATTGAATCTTTATTATCGTAAAGTTGTACGTTCGGACGACGAGCTATTTCTTCCGCAATTTTAGTTGTATTATCGTCGTAAGGATAAACGCAAACTGGCATTGCTTCTCCATAAATTGCCTCGATACTATTTAGCAACGCAACCAGCTGCTCGTAAACTCTATCATTTGCAAGTGTACAAATTCCGTCCATAAGAAATAGGGAGTGGGGAGTGGGGAGTAGGGAATAACCTTTCTTTTATTCCCCCCCTTCCCTAATAGGGAAGGGGGGTAGGGGGGTTAGGTCAATTTAGTGACGTATTCAGATAGCCAATTTAATAAATTTAACTTATGTAAAATTATTTGTCTCGCTTCTGCAATAGCTTCCTTGGCTTCATACCAAGCATCGGGAGTTGATGTTACTTCTTTAATATAAGCGATACCTTTTTCGTCTAAACTAGGTAAACGCAAAAAACTACCGGGTGGTAATAATTTATCTGCTGCTGACCCACCGTAATAAATTGGTAAACACCATGCTAACAATGAATCCCAAAGTTTTTCGCTTACATACCAATCATTATCAGCGTAATTTTCAATCGCTAAGTTGTAATAATATGGTGCCATTCCGTGCCATTTATTGCCTAGCTCTCCTGATGTTTTTACCCATGTTGGTAAATCACGTCCAAAATAATTTAGTGGAACTTGACTTTCTTGCAATGACTGCATGAATTGCAAGCGTTGACGATGATTTGCTGTACGGTTAATTCCGGAAGTAATCCAACTACAAGAATGAGTTTTTTCTGGAGGTGGCATTTCATTTAACTCTCTAAAGGAGTTGGAATGATACCAAATAGCCGGCATATAATCCGGTGTGGGTGCAAAATCGTCGGGACCAGAAATATAGCCGCAATATTTTTCTGCTTGCTGATAATTATATTTATTTAACTCTACGATTTCATCTAGGGGTGGTTCTCGCAATAGAAAAATCATTCTTTCTTTAGCTGTACCACGAAAACGAGATTCAATATTTATCTCTGAGTTTATTTCTGATTGCTGTGGTTGTTTATTTCTGATTTTATCTACTAAACCATTATCCAATAACCAACATTTACGCTTATGTTGTGTTGGTTGAGGAAAATCAAATTGATATAACAGCAAAAAATCTGGCTTTTCTGCTAAAGCCTGCATTTGAATATTTCCCCAAATTCCTTGATGGCGTGGGGTTTGTTGCCATAGCCAATCACCTCTTTTTTCTAGAGCGCGATAGCTGGTAACCATACCGATTGTTTTTTTATTCATGTGATTTATTTACTATTAATTATTACGTATATAGCAGTCCTATATAATTTGTGAAAAACCCAATTAACAGTCAACAGTCAACAGTGAACCGTCAACTATCAACAGTTTCAAAGTAGGAATTCACTACTTCATTAAATTCTGACATAAATCTATGTGTGGAAAATAAATTTTTCTGTTGAGCTAAGGATTCACACAATTTACTCTGCTGATTGGGATTACTGAGGACATTTACAATTTGAGCGACTGCTTCTTGCTCTTTGTTGAAAAATAATTCTTCGTTGTGCTTACCTACAATTTCTACCTGTCCACCTTCACCCCTAACAAAGGGAATAGCTCCAGCTTTCACCATTTCAGCTATAGAAATACCAAAAGGCTCTTTTTTGAAGTGAATTCCGTATCTACATTTGGCTAAAAGTTCTGTATATTCTTTATATGGAAGATTTTCGTATATAGTTATCCAGTCCTGATTTTCTTTAACCATTTTTTTGATTAAAGAATCATATTTCCATCCGTAAACACCACCACCACCACCTGTCATGTGGAGTTTAATGTCAAATCCTTTTTCTCGAACCATTTTGAGAATCTTGATTACTCTATGAGGTTCTTTTGCCTCTACTATTCTTCCACTACAAATAAATGCGTCTTCTTTTTCGCTCCAAGGTATATTTGGTGTGTCTATGACAACTGGAGGATAAACAACTTTAGGCTCTATACCGTAAACTTTTTTAGTATAATTTGCTAGGTGTTCTGAATTGGTGATAGAAATATTTTTGAGCATATCTTCTTTAGAGAACGAAGATATTTTTCTGTAAAGGGGTGTACCTTCCAAAACTTGGGTCATGTGTATATATTGAATACCAACTTTACCTAAGTCCATTGCATTATAGCCACACATAACCAAGTCATAGTTATGACTATTTTGCTTAAATAAGCGAATTAATAAATGGAAAAATAACATTCTTAATTCCTTGTTGTTTGCCATCATAAAATAGCAAGCATCACGGAACATATCTGAAACAAGAGGAATAACTTTTACATTTTGGCTAGATAAACTCGTTCCATACATGGAATTAAGTTTTTTTAAATCAATATTTCCAACTGTGAATAATGTTAAATCGTACTTTTCTTGTAATCCTTGGAGCATCCATAATACTACTGCTTCTGCACCACCTCCCATAAAATAGGGGTAGTAAACTGCAATTTTTTTCATTTGGAAATATTCTATTTACGTAATGATATGTCCTATTATATGCTTTTAGTATCAGTAGTCAATAAATAATATTACTGAATTTTATATACCAAGCATTCAGTGTTATTACTTGTTTCTTTGCATTAAATAGAATCTAGATAAAAAATCTAGATAAAAATCTAGATAAAATATTTACTCAGCAACAATATTGTTCTTCTTCGGTCGCAAAGATTCATCAACGTAGCTAATAATTCTTTCTGCTCTTTTTTCCCAGGTGAATTGATTCGCTAGGTTAATGCTATCAGGGTAACCTTCTACTTTTCTGGGATATTTGTCTAAAGTATGCTTAATACATTCTGCAAATTGATAAGGGTCATCTGGTTCACACCACTCAGCAATTAGAGGTGACTTTTTGAATGTCATTAGTGGTGGTATCATAGTCACTGCTATGGGAGTTCCTGAAGCCATATACTGAAAGAACTTGACTGGATTTGTAAAGTTTGCAGCTTCACCAGAACAATGAGGATGTGCTAAAACATCAGCAGCTTGAAATAAAATACTTAATCGTTGACGCGGTAATATCCAACCTAAAAAATTTATATTTTCTACTTGCTTTTCTTTAGCTTGATGCTGATAATTTTTTATTTGTCCCTCTGTTCCACCTGTGATTGCAAATTGGATATGTGGGAGTTGTTTTGCTGCATCTATTAAAACTTCAATACCTTTAAATCCGTACAAAGCACCAGAATAAACTACTAAAAATTGCTGTCCATTTATTAATAACTCTTTTCGCCATTCTTCCGCTGCTTCTGGTTGCCTAACTAAAAAAGAATTGTCGAAACCATTATGTAGCCAAACAGTTTTTTCTGAAGGCATACCATACTCAATTAAACTTTCGCGAACAGCTTCCGATTGAGTTATAGCTACTTGAAAATAGGGACTATTAACAATTTCTGACTCAAAGGTTTTCTCTTGAAAATAGTGACGTTCGTAAATAATAGGAATTTTATTTTTAACTGCCGCTCGTGCAAAGTACCAATCTCTTGTGTGAACTATTTTTGTGTGCGGTAATAAGTGAAATGGTAAATAATATTTGCTTGCTACTGTACTAGAGTTCAGCCACTTTTTAGCTACTTTGTGAATCGGCCAAGGCATTGGTAAAGTAAATATGTCCAAGTTTTCTTGAACATCATAAAACTCTTTAAAATTATTATCTGGTTTTCGACAATGAAAAGGAGAAAGTAAATCTAAAATATTTTTATTATTCTTGTTTTGCTCCGGAAATACTAAAACAGAAGAGTAACCCAAATTGGCTGCAGCATTGGCACATGAGACATCGTGAATTTCGTGAGCAGTATCGGGTTGAAGTGATATGCTCCGGCTGAAAAATATATACTTATTTTCCAGATGTTTATTATATTTATCCATGCTGCACCACTTTATTTAGGGTTACTGGGTGTTATGTAACGTTGTCCTCAAATTTCTCTAAATAATTAAGAAGATTCATCGCTGATTTATAAACTTCTGTGATTAATTCATTTTGCTCTTGAGGTGTTTCCACTAGGTCATCTGCTAAAGAACGGAGAGAACTTAACACAGAATTAACAATAGTTCTGAATTCGTAAACAATATTAGTTAATGATTGAGTTTGGGTTACAACTCTACCGTTTTCTTCTACTGCTTGAAGTTGCCATTTCTGTTGCAAACTTACAGCATCATCAAAAATATCAATAGCATTGAGAATTCTAAAAGCTGATTTATAAGATTGCTCTATTAATTCCTGCTTTTCTTGAGGATTCTCTGCCATATCATCTAACAGTAAGCGCAAAAAACCAATCATAGAATTTAAGCGCGTTCTAATTTCATGGGAAATACGAGTGAAACTTTGACTCGGTGATTTACTTTGCTCTTCTTTTTTGTCTGTAAATTGCATCGAGTATAAACGGGAGTAGTAACCACCTTTCTCTAAAAGTTCTTCGTGAGTTCCCACCTCTACTACGCTTCCTTGTTCTAAAACTGCAATTTGATGAGCTTTTTGTACTGTAGAAAGACGGTGTGCAATCACTATACTTGTTCTTTCGCGACTAAGTTCATCGATTGCTTCTTGAACTAAACGCTCGGAGACGGTATCTAATGCACTGGTTGCTTCATCTAAGATAAGAATTTTTGGGTCTTGCAACAATGCACGAGCAATAGCTAAACGCTGTCGCTGTCCACCAGACAACATAACACCACGGTCACCAATTATTGTGTCAAAACCTTGGGGTAATTTGACAATAAACTCGTAGGCATTTGCTCGCTTGGTTGCTATGATAACTTCCTCCTCGGTTGCGTCTGGTTTTCCATAAGCAATATTATTTTTTACGGAGTCATTGAAAAGAAATGTATCTTGGCTGACTACGCCCATTTCTCTCCTAAGAGATTTTAAATCAAACTCTTGTAAATTGATTCCATCAATAGTTATAGAACCAGAGATTGGGTCGTAAAACCTTGGTAATAAATCCGCAAGGGTAGATTTACCAGCACCAGAACCACCAACTAAGGCTAAAGTAGTACCTCTAGGGAGGTATAAATCAACATCTTTGAGTACTAATTTTTCGTTACCAGGGTAACGGAAAGAAATGTTATTAAAATGGATACCTTTTTCTATCGAATTACACTTATGGTTACCGTAAGCCATGAACGGCTTATCACCTCTTTCTAAAAATTCAGCCACCATATCTAGACTGGGGGAATTATTAGCGAAAGCACTTCTAAGAGTGTTTAACTGAGAAACTAATGGTAATGTTCGCAGGAGTATAACCAAATACATCAATATTACTTCTGAAATAGAAGAAATTTGGTCTTTAAAGAAAGTGCGACTGAGATAAACAATCAATAGTAAGACTGTAATCCCCATTACCTCACTTATAGGTGCAATTACTTCTGAGTTCGCTTGAGATTTAAAATCCGCTTTTTCGCGTTCTTGAACTAATTTGACAATTTTTTTATACTCTTTTTCTTCATTTCCAGTAGACTTAACTAAACGAATTCCGTTTAGAGTTTCTAATACAGCGATTGAGTAATCTTTAGAAATATCAGAGACAGCTTTACCATAAATTCTGGCATGAGAAATAGCATACTGATTAAAGAAATTTATCAGAGAAAGTAAAAAAGTTGATGCAAGTGTTAATTGCCAGGAAATTGACAAGAGTATTCCAATCGATACTAAAGTTGTAATTCCCACACTTAGTAACTTAACAGTAGTACCGATAGCATTCGCAGCACGAGCAACTTCTCCCCCAAGACGATTGGTTAAATCACCAATTTTCATCTTGGTATAATAATCTATGTCAACATCCAGTAACAAATTAATGCCTTTTTCTCGCATAAATGCTGTTAGAGTGCGGCTTAAAGTACTGGATGTTAAAGTATTCGCGTAACTTGCGGCATTTTTTAATGCAATTGTTAATATAATTGCCCCAGCCATCACTGCCATACGGTAATCTTCTGGCAATGAGTCAAAGGGTTTCATAATCCCTCTTAAAATTGGTGGACCACTACTTAAATCGGTATCTTGTCCAACAATTCTTAAAATAACTGGTACAATTAATGCCGTACCAATACCATTAAATAATGCGCCTGAAAATCCTAAAATAACTGTTAAAGCTATTAATCCGGGATAAGGTTTTGCAAATCGAAAAATTAGTTTACTTGTAGACATATAAATATTAGTTTTTTGACAAACCAGAAATAAGTTGAGATAAAGTTGTAGCCATTGCGTCAGTACTATAATGTTGAATGCATCTTACTCTGGCCATTTTTCCTAATTCGTTTGCTTCCTCTAAATTTTGGAATATATATTTAATTTTCTCAGCCATAGCTTCCGGAGAATTGGGTTTGCTCAGATAACCCACACCTTTTAATATTTCTGGAATATCCCCAACGGTGGTTGATAAAATAGGTTTTGCCATTGCCATTGCATCAGTTAATTTAATAGGAAACTGAGCTTTTGCGGTAGATACATCTTGTTGGGGAACAACTACTAAGTGTGCAGCAGAGACGATTTCTGGCATTTTTTCTATAGGAAATTGCGGTAGTCTAATTATCCAACGTCCCCAATTTTCGAGTAGATGTTCAATGTAGCCATCACCAATATCTCTTCCTCCAACTATAACTAACCTCAAATCCGGTTGATTTAGAAAATCTAGTGCTTTCAAAACATCTTCCAGACCTTTGTGCGGTCTTGCGGTTCCTGGAAACATTAATATTTTATACTCAGAAAGACCATGAACAACTCTACTCGCTTCCGGGTCAAAACGCTCTGGGTCAAATAACGCAGTATCCTTACCATTGGGTAAATAAGTTCCTCCAAAGCGATTTTGGAGAAACTTTGTATCTACTGTCACAGCATCAGCTTTAGATACGAGTTTTTCTGCCCATTTTAAATATTGGGGGTGGTCTGGATTTCTTAAAGCACCTTTGGTCTTTAATAAATCTCTAGCAAATTGTTTTAATGTAGGACGATATTGACATTCATCCCCTCCGTGCCAACTTAATTCCCAATCATCCATATCTAAAATTAAAGGACGCTGGGAACTGATTTTTTTCAATAAACCTACACCAAAACTTGTTGCTCTTGGTTTGACTGCATACAAAATATCTCCATCTATTTGGTCAATCAATTGTTTAGCTGAGGTAAATAATTTTGGGTAGTCATAACCGGGAACTGAGCAAACAGTAAGGTCAGATGGAGGAACAGGATAAAGATGTTCTTTGAACAAAAAACCGAAAACTTTAACGTCATAGTTTAATTTTCTAATTACTTGACTGAGCAAATAAGCTCTAGTACCCCCACCACCTGATAAATCGGGGGCAATTATTGATATTTTTAATTTTCTCTCCGTACTTTGTTCATTCATAAATAATTTAATATTAGTAATAATAATAATTGCTGATATTCAACTCTAAAAGCTTTAATCAATTTATTTCAGTCTTTACTTTAGTAAATAAAATAATTAATTGGCTGCGACAGTATTTATCCTACATAATCGAAGGATAAATTAATAACTTTGTAAATGCACAATAAATAACTTATATAAATATATAAACTCAGCAAAAACCAATACCAATGTTATTTTGTGTGTGCTATAATTACAATAGCATTTCTACTGATTAATAAGTTCTAACTATTTGATAGCATTAGATGCTTAAGTGGATATACGGTGTGTGAGACATTGACCAAATTGGAAAACTCCCCACACACGAACCTAACCCCCCTACCCCCCACAGACCGATAAGGGAAGGGGGAAATAAAAGAGACTAATGACAAGTGACCAACGACCAATAACCCATGCATATGACTAAAGAGTTGATTGTGCGTTTCGCCGAACCTGCTGATTGTCCCGTATTATTTGACCTAATAAAAGGTTTAGCAGAGTACGAGAAATTATCTCACATGGTTACTGGTGATGCTTTAGCCTTAAAAGAACATTTATTCGGGACTCCAAAATATATAGAGGCTCTCGTTGCAGAATACGAGGGAAAAGGCGTAGGTTTTGCTTTATTTTTTTATAACTACTCTACCTTCCTTACCAAGCCAGGAATTTACTTAGAAGATATCTTCGTGTTGCCAGAGTACCGACGATATGGTATCGGGACTGCAATTTTAACAAAAGTTGCCCAAATCGCAGTTTCCAGAAATTGCGGACGTTTAGAGTGGTCAGTATTAGACTGGAATGAACCAGCACAAGCATTTTATCGGCGTATGGGTGCTTCAATTTTAGACGAATGGCGTATTTGTCGCGTCACAGGGGAAGCTTTGCTGAAGATGGGGAGTTAAGCAATTCGCAATAAGCCGAAGCGGCACGCTGCGCGAACGCAATTCGGATTAGCTAATAGCAAAAATACATTAACTATTATGTAATTCCTTACACTTATTAATATCTTTTTACAAAAGTTTAATTTATTTTTGAACGGCTGGATTGTCAAGTAATAAGTTATATTTAATATTTTCCAAAGCTATATATCACAGGCGTTTGAAGAGATAAAAACCCGAAGTATGACAGCCTGTCTATTGACGCCGAAACCAGCATTCATGAGAATTATTAAGGATATCCTACCGAACACGCCTTTGTTACAGAGGAAACACTAAATGAAGAGAATTTTTTCCGTATTGCTGTTAGGCATAGCAATCTTTACATTTGCCTTCAGTAGTCCCGCTTTGGCAGGAGATGCTGCAAGCGGTTCCAAAGTTTTTTCAGCTAACTGCGTTTCGTGCCATGCAGGTGGTAAGAACTTGGTGCAAGCGAACAAAACTCTGAAGAAGGATGCCCTGGAGAAATATGGCATGTATTCTGCAGACGCAATTATTACTCAAGTGACAAAAGGTAAAAATGCAATGCCAGCTTTTGGTAAGCGTTTAAGCGCTGCCCAAATCGAAGATGTAGCTGCTTATGTTTTGGCTCAAGCAGATAAAGATTGGGCGAAGTAAACTTTTTGTATAAGTATAATTTTGTCCCTGTTTAAGCTGTAGGGTGGGCAATGCTCACCCTATTGTTATTTTTGTTATTTGTAAAATAGGGATTGGGGAGTGGGGAGTGGGGAAATGGCAATTCTTAATCCCATTTTTATAGTTGCTTCTCTATAATTAGTAATGTACTAAGTCTTTAGTAAACTGAACTTTATTGGATATTTCTATGAATCGCAATTACCGATTCATTCTATACCTGTTTTTTCTTTTTGTAGTTAATTTTACAATTTTTACTTCGCATTCGCTAGCTTTACCCATTGCACAGGAAAGCAATAATAATAGCTTTCGATTGGGTGTGGAAAAAATGCAAAGTAATAAATTTACGGAAGCAATCAAGGAATTCACCGAAGCAATAGAAAATGATATTAATCCAGATGCTGCTTATAGTAATCGGTGTCTCGCTTTTCTGCAAATAAATCAATATCGCGATGCTGTTGCAGATTGTACAAAAGCGATAAATTTTTATCCTAGCAATGCTGAAGCCTATCTCAATAGGGGATTAGCACAATATAGACTTAAAAATTATGCTGCTGCGATAGTAGATAATAATAAAGTTTTAGCCCTTAATAAAAATGACTTTCGTGCTTACTATAATCGTGGGATGGCAACTGCTGCGAGTGGAAGCTATCCCAGAGCTATATTAGATTACAATCAGGCATTAACTTTAATTCCTCACACATCTACTCTGTTGGCAGCAGATGTTTATAATGACAGGGGATTGGCTTATTTTAAAGTTGCTGACCTGGATGCAGCGATGAGTGACTTTACCAGAGCTGTTCGTCTTAATGATAAGGATGATAGGGCTTACTTTAATAGAGGTTGTACCTGTGCTAAAAAGGGTGATACTTTTAGTGCAATCAATGATTTTAGTCAGGTGATTAGGCTGAATCCTAGTAATGGTCAAGCTTATATTAATAGAGGTATTGCTTATCATCAACTTGGCTATCAACCTGCAGCTATAAATGACTTGCATAAAGCCGCTGATTACTTTGCAAATTCAGGACAAAAACCTGCTTATCAATATACCTTGAATTTATTAAAGTCTTTACAGCAGCAGATAATATCGTCCATAGAAATTGCATTTTTGGATAATGGGACTAAATTTAATATTTAATTATACTTTTTTGTATTATTAGCTACTAATTAGCTAATAATATAATTTCTTGTTGATATTATTTAGGATTGTTATGTAGTGTTTTGGTAAAGTGTCCATATTTCCCACTTTTGTGAGTGATAATTTTTGCAGTATAGTTACTCACAACTAAAGTAGTATGAAAATACTAATAGTGGAAGATGACGAGCGCATTGCGAAACCCTTAGCGGAAGATTTAAAGCATCAGTATTATGCTGTTGATATTGCTCGTGATGGTATTGAAGGTTGGGAATATAGCCAGTGTACTCAATATGACCTAATTTTGTTAGATTTGATGCTACCTAAATTAGATGGTATTAGTTTATGTAAGCGTCTACGAGCAGCGAAGTATAATGCGCTTATTTTAATGCTCACAGCAAAAGATACTTTAGCTGATAAAGTTATTGGCTTAGATGCAGGAGCAGATGATTATTTAATCAAGCCATTTGAATTAGAAGAATTAGCTGCAAGAATTAGAGCTTTATCACGTAGGAACCCTGCTACTCAACAACCATTATTAGTCTACGGAAATTTACAAATTGACCCAAGTAGTTGTAATGTTACTTATGCAGATAAAATATTAGCATTAACACCAAAAGAATACATGATATTAGAATGTTTTGTCAGGAATCCTAATCAGGTCTTGACTCGTGCGATACTTTTAAGTAAATTATGGGATTTTGATAAATTATCTGGAGAAGAAACTATTAAAACTCATATTACTAATTTACGGAAGAAGTTAAAAAACGCTGGTAGTCCAGAAAACCTGATTGAAACTGTTTATGGTGTTGGTTATCGTTTAAACAATCAGTAACTATAAGTACTTTTTATAAGTTTTGTTATGTTTAAGAAAATCAGATATCGACTGCTATTTTCCTATATAGTAGTTTTAGCATCGATATTGGTAATTTTTGCTATTGCAGTAAGAATTTACTTTCAAAGTAGTCTTGCTAGAGCGACACGCGAAGAACTAATTGCTCTAGGGGAAGGTGCTGCTGCTAGTGCTAAATTTGAAAACAATCAGGTGCTATTTGAGAATGAATTTCCCATAAAAGAGATTACTGCTAACCACCGAGCGCTACAGTGGTTTGACACTCAAGGTAATTTAATTTATCAACAAGGAATAGACACTATAAATTTACGGGTTTCTTTTACGGATAAAGAACAAATTCAGGCAGGTAAAAATCCTGTACAGTCGGTCACTTTGCCGATACTTGGAAATGAAGACGGCAAGTTAATTGGGTATGTACGAGTAAGTAAATCTCTAAAAGAAATTAATGAACTGTTAAGTATATTAGATTTAGGTTTAGGTGGTGGAATTATTTTATCTTTGCTTTTGAGTAGTCTTGGGGGAGTTTATCTTACTGCTCAAGCTATGCAACCGATTGAAGAAAGTTTTCAACGTCTAAAACAATTTACTGCTGATGCTTCTCATGAATTACGTAGTCCTTTGATGGCTATTAAGAGTAATGCAAGAGTAGCACTTAAATATCCAGACGGAATGCGAGAAGGTGATACAGAAAAGTTTCAAGACATTATTAGTGCAACAAACCAAATGACTTGTTTGACTGAAGATTTACTATTTTTAGCTCGTAACGATAAAAATCCTCATCACAAGAAAGAGTCTGTTAATTTAACAAAAATTTTAGAGAATTTAGTCCAATTATACAAACCTCAAGCAGAAGCAAAAGAAATTAAATTAATCTGTGAGTTAAGTGAGAATATTGAATTACTAGGTGATTCCGGAGAACTAAAACGGCTTTTTACAAATTTAATTGAAAATGCACTTCATTATACCCTCAGTTCTGGTGAGATTAAAATCAAAACTAGTCACGTTAATTCATATATACTTGTAGAAATACAAGATACGGGCGTAGGAATTGCACCAGAGAATTTAAATAAAGTGTTTGAAAGATTTTGGCGTGGGGATAATTCCCGTTCTTATCATTCTGGTAGTTCTGGTTTAGGTTTGTCTATCGCTTCTGCTATAGCCCAAAGTCATGGAGGATTAATTACTGTCTCTAGTCAGTTAGGAGTTGGTAGCTGTTTTGGCGTAAGTTTGTTAGCTAAGGTTGTGACGTAGAGACCGAATTAATTCGGTCTTTACATTTTGGCAATTATTAAAATATATGCTGTATTGCCACAAATCTTTCCAAGTTCTTGACAAATTAAATCTAAGGTTAAATTAGGTTATCACCTTAGGTTTACTCTCAATGCGACATGAAAAAATCCACAAAAATCCTTATAGTCGCGTCATTACTTGGAGTTTCAGGCTTTGCTGGACTCCTTAAAGTTGCTCATAGAAGTTCTTCTGCTGAACCGATTGCAATTATGAATCAGCCTGAGAGTAATTTTCAAATAGTCTCTAAAGATAATCAAAAAGACAAAAATAATCTGTTAGCCAAAAAATCATATTCAGAGGCAGATAAAAATATTCAAGTAAAAGATAGTTTTGATTTGTATTCTTTAAATCAAATAAATCAATATACTGAAAATACCTATGATGCTGTGAAAAGAAAAGATTGGACACAAGCACAAGCTAATTTATCTCAGCTTAAAAAAACTGCAAAAGTTATTGCTTTTAAATTTAAAGACACTAATATATTCTTAAATAAATTAAATCATCGGATTACAAAATTAGATAAAGCTATTAAACAACAAAATCGACAATCGGCTATGCGATATTGTAATCAAGTAACGTTGGTTACAACTAAAATGGAAATGCACTCACAATTAAAAGTGCCAATTGAAATTACCTTGCTTGATTACTATGGACGCGAACTAGAAATTTGGTCTCCAACAGGAAATATAGTTTGGTTACATAAAACGGCAGCTAATATAAGTCTTACTTGGAGCAAAGTTAGACCATCGATATTAGCAAATGCTGGAGCAAGTCAAGCAGATAAATTCGATAAGCTCATTATTGATATGGATAAAGCTTCGTCTTCTAATGAATATAGTAGACTCGCAAATAAAGTACAAGACGAGGTAGACAATTTGGAAAAGATTTTTAAATGATATATAGCATTACCGTTTTAATTAAATACACCGGGCGGGCAAGGATGCCCACCCCACAAGATGTTGACTAATGAATTTGCACCTCACTCAACTGAGAACCGTTATAAAAAAATAATATTAATATTTGCTTCACGCTTAAACTGGAGGTTTTCCCGTAAGGTAATTGCAAAGACGCAAAATGAGTATTAGCTCTTATTATTATATGAATCTTTCCGAGTTCTTGATATTTCTATAATATTCTTACATCAATATTAATTTTCAGGGTTAAGACTGTGGCATTAAAGTTATTTTAAATATCTAGTGTGAGGATTCTGTATGGGAATAAAGAATAATCTTTCTGATACTAATATTAATAGCAACGAGCAAAATGTAACTTTAGATAAAAAGTCTAATAGCAATATCCTCTTAGTTATTGGATTAAAAATGACCGTGCAACATTGCCAATACTAGCTAAATATTTTGATGTTCATAATGATACTCCGCAAGGAAAAACTGATTATGGTTTACAAAAAAATAATCTCAAAATTGCAGTTATTAAAGGAACCGAAAATAATGCAGACACAACCAAAACTATGGGCTTCTTACCTCAGCATGGCTATAATAATATTTATGTTACAAGACATGATGTCGATAATTCCAACAATTTACCTTTGCTAGAAACACAAATAATTGCTCAGCAAGGGAATGTAGAAGCCGCAAATATGGTTAAAGATTCCTTAGCTACCGGGAAAGTAATTCTTGAATCTATTGGAGATATTTCATCTGATATTACCATCATTGTTGGAAAAGACTTAGCTGATAAATTATAAACCTTTCCTAGGATAAATTGACTCAAAAAGAAAACTTATATGCAAAGAAGAAAATTTTTTCAGAATACCAGTTTATTTGTAGGTTCTGTCTTGATTGCAAATTTCATGCATTCAGGATATAAAAATTTGCTAGAGTCCGTCCAAGCAAGACAACTAAAAATAGCAAAAAACAAGCCCCACGAAAAAGCCTTTGAAAAAGGGAAGTATACTGTTTGGAAATTAACAGATAAACCTGGATTTTTTTTCCAAGCTGGAATGGCAATTGATGCTGATGGTGCTCCTAATGCTTATCACCCTCAAAATAAAGGTATTGACGGTTTGGAACATGCTGGTGAACCTGGAAACTGGTGGGCATTAGTTACAGATACTGGTAAGCCAACTGGAAACCCTGTGATTCAAAAAGCTAATGACCCTTATCCGGGCTATTATATTTCATCAACAGCACTTTACGACGAGACGAAAGATATTGACAATCCCAAAAGGTACGTTGACTCTGGAAAAATTCCCTATATAGTTTTGCCACAGAATAATGATGAAGAATTTCTCAAAAAGACACAAATTAAATTAGGGGATTTTGCTGTCGTTTACAACACTAAAAATAATAAACTTATCTTCGCTATTTTTGCTGATACCAGTTTATTTTTTGCAGGTGGAATAGAAGAATATAGATTTGGAGAAGGTTCTATTGCTCTTGCTAAAGCTTTAGGAGTTCTTTCTAATCCTCGGAATGGAGGTGTAGCTGATGGTATTTTTTATGTGATATTTCCAGGAACGGGAAACGGGAAACCTAGAAGCATCAAAGATATCAACACTTTGGGAGCAAAATACTTTAAACAATGGGGTGGATTAGCTCAAATCCAAACTTGTTTAAAAAATAGTAGGTTGGGTTGAGGAACGAAATTTTTAGCTATTTACGTTTTATTGCGTTATCTGGAAAAGCACAACACTTGGATATTCGTTTGGTATCGTATGGGAATGGGAGTATTTTTATTCCTGGGTTCGCTGATTGGGTTTTTACATGCTTCATAATTTCCTGTGTTCATTTTTTTAAAGCAGTAATTCTAAATTAATTATAAAATTTTACAACTACAATAAGCCTGGTGTCCCTAAGATACCGGGTTTTTATTGGAAATATTAGAAATAAAAATTACAGCTATTATCTTTTCAAGTTCTTTACTTTTGCTACCTATAGTGAAGCCACAAAGCGAAAAGAAATAAATTGAAAATGATACATATGACGGAAAGTAACCTCCAAAGTTATTGCGCTCAATTGCGAAAACATAATTAAGATTGTTCACCAAAAAACAAATAACTATTTTAAAAAATTGGGAGTATTCAGTGCCTAATAAAAACGGTCGTCCGGTATTCTATGACCCACAATTTCGTCGTTGGCGTTGGTTTAAACGCACCACAAAAGTAACTATAGTTTTGCTAATAATTATATTTACCACTTTCCTTAGTAGTATGATTATTCAACCTCAATTACCATCTTTGAATTTATCTTCAATTAGTGGAATTCTTGGCAAACATCATTTTTTAGCACCACAAAGTCACTCTTCAGAGTCCAAACATCATAAAAATAATTCGATTAAAAACTATCAAATTAATAACCATAAATCAAAGAATACATCACCTGTAAACTCCGAAATAATTGGTTTTTATGTTAACTGGGATGACAATAGTTACACTTCCCTGAAACAAAATATAAATCATCTAGACAAATTTATGCCAGAATGGCTGCATTTAGCAAACGCAGATGGCACAATTTCTCAAGATGATGTAATTAAACAAAAACGGGCACTTGACTATATCCACGAACATCGACCCGATTTAAGGATTATGCCATTGATTAACAACTTTGATGATGGAATTCAAAGTTGGGATGGTAAAAAACTTTCAGAAACACTTGATAACCCTAGCGCTCGTCAAAATCTAGTTAAAAATTTACTCTCATTCGTTCGCACTAATAAGTTTGCTGGTGTCAGCATTGACTTTGAAACAGTTGCTGCATCTAGTCAAGGGAACTTGTTGACATTTATGCACGAGCTTTATAATGTATTTCATCCCTTGGGTTTAGAGGTTTCTCAGTCGGTTCCTTTCGCTGACTCATCATTTAACTACCGTGCTTTAGCCGAATATAATGACTATTTAATCTTAATGGCTTATGACCAACACGAAGCTAGCACTGAACCTGGACCTGTTGCTTCGCAAAAATGGTATGTAGATAATTTGCGAGCACGTTTTGCAGAATTATCTGCAAATAAGTTTGTTGTTGCTATTGGTAATTACGGGTATGACTGGAAAGCAAATACAACTAATGGTGTAGAAGTTTCTTTCCAAGAAGCATTGAAGATAGCAAAGGAATCTGAAGGACAAATTACTCTCGACCCTGCAAGTCTGAATGCCACTTTTGATTATTACGACGATAATAATGAATTACATCACGTCTGGTATTTGGACGCGATAACAGCTTTTAATCAATTGGTAGAGGGTAATTCCAATAGTGTCCGTGGTTACGCACTATGGCGACTTGGTTCTGAAGACCCGTCTATCTGGCAAGCCTTTGACCAACGAACACAACTAGATGAAGCTGTCGCGACTAAAACTTTAAGCGATATTCACTATGGCTACGATATTGAATATCAGGGCAAAGGAGAAGTCTTAAAAGTCACGGGTGTACCCCAAAAAGGTAGCAGAAAAGTTACCTATGACAAACAGTCTGGCTTAGTCACTAGCTCACGCATGACATCTTATCCATCACCTTATGTTATTAACCGTTGGGGAGGAAGCGATAAGAAAAAAATTGCTCTTACTTTTGATGATGGACCAGACGCACGTTATACTCCAGGAATTTTGGATACTTTAGAGTACTATCATGCACCAGCTACTTTCTTTGTAATTGGTATGAATGGTAGCGCTAACCCTGATTTACTTCAACGAATAGTTAAAGAAGGTCACGAGCTTGGCAATCACACTTTTACACATCCCAACATTGCCTTAACTCCTCACAAGCAGTTAAAACTAGAACTTAATGCTACACAACGATTGTTAGAGAGTAAATTAGGACTGCGAACCCTATTATTCCGTCCTCCTTACGCTGAAGACGTGGAACCAGAAACACCCGACCAAGTAGAACCTGTTAGATATACTGGTCGTTTAGGCTACTACACAATTGGTATGCAAATTGACCCAGACGATTGGCAACGTCCCGGTGTTGATAAAATTGTCAAGTCCGCAGTTGACCAAGCTGTCAGTGGGCAAGGTAATGTCGTTTTGCTGCATGATAGTGGAGGCGATCGCTCGCAAACGGTGGCAGCATTACCGGGAATTATTCAAGGTTTGCGCTCCCACGGCTTTGAGTTGGTAACAGTTTCCGACTTAATGGGTTTAAAGCAAACTGATGTGATGCCAGCCATTACCTCTCAAGAACAAATGATGGCAAGATTTGACGGTACAGGGTTTTTGTTAATTAACTCATTCAATTCTTCCATATACTACCTGTTTATTATCGGTATCACCCTTGGGACAATGCGCTTGCTATTTATAGCAGTCTTAGCTCTCTATGAATGGTATGGAAGACGCAAAAACAAATACAACCCAGACTATCAACCAAAAGTTAGCGTAATAGTCCCGGCCTTTAACGAAGAAAAGGTAATTTGTAAAACTATTAACTCCCTGTTACGTAGCGACTACGGTAACTTTGACATCGTTGTTGTAGATGATGGCTCAAAAGATAGTACCTACGACCGAGTAATAAAAACTTTTGGTAATGACAAAAACATTCACATCTTTACAAAAGCAAACTCCGGTAAAGCGCAAGCACTAAATTATGGCATCCATCACACGGACGCGGAAATTATAGTATGTTTAGACGCAGATACTATCCTACGTCCCAACGCCATTCGTAACCTTGTCCGCCACTTTCACGACAAGCCCCACCTAGGTGCAATTGCTGGTAACGCTAAAGTTGGTAACCGTCTTAACATACTGACTTACTGGCAAGCATTAGAATATATCACTAGCCAAAATCTGGAACGTCGTGCTTTTGGTTTACTCAACTGTATTAGTGTTGTTCCCGGAGCAATTGGTGCTTGGCGTCGCGAACTTGTTGTGCAAGCAGGAGGTTTTGCTAGCGATACCTTAGCTGAAGATGCTGATTTGACTCTGCGAATTTTGCGAATGGGTTACAAAATTGACTACGAAGAAAACGCTATAGCCTTGACAGAAGCACCAGATACCGTAGGGGGCTTCCTAAAACAGCGATTCCGTTGGATGTATGGAACCCTACAAGCAGCTTGGAAACACCGCGATACTTTGGGTCGTCGCCGTTTTGGTTCCATAGGTATATTTGCCATCCCAAACGTGATTGTTTTCCAAATCTTTTTTCCCCTGGTTTCACCTTTAATGGACTTGGTAATGCTGGCTTCGATACTGTGGACGATGTGGCAAAAGCATCAACAACCTGTTGAGTACACTAGTAACCCAATGGAACAGGTTATTTTCTTCTACATAATCTTTTTGATGGTTGATTTCCTTGCTGCATTTACCGCTTTTATGCTGGAGCGTAAAGAAGATTGGAAACTACTCATATGGTTAATTCCTCAACGTTTCTTTTACCGTCAATTAATGTATTACGTGGCAATTAAATCTATGCTGACTGCTATTAAAGGTTCAATAGTTAGTTGGGGTCAACTGGAACGGAAGGCTACGGTGAGTTAATTAGACCTAACCCCCCTACCCCCCTTCCCTACAAGGGAAGGGGGGTATAAAAGACTTTTTTATTTTGTTACAACAGGTGGTAGCATTTCTAACACTTGAATTTGTATATTGGGAAACTGCAAAGGCGAAATAGTTTTATCTTCCCGCAAAATTACTTTACTTTGATAACCATCTTTATTTGGTTCTCTAAATACATATAATTCGCGATTTAATACATCTAATACCCAGTAATCAAATATTCCTGCTTGTGCATAAGCTTTGCATTTAGTTTCGCAGTCAAATTTTAAACTGCTATCGGCCACCTCGATAATTAAATAAACTTCGTTAGGAGTCGGATGGTGGTCAGCATAGTCAAGTGGGTCTATTTGAACAACTGCAATATCTGGTTCAGGTTCCGAGCGATTATTGAGTGTGATGGGGTCTTGGATAGATACCCATGCTGTATTACTTAAAAGGCTTTGCAATAATCTATCAGTTCTTCCCACTGCCGACCGATGCGCTGTACCTTTAGCACTCATCCAAATAATCTTTCCTTCTAGTAGTTCCACACGCTCCGAGAAGTCTAAAATCCCGGTCTCAGCCATGCGGTGATATTCTTCAACTGTCCACAAACGAAGGTTAAACGTAGCTTCTGTGTTGAGCATAGCCAGTACACTAAGTGCGGGGATTTATATCCTAGCATTTTCAAGCATTTTGGTACACCGATTTGGGTTTAGATAAAATACTGAAGAAGCATTAATAGCCCAATTTTCCAATTCAAGGTGCAATATCATTTATGTTAATTTCTCTGATTGGTGACTATGGTACTGGTGACCCAGCATTTATTGAGGTAACGCAACGGTTACTAATGGACTTACCTCAAGCACAAATTCATCTACTCTCAGTACCACCATTCAGTACACTAGCCACAGGTTTTTGGATTGCTCAATTAGGGTTAAATCCTGGCCCAGAAGGAAGATTAATTTACCATAATTGTGCTCCTCGTCAGGACGACCCAGAAGCACGACGGGATAATGAAGGGGAGGGATTAACCTACGCTTTATTACCCAACGGTGTAAAAGTTGTTGGTGTAAATGCCGGATATACCCTGTCATTTATCAAACACCATGCAAAAGTCTTAAAAGGGGTCAATGTTTCGCGAGGGGGGTCGCAATTTCGCTCACGTGATGTGTTTCCGACCGCAGCCACAGCTATTGCAAATGAAGACTTTAGCTTGCTGGGTGAAGCACTGGATGTAGCGCAAATACCCGACCCTCCAGATGACCGAATTGCTTGGATTGATGGCTATGGCAATATCAAAACCACTATTCCCGCTCATAGCATTAACTTAGAACCCGAAACTCAATGTGTTATCCGTATTGGTAACGTTGTCAGCGATGCAGTTTACTCAGATGGCAGCTTTAAAGTTCCAGAAGGAACTCTGGCTTTTGCTCCAGGTAGCGCAGGTTGGAATAATGCTAAAGACGGAAACCCTATTCGCTGGATGGAACTGTTTTTACGGGGAGGCAACGCTTGGGAAAGATTTGGTAAACCACCTGTGAATCAACCTGTCATACAAAGCTTGAAACTTAAACTATAAAACTTAAGTTTGTATTGGAATTATTTCTTCCTTTGCGTCTTTGCGGCTCTGCGTGAGCTAATAATTCCGATGCCACCAGAAACGGTATTATGCCTGTGAAACGCTTTGGGGTGGGGTTTTCTTTAATGACCGAGTTTCCTTTAATAGAAGTAAGACGCAGTGTCTTTTGACACCCCAAATTCTTAACTTTATATTACCTTGAAATATATTTTTTTACCTTAAGGGATATCCAGTGAAAAAACCTTTATTTTTACTTCAGATTGCGGTAATCAGCGTGTTTGTAACCTCACCTGCATTTGCTGTAGATGCAGAAATTACTGAACAAGTAGCCGATAAACCTACAGAGCCAATCTCAAACATCAAAAGTCTGAGTGAGGTTCAATTACCCTCAACTGATGCAAAAGTACTGACTCAGCAAGCAATAGCAAGTGAAGCCAAAGAAACAGAAGAAGCGACAGTAACAGAACAAGCTCAACAACTAGCGCAAACAAATACCTCCGAAGAAGATGCACCAATTAATCTAGAAGCAATCGGGAAAAAAGACCCATTACCTGAGTCCACACCAACATACGTAATTGATAAAGAAGAAATCGAAAAACAAGGAGCAACAAGCGTTGCAGACGTACTAAAAAGAATGCCTGGGTTCGTCATCAACAACGTAGGTCATGGTGCAGATATTCACACAGGTACTTATTACCGGGGACACTCAATTAATCAGTCTGTATTTTTAATTAATGGCAGACCAATAAACAATGATGTTAATACTTACCACGGTGGAACAGATTTAAATAGTATTCCCGTAGAATCGATTGAAAGGGTTGAATTATACAGCGGAGCAGCTTCTTCATTGTATGGCTCATCAGCATTCGGGGGAGTAGTAAATATCATTACTAAACAAGGTAGTAGAACTCCCAAGTTTAATGCTTCAGCGGAATTTGGTTCCTTGAATCTAAATAATCAACAAGCCAGCTTAAGCGGTGCAAGTGATAATGTTAGATATAATTTGAGCTTTGAAAGATACTTTATTGATAACAAATATAAAGTACCAGTCGGGGCAGCCAACCGCAATCCTGTGGATGGAAAATTATTTAATGCTGATACAGCAACTAGTAGCTATTCCGGTAATTTTGGTATTGATTTAGATAAGAAAAATACCCTAAATTTAGATGTGACTGCGCTTAGTAGTCGTCGGGGTTTAGTTTATTTTGGTTTCCCGCTACAAAGAGACAGATTAGACCACGATGGATTAAACGTTGGTTTATCTTGGAAATCTGAACTAGCTCAAGGTTCAAATCTGACAACAACAGTTGGCTACAATCAAAATTATTTCAGCACTTACGGACCGACCGGAACATTTTACCGTACAGGTATTTTAGATACAAAACAATTAACAGCTAGAGTTGACCATGATTGGCAAATTTCTCCTAACAACAGACTACGCTGGGGTTTAGATTTCAAAAATACTAACCTAAATGGTCAAGCAAATAGCACTCTTCCTAGCCGAATTGCTTTAAATGAAAACGAAGATAGAAGTTTATCGAATACAGCATTATTTGCGGTAAACACATGGAGTATCAGTGATGCTTTTCAGGTCGATTTAGGACTCAGACAAAGCTTTGACTCACAGTTTAGTAGTTACTTCAACCCTAGCGTTGGTGTGCGTTATGCTTTGACACCTAATATTGCTATGCGTGGAAGTTGGGCTGGTGGACAACGCAATCCAGGTTTAGACCAATTATATGTTTACGATACAGTACATGGTTGGTTACCTAATCCTAATTTAATACCAGAAACAGGTTCTTCATGGACTGCTGGGGTTGATGTTAGTTTTTCTGATAAATTAACTGGACAATTTACATATTTTGGCAGTAGTTTAAACAATAGCCTAGGAATTATACAAGGAAGATGGGCAAACATTGGCTTAGTTGATACTAATGGTTTAGAAGCAGCGTTACAGTGGAAAATAGCTCGCGACTGGTCAACTTTTGTTAACTATACTTACACAGATGCAAAAATCAAAACAGGAAATGATGCGGGTTTACAACTAGGGTTAATTCCTTATTCAGTAGCTCAAGTTGGTATTGGTTACGGAAAAGATGGATGGGAAGCTAATTTATATGCTACTTACAACAGTGGTTCTCGCAGAGCCTTATTCCTAAATACTGGGGACAAAAATACAGATTTCATGGCATCTTACTTCAATTTAGATTTGAGTGCTCGTGTACCCGTAACTAAAAATTTAGGTCTGACTTTATACTTAGAAAATGTACTTGGGGAGCAATACGAGCGAGTAAATCGGATTTATAGCCCTGGTTTGACTTTCCGCATTGGTCTAGCATCAAGTTTTTGAGGTTATTGACTGTTGACGGTTGACGGTTGACTGTTTTATTGAAATTATTTCAACTCACTCTTGTGGGGTGGGCATCCCTGCCCGCCCGCATATCATTTTTTATCACAAATATCATTTTTCATTTAGAATAACAGCTGATTCTACGGATTTCCTTGTGAGAGAAAGTTATAATAATTTTGATAAAATCCCTATTCTTACTCACCACTCCCCACTCACCACTCCCCACTCCCCACCCCCACCCAAAATGCGAGCCAGGATTGAAAACGACGTAATTTATCTCCATAAAGATGACGTACCAGAATTTAAAAAAGGTGGCCCGGTGGTGCGGAATAGTTATTTTTGGGCATTACGTTCCATAGCTGGTAGGGCTAATCGTAATAAAGATTGGGAATATGAGCAAGAAGTTTGGTTCGCTTTAGGGCGTATGCTTTTGTCGTTTACAGAGTCTGGTTATTTAGGTTTTAAAGAAACCGTCTTAGAATTTCCGGCTTCAGATAAAATTCCTGATGTGTTGCGTGGCGTTTCTACATATGAATAACCTTGGTAACGGATGATAAACGGATGTAACGGTATAGATTATTTGCACAACCGTATGTGTTGACAATTTCGATTTTTCTTATGAGATTTTAATGTGTTTATCAGAATAAATTCAGGAAAGATTATCATACTGGTGACTAGGAAGGCTTAGTTGTCAAATGTATTATGGAATTATGGAAAAAAGATATTTTTTAAAGGCTGGTGCTGTAATCGTTGGTGCAGCCTGGTTATCAAGGTATTTTACAGGAGGACAAGAGGTTATGGCAGTTTCCAAAGACCAGTTTGAGGTCACTAAAACAGAGGAAGAGTGGCGCACAATTTTAACACCTGAGCAGTATAATGTGTTGCGGAAACATGGGACAGAACGCCCCAGGACTAGTCCTTTAGATAAGCAATATGGTAATGGTACTTACGTATGTGCTGGCTGCGATTTACCTTTGTTCACTTCTACAACAAAGTTTGACAGTGGTACAGGTTGGCCTAGTTTTTACGCTCCCATTGAAGGTGCGATTGCTACAACTACAGACAAATCATTTTTTATGACTAGGGTCGAGGTGCATTGTAGTCGCTGTGGTGGACATTTGGGTCACGTGTTTAACGATGGACCAAAGCCTACTGGTCAGCGATATTGCATGAATGGGGTATCGTTAAAGTTTGTTGAAGCTTAACAAGTCAATTCCCCCCCTTCCCTTGCAGGGAAGGGGGTAGGGGGGTTAAGTCTATTGTAAACTTGGTACAAATTTATTAATTACTTTTCCTAATTTACCAACAGCTTTTTTCCAAATAGGCTGCTTAGGATTAAGAATTCTATAATACTCCTCAAAGAATCCCGACATTTCTTCCATACTAGACTGTCCCTTTTTAACTCTAATGGTTTCAGTTTTTTCATTAAAAAATGAAATCCCCTCCATATCACTCCATTTAACTTCTAGTCCAGCCTTATATGCAGCTAAACCAATAGCATTACCTTCACCGTGATAAACCTTATTTTGTTCAAACAAATTTGCTAAATTATCCCATTGTTGCAAAAACTCAACTTCTTTTCCTGAATCCTTAGTCACTGAAAATAAATACTCGTGAACAAACCTAATCTTCTCCCAATCGCTTTCCAAACCTAAAATTTGTGTAGCTTTCTTCGTAATTTCAAATTCTTTAATAATTTTCTTATCAGCAGTGCTATCAGAAACCTTAATAAATTTTTGCGGCATATAGCTACAAGCTCTAGCACTTATCCCTGGTTTCAGAAGCCATTGCATATTATCTGGAACTGGCGCTAAAATTCGCATATCAGCATCAATAAATATACAAGAATTAAACTGAGACAAAGCTTTGGCAATCACAAATCTTTTATCGTGGTAACACTTAACACCCTGCTGTTGATGCTTAAAAGCTAACACTTGAGGATATTCGCTAAATTCTTCAGGGTCATCAGTCAGAATTATAAAAGCTGTGTTCGGTGAATATCTTTCTATATCCTTTGCTAGCAAGGTTGCAAGATAGCGGTACTTATGACCTAATGCCAAAGTACAAAAGCAGAAATTTTGTTTAATCATAGGAGGAAGGAAAAGGGAATAAAGAGTTTAAGAACTATGCAAAATATATTTGTGCAATTCAGTTGTCAAAAATTGCAGTGGAATTGGAATCAACATTTGATTGTACTGCTTCCTTCTTCCCTCTTCCTTCTTCTTTCGATAGATATTCTGGGTTAAAAAAAACTTCGTAAGGTAAGAAAAAGCGCCATAGAAAACCATGAGGTAATAATGCACTAGTTTGAGCATCTATAGGCAAATATTGAGAGCGGTAAGTTTCAATTGACTGCTTCTTCTTAGACTGAACCTTATGAATTGATACTCGATAAGCACCCGCTAAATCTTCAAACTTGAGGTTACTAAATAATAAACAATCCCAAAGCAACCAGATAGCATACTGCCATAAATCTACAGTTAATCCAGACTTAGCAATTGCAGCATTAACCAGTTCATAACTAATCTCATGGTCTTTACTCCGGTCTTGCTTGTGAGTAACATACACTTCTTGCGGTTGGAAATTACTTAATAGCTCAGCCATTTCCTCAATAGTTTGCTGTTTTTCAGCTTCCGTCATTCTGTGCAACGCACCATCCCGTTTATCAAGAAAGTGAATATCTTGTGGTTCAACTCCCAGATTTTTCAAAGATGATAGCGCTTCTTGTCTGCGAATTTCAACAATTTCGGAGCGGGTAATCCTGGGATGACCGTGATGGGAACCTCCACCATCTGTAACAAATACAACCTTAACTTGTATACCTCGCTCTCGCTTTAGTGCAATAACCCCACCACAACCAAAGGTTTCATCATCTTGGTGAGGGGAAAAAACAATCATTGATTTTTGATTAACATCTAATGGTTGACTACCACGATACAAAAGCCAATAGAACTGTGCTTGAAGTTTCAACTCTCGTAATTTGTAGTTAAATAACCACCATTTGTTACCCAAACCTACTTTTAAGCGGTTAAGAATTTTTTTCATGTTATTGATGCACTTAATTTACTTAAACGATAATCAAAATTACTTATTCTGATAACGGGGTGATATTAAATTTGCTTTGTTATTATAATTACCATAATAATAAGCAAATACTCTGATTATATAAAATATAGATAAAATAATAGATAAAGATTTGGCAAACATTTTCCGTAAAAGGTTCGTAGTTGCGCTTTAGCGCTCTTCATTATATACAGCAAATTTTAAGTTAATTAAGTACAAGCGAGCGGGCTAAATTTACTAAGTATAAGCGGGCGGGCAAGGATGCCCACCCCACAATAGTTTGATATTTATTTGGAGAAAATCGACAGTTTTAAACTTGAGATGTTTCTTGTTCTTTCGCTATTTCTTCTTTTAACGCTTCTTCAATCTCCTCTAGCTTAGCAAGTTTCAAAAGCGTTTTTTCCTTTGAGCGCTGTACAGTTTTTAACCGCTCTTTTAAATGGTTACCACTCATTATTAAATCCCAGCTTTTTTTGAAGCTTTCCTCGGTAACGGGTGGACCAGAAAATGCTGATGAATCAAGTTCATCTAATTCAGCTTTCCATCGGCGCAATTCTTCCATTTCAGCATCAGTAATTTTTTCGGTCATATTGATTCTCCTTATTGGTTGCTAGTATTTCTAAACAGCCGCTGTCTTCTCAAAAAATCTTCAGATGCTTCTTCTGTTAATACCATTTCACCTGAACCATCTGAATTCTCTTGAAAACCAATTCTTGTATAAAATGCTTTAGCTCTAGGTATAGAAGATGTTTTTATCACACCATTATAACCCATCTCAATACTTTCTTTAACAATTTCTTCTACTAACGACGTCGCAGAACCTTTAATGGTTTCTGGTTGATTCCCGATAACATTCCAAGGAGCGTTGCAGATTGCATCGAGGTAAAAGTATTGGCTAAAGCTTTCGTAAAGATAAATGTAACCAGCATCTTCTTCTATAGTTGCACCTGCTTGCAGAATCCCATTATTATCACTCACACCTCTAAACAAAAGTGGCTCTTCATAAATTCTCTGAGTTAAATACACTGTTTTCGTAATACAATCTCCAAACTCTGTACCTTGGGTTCTTTGTCTTTTTCCTTCGTAAAATAAGTTTACGTACTCTTTGATTTTTCTCTCCCATTCAGCTAACTGTCTAATAATTCGCGTGTCAGCATGTACAATGTAAGTAAAAATGCTCATACATCAAAATTCAATTCAACATGATTCATTTTTTATAAATATCATTATTTAGGTACACTAAGTAAGAAAATAATCGGACAGTTTTGTGTGTATAATTTATTCACAAAAACAGTAATAATTTAACCCTTAACTGAGTAATAACTACGGAGCTAAAGACTCGATATGCAACCAGATGACAGAGAATTATCAACAACTGCACCCTATGATTGTTTCATGGGAACTTGGGAAGGTGTTTGTAAAACCTTCAACACAGAAGGAGAATTTATAGAAGAATCACAAGTACAAATTCAAGCCAATTGGGTTTTTTCAGACCTATGGCATTTTCGCGAACACTTTAGTAATCTTTTTGAATTTGGAGAAGTTACATTTGAGCTAGATTTTCAAGTAACCGAAAAATCCTGTTATGCGAGCAGCGATTTATTACAAATTGAAGGAGTGCAGCTAACTCCTACAAACTATCATTTTACTATCGAAAGCCAAGCCACCCAATCAATAGTTTACAATACACATTATTTTATAACTCCCGAAAAGCGTCGTGTTATTACTCACAAAATCAAGAACGGAAAAACTTATGTTTTTCAAATTCAAGACTTCATCAGAACTTCCATCACTGTGGAACCAACTCATTAAAAAGTATCTTAAGAAATTGCCTCAAAAACCATTTCCGGAATCAATAATTGACCTGTCGTTTCATCCCTTAAACTAGCAATACCCAAAAAACGCCCATCTTCTTCATAAACTCTCAATTTTTCTGCAAAATCAACATTGACAGCAACTCGTTGACCCTGACACCATTTTTTCCCATCATCCGCAGGTAAAATTACTTGAGGAAGATGCTGTAATGGTTTATCTGGGATTTGAGGTGTAAATATCCCTGCTTGTAATTGCTTTTCTAACTCATCTAAAGTAAGACTATCCGATAAATCAAAACCACTGCTGTGAGTTCGTTCCAAACCAGCAAGTGTTCCACCTGTTTGCAAAACTTCACCCAAATCTCTGGCTATCGCTCTAATATAAGTACCCCCACCACAGGAGATATGAACATCCAATTCCGGATAATCTCCTTCTCGCCAGTCTAAAATATCCGTTTGAAAAATTTCCACAATTCTGGATGGAACATCCACAGTCTCCCCTTTGCGTGCCAAATCATAAAGGCGTTTGCCATCAACTTGAATAGCACTATACATCGGAGGAATTTGCTCGATTTTACCAATAAATTTAGCTAATGCTGTTTCTACTGAACTTAAGGTTAAATCTACAACAGGTTTTTGGGTAATAATTTCCCCTTCCAAGTCGTCAGTACTAGTACGTAATCCTAATCTAATTATTGCTTTATAAGCTTTATCTGATGGAAGATACTGCAATAACTTTGTTGCCCTTCCTAGTGCGATTGGTAACACACCAGTAGCAGAAGGGTCTAAAGTTCCAGCATGTCCCACCCGTTTAAGACGCAAAAATTTCCGCACTTTCGCAACACAGTCGTGGGAAGTCCAACCAAATGGTTTGTTTAAATTAAGAAAGCCTTGCACGAGAATTGTTGAGTGTTTACTGTTGACTAAGTTTAAAAGATACAATAACTGTTTGACGAAAACAAGAATTTTTATACAGTGCGATAATTATACAATTTTGTAACCCAACAAAGATAAAGTTTTATCACGACCAGTGCATCCGCCCATACAATAACCAAATTTGCTAACTTATGTTATTTTAGAATAAAACTAGTATGCAAAACTAGGAGGAAAAAGTAGTGAATGTTTCACTCACTGTAGAACTTGAACGGTACGTTCAAAATAAAGTTGAAAGTGGTTTGTATCATTCTGCAAGCGAGGTAATTAGGGAAGGGCTGAGGTTGCTTCAGGAGCAAGATATGCTGAAGGAAATTAAACTGCAAACTTTACGAGCAGAAATCCAACAAGGTATTGATAGTGGTGAGTCAACCCCTTTAGATATAGAAGATGTTATTCGTCGTGGAAAAGAGCGTTTAGCAGCTAAAAATTTAAGCCAAGAAAAAACTTAGAAAATTTATGGCTGTTGTTATTAAACGTCCACAGGCAGAAGTGGATTTGGATGAAATATTTGACTATTTAGCCAACAGTAGCTTAGAGCTTGCTGTTGATTTGTTACAGAGGCTAAATGAAACTATTGAAAATCTTGCAGATAATCCTTATATGGGTCGCAAGCGAAATGATTTAATGCCTAATCTTCGTAGCTTTGTGCAGGGGAAATACGTAATTTTTTATTTCCCCATATCTAACGGTGTTGATATTATTCGTATATTACATGGTGCTCGTGACATTCTTAGTATCTTTGAAGACGAAAATGATTCTGAGCAATAAATTCAATAGAAATTTGAATTTACGTCAATAATATACATATAAAAAAATAATTGTAGAGACCAAATTAATTCAGTCTCTACAATTATGTAGTAAATATACTACCGTTTGAACTTGCGGAAATTATCACCAAGCACTTGTGCCAAATCCGTTATATTTAGAGTCTGAATTAAACTTAAGCGAATTGGCTGACTTGATATTTTTTTTGCATAAGCAGCATTTAGATAAGGAAGATATTTAGATGTTCCAGCCGTGTAACTTTCAAAGAAAGGTAAAGTTAAACTTTGCATATAACGTCGTGCTTGTGCTGGGTCATCCCCTATAACTTCCGACGGTAATGCTAGTTGCCTCTCGCTAGTTTTACCATTACCTATGACTGAGAAGTGAGTTCCCCCCTTAAGCATCACCAGATATTTCTCGGAACTGCCTATCCAAGAAAAAGGTAATATTTGTTCGTATACAGCAGGTGCGACAGTATCATCGCTGCTAGCAACAATCATTACCGGAATGGAGACTTGACTTAAACTTTCTTCACCAAAAATACTACTGCTAATAGGATTTACGGCAATTACAGACTTTACTCGCTTATCGTGCAAATCATACTGTTGTGCGTACTTAGTACCAGCTAAGTCAAGAACGCGACATTGTAGTAGCAAAGACACATTCCAGGTATCTTTAAGAGCTTGTTGGTTACAGTCTTGTTGGAGTTCCTCAAAGTTTAATTTGGCTCCTGCTAAGGCTAAAGCTGTGTATCCACCAAAGGATTGACCAAAAACTCCCACCTGTTGCATGTTCATGCGACCTTTATATAGTGGGTCAGACTGGTTAAGTCTTTCTAGGTGGTCTAGGATATATTTCACATCCAAAGGACGTTCTATAAATTCTTTCGCTTCTGCTACCTCGTTAGTACGTCCCCCCAACAGAGAGCTTAGTTGTTTAGTGTCGCTACCTGGGTGGTTGGGAAGGACGACAACAAAACCGTGGGAAGCTAGATGAGAGGCTAAATATGTAAAATTGCTGCTGTCAGTACCAATCCCGTGGGAAATTACAATTACAGGTGCAGGAGCTTGAACGCTAGGAAGATATACGTCAGTGGCTATAAACCTTCCACGTACTGTATCCAACTGCTTAAGGGAATATTGTTTCCAAGGAAAACGTCCCTTACGCTTTAAGTCTGGCATTCTAGCTAAATTTACTGTTTTCTGTAAATTACTTGCTTCCGCTTCTGACTGTTGGGAAACAGCGATAATAGCTTTATCAGTTTCGTTTACCAATTTTCCCAGTTCTGCTGCTATCCCCAAGGTACGGGATATATCAATGTTTATATTTGGACTAGGATACTTCCGTAGTAAATTTAGTAGCGTTAAACCTTCAGGTTCAGAAGAAGCTAAAATTAACCCTGACCTTAAAGCCAGAAATCCTGGTTCTTCCTTACCGGACTGGGTTCTAATTACTTGTGCCAAACGACGCAGAAAAAATTCCCCTTGTGGGGTATAAAGAAACTGCGAAACCGCTACGGCATTAACTTTTATTGGACTTAATAGAACCTGTCGCAACTCAGTTAGCTGTTCTGGTTGTAAATACTGGGTGTATACAGCCAAATCTTCACTAACTACGCCTTTTCTGGCATAATTTTCTAAGTCGGAGACAGAAATGGAACGTTCAAGAACTGAATAAGATGCATACACTCGCTCTGCTGCTAACGCAGCATGATTTATACCAAAAATTGGCAGCAGCACAGCAATAACCAGCAGCAAAGAGCGTCTGCCCAGGGCACTGGTCAAATTACCAAAAAAGCTTTTCATCGCTCAACTTTGCAAGGTGATTTTTTCTCACGAGGCTTTGAATGTTGATAAGCGTATTAGCCCCCTTTTATACATCTAGAATTACTTCCGAAGATATAGGAGATTAGCTTTGGTAGTTTTGTTGGACACCCTGTATTCTAATTTTTATTCGCCTCAGATTTATTTTTTACAGTAACTTTTCTCACTTAGTAAACAAAAATTTACATACAATCCAATTACACAAGCGGGTATATAGCCCACGTTGCAAGAATTTGTATACACGAGCTTGAGTTAACTAAAACATGATAACAAATAAAAAATCGACCTGCCTCAGTATCTTAAAAACAATTTTAAAGATGGAAGAAATTTATTTAAAGATAGCGTAAATTCACCTATTTAAAAATTTATCTCAACTTTTTTTTGCTAACGCAGTAACCACAGAACCGAATACAACTAAAATTGCTCCCATAATTCCGAAAAAGCTGAGTTTTTCTAAGGGTATTAAAGACGGTGATAATACTGATACAACATCGACAGATATTAAAGTTACAATCGGTGCAAGCGCTAATACTGCACTAACTCGCGATACTTCCCAATGCTGTAGAGCCTCCGCAAAAGCACCGTAAGCAATTAGAGTATTTAGCCCACAGAAAATTAACATTCCTAAATGTAAAAAATTAAGTGTAAAAATTGCATCTGGTGTCGCAAATGGAGTGAATAATAAAGCACATCCACCGTAAATAATTAACATAATACTGGCAGAAGACAATGTTTGTAATAATTGCTTTTGGACTAATGCATAAATAGCCCAACTTATGGCTCCTAGAACCAGCAAAGCACTTCCAAAAAGATATTGACCACGAACTGAAATAATATTAGTCAATTTTTCGTGAAAAAATAATATAAACCCAGAAGAAAGAACACTTAATCCCAGCCATTGTAAAAGGTTGTAGCGCTCTTTAAAAAGAATTAACCCACCTAAACCCGTAAGCAAAGGTGCTAGTTGAATTACTACCTCGGCATTTGCGGGGGAAGTGATTGCTAGACCTTTGAGAAATAATATGTAATTACCTGCTAAAAAAATCGTAGCTATTGCCAACAATTTCCAATTACTCTGTTTTAACTGGGGTAAAGTGGGTAATTTTCCCTGTATACCTAAATAAATTGCCAGTAATCCAAAGGAAATTAAAAAGCGAAACCAAGTGACAGTGTAAACGTCAAGCTTTTGTAAGGTTACTTTTAGGGCAATTGGTAAAACCCCCCAAAGCATAACAGTAGAGAGCGATAAAGCTAGACCAAAACGCCAACGTCCGGAAGTTTGATGCACCATAGGGGGAGTGGGGAGTGGGGAGTGGGGAGTGGGGAGTAGGGAATTGGGAGGGGGGAGTGGGGAATGGTTAGGTAATTAGAAAAAATCTGGCATCCAAGGTGATATTCCTGCAAATATTTGGGTCGCGGTGTTTATCGCTGTTGGTGAACCTTCTAATTTTCCCATTAACTGTAGTTGTTGAGCAGAAAATAAACCTGTGTAGAGTGGTGCTAGTCCGCTGATGTCTAGCTGTAGTTCACTTTTTCCACCTTTTGTAACTTCTGCGCTTCCGTTGGCAATCGCTAAGATGAATTTATCGTTGTTTTCCACGATGAGGTCGTCTTTTACTTCTAAATGCAATTCTGTTTGCACTCCGTTTGGGTAGCCACGTTTTTCTAAGGCTTTAACCACGTCTACTATTCTTAACATCCAACGTTTGCTTGATTTTAGTTTAGCGGTTTGCTCCGGTAATACAAAAGCTAAGTTCCCAGATGGAGAGTCTCTCCATTTGATTACGTCTATTATTGAGCGGTGACTTGCAAGAAATGACCAGAAACTTTGATATGCAGCTTTTGTTAGGACTACCCAATCCCTCACTTCTATATAATTGTTTGCTTCTGTTCGGTGCTGGCTAAAAATAATGTACCCTTGAGAATTTTCTGATTCACCAATTTGATATGCGTGAAATAACTCTTTGGATTCTGGTTCTGGTTGGGTAATATGTTTCCAAAAAGGTTGGTTGCGCTTCAAATTACCGTTGTTGAGTCTTGCTTGTTTTTCGTAAAGCTCGTGCAAAATTTTATCGTCGTTTGCTACGGGTTTTATAGATAATGGTTGTTCGTGTATTTGGATAACGTTAGTAGGAATTTCCCAGTTACAATAACTACCAGCTTGTTCATATCCGGCTTTACGGTAAAGTCTTTGTGTTGCTGGATATAAGACCGATATTGCTACTCCACTGCTATAAAGTTCCTTGATGGCTGATTGCATCATTGTTAATGCGGCACCTGAACCACGGTGTTCTGGTGCTATTCCTAAACCTGCGATTCCGGACATGGGTACGCATTCACCATCCCACCATTGGTCTAGGTGATGTATCGCTACGAAACCTCCTGCTATTTCCCCTTGGTGACGCACGACACGAAAATTCTCTACACCTAAGGCTTTGGCGTAATTTTCTCCTTCTCCTGGTGGGCTGACAAAACATTGCTCCAGTATGCTGTTTAGTCGTTTGATATCTTGGGAGTCTGATAGTTTGCTATATTCAAAATTAGGCGTCATGGTTTTTACTCGCCTTATATATATTTGACTACAAGCATACTACAATGCGCGACACTTAAATTTGGAATTAATTTCCTGTCATTATTGCGTTCACGGAGTGAACGCAATGACGGTCTACTCCCTGCAAGGAGGGGGTTGGGGGTGGAGTTCTTTTAGTCTTGCAGAATTTCCAGCAATTGCTCCTCGCTTAACAGAGAAATACCCAAAGCTTCAGCCTTAGTCAGCTTAGACCCTGCTTCTTCCCCGACCAAAACATAATCTGTTTTTTTACTAACTGAGTCAGTAACTTTACCACCAGCTTTTTGAATCAAAGTCTTTGCTTCGTCTCGCTTTAGGGTTGGTAGAGTACCAGTAATCACAAAAGTTTTACCTGCTAATTTTTGATTTCCATCCCCAGCTGTTTGGCTACTTTCGCTAGTAGAAAATTCCAATCCCGCAGCCTGTAATTTTTCGATTAAAGTTTGATTTGAAGGAATTCTGAACCATTGGTAAATACTATCAGCGATTTCCGCACCAATACCGTAAATAGCTTCAATTTTCGCAGTTGAGGCTTCTGCTAACTGTTCCACAGTGGTGAACTTCTCCGTTAGCAGTTGAGCATTAACGCTACCAACATGGCGGATACCTAAACCATACAATACTCGCGACCAAGGTTGATTTTTAGAATTTGCGATCGCCTCGATTAATTTGTCAGCAGATTTTTGACCCATCCGCTCTAATGCATGTAATTTCTCGGTTGTGACATCATATAATTCAGCAACGGAATGTACTACACCCTTGTCAACAAGTTGATGTACGAGTTTTTCACCAATACCGCGAATATCTAAAGCATCACGACTGACCCAATGTTCGATTGAGCCTTTAAGAATCGCTGGACAAGAAGCATTTACGCACCTAATAACAGCTTGACCCTTTTCTCGTACTACAGGTTGACTGCATACAGGACAATTGGAGGGCATAATAAAATGCTTAGTATCCCCAGGACGAAGTTCTGCAATTACACGCACCACTTCGGGGATAATTTCCCCTGCTTTGCGGACAATAACAGTATCACCGATGCGAATATCTAACTGTGCAACACGGTCAGCATTATGTAAAGTTGCTCGTTGTACTGTAGTACCAGCTAATTGCACAGGACGCATTTCAGCGAGGGGAGTAAGCGCTCCTGTGCGTCCCACATTTACCACAATATTTTCCACCACAGTGGGAGCTTCTTCCGCTGCGTACTTTAATGCTACTGCCCAACGGGGAAATTTTTGTGTAAATCCTAAAGACTCTTGCAGTTTAAAAGAATTTAATTTAACAACAACCCCATCAGTCATATAGGGTAAATTCAAACGTTCCGTATCCCAATGCTGGTAATATTCCGCAACTTCTTGTAAAGATGCACACAACTGCATTTTGGGATTTACCTTAAAACCCATTCTTTGTAATAACTCTAGCGCTTCCCACTGAGTATTAGCAATACTAGCGTCGTCAAGTCCAGGAATATGTAACGTGTAACCAAAGAAATCTAAACGACGTTTATCGACAACACGAGAATCTAATTGCCTAAGAGTTCCAGCAGTAGCATTGCGAGGGTTAGCAAAAGGAGGTTCAGATGCTTTTTGCCGCTCTTCGTTGATTTGTTTAAACACATCCAACGGTAAAAAAGTCTCACCCCGTACCTCAATTCTTTCAGGTATTGACTCACTAAAAGCTTCCGGGTTTAGACGTAAGGGAATAGAACGAATCGTGCGTACATTTTGGGTAATATCTTCACCCATTACCCCATCACCTCTGGTTGCTCCTCTGACCAAAACACCATTTTCATAGGTCAAAGCCAAAGCATTACCATCAATTTTCAACTCGCAGACATATTCTACCTCACCAGTGCTAGGCAATTGCCTACGCCAACGAGCGTCCCAAGATTGCAACTCTTCAACGTTAAAGGCATTTTCTAAACTATACAGCCCAATGTTGTGCCGCACCGAAAGAAACTGAGTTGCTGGTCTCTCACCTACCCTTTGTGTGGGACTGTCGGGTACGATTAATTGAGGATACTGCCTTTCTAACTCCTGTAACTCCCGATAAAATCGGTCATAAACAGTATCTTCCATAATAGGACTGTCGAGGACATAGTAGGCGTAGCTTGCCTTTTGCACTAATTGTCGCAGTTCCTCGGCTCGCTTTTTGACTTCTGGTGTAATTGCTTCCACTAAATCCATCTTCATCAAAACTGCTAAAGCAGCTGACCTCCTCTTATAGACAGTTTAACCCAGATAAATAGCTTAAATAGTTTAATTAAATTTAACGATGCCAATCCTCTACCTCATAGAGGAAGCGAGTTTTTCCAATCAACTTGCGATTAGCAGAAGTGCTTTGTACAAAGACTACATACTTTTCTAAGTTACTAGGTTTAATTCTAACGGTCTCACCCGCAGGTAAACCTAACATTTCTCGTGCTGCTTCACCTTCAAATAAATCACCACTGGAGCGTTCCATAAGGATAATTTCTTTTTTCCCTTGGATAGTTTCGGTTTTCGTAAATTCGTAAAACCCACGTCCAACTTTAAAATTCAAAGCATTTTCTAAAACAAAAGCTTTAATCGAAACATTTTCATCAATTTCTAAAACTTGAAAGCGTCCGGGGGAAACAGTACGTAAATCTGAATCTTTGTAATAAGATGTGCCTTCACGCTTCATCATGGAATTAAATATATTATTTAATCCACGACTCATCCTTCCTTCTGTGATAACTTCTTTTTCGTAAGCTTGTAATTGTTCATTAGAAGACTGCTGATAACAAACTGCTAAAAATAAATCAGTAATATAAGAAAACTGGTCAAGATTCACATGAAAACCACCAGATTTCTCTGCTAATTCTTTATAAAAAGGAGTTGCATGAGGACGATTCAGAGCCTGTACACCATAAACCACAATGCCTTTGTCAGCCAGTTTCTTAATTTCTTCTCTCCAATTGAGCTTTTTCGGATTTTGTGCTGGTGCGTGAGGAATATCATCACCAATTAAAACTAAAGTTTTTGTGGATGATTCTGACCAAGCAAAAGATTGTGCTTCATTTAAAACTAATTCATAACATTCTGGAGCATCACCACCACCTGTCGCGTCAACATTTTGTACAAAATCACATATTGCTTCGACATTATCGGAAAGTTCAAACTTTTTAGTCACATAAGTAGAATCTTTATCACAATAATCTCCATGAGCAATAATGCCAATTTTAATCAGAGGAATTTCATTCATTAAGCGGCTTACAGTTTCTTTAATTTTGCGTCTCACCTGAGTTAAACAGGGATACATACTACCAGTAGTATCAAAGCTAAAAACGACTTCGATATAGCTGCTCATATCTTTACCTCTACCGCTTTTTATGATGTTTTGATTGTAGCTATCAGAAATTAATTCACAAGGGTAAAACCACCAACCAAGTATTTACTTGAGGCAATATTTTTCAGTAATACCCACATAGATTGATGTTTGTTTAGACACGCAATCTACAATTTTCTTTCTTAATATATTTGTACTACAAGTTAAGGAAAATGTCAATACAGGCATAAATTATCGGTAGTGCAAGCATCTTGCTTGCCGCCAGGAGTATTTTACTAGAAGCGGTTATATTATTGTTGTTATCAAAAGTGGGCTGTCCTTAGCAAAAGCGGGCTGTCCTTAGCAAAAGCGGGCTGTCCTTAGCAAAAGCGGGCTGTCCTTAGCAAAAGCGGGCTGTCCTTAGCAAAAGTGGTCTTCCCTTAGCAAAAGTGGTCTGTCCTTAGCAAAAGTGGTCTTCCCTTAGCAAAAGTGGTCTGTCCTTAGCAAAAGCGGGCTGTCCTTAGCAAAAGTGGTCTTCCCTTAGCAAAAGTGGTCTGTCCTTAGCAAAAGCGGGCTGTCCTTAGCAAAAGTGGGCTGTCCTTAGCAAAAGCGGGCAAGATGCCCGCACTACAATACTGTGTATTGGATGAGGATTATGACATTTAAATTATTAAATCAATTGAAAAAACAAACACCCATAGTTATTGCACACCGGGGAGCGAGCGGTTACCGTCCCGAACATACCATAGCAGGATATGAATTAGCTATTGATATGGGTGCAGATTTTATTGAACCAGATTTAGTAATAACAAAAGATGGTGTATTAATTGCACGTCACGAAAATGAGATTTCAGGGACTACCAACGTAGCAGATAAATCAGAATTTGCTAGTCGTAAAAAGACTAAAATAATTAATGGTGCTAGTATTGCAGGCTGGTTTACCGAAGATTTTACTCTAGCTGAATTGAAAAAACTGCGAGCAAAAGAACGAATTCCTAAATTACGTCCGCAAAATACAATTTATGATGGGCTGTTTGAAATTCCGACTTTACAAGAAATAATCGATTTGGTCCAGCGTAAAAGTCTAGAAGTTGGTAGAACAATTGGTATTTACCCAGAAACCAAATATCCTAGTTACTTTAAATCAATTAATTTATCATTGGAAGATAATTTAATTGCAGTTTTACACGAAAACGGTTATACAGGAAATCAAGCACCTGTCTTTATACAATCTTTTGAGGTTAGTAATTTAAAAGAATTATCTAAAAAAACAGATTTACCATTAGTGCAGTTACTCAGTTCCACAGGAAAACCCTATGATTTTCTTCTTAATGGAGATATACGTACTTACACAGATTTAGCGACAGTAAAAGGGTTAAAAGAAATAGCGGAATATGCTCAATGTATTGGAGTGAATAAAAATCTCATAATTCCTAAGGATATTCATGGCAAATTGCAACTTCCGACATCATTAGTAGAAGATGCACATAAAGCTTCCTTACTAGTTCATGCTTGGACATTTCGCAATGAAAATGAATTTTTACCTGTGGATTTTCAAAATAACCCACAGAAAGAGTACGAATTATTTAGAAATACAGGAATAGATGGACTATTTAGCGATTATCCAGATACAGCCTTAACCATTTAATGGAATTTTAATAATAAACTTTGTACCTTCCCCAGGAGCAGAAACGCAATCCAGAGTACCACCATGTTTTTCAGTAATAATTTGATAGCTAATCGAAAGTCCTAACCCAGTACCCTTACCTTCTGGTTTTGTTGTAAAGTAAGCCTGAAAAATTTGATTTTGAACTGATTTAGCTATTCCTCGTCCGTTGTCAGCAATATATATAACTACATTTTCTTCCTCAAGGATAGTTGAAATGAGAATTTGAGGTTCAATCATTTCTCCATTTTCGTTTTTAATTAATTGCAATTTATTTTCTAATGACAAATTACTAATAAGAAACGATTCTTCTAGAGCATCAATAGCATTGGCTAATAAATTCATAAAAACTTGATTCAGTAATCCTGGATAACATAAAACTGGTGGTATATCACCATAATCTTTAACTACTTGAATCATCGGACGATGTATTTGAGCTTTAAGACGGTGTTGCAAAATCATGAGTGTGGTTTCTATTCCCTCATGAATATTTGCAGGCTTCTTTTTAACTCCATCTGCTCGCGAAAAACTTCTTAAAGACTGCATGATTCCGCGAATACGTTCACTCCCCAATTTCATTGAGGAAAGTAACTTAGGCAAGTCCTGTAATACGTGCCCCAAATCCATAACCGCAATATATTCTTGTATATCATCTCCTGGGGAAGGAAACTGTGCTTGATACAGTTGAATTAGATTAATTAAATCTTGAACATATTGATTAGCATGATATAAATTAGTAGAAATAAAGCCTATAGGATTATTTACTTCGTGAGCGACACCAGCAACTAACTGTCCTAAAGAAGATATTTTTTCTGATTGTACTAACTGTAATTGAACCCTCTTTAATTCTTCAAAAGCTTCAGAAAGCTCAGCGGTTCTTTCTTGGACGCGCTGTTCTAATAGTTGTTTTTGGGAATCTAACTCTAAATTTAATTTTCGCAACTGTAAATGTACCTGAATTCTAGCAATTATTTCTTCCTGTTGAAACGGTTTAGTAATGTAATCGACTGCTCCTAACTTTAAACCTTTAACTTTATCTAAAGTTTCTGATAAAGCTGTAATAAAAATAATTGGAACATTTCTTGTTCGAGGGTCATTTTTTAAACGACGACAAGTTTCATACCCATCAATTTTGGGCATCATGATATCTAATAATATCAAATCTGGTGAGTTTGTTTTTACTTGCTCAATAGCACTAAACCCATCCATTTCCACAAGAACTTCATAGCCTGCATTCACTAAAGTGTCATGCAAAACCTCTAAATTAGTAGGACTGTCATCAATTACTAAAATTGTCTCACTTGCGGAAGGTTCTTTTTCTTGCAATTCAAAGTCTGTTAATTTATTGTTATCCATCATATATTTTTTTGAGTATAAAAATAATATTCATTTACTATCATATAAATCGCCTAAACTATCCTGTAGAAATTGACGAACTTTCTGGATATTAAAGGTTTTTACATAATCGGATAGCAAGTTGACAAAGTTTTTATATTTTTCATCTTTATCAACGATTGCTTCCAACTCTTGCTTAATGCCTTTTATTTTTCCTTTTCTAGCATACTCTAATAACATTACTAAGTCAGAATTGGGAGGAATAATCATTTCATCAGAAGAAAATATTTCTGAACTTTCTGATGAGTGTATTTGCGTATTTGTATAGACCCAATTAATTTGTAGCTGCTTTTCTAAAATACTGTATAGTGTTTTTGAACGTATGGGCTTTGCTAAAAAATCATTAGCTTTCTCTGTTAAAATATTTTGATTTTCAATATCAAAATCATTAGCTGAAGATATGACAACTATAGTATTTTGTAAAACTTCTGACTGTCGCAATTTACTTAGCATTTCTAAACCACCCATTTCTGGCATTTCTATGTCAGAAATAATCAAATCTGGTTTGTTCTCAGAAGCTATTTCTAGTGCTTGTTTACCATTATTTGCTTCGATGACATGAAAGCCTAAAGGTTCTAAAAGGCTAACAATAAAAGAACGATTTTCCCAACTATCGTCAACAATCATAATTCTCTTTGTTTCTCCTGAGTAGCCTATTATTTTACCTTTTTTCGTAATTGTACTATTTTCAGTCCAATTTTCAGCAATAGGACATTCTATTTCAAAATTAAATCGACTACCCAAACCTAGCTTACTTTCAGCTTGAATGCTACCTCCCATCATCTCCACTATTTTTTGGCTAATTGCAAGTCCTAACCCAGTACCTTCAGATTTGTTGTTACGGTTTCCTAATTTCTCGAAAGGTAGAAATATGTTTTTTATTTGTTCAGGACTCATTCCTACTCCCGTATCCTCTACCTTGAAACAAATTTTGCTTTTTGCTAAATATTGTCCAAAAATTTTGTCTACATCTTCAATATCTACTGCTTCTACACGCAATTTAACATAGCCCTTATCAGTGAATTTAATTGCGTTGCTTAATAAGTTTATCAAAACCTGTCGCAGCCTAATTTTATCAATAGTGATACCTTCTGGTAAAAATCTCGAAGGCTCATATATAAATTTAATTCCTTTATGTTGAGCTTTTATTTGACATATTTCTACGATTCCTTGTAATAAAGAAGGTAAATAAAAATCAACTGGATGAAGTTTCATCTGGTTGGCTTCTATTGTAGAGAAATCAAGAATATCATTGATGATTGTTAATAAATGAAATGCACATTGATGAATAGTGTAGATGCTATGTTTCTCTTTAGCTGTTAAATTTGAAGAACGAGAAAGAAGTTGAGTATAACCTAAAATACCATTGAGAGGTGTTCTCAATTCGTGACTAATGTTTGCTAAAAATTTTGTTTTAGTTTGATTTGCGACATCTAATGTACCTTTAAAATCCTCTTGTTCTTCTACAAGTATTTCTATTTTAGAAACTAACTGATTTAATATATCTGAAAGTAAATTGATATCATCTTGTTTTTTTAACAAAAGAGCATCTGATTCAAAATTGTATTTTTTAATCGATGTTTTAGCTAAATTATTTAATTTCTTAATTGGCTTAATTAAAGATTCGCTTGTATAATCCGCAATCCAATATATAATTAATATACTCAAAATTAAACTAGCTATAACAAATAGCTGTACAATTTCTATTTGCTTGATATTATTTTCTAATTTTTGTTCTTGCTGTGTATATTTTTTTAATAAAAGTTCTAGCTCCTGGGTAAAGAGTAAGTGTTTTTTGGATAAATCACTTGTAGTAGACCCTTTTATTAGGTATCTACTACTAGAAGCTTCTTCTAAAGCATCTGCAAATTTTTCAAGAGTGACTTTGTAGTCTACAATTAGCAATTTTAAATCTTCTGTTGATATACTTGTACTTTTAGAGTCAGCTTTAATAAGTGATTCTCTAAGCGTTTTTATACGTTGAGTCAGTCTTGATTTCGTTTTTTGAAATTCTTCTAGATTTTGTTGAGAAGCAGACAATTCTTTAACAGCTTGTAAGTTTAAAGTTGAATTCCTTAAATTGCTAAAAAGTTGACGTTCTCGCTGAATCTTATTTTTTTGCGTATTTGCTTCCTGCTGAAAATAGTCTCCAATCAACAATCCAGCAATAGTCCCAGGTAAGCTAAGTAAAAGGACAATAGCATACCCAGACATTACCTTTTGTTTAATGCTCAGACCGTTGATAACTTTGCTAATTTGACTTACAAACTGAAATCGCATTCCCCTACCTAGCCTAATACTGGTCACAAAAAAACTAAAATTTCTACGGGGAATTACTAGACTTCCCCAGGTTAAAAAGGGGTTTTTGGCAAAGTGATGAGTAACATAATACAAAAAGCGAAAGGCTCTCCCTGATAACATAACTAGTGCTTAGCATTTGGTGTTTAACTATGTGTGTATATTGATGGTCAGTGCCTGCTGATTACATAGTTCCCAAATTTAAAGCAGTAATTTATATCGGAGAAATTTTTTTGAGTGGAGTGGAGAGTTGGGAGTGGGGAATGGGGAGTTGGGAGTGGGAGAATTATAAATTATGACTCGCTCAATATCCTACGAGTGCCGCTACTATATATAAAGTTCTTGGATATATCGGGTGAAACAATGAGGATTTGGCTAGCTTGCATTTTAGTGTTGTTTGCGGTTGCTGAACTTTTCGACTGGATGAAGCAACTTGCTTTACCGTTACCGATTTATATTTTAGGTGGAGCGTTTTTGGCTGTTGCTTCCAACTACGACAAAATTGTTGGTAGTTATTTCGATAATGTCACCAGTGTAACCCCAGAAATCTCATCCATAGCATCACAAGTCGATTTACCCTTATCCCCATCTTCGGATTCTGTCCCTTTGACATTGCCTCACTCTGAAAAAGTTGCTGAATAAGGAACTTCCCAAAAATATAATTACCCTGAACTAAAGTTCGGGCTAAAAGCTGAAACCCGTTGAAAACGGGTTGGAACGATTATTATAGTTAACTTTAGCGTTCCTTTAGCTTTTAGCCCGTTTGCGTCAGCGTCCGCTTCGGATACTTTAGTTCAGGGGTACGAGAAGAATTACAATCAAAATCTAAGACTTTCTACTCTCCACCTCTACGACCTTCTGAGACAATTTAAGATAAAAAAGTACCAGTAACTTCTAATAGTTGGTCTAGAAGAAAACCAATAACACCAATGTAAATTAATACTTCAATAATAGAATTATATCTACTTGATTGATAAGAACTCCAGACAACAGCACCAAGTCCTCTTCCACCAATCAACATTTCTGTGGCTATAACTGTAAACCAAGCTACCCAAATTCCCATTCTTAATGCATTAAAAATATGATAAACAGCTACACGAAAGTTATTACCAAGTTTGTAAAATTGGCGTACACCTGTTGCTGTATCTATAATTAATGACCAAAGAACACTTGTGAAAATAACGGCAATGGCTGCTAACTCATTTTGTTTCAATACCACAAGTGCGATTGGTAAAAAAGCAATTGGAGTTATACTACGTGGTATCTGAAAAATCCACTTAAATATCTGAAAAATTACTCCATTTACGCCAATTAGCAATCCTATCAAAACTCCTAATGCTGCTGCCGGAATATATCCTACAAACAGACGTTGTAAACTTGCTAAAATATCAAACACTATACTGCGTTCCATGCTTTTCACCGAGCAGTATTGATTTGAATGTAATGTACCAGAAAAGCTTAACTAAAATAGTAAGCTCAATACATTTCAAATATATATATTTTTTCTTCCCCACTCCCCAAAGACGCGATTAATCGCGTCTATACACTATTATCAACTACTTACCCATATTTTTTTTAATCCGCTGCAACTCGTCATCTGTTTCCAAACGAAGAAATTGTTCTTCTAAATCTTCATAACCACTGTAAGAACTGCGAGATTTATTCCATCCACCACTGGTATCAATACGCTGCTGCTCAACTTTTGCTTTTGCTCGCTCCGCTTGTGCTTGAGCCGCTTTCGCTTGTACTTCCTGACGACGTTCTTGAATTTTCTTCAAAAGCTCTTTTGCTTGGCTAATGCGTTCTTTGGCTCCCTGCATTTGTCCCCAACGTTGATTACCTTCACGCAAAAGCGATGCTTCCACCTCTTGCGCTTTTACAGCCAAATCATTTCTACCCGCTGCTTGTGCTTTTTCAATACGAATGTGCCATTTTTGTATCTCTTGAGCTGTAGAAAGTATTTCCTCTTGCGACCGCTTTTCCTGCACTTGCAAATCAGAAATTAATTTTAAAGCATCTTCCTCTTGTTCCCGTAATTGTTCTAGCAGCGCTTCGTACTCCAAATGCGGATTATTTCGCAAAAAGTCCTCTAAACGACTCTCCAGAAACCGACTTAAATCTTCAAATAAACCCACCGAGTTGACCCCACAGCTTTGTTATAATATGCAATTTTATTGTACTGAATTATCTTAAATCCGCGAAAACCAAATGTAGAGACGTTACATGTAACGTCTTTTACGCTACGTCTTTTACGCTACGTCTTTTACGCTACGTCTTTTACGCTACGTCTTTTACGCTACGTCTTTTACGCTATGTCTTTTACGCTATGTCTCACATGTAACATCTAAAAATTTGTTTAATATTATACATTTAAAAATTTAGAGGAGGTATTAGTACTGTAATTACCTTGATGTTCCTGAACTTTTTCTTCTAATAGTGGTAATGGGATAAAATCATCACAAACTGATTTTAAAACCCGATTAATTCTTCCTGTATAAGCACAGACAATAACAGTTTTTCCGTATTCATGTAACTTTTTGGCTAAAGAAGCGAAAGCCCCATCACCAGAAACAATCACAAAAACCTGCAAATTAGGACGACCGTGAACAAATTCTATCACATCAATTGTTAGCTGGATATCGGCTGCATTTCGTCCATGCCCAAAATCAAAAACTTGAGCTTTTTCTATACCCATCTCCTGAATTTCGCTATGGATATTTTTTAATTTAGAATTACTCCAATCAGCATAAGCACACTGAACAGCAACTTTATCAACTACAGATTTTTTGTGAATGGCTTTTTTAATATCCTTCAAAGAAAATTTTTCTAAATCTAAATCACTAATACCATTTATTAAATTATCAATATCATAAAAAATACCTGTATTAAATTGTTCAGATTCAGGTAAATCAGTCACCTTTATCACTAACTGTTCTAAAATTTTATGGCGCTGCTTTAGCTCTTGAAACTCGACAATTAAAGATTTAACATCTTCAACTATTTCTGATGGGACTAAAGGACTTGGGGAATCTTGAATAGGTATTTTTGGAGTATCTAGTTGCTGCGACTGTGTAACTATTGGTTGTGTGATTATTGATTGTGTGGTAGATATCGGTACTTTTACTGTTGCTTTTGAAGGTAATTCTTGTGGAGGTCGCTCTATTTGTGCTGAGTTTTTACTTACAACCTGGGGTATTTCCTTTTGGGGTGTAATTGTATTTGTTACAGCATTTTTTGCAGACAAAATTTTTTGACGTCGCTTCAAAGTCATATCTAAGGCTTGTTGTACCGCACCTCTCTCTAAAGGAAAAGCCTCAATAGTAAATACACTTATTGCTGCTTCGTAACCAGCGATAGCAATTTCTGTATTAATAGCAAGATTTCCTTTTTCAAACTGCTGAAGCTGCTTACAAAATTTGACAACCACCCTAGCTATATTCACAGCTCTTGTTGGCTCTTTACTAAAACGTTCTTTCGTCCATTGCCGTAACATTACAGGAAAGTTCTCATTCAGCTTATCTAAATTATCTTCCAGCAATGAGTGTATTTTCTGATTTTGAATGATAGCCTTTAGCACATCTAATAATAAATTTTGCTCCTGATTTCCACTGATATTTGTCATAGTATATCCCTTAACTGCAACTCTAGTATTAGTGTGCCCAGTTTAGTAAAAAATCTAACAAGTATAGTGCTATTGCTGAATTGTAATTATTTATTAACTACTTCGGTAGCCAGTATCATATATTATATATTCTATAAGTCATTACACGCATTAATTAATAATATAAAATATTACATGCACCAATTAATGTAGAGACGCGATTAATCGCGTCTCTACAATGTTAGGTACTAGGAATTCATTTGTAATGGTGTCAACCAATAAGTAATTCCCCTGAGAACTTTTTTCTGAAATCCAAACTGAGGTAAATATTCCTCTGCTAAACCCATATAAGTCCAATGGGGGTCATCATTCTCAACAGTTTGAAACCAGCCATTTTCCTGTAAAGCTTTTCTTTGTGTTTGACTCGTCACTCGCAAATCAATCGCTAACCCCCACAAATGTTGTGATGTACCAGGAGGAGCAACAATACCGAGAATCCTTTTCTCTTTACCCTGACGTACTTGTTCTAAAGTATTGTTGTTCGCGTATTTATTCCAAAATCTTAAATTGGTGGCAAAGTCGCGAGTACAATCACCCGAAAAACCAGACTTTAAGGGTATTCTGACTTGAGATATAGCCTTGTTGAGAGCATCTGCGGCTACTTTTTGCAAGTAACAATTATTTGTATTCGTAACTTTTCCCAGAGTCAAAGTATCTTGAAATTTCTTTGTTTCCTCAGCCGAATCAAACTTGACTTTTGGTGGTAATGTAACCCCTGGTTCATAATTAAGAAACACAGCACCATATGCGCCTAAGATAATACGTTCATATGTATTATCTTCAGGGATAGTAGGTAGTTTTGTGGCAACTGCACTGAGAAAACGCTCTGTTTCTGCTAAATTTTGGTCAGGGACAATAGGACTTCGTGATATTTGTGTGGTAATAGGACTTGGTGATGTATTTACAGAATTATTAGGTGATATTACTGTTTGCATCACGGTCATACAATTTTTCTTGATGCTCTGCTTGCTAGAATTAGTTATTAAAGAATCAGTCCCTAAAGAATCAGTGGCTGATGAATCAATAACAGTTACACAATCATTACTTTGTGACTTTTGAGCGCTGATAGCCAGCTGACGGCGATATGTGCCAGTACTAGCGACCAAGCTGAAAGTAACTAAAATAACTAAGCAGAAAAAAATAGTTTTTCTGAAAGCCCTTTTCATTTAAGATTTTTCCTAGTTAATAATGTAAAAACTGATATATCTGTATCACGGTGATAAATCAAGTGATTTTAGGCTACTCAGTTGAAAATAATCATATTTAAGTACAGAGAAGAAAATACTGATTTGTTTACACATTATTTACTAGTGTATTACTAAATTTTGCGACTCTGAATTAATTACGTCAATTATTATATGAAACAAAACATATCAGCTATTTTACGGATGCTTTAATAAATAAAAAATATTTTGTATTGAAATTATAAGTATTTTTTCTCATATTACCTTATATCAACCTTACTCTCCCGGAAACTACGGCATCGGTTAATATTGAGAGTGAAATAGTTGCTGGCAAATTTTAGCTTGCAAATTTTAGCTTGTGAATTAAAAAGAAAAGACCATGCACAAAACCGTTGAATTTCAAGACGCTTTTGATGTGATTGTGGTCGGTGCAGGTCACTCCGGTTGTGAAGCTGCGCTAGCTACAGCGCGTTTAGGGTGTCGTACCCTGCTGCTGACACTCAACTTGGATAAAATTGCTTGGCAACCTTGTAACCCAGCGGTAGGTGGACCTGCAAAATCTCAATTAACCCATGAGGTAGATGCTCTTGGGGGAGAAATTGGCAAAATGGCAGACCGCACTTATCTACAAAAGCGTGTTTTGAATGCTTCACGAGGACCAGCCGTGTGGGCTTTACGCGCTCAAACAGACAAGCGTGAATATGCTCAGATAATGAAAAATATTATCGAGAACCAAGAAAACTTGATGGTGCGAGAAAGCATGGTCACAGACTTGGTGCTGGGTGCTAATGATGAAATAATTGGGGTTGAAACTTATTTTGGCGTAGCTTTTGAATGTAAAGCAGTCATCCTAACGACGGGAACGTTTTTAGGAGGGAAAATTTGGGTCGGCAACAAATCAATGTCCGCTGGACGTGCAGGAGAATTTGCCGCAGAAGGTTTGACCGAAACTCTCAATCGTTTAGGTTTTGAAACCGGACGCTTAAAAACAGGAACCCCCGCACGAGTTGATAAGCGCTCGGTAGACTATAGCAAAATGGAACTACAACCAGGGGACAAAGAAGTTCGTTGGTTTAGTTTCGACCCAGAAGCTTGGATAGAACGGGAACAAATGCCTTGTCATATGACCCGCACCACCAGCGAGACCCATCGTCTAATTAGGGAAAATCTTCATCTTTCCCCAGTTTATGGAGGTTGGGTAGAAGCCAAAGGACCACGTTATTGTCCCAGTATTGAAGATAAAATAGTCCGGTTTGCGGATAAAGAAAGCCATCAAATCTTTATAGAACCCGAAGGACGCGATATACCTGAACTTTATATTCAAGGGTTTTCCACTGGGTTACCCGAAAATTTACAAATACAAATGTTACGTACTCTTCCAGGACTGGAAAAATGCATTATGCTGCGTCCAGCCTATGCAGTTGAGTATGATTATTTGCCTGCGACTCAGTGTTATCCCACATTAATGACCAAGAAAATCCAAGGTTTATTTTTTGCTGGGCAAATAAACGGTACAACAGGTTATGAAGAAGCAGCAGCCCAAGGCTTAGTCGCAGGAATAAATGCTGCTCGGTTTGCACGTGGAGAAGAAATGGTTGTTTTCTCCCGTGAGCAAAGTTACCTAGGTACTCTAGTTGATGATTTATGTACAAAAGACTTACGGGAACCTTACCGAATGCTCACCAGTAGGTCTGAATACAGATTAATATTACGCTCTGATAACTCCGACCAACGCTTGACACCTCTAGGACGTTCCATTGGTTTGATTGATGACCGTCGTTGGCAGTTATTTACCCGCAAACAAGAGAAAATAGCGGCAGAAAAAGAACGTTTGTACTCAACACGAGTAAAAGAACATGATGAAGTTGGTAAAGCAATAGTGGAAGCTACCCAACAAGCAATTAAAGGTTCAATTACCTTAGCTGACTTGCTACGTCGTCCAGGATTTCATTATGTAGACCTTGAAAGTTACGGCTTGGGAAATCAAGAACTTGACCGAGCAGAAAAAGAAGGGGCAGAAATTGATATTAAGTATTCTGGCTACCTGATAAGGCAGCAAAATCAAATCGAACAAATCGCTAAACAAGCAAACCGTAGCCTACCACCCGACTTGGATTACGAGTCCATAAATACCCTCTCCAAAGAAGCGCGAGAAAAGTTAAATAAGGTAAAACCCCTCACTCTTGGTCAAGCCACACGTATAGGAGGTGTAAACCCTGCTGACATAAATGCATTACTAATTTATTTAGAAATTCATAAAAACCAATCCCAGCAAGAACTTCCAGCCTTAGCATAGGAAAAAACTTCATGAAGCGCGATTATAGTAGTAGGGTAATGCCGTAAATAGCTAGTATGATTAATGACATTACTTAGTTGGTAGTCATTAATCAACCGTTATCGGTAATAGCGACTGCAAACTGTCAACATTAACCTGTCAACAGTCAACAGTCAACCCTCAACTAACAAATAACAAACAACGAATAACTTAGGGCTGGGTAACTCCCCCCATGAGTCACACTGTGAAAATAGCTTATGTCTACTGAAGCCAGCACCCATCTTATTCTTGCAGCATCATCAGAGGAGCTAATCGTCAGCGAACCTTGGACGATTGATACTTATGCTGATGGTTTAATGAATGAACTGTTTTCTGATATTGACGATATTTTGGAAGGTCGCGGTTACGTTCAGACCAACACCATGCAGCGAGAATATCTCCCTGTGCAAGCAGCGAAACTGCCACAATTTATCGTTCAGCAAGAAACACCACACGCCATAACTCAAACAGTTTCTCAACCAAGAAACCTACAAGTTAACCAAGTTAACACAGTTGTAGTTGACCCCAACTCAGTCAGAAAAGTTGTTAAGAAACAAAAGCCAAGCCAAAAATCTTGGGTGTGGCTAGGTAAACTTTTGACTTTTGGAGCCACCGTCGGTGTGGCACTGGGTAGTGTTCTTTGGTTGCTAAATTCTGGAACTGTTCGTATTGCATCAAACTCTAGCCAACAAGCATTAGAAGCGTCATCAAACGCTCTACCTAAAGCCACTCCAGCCGATGCACAAAGCCAACTAGTAGAATATATGCTAGGAGCTTTGTCCGTAATTGAACGAAATGAGCAGGCAAAAAATCGCGAAAAATCTGTTAGACCAGTCGCAATTGCCAGCGCTGCGACAACACCAACATCCATTGCTTCAGCGCTACCACCCGTTAGATATGGTGGAACGGCTGGAACTTTACCACCAAATTTAGCCGCGAATACTTTAGCTGCGAATACTTTGGCTGCGAATAATGCATCAGTAACCCCAACACCCTCAACAAGAGTTATCGAACGTGTTGAGCGAGTGTTCATTCCGGTTTACCAGGCACCACAACCAATGCGCTATATGCCACCAACTATTGCAGGTGTGACTCTACCACCCGTACCAGGTGTAGCTATTAAGCCAGAACCAAAATTAACCTCACCAAAAGCAAATGTAGCGAAAGCTTCTGGTAATGGACCTCTAAAAACCGCCCTTTCTCAAGTGCGTCAAGCTGCTAAACAAACAGTGCAAAACACAATTCAAGCAGCAACAAACCTCAGACCAGTAGCCATAGGTAGAAACCCGGTAATACTGGGAGAACCCAAGGCTCCAACTTTACCTAGATTTGCGAGTATCAGACCAGTTGCACCTCCTAAACTACCAGTAGCAACAGCACCTGAAAGACAGCGAAAACCAGCTGCAACAACTTCGGACGTTGCACCACCTGTCAGACAAGAAGTCGCATCTACCGTAACAACTCCGACACCTTCCCATATTTTACAAGGATTGCTTGAAGGGTCTGCAAAAGAAAAATCCGCAGCTTTATTTAGTATTGATGGTGCAAGTCGTCGCATTGATATTGGTGAAAGCATAGGTTCCAGTGGGTGGACACTCGTTGGTGTTTCCCAAGGAGAAGCTCTTATTCGTCGCAACGGGGAAGTTCGTTCCATTTACGCTGGTCAGAAGTTCTAGTTCTAAAAATAACTTAATAGTCAGCAAATTTATTTTGTTAGCAAATTTGGATTACAGTATTTGCTTGCAGTGTTGTCTTGCTGTTTTTACAAGAATTACCTGCACATCTACGAACACTATTCAGGTGTAATTGCTTACAACTATAATTTGATATAGTTCTAGCAATTACACTGCTTTTGATACAAAAAACTATTAATAAATATCCGGGAAAGCAACCACATCAGAAAGCTTTCATATAAATAAGTATTCATTAAATCTGTATCTATTTTATCTCAACAGCTTTGAAAATTATCTTGACTGAATAATAATACTCCAACCTCTAACACATGGTACTAGGGGTAAGACACCTCATTGGCAATGTCAGTAAATGTTGTAATTTATGCAACTAGTAAAACTGCCTTCCAACCCAAAGCCATGGAATATATAAATCAAAGTATGTGTATTGAATATTACTCAATGTCGATGAAGATAAGCTTATATAGGTATAAGTATAAAAGAATGCTTGACTAAATATGGATAAAATGCTCTGATTGCCAATCATGTATCGAGTTTTTACAATGCTTACTGTAAATAATTGTAAATGTTTATTATTTATTTGAATTTGAAAATTTAAACTTTTCTTAAGTATTCGTGTAAATCTATTAAAGTGTGAAGATTGTTGGGGCGTATCTGGAGAGCTGGCATCTAAATCCTTATTACAGGAGAGGTTATTGTGAAACAAGCGACACTATATCAGCTAAAGGTATTTGAAGCCGCAGCAAGACATGGTAGTTTCAGCAGGGCTGCCGAAGAACTGTTTGTCTCTCAACCGACTGTCTCAATGCAGGTCAAACAGTTGTCAAAATCCGTAGGCTTACCTTTATTTCAGCAAGTAGGCAAGCGGATGCATTTGACAGATGCGGGAAGGCAATTATTAGGGACTTGTCAGGAGATTTTTGACACTATTACCCAATTTGAAACAAAAGTGACTGATTTCAAGTCGCTTAAACAAGGAGAATTGCGTTTAGCAGCAACAACGACTGCAAAATATTTACTCCCGCGCACTTTAGGTACATTTTGCCAACTATATCCAGGAATTGATGTCCGTCTACAGTTAATCAATCACAAAGTGATGACGGATAGGATGCTGGGTAATTTGGACGACTTATACATCATGAGCCAAGTGCCAGATAACATTGATGTTATCACTCAACCGTTTTTAGAAGACCCACTAGTCGTAGTCGCATCTGTCAATCATCCCCTAGCGAAAGAAAAAAATCTTTCCTTGCAAGAACTTATCGATGAATCGGGATTTATTTTACGCGAACCTGGTTCAGAAACACGTCGTGTAGTACAAAAATTTTTAGAGGAACAGCAAATCAAAATTAAAGGTAAATTGGAATTCGGTAGTAACGAATCAATCAAACATGCCATTGCTGGGGGTTTCGGAATTTCTATCTTATCTCAGCATACATTAATGTCTGAACCTGCTGTACCAGGATTGACAATTTTAGATGTCGAACATTTACCCCTTAAAAGAAATTGGTATATTGTTCACCCCACAGGAAAACACTTGTCTATAACTGCTCGCACTTATTTAAATTATTTGCTAGAAACAGAAAGCATAGTTAAACCTTTTGTGAACAATATAAACAAAATTGATATCCTTGGTGACTTTAGTAGAGACAAAGATTCTTGGACTGAATTGGCTGTTTCCAGCTATTAATACCTGTTTTCCGTAGAGACGCGATTAATCGCGTCTCTACATCGCGTCTCTACATCGCGTCTCTACATCGCGTCTACAGATTAATAGGTAGATTAGCTGTATTTTTTGATGAATGTTTTTGCTGATATAGTTAAGTTTTTTGAATCTCTGGTTTTAGATATTCCAAGTCAGTATAGCAGTCAGCAACATTGATAAGAGTGTCACTAGTCATAGAGCGTAAACTTACCACTTCTACTTGCGCTCCTCGGTAGCTAACGTTATCGACTGCGTAAGCTAAATCGCCATCACCGCTGAGAAGCACCAGAGTATCGCAATGTTTAGCTAAAGTCATCATATCTACGGCTATTTCTACATCTAAACTAGCTTTTTTAGAGCCGTCTGGGAACTGGATTAACTCTTTTGCGACTACACGGTAGCCATTGCGACGCATCCACAAAATGAAGCCTTGCTGCTTATCGTTAGTACTATCAATCGCGGTATAAAAATAGGCTCGTAGTAGTTGCCGTTCTTTAGCTAAACAACGCAGTAATTTTGTATAATCAACTTCGATATGGAGATGCATCGCAGCGTAAAATAGATTTGCTCCATCAATAAAAACAGCGACGCGACTTCCTGCTGTTATTTCTCGTTGTGAATTTTCATCTGGAAAATTATTTTTTTCTACCCTTAAAGGTCGTGGTCTCTCTACCTTGTCTGGTTCTAAATGTGAAAGGTATTTATTTTCCCTCTGAGGTCGTGGAAGTAACTGCATAAAAGTTGTATTCCTGAGTAAATAATTGTTATCAAATTTAGTTTCGATAAATTATTTGCTTAATTGAGAACTTGGTAGAAATTACAAATGATTCAAGTATTCGCAAGACAAGCAAAAGTTAGCTCAAATACATTAAGAATAGGAAAGATAAAGAACTATTTCAATTACTTCATCGTACCTGCAATAGTCTAGGGTGTTAGCTTTATCCCACCTCGTTGCAGATGGCAACCTGACAATACTTCACGATTGCTTGACCAACGGCTTTGCCAACGAATGCTTAAACTCGCCTCAAACCATAATCAAAGCCTAACACGAACTCAACTTTTGGGTAAAAAATTTCTTAGTCTATTTTCATTAACAAACTTTATATTTCTATTTTTTCTTTACTTTTTGTGACTTTCCCTAGTAAATACTGGATTGCTTATACATAAATACATATATATTGATATTTATTAATATTTATTATGTTAATTACAAAAATCAGCGCTATTAGTCGCATACAATACAAAAAAATGTAGAGACGTGATTAATCACGTCTCTACAATTGCTAAAAATTGTTTTAAGCACGCTGCTGATTTTCTGCTATTTCCTGCATCATCTCATTAGCATTATTTTGAATTCGATTGATGAGGTAGTCTATAAAAACAATGAAGGCATTTGCCGACTTTTCATTGTCATAGCATTCCCCATGAACCCGAGAATATCTTATACCTTGACATATACCCAATAAAATTTGTTCAAATCCCATTTGTTCATAAATCTCGGCAACAGTATTCATGTTATTGACTTGAATCAGCGGTTTCGGCATACCAAACACCTGATTAATGCTATCCAGGGGGTTCGCTACAATTTGCTCGGTCGCTAAGTTAGCTTTCATCCTGATGCATTCCTGTAAGTGAAAGGTCGCTGCTAGTATGGCGTCTCTGTATAGTCCGCATTCATATTTTTCCCGAACTGCTTGATAAAGAGACTTGGAAATTTTGTGTTTAAGATGCATACTTAACTCCTCCCTGAATAAAGAGGATGCTTTTTCTAGTGTGGTGTCTCTTAACTCTCATCAAGCAGATGCAAAAACCCTGGTATTTTTTGCCAGTGTAAAAAATTATAGATTGTAGAACAAATGTTCTGCAAGAGATAAGTTGACTAATTGTTCTTGTGAAAAAGATAAAGCTAATCCATATGCTTGGTGTGGCTCTCATATGTCAGTTTAACCACTGGTACATGCCCTTCACCAAAATCTCTGTCGGGGAATAGGGAGTAAGCAATTCGCAATTCGCAATTCGCAATTCGCAGTTAACAGTCATCAGTCATCAGTCAACAGTCATCAGTCATCAGTCAACAGTCAACAGTCAACAGTCATCAGTCAGCATATTTAAAATCTCCTTAATTTGCGCTTAAGAAAAAAATATTACCATTAAGGGGCTATAAGAAAAATTATTTTTATTTAAATAAAAATAAACTAATAACCAGCAGCATTCATGAAAATTCTCGTAGTAGAAGATAACCAAATAACTGCTGAGTTGCTTACAGAAGTCCTAAGTAGTCAGCATCATAATATTGATGTTGTCGTAGATGGAGAAGCGGCTTGGAATGTACTGCTATCTTTTAACTATGACTTAATTATATTAGATGTGATGCTGCCAAAGCTCGACGGAATTAGTCTTTGCCGACGCTTGCGTTCTCAAGGAAACTATACACCAATAATTTTACTAACTGCCCATAATAACAGTACTAATAAAGTCACGGGCTTAGATGCTGGTGCTGATGATTATCTTGCTAAACCTTTTGATATCAACGAGTTATTAGCGCGTATTCGTGCGCTGATGCGTCGGGGAGGTTTAACTTCTCGACCTATTCTGGAGTGGAGTTTTTTGCGACTTGACCCTAGCAGTTGTGCAGTTACTTGGCAAGAGCAACCAGTACATTTGACCCCAAAGGAATACGCGCTACTAGAACTTTTTCTTCGTAATCAACAACGGATATTTAGCTGTGGTGCTTTGATAGAGAATGTCTGGTCTTTTGAAGAACCTCCCACAGAGGATACTGTGAGGTCTCATCTTAAAGGATTGCGGATGAAGCTTAGGTCATCAGGGGTTCCAAAAGACCCTATAGAAAGTATTTACGGGATGGGTTATCGTCTCAGGTCAAAGGAGAAGCTAGAACAATTCGAGAATTTTCAATTAAAAATCCCAAAAGTAAAAACTGATAGCATACAGAAAATTTGGCAACGGGGTAAAGAGAAAACTGGGCAACGCATTACTTTGTTAGAAGAAGCGACAACCCAGTTGCTAAGAAATGAGCTAAGAAGAAAACTACGAGTTAAAGCTGAACAAGAAGCACACAAACTAGTGGGTACTCTGGGTATGTTTGGCTCTAACCGAGGCTCTAGTTTAGCTCATGAAATAGAAATTTTGTTTCAAGGTCAAGAATTTATATCTCAAGAGCAAGCGCAGCATTTATCTGACCTAGTTACTGCATTGCGTCAAGAATTTGAACAAATAAATCTGGGCGAAATTCAGGAAATACCACAAAACCCCGTAAGTGAGGAATTGCAATCGGTTTTACGTGACTCCGAAGCGAAAGTGCTAATTGTAGACCACGATACTGAGTTTTTATCCACAGTCGCGGAATTACTTACGCCTTGTAACTGCCGAGTTTATACTCTAGATAATCCATTACACTTCTGGGATATCCTCGCAGCAGAACAACCGGAGTTGATTGTTCTAAATGTAGAATATACAGAGATAAGTGGTATTGAGTTATGTCAGCTACTCCGTAATCATCCACTTTGGAACAGCCTGCCTGTTTTATTTTTGGGAAACACTACAGATGCAGAAACTATACATCAAGTATTTGCTATTGGTGCTGACGACTATATTAATTTACCTATCATCGGACCAGAACTGGTAACGCGCATTCTCAAAAGTTTGGAAAGAACACGTTTACTAAGTAGTTTAGGGAAAAGTGATGTGTTCACGGCTGTCACCAACCAAAGTCAGAACGAATTACAATAATTTTATCTTTTTAGATAGTAAATTAATTTTTAGATGAAACCGCCGAAAGTAATTTTTTTGGATGCTGCTGGTACAATATTTGGTATTAAAGGGAGTGTTGGAGAAATATATAGTCAAGTAGCACAGGAATTTGGTGTTACTGTTTCTCCACAAGATATAGATAAGGCGTTTTACCATAGCTTTAAAGCTGCACCACCACCAATATTCCCTGATGCGGAAGAAGAAGATATACCCCAGCGTGAATTTGAATGGTGGTTTCGGGTTGCGAGCAATACTTTTGAAAGAACAGAGAGTCTAGAATTATTTCCTGACTTTACAGATTTTTTTAGCGAACTGTATATACATTTTGGCACTGCTGACCCCTGGTTTGTTTACCCTGATGTTTTACCATGTTTGGAAAAATGGCGAAATATGGGAATTCAATTGGGGATACTATCTAATTTTGACTCTCGGATATATTCAGTTTTGCAAGCCTTAGGACTGCGAGAATTTTTTAGTACTATTACTATTTGTACTCAAGTGGGGTATGCGAAACCAGATACCAAAATTTTTACTGCGGCATTAGAAAAACACAATTGTTTACCCCAAGATGCTTGGCACATAGGTGATAGTGTTAAGGAAGACTACCACGGTGCAAAGGCTGCTGGGTTGAGAGGGATTTGGATAAATAGGGGAGTGGGGAGTAGGGTGTACTAGTTTAAACCAATGCTTTTTCGCCAATTGCTTGATAATACAAAAGCATTAGCTGATTTGCATTTAAGGTTTCTATGGCATAAGCACGTCCTGTTGAATCACTGAATTCCACTTCAAACACGTCTGGTTCATATTCTTCTACTATTGTTCCAACTTGACCACGATATAGTCCTAATTCTGGTAGGTCTTCAAGAAGAGCCACAACATTTAATAATTTCATTGCCATTACCTCAAAAATTAAAGAAGGTTGTAAATTAGTCAACTTTCAAAACCTCAACTTCATTACCTTGTGTAATTAACGTGGTTCCCACAGGTAAAACAGCTAGAGCATTAGTTTGAGCTAAATTAATTAAATTTCCCGAAGCTTGAGTTCCACCTGCTAAATCAAACTGATGAACACTATCAACTACACTTAATTTACCCCAAACAAAACTTTCCCGCTTTCCATCAGAGCGTAATTCATAACTGGTTTTCGCTTTAATAAAAGTCGGTTCCCAACCTGATTTAATCCCTGATAATTTTTTAATTGCTGGTAAAACAAATCTCCAAAAAGTTACTAATGCGGAAACTGGATTTCCTGGTAATCCGAAGTAGAGTTTGGAGTGGGGAGTTGGGAGTGGGGAGTGGGGAGTGGGGGGGAAAGATGCTACGGTAAGGGGTTTTCCTGGTTTCATTTTGACTGCACGAATGTGGATTTTTCCACCTAAGGAGTCTAAAATTTTTTCGACATAATCGTATTCTCCTACTGATACTCCACCGGAAGAAATTACGATATCGGCATTACTCAAAGCTTGTGTGATTGTCTGCTTTAATATTTCTGGTTCATCCTTAACAATTCCTAACATTAACGCTTCTGCACCTGCTTGTCTTACTAAGGTGGCTAAAGCATATTGATTGGAATCTACTATTTGTCCTGGTTGTAGTGGCTCATTGACTTTTGCTAGTTCGTCACCAGTAGATAAAATTGCTACTCTGGCTTTGCGGTAAACGCTGAATTGATTACATTGCGCTGCGGCTAATACGGCTATTTCTGGAGCGTTGAGTTTTATCCCTTGAGGCAATAACTCTGAACCTGCTTGATAAAAAGATGCTCGTTTTCTGACAAACTCTTGTGGTTTTGGGGTTACAAGAATAGAAACCTGATTATTTTCTCTGTTGGTATTTTCTTGTATGACGATTGTGTCAGCACCATTAGGCATTACAGCTCCAGTAAAAATTCGTGCTGCTTGTCCTTTTTGGATAGTAGCTTGAGGCTGGTAACCTGCGGGAATTTCTTCGATTATTTGTAAAACGGCTGACTTTTCAGCGTTTGCTTGCTGTACGTCCTCATACCTGACAGCATACCCATCCATTGCTGAGTTATCCCAATGGGGAAAGTCTAGTTGGCTGATTGCGGGTTTTGCTAGTATGCGACCGTCTGCTGTTAGTAAGTCTACTATTTCTGTATCCTGTTCGCTGTTTAAAGGGTGAACTAGGTTGGATATTATTGCTTCTGCTTCGCTGACTGGTAGCATGGGAACGCACTCCGAGAAAACACCTCTATTTTTTCACGTCTAATGACTACTCGTTTGCTAAGAAAACTAGGAGTTTGCAAGACGACGGTAAACCTCCTCTCTTTCTTGTTTCGATTTCAGATAAGCTTGCCAAGCCTTTTCTTCTAATTGTTGCTCCTCATTTTTCAGTTGATTTAGGTACTTAAGTACTTGCTCTAACATCGACTCTGGTATTTCTTCTAATTCCTGAATTATCTTCTCTTTGGTTGTCATTTTTAATATATCCCTTGCTGGTATACCTTGTTTCTATTGTAGTGCGTTCGCGCGGCGTGCCACTTCGGCTCGCATCTTGCTCGCGTTCTGTCATAAAATCTTGCTCGCCTTTTGTCGTTAAGGGGCTGCCAAATTAAAAAAAGCCCTAACTACTTTTTGTGGGATGGGCTTCCAGCCCGTCCTTTGCTATGGGGCTTATAGTTGTTCCTTTGTTTGCTATGGAGCTTATAGTTGTTCCTTTATTTGCTATGGGGCTTATAGTTGTTCCTTTATTTGCTATGAGCAGGCGGGCAAGGATGCCCACCCCACAAGAGAGTAGAATTTATTTTTTGGAAGTTCTACATTTTGTTGTTGTTTTGTTATTGTCCTGTCGCAGCCCCAGACCAAACCTTAATATTGATGTATGACTATGCTAAATCCCTTATCTTAATAAATTAAATATTCTTATGACTATAGAAAGAGTACCCAACGACGAAAGATATTTACCTAAAGCCGAAATCTCCCGACGTGCAATGGCTTTGGGTCTAGATTTCTTCACTGTCTGGCTAATAAGTTCTCTGTTAGGAAGCAATAGTATAGGCATCCAATTTACCCAAATATTGGTTTTTATTTGTAGTTGGTTGGTATTTAGGGTATTGGTAGTGTATAACAATCGTGGGCAGAGTTTAGGCCGTTGGGCTTTTGATACGAAAGTTTTGGAAGCTAACGACGAGCGCACAAGGATTCCTGATTTACTCTCCTTATTTAAGCGGGAGTCTATTATTGGAGTTGGTGCGCTTTTGGTGTCTATTGCCCTGGGGAATATTTGGTTGAATCCGACTGCTATACTGCTAGTGATTCCCCTAATTGTTGACTGTGGTGCTGCTATTTCTGACAAGCAGTACAGACTCGCCTTACATGACCGCTATGCTGGTACTATGATAGTCTCGTCTGAACGGGGCTACTCTCTTGACCTCAAAGTTAAGCGAATAGTTGAAAGTTTGGGGCGGAATGTGAGAAGATAGTAATTTGTGTTAAATTTTCTCCAAGCTTTAGTGTTTTAAGATTATGGCTAAGGGTAAAGGTGTTCGTATAATTGTGACGCTCGAATGCACTGAGTGTCGCTCAAACCCAGATAAGCGCTCTCCTGGTGTGTCGCGCTATACTTCGACCAAAAATCGTCGTAACACAACCAACAGGTTGGAACTTAAGAAGTTCTGCACTCACTGCAACAAACATACTGTTCACAAGGAAATCAAGTAGAGATGAGTTATTACCGTCGTCGTCTGTCCCCAATTAAACCAGGGGAACCAATCGATTATAAGGATGTCGATTTATTGCGTAAGTTTGTTACTGAGCGGGGTAAAATCCTGCCACGTCGGATTACTGGGTTGACATGTCAGCAACAGCGAGATTTGACTTTAGCAATTAAACGCGCTCGTATCCTAGCGTTATTGCCTTTTATTAACGCGGAAGGCTAAATATAGTAATGGGTTGATGGTCACAGAAACTCTGTAGAGACGCGATAAATCGCGTCTCTGCTCTGCAACAAAGGCAATAATCGCGTTTCAGACGTGATAAATCACGTCTCTACGAACTGATAGACGCTGATAGACGCGATGAATCGCGTCTCTACGAACTGAATAGACGCGATAAATCGCGACAAAACAAAAATACACAACTTTATCAATCAGAAAGCGGGGCTTGTGGAGAAGGGGACATTAGTTGAATTTAGAGTTGGGGGCGATCGCCGTCTGGGAGTGGTAGACCGACCGGACGGAAAGACCCGTTGGTTTGTAGTCGATGAACGTGGTCAATCCCACAGCCTAGTACCTCGGCAAATCAGCTACAGTGTCACTGGAGAAACTTACAAGCCTACGCAAATTGCAAGTTTTTTGGATGAGGTTAGCCCGTATTTAGACCCATCAAGTTTAGAGGTTGCTTGGGAATTATTGGTGGAGGACGGGGAAGTAGTTACACCATCACAAATGGCTACTTTACTGTTTTCGGAATCAAAACCATCGCAGTGTTATGCCGCTTATTATCTTTTATCGGAAGATAAAACTTACTTTAAGCAGAAGGGAGAGGCTTACGAACCGCGTACAGTTGCTGCTGTTGCAGAGAGAAAACACCAACTGGAAGTAGAGTCCCTGAAAGCGAGAGGGCAACAAGAATTTCTGGCTAGAGTAGAACAGGCGCTCAAAGGTGAGACGGTAGAATGGCAGCGACATGACCGTCACCGCATCGAAGCATTGGAAAAGTATGCCACATTACTGGCTGATATAGTACGTGGTGGTGTTACTTATGATTCATTGCCTCGTGCGTATCCACCCCCAGCCCCTGTTCTAGAGACAATGAATATGTTGGGACGCCAAGCAACACCCCAATCAGCATTCCAGCTTTTGGTAGAATTGGGTTGTTGGAGTGAGCATGAAAACATTTTTATACGTCGTTCGTCGGTTCCAGTGCAGTTCCCCAGCAAGGTGATAGAAGTGGCGCAGCAGCGATTAGAGGTTCATCCATCAGACCCCGATATAAACCGTTTGGACTTAACCCATTTAAAGGCTTATACTGTCGATGATGAAAGCACGACTGAAATAGATGATGGTTTAAGTTGGGAAGTGCTTGACGATGGACGGGAAAAATTGTGGATACATATCGCTGACCCAACGCGCTGGTTAATGCCAGAAGATGATTTAGACTTAGAGGCAAGGAAGCGTGGAAGTACGGTATATTTACCGACAGGTATGGTATCCATGTTTCCGGAGTTCTTAGCAACAGGTCCCATGAGTTTAATACAGGGACAAGTTTGTTGCGCTTTGAGTTTTGGTGTCGTCTTGAATGAGTCCGGTGCAATAGAAGATTTTAGTATTCATGCGAGTCGAATAAAACCCACTTATCGCCTTACCTACGAAGATGTAGATGAGATGTTAGATTTGGGTGTGCAAGCAGAGCCAGAAATAGCTGCTATTGCTAAATGGGCTAAGAAACGTAAAGCTTGGCGTTATGCTCAAGGTGCTATTAGCATCAACATGCCAGAAGCTGTAATAAAAGTTAAAGATGATGAAGTTAATATCGATTTACTAGAAGACTCATTATCTCGGCAATTAGTAGCGGAAATGATGATTTTGGCTGGGGAAGTTGCCGCACGCTATGGTCAAATACATAATATTCCACTACCATTTCGTGGTCAGCCACAACCGGAATTACCCCCAGAAGAGGAGTTAATTCAGCTACCTGCGGGATTTGTCCGTGCTTGTGCGATGCGTCGTTGTATGCCTAAGAGTGAAATGAGCATTACACCAGTGCGTCATGCGGGGTTGGGTTTAAGTAGCTATACTCAGGCAACCTCTCCTATTCGTCGTTATAGCGACTTGTTGACTCATTTCCAACTGAAAGCCCATTTACGGGGAGAAGAACTTCCATATACGGCAATACAGCTTCAGGAAGTGATGATGACCGTTAGTAGTGTCACCCAAGAAGTGACGATGGTGGAACGGCAAACAAATAGATATTGGGCTTTAGAATATTTGCGTCGTCATCCTGAGGAAACTTGGGAAAGTACAGTGTTAATGTGGCTGCGGGAAGATAGTGGATTGGCGCTAATTTTATTAGGAGAATTGGGGTTGCAGTTGCCGATGCTGTTTAAACGTCCGGTGAATTTGGGTGATGAGATATTGGTTAAAGTAAGTATTGCTGACCCGCATCGTGATGTGATTCAGTTTCAGGAAATTGCTTATCAGGAAGCTCAGGCTGCGGCTAATTAGAGAATTAAAAAGTCAACCCCACCCCCAACCCCCTACCCCGCTTGTGGGGAATGGCACTAAGAAATGCTCACAGATACCCCTGAACGGTCATTTCGGGCTAAAAGCTTAAACCCGTTAAAAACGGGTTGAAATATTTAATTATAGTTAGCTGAAGCTAACTTTAGCTTTTAGCCTGTTCGTGCCAGAGTCCGCTTCGGATACTTTAGTTCAGGGGTGTGAGGGGTGTTTTTCTTAGTGACATTCGGGAAAGGTTTAGAGAGGGGTCTAACGTATATTTTTCAACTGTTCAAACATTCTCTTAGAAACCTTGACGGTAGCCAATGCCAATAGCGAAGGAATTAACTGCATCGTAATTAACTTTACTACCGGAAATATTAGGGTCGCTACCACTAAAGCCACCAATATTCTTATATCCTAATTCAAGAAATACGTTACCTTTCTTAGTAACTTCATATTGAATACCAGCTTTTCCTTGTATAGCAAAACTTGTACCGCTAGCAGAAGGAATTTGATATTTTACTCCATCTTCATCAACTTTAACTTCACTAGCGCTAGGGAAGCCAACACCAACTCCAGCACCAAGATAAGGACGCCACTTAGAGCCAGTTGGAATATCCCAGTAACCATTTACCATCAAAGTTGTAGCGCTCACGCTACCACTGGCTTTATTAGAACCAGAATCAGGAATACCACCGTATATTCCATTATAGGCATATCTATCGACTCCATAAGAGCCAAATGTGAGTTCTAATTCAGCACGAACTTGCTCCCATTGGTAACCAGCAGCAATACTTCCTTGGAAAGCGTTATTTAGTTCCAGGGAATTACTTTCCGATAATTCTGCGAAGGGAGAAGCTGAAGGTTCCACATAATTTCCTTTAACATTGCTGGGAAAGCCAACACCTGCACGTCCACCAACATACCAGTAATTTGCTGCAGGTAAATTAGAATCATCAGCTTCAGCATTCTCATTTTGAGCAACTGAAAAATTCTTTTGAGCTAAAGTTTGCTGGTTGTTAGCTTGAGTTCCAACCAAGTCAGCAGCTTTTGTAGAAACAACATCAGCATGAGCTGCGGTTGCAATAGACAATGTAGCTGGAATAGTCAACAATATACCAACCAAATGCTTCTTCATGATATGTCCACTTTGAATTAGTTAAAATGATAAATAGGCTGCACAAAATTAAAAATACTGACTGATATTATCAGAAGTATTTTTATAATGAAAAACACTAGATACACAAATAGATTCGAGTAGATTCGAGGAAAACTTATGTGTTGAGAAGTTGGAAAGCTTTAGTAGCTATAAATTCTAGATAATTGCTACTAAACTGATTACTATTTATACTAAAAACGGTTTTAAATTCAACTTTTAAACCATAAAACTCTATAAAACTGAGCGCTTAGGCAAAAGTTTAAATTATAACCGTGTAGAGTATAGCACCACAAATGCTAAGACATTAGTGTTAAAAAAAACAATATTTAATTAAATCTATTTGTACCACTGTATAAAAAAAATAGCAATTACTAAAGACATAAATAAAATATTTTTAGTAAAAGTTATAGCACCTAATCTTACATAGTCAAAATAATCAAGATTGAAAATTTTTCATAAATTAATTTAAAATAATAAACCTCAAACTATAATTAAATTGTCCATAAGCTAAATTTAAACAAGTATCTATAAATTCTATATTAGTGACGTAATGGGAAAGATTGTGGTTTTTTAGCAACTGCAATTAAGTAATAATTGCTTTTACTTGTAGTCACTATATTTGTCACCTCAAGTATAATATCTTGGGTCATCTTTGGAGCAATGCAATTATTATAAAATCGCACTGCTCCCAGATTAAATAAGAAATTCTTATTCTAGCAATCTGAAATTATTTGTGAGAATTTAAATGTCTATAATTCTTACATAATAATGATTCGCGCTTGTATTTGTCGCGAAAAATTTCAGATGAAAATGTGGGCGAATTCAAAGAATAAATAAACCTGAAAGAGAGGAATACTCGGAATGAAAGGTCGTTTTCACCCTACAAATAATCAATCAGTCAATCCATCTGGTAACGAGTCAATTCTTGAAGTAATTGAGCGCATGGGGATGAAGCGTCGTCGCTTTATCATGACTGCTGTCGGTACTTCCGTATTAACAGTTTTGGGTGATGTTACGGTTAGTGGCTTCTTGCAAACTGTCGAAGCCGCTCCTATTCCAGCAGGCACTGGATTTCAAGGTATTGGTTTTGAGAGTATTCAACCCAACCTACTCAATTCAGCTACAGGATTATTACAAAAAGATTTAGTTAGCGTTCCTAGCGGTTACAAAGCTGAAGTTTTAGTAGCATGGGGAGACCCAATCATGCCAGGTGCTCCCAACTGGTTAGTAAATGCTACCCAGGACGCTACGACTCAAGAAAAGCAGTATGGTATGCACTCTGATGGTATGCACTTTTTCCCACTTAACAGTGGAGTAAACAATAGTGGCATAATTTGTGTCAACCATGAATATACTCACGAAGATATTCTTCATGGTTCCGAGGGTCTAACCCCAGTTAATATTGCCAAAGTGCGTAAATCTCAAGCCGCTCACGGTGTCTCTATTTTTGAGGTATCCAAAACAAGATTAGGGAATAGTTGGGGTGTAGAGCGCAATTCTAACTACGGTCGTCGTCTCACTGCTAACACCGAGATGCGTGTTTCCGGACCAGCAGCAGGTAACGCACTATTAAAGTCCAAGAAGTTTAACATCACCGGCACTGGTTCAGTCCAAATCGGTGTGAACGACGGCTTTACCGCATATGGTACTGTCAATAATTGTGCTAACGGCTACACTCCATGGGGTACTTATTTAACCTGTGAAGAAAACTGGAACGGTTACTTTGGTCATCTTGGCGAAACTTTAGTTTCAACACCAGGAATTCCAGATTCAGAAATTACAGCAGCGCAGGCCCGCTACGGTATTAGCCAGAATGGATCTGGCTATCGTTGGCATGAAGTTGACCCCCGCTTTAATTGCCGCACAAACCCTCTCGAACCCCATTTATTTGGCTGGGTAGTAGAAGTTGACCCATACAACCCCCAAAGCAAACCAGTTAAACGTACTGCCCTTGGTCGCTTCAAGCATGAAAGTGTCCAGTACGTGGTTGATGACCAAAACCGTTTAGCTTTTTATATGGGTTGTGACGAACGTAACGAGTATATCTACAAGTTTGTTTGCTCCAGACCCTTCAATGCTAGAAATCGCGGTGCGAATAGTAACCTGCTAGATGACGGTATTCTATACGTTGCTAAATTTAAGGATGATGGTACTGGTGAGTGGATACCTCTAGTTCACGGACAAAGAGGTTTGACAGCAGAGAATGGTTTCAGAGACCAGGCTGAAGTCCTTATTAAAACGAGACAAGCGGCAGATAGAGTCGGTGCAACCATGATGGATAGACCAGAGTGGACTGCTGCACGTCCTCGAATCAATGGATTCCAGGAAATAGAAATCTACTGTACGCTGACCAATAACAACCGTCGTGGTACAACCCCAGCTTCTGTCAACAATGTAAATGGTACGACTACAGCAGGTTCAGCGCGTCCTCCCGTTGATAGGGCTAACCCACGTACTGACAACCGTTACGGTCATATTATCCGTTGGCGTGAAACTGGACGCACTGTAACAACTGCTACCTTTAGTTGGGATATTTTCCTTGAAGCTGGTGATAAGAGAAGAACAGAGCCGAATCTTCGCGGTAATATCAACGGTGATGACTTAAGTTCACCAGATGGTTTGTGGTTTGATAACTTCGGTCGTCTTTGGATTCAAACCGACCACGCAGGTGATGGTAAAGGTGATTTGACCAACATTGGTAGCAACACCATGTTATGTGCTGACCCCAACACTAAACAGGTAAGGCTATTTTTGACCAGCCCAACAGATTGTGAAGTAACTGGGGTAACCTCTACACCTGATGGTAGAACCATGTTTATCAACATCCAGCACCCAGGTGATAGTGGAACTCCTCAAAATCCTACCTTAAGTAGCAATTGGCCTCATAGTCAAGGTTACGGTCCATCTGGCCGTCCCCGCTCTGCAACAGTAGTGATTACACGTAATGATGGCGGTATCATTGGTGGACTTTAAATCCTAGCGGATAAAAAAGTACCTCAGTGAAGACTGTTTGACTAATGACGGTAGGCTATTGATTACCACAGTTGAATTCAGCATAGACGTAGTAATCCTACGTCTATACTAAGGTGGTATTATTAGAATTATTTGTATTATCTTCAAACTTGATTTTGCCTCCCGAAGTTCAGCTATGCTGCTCAAGCCGCTCAGCAATCCACACTTTTATTATTGATTGTCGAGTTACACCGATTCGCGCTGCTTCCCTATCAAGCGCTTCAATTATCCATACAGGAAAATCAACATTTACTCGTCGTTGCTCGTAACCCGGACGACGAATCGTAGAAAGGTCTAAGCAAGGGGTAATGTCCTCACCTGAGTCAAATTTTTCGTCAAATTCTTCAGCTTTCATATAGTTTTACCTCTTCATTTCTTGCTCGTCGTACTGATATAATTCGCACCCGCTCCTCTCTATATGTGATGACAGAAGCCAATGCTTTCCATTTATCTGCCCAATTACAAGAAATCTTGGCTCATCAACATCACGAGCTGCAATCTCTACCCGGTCTGTATCGACCCATAACTCTTGCGCCTCAATGAAATCAATACCATGTTTTACTTTATTTGAAGCACTTTTTCGCTCGTCGAACTCAAATTCCATAGAAGTAAGACATAAAGTCTTGAAATGGAAAAAGGTATATTTAATATACTATTTTTAAACTATTTTGCCAATATTGTGCAACTTTAAATCCTAGCCACCCATACTAAAGCAGCAAATGGGGACGCATGGTGAAGCACCACTACTGACCCATTTATTTATACTTAAACTCCCACAAGCAAATCATATTTTCATCGTTACTTGCCAAATAATTCCCGTTTGGGCTAAATTCTAAAGCCTCTACATCATCTTTGTGTGCTTTAAAACTGTGAATTTCTTCCATCGTTTTTATGTCCCAAAGTTTAATAGTGCCGTCTCTATGACCGCTAGCTAAGATTGTAGTAATGGGATTAAAAGCTAGGGATTTTATAACCGAGTATGTTGAGAATGTTTTTATTTCATCACCTGTCTGCGAATTCCAGAGACGAATCGTACAATCCCAACCACCACTGGCTAACATTTCACCATTCGTCTGAAATACGATTGTCTTAATAAAATTAGTATGACCGACAAGGGTAAAAATAATATTATTTGTTTGCACATCCCATAGTATAATTTCTTCTCCTTCTTTTCCTGCCCTCGCGCCTAGGATATTCCCTGTATAATTAAGAGCTAAGGGGTGAGCATTCAAATTAATAGTACCAAGTTCCTCAAAAGTTTCTAAGTTCCAAAGTTGAATAGGGTGTTCTCCATAACGTCTGAGTAATACTTTCCTATCTGCGCTTATGGCAAAAAAAGAAGTAGAAGAAGAAGCACTTGACCTGCCATTCCAATCGTACTCGATTCTATCTCTTTCACTTAGTGTGGCTCCTCTTTCCTCTATGTGGTCAAAAAAATCGTTACTTAGTAAGATGAAATTTTCCAAAGAATCTGTATGAAGAAAAGCTAATGTAGGCACAGCATAACGCCTAAAGTAACGGATAGATTGCCTCCCGTTATATGTTTCTTTTTGGTCTTCAACTTGCCACACTTTTATGTCCTCTGCACTCGCACTAACTAAAAGCTTACTATCGGGACTAAAAGCTAAAGATTGTACAGATGCTTCGTGCCCCGTAAGGATATATATTTTTTTATTGGCATTTTCTCTATCCAAAAGCTCAATTTGTCCATTTATATCTGGTGCGCTTCTAGCTGTAAAACGACCATCAGGACTGATTGCCTGAGTTTTAATACCGCTAGAATAGCCTTTGAATGTGCGTGTTTCATGACCAACGTCATATAATTCAAAAGGCTCTCCTGTACCTACCATACCTAAAGCTTTTCCGTTTCCATCCAATACAATGGAAGTCACATTTTCGGAGTGATGTTTAAGACTTTTGAGTACTTCACCTGTAAATGGATTCCATAGCTTTAATTCATTCACATAAAAAAAACAATCAAAACTTTTACCATTAGCATTAAAAATAACCGATACAACTGGCTCCGATTGAATATCTATTTCAATAATTTCTTCGCCAGTCATAAAATTAACTAAGGTAACATCTCCACGCCAATTACAATATGCGAGTATTTTACTATCGAAACTAAATGCAAAAGATTTATTACCTTCTTTTATTTCTAAATGCAGTTTATGTTTAATATTTTCATACAAATCACCCAAAATAGCTAATTCAAAATTAGCTTGTTTAGCTTGAGTAATTTCTGCTCCTCTGACGTCAGTTTTTGTCAAAATTGCATTATCTAGATTAGCGTTACTTAAATCAGCTTTCTGTAAATTTGCTCCCGTCAGGTTAGCAAATTGTAAGTTACAATCTTGTAAATAAGCTTGTCTCAGATTAGCTTGTTGTAAGTTAACCTTTCGCAGTATTGTATCTGATAAATCTGCTCGTTCAAAAATAGATTTCTCTAAATTTGCTAATCTCAAATCTGCACGATATAATTTAGCTTCTCGCAAGTCAGCTTCAACCAATTGAACACAGGGCATATAAGCACAACTTAGACAAGTTCGTATTAAGATTGAACCTATTAACTTTGCTGCATCAAGCTTCGCTTCTCTCAGATTTGCTGCACTTAAGTTGGCTCGACTTAAATTAGCAGATTGTAAGTCAATCCTCTCTAAATTTGCTTCTTGCAAGTCAGCACCTGCGAGATTGGCGTGACTAAAGTTAGCCTTGGAAAGATTAGCTTTACGTAAATTTGCTTTAGTCAAATTGATTCCTGATAAATCAAGTTGGCTCAAATCAGCATTTTCTAAATTAATTTGAGGAAAATTGCGCTCTCCATTTTGGTACGCAGTAATTAGTTTTTTAACAGATTGTTCTAGCATATCAAAGTATTCTCTATTTTTTAGTTTTACTTTCGCCTGATGAATTAAAAAGTCATTTTTCATGTAATCAGTAATATTTCTTGCAGTTCTTATGTATTGTGCTGACGTTTTTGTAAAGATGCTTTTGCCGCAGACCTAACAAGCTGGTTACTATCTTCTACTAAAATATTGATAATTTCATTAGAAGTTTGAGGATTTTCTGCTACTGCAAATCTTTCAAACCAGTAGAGAGAATAACTTTTTTCTTGTAGTGTTTCTGGTAAAACTTGTGGTTGATGTAGGGCAATAAAGTTAACTAAATGAGATTTTGTTTTTGTGTATAAATTTATTACTTTCGCCAAACTATCAGAATTTAGGCTTAGGAAATCTGGATTTTGTTTTAAATAATCTGTTGCATACTCTCCACAAAGAATACGCTCTATTGCCTCTTTTGATAAATTCGGATTTGCCATTGCTTTTTGGCGAACTTGTTCTGCTTCATTACCTGCTAATACTTCTAATAAATGGCTTGATAGTTCGGTTCTTTCTGCAACATACATCGGAATATAGTTATATTTATCTCTAGCTAATTTTTCAAGCAGCGAGATTGGGAGATTGGGGTTTTGTGCTACTGCTTGACGCACAATAGGTTTTTCATCATTAGCCAGATTTACTAAGCTTTCTACTGGGGTATTTATGTTTTTAGCTACAGCCTCACGTACTTTAACTTCATTTGCTTCTGCCAGTTGCGCTAGAAACTTTGGAGGTAAATCCAAGTAACGAGCAAGAAAAAGATGAGCACTTGCTTCGCAGTCTTGTATCAATCGCTGCAAAATTATTTCTACAGGGCTAGTACTTTCTTCAGCCAAAATATCGAGAATGTCTTCCATTTCAAATCCGTAATATTCTTTGCCTGAGAGCTTGCGGGCTATACTCTTGCTGACCGATACATCTCTAGCTAATTGCTTAAAAAGAGTTTTGACTGGTATCCTAAAATTACAAGCAACATTTTCGCGAACTAAAATATCATCATCACCAGCCAATTGTTCCAGGATGCTAACAGGTGTGTTGGGATTTTCGGCAACGGCTCTACGAATGCGTTCATTTTTACTTTTAGAAAACTCTAAAAGTATTTCCAGTGGTGTATTTGGATGCTTGGCAACAGAAATAGGGTCTTTTTCTGCTAAATTTATCAACACATGGTGAGGCGTGTGAGGATTATTTCTAATTTTTTCCGCACTGTATTGCCCTAAATATTCTCTTTGTCGTTCTTGTATTTTATCTAAAGATATTCTAACAATTCGTTTATCAACATTTTTTGTTAGTTTTTCCAGAGCAAATAAAGGTGTGTTAGTATTTTCAACTACTTCGCAAAGAAAATTTATTGCCTGACCTTTTACTAAGCTTTCTTGTGCCAAGCTTTCTAAAATATCTGGAGGTGTATTGCAATTACTAGCCAAGCCACTGCGAACTGTTTTAAAAAGTCCGTATTCCCGAATCTGCTCTTTATCAGCTTCTAGCTGTATCAAAGTATCTATTGGTGTTTTACAATTCTTGGCTACGTAAAAACGTATTTTTGCGTTCGGATGATTAGCTAATTCTTCTAAAATACTTGAATGTGGATTAGGTAAGCAAGCAATATCCTTACATAAATCCTTATATTCTTCTTCCTGCATCCAATATTGGACTATATATTCTGGAATAACGCAAATCTGAGCTAAAATAAAAAAACTGCCTTTGTTGAATATGTTGTCAGCATCAGAAGTTATTCTATGAATTACCTCTACGGCTTTTTCCTTATACTTATCTATTAGCTCTCCATCAAAATTAATGTGTAAACGTGCAGATTCTGCAACTTGAAAATCGGGACTTTGAGCCAATTTCCTTAAAACCTTTTTGGAACTGTGGATATTCATGACAAGTCTCTGCTGAACTTCCACATCAGCCTTATCTACTGCTTTTTCCAAAATAAAATCGGGAACATTTGCTTGCTTGAGAAGACTCCTGAGTGTAGGTAAAGGAATTTCTTGAACTAGGTTTAAATTTTCTAGCAGCAATAATGAAAACATTGGGTTATCCAGTAATTGTGCTGGAAATTCAGCCCCCAATTTTAAAAGCACATCTGTCGGTGTATTAGGATTGCTTGCAACTGCTTCACGGGTTTCTTTATCGGTAGATAATGACAGTTCTTGCAAAAATTCTGGACTAGTATAAACATCTTTTGCAGCTAATAGCGATTTCTCCACTTTTTTAGTAAAAGTACTATTTAAGTTTTGTTTTTTAATTTTCTGATTCATTATTCTTTAAATTTATGAAAAAATTACAATTTACTAAGTAATCTTTTGAAAATTTTGAACGCCTAAAGATGTTAGTAAATAATCTAACATCTTTATGTTTATTACATTTATCTTGTATTTTGTCAATAAATAATAAATTTATAACTTAACTATAGTAATCTAGTCAGGTAGTCAGTGCTTCCATCGTGGTAGGCTGTAATATTAATAATTTTTAAATTAGAATTTATGCTTTTGAAAGTAGACTAGATGCACTAAAAATATTTACAGATAATGCAAATATTTATTTCGCCCAATTAATATTTTATATTTGCAAAAACTGCGCCATTACTTCCGTTGTTATTTTGTAATTGAATAGCAATTCTCACATTTGGATTTCGCTTGCCGTTAGTGTTCTTTGTGGTTCTTTACTTAATCTTCTCTACTGTAGTTTCCGCAATACATTGGACTACATAAGTAAAATTAACAACAATTGCTGTTACCAATAATTCAGCGAACCAAATTTTAATTGCGCCTGGGTCATTTTACCTGTTACAGTTTGGGAAATTTACAAACGTAAAACTTGTGCGAGTTCATCGATATATTCGCGGATTAGACGCTTGGCATTTTTGAGATAGTTTTCCGATAGGTCGGTTTTACCGCACAGCAGTTGTTCAACTTGAACAGACAAATATTAACTTTGCCTTATTTGTCGAAAAGTATCCAGTACTTCTTTAACAATAATAATAGAGAAAAGTAGCTTGGCCATTTCCTAGAAGCTCAGCTATGCTGCTCAAGTCGCTCAGCAATCCATACTTTTATTATTGATTGTCGAGTTACACCGATTCGTGCTGCTTCTCTATCAAGCGCTTCAATTATCCATACAGGAAAATCAACATTTACTCGCCGCTGCTCATAACCTGGACGACGAATCGTAGAAAGGTCTAAGCAAGGGGTAATGTCCTCACTTGAGTCAAATTTTTCGTCAAATTCTTCAGCCTTCATATTTTTTTACCTCTTCATCTCTTGCTCGCCATACTGATATAACTCTCACCCGCTCCTCTCTATAGGTGATGACAGAAGCCCAATGCTTTTCATTTATCTGCCCAATTACAAGAAATCTTGGTTCATCAACATCACAAGCAGCAATCTCTACCCGGTCTGTATCACTCCATAACTCTTGCGCCTCAATGAAATTAATACCATGTTTCACTTTGTTTGAAGCACTTTTTCGCTCATCAAACTCAGACTCCATAAAGCTAAAAGGATTAAAGTCTTGAGATGAAAAAAGGTATCTTTAATATACTATTTTTAAACTATTTTAGCAACAGCGTCTTTTTGCGAAACTGGCATGTCCCTCTCGGAGAAAAATATTTTCCTAGATTAAGCCACCAATGCTATGCTTACATCTAAATAGATGCAGATTACAGCTATATAGCTGCACTATTTATACAATAGGTTTCTTCTAAAGGTTTTTCAAAGCATACTGAGGCTGAAAAGCCCGCTTTGTAAGGGCTTTAATTAAAATCTTTTGCGAAAATCAGGCAGGATTCCTATATAAGATTCAAAGTGTATTATTTAGGAGGCAGCGTTGAGCGATTTTTATACATGAGTAAGCGTTTTAGTTTAACTGTACCAGATACTGTGTTTGAGCAGCTTGAGGCATTAGCTAAAAGCCAAGGAAGAACTACAGCAAATCTTGCGGCTTACCTTGTAGAAGTAGGTGTACGCAATGCAGATCCACTACCAACAGAAAAAGGAAAAAATATATCAGGGGAGCATGACCGAAGAACCGCGTGAAAAAGAAAATCGCCACGCTGTCACAAAACCTGAATTTTGCAGGAAAATGGCACGTAAGTATGGCTGGAATTTAAAGCGCATAGAGCGTGTGGGTGGACAAGGATTACCATACGAGTGCGTATTTGAGGGAGAGCAAACCAGTTTCGAGGATATGACCTATGACAACTGATAATTATGACGAAGTTTACGATTATTTGGATGAAAGAGAAACTTTGGTTATTTATATGACTAAAGATGAGGGGGAGTCGATTAATCTAGGTGGTGACTTGCTAATAAATGAACGCTGCACTCGCATACTTCAAGATTCTTATGATTTTCGTCCAGTCCACAAACGGCAAGTAAAAATAGGGGAGCGCTTACGAGTCAGTGCTAGTATTGCAGGAAGAGTTGCAGCCAGAACAATTCCTACTGACTGGGTAGTAACCGAGACTGAAACTTATGAACCAAAACAAGATATTCCAGGTTTTAGAGAAATCGTGGTTGCTTACTGTGAAAAAGTAGCTTTAAGTTTAGAGGAATTTAGAAATGCTATTTATGACAGTGGAGTTTCAGTTTCTCTTGATTCCTTCGGGGGAGACGAGCAAGCTTACCAAAAATATTTGCACGGTTTAAATGGAACAGCCAATACTAAAGCTAAAACTGCTTCTTCGTTAGAAATTTAAAGCAGTTACAGATGAGGATTTACCCTGAACTAAAGTTCAGGGGTATTGGTGGCTTTTCTTAGTGATATTCTATTTTACCTCCTCATCTCTATCTAAAAATTTATCTCCCGGTAAAGGTAAATTCCCCAAACGAACATTAATTTCCTCAGCCGCAGCTATCCCAGAAACCAAGGCATTTTCCACAACACCACCCCCACACCAGTCACCACAGCAAACCAAAGGTAAGTTCGTATTTGCTGGTAAAGAAGTTTGCTCTAATGGAGTACGAGGAATTGCGTAACGCCAGCGGTGTATTTGCATCCATTCGGGAATTGCCAACCAAGGAAGCATTAATAATTTAGATGCGCGTTGTAAAATTTCTTCTGCTGCTGGTTGTAAATCCTCAGTATCCAAGTGATTTTCAGCAAAATCAGCGCTACTTTGTAGGACAAACACTGGTTGCTGAGGGTTAGGACGTTTGCTGCTATCAAAACCAACCCACCCTAAAACTTTATCATTTTTAAAGGTTACGGCTTTCCATTCCAGAAGCGCTTCTATATCTGGTGAATAGCCAGCCATAACACTCAAGCAGGGATAAAACTCTACAGAGCGTAGCTTCTCCAGAAAATCCGCACCTAATAAAGTTTCTCCGAAAGGTTCCACAAGTGCTAAAGCTTGTGGTGCAGGAATAGCTATCACTAAAGCTTTGGCTGTTATTTCTTCTTGTTCACCATCACTGGTTTCAGCAATCAAGTGCCAAGTTTTTTCCTCAGTTTGAACACTTTGAACAGCTTGAACAATAGAGACGACACGGTGATTAAGTAAAATTTCTAATCCTGGAGTCAGGAATTTTGCTATGGTACTCATCCCCGTAGGTGAGTCATAACAAGGATTAGGATTTGAGGATTGAATAGCTGGTAATGAATTTTCTGGTTTAAGCTCGTGTAAAGTTTCTGTCCAAACTTGGAGAGTATTATTTCGGCACAATAATTCCACAAAATGCCGCATTAGTTGACCTTTTGGCTTCAGGTAACAAGTACCGTGGTCTGCAACTGTATCATGTAAGCGACGTGTGGCAACTCTTCCACCCAATCCACGAGACTTTTCTACTACCAACACTGAATATCCTGCTTGGGTCAACTGCTGAGCACAGACTAAACCGGAGATTCCAGCACCTATTACCGCTATATCAGTCATCTATTATCCTTTTTTTATATCGCTAATTACGTAAACTAATCAAAAATAGAGAACTTGCACAAGCCCTAAAGTTGTCAACATATTATATGTAGAATAGGGTTTTAGGCGGTACATAAACGTGCTTACGGAAGGGAGGAAGGGAAATTGGATGAACTGAGGACGGCACTGGAACTAGCCACAGATGATGAACTGCAAGATTTAACAGCTATTTTGTTCAGTCGTAAGTTCAATCCCCTGGATTATGTTCATACACCTGAAGCTATTGTGGTGCAAAGCAAAGACCGCGAAGCTTGGCTAGATGCACTCGAAGGACGCTTTCGCTATTTAGCGGCTGATGGTATGACAGTACTACGGGGACGTTCAAAACAGGTAAGTTATCGTCAAGCTTTGATTCAAGTTTGTAAATATCTTAAAGTTCCTTATTCACAAAAGCTGACTACGGTCGATTTAGAAGCTGAATTATTTTTGCACCTCCTGGGACAAGTTTGGAAAAGACTACCCGAAGATGATAAGCAGAAATTAAGCGAAAAAGTACAACGTCAGTTAGCAAAATCACAAATTTCAGAGCCACTACCTTTAACATTACAGCCCAACTCTTTAGGATTAATATTCAAAGGTGGTAGTGCTTTGGCTGTTACCTCCGTGATTCAACCGTTATTGCTTAAGCAAATCGCTCGTCAATTTGCAATCCACTTTGCTACCTATCAAGTTGCTAAAGAAACAGCTATTCAAGGTGGAGTAATTGCGGCTGGACAATTTAAAAACTATGTCGCGTTGCAAATGGCTCAACGTGGGATGGCTGTGAACGCTGCTCGTTATGGAACTGTTCGCACCATGTTTGCTTTTTTGGGTCCCATGATGTGGACTTGGTTTTTCGCTGACCTCGGTTGGAGAGCGATTGCTACTAACTATGGTCGGATAATTCCCACTGTTTTTACCCTAGCTCAAATTAGACTGACTCGCGATGAATGTTGGGAAGCAGCATAATTTGTAGTTTGTAATTCTTAATTTGTAATTATTGTGTGCTTCAGTTAGTAGTCATTTGTAGTTGCTTAGGGGATGTTAGGAAAGTATGATACGAGACATCGAAATCCTCTGACCTAACCCCCCTACCCCTTCCCTGCTAGGGAAGGGGGGGAAATAAAGGTTTTTAGCGGTTGCTTGTGGAACTAATAACCAAAAACTGGCAACTAACAACTAACAATTGACAACTAACAATTGACAACTGACTACTAACTGATGACTAAAATCAAATTATCTTTTTCACGCCACCCTGATAGTCGGCTACAATTTTCTTGGAACTCTGCCCAACTGGGGTTATTACTTTTTCCCTTCAATCCTTTTCTCGGTCTTGTCTGTTTGGGATGGGCTTTACAAGGGATTTGGAGAAGACAATTTCGTACAATTATCAATCGTCCCTTGAATTGGGGATTTGCAATTTTAAGTGTATTACTTACCATAGGCGCATTTTTTGCCTACGATAGAACAACAGCTTTGTTGGGATTATTTAATTTTCTACCATTTTTCATAATTTTTGCTGGATACTCTGCTCTGTTTCAGACTATAGAACAATTGCGAAGGATGGCTTGGATTATAGTCATACCTTCTGTTCCTATAGTTCTTATCGGTTTAGGACAGTTATTTTTAGGCTGGAATTTAAGAATAAATATTTTGGCAGTTCTCAGCCTTACAATCATAGCAGGAGGAAACCCACCTGGGCGAATGTCCTCCATTTTCATGTACGCAAACACCTTCGCTGGTTATCTAGTAATTGCATTTATTTTAGCTTTCGGCTTATGGCTAGAAACCTTTCAAAAATATAAACTCAACAGCCAACAGTCAACAACCAACAGTCAACAACCAACCGTCAACAATCTTCTCTTCCTCACTTTCGCAGTCATCACCGATTTATTGGCGTTGATTTTGACTAATTCTCGCAATGCATGGGTGCTGGCTGTTATCGCTTGTTTAGGTTTTGCGATTTATCAAGGTTGGCGAATATTAGTAGCTTTTGTAACTGCTGCTGTTAGTAGTGTTTTATTAGCGGCTTTCGCTCCATCCCCTATTGCTGAGGTATTTCGCAAATTTGTACCTGCTTTGATTTGGGCAAGGTTGAACGATGATATGTTCCCAGATAGACCAGTAGCAATGATGCGAAAAACTCAATGGGGATTTGCTTTATCTTTAACGGAACAACGCCCTTGGACTGGTTGGGGATTGCGGAACTTTACTCAAATTTATCTACAAAAGATGAATGTTTGGCTTGGTCATCCCCACAATTTATTTTTAATGATGTCCGCAGAAACTGGTCTTCCTGCTACTATTTTATTTTGCGGCTTGTTAGCTTGGATATTTATTTCTATTCTCAAAGTTTGGGTAAGTTCCCAGGATATTTACCAAGAAGATAAGTTAATACTTTTTAGTTATGCTTTAGTTTTTATTAGTTTGATTTTATTTAATACTGTTGATGTTAGTTTGTTTGATTTACGCTTAAATGTGCTGTTTTGGTTGCTGCTTAGTGCAATTTATGGAGTCGTTTATAGAATAGGTTCGCTTCAAACTTCTTCCATTCGCTCATCCAGGGTCTAACTTGAAAATCCCCACCTCCAAATTCTACCCTCCTTCCCTTGCAGGGAAGGGGGGTAGGGGGGTTAGGTCTCTTTAATCTAATACTTCAATGTTCACTTCATAACGTTCAATCACCGAAGAATCACCCTCCCAATCTCGCCAAAGTTTTAAGCGAATAGAGGTTTGACCTATTTTTTTGGTTTTGATAGTAAAACTTTTTTCTCCACCACTTCCAGTCAAAATTGTCGATTTTGAGGAAAAATCACTCGCTTGCATTTCTAAAGCACTATCATCAAATTCTTCCAACTCCCAACGAAACCCGGTGGTAGGATTTTCTGGGATTTTGATAATAATACTATTTCCTAAGGAAGCAGAAAATGATTTGCCATTGTCTTTTGCAGTTAATATTAAATCCTGCACTTTCTCACCTTACGAGAGACAGTTAATTTAAAAGTAGCTTAGGAAGCGCAATTCATTAATCAGTGAACCTCCGCAAAAGAGTTCATTTTATTAAAAAAATATTTTCAGTGTAAACACAGGGGTGATTGTAGTAATTAAGTTAATAAAATTACTATTAATCACGTCTATGACTGTGAGTGTGGCTAATTCGGTATTAATTAGTCACTGTTGCTGATTGTTGGGAAGGTGTAGGTACAACCCATTAAGGGTTTTCCTGCATGACGGGCGTCTTTTTTAAGATGCCCTTTTTTATTATATTTTAAAATGGTCATTTTAATTAGTTAAAATTGCCAATTTTTGCAATTTTTTTCATGTAACATTTTGATGTAGTTTGTTATACCACGAAGCAAGAAGCAAGAGGCAAGAAAGAAGAAGGAAAAGTGAAGAAGAAAGGTAGAATAACTCAATAGTAAATTTAAAAAGAAAAATAATTAGGGAGCTAGAAAAATGCCTACTCAAGCAGAATTTCTTCAGTTCACTCAATGGTCTGGTATTGCCACCCTGTTTTTTGCTGTTCTGACATTGCTGGCCTTTATTGTCAAATGGGGTATTCGTTTTCGGCTGGTGGGTACAACTGGTTTTATGTTGGTACTTACGGCTGGTTTATTGTCTTTATCTTTGGTTCCCATCAGTCGTACTGTAATTCCTGGTGCAGTTCCTTACACTTTGGTTTATGACAGTGGTGCAAGTCAAGCTGTGATTTCTGTCCCACAAACAATTTCCCCTGAGCAAGTAGAGGCTACTTTACGTCAAGCTGCAAGTAATTTATATTCTTTTGGTCGCTCTGGTATGCAAGGTGAAGATAAATTAACAATCCGTGCTCGTACTCTGCTTCACCCAGAGCCAGGATTAACTATACCGCTTTATTTGGGTCAAGTTAAACGGTCTCTTGCTAAGCGCGAAGATTCTCAAATGTCGGTGGAAGTTTTTGCCGATAAGTTCGCTCAATTGTCTAAAGCCAATGGTTAGGGAGTGGGGAGTGGGGAGTGGGGAGTGGGGAATAGGGATGGTAGATAGCAAAAAAGTAAAGAAAATACTGTGTTTTACTATACAAGATTATTATTTTTATGAAATAAATATTATATAATGGAAAGTAATAATGAAATATTAATAGCTCCGAAAGGAGGAATTACAAGCTTTCTCAGTATCCTCTAGTGGTACTCTTTAATAGTTATATGACTAGTGAAAACTCTAACATCGCCTTGTCTACTCAAACTTCTAGTACCATACTTTCGCTCTCTATTGCCCCAGCAAAAGTTATCCGTGGTTCCGGTGCTTTGGCTAGTGCGGGGGAATATATTGCCCGTTTTGGTTCCCGTCCATTAATTGTGGGTGGGAAGCATTCGCTTAGTGTTGTTGAACCCACTTTGTTACCTGTTTTGACAGAAAAGCAATTGCATTTTGCTTCTTCTAATTACGCTCCTGATTGTAGTGAAACTAGCCTCAAAAGTTTACGTAAGTCTGCTAAGGAACATAAAGCTGATGTAATTATTGGTGTCGGTGGTGGTAAAGCTTTGGATGCTGCTAAGTTAATTGGACACCAGTTGCAATTAAATGTGGTGACTATTCCCACCTCCGGTGCTACTTGTGCTGCTTGGACTGCTCTTTCTAATGTTTATTCTGATGAGGGAGCCTTTTTGTATGATGTGGGGTTAGAACGTTGTCCAGATTTGTTGGTTCTGGATTATGACTTGGTTCAAACTGCTCCCCAACGTACTTTAGTCGCGGGTATTGGTGACGCGATCGCAAAATGGTATGAAGCGTCAGTCAGCAGTGGACACTCACAACAGACTTTTATTATTGCAGCGGTACAACAAGCGCGTGTGTTGCGAGATATTTTATTCCAAAAATCGGCAGCTGCACTAAAAACACCGGGAAGCGAGGAATGGCGAGAAGTTGTAGATGCTACGGTGTTGTTAGCTGGTGTAATAGGGGGAATTGGTGGGGCACAATGTCGCACTGTTGCTGCCCATGCGGTACATAATGGCTTAACGCACATTTGTTCAGGTGAAAGTATTCATGGGGAAAAAGTCGCCTATGGTATTTTGGTGCAACTGCGTTTAGAAGAAATGTTGCAAGGTAATCTATTAGCTGCTACTGCACGGCAACAGTTATTAAAGTTTTATGCTGAAGTTGGATTGCCACAAAAGCTAAGCGATTTAGGATTAGGCGATATCACCCTAGTGGAATTACAAAAAGCGGCAGAAATTGCTTTGGCTCCAAAGTCGGATATCCATCGACTACCGTTTAAAGTAGCTTTGGAACAATTAATGGCAGCAATGGTTTCCACTACTGCACCAAGTGATGGAAGAGATAGTACAAATAATTGGGTAACAAGTCGGGTAATGAGTGACGAGGTGGAACAGTAATGAGTTTTGATTGGATTACTACCGCTGAACGTATAAAAAAATTACCTGCATATCCCTTTGCGCGTTTAGATGAACTGAAAACAAAGGCACGAGAACAAGGACTAGATTTAATTGATTTGGGGATGGGTAACCCCGATGGAGCGACACCAGAACCTGTGGTGGAAGCAGCAGTAAAAGCATTACGAAATCCTGCAAATCACGGCTATCCTCCATTTGAAGGGACTGCAAGCTTTCGTCGTGCCATAACTACTTGGTATCATCGCCGTTATGGAGTAGATTTAGATTCCGATAGCGAAGCTTTGCCTTTATTAGGTTCTAAAGAGGGATTGGGACATTTAGCACTAGCGTATATTAACCCTGGGGATGTAGTTTTAGTTCCCTCCCCTTCTTACCCAGTACATTTTCGCGGGCCTGTAATTGCTGGGGGTTCTATCCACAATTTAATTTTGAAGCCTGAAAATGATTGGTTAATTGATTTAGCGTCAATACCTGACGAAGTTGCCGAAAGAGCAAAAATTCTCTACTTTAATTATCCCAGTAACCCAACTGCAGCAACTGCTCCACGAGAATTTTTTGAAGAAATTGTTGCTTTTGCTCGTAAATATGAAATTCTGCTGGTACATGATTTATGCTATGCCGAACTAGCATTTGATGGTTATCAACCCACAAGTTTGCTAGAAATTCCTGGTGCAAAAGATATTGGTGTAGAGTTTCACACCATGTCTAAAACCTATAATATGGCAGGTTGGCGTGTGGGATTTGTTGTGGGTAACCGTCATGTAATTCAAGGTTTGCGAACCCTAAAAACTAACCTCGATTACGGTATTTTTGCAGCATTACAAGCAGCAGCAGAAACAGCATTACAGTTGCCAGATACGTATCTTTATGAAGTACAACAAAGATACATGACTCGTCGTGATTTCCTCATTAGAGGCTTAGGAGATTTAGGTTGGAAGATTCCCGCAACCAAAGCGACGATGTATCTTTGGGTTCCATGTCCTCTAGATATGACTTCCACAGATTTTGCACTGAATGTATTACAGCAAACAGGAGTAGTTGTTACACCTGGTAATGCTTTTGGTCAGGGGGGTGAAGGATATGTAAGAGTTAGCCTAATTGCCGATTGCGACCGTTTAGGGGAAGCATTACATAGATTTAAGCAAGCAGGTATTAGATATGAACATCAATTAATTTCCAGTAGTCAATAAATTTTACGTACATATCACAGACCTGTAGAGACGTGATTAATCACGTCTCTACATTTTTTTGTGGTCTGGTATATATCTTTCTTTGTCGGTATTGCGTATAAATATCAAATCAAGGAAAATAGCAAAGGTAAAAATTGTGACCATCAGAAAATCAATTAATAAGTATTGAGGTTTATGATGAATACAGTACTGGCTTATCAAAAATGCTTGGGAAGGCTAATTTTAGCTACTCAAATGCTCAAGCTTGAAGTAAATACTGTTGTACTTGGGGAAATAGCTGACCTGATTGTACAACCAATGACTGGACCGTGGCGATTTTTTCATACCCCGGAACATGTTTTTGAAGTTGCAGGGAATGAAGATGCAATCGAAATATTGGCTGCTTTGTTTCATGATGTAGTTTATGTCCAAGTTGACCGGAGCATTAATTTTAATATTAGTCAATATATTTCTCCTTTTGTTAAAGACGTAAAAGGGAAATTGGTAATTCGTCAAGCTGATTTAGCACAAGACTATATTTTTGATATGGTTAGTTCTGTCTTTGGTTTTTTCCCAGGTCAAGAATTAGATATACCTTTAGGACAAAATGAGTTTTTGAGTGCATTAGTAGCGGCAAAAGTTTTACAGCCGTTGTTACCATTATCCGATTTATTGCAAATAACTGCTTGTATTGAAGCGACAATTCCTTTTCGCTTACCAACAGAAGAAGGATTGACAGCAAGCGAAGTGTTATATAAACGTTTGCAAATTACAAATAATAAACTTCAATTAGGGTTAAGTGATATAGAAATTCAAGAAACGGTTAAAAAAGGAGTGAGAATTGCGAACCGTGATGTTGGTAGCTTTGCTTATCCCAGTGCTGCTTGTTATTTAGCAAATACTTGGAATTTACTTCCTGAAACTAATCATAATTTGATGAGTTGTGGTGCTTATACAGTATCTGATTATAGAGCTTCGATAATAAATACAGAAACTTTTTTAAATTCTTTGACCCCAGAAAGAATTTTTCGGCAATTTAGGGGAGAACCCTCAGATGAAGCTTATCAACTTTTATTAATGAGAACTCAACAAAATCTAGAAATTGCCCAATTATATTTATCTTGTAAAGTTGTAACAATTGCTTTAGTTGAAGCACTTTCTTTTGCTATTGGATTAGATATACCCTTAGCAACAATGATGGGGGAACTTCCTTATCGAGGCTTTAGTTTCATCCGTCTAGAGAACTTTCTCCCGGATATTGATACTGAATACCAGCTAAAAACAGACGTAGAGAAGGAAGTATTTAATTTATTGGAAAAAGGACGAGCTAAAGGAGCGGAGTATGATTTAGAAAATTCACCATTAGCAACTTTTATAGTCAAAAGTATTGGCTTTGATGGTATACGACAACAGCATGAATTAGCGAAGGATTTTTTCCAAGGGAATATTTTTACAGAAAATTTTATTGCAAGTTTTAACTTAATGGTATCACAAAGCGTGATTACTGCTGTAGAAAAGATGTTTGATAGTCGTAAAGCAGCTGTGACTAGAAATTACAGTCTCACTTTTGAGTCCAAGTCCAGACCCCCGTCCAATTTTTAGATGTACCTTGAGAAATTAATTGACTGATTCGCTGTAAATATAGTGAAGCAGTACTGTCATTAGGATTTATTGCTAAAACGTTTTCAAAATAGGCTTTTGCCGCAATAAATTCTTGATTTTTATAGTATTCGATTCCCTGTTGAAAATCGGCTTGAGTTTGTAGTTTTAAATCTTGAAGTAATTGTGTTTCTCCGTCGTAAATTTCCAAGATAGAAATGGGTTTTTGTTTACCTTTGACACGAACAGTATCTAAAAAACGAATTTTATATTTTTCTGGATGTTCTAAATTAGCTAAAGCATCTTCAGAAATTATTAAAGATGCTCCATAAAATTTAGTGAGACTTTCTAATCTAGCAGTTAAATTTACATTATCAGATAAAGCATCACCCTGCATACGGGCTGTTTCCCCGACTATTCCCACCATCATTAAACCAAAGTGTATTCCTATTCCTACCTTTATTGCTTGAAAACCTTCTTTTTGCCGTCTAATATTATATTGTTCTAATGTTCTTAATTTAGCGATAGCTGCTTGAATTGCATCATCAGCACCATTGGGAAAAATTGCCATCATCCCATCACCCAAGTATTTAACTATAAAGCCATGAAAGTCTCTAATTTTAGGACTAACCCTACTTAAATAAGCATTGACAAAATCAAAGTTTTCTTGGGGAGTCATATTTTCAGAAATCGACGTAAAGGAGCGGATATCGCTAAACATTACTGCCATTTCTTTACTAACATGATTACCTAATTGAATATCAACAATACTACCTTTATGCAAAAATTCTAAAAAATGATGTGGAACAAAACGTTGAGCAGCATTTTTTTGAGCTTGAATATCTTTAAACGATATTTGTAATTTCCAAGCCATAAATTTGAATGATTTTGCTAGCTGTCCTACTTCATCGCTACGTTCTAAATCTAAATTTTGTTCTAATTCCCCACGAGCAATTTCATGAGCAGCTTTATTTAAAAGTAAAAGAGGTTTGACTATCCAACGAGCTGTGAAAATACAAATAATTGTGGCTATTATTAAAGTGATAAGACAAAGTATTATTGTTATACGGGTATTAGCATTAATTCTCCCCATGAAATCATTTTCTGGCACAACAACTACAATCAACCAATCTAAACCTTTCCCATCTTTGAATGGTTGAACTTGTAAAAATTGCCGTTGACCTCTAATTTCAAAATGTAGTTTTTGCCATTTGGGAATTTTATTGAAATTACCAAACTGCTTTTTTAAATATTTTGCAGTTTCTTTGGTTATTTTTTCACTACTCTCGCTAGCATTAAATAATGTTCTTTCATTCCCATCAATTATAAATGGTTTTTCCCATGTGGAAGTAGCCAACAATGTGCCATTTCTGTCTATAATAAAACTTTTGCCGGATTTACCAATTTTTAGGCTATTTAAAAAATTACCAATTCCATCTAAACGTAAAGCTGTAATCAAAACTCCTTCTAACTGATTTTTTCTATCATAGACTGGCAGAAGAGCGCTAACTATTAATGTTGGTTCTAGAAAAGATACGTAAACAGAACTCCAATTTGCTTTTTTTGAACTGATAGCATTTTGGTAAGAAGGGTGCTGTCGAATATCAAAGTCTTTTACTATTTGAGCAATAGTAGTTTTTTCTCCTAAATTATTGGTGTTGTAAGATAAAAAATTAAAATTAGTTGATTTTCCAGATATATTAATCATCAATGAACCATCAGAAAGCTTTTCTCCGGTTCGATACTCTCCATATTTATTTGCAATTGAAGTAAAATTAATATTAGGATATGATTGTACTTGACGCCAAAGAAGTTTCTCCCAAGGCTGTAAGTTTTGCATATCTAAGAGTCCCAATTTTACAGTATCTAACTTGCTTTTATTTATTTGATGTGGAATGCTGACATATATACTGAGATTTTGTTCAATACGATTACTCACTTCTGTCATTAATTGATTTGCAAGCTCATTAACTGTTTTCTGTCCGTTTCTAAATGACAAGTATCCAACCAGTCCCACTGCTGTGACGATTTGTAGTAGAAAGGGTATTGTGATAACTATACTCAGAGGATACTTTCCCGATACTTTGCCAATCAAGCGGTTGAACGAACTTATTGACATAGGTTTTATGTCTTTAGTTTGAGGTCATTAATTATAAAATACAACTATATTCTTTAAAAGTTGCAGCTTATGGAATATTTTTAATCGTGTTAACTCGAAAATATCACCCTTATGGGAAAAAAAGTCAAGTAATAAATACTTGTAGTAATAAATATAACTTTAGTTGGTTTGATTGGTTTTGTTTGTGGTATCCCCCTGGGTGGCTAGTTTTATTTAATCGTCATTGGCAACACTATCATTCAGACCCTGATGGTTGGAATTGGCTAGAGTATATTTTATTCATTATTCCTTTTGGTTTTTACTTAGCATTATTAATTCGCTGGTTACGTCTTGGGTGTCGTTTACCTCATCCCCAAGAGGGAGAATTTGACCCAAATTACCAAAATGCTTTTCGGGAAGAAATTTTGCGACCAATAGTTAAATATTATTTTCGTGGTGAATTACAACAAATTGAAAACTTGCCACTAAACGAAACTATGATAGTAGCAATGAACCACGCTGGGATGTGCTTCCCTTGGGATTTTATAACGCTAAGTTATTTATTAAGTGAAAAATGCTCCGGAGTAGTAAAACCCCTAGCCAATGTTTCGTTATTTGAAAATCCTTTAATGATTTGGTGGTTACCACGTGGATGGTCTCAAGTTTTAGGTGGTGTACGTGCAGAATTAAATGATTTTGAAGCTGCTATTAAAGCTGGGAGTATTGTTCTTTACGCACCAGAAGGTTTACGAGGTCCAGAAAAGGGATGGATAAAGCGTTATCAGTTGCAAACTTTTAATTTGAGTTTTATTCAATTGAGTCAGCGTTTCCAAATTCCTGTACTACCTGTTGTTTGTATTGGGAATGAAAATTTACATCCGTTTGCGTTTAATTTTAAAAAATTACAAAATTTCTTAAGGATGCCATTTTTACCACTGTCACCTTTGATGATTTTATTAGTGATTTTCCCTTCGATGGGTGTTTGGGCTATGAGAACTCGACTACGTTATTTTATTCAACCTTTATTTGATTTAAAAGTTGATGACGGTAATTTGAGTAGAAGAGAAGCTTACTCTCAAGCGCAAGATTTGCGGGAAAAAATGCAAGGAGAAATTACCAACATACTTCTCGTTTCTACATAAGAAATTTGTGGGTGGGGTTTTATGTTACTGACCGATTCCAAATCGATAACCTTTACCGTAAACGCTGTGAATTAATTGTGTTTCTCCTGCGACTTCAATTTTACGTCGCAACAAACGTATTAAAGCAGCAATAACATTACTGCTTGGTTGCTCATCTTCGCTCCACAAATTTTGCATTATTTGAGCATGAGTTAGTATTTGTGCGGTATTTTCCATAAAATACCGCAGTAGCTGACTTTCTTTTTCTGATAGTTCGATTACTCGTCCTTGACGATATGCTACTTGATTTTCAAAATCTAACTCTAAGTCATCAACCGTAAGTTTTTGATTTGCAGTTACAGAAACTTCTGGAGTATTAAAACGCCTTAATAAAGCGCGAACTCGTGCAAGTAACTCTCGCAATTCAAAAGGTTTTACTAAATAATCATCAGCACCAGCGTCTAAACCTTCAACCCGGTCATCTAATGTATCTTTTGCAGTTAAGAATAGTACAGGGGTTGTTTTCCCTTGACGACGTAATTCTTGACAAATTTCTAATCCTGTTTTACCAGGTAACATCCAATCTAGAATTAGCAAATCATAACTGCGACTATTTGCTAAATTACTACCAATTGTGCCATCATAAGCCGCATCAACATTGTACCCTTCACGAGTTAAGAGACGACTTAAGGGGTCTGCTAATTCTACTTCATCATCAACTAAAAGAATTTGCATTTTAGTTAATTGTTGACGGTTGACGGTTGACGGTTGACTGGTGACTGGGAATTTAATACTCAAAGTTTTTAATTTCTGAGAATTCTTTTAGCTTCTCGTTGTCCTGATAATAATGCTCCGTGAACTGTTCCTGGATATTTTCTTGATGTTGCTTCTCCGGCAAAAAATAATTGGTTATTTACTGGTTCTGCTAGGATATCATAATCTTTGCCACTGGCGTTTGGTGGAATGTGAGAATAGGAACCGTATGTAAATGGGTCATTCCCCCAACGAGTTATCAACCATGCTTCGGGGTTAGGAATTGAGTTACTGTATATTTTACGTAAAACTGTCATAGCAGCTTCTACTATTTCTTTGTCTGTTAATCTCTCTGTTTCCAGACCATATTTACCTGCGTTGAATCCTAGTAAAACAGATTTATTTGTATATTTATAGATGTTTAAAAATTCAGACCATTTACCTTTATTTTCAGAAATAAATCCTAACATGTCGCTGTCTTTATCCCAAAATACTTCCGAGAATCTCAGATAAACTTTGTTTAATACTCCCATACCTAGACGCTTAATTGCTGCTTGTTTCCGTTCGGGTAAGGGTGGTGAAAATTCTATCACATCTTTTTTTAATACACCCAAAGGTAATGTAATGATGGCTTGCTCTGCCTCATGTGTACCGTGGTTAGTAATAACTCTAACTCCTCTGCTACTGTATTCTACCCTTTGGACAACATGATTTAACCTAATATCAAGCCCTTCTGCTAAAACTTTTGTTACTTGGTCGTATCCGTCGGGAAGTAATGCGTCTCCCCCATTTAGTTCGTCATCTTGGTCCCAGTTATATAATGACAAATCTGAAATATCTGTAGCGTACTCGTGTTCAATAACTGAGTTGATAGTATAATTTAGCTCTAAAGATTCCTTCACTGATAATTTTCGAGTTGCGAACAACATACCAAATGCTTGCTCTAGGGAAATATCTTCAGATTCTGATTTTGCTAATTTACTTCTGTAATTATTAATACTATTTAAAAGTTTCTCAAATCTAGTATCAATTTTATCTTGCTGTGCGTCCGTTAATAAATTTCCTTCTTCCCCATAAAGCAAGTGAGAGTCATAATTGGTAGGAGTGGTCTTGATGTTGAAATTTTGCACCAATTCTGTAATAGGATTATTTTTAATGCCATGAATCCAGGTGGCACCCAAATCTAGAGATAAATTATTCCAAGAATGGTCTGTCCATATCCTACCCCCAATGCGCTCCCTTGCTTCCAGAATTACTACTTTTTTTCCCTGTTTTTGTAAATTACTGGCTGCACTCAATCCAGCAATTCCAGCACCAATTACAATAACTTCTGCTGTTGCTATCATCCGTTTTTTGCTTGCTATATTGGCTTCACTGCTAGCTAAGACTTTACTACTTCCTAGGAGCGTTTTTGTATAAAAAGAAACCAACGATTTGATTGCCAAAAATATTCTTCGGCTGACTCTCATTAGACTTTATAAGCTGAAAACGCTTCCATTGTATAAACTAAATTTTGTAGTGACAAGTATTAATTAATTCCTACAAACGCAGAAAAAGTTATATACCACTTGTATCACATATTAAGTAAGTAGCCATGTTAACTATTGCACTACCAAAAGGTGAATTGTTAAAACACAGTGTTCGTCTACTACAAGCTGTGGGATTAGATTTTAGTGCTTTTTTAGATTCGGGTACTCGTCAATTACAAATTGAGGATGCTAATGGTATAGCTAAAGCACTACTTGTAAGAAATGCTGATGTACCTGTTTATGTTGAATACGGTCAAGCTCAGTTAGGTATCGTTGGTTATGATTTATTACGAGAGAAAAAGCCTAATGTTGCCCATTTAGTTGATTTAGGATATGGGTATTGTCGGATGTGTTTAGCGGTAAAGGAATCTAGCGCTTACCGTTCAGCCTTTGATTTACCTGCACATAGTAGAGTTGCTTCTAAGTATGTAAATTCCGCTCGCGATTATTTTGATGCTTTAGATTTACCAGTAGAAATTGTCCCGCTTTATGGTTCGGTGGAGTTGGGTCCAATAACGGGGATGTCGGAAGCGATTGTTGATTTAGTCTCCACAGGTCGGACTATGCGAGAAAATGGTTTGATTGAAATTGACTCTTTGTATGAAATTACTGCACGATTGATTGCTCACCCTCTTAGTTATCGTTTAGACCAAGATAATCTTAGCGAGTTGATTGCGAAGATTCGCAACAATGTGATGACTGTCAAATCCTAGCTTAATAAAAGAGACCTAACCCCCCAACCCCCCTTCCCTACTAGGGAAGGGGGGCTAAGATTAACGAAACTCTGTGTGAAAACGAAGTAACAAAATAAACAAAATAAACTCAATATTGATTTCCCCCCTTCCCTATTAGGGAAGGGGGGTAGGGGGGTTAGGTCTCCACTTCAGCTAATTCCATCCAGCGTTCCGTTGCTGTATCGATGGATTTTTTAATCGCTTCTATCTGGTCGTAAAGTTTTTGTACTTGAGTATAGTTACCAGCAGGAACATTTCCTAAAGATTTTTCGGCTTCTGCTTTTTCAATTTCTAGCTGAGCTATCTTACCTTCTAATTGTTCAAATTCACGCCTTTCCCAAGTTGAGAGTCTACGCTTCTTTTTATTTTCAACTTCTGCTGGTTGAGATGTTTCTTTTACTGCTTCTACATTTTTCGGTTTATCCTTAGTAGTCGCAGCCTGTGTATTCGCAGACTGTTGTTGCTTTTCTTCCGCGAATTTTTTGTAGTCTAAATAAACAGAATAATTACCTGGATATTGTCGGATAACTCCTCCTTCTTCCAAAGCAAAAATTGTGTCTATAGTCCGGTCTAAAAAATAGCGGTCGTGAGAGACTACAATTACACAGCCAGAAAAATCTTCTAAATATTCTTCTAATACTGCTAAGGTTTGCACATCTAAATCGTTTGTTGGCTCATCCAATATTAAAACATTTGGCGCACTCATCAGAACACGCAATAAAAATAATCTCCGTTTTTCTCCTCCAGAAAGCTTATTTATAGGTGCATATTGCTGGCTTCCAGGAAAAAGAAATCTTTCTAACATTTGGGATGCAGAAATTTTTGTACCATCTGCAATTGTAACGAATTCTCCTTCTTCTTTTATATAATCAATCACACGTTGATTATCATTTAAAGCTACGAGTAGTTCTTCTGAATGTTGGTCAAAATAACCAATATGAACTGTCGTACCAATTTCTACACTACCTGAATCTACTGGGATACGTCCAGTAATAATATCCATTAAAGTAGATTTACCTGCTCCATTAGCACCAATAATTCCCACCCGGTCTTCTGGATTAAATTCGTAGGTAAAATCGTTAATTAATGTACGTCCATCATAACCTTTAACAACATTTTTTAGCTCAATAACTTTTTTCCCAATACGACGGCTTGCTGTAGAAATATCAACTTTTCCCTGATTTTCTTTAAAATCAGTTTGCTGCATTCCACGAATACGGTCAATTCTTGCTTTTTGCTTTGTACTTCTAGCTTTAGGACCTCGCTTTAACCATTCTAATTCACGTCGTAAAACACCTTGAAATTTACGCTGACTACTAATTGCACTATCTTCTGCTAATGCTTTTTTTTCTAAAAAATAAGAGTAATTTCCAGAATACGTAGAAATATCACATCTATCAATTTCAATAATTCTATTAGTGACTTTATCTAAAAAGTAACGGTCGTGAGTAATTAGTAAGAGTGCCCCTCTATAACGATGGTTTAAATAATCTTGTAACCATTCAACAGAGTCAGCATCAAGGTGGTTAGTCGGCTCATCCATAAGTAATAAATCTGGCTCCGATAGTAGCGCAGTCGCTAATGCTATACGCTTACGATAACCACCAGATAATGTGCCAATAGTTGCATCAAAATCTGTAATTCCTAACTTAGAAAGAATTATTTTGGCATTTGTTTCTATTTCCCAAGCACCAGTTGTGTCCATCCGCTGCATAACTGTGGACAAGCGAGACATTAATTGGTTATCTTCCGGATTATCAGCTAGTTTTTCGGAAATTTCTTCATACTCGCGCACCAAAGACATTTGTTCTCCACTGTCAGCAAAAATTTGCTCTAGAATTGTGCGAGTTTCATCTAATTCTGGCTGCTGTGGTAGATATATAATATTTGAACCTTGGTTAACTAAAATTTGACCTGCATCAACTGGTTCTAGTCGGGCTATCATTTTTAATAATGTTGATTTGCCGGAACCATTCATCCCAATTAAGCCAACTTTGTCCGTCGCATCAATAGTAAAGCTGGCACTTTTTAAAATCTCTTTGATTCCAAAATCTTTCTTGATTGATTGTAATGTGATAATACTCATATAAATGCTGACTGTTGACTGCTGACTGTTATTATTCCGATTCTTTTTATGCTAAGTATACACAGCTTTCCCCCCCTTCCCTACAAGGGAAGGGGGGTAGGGGGGTTAGGTTAAATTTTAAACAAATAAGTCCCAGGGTAAATGTCCATACATTTCGTTAATTCCTCCATCGTAATTTGACTGGCAAGACACCAGTACTCCTCGGTGATGTCCAAAATAAGAATCAAGATAACATAAACCGTTTTTGCCGTTTAATTTAATATAAACAGGCCCTTCAACGCTCGGTAAATCGATTGGTGCTTCGTACCCCAAGGCTAAAGAATAGGTTTTCATCGCTAACATTCCTTCTTCTGCAGTATCAGTACAAATACCTAATATTTGATATTCAGATTTGCTTGCTAGAAAAACTAAAGCTTCGCGAAATAATGGTTTGTCGGTTTCCGTTAGCTGAGGTGCTATATCTACACAGTTGAACTTGTTGAGGATTTTTTTGGCTTCGGCGATGGTTAAATTACTGGACATAACCGGGTACTGGGGTGGGGAGTGGGGAATGGGGAGTGGGGAGTTGGGAGTTGGGAGTGGGGAGTTGGACAGGACTAAACTAATTTTTTAGGTTACTTACATTAAATAGAAATGGCACACTACTATTGGCATCATTACCAATGACGAGAACATTAGGCATTTGTGCTCCACCAGTTTTCCAAGCTTCAATTGCTTCTTTTTGTAACACTAATTCTCCTCCCTGCGCTTTTAACGTCTCTGCCAACAGTCTTTGTGATTCCGCTTTACCTTTGGCTCGGTTAACATCTGCTTGTGCTTCCTGTTCTGCTTCCTGTGCTATGTACACAGCGCGTTGTGCTCGTTGTTCGGCAATTTGTTTTTCTTCGACAGCTTTAGCAAACTCTGTAGAAAAAGTCAAGTCTATTACACTTGTATCTAAGATAATTATTCCATACTTTTCTAATCTTTGAGCTAATGAGATATCAAAATCTTGCTTGAGCTCGTTTCGCTTTGTGATTGATTCTTCTACTGTTCTTCTCGCTGCGGCAATTTTAAAAGATTCCTGGGTTTGCGGTGCAATAATCTTTGAGACTATATTTTCTAAAGTCCCTTGTTTTCTTCTTATTTCCACTATTTGTATTGGGTCAATACGAAAGTTAATGGCAAATTTAGCTGTTAATTCTTGTAAATCTTTTGTGGCACTTTGTGCTGGTATCTCATACTTTTGTATCGTGACATCGTATACATCTACTTTGGAAATAAATGGAGCTTTCAAATGGATACCTTCCAGCAAAGCACCATCTCCGGCTTTTCCTAAAATACTGAGTACCCCTGCTTCCCCTGGATTAATTATTACAAAAGAATTGAGGCTAAGAATAACTAATGCTGCTGCTAATATCCCAGTTAGTGTTGTTTGCCAACTTTCTAATCGTAGATTTTTCAACTTTCTATCTCCTGAATATATCTAATATAATCTTTAAGAATCACTCGGTCATCTAAATTTAACTTCGGAATACCACAAATTACTTACTTTAATTTGTGGTACTATTATATTTACGCATCTCCAAATCGCCGTGGCTGTAGCAATAAAATCTCCTTCAGTGTCAACAAGACGTAGGGGGTCAAATCATCCCCTGCAACGGCTGCTAAACTATGGACGCCAATATCGTCGGCAGTTTTGGCAAGCAGGTCTTTGTTCTGTTACCAATAAAGTTTTAGATTTAGCACCACCGTGGTTAATTGGTGTTGCGGTTGATGTCGTAGTTAAGCGACAAGATTCTATCATTGCCAAGTTAGGAATTAAAGACATATATTGGCAATTTTTGTTGCTTTCCTTTGCGACTGTGATTATTTGGATACTGGAATCAGCTTTTGAGTACGCTTATGATAGACTATGGCGCAATTTAGCACAAAATATTCAACACAATATCCGCTTAGATGCGTATAAGCATTTGCAAGAATTGGAGCTAGCTTATTTTGAGGAACGCAGCACAGGTGGTTTGATGTCTATCCTTAGCGATGATATTAATCAACTGGAACGTTTCTTAAATGTGGGTGCTAATGAAATTATTCAAGTCGCGATAACTGTAATAATTATTGGCGGTTCTTTCTTTTTATTAGCTCCTGGTGCAGCTTGGGCTGCTATATTGCCGATACCTTTTATTTTGTGGGGTTCTTTTGCATTTCAACGCCTTTTAGCTCCACGTTATGCGGAAGTTAGAGAAAAAGTCAGTTTTCTCAATTCTCGCTTCGCAAATAATATCAGCGGTATTACGACTATTAAAAGTTTTACTGCTGAAGATTATGAAAATTCTCGTGTGGAGACAGAAAGTAATGCTTATCGATTTAGTAATCTGAAAGCTATTAAACTTTCTGCGGCTTTTGTTCCATTAATTAGAATGTTAATTTTAGCCGCATTCACATCTTTACTATTGTTGGGTGGATTGGCTGCTATCTCTGGTACTATATCCGTCGGAACTTACAGTGTTTTACTATTTTTAATCCAACGTCTATTATGGCCGCTGACTAGGTTAGGTGATACTTTTGACCAGTACCAAAGAGCAATGGCTTCTACAAACAGAGTCATGGATTTGTTGGATACACCTGTTACAATTCCTACAGGAGGGATTGCGCTACCTGTGGAAAATGTACGCGGTGAAATCAAATTTCAAAATGTTACTTTCGCTTACAAAGATAGGCAACCTGTAATTCAAAATTTATCATTACATATACCTGCTGGAAGAACAATTGCTATTGTTGGTTCTACTGGTTCTGGTAAAAGTACATTAGTGAAAATTTTGCTGAGGTTGTACGAGATTTCTTCCGGACAAATTACTGTGGACGATATTAATATCCAACAGTTAAATTTACGAGATTTACGCAGTTCTATTGGTTTAGTTAGCCAAGATGTGTTTTTATTTCACGGTACAGTCGCAGAAAATATTGCCTACGGTACTTTTAGCGTTGCTGATGAGGAAATTATCACGGCAGCTAAAATTGCTGAAGCTCATGAATTTATTATTAGATTACCTCAAGGTTATGAGACGATTGTTGGGGAAAGAGGACAAAAATTATCTGGTGGTCAACGTCAAAGAATAGCTATTGCTAGAGCAGTTTTGAAAAATCCACCTATTCTAATTTTAGATGAAGCTACCTCGGCGGTGGACAATGAAACTGAAGCTGCTATTCAAAAGTCTTTGGAACGTATTACTGTCAATCGAACTACTATAGCCATAGCTCACCGTTTATCTACCATCCGCAATGCTGATTGTATTTATGTCATGGAGTATGGGAAGCTAGTAGAGTTCGGAACCCATGAGGATTTATTGGAGCGAAATGGCATTTACGCTAGTTTATGGCGTGTGCAGTCAGGCTTGACAACGGATTCTGAACGGATGTAACGGATGGATTTTCTGCAACAACTCAATACTCACAATTCACAATTCACAACTCACAACTAGCAAAACCATGATGTTTGGTAGCACTCAATCGGAATCAACAGGAAATAATTGGCGTAGTTTATTGGATAAGTTCGCTAAAGAAAATAAAATGGAGTTGGCTGCTTTATCATGGGGGTTGTGGTCTGAAAATCAGAATCATGAGGTTACTGTTGGTATTGATTTAAAACCTCAGCCACATTTTGTGTTTTGTCCCAGAGATGCTGTAGAAAAATTAAATGGCAAAGTTGATAATCGACTCCAGGAAATGATTGGCTTGATTAATAATTTTAAGCCGGAAGTTGAAGTTCTGATGATAGGTATTGGTCAAGAGCAAGTTAAGTTAATTTATTTTGAATCGCAACCGACCCCTCCTGAATGTTTTGCACAATTAGGGAAGGATGTTAATACATTATTAGATGAATTAGAAGCTCGTTTAAGCGAAACTTTAGCAACTCTCTAATTAGCATTTTAACTCTCAAACTTTTCTCTTAGAGGATGTTTATAAATAAAGTATTCAGACATCATGCACACCACAAGCCAGCCAGTGACTAAAGTCACTGTCTGAAAGCGAAAGTCCTCTAAAGAGGACTCATGAGAAGTAAGATTTTCGAGAATATCTTAATTTACAAAAATTTTGTAAATATTTCTTTTTGATGTATTATTCAGTCCTCTTCAGAGGACTTCAGCTTTTAGACAGTGACTTTAGTCACTGGCTAGCTTACGGTATGCTTACCCAATACCAAAATTATCCTTTTCTTGTAATATATATAGAATTATACCCCTTTTGTGGGGTGGGCATCCCGAACCGCCCTATCTTACTTTTACTCTTATTCCTAATATACAAGCACTCCAATAACCATCCTTTTAATTTAAGCAGCCTCTAACCTACACTCAAGAGCTTCAACAAAAGCGTAAGCTAACAGAGGCTGGTTATATACTGGTCGCAAACAATACTCTTCCACAGTTGCCAGCAAAAGCGTATTTTGCAACTCTCTATCATTTGTCAGCATTGCTATTTCTGCCATTTGCCGTTGTATATAGCTATCAGTTCTTAATAATTCCTCTAATACTTCTTGCAAAATATCTAATAATGTTCTTTGTAATTCGTGATTTAGACCCACACGATGTTTATTTTTATTGAGTCGTATAACTGCACTTCCCAAGCGAGTTATTAAATTATTATAAGCTTTTTCTGGAGAAACACCTAAATACCGCTGATGTAAAATATTCCAACGATATTTTACTTTTGTAGTCGGGATATCTTGTTGTTGAAACTTACTTCCTAATAACCAAAGAACAATTGTTTTGATATTAGTGTAACTTTGCTCTGGACATTGAATAGATACTTCATCAAGCCAGAGTTGAGCCAGTTTTTCTTCCTCCAAAGTCATCAGATTCTATACCCCTTTTGTTTTATATAATCATTCATAGGTATGACTCATAATTTATATGCGATTTAGAATCGCTATTATCACCACCCAGCACCCAATTTACAACAAAGTCAATAGCACTATAACTCCGAGATATTGATTTTAATGGTATTTTGCAATACATTATACCTCATTAATACTCCGTTAAGCCTCCCCAAAATATATTAAACTTATAGTTAAAACCTAAAATCTAACTTTGTACTCATGTTCCCACGTTATTTTCTTAGCCAAATTGCTCGCGAACATGGACTATCCCCAGAACAAGAGGAAGTATTTCTCATGAGGGTTGGTGATGGAAACAGTTACGAGACAATAGCCGAGCAGTTGGGTACATCCGAAGATGCTTGTTTAAAAAGGATGGGTTTGGTTTACAAAAAGTTAAATATTAGTGGAGCTAGACGAGGTAAGGAAAATAAACTCAGATATTTTCTTGCTGATAGGTTCAAGCAGTTACAGCAATTAGAGCAATTAGACCACAGTCAAAAGGTTTCCATACCACCCCAAGTCATAGAAACAAAATCAAACATTGACCAAAAAAATATTAATCAAAATAATATCCATCAAAAAGATATCTATCAAAATTTACCCGCACGGGAATATACTGCATTTGTTGGACGCAACCCTGAAATTGCAAGACTCATGGAGCTTATAGACTCTCAACATGCAGCCCATTTGATTAGTGTAGATGGCATTGGTGGCGTAGGCAAAACGACTCTTGTTGTGGAAGTGGCTTATCGTTGTCTAGAAGCTAGCAAAAATCACAATCTTCTGGCTAATATTCCTGTTTTTGCAGCTATAATTTTCACTTCCGCAAAGCAAAATCATCTCACATCTATTGGTATTTTAACACGATTAACTCGCGAGCGTACGCTGCGGGATATTTGTAGAGAAATTGCCCGTACTCTCGATATTTCAGAAGTTAGTAATTTGGCTATGTCGGAACAAATTCAACAAATTCGGCACAAATTATCTCAAAATCGAACTTTATTAATTGTGGACAATTTAGAAACAATTGACGACAAGCAAGAGGTCTTGTCTTTTCTTTATGATTTACCACCTACAGTCAAAGTAATAATGACTACTCGCGAGCAGGCAATGTTTGTACCCATTCGTCTTGGTTGTTTGCCCAAGGAAGCTAGTTTACGATTAATTGAGCACGAATCTCAGGAAAAAGGACTACATATAACCAAAGAAGAATCTCAGCACCTTTTTCAAGGGGTAAGCGGTATACCAGCTGCGATTATTTACGCTATTGGTCAGATGGCTGCTGGTTATTTACTGCAAGATGTTTTAGAACAAATTAAGGAGCCTAGCGGAGATGTTGCTCGTTTTTGTTTTACGGGTGCTATTACTCCTTTAATTGGTACACCCCCTCATTATTTATTGATGGCGTTATCGTTGTTTGTAGAACCTGTGACTAGAGATACTCTTGCTGGTGTAGCCTTTGAACTAGCAGACCCCATTGCCACATCCCAAGGATTAGCGAAATTACAACAACTTTCTTTAGTATTTCAGCAACAAGGACGCTACGGTTTATTGCAGCTAACCCGTGAATATGCTTTAGCTGAGTTAGCTGCTAATCGTGAATTTGCTGAACAACTGCGACAACGATGGGTTGATTGGTATGTGAATTTTTCCGAGGCTTACGGAGGCACTAACTGGAAGGAGTGGCATCTCAGCTACGGCTTCTTAGAAATAGAATGGGAAAATCTTCGAGCTGTACTTGAATGGTGTATCAGTCAAGGACGATATATCGATGCGCGAGCTATTTGGCAGCGTATAAAAGGTTATATCCATGTACGTGGATATTGGGATGAGCGTTTAGACTGGACAGCTTGGTTGATAGAAGTCGCTAAACATTCTGGTGATTCCGCTTTTGCTGCTGAAGTCATGTGCGATCGCGCTCAAACTTTGGTGAATATGCGTTATTCAAATAATTTACAAGAAGCGGAAATGTTACTACAAGAAGCATGGGATTTACGTCGTCACCAAAGTCGAAAATTCCAATTAGAGTTAGCCACCAATATGGTTATCCTTTGCATTCAGCAAGAAAAATGGCTTTCTGCAGAAAACTGGTTAGCAGAAGAGGAAAAAATTTTGCAGCAAGCACCATTATCAGAATTAGAAAAAAAAGAACAGCAAGTTCATATACTTTATTACAGAGGACAAATTGCTTTTAAGACAGGAAAATATCAACAAGCTCACAACATATTTGTCCAAGCTTTGGAACGAGCAACTACAGCAGGATGGCAAAGAGCAACCGCAGCCATTCAAAACTGGTTAGCTGATATAGCCATAATACAAGGTAATCTGAAGCAAGCGCGACAATTATTAGAAGTAAGCTTCCCAATGGCTCAAAGACACAAAGACAAACGCTCAATCGCTTTCCATCAAGCAACCTTTGCCAAACTAGAAAAATTTTCAGGGAATTTAGCTGCAGCTAAAGCTTGGGCAAAAGAAGCTATAGAAGGTTTTGAAAGCTTAAAAATGTCAACAGAAGCTGAAGAAATACGCTTATTTTTCTCTAACTAAATTGTATAAACAGGATTTGTTGGGTCTATACAGGTTACAAAATTCATAGGAATAGTTACGCAAGCCGCAATATCATAACTAGTATGATGAACGCTTTCCCAAATATCTAATCCCAGACTTTCTTCAAAATTAATTAAAGTAAATTCGGTAGAATTAGTTTGATTTTGATTACTATTGTCATTATTTTTCATAGAAGAACGATGATGCAAAATATAGCCAAATAAGCTATGACAATCCTGAATATATTGATATGTATCGGTTAAAATATGTGTATGCCAGACTTTATCTATTTCCCAAGTTGGAGTAAATTCTTTATAGGGGAAAAGGAAATTAAGATAAAGAAATTTTTTGTAGCTTGTAATCTCCAACTTTGTTTTTTCAACTGTCCATCCATAACCAAAGTCCTGACATATAAGCTTTTGAGCAACAACATCTAAGTTTAAATGACTTAACTTATTTAAAAAAATAATTGCGTGCATATTTAGTAGACTCCTTCAATTGAGTAATAAATTATATTTCTTAGCAAAAGTAATTAATCTCCCAAAAATTACTCTAGCTAAATATCTAACAAGACTGTGATATCCTGGTTGCAACCGGAAAAGCACACTACTATTTCTCACAATTAGGTGTATTACACACAATTGCTAAGCGCATTAACTAACTTTATTTCTTGAATTCAACTACAGCAGTATGTAACAATTTTTCGGAAGTCTTTTTCAAAAGAAAAATGATTTTATTTAAACAATTAAAGGTTGCCATAAACAATTAAAAATACTATAATATATCCCTAACCAAATAAATGTAGAGATTGACATGTAACGCCTCTCTATAAAATCTCTCTTCAACACCTGCCTAGTCTAACTTTGCGTCTTTGCGGCTAGAAGTGAGGCTCATACCGTAAAATATTTCACAGAGAAATAGTATCAACTCCTCCATATGCCCAAAATTCCCACCACCTAATAAATAAAAAAGGCCACATAAAGTTGTAATATTCTTATAGGCTGCATCGGTATTCAGAAAGTGCCAAAAATCATCGTTATCCTCAACGGTAAAGGTGGAGTGGGCAAAACCACTACCGCAGTCAATCTGGCTGCAACTCTTTCCGAAAAATCAAAGGTACTTTTAGTAGATGCAGATGTTCAGGGGTCTGCAACTTGGTGGTGGGAACGTACCGATAAAAGCATAGGGTTTGATATAGCTCAAGAAACAAATCCTATACTTTTAGGTGAATTACGCAAAATTCAAGGTTACGATTTAATAGTAGTAGATACACCTCCCGCATTGCATTCAGAAGCATTGGCAGTAGTTGTGGAAAACGCAGATTATCTAGTTTTACCCACACCTGCTGCTGCAATGGACTTAGCCGTTTTGATTGAAACAGTCAGAAAGGCAGTTCTTTCAACAGGAACCCCCCACCGGGTGTTATTAACAAAAGTGGATTCGCGGAGTTTAAACGAAGCACTGGAAGCGCAAAAAACACTTTTAGAGTTAGGTATTCCTGTATTTAACACTTTTATCCGAGCATACAAAGCTCACGAAAGAGCAGCACTTGATGGTGTGGCAATAACTAAACTGCGAGGAAACAATGCACGAGAGGCAGAGTCTGACTATCGTGGGGTAACAGATGAGTTGCAACGCGATTGGAAAAATAGTAAGGAAAAATAGGAGAAAATAAATTATGGCTAGAAAACGTATCGCTGAATTAGTTAAAGAAGAAGTCACAAAAGTTACACCAACTCCTGGTGAAACAGTGATAGATGTGAAAGCGGAGAAAATACAGGAAACAGAAAAATTAGCACCTGAACCTAGTACTGAAAAAATAACGGACACAAGATTAGTTGATGAATTGGAAGCCACAATAAAACACCTAAAAGCCTCCTTAGAGCAAGCACAGGAAAAAGAAACAAATCAAAAGCAAAAAAATCTAGATTTAGAAGCCAATATTAAAGAGCTACGTGCCGAACTAGAAAAAGCACAGCAGCAAAACTTAGATTTAGAAGCAAACTTCAACGAATCAAAGGAAATTCAACAAAACTTGCGAGAAAAAGGTCAAGATTTAGACAAAACCGTCAAAAAATTAACTAATCTTTTAAGTAAAACACAAGAAAACGAAGAAAAATTACAACAACACAACTCAGATTTACAATCAGAATTGACTGAGCAAAAAACCTTAGTAGAGCGATTAAGTAGAGAACTGAACGACGCCAAAAAAGCCGCACTCAGCTTAGCGGAAACAAACACCCAAATCATAGATGAAATTAACAGCATTAAAGTACAGAAAACACAACAAGAAAAACCCCAGGAAGAAAAACCAAAACAGGAGAAATATAACCCCTTAGCTTACAGAAAATCACACCGAAGTATTGAAAAAAGATACCAAGCACCAATTGTCCCATCACAACCAGTCCAGCAATCCTCACCTGATGAAGATACCTCACAATCACAAATGTGGTTACTCGATTAAGCAACGTCCACAATAAAATGTTAATCTAATTAAGTAAAGAGGATTACTGCAAACAAAATCGACCGAAGCCACAGGCAAGAAGAATAAGGATGTACAATTTTTTACCTATTGCTTACTTCCAAAACCAATTTATACCATTTACTGAAGCTAAGCTATCAATTGCGACTCATGCCTTGCACTATGGAACTGCCGCGTTTGGAGGAATGCGCGGTATTCCAAACCCGCAAGATGAAACAGAAATATTACTATTTAGGTTAGACAATCATTGTAAAAGATTAAGCAACAGCGCAAGATTTTTACATCTGGATTTACCAGCGGAAAAAATCAAAGAAACTATAATTGAATTCGTCAAAAAGAATAGACCTACAAGTTCTTTTTATATTCGTCCATTTGTCTATACTTCTGATTTAGGAATTTCTCCCAGATTACACAATATAGATAAAGATTTTCTTGTATATGGTTTAGAGCTAGGGGACTATTTATCACCATCTGGGGTAAGTTGTCGATTTAGTTCATGGTATCGCCAAGAAGACCGAAGTTTTCCACTACGAGGTAAAATTAGTGGAGCCTATATTACATCATCTCTAGCGAAAACCGAAGCAGTAGAATCTGGTTTTGACGAATCAATTTTACTAAATTCCCAAGGTAAAATAAGCGAAGCCTCTGGGATGAATATTTTTATTGTCAGGAACGGACAAATAATTACTCCCGGTTTCGAGCAAGATATTTTAGAAGGGATTACTAGAGATAGTGTCCTAACTATTGCTAAAGATTTGGGTATCCCTACAGTAGAACGTCCCGTTGACAAATCTGAGTTGTTTATTGCTGACGAAGTTTTCTTAAGTGGTACTGCGGCAAAAATTGTACCAGTGAACCGAGTTGAAAATTATGTAATGCCAGAAACTCGACCCATCAGCGAGAAACTTAGAGAAAAACTGACCGCAATCACTGAAAATCGTGACCCAAATTATAAACATTGGGTATTTCCTATTTCTATTTAAGTAGGTGGGCGGGAAAATTTATAACTATGTAACGAAAAGTTAACCTGAACGGTTAGAGTCAAATTTGACACGTTGCGTACTGTAGTTAGCTTTTTCTCCTCTAGCTTTAACGCCGTCAAT